>NZ_CP138982.1:770000-1365000 GCF_047126865.1 Winogradskyella sp. MIT101101 | reverse complement strand
CTGACAAACTCCGAATGCTATAAAATGATGATCAGCAGTGAGGGCATGGGTGCTAAGGTCCATGTCCGAGAGGGAAAGAACCCAGACCATCAGCTAAGGTCCCCAAATGTATGTTAAGTTGAATAAACGAGGTTGGATTGCACAGACAGCTAGGATGTTGGCTTGGAAGCAGCCATTCATTTAAAGAGTGCGTAACAGCTCACTAGTCGAGCGATCCGGCATGGATAATAATCGGGCATAAACATACTACCGAAGCTATGGACTTGTAAAAGTGGTAGGGGAGCATTGTAGTGTCGTCGAAGGTGTACTGCGAGGTATGCTGGAGAAGCTACAAAAGAAAATGTAGGCATAAGTAACGATAATGCGGGCGAGAAACCCGCACTCCGAAAGACTAAGGTTTCCTCAGCTATGCTAATCAGCTGAGGGTTAGTCGGGACCTAACGCGAACCCGAAAGGGGTAGTGGATGGACAACAGGTTAATATTCCTGTACCTGCTCACGCTAAAAGTGACGGAGGCGAATAGTTAGTGCGCACTGACGGAATAGTGCGTTGAAGCCAGTGGTAACACGGCGATAGTACACTGAGGCTACGGCCAAGGTGATAATCTAGCGAATCGACTTCCAAGAAAAGCGAGTGAAGCAGCCCGTACCCTAAACCGACACAGGTAGTTGGGATGAGAATTCTAAGGAGCTCGAGAGATTCATGGCTAAGGAACTAGGCAAAATAGACGCGTAACTTCGGGAGAAGCGTCGCCTGTAGCAATACAGGCCGCAGTGAAAAGATCCAAGCGACTGTTTATCAAAAACACAGGGCTCTGCTAAATCGAAAGATGACGTATAGGGCCTGACACCTGCCCGGTGCTGGAAGGTTAAGTGGAGGGTTTAGAGGTTTACCTCGAAGATCTCAAATGAAGCCCCAGTAAACGGCGGCCGTAACTATAACGGTCCTAAGGTAGCGAAATTCCTTGTCGGGTAAGTTCCGACCTGCACGAATGGTGTAACGATTTGGATACTGTCTCAGCCATGAGCTCGGTGAAATTGTAGTATCGGTGAAGATGCCGATTACCCGCAGTGGGACGAAAAGACCCCGTGAACCTTTACTATAGCTTAGTATTGGCTTTGGATAAGTAATGTGTAGGATAGGTGGGAGACTTCGACCCTGCGTCGCCAGGCGTGGGTGAGTCATTGTTGAAATACCACCCTTTGCTTATCTAGAGTCTAACCTCTGATCAGGGACAGTGCTTGGTGGGTAGTTTGACTGGGGTGGTCGCCTCCAAAAGAGTAACGGAGGCTTCTAAAGGTTCCCTCAGCACGCTTGGTAACCGTGCGCAGAGTGCAATGGCATAAGGGAGCTTGACTGAGAGACATACAGGTCGATCAGGTACGAAAGTAGAGCATAGTGATCCGGTGGTTCCGCATGGAAGGGCCATCGCTCAAAGGATAAAAGGTACTCCGGGGATAACAGGCTGATCTCCCCCAAGAGCTCACATCGACGGGGGGGTTTGGCACCTCGATGTCGGCTCGTCACATCCTGGGGCTGGAGAAGGTCCCAAGGGTTGGGCTGTTCGCCCATTAAAGTGGCACGCGAGCTGGGTTCAGAACGTCGTGAGACAGTTCGGTCTCTATCTACTGTGGGCGTTAGAAATTTGAGTGGATCTGACTCTAGTACGAGAGGACCGAGTTGGACCAACCTCTGGTGTACCAGTTGTTCCGCCAGGAGCATTGCTGGGTAGCTACGTTGGGAAGGGATAAGCGCTGAAAGCATATAAGCGCGAAACCCACCACAAGATGAGATTTCTTTAAAGGGTCGTGGAAGATGACCACGTCGATAGGCTACAGGTGTAAAGGCGGTAACGTCATAGCCGAGTAGTACTAATAACCCATAGGCTTATTGTACGCCGTTCTTTTTATAGGTACGAATTCTATTAAATAGATTTCCAGTTAATTATCATATATCCAATGACGATTCGTCGTCTTTTTCAATATGTCAACAATATTAGTGTTGTATATGTTTATAGCAACCAAGACTTAAGGTGGTTATAGCGACGGGGCTCACCTCTTACCATTCCGAACAGAGAAGTTAAGCCCGTTTGCGCCGATGGTACTACTATCTGTGGAAGAGTAGGTCGCCGCCTTTTTTGAATCCCGATTCTTATTGTTAGAATCGGGATTTTTTTCGTTTATAGAGAAAATTACTTCAATTTAAAAGTTTCAGATTTGTTATCTTCAAGTTTTATCTGAAAGCTATAATGAAAATAAATAATGAACTTAATCTTGCCTGGGATTTCGTTAATAATGCAAATAGAAATATATTCTTAACTGGTAAAGCGGGTACAGGCAAAACAACATTTTTACATAAATTAAAAATGCAATCACAAAAACGAATGGTGGTGGTTGCACCAACTGGAGTAGCGGCTATAAATGCTAAAGGGGTAACTATTCATTCTTTTTTTCAAATGCCATTTGGGCCAATTTTACCTCATACAGATTTAAATTCTACAACTAGTTTCAATAGAAAATTCAGTAAAACAAAAATTAATATTATCAAGTCTTTAGATCTATTGGTTATTGATGAAATCAGTATGGTGAGAGCTGACTTACTAGACGGAATAGATAGAACTTTAAAACGCTTTAAAAATAGAAAATTGCCTTTTGGTGGAACTCAATTATTGATGATAGGTGACCTTCAACAGTTATCGCCAGTAATTAAAGAGCAAGAATGGCAGTTATTAAAGCCATTTTATAGGAATATATTCTTCTTTAGTAGTGAAGCTTATAAAAATTCAAACCCGATTACGATTGAATTAAAGCATATTTATAGGCAAGAAAACCCAGTGTTTATTAATATACTGAATGAAATTAGAAATAATGAACTAAGTCAATCATCAGCTGACGAATTGAATAAACGTTACCAACCTAACTTTATTCCAAATGAAAATGAAGGTTATATTTCATTGACGACCCATAATCATAAAGCCAGCCAGATCAATAAACAAGAGCTTGAAAAGCTTGAAGGAAAATCAAGAACTTATAATGCAGTTGTTGAAGGAAAATTCCCTGAACATTCTTATCCCAACAAAGAAGAGTTAAAACTAAAAGTTGGTGCGCAAGTTATGTTTATTAAAAATGATAGTTCACCAGAAAAGCGTTACTTCAACGGTAAAATTGGTAAGGTAATTTTATTAGATGATGACGAAGTTGTTGTGAATTGCCCAGATGACGATTTTAATATAATCACGAAACCAGAGGTTTGGGAAAATATTAAATACACTGTCGATAAGGACTCAAAAGCAATTTCCGAAGACAAAATTGGTAGTTATACACAAATGCCACTTCGCTTGGCCTGGTCAATCACAATTCATAAAAGTCAGGGTTTAACTTTTGATAAAGCAATAATTGATGCTGAAGCTGCCTTTGCGCACGGGCAAACCTATGTAGCGCTTAGTCGCTGTAAATCGCTAGAAGGATTAGTTCTTAATAGTAAAATTACTCCGAGTCAAATCATTAGTGATAGTAATGTTATTTCTTTTAACGAAAGTGCAGAAGCTAACCAACCAAATAATGATATGCTCCAGCAATCTAAACGTACATTTCAGTTAGGCTTAATTTCCGAGATTTTTGATTTTTATAAATTTTTATATCCTTCAAATCGAATATTAGATACTTACTATAAAAACAGAGGGAGCATTGAAGGAAATATTGAAACACCTTTGGTAACAATAAAAGATTCAGTTACCAACCTACTTAAAATAAGCAACTCCTTTAATAGCCAACTAAAATCGATTGGTGACTCGGTAGATATGCCCGAATCTAATAAAACACTTCAGGATAGATTTATAAAAGCTATCGATTACTTTGAGGAGCAAACAAAAGAAACAATAGGAGGTTCTCTTAAGGCTTTAAGTTTTACTACTGATAATAAAGCAATTCAAAAAGATATTGATAAACAACTAGATACATTAGAAGAGTTATTAGAGACAAAAGTATCCTATTTTTTAGGCTTAAAAGAGGGCTTTAATGTGCAACAATTTTTATCTCTAAGAGCCAAGTCTGTTTTCTTAGGAAAAGAAAAACCTAAAAAACAACGTAAAGCTATTATTGATGGTACAACCAATGTTGAACTCTTTGAATTACTTAGAGAACTTAGGAACCAAATCGCAAAACGTGAAGATTTAGTTCACTTTCAGATTTTTACACAAAAATCATTATATGCCATGTGTGAGTTGTTACCAACAACTAAAGCTGAATTAAAGCAAATTCACGGCATGGGCAAAACAAGAATTGAAAAATATGGCTCTGAAATATTAAAAGTGATTACTGATTACTGTGAAGAAAATGATATTGAATCTAATGATAAGCTTCCAGTTCTTGAAGAATTAAAACCCAAAAAGAAAAAAGAGGGTACAAAGAAAATCTCCTTAGAGCTTTTTAAGTCAGGTAAATCAATAGATCAAATAGCTCTAGAACGAGAATTAAACACTAATACTATATTTGGCCATTTGGCTAGTTTCATTTCATCAGGAGAAGTGAAGATTATAGACCTAATGCCAAAAGCTCACTATTCAGAATTAAAAGAAATCATTCCCACCAAGACTTTCGAAAATCTCTCGGATTTAAAGCACCAACTTGATGATAAATATTCTTATGGTGAATTACGTTTGGTGCTGAATGAATTAAATAATACTTAATCAGTATTAATTTTAAAATAAGAAAATAAAAAAGGAAGGCTTATTGAAAACCTTCCCTTTCCATAATAAAAGCTAATAATCAATTTTTTATAATTTTCTGAGAGAAAGTTTTATTAGAGCCAGTTTCTATCTCTAAAACATACATTCCATCAGAAAGATTGCTTATGTCTATATGAGGTGTATTAGACAAATTAATTGTCTTAGTTAACAACTGTCTGCCGTTAATATCATAAAGTCTCACTTTTGCATCACCATAATTAGAACCTGAAGCTATAAAGATTGTACTATTTGTTGGATTAGGATAAACAACAAATGCAGTTCTTTCAAAATCTTGGTTGTTCAAAACATCACCACAATTATTACCAACAAAAACTCCACCATCTAAATCAAAATTTTCTACTTGATCAGATCTACTATCGGCACTCCCTTGTAATGCCAAAGCACCTACACCACGTTGAGCAAACACATTTCTAATTAAGCAATGGTTTGCACCACCATATAAGGCATCATCCGCAGCTAAAATAGCATCTCTACCTTCTACAAAACCGACATTACCACAGTCTGTCAATTTCAATCCATCTGTCACTAACTGTATAGCTATATTATTTCCACCAGTACCATAGTATAGGTCTGGATCATACCCGTGTTCGTCAATTAAAGCCCAATACAAGTCCCATAGCATAGTGGACCAAACAAAACCTACACCATGAGGTACTGTTAATGCTTCATTTGCTATATCACCATAAGTATAATCGTTTACACTAAAATCTGTAGAATATGGTGAAGGACGGATTCCTGGACCATCTGTTGTTTGAAATTGTACATAAGTTCCAATTCCTCTCGGGTCTGTTGGGTCACTATTTAAAGCAAAGTTATGCGTTGTTACAAGGCCATAAAAGTCTGACCAACCTTCTCCCATTTGTTCTTCTTTAACGGCACCTGCGCCTATTAAACATGAGAAATTTTGTCGTCCTCCAACCAATCTGGTCGAAATTCCATGCGCATACTCATGAGCAATTATACCTTGATCTAAATCACCATCTCTGTTTATTAGATTAGACGCTGGACCACGATCTATTAATTTTCCTGTCACTTGCTCTCCTACAGATTCAATTGTTCCATCACCATCAGCATCTCCAATTTTTTCAATCAATGCTTCACCGTCTTCGAAAGAAATTGATATTGCAGGAATGTTTAATGGTATGTAAGGTTCTCCACCACCATTAATTGGACCTTCGCCAGGGTTATTATTAACAAGAATAACACCTATTGCGCCTGAGTTTTGAGCAAGTGTTATTTTTTTAACGAATGTACAAACACCTCTTCTTACTACGGCTATATTACCATTTAAATCTGCTGCATTTACTAACATCTGGGTTTCAGGAGTGGCTCCTGCGCCTGTACAACCATCACTTAAATTTGGGCTTGGCCCTGGAGTGCCTCCATCTTCTTGTGCCGTATAAGGAAGACCATCATCTTGCACTAAAACCAATTGGGCCTCTAGAGGTGCATCTGTTTCTCTAGGAATAGGAACAAATGGAAAACGAGAAGCATCATATGCTCCTAATAATGAGTTATCATCTGTATTTTCAATGACTTCAAAAAATTCTCCAAATGGAGATGCTCCCCAAAGAAACATCTGCATTGTAGGTTCAAAGCCATCACCTAACGTACCCATATTAGCATTGTTTAAACCGTCGCCATCTTGGGCTTCAGCACGTACTTCATCACCATCCCAATCATTAATTCCGCCACCAACGCCAGCAAATCTATCATAATCCTCTTGTTGAAAATTCCCATTGGTTTCGTCAAATCCATAAGCATAAGAAAAATCGTGCATAAAATTATTCCAAACGAAAAGATTGACTATTGCTGCATCTTGGTATGCATCTGGAAACTGGTTAAGGTCTAAGGTATAATCAAAAGTCATGTCACCTGTTGTCCCGTCAATGTTAGTGGCATCTGCATAAGATGACCCATCTGGTAATGGAGCGTCTCTATTTCCAGCATCCTCATAGGCTCTAGTATTGTTCCCTTCGGTTCGTGTAGTTTGAACATATACATCTGGTGCAGTTTCAAAATCGTGCCATCCAAATGGAGATGGGACTTCAGCTCCACCTGTAGGTGTAACCTCCCAAGGGTTACTCAACATATCTCTACTTCCATGATTAGGTGTCTCTACTTTTAAAGGAAAAGCATTGTAAGTAGCACTTTCCGCAGCCAAAGGTGGCATAAACATACTATTCCCACTATCATTTTGATTAAATAATCTGTCATCAAAAACTTCAGCATTATTGATCTCATTTCCATTAAATGTATAACGATGGCTGTGGTTTTTGTGATTAATTGGTTTACTATCATCAATGGTGGTATCAAAATTACAGCTAATCAATGCGTCTGCTTTGGAAATAATATTTCCGTTGGTGGCATCAATTTTTGTAACCCACCAATGATCATTTGTTTTTATCACAACTTCATAAGATAAGACGTAATTTCCATCACTGTCAGAGACAAACATTAATGGGGACTCTAGGTTACTAGACAAAAGATTTTCTTTAGTAATATCTTGCTTAGTCGAATAATCAACAACTTTTAAATTTTCATCTGTGCCAAGACCAAGATTACTAATCGCATAATTTGCAGCCATTACTGGTGAAATCGATGCAGTTTGAGAATTGATTTTTGATGATGCGTCATAAATAAAATGATGTTTGAGTCTCAAAATCTCATCATCTTTTATAAGCACTGTAGCAACTTTATCTGCAATAGGAATTCCATTGACTTCCTGTTGCAAATAATAAATACCAAAATACTTGTTGGACAAAGTTGAAGAACTTAGAATCCTAAAATTGGACACGTCATTTTGGGTTAACTTTAATTCTTCAAGGTTTTCTTGCATGTAGTCTGTAATTACAGATTTTTGAGAATGACCAGCACAAACAAAAATCATACATAACAGAACTGTTAAGTAAAAATTTTTCATAATAAGAATTTAAAAAGATTAATAAATTATTTGTGTGGGAAGAATAATCGAATAGTAAATTGGGAAGGGGAAACACTATTTGATGTTGTAATATAAAAAAAATCCTGCGTTAAGGCAGGATTTTGTAAAATTTTTCGATGAACGTCTCAATTAATCTCGAAGAACTCCTCTCGAAATTACAATTTTCTGTATTTCAGAAGTCCCTTCATAAATCTGGGTAATCTTAGCATCTCGCATTAATCGCTCTACGTGATATTCCTTAACAAATCCATTACCACCATGTATTTGCACAGCTTCAACAGTCTGTTCCATGGCTACTTTACTTGCGTAAAGTTTTGCCATTGCACTTGCCATATCATAATTATTACCTTGGTCTTTTTCCCAAGCAGCTTTCATTACTAAATGGCGAGCAGCTTCAATCTCAGTGTACATATCAGCCAATTTAAAAGCTATAGCTTGATGATTACATATTTCTGTTCCAAAAGCTTTACGCTCCTTAGAGTATTTTAAGGCCAATTCATAAGCTCCTGATGCAATCCCAAGGGCTTGTGCAGCAATACCAATACGTCCGCCAGATAAGGTTTTCATGGCAAACTTAAATCCAAAACCATCTTCGCCGATTCTATTTTCCTTTGGTACTTTTACATCATTAAATTGCAATGTATGTGTATCACTACCACGTATACCAAGCTTATCTTCTTTTGGGCCAATATCAAAACCAGGCATGCCTTTTTCAAGAATAAAAGCGTTGATGCCTTTGTGGCCTTTTTTCCTATCGGTTTGCGCTATGACTAAATAGGTGTCCGCACGTCCGCCGTTTGTAATCCAGTTTTTTGTACCATTGATAATATAATGGTCCCCTTTGTCAATAGCAGTAGTTTTTTGAGAGGTTGCATCACTTCCAGCTTCTGGCTCACTTAAACAAAATGCACCGATGTGTTCTCCAGTAGCAAGTTTGGTTAAGTATTTTTGCTTTTGCTCTTCAGTACCAAAGGCTTCAAGACCATAACAGACCAATGAATTATTTACAGAAACCATAACAGAAGCAGAGGCATCAATTTTAGACAACTCTTCCATAATTAAAACATAAGAGATTGCATCCATACCGCTTCCCCCATACTTTGGGTCCACCATGATACCCATAAAACCCAACTCGCCCATTTTTCTCACCAATTCATCGGGAAAGGTTTGTGCATTATCACGTTCTATAACACCAGGAAGTAATTCTGTTTGTGCAAAATCTCTTGCAGCATCACGAATCATTATATGTTCTTCTGTTAAGCTAAAATCCATAAAGCAAACTAATTGTTGATTTGTTAAAAATTTCATGCAAAGATAACTGTTTCTTGCGGTATTTTCAATAAGTAATATTATTTTTACTAATATGGCAAAGTCTTATTATAATGTAGTGGGTGTGATGTCTGGCACCTCTTTGGACGGTATAGATATCATATACGCAACATATATATATGATAATAATTGGACATTTAAGATTCACAAGTCAGAAACCCTGAAATATTCTGAGATTTGGAAATTATCTCTAAGTCAATTGGTAACAAAGACTTTGGATGAATTATCAGAAATAGATAAAGCTTATTCCAAATATTTGGGAACGGTTATTTCGGAATTTATCAAAAAGCATAATATAACTGATATTGATTTTATTGCTTCACATGGACATACGGCTTTGCATCAACCTGAAAATGGATTAACACTGCAAATTGGTAATCAGCAGATTTTAGCAAATACATTAAATGAAAAGGTCATTTGCGATTTTAGGGTTCAAGATGTTGAATATGGCGGACAAGGTGCGCCTTTGGTACCTATTGGTGATCGATTATTGTTTGAGAAATATGGTTTCTGTTTGAATTTAGGAGGCTTCGCCAATATTTCATTTGAAGAGAATAACGAAAGAATCGCTTTTGACATTTGTCCTGTCAATATTGTTTTAAACCATTATGTATTCAAATTAAATCTGGATTTTGATGACAAAGGAAAATTAGCCTCGACTGGTAATATTGATTCCGAATTGCTAACAAAATTGAATCAAATTGAGTTCTATCAACAGAAACCGCCTAAATCATTGGGTTTAGAATGGGTTAAAGAAAAGGTTATTCCATTAATTGACTCCTGTAATCTCAGAATTGAAGATGTGTTGAGAACGTTCGTAGAGCATGTTGCGATTAAAATTTCTAAAATTTTGTATCAAGAGGAGGCTAAAGTATTGGTAACGGGTGGAGGAGCCTACAATGATTTTTTAATCCATAGAATAAAATCGCTTACAAAATCACAAATAATAATGCCTAGTAAGGAAATCATTGAATTTAAAGAAGCTCTGGTTTTTGGTTTATTGGGAGTTTTAAGAGAACGAAATGAGGTTAATTCCCTTAAAAGTGTCACGGGAGCGAGCAAGAATCATTCCTCTGGAAAAATTTTAATTCCTAACACTTAAAATTAATGTTTTAATCTCTTTTAGGAAATAGAGTTTTTTATATTTGTTATAACTAACTAATTGATGCAAATTGATAAAGAAATTACTTCACAAGTACGAAAATAAATCTCCCGAAATAGTTTTTCATTGGAACGACCCAGAAACAGACGCTGAAGGATGGACGGTCATAAACTCTCTAAGAGGTGGGGCAGCTGGAGGCGGTACTAGAATGAGAAAAGGTCTAGATCAAAATGAAGTTTTGTCACTGGCAAAAACCATGGAGGTAAAGTTTACAGTTTCGGGACCAGCAATAGGAGGAGCCAAATCAGGTATCAATTTCGATCCGAATGACCCAAGAAAAAAAGGGGTATTAGAACGCTGGTATGCAGCCGTTTCTCCATTATTGAAAAGTTATTACGGTACAGGTGGAGACCTAAATGTTGATGAAATTCACGAAGTGATTCCCATAACAGAAGAAAGTGGTGTTTGGCATCCGCAAGAAGGTGTTTTTGAAGGACATTTTAAACCCACACAAGCTGATAAAATAAACCGAATTGGTCAGTTAAGGCATGGTGTTATTAAGGTTATTGAAAACCCAAAATACTCACCAGATGTATCCAAAAAGTACACGGTTGCAGATATGATTACGGGCTATGGTGTTGCTGTAGCAGCGAAGCATTTTTATGCAATTAACGACAGTAATATTAAAGGAAAGCGTGTTGTAGTTCAAGGTTTTGGTAATGTTGGAGCTGCTGCTGCTTTTTACTTTTCCCAAATGGGAGCAAAAGTAGTTGGTATAATTGATAGGGTTGGTGGCTTAATTAATCCTGATGGGTTTTCTTTTAAGGAAATCACAGAGTTGTACCTTAATAAAAGTGGAAACACTCTTGTTGCAGATGACTTAATCCCTTTTGAAGCTATAAATGAACAGATTTGGTCTTTAGAAACCGAAGTGTTTGCGCCATGTGCAGCATCTAGATTAATTACTCAAGATCAAATAGATCAAATGATTAGTACTGGCTTAGAAGTTATTACATGTGGGGCAAATGTGCCTTTTGCAGATAAAGAAATTTTCTTTGGACCTATCATGGAGCATACCGACCAAAAAGTGAGCTTAATACCAGATTTTATTTCAAATTGTGGTATGGCTAGAGTTTTTGCCTACTTTATGGAACGAAAAGTAACAATGACAGATGAAGCTATTTTCAATGATACTTCTAAAGTTATTAAAAAGGCATTAAAAGAAGTTAAAAAGAATAATCCAACAAAAACCGGTATTAGTGAAACCGCTTTTGAGATTGCACTAAGACAATTAATATAAAATATCCCTTATTATGGAAACTGTTATAATTCTCGTATTTGTTTTTGGCTATTTAGCGATAACATTAGAACACAATATAAAAATTGATAAGTTGATACCAGCTTTGGTTATGATGGCCATAAGTTGGGCTTTGATTTCTTTGGGAATTGACGATTTTACACAGTGGTTCGATTCTTCAATTCATGGTCTTGTAGATGGTTTTTCAGACCAAGGTCATGAAGAAAAAATGCATTTAATGGAGGAAACGCTTTTGCACCATTTAGGGAAGACCGCAGAGATATTGGTGTTTTTATTGGGTGCCATGACCATTGTAGAAATCATAGATTATTTTGATGGCTTTTCTACCATTAAAAATGCGGTAAACTTTAACAGCAGAAGAAAATTGCTTTGGATGTTCTGCGGTTTGGCATTTATACTTTCTGCAATTATAGACAACCTTACAGCAACAATTGTTTTAATATCTATTCTTCAAAAAATAGTTAAGGATAGAAGTGTAAGGATTTGGTATGCAGGTTTAATTATTATAGCTGCAAACGCTGGTGGAGCATGGTCACCAATTGGTGATGTTACTACAACGATGCTATGGATTGGAGACAAAGTATCCACAGGTAATTTATTTATCTATTTATTTATTCCATCACTGTTATGTATGATAGTGCCTACTTTTATAGCATCATTGCTACAACCATTTAAAGGCACCTTAGAATTACAAGGTGCTGATGATAAGCCAAAAAACAAATTTAGTTCTACAATGTTATTTTTAGGATTGGGCGCTATTGTCTTTGTACCGATTTTTAAAGTTATCACCCATTTACCACCTTACGTAGGTATGATGCTGTCCCTTGGTGTCGTAGCGATTTTTGCTGAGATTTATAGTAATTCAAAATTTGCTATATCACAGATACAATCCGAAGAGCATAGTGAGAATGCAAGTCATAGTCCTGTGCATTATTCATTGTCAAAAATTGAATTACCTAGTATCTTGTTTTTCCTGGGTATTTTAATGGCAGTTGCCGCTTTAGAATCGCTTGGGATACTTTTCGGTTTTGCAGATAGTCTTAAGGAAAACATTGGGTTAATAGGAACTGAGCCAGCGGAAACTGTTGTTTCGGATTTGGTAGTCATTCTCCTTGGTGTTGGTTCGGCAGTTATTGATAATGTGCCACTGGTTGCAGCCAGTTTAGGGATGTTCTCTGAGCCGATGGATAATCAGTTGTGGCATTTTATAGCCTATTCTGCTGGTACTGGCGGGAGTATGTTAATTATTGGTTCTGCTGCTGGTGTAGTGGCTATGGAATGGAAAAAATAGACTTTTTCTGGTACCTTAAAAAGATATCCTGGTTGGCTTTTGTAGGTTTTATAGCAGGTGCTATTGCCTTTATGGCAACAAGAGCTATTTTCTAACATACTTAAGTGAAAAACTTAGCGTTATAACTTACAGAAACTTTTAAACTTAAAACTTATAATATGATATTACTAAGTAATATTCAAGATGAAGCGGAGGTTCTAACAGATGGTGAATCCGTTGAAAAAACCTTATCTATTATTGAGTTGATTACAAGTGGTGGAACTTCAGGAATGGTCATCATTCTTATCTTGTTCTTGCTGCTCATAATGGCTACATATATATATTTTGAAAGGATTTTTGCCATAAAAGCAGCATCAAAAGTCGATTCAAATTTTATGAATCAAATAAAAGACCATGTCAGTAACGGCAAGGTGGATTCTGCTCAAATGCTATGTGCTCAGCAAAATTCACCGGTTTCTCGATTAATTGCAAAGGGCATCACTAGAATTGGTAAGCCTCTTGAAGATATTAATACAGCAATTGAAAACGCAGGTCGTTTAGAGATATATAGCTTAGAAAAAAATATAAGTGTGTTGGCGACAATATCTGGTGTTGCACCAATGATAGGGTTCTTAGGAACTGTAGTTGGAATGATACTTTCCATTTTTGAGTTGGCTAACGCGGGAGGAACCATTCAAATGGATGTTTTGGCGAGTGGATTATATACCGCAATGACAACCACAGTCGGTGGATTAATAGTAGGTATTATAGCTTATGTGGCTTACAATCACATTGTGGTAAGAACTAATAAAGTGGTTCACCAAATGGAAGCCACATCTACTGAATTTTTAGATCACCTAAACGAACCTATCTAATATGAACATTAGAGGACGAAATAAAGTAACACCAGAATTCAATATGGCATCTATGACCGATATTGTTTTCCTGTTATTGATCTTTTTTATGATAGCATCGACGTTGGTGACCACAAATGCTATTGATATTATTTTACCAAAGGCAAGCGGAAAGACAGAGAACAAAAAGTCAACCGCAGTAAGTATTAAGGCAGATTTGACTTATTATATTGACCAGAAACGTGTTGGTGAAAGTGTATTAGAAAATCAATTGGTGTCAATTCTTTCAAAACAGGAATCTCCAACAATTGTATTAAGAGCTGAGAAATCAGTACCTGTAGAGAATGTTGTAAAGGTAATGGACATTGCTAATAGAAATAAGTTTAAAGTGATACTGGCAGTGAAGCCTAACTAAACGGCATCATTTTTGAAACTACACTCACTAAAGTATAACTGAGATGAAATATTTAGAGACCAAACATCAACGTAATTCGGCAAGAATAACAGGCTTAATAGCTTTGTTATTATTCTTGTTGTTGTTTTTTGTTGGGCCTCAATATTTAGATCCACCAGAGGAGTACGGTGTTGCGGTAAACTTTGGGAATACAGACTTTGGTAGCGGAAATAGACCATTGGCACAACCGAGAAAAGCTGTCGAAGAAAAAGTCGTAGAGGAATCACAACCAGAAACCTCAAAAGCAGAGCCTACTCAAACTCCAACAAAGACTGAAGAGGTAATGACAGCTGAAAATGCCGAAGATATTGCCATAAAAAAGCAAAAAGAGGCTGAAGCAAAAGCTAAAGCTGAAGCAGAGCGAATTGAGCGCCAAAAGCGTGAAGCTGAAGAACGTGAGAGACGTGAAAAGGCAGAAAAGCAGAAAAAATTAGATGACCTTATAGGTGGAGTAAAGAATTCTAGTGGTAATGATGACGGAGGTGAAGGACCAGACAATCAAGGGGGAAATAAAGGTCAATTAGATGGAGATCCTTATGCGCCAAGCTATTTTGGTGGCTCAGGACCTGGAAAAGGTGGAGTAGGTTACGGATTAGGCGGACGTGGAAGACCATCAAGACAAATCTACAAGCAAGATTGCAATGAGTACGGTTTGGTCGTTGTTAAAATAGAAGTAAACAGAGCAGGCAGAGTTACTAAAGCTGAACCTGGTATAAGAGGTACTACGAACACGCATCCCTGTTTATTGGAGCCTGCAAAGAAAATTGCCTTATCGCATAAATGGCCAGCAGATTCAGATGCGCCTGCAAAGCAAATTGGCTTTGTAAGTATTAACTTTGATGTTGGTCAATAAATCATGAATTACCAAGATACACTCAATTGGATGTTTCAGCAACTACCAATGTATCAAAGTAAGGGTAAAACTGCTTTTAGAAAGGACTTAACTAATGCTTTTAAAATTTCCAATCATTTAGGAGAGCCACATACTAGATTCAAATCGATTCATGTTGCAGGAACCAATGGTAAAGGTTCAACGAGTCATATGTTAGCTTCAGTCCTACAAGAGGCTGGTTACAAAGTTGGTTTATACACATCACCACACCTAAGGGATTTTAGAGAACGTATCCGTATTAATGGTAAAGTTGTAAGTAAACAATTTGTACTTGGGTTTATAAAGCGAAATAAGGCATTTTTTGAAGTAAATAATCTGTCTTTCTTTGAAATGACAGTAGGCATGGCTTTCGATTATTTCGCTAAGCAAAATGTTGACATTGCAGTTATAGAAGTTGGGTTGGGCGGTCGTTTAGATTCTACAAATATTATTACACCTGAACTTTCTGTAATAACTAATATAGGGTTTGATCATGTACAATTTTTAGGCGACACCCTTGAGAAAATTGCCGCTGAAAAAGCAGGAATCATTAAACAGAATATTCCGGTTGTCATTGGTGAAACTCAACCTGAAACTCAAACTGTCTTTAAAGAGAAAGCGAAGTTGACCAATTCAGATATTTATTTTTCTGACCAATTAATTGAAAATGTCCTTGAAAGTGATTTAAAAGGGGCTTACCAAAAGCATAACATCAAAACCGTTATTCAATCGATAAATGTTCTCCGACATTCTGGTTTTTCAATTTCGGATTCAGAATTAAAAAAGGGACTTCTCAATGTAACCAAGAATACGGGTTTACAAGGGAGGTGGCAAGTAATTCAGTACAATCCAAAAGTTATTTGTGATACTGCTCATAATAAGGAAGGATTAACATTTGTATTGCAACAGTTGCAGTTAGAAACATATAACCAATTTCATATTGTATTCGGAGCCGTAAATGATAAAGATCTAAATACTATAATTCCATTGTTTCCTAAAAATGCTACCTATTATTTTTGTAAACCTGATGTACCAAGAGGTCTGGATGCAGTACTATTACAAAAGAATTTTTTAGAATATAATATACAAGGTGAGGTCTATAAAAGTGTAGAAGAAGCACTTAGTAAGGCAAAATCCAATGCCTCAAATAGCGACCTAATATTTGTAGGAGGAAGCACTTTTGTAGTCGCTGAAATAATTTGATTTTTTTATTGAAATCCTTTTGAGATTTTAAAAACTAGTCTATATTTGCAGTCCTAATTATTAGGGCGCGTAGCTCAGTTGGTTCAGAGCACTTGGTTTACACCCAAGGGGTCAGGGGTTCGAATCCCTTCGCGCCCACAAAAACACAATTCCGATTTGATTTTTCAAATCGGAATTTTTGTTTCAAAATAATACTGAGCGAAGCTAAAAGTGTTATTTTGAAACAAAGATTCCTAGATATTCGAGGGCATATCGAAATTATACTTGCAGTAGCGGTTTCGGTAGGGAAATTCAAAAAAGAAAGTGTATTTTTGAAACTTTAGGGTCATTAACTCAGTTGGTTTAGAGTGTTACCTTGACAGGGTAGAAGTCACTGGTTCGAATCCAGTATGACCCACATCAATCAGAAAACCCAAGCCGTCGCTTGGGTTTTTTTGAGCCCTAAAGCTTACTTTTTGTTCTTTTTCCAATAATAATAAATTCCAAAGAGAATCAGACTGACTATAGACCCAATTAATAAACCAGACTCTAGGCTTTCCGTAGTTTTACCTAAAATAGCAATTAAAATGGTTAAAGGTAGTATGCCCATTACGGTAGCTCCAATAAACTTCCAATAGTTCATATTTAATATGCCAGCAACAAAACTAATGGCATCGTTAGACAAAAACGGATTCACCCTTGTGATTACAACAGCCCAAAAACCAAACGATTCTATAAATTCTTCGATCTTCGTTTCCGTTTTATTTCCCAAGATTTTTAGAACAAATGTTTGCCCAAAATAATTTCCTATTACATAACCTACAGATGATGCTACAAATACTGCTACTAATATGGTAAGGCTTCCCCAAATAGGTCCATAGGCTAGGATTGAAACCACCATAAGCAATATTGTAGGGATAACGATAAGAAACATCTGTAAAACCATGGCCAATATTAAAACCAATGGACCATACCATCCAAAATTACTTACCCATTTTTTTATTCGCTGTTCGTCGTTACTAGTTAAAACTTCCCATGCAGTATCAAAAAACTGTTGTACGTCAGAAATGATAAGATAAGATGAAATGATACCTACAACTATAAATAAAGAGATATATAGAGGAAATCTACTTTTCGATATTTTAGTATTATCCTTAGGCATTTTTAATTATGGTTTTTTGTATTATAAAATATCCAAAATTCGTTCTAAAGCCATACCTCTAGAGCCTTTTATGAGCAGAGTTGAATTATGAAGGTTGAGTTTATTTAAAATTGGTTTTAAATCTTCAAACTTTTTAAATTTTTTAATGCTTTCACTTGTTGTTGTTTTACTGAAATTTTCGCCTATTAGATACACATTATCTCTAAAATTTTGTTCAGCGAAATCAGCGATATTTTGATGTTCTTTTTCAGCATCAGCACCAAGCTCAAACATATCTCCCAGAAAAAGATATTTGTTCTCGGTTTCTAGCTGCTGTAGATTTTTTAGAGCTGCTAGCATACTTGTTGGGTTGGCATTGTAAGCATCTAAAATTATTTGTACGGAACCTTTTTGTATAATTTCAGAGCGATTATTGTCAGGTTGGTAATTTTCAATTGCTGATTTTATATAATCTCTTGTTACATTAAAATACTGTCCTACAGCTATAGCAACAGCAATATTACCGAAATTGTAATTACCTATTAGTTGACTGTTAATTTCAATTTCGTCGTATTTTATTGTAACGAAAGGATTGGCTTCTATAAATTCAACCACGCAATCATTGTTGGAATTACTACCAAACTTTACTGTATTTTGATACTTGCCAATTTGATTCAATTGTTTTGAGTCATCAGCACTTACAAATACAGTTTTGTTATTGGTTTTCAAAAAGTTGTATAATTCAGACTTTCCTTCGATAACTCCTTCAATACTACCAAATCCTTCTAGATGAGCTTTGCCGAAGTTGGTGATTAAACCATAATCTGGTTGGGCAATGTTAGACAGGAACTCTATTTCTTTTTATGATTGGCTCCCATTTCTACAATGCCGAAGTCTAAATCTTTAGAAAAACTCAAAAGCGTTAATGGCACACCTATATGATTGTTTAAGTTGCCTTTGGTGGCACTGACATTGTACTGGGTTGACAATACAATATTAATAAGCTCCTTGGTCGTTGTTTTTCCGTTACTACCAGTTAATGAAATTATTGAAATATCAATTTCATTTCTATGGTATGTCGCTAAGTTCTGTAGTGTTGTTAATACATCATCTACTATAAAACAATCATCGTTTAGTACAGCCTTATTATTATCAACTACACAATATTTTGCACCTCCGTTAAAAGCTTGTTCCACAAACTCATTACCATCAAAATTATCGCCTTTTAGTGCGAAGTACATACAACCTTCAGAGAGTTTTCTGGTATCAGTTGATATGCCTGAACTCTTTTTGAACTTTTGATATAAGCTTTCAATTTTCATTGTCTAAAAATAAAAAAGTCCTGATTAACAAATCAGGACTTTTCTAAATATTATTTAACGATTTTAATTACGTTTCTTTTGTGATTTCACAGATTTTGAACCTACTCTAGATACTGCACATCTAAACCCGATGTAGTCCGTTGCCATATCCTGAGGGAAATAACGACGTTGCGCAGGATCAATCCAGTATGCTCTGTCTCTCCAAGAACCACCTTTGTAAACTCTCACTTCGTCATTGATTAAAGATGTTCTATTATTGGACTTATCATATTCTCTAATAAGTTTACCTTCAACAGAATCTACTTCAACTCTATGTCTAGGTGAATTGTACATTTTGTCTGTGGCATTAACTCTATCATCACCTTCATCAAAACTTTCTCTGTAGTAACGCGAAGAACGCTTATCACCATCTCTAAAGTTTCTATTATCACTCTTATCGAACTGAGTTCTTAAATAAGTTTCTTTTTCATCAACAGGTATTTTTGCAATTTCACCAGGTAAGTTTCTTGCAACGATTTTACCATTGCTTAAAGTATCGTAAACAATTTCATCTACGGTAACTACCTTCACAGTACCATCTTCGTTTAAGGCATTCTTTGTATAAACGTTACCTCTATAGTAGTTGAAGTCATTAAACTCATCATCAACGATAGGACGATAAACATCAGCTACCCATTCAGCAACATTACCAGCCATATCATATAAGCCATAATCATTAGGCTCGTAAGATTTTACTTCTGCAGTAATATCTGCACCATCATCAGACCATCCGGCAATTCCGCCATAGTCTCCTTTACCTTGCTTAAAGTTTGCTAACTGATCGCCACGATTTACACGCTTACCAGATCTAGTGTATTGACCATCCCAAGGGTATTTTTTACGCCCTCGGTATACGTTATAACTTCTTAGATCACTCATCCCAAGAGCGGCATATTCCCACTCAGCCTCCGTTGGGAGTCTAAATTTTACTGGGATTAATCCAGATTCTCTGTTAGCGTAAATATTTATTGGATTGCCATCAGCATCAGTTTGTTGTCTTCTTTTACCGCCTTGTAAAACCTCTTCGCTTCCGCCATAAGTTTCTGTAGGGGCATTAATATAGGTGTCAACATCAAATGTGCTTTCTGCACTTAAGTCAGTATATTGCGCATCTCTCTTTATGTAACCAGCTTCTTGTAATGATTGCTCAGCAACGCGGTTAGATCTCCAGTTGGCATATTCAACAGCTTGAATCCAGCTTACACCTACAACAGGGTAATTAGCATATCCTGGATGACGCAGATAGTTTTCTGTCATCATTTCATTATAACCTAAACGGTTTCTCCATACTAAGGTGTCTGGAAGTGCACCTTTGTATATTAAGGCATAATTTGGATCGTCTGGAGGATATACTCTCTTTAAATAATCTAAATAGAACAAGTAGTTGAGGTTAGTCACCTCATTCTCGTCCATGTAAAAAGACTGTATGTGCTGCTGTGTGGGAGTGTTGTTCCAATCGTGCATAGGGTCATCCTGTACTTTACCCATTGTAAACGTTCCTCCTTCTATAAAGGCAGTGCCTGGAGGTGTTTCTTGTTCTTTAAAATTGGTATTGTACTGAAAGCCGCCATTTTTATCATTGATTTTCCAGCCTGTAGCACTATCTACATTGCTAGAATTTGATGATCGCTTACAGCTAACTATGCTAGCACAGACTGCTAAAGCGATTAAAAATTTGAGGTTTGAGACATTTTTCATATCCATACGTTTAAGTAAGCTCGTTAAATATTAGTTCCGCAATATAACAATTAAAGGTAAACTGACAACTTTTTTTTGCATGAAAAATCAAAAAATCGTGCATTTCATCCTTTTTTTTGAACACAATAACGGATTTTTTGCATAATATCGGTGTATTTTGCTCTTTAATAACGAGCCTTGAAATAAAATATTGTTGTATTTTTGAAATAAAAGTCAAAGCCTCATAATAACACTTTATATTAGGCGTTATTTTACTGTAAATTTATATCAAAGTCAGGTTAGTGATGTTTTAAAGTGAAATTTACGGAAAAAACCAAACCATCGAATCTTAAATGAAAAATTGCTATATCTTATTTTTTTTGCTTTTAGCTATGCTTTCTTATGGGCAGCAAAAACAATTCAATATTAATTGGAGTGGTGAAAAAGAACTTGAAACTGCTTACGGCAAGATGGTTGTTCCTGCTTTTGAGAAGACGCACTTTAATTATGATGATAAAAAAGGCTTAACATTTTTTGCACAATGGGATAGTAACGGAAATGCAATTGACGAAAATTCAGTAACGCTATCTAACGTTTCCTATGAAACCATCAGCGAATCCGATTTAAAGAACCTAAATTCACAGCTTATACCTAAATCGCCCAAGTATAAATTTTACAACACTAACGCTAGAGGAAAGAGAGCTTACTATTTTGAAATTAGCCCTATTGTAAATGATAGAGGTGTATATAAAAAAATCACGTCTTTTTCCATTAACTATAACACATCAGCGAGTAGAACACAAACGGCATCAAGAAATGAAATCACAAATTCAGTATTAAGTAGTGGCGAATGGTATAGATTTTATATAGAAGAGTCTGGCGTGTTCCAATTAACAAAGGGTTTCTTGAATAGTTTGGGTGTTAACACAAATTCTGTAGATCCCAGAAATGTGAAAATTTATGGTAATGGTGGTAGAATGTTACCCTTGTTGAATTCTGCTGAATATCCTTTTGATGTTGTAGAGAATGCTATAAAATTTGTTGGTGAAGAAGATGGCAGTTTTGACAATAGTGATTATATATTATTCTATGGTGAAGGACCAACCACATATAGTCAAGAAAGTGGTACCAACTTAAATCTATATACGGATAAGACGTATTACTATGTTAATGTAAGTCCGGGAAATGGAAAACGTATTCAGGCTATGCCAAATATAGTTGCAGCTGCAGACATCGAGATTGATACATTTCAAGATTATCAATTTTACGAAGTTGATGAACACAACTTAGCGAAATTGGGTCGTCGATGGTTTGGTGATGATTTCGATATAGAAAATCAACGTGTTTACAATTTTCAATTTCCAAATTTAGTGGCTAGTGAACCTGTACGTTTTGATATAGCCGTTGGTTCTGTTTCAGAAACAGCTGGTTCTACAATGGGAGTCACTATTAACGGTAATTTCGTTTCGAGCTTAAATTTAGGGGTAATCAGTCCAGGTTCGGTTTTAGGAACTTCAGCATCATTTGGGGAGAACCTTAATATTTCGTCCGATGCCATTACAGTGACATTAGATTATAACAATAACGGAAATCCTTCAGCAAATGCGTACTTAGATTTTATTAATATAGAAGCAACAAGAGGATTGATCTATGAAGGAGAGCAATTAGTGTTTAAAAACAGAGATGTTGTAACTACACCTGGTATTGCACAATATAACTTGGCTAACGCTTCTGGTATTCAAGAAATATGGGATATCACCGACCGATTTAATGTTGCAAATCTACTCAACACAGACAGTCAAGGTAACTTATCTTTTAAAGCCCAGTCTGGTGAGGAGCGCATTTATTTGGCATTTTCTACTTCAAATACGTTGCAGCCTAAAAAAGACAATAATTCTGTTGTAGCCAATCAAAATTTAAAAGGAACCATCTTCAATAATGCTCAGGGAGCTTTTGAAGATATTGACTATATCATTTTAACTCCAACTCAGTTGTTATCTCAGGCTGAGCGTTTGGCTCAAATTAATAGAAATCAGTATAATTTAAATGTAAAGGTTGTAGACCTACAGACTATATATAATGAATTTAGTACTGGCAGTCAGGATATAGCAGCCTTAAGAAATTTTGTGAAATACGTCTATGATAATGCCAGTACTCCAAGTAATAGATTGAAATATTTATGCCTGTTTGGTGAAGGTTCATATGACTATAAAGATAGAATTACTAATAATACCAATTTAGTGCCTTCTTGGTATTCCACTCAAAGTTTTAGCCTTACCAATTCTTTTGTGTCAGATGATTTTTATGCCATGTTGGATTTCAATGAGGGCTCAATGAGTAATGCGGATAGAATGGATATTGCCGTAGGAAGAATTTTAGCTGAAGACGTTCAGCGCGCTAAGGAAATGGTAGATAAGATAGATGCGTACTATCAACCTGAAGCTTATGGGAGTTGGAGAAACAATGTGCTGCTCATTTCTGATGACGTAGATATACAGTGGGAAAGAATTTTACAGGAAACTACTGATGGCATAGGTGCAGAGATAGAGGATGAAAAACCATTTTTTAATGTCGTGAAAATTCATACGGATGCTTTTGAGCAAGAATCCTCGGCGGCAGGAAATAGATACCCAGAAGTAAATAATGCAGTTAAGGATGCTATTGAGGTTGGTGCGTTAGTCGTAAATTATTTCGGACATGGTGGTGAGGACGGATTAGCTAAAGAACGAATCTTTGATAAGTTTGATGCGCAAGAAGTAAATAATGTATGTAAATTCAACTTATTCATAACTGTAACTTGCGAATACACCAAATTTGATGATCCTCAAAGAGATACAGCAGGTGAGTTTACATTCTGGAACAAAAATGGCGGTGCAATTGCGCTTATTACAACTACTAGGCAAATTTTTGTGACAGTAGGCGTGGCTTATAATGAAATACTTGACGATTATTTATTCGCTTTTGGCTCAAATGATTATCCAACAATTGGTGAAGCCTTAAGACTTACAAAAACAGATAATAGTATATCTGGGATTACACAGAAGCGTTTGGTGTTTTTAATTGGTGACCCAGCAATGAAACTGGCTTTTCCTAAGCCCGATATTAGGTTGACTAAGGTTAATGATGTAGTAATCACACAACCTATCGATACACTCAAAGCACTGAGTTATACAAAACTGGCAGGAGAAGTGACCGATGTCAACGGAAACTTATTATCTAATTATAACGGGACTTTAACGGCAACTGTATTTGATAAAGAAATTGATCGCCAAACTTTAGCAAATGATGGTGTAACCGATAGCAACGGGGAAATAATCTTAGACTTTACCACTCTGGGTGAGATTATATTTAGAGGACAAGCTACGATTGAAAATGGGCAATTTGAGTTCGATTTTGTTGTCCCTCGAGATATTGGTATTCCAGTAGGAAATGGTAAAGTGAGCTTTTATGCACAGACAAATAATCCACTATCAGATCAAACAGGTGCCAACTTCGATATAAAAGTTGGAGGCATAAACGAAAATGCACCAGAAGATAATATTGGGCCAGTAATTAATTTATTCATGAACGACGAGAATTTCGTTTCTGGTGGTATAACCAATGAGTCTCCAAATTTATTGGCTAAACTTCAAGATGATAATGGTATAAATACCGCAAGCGGTATAGGTCATGATATAACGGCTATTATTGATGGTGATGAAACCAACCCAATAGTCTTAAATGATTATTATCAGGCCAATGTAGATGATTATACTAACGGTACGGTAAGCTACCCTTTTAGAGATTTAGAACCTGGCTTGCATACGCTAACCCTAAAGGCTTGGGATGTTTATAATAATTCTTCTACAGCAGAAATTCAGTTTACTGTATTCGATAAAGATGAAGAACTTGTAGTTACCAATGTATTAAATTATCCAAATCCTTTTGTTAACTATACAGAATTTTGGTTTAACCACAATAGTATAGAGCCTTTAGACGTTTCAGTACAGATATTTACAGTTTCCGGTAAATTAGTAAGAACTTTAAACGGACAAACTACTGGAGGCAGTAAGTCCGTAAGCTCTCTATCTAAAGACATTGTATGGGATGGAAGAGACGATTTTGGAGATAAAATAGGAAAAGGTGTCTATGTCTATAAACTAAAAGTGAGATCTAACCGTTTAAATAAGCAAGTTGAAAAAATTCAAAAACTTGTCATACTCTAATAATAAATTATATTTGCAAACCAATTGATGCTAAGGCATTAGCATTAATAACTTAATATTTAATATGAATAAATACGCAATAACCCTTATCGTTTTTGTAACGCTTAGCTTTACTTTTGCTCAAGAAACCATAACATTTCCTGACCAATCTTCTGTAATAACTACAGGAGTTCCTTTTATGCTCATAGCGCCAGACGCAAGATCTGCCTCAATGGGAGATATGGGAGTCGCTACGTCAATGGACGGGTTTTCACAACAATGGAATCCGGCAAAATATGCCTTCTCAGAAGCTAAATCTGGAGTAAGTTTAAGTTACACTCCATATTTAAGCAAATTGGTTAATGATATATCAATCAGTTATGCCACCTATTTTAATAGAATAAATGAATATAGTGCAGTCTCTGCAAGTTTCAAGTATTTTAGTTTAGGTGAAATTACATTAACACAAAGTGAAAATGATCCTGGTGTAAACGTTAAGCCTAATGAATTTACGGCTGATGTAGCATATACTTTAAGATTAGCAGATCAATTTGCTATGGCAGTAGCTGTGCGATACATGAGGTCTGATTTAAGAATAGATCAAGTTGATCCTAATGCTGATGCTGCAAGTACATTTGGTGCGGACCTAACAGGTTATTATCAAAGTGAAGAAGAAGCCTATAACGATTTTAATGGTCGTTGGAGAGCAGGTTTTGCGATTCAGAATTTGGGACCAAAGTTTAAATACGATGATGGTGGTAGAGAAAACTTTCAACCAACAAACCTTAGGTTAGGTGCTGGCTTTGACTTTATATTCGATGAATATAGTAAGTTAGGAATCACTGCTGAGGTAGCTAAATTACTGGTGCCAACACCACCAAAGTTTGGTTTTGTAGATACCAACGGAGACGGTGAACAAACGGAAGATGATCCGAGTACACCAGATGTAAATGAAAATGAGCCAACCATAATAACCCAAGGACAAGATAATAATGTAAGTTTTTTAAATGGAATTTTTCAATCCTTTGGTGATGCACCAGGTGGATTCAGTGAAGAGCTAAGAGAGTTTACTTGGGCATTGGGAGCTGAATACACTTATCAAGAAAACTTTGCATTTAGAGCAGGTTACTTTAACGAAGCTGAAGATAAAGGAGCTCGTAAGTTCTTTGCCTTAGGAGCAGGATTTAAATACACTACTATTAATATAGATTTGTCATATTTGTTCTCGGCATCAAGGGTGCAAAGTCCGCTTGAGAATACATTGCGTTTTTCTCTTACTTTCAATTTTGGAGATGGTGAATATGATGAGTATTAGAAATTAAAAATAATCATAACACAAAAAACTATTGTTTTACAAAAAGCAATAGTTTTTTTGTCTAAAATAAAGTCAAGATTATGAAGGAAGTGAAAATAGAAACTGAACTAAAGGTTTATGATGATGTTAGCGAACTTCCAACTGATGTTCAAGAATTAATGAAATCGGCCCTAGAGGCTAGGGAAAATGCCTATGCTCCTTATTCTAAATTTAAGGTTGGTGCCGCAATATATTTAGATAATAATGAGGTTGTTATTGGTAGTAATCAAGAAAATGCGTCTTACCCTTCGGGCTTATGTGCTGAGCGAACAGCGATATATTATGCTGGTGCTAAACATTCCAATGCCAAAATCTTAAAAATGGCATTAACGGCTTCTTCACAAAATCAAATTACAGACACACCTATTCCACCTTGTGGAGCCTGTAGACAAGCTATTGCAGAATACGAAATTAAACAAAATCAACCCATTGAAATTTATTTTATGGGTGCTAAGGGAAAGGTTGTAAAATCAAACTCATTGGCCAATTTATTGCCTTTAGGTTTCGATAGAAGTTTCCTGTAACGTTTTCGTAACAAATTTTACTATTTTCAGTTTCTCCTTTAGTTTCTAATATGTTATTTTTGTTAATCCGATAATAAAGAACGAATCAAAAAATGCAAAAAATAACTAAAGAGGTTTACCTAAAGTGGTATGAGGATATGTTATTCTGGCGAAAGTTTGAAGACAAACTTGCTGCAGTCTACATTCAGCAAAAAGTAAGAGGATTTCTTCATTTGTATAATGGACAAGAGGCTGTTTTAGCCGGAGCCTTACATGCCATGGATTTAACCAAGGACAAAATGATTACTGCTTATCGTAATCATGTTCAGCCTATAGGTATGGGAGTAGATCCAAAGCGCGTAATGGCAGAATTGTATGGTAAAGCAACAGGGACATCTCAAGGCCTTGGTGGATCTATGCATATATTTTCTAAAGAACACCGTTTTTATGGAGGTCATGGTATCGTAGGTGGGCAAATCCCTTTAGGTGCTGGTATTGCATTTGGGGATAAATATCACGACAGTGACGCCGTAACTCTTTGTTGTTTTGGTGATGGTGCTGCGAGACAAGGTTCGTTACACGAAACGTTTAATTTAGCAATGCTTTGGAATTTACCAGTAGTTTTTGTTTGCGAAAACAATGGATATGCTATGGGAACTTCAGTGGAGCGTACAGCCAACCATTCAGATATTTGGAAGCTTGGTTTAGGTTACGAAATGCCATCAGGTCCAGTTGATGGAATGAATCCTATTAAAGTAGCCGAAGCTTTTGATGAAGCTATTCAACGTGCTAGAAAAGGTGGTGGACCATCTTTCTTGGAGGTTAAAACATACCGTTACAGAGGACACTCTATGTCTGATGCACAACATTATAGAACAAAGGATGAAGTTGAGGAGTACAAGAAAATAGATCCTATTACCCAGGTGAAAGAAGTTCTTTTAGAAAAGAAATACGCTACAGAAGAAGAGATTAAGGCAATTGATAAGCGTGTGAAGGCTCGAGTTTCTGAATGTGAAAAATTTGCAGAGGAATCACCATTTCCAGAAAAGAGTGTGATGTACGATGCTGTTTATGAGCAAAAGGATTATCCATTTATAGACCATAAAATAAGATAAAACTATGGCAGAAGTAATAAATATGCCGCGTTTGAGCGACACAATGGAAGAAGGAACTGTTGCTGCTTGGTTAAAGAAAGTTGGTGACAAAATTGAGGAAGGAGATATTTTAGCTGAAATTGAAACTGATAAAGCGACCATGGAGTTTGAATCTTTCAACGAAGGTACTTTACTTCATATTGGTATTGAAGAAGGTGAGACTGCCAAAGTAGATACACTTTTAGCAATTATTGGTGAAGAAGGAGAGGATATTTCGGACTTAGTAAATGGAAGTGCTTCAGAAGCTGAAGCGAAGGAGGATACAGATAAAGACGATTCTAAAACTTCAAACGAAAAATCTGAGGAAGATTCGTCAGAAGATACATCTGAGGACAGCTCAAAATCAGAAAGCGAAACTGAATTGCCAGAAGGTGTTACTGTGGTTACTATGCCTCGTTTGAGTGATACCATGGAAGAAGGAACTGTGGCAACATGGTTAAAGAAAGTTGGGGATGAAGTAGAGGAAGGTGACATTTTAGCTGAGATTGAAACTGATAAAGCCACTATGGAGTTCGAATCATTTCAATCGGGTACACTTTTACATATTGGATTAGAAGAAGGTGAATCTGCAAAAGTAGATGCGCTGTTAGCAATAATCGGTCCTGCAGGAACTGACGTTTCAGCTATAGCCAAAAACTTTAAATCAGGAGGTGGATCTTCAGAGGAAAAGAAAAAAGAAACACCTAAGAAAGAAGATAAGAAAACCGAATCTAAGAGTGAAGAACCAAAGAAAGAGCTTAAATCCAATGACTCTGTCACGTCGAGCGCAGCCGAGACGTCTTCTGGAGGACGCATTTTCGCTTCGCCATTGGCTAAAAAAATGGCAAATGAAAAAGGCATCAATCTTAATCAAGTCAAAGGTTCAGGTGAAAACGGTAGAATAGTAAAACGAGATATCGAAAACTATACACCAAGTTCTTCAACAGCATCTGTTGGGAAATTTGTGCCAACTGGCCAAGAGGATTATGATGAGGTTGCCAATTCTAATATGCGTAAAGCCATTGCCAAAAATTTAGCGAAATCTAAGTTCAGTGCACCGCATTATTATTTGAATGTGGAATTTGACATGGAAAACGCCATTGCCTTTAGAGCGCAATACAACTCTTTACCAGATACTAAAATATCTTATAACGACATGATTGTTAAGGCTTGTGCCTTAGCATTAAAGCAGCACCCACAAGTCAATTCACAATGGTTCGACGATAAAATGCGAATGAATAATCATGTACATATTGGTGTTGCGGTTGCAGTGCCAGATGGTCTTGTTGTGCCAGTTGTAAAATTTGCAAATGAGCAATCTTTACCACAGATCAATGCTGCAGTAAAGGAATATGCAGGTAAGGCAAGAAACAAGAAATTAACGCTTGATGAAATGGAAGGTAGCACCTTTACGGTTTCAAATTTAGGAATGTTTGGTATCGAAAGTTTTACCTCTATTATTAATCAACCAAATTCGGCGATACTTTCTGTTGGTGCCATTATTGAAAAACCAGTGGTTAAAAACGGGCAAGTTGTTCCTGGGAATACAATGAAATTATCCATGGCATGTGACCACAGAACAGTTGATGGTGCAACGGGAGCACAATTCCTTCAAACATTAAAAGGGTATATTGAGAATCCTGTAACCATGTTGGTTTAATGCGACATGTCATTCTGAACTCTATTCAGAACCTATAATATTATAAATCCTGTTTTATCTTTTTGAAACAGGATTTTTTTATCTTTAAAATCTAAACACAATTCTATGAAACAAGTAAAATTCTTTATTCTCTTTTTTGTTGTAGTGGCATGCTCATCGACCCAAAAAAAGATTGATAGTCAGCCAGAAGAAAAGAGTCTGCCACAAGAAGTGATTGTAGCTTCAACACCAGCATTCCCTATTGTAAACACCCGAGGCGATTAAAGAAAGTATGGAGTATTTGGCTTCCGACGAGTTAGAAGGTAGGGCTACTGGTAGTGAAGGTATAGAAAAAGCAGCTGTTTTTATTGAGAACTATTTTAAGAAAAATAATATCAAACCATATTTTGAAACTTATCGAGACACTTTTAAGCTTGGTGACATTATTGGTTATAATGTAGTAGGGATGATAGAAGGGAATGATCCAAAATTAAAAGATGAGTTTATCATATTAGGTGGGCATTACGATCATATTGGAGAGGGTAAAGAGGTCAACGGTGATAAAATTGCCAATGGAGCAAACGATGATGCCTCTGGTACTATTGCAGCTATGGAGTTTGGAAAACACTTTGCTAATTCAAAAACCAACAAGCGCAGTATTTTAATAACATTATATGCTGCAGAAGAAATGGGATTAAAAGGCTCTGCTCATTTGGCTAAGCGACTAAAGGATAATGGCTTAAACGCATATACAATGATAAATTTTGAAATGATTGGTGTACCAAGATCTGAAGATAAGACCATGGCATATATGAGTGGTTATAATCGCTCTAATTTTGCGCCAACTTTAAATAAATATGCGGGTGAGGAGGTCGTTGGTTTCTTTCCAAAGGCTAAGGAATTCAATTTGTTCTTTAGATCAGATAACTTTCCTTTCTATAAAGAGTTTAATATGCCAGCACACGCCATATCAACATTCGATTTCACGAATTTTGAGTATTATCATCATGTAGATGACGAAGCCGATAAGATGGATTATAACCATATGGCAAGTTTTATCAATAAAATGATTCCCGGATTAGAAGGGATGATGAATGCTCCAACCAAAGAAGTGACTTTAAGCGATGAGTAAAAATATAATTATCACAGGAACTAGTAGAGGTATGGGTTTTGAGTTGGTGCACTTGTTTGCCAATCAAGGGCATAATGTTTTGGCATTATCTAGAAATGCTCAGCCAGTAAACAATTTGAATTTTGATAACATCACATCTTTCGCTTTTGATTTATGTAAACAAGAAGACTATTTAAAAGTTAAAGAATTTATTGAAACAGAATGGGAACAAGTTGATATTCTTATAAATAATGCAGGCTTATTATTAAATAAACCTTTTGCGGAAACTAGCTTTAAAGATTTTACGCAAGTATATCAAACTAATGTTTTCGGTGTTGCTGAAATGACCAGAATCGTATTGCCGTTTATGAAGAACGATGGGCACGTAGTGACCATCAGTTCCATGGGTGGTATTCAAGGCAGTGTAAAATTTGCGGGACTTTCTGCATATAGTTCTAGTAAAGGAGCTGTGATTACCTTAATGGAACTTTTAGCTGAAGAATACAAGGAATCAGGTCCTCAGTTTAATACATTAGCTTTAGGTGCTGTGCAAACCGAAATGCTTGCTGAAGCATTTCCTGATTATAAAGCTTCTACTTCTGCGCCTCAAATGGCAGAATATATTCATGATTTTGCGCTCAATGGCAATAAATATTATAATGGTAAAACGCTACAGGTTTCAAATTCTACTCCTTAGTTATTTAAATATCCTCAAAACGTTTTAACCGATTTTTGGTCCTGGTCAATTCTTGTTTTAGGTGGTCAATTTTCTTTAGAAGATTAAAAACGGTATCGATACCTTCAAAATTTAAGTTGAGCTCTTGGTGCATGCGAATCATTTTTTCAACATCTGCAATATGATCGCGATGAAGACAATGTTTTTTTTCAACGGTTATGGTTTCTATAAGCCCGTATTCTTTTAGCCCATTAAAAAAAGACATTTCAATTTGATAATGTGTGCATAATTCTGGTAATGCTATATAATATGTGTCTTTCATTGTTATTGTAGTTTTGCTAATTCTTCAAAAAGTTCTTTTTCCTTAGAGCTTAGTCTTTTTGGAAGCTCAACATTGTATGTGACATATAAGTCACCATATTCATTTTCTTTTTTATATTTAGGAAATCCTTTGCCTTTCAGTTTAACTTTCGTGCCATTTTGGGTAAGTGGCTTAACCTTTAATTTAGCTTTACCATTAAAGGTTTCAATTGTGATTTCCCCTCCTAATACAGCCGTATATATATCTATATTTTCTGTTTTATAGAGGTTAGCACCGTCTCGTTTAAAGGGCGTGTTATTCAAAATTTTAAACTCAATATAAAGATCGCCGTTTGGCCCATTATTTACACCTGGTCCACCTTTACCCTTAATTTTTATGACCTGACCATCTGTAACTCCCGCTGGTATTGTAAGTCTAATGTTTTTACCGTTGACAGTGAGTACTTGCTTTTGGGATGTATAGACATCTGTAAGGTTGAGCTGCAATTGTGCATTAAAATCCTGACCTCTAAATTTTATGTTTTGTCCTCTACCTCTCCCTGAAAAGCTTCCGCCAAACATGGATTCAAAGAAATCTGAATAATCAGACCCAGCACCAAACCCTTCAAATCCTTCAAACCCTTCAAATCCATCGGCACCTTGATATTGACCACGAGATTGTTGTTGCTGTCTAGCCTGTTCGTAAGCTTCACCTTCTTTCCAATGCTCTCCGTATTTATCGTATTTCTTTCTAAATTCTGGATTGCTCAATACTTCATTGGCCTCGTTGAGTTGTTTAAATTTGATTTCTGCCTCCTTGTCATTAGGATTTAGATCTGGATGGTATTTTCGTGCCAGTTTCCTATATGCTTTTTTAATTTCAGATTCTGAAGCATCTTTATCTACACCGAGAATTTTATAATAATCAATAAATGCCATGAATTTTTTAAACTATTTAAATTTGAACGATTACTAAGTTAAAAGATTTTTTGCGCTTTTTCAATGAATTTATTGACTGAATAAGAGTATTGTCTAATTGTGTTATGTGTGTTAAAAAGTAAAAAACATCGATAAAAATAAAAGGAGTCTGTTAAAACAATAATATATATTTAATTATTTAGTATTATTATTATATTTATGAAAAATTTGAGGATATGATAAAACAACTACTCGACTATAAACTATATCTTTCTTCAATATTCATTGCATTAACCTTTATGTTCAATGGTTACGCTCAGACTTTTGACCGTGTGGAAACCATCGTAGGATTAGGTGAACTGCAAAATAACAACGGAATCGCAGTTGCCGACTACGATGGCGATAATGACCTCGATATATTTGTTGTGGCAAAAGCAATCGATGATCCTGAGAATCCTATAACACTTAGCAGACTATTTAGAAATAATAATGATGGATCTTTCACGGATGTTACTGAAGAGGCCGGTTTTTCCGAAATGTACGCTCCAGAAATGGAACCTGAAGAATTTACAGGTCTAGATGGTTATAAATTTGGAGCATCCTGGGGCGATTATAACAACGATGGTTTCCCAGATTTATTTATGACGTTTCTCGATGAGGTGCAGTTATGGCGAAACTTGGGCAACGGAACGTTTGCAGATGTAACAGAGATTTCAGGTATAACAAGTGTTAATGATTGTGGCAATACAGGCGCAACTTGGTTTGACTATAATAATGATGGTTTTTTGGATTTGTTTATCGCAGATTGGGCAAGATGTTCAAAAAGTACACTGTATTTAAACGATGGCGATTCAACATTCACGGATGTTAGCCAAACTACGGGTATTTCTAACATTAACATATATGCGAGTTTTGTAGGATTACCTTTTGATTTTAACTCTGATGGTTTTATCGATCTATATGTTTCTAATGATCTCGGTGAGCCTAATGAATTATTTATAAACCAAAGTGGAACTAGCTTTGTTGATGAGGCTGTAAGCTATAATGTCAACACAACAGGAGATGATATGGGAATAGCTGTTGCTGATTACAATTTAGATGGCTTGTTTGATATTTTTGTTACTGCTATAGATGACAATTTTCTGTTAACAAATAATGGCGATGGTACTTTTTCAGAATTGGCAGATGCTAATGGCGTTGGTAACTCATTATGGTCTTGGGGAACACGTTTCTCGGATTTTGATTTAGATGGTGATGAGGATTTATTTGTTGCAAACGGATTTGTTCCTAACCGTAGAGGTGAAGAACCAAATTTTTATTATAGAAATATGGCTTCACAGGGTTCGAGTTCATTTGTTGATTTTTCTTCTCAGTTGGGTTTAAATGAACTAGGAATAAGTGTTGAAGCTAACGATTTTGATTATGACAATGATGGAGATGTCGATTTGCTGGTTACCAATAGTGATAGATCTGTATTCTTTTATGAAAACAAAACGCTCAACTATGATGACACCGTAAGTACTTTAAGTTGGTATAAGGTGGTTTTACAGGGAACAACGTCTAATAGAGATGCCATAGGAACAACGGTTACTTTAACGACTGATATAGGTGTATTTAAAAGATATTACGCAGGAGTTGGTTTTTTAAGTCAGAATCTACAACCATTGCATTTTGGGTTAAATAACGCAACAGAAATTACACAGATACAAATTGAGTGGCCTTCTGGATTGGAGGAAATATACAATAACTTAGAAACAAATAAAACCGTTAAGGTTGTTGAAGGTCAAGGAATTGAGGTGTTAGATATTCAACCTAGTCAAAAAGTGTATGGTTGTACAGACCCTGTATCCTGTAATTATAATCCGGATGCAACCTTAGATGATGGCTCGTGCACCTATTTGCCATCACAAGTAATAATAGGTAATACAAATTCTTCTTTTCTAAGAACCGAAACTTATTCTTACAACATTGCACCAGGTTCAACAGCTAATTGGCAAGTTTCAGGAGGAGAGATTTTAAGTGGACAAGGAACAAATAGTATAATGGTAAAGTGGCATTTAGAGGAATCAGGGCGCGTAGCTGTTACTGAATCTGACGATGAATGCTCAAGTTTAGAAGCCTCGATTGACGTAACATTAGGTGTTGATAATCTTCCCGAAGGTATATCCATTGCAAGATTGTGGAATGAAGCCTTGCTTGAGGCAATCAGGGATGATTTTGCCAGACCAACGGTACATGCCAGAAACTTGTTTCATACCAGTGTAGCTATGTATGATATTTGGGCAATTTATGATGACGTTGCTACACCTTACTTAATTGGTAATACGGTCAATGGTTTCTCGAGTACACTTGAAGAATTCACACCAACTGAAGATTTAGAGACTTCTTTGAGCAAGTCCATTAGCTATGCTATGTATCGTTTAATGTTACATCGCTTTCAGAATTCGCCAGGATTAGAGGAAACTCAAGCAAGATTGAATTTATTAATGGAAAAATTGGGCTATGATACAAACTTTACATCGTTAATGTATGAAGACGGAGATGCAGCAGCCTTTGGGAATTATGTAGCACAAAATTTAATTGACTATGGTTTACAAGATGGCTCTAGGGAAACCACAGGCTATGATAATGCTTATTACGAACCGGTTAACGATCCGTATGCTTTAGATGCTAATAGTGGAGAGAATCCACCGATTATAGATCCTAATCGCTGGCAACCGTTGGCACTAAACATCTTCATAGATCAAGGAGGTCAAATTATTGATGAAGACACTCCACCGTTTTTGAGTCCAGAATGGGGAAATGTATCTGGATTTGCTTTATCCGAAGACGATAAAGTAACGTTTCAAAGAGATGGTAATGATTTTCATGTTTTTCATGACCCTTCAGATCCGCCTTATATCAGCTGGACAGAAGATAACGTAGAAAGCGATGCCTATAAATGGGGATTTTCAATGGTTTCGGTTTGGCAATCGCATTTAGATCAAAATGATGGAGTGATGTGGGATATCTCCCCAAATTCCATCGGTAATGCTGATATCAGTACGTTCCCAACAGACTATGCTGACTATCCCAGTTTCTATAACTTTTTTGAAGGAGGTGCCAATGGCAACGGCCATGCTTTAAATCCTGTAACAGGTAACCCATACGACGTTAATATGGTACCACGTGGAGATTATGCAAGAGTATTGGCAGAATTTTGGGCAGACGGCCCAGATTCTGAAACTCCTCCTGGCCATTGGTTTACAATTTTAAACTATGTGAATGATCATCCACAATTCGAAAAGCGTTTTGAAGGTGAAGGAGACATTTTAGACCCTTTAGAATGGGACGTAAAAGCGTATTTTATTTTAGGAGGAGGTATGCACGATTCAGCGATTTCAGCGTGGAGCGTTAAGGGTTGGTATGATTATATTCGACCGATTTCTGCAATTCGCTCTATGGCAGAACGAGGACAGAGCACAGACAATACTTTAGATAATTACGATGTTGGAGGCATTCAGCTTATTGATGATTATATAGAAATTGTTGAGGAAGGTGATCCTTTGGCAGGTTTTGCCAATCAACACGTTGGTAAAATAAAATTATACACTTGGAAAGGTCATGATTTTATTGGTAATACAGAAACCGACCAAGCAGGAGTAGGCTGGATTTTAGCAGAGGATTGGTATCCGTATCAACGCCCCACATTTGTTACACCGCCATTTGCTGGCTATGTGTCTGGGCATTCTACTTTTTCAAGAGCTGCGGCAGAATTGATGGCTATGATGACGGGTAGCGAATTTTTTCCAGGTGGATTGGGAGAGTTTACCGCAAAAGCCAATGAGTTTTTAGTATTCGAAGAAGGTCCTTCAGTGGATGTAGTCTTGCAATGGGCAACCTATAGAGATGCATCTGACCAAACGAGTTTAAGTAGAATTTGGGGAGGCATTCACCCACCAGCAGATGATATTCCTGGTCGTTTTATAGGTCAAGTGGTTGCAGAAGATACTTTTGATTTTGCCGTGCCATATTTTAGCGGACAACTAAGTGTTGAAGAACTTGATGCGCCTATCAAGATATATCCAAACCCAACTGTTGATAGGGAAATTTTTATTGGTCAAACAGATGGTAGTGAAACTATTGAGGTTTTTGATATCAGTGGGAGACGAATAGAGTTAGCCAATAGAACTTATGACGAATTAAATCATACTACCTCACTAAAGTTTAATGATACAGCCTCTGGATTGTATTTGATAAGGGTTAACGATACTTCTAAAATGATTGTGGTTAAGGATTAGGAGTCTAAATAATTACAATTATTTTTGCGTCAATGCGAACACAGCTTTTAGATTTTATACCTACAGAAGCGCAACCACAGGTCGATACCTTATTGGCTGAAGATAATCTTGTCGTTAAAGTTAAGAACGAACGGAAGACTAAACATGGTGACTATAGGCAGTTGCCCAATGGTAAGCATCAAATTACGGTAAATGGTAATTTAAATCCGTATCGTTTTTTAATCACGTTGATTCATGAAATAGCACATTTTGAAGCTTATAACAAATTTGGTCGTTTTATAAAACCACATGGCAAAGAATGGAAGCATACCTTTCAGTATTTAATGTTACCATTTTTACGACCAGAAATCTTTCCAATGGAATTATTACCATTATTGGCAAGCCATTTCAAAAATCCAAAAGCATCTAGCGATACCGACACAAAATTGGCTTATGCCTTAAAACAGTTTGATGAAGGTGAAGACAAAACCTTTGTGTTTGAAGTACCTATTGGAAAAAATTTCAAATTATATAACGGTAGAATTTTTAAACGTGGGAACCAAAGAAGAAAACGTTTTGAATGTGTAGAAGTTAAAACAGGTAAGTTATATTTGTTTAATCCTAATGCAGAAGTAGAATTATTTGATGAAAAATAAAAATTATTACGCCATACTAATGGCAGGTGGAGTTGGCTCTAGATTTTGGCCTATAAGTACGCAAAACTTTCCGAAGCAGTTCCATGATATGCTGGGTACAGGAGATACCTTGATACAAAAAACCTTTAATCGTCTGGCAAACCTTATTCCAGAAGAAAATATTTTCATTCTAACCAATGAGCGATACAATGATTTGGTGTTTGAACAATTACCTGGTGTCACTAAACGTCAGGTGGTTTTAGAGCCAGCTATGCGAAATACAGCGCCATGCATTCTGTACGCATCTTTAAAAATTCAGAAGGAAAATGAAGATGCCGTAATGATTGTAGCACCTAGTGACCATTGGATTGAGGACGAAGAGGCTTTTTCAAATAATGTAAAAACAGCCTTTGATTTTTGTGAATCTAACGATGCGTTAATGACTTTAGGAATTACGCCAACATTTCCGAATACAGGTTATGGCTATATTGAGTACGATAAATCTTCAACTTCAGAAATTAAGTCTGTAAATCAATTCAGGGAAAAACCAGACTACAACACAGCGAAGTCGTTCTTAGAGCAAGGCAATTTCTTATGGAATGCTGGTATTTTTATGTGGAGTGTTAAAACTGTGATTTCTGCTTTTAAAAATAATCAACCTGAATTATTTCAACTATTTGAAAGTGGTTATAGTGTCTATAATACTGAATTTGAAGATGACTTTATAAGGGATAATTACGGTAAGGCTGAAAACATCTCAGTCGATTATGCGTTAATGGAAAAGAGCGATAATGTTTATGTAATTCCGGCAACCTTTGATTGGAATGATTTGGGCACTTGGGGAAGTCTTTATGATAAATTGGATAAGGATGAAAACAACAATGCAGTAGTAAATTCTAAAGTCCTGGCGGAAGATGCATCTGGTAATATGATTAGATCTAAAAAGGATAAAATTGTTGTTATTGATGGTTTAAAAGATTATATCATTGTAGATAAAGATGAAGTTTTACTTATCTTTCCTAAGTCTAAAGAGCAAGATATTAAGAAAGTACTCCAAAATGTAAAAGCCAATTTTGGGGAAGAATATGGTTAATTATGAGTGACGAAAATAAATTCAACTTTTCTGAAGAAGAACAACAGCAAGTAGATAAGGAAAAGGCTGTTGAAGAAAAAAAGGAAGCCGTAAAGAAGGATGCGAAAGGGTTAGTTGCCAGTATTTCTAACTTTTTGAGTGAGCTTTTAGATTTTAGGGAAGATACAGATAGAGATGCTACAATTGCTGCAATTAAGGCAGATATTCCTTTTAAAGGTGCAACAGCTTGGATTTTGGTCTGTTCTATTTTCGTAGCTTCCGTTGGTCTTAATGCAGATTCACCTGCTGTTGTTATTGGAGCGATGTTAATTTCTCCATTAATGGGCCCTATTCTAGGCCTTGGTCTCTCAATAGCCATAAACGATATAGACACCTTAAAACGGTCACTGATCAATTTGGCCATAATGATTGTATTGAGCTTATTAACTGCTTTTTTATTCTTCAAGTTTTTTCCTACTGCAGATATAATGACAACTGAGTTGTTCGGTAGAACTAAGCCAGATTTGAGGGACGTCCTCATAGCGTTTTTTGGTGGTGCGGCACTTATTATTGCTCGTACAAAAAAGGGCACTATAGCGTCAGTTATATTTGGTGTGGCAATTGCAACCGCACTTATGCCTCCATTATGTACAGCAGGCTATGGACTCGCTCATGACTTTGATTACTTTAAAGGAGCGATGTATCTCTTTACTATTAATACCATTTTTATAGCTTTAGCAACCTTCTTAATACTTAAGTTGCTGCGATTTCCTATGCTTAAATATGCAAATTCCAAAAAACGTAAATTCATCGCAAGATTGGCTTCTGTTATCGCTATTTTAGTTATGGCACCTGCTATTTGGACATTCATTAATGTCCTTAATGAAAAGAATTTTGAAAGAGATGCCATAAGTTTTATAGATAATGAACTAGAAGGCTTGCCTCATTCGGAATATATTAAGGCTAATGCTTTTCATGACTATAAAAGAGATTCCATTTCCAGGATCACGTTAAATACGTTTGGTCTAGACGAAATATCCGAGACATCAATAAGCTTACTAAGAGGTAGAATGAAAGAGTATAGCGCTTTAAATGAAACCGAACTGATTGTTAATCAAAATAAACTAAGGAATTTGGATAACATTCGCTATATGGAAGAATTACGTTCAAGGGATTCTTTGCAATTGATGAGTCAACAAGAAAAAATTGCATTTTTAGAAAACAAGGTGCAAAGTCTTTCTAAACTAGAACGAGATCAAATTCCGTTTCAGGATATTATTAAGGAGTTAAAGATCAATCACGAAAATCTAGAGAGTATAACTTTTTCTAATGAAATATCTTCAAATTTAAAGACTTTAGACACGCTAAAAGTGTTTAGATTAAAATGGAATGACTCTTTGATAAATTCAGAAACAAAACAAAAAGAAACCCAAAAAATAAAAGCCTTCTTAAAGGAAAGGCTAGATTTGGATACGCTAGATGTACAAATAAGAAATTAATTACTGATTTTCTTCTATATACATCTTACGTACTTTTTTAAACAGTTCTGAAGAATACACAAAATCAGTCACAACTTCATTATCTGTTCTAAATATGGTTTCTTTTGAGCCTTCCCAAGCTTTAAGACCATCTTTTAAGAAAACGATTTTCTCGCCTATTTCCATAACGGAATTCATATCGTGAGAGTTTATGACTGTAGTGATTTGATATTCGTCTGTGATTTCTTGTATAAGATTATCTATAACTATAGCTGTTTTTGGGTCTAGCCCAGAGTTGGGTTCATCACAAAATAGATACTTAGGATTGTTAACGATGGCTCTTGCAATAGCAACTCGCTTTTGCATTCCACCAGATGCTTCACTGGGCATTTTATGATGCGCATCATCTAAATTAACACGTTTTAAAACAAAATCTACCCGATCTTCCATTTCGCTTTTACTCTGTTTAGTGAACATTCTTAATGGGAACATCACATTTTCTGCAATGGTCATGGAGTCAAAAAGCGCACTGCCTTGAAAGACCATGCCAATTTTTGATCTTAATTCTGTTTTTTCATCGGTACTTAGTTTGCTAAAAACTTTACCATCGTATGAAATACTGCCTTCTTCATATTCAAATAGGCCAAGTAAGCATTTTAAAAATACAGTTTTACCAGAGCCACTTTGACCAATAATGAGATTGGTTTTTCCTTTTTCAAAAGAGGTAGAAATGCCCTTTAGAATATGAGCATCACCAAACGATTTATGTAAGTCTTTCACCTCTATCATTAGCCCAAGAGTAAACTGGTTAGTAAAAAGTTCAATAAAATAATCACAACACTAGTCCAAACAAAAGAGGTAGTACTAGCCTTACCAACTTCAAGTGCTCCACCTTTCATAAAATAGCCATAGAAGGATGGAATCGTAGCAAGGATAAATGCAAAGACCATAGTTTTTATAAAGGCATAGACCATATGAAATGGTATAAAGTCATTTTGCACACCTTCAATATAGTTTTCCAATGTTCCATAACCACCATACACACATGCTGCTAAGCCACCTAAAATCCCCAGAAACATAGCAATGGAAATCACAAAAGGATATAATGTTAAAGCAACAAATTTTGGAAATACTAAATAATTAATGGCATTAATTCCCATAACCTCGAGAGCATCTATTTGTTCAGTAACTCTCATAGTGCCTATGCTCGATGTGATAAATGATCCGACTTTACCAGCCATTATTATGGAAATAAAAGTAGGAGCAAATTCTAAAATTATAGATTGGCGCGTAGCAAAACCAACCAGGTATTTTGGAATCAGTGGATTGCTAATGTTTAAGGAGGTTTGTATGGCAACAACTCCTCCAACAAAAAATGCAATAAAAGCAACAATACCCAGAGAACCTATGATAAGATCATCAATATCTTTAAGAATTAAGGGTTTCATCACAGACCACTTGGTAGGTTTGCGGAAAACATTCTTAATCATTAAAAAGTAAGCGCCAATATTATGGAGGTAACTCATGCAAGAATTTATTATGCTAAAGTATGAAAAAAGATGAGTTTATTAATGTTAATTTAAATTAAGATAGTCTAAAAAACGTATTTTTGAAACTCAAAAGAATGACAATTTTATAATGAAAAACATCTTCACAATAATCTTATCTATGACTTTGGTTTTGTCTTGTGGGTCACAAGAAAAGACAATGAATTCAAATGAAGACATAAAAAAAAGTGACTCTAATTCTAAACCAAAATTGGTTGTTGGTATTGTTGTGGATCAGATGCGCTATGATTATTTAACTCGTTTTGAATCTAAGTTTGGTGACGGTGGTTTTAAGCGTATGATGCGAGAAGGGTTTAATTGTAAGAACAATCACTTTAATTATGTACCTACTTATACTGGGCCAGGGCACGCATCGGTTTTTACTGGTACAGTACCAAAATACCATGGAGTGATTGGTAATAATTGGTATGATAAGCAGACGAAAGAAACGGTGTATTGTGCAGGTGATGATAAGGTTGAATCGGTTGGTACAGATCACATGGCAGGTAAAATGTCTCCGCATAGAATGCAAACTACCACATTTGCAGACGAAAACCGTTTATTTACGCAATTACAAGGGAAAACCATAGGTGTTTCTTTAAAAGATAGAGGTGCTGTGTTGCCTGCTGGCCATACAGCGAATGCGGCATATTGGTTTCATGGAAGGGACGAAGGGGTTTGGATTACTAGTAGTTTTTATATGCAAGATTTACCAAATTGGGTTAAGGAATTTAATGCTTCTGACATAGCAGAAACTTACTTTAAAGTTTGGAACACGCTTTATGACATAACTACTTATACCGAAAGCGGTACAGATGACAACACGTTTGAAGGAGGATTTAATGGAAAGGAAAAAGCAACGTTTCCTTATGACTTGCAGGCCTTACGTGAGCACAATCGCAATTTTGAAATCCTTAAAGCAACACCTTACGGCAACAGTTTAACTACAGATTTTGCAATAGCGGCTATAAAAGGTGAGCAATTGGGTGAGGATGATGTTACGGATGTCCTTACACTTAGCTTTTCGAGTACGGACTATGTTGGTCATAATTTTGGGGTAAATTCAAAAGAGGTAGAAGACACTTACATTAGGTTAGATAAAGATTTGGAACGTTTTTTCAATTATCTCGATGAGACAGTTGGGGTGGGAGAGTATACGGTATTTTTAACAGCTGATCACGGTGCAATAGATGTACCTAACTATTTAAGAAGCTTAAAGATTCCTGCTGGGTATTTAAACAACATGGCGACAAAAACCAGATTCGAAGAATATTTACTGCGCACATTCAATAATTCTGATTTGATTGAAAATGTAAGTAATAATCAAATATTCCTAAATAGAAAGCGCATTGATAGTTTGGGACTAAATATTAACACAGTGACCGAGCAATTCGTTAACGAATTAATACAGTATGAACATGTCGATAAAGTATATTCTGCAAAAACCATGACGACGACGGATTTTACTCAGGGAATAGAAACACTACTTCAAAATGGTTTTAACCAAAAACGGTCTGGTGATATTATATTGGTGCCAGACCCAGATTATATTTCTTACGGAAAAACGGGCTCTACACATGGTAGTGGATTAAACCACGACACTCATGTACCGCTTTTATTCTTCGGAAAAGGCATAAAGCATGGTGCCACATTTGAAAAAACGGTAATACCAGATATTGCACCAACAATGTCTGCTTTGTTGGGCATTAGTTTTCCTAATAGTGCAACAGGAAGTGTTTTGGGTTTTGTGATTGATTAGTTATATAGAAAAAGGCTTTGAAATTAATCAAAGCCTTTAACATAACTAAAAAAAAAGGATACTATTTTACGATAATTTTCTTTTGAATAATACCCTGTTTAGTTGATATTTTAATAAAGTAAATACCTGTATTAAGGTTGCCTAATCTAATCGAATCAGCTTTTGTTTTTTGTGTAAATTTTATATTGCCAAACATGTCTACCACTTCGATGGCATTTACGTCATAAGACTCTAAACCTTGAATCTTAATACTAGAACCAGCTTTTACCGGATTTGGCGATACCTTAATGGATTCAGCTTTTTTTCCGAAGCCACCTCCGTTTCCATTACATTCTGGGAATGTATTGCCATTGGCATCAGTATTTGGTATAGCACAGGCAAAAGTTTTGCTCACGGTTTCTGTACACTCCTCATAAGAAACAGTTACAGTTGCTGATACAATTCTGTCATTTATTGATGCCGAAACCAAAATAGTATCTCCACCACTATATGATTGCGTTAAACCACTCTGACGTGTAGTTGTCCAATTATAAGTAGCACCAGACGGATAATTGCCATTTGCCATTAAATACACATTGTCAGAACCACTCTGTGTACCATCTATATATTCATCTAAAATGGCCACCCAAGAGCTCTCGCATTCATCTTCCTCTTCACAATCAATGAATGTTATCTCCTTACCTTGATGTCCAAAAGCGGCACCAGTATTATCAGAAAAGTTAGCTATAACCACTAAATCGTACTCTAGTGTTGGGTCTAAGTTAAGACTCAAGGGATTAATGGTAAACGAATAATTAGGATTTGTGAAATCTCTTTGAGCAATAACTTCGGATGAAACATATTCTCCTGTTAGAGAATTGAAAGAATCAAGATATAATGTTACGTTAGCTTCATAAGTAGCATCGCAACTCGGAATTATATAATATCCAGACACGATAAATCTTTTTGACGGACAATTGATTTTAATTAGGTCCATATAAACACTACCTTCTTCACAAGGTCCAGCAGTTTTTTCTTTTTTAGACAAACCTCCTCCACCTTTTCTATTACATTCTGGAAATAAATCACCATTGGCGTCAGAATTAGGGATTGCACAAGCAAATGTTCTATTAACGGTCTCAGAGCACCCTTGGTAAGAAACTGTTACTGAAGCAGAAGTAATTCTATTATTTATTGACGCATCCACTAATCTTGGATTGTCCGTAGTTGTAGCGTAAGTTTGTGTTAACCCACTCTGGCGTGTTGTTGTCCAGGTATAGGTAGCACCAGATGGATAATTGCCATTTGCCATAAGATAAACGTAATCTGACCCACTCTGGGTGCCATCTATATACTCATCTAAAATTGCAACCCAATAGTCATCACAGCTATTGCCACCACCGCAGGTATAGGTTTCACAGGCTTCTATACAATTACCATTTATAAAGCGTGTTACTTTAATTTTAAAAGTTCCGCTAGAACAACTTACATTAACTGTTTGGGAAGTATTAGAGCCTTGAATTGTGGCATTACCTTCGCATATTTCCCAAAAGTAAGCCTGAGCACTTGTAGCTTCAAAAACATTATCTGAAATTTCTGAAATTACATTAGATGGATCTGAGCAATTGCTGCATTGAGCATAAGATGTTATCCCTCCTAAGAAAAGTAACATAATAAAGATAGTTTTTTTGATTCTCATAATTTTGATTATTTAATTGAACAATTTGTTTTATGCCCTATTGTTCCTAATTAATTAGTTTGTTACCCAATTACTTTCTGATATTATCATATATATAAAAAAAGGTCTTTCAATTATTTGAAAGACCTCTTCTGTTATGTTTAATAACCTGGTTTTATTCAAACCCAGTATCGTTTCCATTATCTGCATCTATATCATCGCATATACCATCACCATCTTGATCATTACCCTCTGCACAAGGACTTGAAGACTCGCATTTAGGAAGTTCACCAGTAGTGGTTCTCCATGAACAACTGTTATCAAATGTTGAATTTGATAAGTTAAGAACGTTGGCAATTTTCACTGTAACAGCAACTGTTTCTATACCATCATACTCTGGATCTTGCCCTAAACCGTCACCGCAATCAATTACCGCTGCATTATTAGATACATTTTGGTTAGCAGGAATGGTCACATAGGCTACATCAGCAACAACTTCATTGCCCTCTTCGCTTAGCATGGTCAAATAAATTTCAACTCTTCTATCGTAGTTTTTAGTATTTGTACCAGTTGATGCATAAACTGTGTAAGGTGCACCAGTGGCGGCAGTTTCGTCTACAACCATTGCTGGAGTAATTATACAACCAGTAGGTGGGTTTCGTTCTTGTAAGGATAAATCTGTTGTGTTTTTTTCGGATTCAATAAAGTTATCTTCTACACTGTCCTTAGAGCAGGATGTCATAAACAATAAAGTAAAAAGAATCAGTACAATTGAATTTGTTTTCATAATGTTAAATATTTAATTAGACAATTTGTTTTATACCCTACTGTTCCTAATTAAATATTTTGTTACCCTATAAAACCTAATTCTTTTTTAGTCTGACTATTAAAAATATGATTATCAATGCGATAAGTCCTAAAACAAAATAGTGAAGTGTTGTAAATCCCGTATTTAAATCTATGGTATTAGCATCACCCAAAAGGATAAACGAAGACCAATAGTATGGTGAAGCTTCAGATAAAGAGTGGGATGAAATGTAGTTAAGCTTGGCTTCTCTTAATGCTTCTGATTTAGACTTGCCATCTTTGAGTTTTTTGTAAAAATCTTTCATTAAGAATGATGTAGATTTATCGTTGACTGTCCAAAGTGTGGTCAAAACACTTTGAGAACCACTATAAAAAAAGCCTCTGGCCAAACTCATTACACCTTCACCTGTATATATTTCTCCTAGGGAAGTGTTGCAAGCACTTAGTACCACTAAATCTGCTGAAGTGTTATGATTAAATAACTCGTTAAGGTGTAATTTTTTATTATGGAAGGAAATCCATGGACTTATTGTGTCACTGGCATTGGCATGCGATGCAATATGTATAATTTTGGCATTCTCGCTGTTTTTGTAAAAATTAGATTTACTGGCATCTTCGTAAAGAAAGAGATTAGATGAACTTAGTTCGTTTAAGGATTTTAGCTCTTCTTCTGTATGAGTTAAACGGGCTAAATTATCCTCAAAATTTATAGGTGCAAATGCTACGATACTGTTATCATTTTCTCTTTTTAATTCCCTGTTTTTTATTAAGAATGTTATCGAATATGAGTAGTTAATCTCATTTCGAAATATTAAATAACTTCTGGCATCCTCTTTATTAATTATTAACGATTCAAAAGGTATGTTTTGTAAATTGTTGTCTGGGATTATGGTGATTACTTTTTGACCTATTGCCTCTCTTATATCTTCTGGGAATAATATATTATATAAGGTATGAGATGTTTCAGTAAACTGATCTAAGTCGACGTTGTTTGTAATTGGAGTGTTGAGGTACTTTCTGTAGTTAATAGTGAGATCTTTTAATTGGTCGGCATTAGGTATTTCAAAAAGGATGAGATCACCTTTAGAGATTAACAGACCATAACCTATTTCACTATCATGTATATATGCTATATAAACCTCATTTGGTGATAAATGATTTTGATTTAAGGTATCAAAATCAATTACCTCTATAGGCTTTTCTAATTTGTATAATAATTTTACATCTTTATCTAAGCCATCAATAAATTTGTTATAATTTTCTTTGGCAACAATTAATTTTCTACTTATTTCTGCTGTTGGTGTTGTGCTTTTTAGTGTTTCTAATTTTGTGATTTTAGCTTTTAAAGCTTTCTCTTTTTTAGAAATAGTATTTGGTATTTGTGTAGTTTCTCTTATGGACTTTAAATTGACATCTTCCAGTAACTGCAAGGCTTTGCTTTTTTCAATATAATAAAAGGCATCCCTTGGTCTATTAGTCTTATAGCAAACCTCTACAGCTAGTAAATACAAATCTGTAGCTGTTTTTCGCCAAAATAATTTCGATTTATATTCAATATCAGATAACCTAGCATTATCAATTAGCCAATCCCCTAATTCTATAGTTTTAATGGCTTGTTCATAATAGTAATCTTTTTTAGAGTTTACTTCAGCTAACTCTAACCAGATATCAGCTTTTGCGATAAGACTTGAAATAAGTTGATTTTTAAATTTATTGGAAATTAAAGTTTCTCTATTTGGTAATTCTTCTAAATTATTAGTTCGTTTTGAGATTAGAGGTTCAATGGATTTTTGAGCACTTTTTATGGCAAAGTCAAAGTTTTCAAAATGTTTATAATGCTTAGCTAAATTTCTTTGTATGACGGCATACATTTCTTTGCTCGTTCTACATTTTAAGGCTTTTTTAAAAAAGTTTTCAGCCTCTGGTCGTTTATCTTTTAAATGAATTAACCCAAGATCATTATTAATTAAACAAACTTCTTTGATGTTGTCAGTACTTTCTGCAATTTTTAAAGCTTTATTGAAGTTTTGTATTGCTATATCAAAATTGTAATCACTTCTGTCTGAATGTAAGTTACCGAGTAACTTATAGATTTGTATAATATACTTATCAGATATTTTCATAGAGGGTGAATTTTCTATATAGTCAATAGTATTTGACGTAATGCTGATTGCTTCTTGAATAGATTTATCTGTATTAATAATTAGATTAGATTTGCCAATGCCTAAGGTTGACATAGCTAAGTACGTATCGTTATTAAGTTTTTCTGAGATTAACCTGCAAAGTTTATAATACTCTAAAGATTTATAGTAATCACCTACTATATCATAGTATATTTCCGCAATTTGGAACGCTCCCCTTAAGGCATATTCATCAGATTCGTTATATCTCAGTAATCTCTTTAAAGTGTTTAGTGCATTTTCCGTTTCTCCTTGTCTGGATTCATAAAATCCTAGACTATAAATATTGCGTCTGTAAAAAGCCTTGTCCTCATATTTTATGGAGTCCATTATAGCTAAATTCCTTCTGTTGAGTTTAATTGCTTTCATTAAATCATCAGTTCCCCTATACCACCTTATAATTTCAAAGGATTCAATAACTAAGGAATCAAATTTTTTTTCTTGGATATATCGTTGCATCAAGGAGTCAAACTTCTCACTTTTTTCTTCATTAGTTAAACTTTGATTATTGTATATGGATTCAAAGTTATTCTGAGAAAATGAAGAACTAAAGAAAAATATCAGTAGAATGATAAAAAGATTTTTCATAATTATCCAAAATAGAAAAACGGATAGTAATTACCTATCCGTTCTTATAGAATTATCAATTAATTTTAAAAACAGCCCTCATATTCAGTAGGTACTAAATTATCCTTAGGTTCTACATCACCATCATCTGGATTCGTTCTAGGTTTAGGATTAGTGGTTACATTACCATCTTCATCTCCCCAACCTTCATCTGGTTCTGTATTGCTGCTACCTGATGATGTACTAGAATTGTTATTGCCATCTCCATTGTTAACTGCAGAAACACCACTGTGGTATCCACCAATAGAATCAACATAAATATCGTATTCTTCTTTGGAAACAACCCAACGTTCTATGTTTCCGCAACTAGCATTGGCATACTCTACAGTATGTATTGTAAAATGATTAGACATTTCGTTGAAGTAATGTTGACTAAAGGAACCAAAATACTGGCCATTGTAATTAGCTTCTATATAATCCATGTCTAAATAAAGCGAGTAAGTTTCTACCGGATTACCATTTTCGTCGTAGTAATTCACCTGAGAATTATCTACATTTCTTTGATAAGAAGTAGAACTAGCTTTAGTGTCTGATTTTGAACTGGATTCTTTAAACTTTTCGTTAATATCGGAAATTTCTATACTTTCCTCTGTTGGTGATAGGTACAATTCTTCCTTTTCACATCCAAAACTTACTGCCACTAATGCCAATAAGCATACATAAATTAAATTTTTCATCGTTTTTTTATTTTAAAGTTACAACCCTATGTTCAAGGAAAATAAAATTGTTACCCATAAATATAAAAGTTTATTTTTGTTTTGTAGTATAAATTATACAAGTGATTGACAATTCTCTTTATTTAAAAGCTTTGCTTAATAATGATTCTAAAATTATTAAGCATATCTATAATGATAATTTTTTTAAGGTTAGGGCTTTTGTGGTTAAAAATAAAGGGCAGCAGCAAGATGCAGAAGATATATTTCAAAAAGCATTACTGCAATTGGCAGTACGATACAAGAAAGAAAAGTTTATTATAAAGACGAGTTTTGAGGCTTATTTATTTACGGTTTGCAAAAATCTTTGGAGAAGGGAGTTAAATAAATCCAAAATTAAGGTAACAAACAATGAATTTATAGAACCTAAGGATGAAAATGAAGATATAGCATTAGCAGTTTTAGAACAAAAGCGTTGGGAATTATTTACAGAATGCCTAGAGCTTATTTCTGAAAATTGTAAACAAATATTGAAGTTATTCTTTGCTAAAACCTCTTATGCCAAAATGGTTGAGCTATTTGGTTATAACTCAGAAACTGTGGTGCGGCAACGAGTTTTTAAGTGTAAAACTAAATTGAAAGAATTAGTAAAAAAGGATAAGCGTTTTGCAGCTTTGATTGAACTATAACAATGGAAGACGAAATTTTAATTGATAATTACCTAAAAGGTGAGTTGTCTAAAGATGAAGAGAAAGCATTTTTAGAACGACTAGAGTCTGATATTGCTTTTAATGAAAAGTTTCAACTAGAAAAACAACTGTTTGATGCTTTGAATGAGGATAGCTGGAGCTTCACTAAAAAAAGGAACAAAGAACTAGAAACGTATAAAACACTGTTAGAGTCAGAAGATATAGAGGCTTTAAAAGATACTTTAAAAAGTACTACTGCAAGTTTTAACACATCTGATCAAAATAATAAGAGCAGAAGAATTTATTATCACCTAGCGGCTGCGTCTGTTGTAGTATTCTTGGGCTTTCAATTCTTTTTTAATCAGAATGTTTCTAATCAAGATTTGTATAATGATTATGTTGGGTTAAGTGATTTACCATCCTTTGTTTCTAGAAATGATGAAGCAAATACACTATCTGAAGTTCAAAACTTGTTCGAAGCCAAAAAGTATGACGAGGCATTGACTATTTTTCAATCGCAGCCAGATGATGTTGAGAATAAAAGTATTGTGTTAATATACCAAGGGATTGCTCAAACCGAACTTGGTAGGTATAAGGAAGCAGAAGTAACATTCAACAGCTTAATAAACAGCGATCTTTTAGATGCTAACAAAGGATACTGGTATAAGGCGTTGATGTATTTAAAACAGAGTAGGGTAGAAGACACCAAAGAGATTTTAAACAGAATTGTTTCTGAAAACTTATTCAATAAAAAGAAGGCGCTAGACTTATTAAGTGAATTGCAATAGTTGAGTTAGCTCAACTTATTATAGATTCCCTTCCAACGTAGTTTTCTGATGAATTTTCCCTCGTCTTTTGAGACTAAGAATTCCGTTCTATTGGATTTAGCTTTAAAGTAACCTTTCATATAATCCTTAAATAATCCAAAGCTCCTTTTTTTATAGGCGAATTTTACTGCCGAAATGAATGTAATCCAAAATCCATAGCGCATTTTATACATGGCTTCACCTTGCAGATATTTTGAAGCCTTGTTGTAAGATTTTCCAGTTGGCTTTAGGTGTTTTACTTTAAGAGATTCATCTGTGAGAATTTCCCAACCGTGATATTTGGCTAATAGCTCATCGACTGTATCCCAACCCATTGATGGTTTAAGTTGACCAATCTGCTCAAAACATGTTTTGCGATAAGCTTTCAATGCACCTCTAACATGGTCCTTGTTGGTTAAATTTTCCAAAACCCAATCTCCATCTTTTTCAATGAAACAGAAACCGGATGCCATACCAAGTTGTTTATTGGTTTTGAAATGATTTGAAATCACTTTTAGATAATCTCTCGGAAAGATTAAATCAGCATCAAATTTACAGATAATGTCGAAATTGTCATCTAAGGTTTCTAGTCCTTTGTTAAAGGCATGGATAATTTTGGATCCTGGTAGATGCTTATCTGATGAGGTGATTTTGACTAAAGAAATCCAGTTGTATCTTGAAGCAAAATCTTTTACAATATTTTCGGTTTTGTCAGTAGAATTATCATTAACCACAACAACTTGTTTTGGCAATTCAGTTTGCTCCACCAGAGATTGCAAGGTCTTGCCAATATAATCTTCTTCGTTGTGTGCTGGTATGATGATATAGAAGTTCAAATCCCAATTATTAAATTTCAAAAACCAAAACTACGCAAACCCATTTGGAATTTAGAGTTTTAGGTTTTGGAATTTTAAAACCTTTCTGCATAGACGATATAATAACGTGGAGTGAACCTCCTAAGAATTGGTCTTATACCAAGCTTCTTTACAGGGTTGGTCCATTTTTGTCTGTCTTTAATTTTCCATCCGGTTTTTTCTAATAACCAGTCGAGTTGCCAATCTTCAAACTCATGGTAATGTCTATCCCACTTGTCGGTCTTGCTCTTATATGCAGAGGCAAACCATAATCGCAAAGGGACACTTATAACAAGTTTTTCAGATTTTATGGATTTTAAAACTTCATAAGGAGAGAGCAAATGTTCAAAAATTTCAAAAGCTGTTACTACGTCTGCTGACGAATTTCCCAAGGCAGAACGGTCTTCGTCCAGATCTTCTCCTGTTGTATTTTCAACCGAAAAACCTTCAGAAATCAGAATTTCTGAAAAGGGATTTTTAACGCCTAAATCTAAAATAGATTCAGAGGTTTTAATGTGTTTTTTTAGGAATTGAAGCGTAAGTTTATAACGCTTATTCGGATATGTTTTTTCGTACATGTTATTACCGCGAAAGCGTTATATTTTAAAATCAATACCTATACGTCATTGCATTTATATGCATTCCTGCACCAACGCTAGCAAAGATGATAACGTCACCTTTTTCAATACTATGGTCTTTCATTTTGTTCTTTCTGATAAGGTCAAAAAGTGTTGGCACAGTGGCGACAGAACTGTTACCCAACTTATGGATGCTCATTGGCATAATGCCCTCAGGAACTGGTGTTTTGTATAATCTGTAGAATCGCTTTATGATGGCCTCATCCATTTTCTCATTAGCCTGATGAATCAATATTTTCTTAACCTCAGAGATGTCAATTCCACTATTATCCAAGCATGTTTTCATGGCGTTGGGAACATTGTTCAATGCAAATTCATAAATCTTTCGGCCATGCATTTTAATGTACTTTGTATCCTTGCACAACTCTTGGTTGTTCGATTTTCCGAAGAATAAATAATAAGCCTCGTCGTACGTAAAACTGGCAGTTTCGTGGGCCAAAATTCCTTCTTCTTCCGATGCCTCAACAATTGTCGCTCCAGCACCATCTGAATAAATCATAGAATCTCTATCGTGCTTATCTACTACACGAGATAATGTTTCAGAACCGATAACCAAACAACGTTTAGCTATTCCTGCTTTGATAAAAGCTTGTGCCTGTATAACGCCTTCTAACCAACCAGGACATCCAAAAAGAATATCATATGCAACACACTTTGGGTTTTTGATTCTTAAGCTATGTTTTACTCGAGATGCCAAACAAGGCAGTAAATCACTTTGAATGGTATTGGCTTTTACATCACCAAAATTGTGGGCGCAAATAATATAATCTATTTCTTCTGGGTTAACATTAGCGTCGTCAATAGCTTTTTGAGCCGCTAAAAAACCAATATCAGATGAGGTTAGTTGCTCATTTGCATAACGTCTCTCAGCTATACCAGTAATAGCTTTAAACTTATCTACAATGATTTCATTTGGATAGTCGATAGATGTCCCATCTTGATTGAGAAATCTATGCTCATGAAAATCTTCATTCTTCTCTATACTCTTCGGGATATAACTACCTGTTCCCGTTATTTTAACATTCATAATACCGTGTCTGAAATTATATTTTGCAAATCAACCTACAATTTAACTATATTTTATTTAATAGTTTTTAAAAAATGTTCAATTTTACGATGTTCAACAGCAAAAATTATGCCTCAATAAAATCTTCTATTGGAGCACAACTACACATTAAATTCCTATCGCCATAGGCATCATCTACACGTCTAACACTAGGCCAGAACTTATTGTTTTTTACATAGTCTAATGGAAATGCAGCTTCTTGTCTAGTGTATGGCAACAACCATTCATCTGAAGTCAACATATCCATGGTGTGTGGAGCGTTCTTTAACACATTGTTTGGTTCATCTTTAGAGGTACGGTCTATCTCTTTGCGTATAGAGATCATAGCGTCACAAAAACGATCCATTTCTGCTTTGCTCTCACTCTCAGTGGGTTCTATCATCATAGTACCAGCAACTGGGAAAGATACCGTAGGCGCATGGAATCCATAATCCATTAAACGTTTTGCAATATCCGTGACTTCGATACCATTGGCTTTAAAATCTCGGCAATCTACAATCATTTCGTGGGCAGCACGTCCATTTTCACCTGTGTAAAGTGTGTCGTAATAACCTTCTAATCGCTCTTTGATATAGTTGGCATTAAGTATGGCTGCTTCCGTCGCTTTTTTCAAGCCATCAGCTCCAAGCATTGTTATATAACCATAGGAAATTATACATGCTAGTGATGAACCGAACGGTGCTGATGAAATAGCGGAAATAGCTTGATGACCACCAGTTTTTATGATTGGATTTCCTGGTAAAAATGGCACTAACTGCTCTGCAACACAAATTGGTCCAACACCTGGGCCACCACCACCATGTGGAATAGCAAAAGTTTTGTGTAAGTTAAGATGACACACATCAGCTCCGATATTTCCTGGATTGGTTAAGCCTACTTGAGCGTTCATGTTGGCGCCATCCATATAAACTTGTCCGCCATTATCGTGAATGATTTGTGTAATTTCTTTTATGGCCGATTCATATACTCCATGTGTTGAAGGATAGGTAACCATTATAGCTGCTAAATTGTCTTTATGCAACTCTGCTTTTTCTCTTAAATCATCAACATCTATATTACCATTTTCAGATGCTTTGGTCACAACTACTTTCATACCTGCCATTACAGCACTTGCAGGATTTGTACCATGTGCTGATGACGGAATTAAACAAATGTTTCTATGATGGTCACCACGAGATTCATGGTAAGCTCTAATAACCATAAGACCAGCAAACTCACCTTGAGCTCCAGAATTTGGCTGCAATGAGGTGGCTGCAAATCCTGTGATTTCAGTCAACTGATTTTCTAAAGCATTTAGCATTAATTTGTAGCCAGCAGCTTGGTCAGCTGGTGCAAAAGGGTGCATATTTCCCCAACTTGGCCAGCTTAATGGTAGCATTTCTGATGCTGCATTAAGCTTCATAGTACAAGACCCAAGCGAAATCATAGAATGATTTAAGGCTAAATCTTTTCGTTCTAATCGCTTTATGTAGCGCATCAATTCTGTTTCAGAATGATATGAATTAAACACTTCAAAGGTTAGAAAATCGGTCTGTCGTTTCAATTCGCTTGGAATAATATCACCTTCAATGAGTTCAGTAATTTTATCAGCTTTATTTTCAGTAACGATTTCAAAAATTGAAACAATTTCATTTAGATCTTCAATAGTAGTGGTTTCATTTACAGAAATAGTTACAGTGTTACTGTCTGGATAATAAAAGTTGACTTCTTTTTTCTCCGCATAATATTTCACATTAACAGGATCAGCTTTAACCTGAAGCGTATCAAAATAATGTGAATTGACTTGTTCTACACCAAGACTTTCTAAAGCTTTAGCTAATGTTGAAGCCGTATTTTTTACTTTATCTGCAATAAACTGTAAACCTTTTGGTCCGTGATATACTGCATACATCCCAGCCATAACGGCTAATAATACTTGTGCTGTACAAATATTAGAAGTTGCTTTATCGCGCTTAATATGTTGTTCTCTGGTTTGTAATGCCATACGCAAGGCTCTGTTGCCATTGGCATCTTTGGTCACACCAATTATACGTCCAGGAACATCTCGTTTATAAGCTTCTTTTGTGGCAAAATATGCGGCATGTGGACCACCATAACCCATCGGAATACCAAATCGTTGTGTAGTACCAACAACCACATCAGCACCAAATTTCCCTGGTGCTTCAAGCTTAACCAAGCTTAAAATATCTGCAGCTACGGCAACTTTAATGTTAACGGCATTTGCTTTTTCTATAAAGGACTTTATATCCGTAATCTGGCCATTTTTACCAGGATATTGCAGTAAGGCACCAAAATACTCGTCCGAAAGATTGTATTCGGCTTCATTTCCGATTTCTAATTCAATTCCAATTGGTGTTGCTCTGGTTTCTAACAGGTCAATCGTTTGTGGCAGTACTAAATCTGAAACAAAAAACTTATTGACACCAGCTTTTTTCTGGGCTCTGTCCCTTACAGCAAATAGCAAGCTCATCGCTTCTGCTGCAGCTGTACTTTCGTCTAAAAGTGAAGCGTTGGCAATTTCCATTCCTGTAAGATCTATGATCATTGTCTGGAAATTTAAAAGCGCCTCCAATCGACCTTGAGCTATTTCAGCTTGATACGGAGTGTAAGCCGTGTACCATCCAGGATTTTCTAAAATATTACGCTGAATAACCGCTGGCATATTAGAGGGATGATATCCCAGACCTATGTAAGACTTATAGACTTTATTGAGTTGAGACAGCTTATTGATATGGTTTAGGTATTCTTGCTCGCTCATGGCAGGCTCTAAATCCAAATCTTTTTCTAAACGTATTCCCGCAGGAATAGTTTCAGAAACCAATTGGTCTATACTACTCACGCCAATGGTATTTAGCATTTCTTTTTGTTCTTGAGAACTTGGGCCTATATGTCTAAGCGCAAAAGAGGTTGTGTCCATTAAAAAAATGTTGTGTTTGTTTAGTTTTGCAAAAATACAGCTTTACCTCTTTTAATTAGTTAATGAAAACTAAAGTTTTTAACGGAAAGCAAGGGTTATTAACACATTGCCTATTTTTGTTTTATGAAGGTTTTAAAAGCCATTGTTGATTTTTATCTTAATAGCAGTATACATGTAGCACTGGCTGTATATGCCTTTACTTGGATAACCTTGTTACAGTTTGGACTGAATTATGATGAAAGTGTGCTTTACTTTGTCTTTTTTGCAACCATTACAGGTTATAACTTTGTAAAATATTTTGGAGTGGCTAAGTTTCACCATAGAAGTTTAGCAGGATGGCTAAAAGCTATTCAAATATTCTCACTTCTTGCATTTGTTGCTATGTGCTATTATGCACTTCAGCTCAATCTAAAAACCTTGATATATTTATCCGTGTTTGGTCTTATTACGTTTTTGTATGCTGTGCCTTTATTGCCTATGAGTTATTTTAGGGACAGCCAGATGAATTTAAGAGAGATTAGTGGGTTGAAAATTTATGTTATAGCTTTGGTTTGGGCGTTTACAACTGTGCTTTTGCCTTTGATTGAATTGGGCGTTGCGATTGATTCTGATGTTATAATAACAACTGTACAGCGCTTTATTTTAGTCATTGTATTAATGTTGCCTTTTGAGATAAGGGACTTGAATTTTGACAGTTTAAAATTGGGAACCATTCCTCAAAAAATCGGAATCAAAAACACAAAAATCACAGGTGTTTTATTGTTAATGGTGTTTTTCTTTTTAGAGTACTTTAAAGATGAGATGTCAGCAAATGCAATACTTTCTACATTAGTAATGGTATTTGTGACGCTTCTGTTTGTGGTGTTTTCCAATAAGCGCCAATCTATATACTATAGTGCTTTTTGGGTGGAGGGTTTGCCGATTATGTGGCTCGTAATATTATTGGTACTTGGCTAATTCTTCTTCAAACTGTTGTTGAAGCTTACTTCGCTCATCATTTCTTAAATAACTGACTTCAGCCTTCTGTAGCGCTTCAGTTAATTTGTTGTTTTTGCTGGAATATGCTCTAGTTATACGACACCAAGAAAGCCTAAGAGCAAGTTTAATTCGCTCCAATGTTGTAGCTTCAGCATATTGTCTTTTGTCACAAATATGCTTTGCTTCCTCACAACTTATAAATAAAAAACTTTTTTTCATTTCTATCCTAGCCTTCCTAAGAGAAGGGTTTATTATATTTTAAAACCATTTTTCTTCCATGCAATCTGCCAAAGCTGTTCTTGCTCTGTGAATGATTACCCAAAGATTAGACGCAGTGATATTTAATTCATTACAAATTGTTTCAGTTTCGTAGCCTAAAATTGTTTTCATTTTAAAAACTTGGGCTTGTTTTTCAGGTAGTTTGGAGATACAATCGTAAATGGCATCGCCCAATTCTGAATTTTCCAATCGATCTTCGGCCGTTTTATCAAAAGGGTCTGCAACACGTTCTTCTAGCCAGTCACCCTCAGCATCTGTATGGTTACTATAGCTCATTCTAACTTCTGCCTGGCCTTTTTTAGAATTTATTTTGCGATAGTAATCAATGATCTTACGCTTTAAAATTGAAATTAGCCACGTACGCTCACTAGCTTCACCCTTAAAGTTTTTCATAGCCTTAAGTCCTGCCAAAAATGTTTCAGAAACCAAATCTTGAGCAATCTCCCTATTGTTAACTCGCGAAATCGTGTAGTTAAAGAGATAGTCAGAATAAAGTTTTATCCAGTTATTGGGATCTAGTTTATGATTAGTCATTTAGAATATCATTGCAAGACCAAAAATAGGATAAAATATTAACTTCTAATATAAGCCAACTTATTAATTAGCTTTTGGTAGCACTGATGATATAATACCCGAAACTTCTCATATGAAGGCCAGATAGCAAGGCGTAAAATGACCCTTTTAGATTATGAAAACTTTCTTGCTTTAATCTTTTAAAGTTAAAGAGCTTTTTTAAGATAAATCCTGTAATGGCAAAAGGTACGTGCAAAACTGAAGGTGCAACCTTAAATGAAACGTTTTCTACTTTAATGTCAATAAAGCCTAGTGCTTCTAGTTTTTCTCTTATGTAGCCATGTGTTTCTAATTTTTCTAAGCTCCAATGGCTACATAGTTTTTTATAAGCGTATTTGCCACCTCTACACAGCTTAGATTGATCTTTTTTCAAGAAAGCATCTGCAATGACAAAGCGTCCGCCAGGTTTTAAAATACGATATGCTTCCTTTAATGATTTATAATCATGACCAGAATGACATAAACTTTCTATAGCGACCGCTGAATTAAACGTGTTGGATTGAAATGACGTATGGTTATAGTTTTCTTTGAGTATAATTCCGTTTTTGCCTTTAAGAAGTTCATTACCTTGTTTCACCTGAAAATCGGAAAGTGTTATTCCATAGGCAATGATATTTTTGTATTGCTTTAGGGCTTGTCTCATTGTGGCTCCCATGCCGCAGCCCATATCAACCAAACGGGTTTTGGATTTACCAATATGTAAGCGTTTAAGTACTTGACTATTCATTTCATTGAGCATAGAATCACGTTTAAACGGATTGGTTTTAAACGGGATAAAATACCCAAAGTGCATATTGTAATCGTTGCTCCAGAATTCGTAGTCTTCGGTAGCTTCGTTGTAGAAATCTACCATTTCTATTTTGTTCTGTTCAGAATCCGTTGTGTATGTAATTGATTGTGCCTTCATGATTTAAATGGTTTCGTAAATGTTATATAGCAGAAGCCATGTATAAACTACAGCGAATAGTGTAAATAGAAAGTTCATGAAATAGCTTCCAATTTTAAAGATAACTTTTTGAGGTATTTCATACATGGGATAATAGGCAATTTGAGTAGCTACTTTACCCACCCAATAAGCTGCAATGAGACCTGTTATTGCAATTGATAAATTTGTTCCATTTTTTAAATCAGATGGAATAATGATTGCAATTAGACCAAAAGAGAAATTAAGCCCTTGTATGTATCTACCATAGGTTTTAGCGATTTCTTGATTCAAGGGTTTTAACTGTTTAACATCATTATACCAATCAAAAACCTTATGTCTTATGTACGGATAAATAAGCGCTGTGAATATTTGACCGCATCCACCAAGAATAATGAGCCAATTAGGAATATCTGTTTTCATCATTAATATTTTTTAAATTATTTAATAACCAAACAAAATAGATAGCAATAGACATTGGAATAACTATAATACTTAACCACCAAAAATCGTTGAGCTGGATTTCTGATAACCAGGCAATTCCATAAAGAGATACCAAGATCCAGTATATTAAAAATTGCTTTTTATGGTTATCTTTAAACTTCTTCCATATGAAAAAAAGTCCTATTGCACTTATAACTTGAATTCCACCTAATACAATTTGAGCATATAGTCCAAAAAAGAAGGTTAGGTAAAGGATTAGGTTTATAATTAAACAGATCTTGTTAAATTGGTATAATAACTTCATAACTTAATTGTTTTTAAACTTTCAGAAAAAATTGAAAGTTTGATTTAAAAAAATATATTGACTACTTCATCAGTTTAAAAACCGATTTTGTTAACCAATTTTGTTTTTGATTTACAAGCTTGTTCATCAGTGTGTCCAAATCATCTGTCAATTCTCTCAAAGCTTTAGTTTGTTTTATCAATTCTTTGGTGTTTTCTGTACCGTCATCTTTAATGGAAGAGACTTCGTCCAAAACTTTTATCACGGGTTTTATTTCCCTTCGGCTTCGTTCTTTGGCAACGATACGCGCCAACTCTTGTACGTCTTTTTCTGTAGTAAAATATTCTCTGCGCTCACCAGATACCAACACTTTGGTTACAATTCCCCAATCCATGAGTTGTCTTAAATTCATGCTGGTGTTACCACGAGAGATTTTAAGATCCTCCATAATGTCTTCCATAGACAGAGGTTTTGTGGAAATAAAAAGCAAGGCCTGTATCTGTGCCATGGCTTTGTTTATGCCCCAAAGTGAGCCTAAACTTCCCCAAGTGCTAATAAATTTTTCTTTTGCCTCTTTGTATTCCATAATACAAATATACAATAATTTTTAAACTTTCAATAATAATTGAAAGTTTATTTTATTTGTAAATGGATATGATCATCATGTCTTACAGCTTGGCAGCCATGAAATCTAATTTTAGTTTCATTCTCTAAACTTAAAGATTGTTTTAAGTAGGGCTCAATGAATACTTTTTGAGTTTCAGAATGAGAGGATAGGGTTTTTATTAATGTTCTTGTTGATTTAGAATCAAATTCTAGATCGTTATGTAATCCAAATGCTAAATACTTTGGGAAATCATATTGCCAATATCCTTTTTCTAAACAGCTTTTAGATGTCCTGTTATTAGAATTTACATAAGTGCCATAACCCAAGAGTGATGGTTTTTTATTGGTTTTTGTCCCATCTTCATTGGTATATTGAAAACTTAAATCAACTTTTTTACCATCGTCATGACTTAGATGGGGTAGTAGTGAAAAACCATCTAGGAAGGGAAAATTAGCATCGAGATATGTTATTTGTATTCCACTTGACTTAGAACTTTTCAAAAGTAAGTCTCGTAACTCTGGATTCACATAGTTCCTGAATGCTAAAGGATAAAACCAATTTCTAGGTGCTAGATTGTCATTAAACCAAGGAAGTTGTACTCTCCCGAAAAGCGAAGCGACAGGTGGTACAATGATGAGGTTGCATATTAAATACAGGCCAAGAAATACATAACGTTTCTTCTTTCTGAATTTTATAGCAATGATAAGAGATATTAGCCATATAATTCCACCAACTTGAGTAAGGATGGTCAGTATCAAAACAATAGATAAATGACCAAGAAATTTTACAAGCTTCATAGATAGATAACGAACAAACTAATCACTTATTTCTTTAGATTAGTACGTTTCGTCTAGACTTTGGCGTCAAATTCTAGCAAATTTTTTCTAAAATTTACCGCTTCTCAATCAATCCAGCACGTCTTAATAAAGCATCTGGTTGTGGTTCTTTTCCTCTGAATTTTTTATACAACACCATCGGGTTTTCTGTACCTCCTTGCGATAAAACAAAAGACTTGAATTTTTCCGCAACTGTTTTGCTAAAGATGCCTTCCTCCTTAAAATACTCAAAGGCATCTGCATCCAAAACTTCTGCCCACTTGTAACTGTAATACCCAGAAGAATAACCTCCCTGAAAGATGTGTGCAAAAGCGGTACTCATACAATTCTCGGCAACATCTGGATAAAGTTTTGTGCCTTCAAAAGCCTTTAGTTCATGTTGTTTTACATCACTGATACTTGAAGGGTCGATACCATGCCAAGCCATGTCCAGTAATCCAAAACTAATCTGTCTTAAGGTCTGCATACCCTGATGAAAGGTAGAGGAGGCTTTAATTTTTTCAATCAGATCCATCGGAATAACCTCTCCGGTTTCATAATGGGTGGCGAATAATTTTAGCGATTCTTCCTCGTAACACCAGTTTTCTAAAACCTGACTTGGTAATTCCACAAAATCCCAATACACATTGGTGCCAGATAAACTCGGATATGTTGTGTTTGCCAACATACCATGTAAAGCATGACCAAATTCATGGAATAGAGTTGTTACCTCATTAAAGGTTAATAAAGAGGGCTTGCTTTTGGTTGGTTTTGTAAAGTTGCAGACAATAGAGACATGAGGCCTTTCATTCTCACCGTTTTTAACCATCTGTGGTTTGTAGGACGTCATCCAAGCTCCATTGCGCTTACCTGCTCTCGGGAAAAAGTCGGCATAAAAAATGGATACCAATTGGCCTTCACTATCAGTCACTTTATATGTGAGAACATCCTCGTGATATTTGTCTATGGTTTTGATGTCTTCAAACTGCAATCCATATAATTTTTTAGCAACGATAAACGCACCATTGATGACGTTTTCGAGTTTAAAATAAGGCTTCAATTTTTCGTCATCCAAATCGAATAATTTTTGTTTCAACTTTTCAGAATAGTAAGCCGAATCCCATTTTTGAAGTTGATCTATGTGGTCTAAATCTTTAGCAAAACTTTCAAGTTTTTTGAATTCGTTTTCTGCTGCAGGCTTTGCCTTTTCCAATAATTCTTCTAAAAACGCATTGACTTTTTCAGGTGTTTCCGCCATGCGCTCTTCTAGTACAAAATGCGCATGGGTTTTATAGCCCAAAAGTTGTGCGCGCTCAAAGCGAAGATTCGCAATTCGCAATACAATATCTTGATTGTCCAATTCATCATTATGAAAACCTTTGCTGCCGAACGCCTTTGATAGTTTTTCTCGCAACTCACGATTGTCTGCATAGGTCATAAACGGAATGTAGCTCGGATAATCTAAAGTAATCAGCCAACCGTCTTTACCTTTAGATTCAGCCAATTGCTTTGCGGCTTCTTTTGCACCATCTGGCAATCCTGAAACTTCAGATTCATCTGTAAGGTGCATTTCAAATTTGTTGGTTTCAGCTAAAATGTGCTCTCCGAACTTTAGTTTCAACTGACTTAATTCTTTGTCTATGGCACGCAATTTTTCCTTTTTGTCTTTGGGTAGATTCGCACCATTTCTTGAAAAACCTTTATATTTTTTATCGAGAAGTGTCTCTTGCTCTGTGGTTAAATCTAAATTTGATTTTGAATCATAAACCGCTTTAACGCGTTTGAATAAATCTTTATTTAAAGTTATGTCATTACTAAATTCTGAAAGTAAAGGTGATACCTCTTGTGCGATCTTTTGAATTTTATCGTTGGTTTCAGCTGAATTCAAATTGAAAAAAATGCTCGAAATTCGGTCTAATTCCTCACCAGAATAATCTAAGGCTTCAATGGTGTTTTCAAATGTTGGATTTGCTTCATTGTTAGCAATAGCATCAATTTCTGATTTGGCTTTTTTAATAGCTTTTTTAAAAGCAGGAAGATAGTCTTCGTCTTTTATTTTTGAAAAAGGTGCAGAATTATATTTGGTGCCAAATGGCTGATTTAGAATAGTCATATTATGAAATGTCTAATTTTTCTTACTTATCTAATTGATTATCTGAATTTTAACGCATATTTAAGAACGTAATAATAGATTAAGAACTTAAGTTTGGTTATTTTTGCAGCATATTTTCAGAGTGATAATGGTTTACTCTGAGAAATTGGTTAATAGCTTAAAGCCTCGACTCCGGTTGAGGCTTTTTTAGAGGTCTTTGGCAGAATCTATTACCTTGGCTTTTAACCCTTCTTTATAGGCCATGATTTTGTCTAAAATACATTGGTCTGAGCTACCTAGAATCTGCGCTGCTAAAATTCCAGCGTTCTTTGCTCCATTTAGAGCTACGGTAGCTACAGGAACTCCACCAGGCATTTGCAAAATGGAAAGCACCGAATCCCATCCATCAATTGAATTACTACTTTTTACAGGAACACCAATTACAGGCAAAGGTGATAGAGAAGCGACCATTCCTGGTAAATGTGCAGCTCCACCAGCACCAGCAACAATCACTTTTATACCTCTGGTATGGGCATTTTTGCCATAGTCAAATAACTTATCTGGTGTACGATGTGCTGAAACGATATCGACCTCCACTTCAATATCAAAACCTTTTAAAATATCTATAGCGTCTTGCATCACTGGCAAATCGCTTTTACTTCCCATTATTACGCCAACTTTACTCATGATTTATTCACTGATTACTTCAATTGTTCGTTTTACCTTTTCTGCCACTTCACGTGCTTTTGCAATATCTTTATCAACTATTGTAACATGACCCATCTTTCGGAAAGGTCTTGTTTGTTTTTTTCCATAGATATGAGGTGTGACTCCGTCCATAGCCATAATGTCCTCAATATTTTTGTAAAGTACATTTCCTGTATGACCTTCAGCACCTACCAGGTTGACCATAACTCCAGCGACTTTGCTTTCCGTGTTGCCTAACGGTAATCCTAAAACACATCGAAGATGCTGCTCAAACTGGTCTGTATAACTGGCTTCAATACTATAGTGACCAGAGTTATGAGGTCTTGGTGCTACTTCATTAACCAGAATTTCATCATTTTCGGTTTGAAACATCTCTACAGCCAACAACCCAACATGCTTAAAGGCAGATGCAACTTTTAAAGCTACTAATTCTGCTTTTTTGGCAATAGCGTCAGGAATACGAGCTGGGCAAATCACATATTCTACCTGATTGGCTTCAGGATGAAACTCCATCTCAACCACAGGGTAGGTTTTTAAATGCCCTTCTGTATTTCTGGCAACAATAACAGCCAATTCATTTTTAAACGGAATCAATTTCTCTGCTATACATTCCACATTTGGTAAATCAACCAAATCCGTAGCACGTCTAATAACTTTAACACCTTGACCATCATAGCCAAATCGAGCACTTTTCCATACAAAAGGATAACTTAAACCTCCATTATCCACAGCATCTTCAATTTCTGAAGGATGAGCGAATCTCGAAAAATCTGCTGTCGGAATATTATGATCGCGATAAAATAATTTTTGAGTCGCTTTATTTTGAATGGTCCTTAATGTCTTTGAAGCTGGAAAAACCTTTACACCTTCATCTTCAAGTTTTTCAAGCGCATCAACGTTAACGTTTTCAATTTCGATGGTGAGGACATTGACATTTTTTCCGAAGTTAATCACAGTGTCATAATCCATTAGATCACCTACTGTAAACTCATCACAAGCCAATCTTGCAGGTGCTTCTTTGTTTGGGTCTAACACACAGGTGTAAATATCAAATTTACGTGTGTTGTAAAGTATCATTTTGCCCAATTGGCCACCACCAAGAATACCTAATTTAAAGTTTGAAGAAAAGTAATTCATATTTATTCTCCAGATAGGAGGGAATCTTTAAAAATTCAATATTTATTCGTTACAAAAATACATTAAATATGAGACATGCATTTAAATTCGTATTTCAAAAAATCGTCAATCCTCAATCATTTGATTATCTTTGCATTTCTAAAATAATTAGGCTGTGATAAAGCTTCACGATTTATACTTTAAACCTTTTATCTCTGAGCAAGAAATTGATGCTGCGGTAGATAAAATGGTGGATGCTATTTCTACAGACTTAGGAGACGAAATGCCAGTTTTTGTGGGTATTTTAAATGGGTCATTTATGTTTGTGAGTGATTTTGTAAAGAAGTATCCAAAACCTTGTGAAGTCACATTTATTAAGTTGGCATCTTACGAAGGAGTTAAATCCACTGAAGATATTCAACGATTGATTGGGTTGACCCAAGATTTAACAGGCAGAACCGTCGTTATTTTAGAAGACATCATAGATTCTGGTAAAACGCTAGAGGAAGTACACCGCATTTTCAAAAATGAGAATGTAAAAGAACTGCTAATAGCCACCTTGTTTTACAAACCTGAAGCCTATGACAAAGATTTTAAACTTCATTATGTAGGTATTGAAATTCCGAATAAATTCATTGTCGGTTACGGACTCGATTATAATGGATTGGGAAGGGATTTACCAAACGTATATCAATTAAAAACAACACAACACATGACGAACATCGTGCTATTTGGACCTCCAGGTGCAGGAAAAGGGACACAAGCTAATTTCTTAAAGGAAAAGTATGATTTAATACACATTTCTACAGGAGATGTCTTTAGATTTAATATCAAAAATGAGACGGCCTTAGGTATGTTAGCAAAGTCCTATATGGATAAGGGGGAATTGGTTCCAGATCAGGTGACTATTGATATGCTGAATAAAGAGGTTGAAAAAAATGCCGGTGCTAGAGGTTTTATTTTTGATGGTTTTCCAAGAACCAACGCACAAGCTAAAGCGTTAGATGAGTTGATGGATTCAAAAGATTCTCAAATTAATGCTATGGTTGCTTTAGAAGTTGATGATGAAGTTTTGGTAGAACGCTTGTTAAAACGAGGCGAAACTAGTGGAAGAGCTGACGATGCTGATGAAAGTATTATCAGAAACCGTATCAAGGAATACTACAACAAAACGGCGATATTAAAAGACTACTATTCAGATCAAGATAAATACTTTGGTGTTGATGGTGTTGGAAGTATAGAAGACATTACAGAACGTTTAAGTACCGTTCTTGATAAACTCTAGTTAATGCGTTTATTCGTTTATTTGATAAAGTGAAATGTTTCGAAGTTTCTTCTCAAATAAACGACACAACGAATAAACAATTAAACGTATTAGATGACTGAAGGAAATTTTGTAGACTACGTAAAAATGCACGTCTCTTCCGGTAACGGAGGTAAAGGCTCTACGCATTTACATCGCGAAAAATATATAGCAAAAGGCGGACCAGATGGTGGAGATGGTGGTCGTGGTGGCCATGTTATTATAAAAGGAAATTCTAACCTTTGGACACTCATTCACTTAAAATTTAAGCGCCACATTAAAGCTGGCCATGGTGAACATGGTAGTTCTGGAAGAAGTACAGGCGCAGATGGAGAAGACGCAATTGTAGAAGTGCCACTAGGAACGGTTGTAAGAGATACGGAAACCAACGACATACTTTTTGAAATTACCGAAGACGGTGAGGAAAAAATAGTCGCTGAAGGTGGTAAAGGTGGTCGTGGCAATTGGCATTTTAAAAGTTCGACCAATCAAACTCCACGTTATGCACAGCCAGGTATTCCACAACAAGAAAGAAATATCACTTTAGAGCTTAAGGTATTAGCTGATGTTGGTTTGGTGGGATTTCCAAATGCAGGAAAATCGACTTTATTGTCGGTATTAACTGCCGCGAAACCTAAGATTGCAGACTATGAGTTTACGACTTTAAAACCAAATTTAGGTATTGTAGAGTATCGCGATTTTCAATCGTTTGTAATGGCCGATATTCCTGGTATTATTGAAGGAGCAGCAGAAGGTAAAGGGCTTGGCTATTACTTTTTAAGACATATAGAACGGAACTCCATTCTATTGTTTTTGATTCCTGCAGATGCCAAGGATATAGTTGAGCAGTATGAAATTTTGGTCGATGAACTTAGACGATATAATCCTGAGATGTTGGATAAGCAGCGTTTTGTCTGCATATCAAAATCCGATATGTTGGACGAAGAACTCAAATCTGAAATTTCTACTATATTAGACAAAGATTTAGAAAGTGATTATATGTTTATCTCTTCTGTAGCACAGCAAGGATTAACCGAATTAAAAGATAAACTTTGGAAAATGTTGAATGACTAAACTCTCATTTGCGCTTCAATGAAAGAAACCGTCAAAAGCATCGTAGAATATAACGACAATAAGCTCAGTAAGAGCTTTGCGGTTTTTATTCAGGTGTTGATTGTTTTATCGGTTATCACATTTTCTACTGAAACCTTACCCAACTTAAAACCAGAGACTAAAGTTATACTCAATTCTATTGAGATTTTTTGTGTCATTGTATTTACGCTTGAATATTTAGCCAGAATCTACGTAGCAGATAACAAACCAAAGTTTATTTTCAGCTTTTTTGGTCTAATAGATTTCTTCGCCATACTGCCATTCTATCTGTCATTTGGTGTGGATTTGCGCTCGTTGCGAGTATTGCGAATGTTCAGATTGTTTAGACTTTTAAAATTGGTGCGCTACAATAAGGCCATGCGTCATTTTACCAAAGCAATGATTTTGGCAAAAGAACAGATTGTCCTTTTTATGGGTGTCACTTTGGTCTTAATATATTTTGCGGCCATTGGGATCTATTATTTTGAAAACGAAGCACAACCAGAGCATTTTTCATCTATTTTCGACAGCCTTTGGTGGTCTATCGTCACCTTGACTACCGTAGGATATGGTGATGTATATCCTATTACGGTTGGTGGGCGAGTCTTTACCTTTATTATTCTCCTTATTGGCTTAGGTATCGTTGCTATACCAACCGGAATCATTTCTTCATCTTTGACCAAAGTTGTTGAGCCTGGTTCTGATGAAGAGTAGTTAAAGTATACCTTTGAGTCTTGACGTGCTTGATGCTGAACCTATTTTTCGTTATCTTTAAAATAAAAAGCATGAAGACCTTCAAATTTATTTTACTGGCATTAGTATTCGTTTCCTGTGGAACTATGGTCAACTACGACTACGAAAAATCTACAGACTTTGCAAAATATAAAACCTACAACTATTTTGATGATATGAAAACTGGCTTGAGTCAGTTAGACACTAAAAGATTAATGCGAGCCATTGATGCTAACTTGGCTACAATGGGCTTGACACGTTCCGATAATCCAGATTTTTTTATCGATATTCAAAGTCAGGATATTATGAATAGAAATAACTCTAATGTTGGAGTGGGAGTGGGCGGAACTGGCAGAAATGTTGGTGGTGGTGTCTCCGTTGGAATTCCTTTGGGTGGTAATCAGTATACAAGAGAGATTGTTATAGATTTTGTGGATAAAAGTGAAAATGAAAAACTCTTTTGGCAAGCAGTGAGTGAAAGTAAATACAGACAAAATGCTACACCTGAACAACGACAGGAATATTTTAATGCCTTAGCAGATAAAATTTTTGAAAAATATCCACCTAAACAATAACTTTACCATTTCCCTAACATTTTAAACTTCAGGTTTCCTCATTGGTTTCGTAATTTTGAATGAAATCAAAAAAATAGACATGGACAATTTAAAAGGAAAAGTAGCACTCATTACAGGTGGTACAAAAGGTATAGGATATGGTGTGGCAGAAGCTTTGCTCAATCAAGGCTTAAAAGTAGTTATAACCAGTAGGAGCAAAGATGCAGCAGACGAAGTTGTAGAAGAATTAGCTTCAAAAACCAATAGTACAGGATCAATCATTGGAGTTCAAGCAGATGTGAGGCAACTGGATAGCCAAGAAGAAGCGGTTAATCAAGCCTTAAAGACCTTTGGGCAATTGGATATTGTTATTGCCAACGCTGGTCTTGGTCATTTTGGAAGTATAGAGGATTTAACTTCAGAGCAATGGAACCAAGTTATAGACACTAATCTTACAGGTGCTTTTAATTCTATAAAAGCAAGTGTCGATGCACTTAAAAACACAAAAGGGTATTACATCACCATTTCAAGTTTGGCAGGGACTAATTTCTTTGCTGGTGGCTCTGCTTATAATGCGAGTAAATTTGGTGTAACTGGATTTACGCAAGCGGTAATGTTGGATTTGCGTAAGTATGGAGTAAAAGTAAGCACCATTATGCCAGGTTCTGTTTCTACACACTTTAATGGTAATGAACCTAGCGATAAAGATGCGTGGAAAATTCAGATTGAAGATATCGGTGAATTGGTTATTGATTTATTGAAAATGAATCCGAGAACTTTACCTAGTAAAATTGAAGTGCGACCAACGACGCCTCCTAGTAGTAAATAGAATTGCCACTCCTATTTGTGAAAATGACATTAAGTTTGGTGGGATTTAACAAACAACTTGTTTGTATGTTACACCCCTAAAGTCCCCTCAAGGGGACATCTTAGAAATAAAAATCGAAACAATTGTCCCCTCTAGGGGACTTTAGGGGTGTTTATTTTCCTTCATAAGAGATTATTTTATAGACTATTCAATATTAACCCTAACTCCCTCACTATGACTACTAAACTCAGGTGCATACATAGACTGAATTGTACTAATACCATTGCTCATATCGCCAGCATTGTTTGCTCTTAGGTCGTATTCAAAAACATAAACACCTTTTGGTAGATAATCCATAAAGAAATTGGTAGCGGCATCTTTCGTGCTTTCGTAATAACCCAATCCATCTTGCCATTTGTATTTTGATAACACATTGATAGGCTCAAAACCTGCGGCACGCATATCCTTAAGATGTACAAATTCCATAGAGCGATCCGTTCTTAGTTCTATTCGCACTCTAACCAAATCACCAACTTTTAGTTTGGTTTCTGGTGTGATTTCAGTGATTTCCTCTCCTTTATCTGTATTGGTTTTCAAGAACAATTTTTTACTCAGTTTTAAAGGAGTCTCTGCTGAGGTGATTTTATCCAAATCCTCAAAATATTGCCAGTATAGCGCTCCCCATGCAATACCATCTCCCTTTTTGGAAATGGTAACATCTGCCAATTCTGGTTTAATTTCAGAACCTGTCCATGATGTTTTATAGTAGCCAGTACCAGCTTCAATTTTTACGTTGTCTAAAGTCTCTGGTGAAATGGTTTCATCACCAACTTTTACATCAACCATTTCGGTAACGCTTAACCAGTCACTTCCTTGTAGCAATAAAGCGTAAACAGCTTCCGTCGTTGCTTTTGTGGTTTTCCAGCTATTGGTTTGCTTGTTTTTTAGCAACCAGATTTTTAGGTTGTCGATGTCTTCGAGATTCTTCGCTTCGCTCTGAATGACATTACCAACTTCAGCAAATGCTTCAATCAACAAGGCTTGGGTTTCAATTGGTGCTTGGTACCAATACCATGAGTTGGTATTAGATTTCCAATACATACCTAATTCCTCTGAAGTGATGCTGTTTTCTTTTAATGATTTTAGAATCTTGCCTGCAGTGGCATCATCGTTCATTCTGTGCATGGTTAAAGTCATTAAACCTTTGGCATATAAAGAACGCTTTAACCAATACTTTTGAATCTGACCTTTGTAATAATCCATGATGGTTTCTACCTCTTTTGAAGCTTTAATTTCAGGATAAAAACTGCGAACATACAAATAATGCAATTGCATGTGAGACAGATGGTCTTTGCTTAAATCAACATCCTTATTATACTTTCTAATGTCTTTGTATTCTTTTACGAATTGGTCATCTAGGTATTGAATGGCGTTTTGAATCATTTGAGATGCTTCGTTGTTCCTCTGAATGACATTGAGCTGTTTCAAGTGACCAAAACCAGAAATAATATGTTGTGTAATGTAACGATTCGCATAACCACCATTAAACCATGGCCAAGCACCATATGGTAATTGGTTTTGTTTCAGTTTGCGTAAAGCAGAACTCAGTTCATTGTTCATTTTGTTAAGATCGAATAGCAATCCGATTCGCTTTTTCTGTTCCGTTTCAGATTGCGCATCACGTAGCCAAGGTGTTTCTTGAATTAATATAGATTTCAATTCTTCATTCTTTTCCAGATTACTTAACAACGCATCTGATGACTTCCACTGGTTAAAGACGGCTTCAATTTTTGGGTTCGATTTTACAATATGTTGTGCCAACGCATTTGAATAGTAACGTGCAAACGTCTGCTCATTACAATCATAAGGATATTCCATTAAGTAAGGCAACGCCTGAACTGCATACCAAGCTGGGTTGGACGTCATCTCTAAGGTCAACTTATGGTGACTTAGCGTCGTCGATGTCTGGTTTTTCAATTTATCTAACGTAAACATCTTCGTCTGATTAGAACGTACCCACATAGGTAGTGTTTCTGTCACTAGCATTCTGTTGCTTAAAACAGGTAGTGCGTTTTGCTCACCATCACTGAAATCACCAGCTTTTGCAATGACTTTGTATTGTACGGCTTGTAAACCTTCTGGAATTGCCAAAGACCATAAGACTTGTGTGTTTCCATTTGCGTCGACAGAAAAGTTCTGGGCGCTGAGCGAAGTCGAAGTGCCATCTTCAGAATTGTCGTTTCGACTACGCTCAACGACCAGTATGTCCTTAGAAATATCTTTTCCAGTAACAGCATCTGTCAATTCTAATTTAGCCATACCAGTTAGCTCATTCTCAGTAAGATTAGCAATTTTAGTACTAATGGTAATTTGATCACCTTCACGTAAAAAACGTGGAGCATTTGGAATCACCATCAATTCTTTTTGGGTAACGGCTTCCAATTGTGTGACAGTACTTTCTAAAGTTTTTGTATGTGCCAATAATTGCAGTTTCCATTTGGTTAGGGCTTCTGGAGCTTTAAAATTAAAACTTACATTACCTTCTGCATCGGTTTGCAATTGTGGAAAGAAAAATGCGGTTTCGTTTAGGTTTTTTCGGATTTGGATGTCACTAGAATCTAACTTATTTTTATTTGTTGGTTTATCACCATCTCTGAATTCATCATCCATAAAATCAATACCAAAATCAGATTCTGCTAAGTAACCTCCAACAGTAAGTTCCTCCATTTCTGCTGAATCTTGAACCCTCATTGCTATTTCAGGTGCTGCTGAATTTTTAGCTCTGAACAAGAAACGATTTTGTCCAAAATAAAATCCAAACCAATTCAATTGGTCATAGTTTTGTGAGCTATAATTCCCAATTTGTTCAAAACGGTTAAATACCCTAAAACTCGTATTCCCAAAACTCTGCCTATGGTTTTTGTTTATTCTACCAGAGTAATATCTTTTGTGAATAGGATTAAAATTCCAGTCATGTGTTCTAAATTCATCCAATGAGGCATCGTACATGCTTGCTAATAATTCAGCAGAAACCTTATCTCCTTTTGGACCTTTAATTTTAAAGCTCCACGTTTCATCTTGTCCTGGCTGTAGCTTATCCCTAAACGTGGTGGTTTCAATCTCTAAATCGGTTTTTGGATAAGGCACGTTCACTTCAAAACGCTGTGCTATATAGCTATTGAAAGCCGCAAAACTAGCATGAACTTCAAAACCTCCGACATCACCTTCTAAAACAGGAATGGTTATCGTTTGCTTAGAATTGCTCAGTTTTACCAATTGCGTGACAATGATTTTACCATCTTTTTCAACTTCAACCGTAACGGTAATATCTTTGGCAGCAGAGCCCAAGGTTAGCTTCGCTATATCACCAACGTTGTAACTGTCCTTATCTAAAGTGGCTTCAAATAATTGGTTGTCGGCAACGGTTTTGTCATCATCGCTATAAAGTGTGGTAAAGACTTCATCTTTTACCTCTTGCCCAAACTTGTCTTCACTTTCGGCAACAATGATATACTTACCAGAATCCCATTTTCTCAACTTTTTGAGCGTGATGGTCTTTTCTTCTTCAGTATCGAATGTAGTACTAAAAACTTCCTCGCCTTTTTCCCAATGAGTCATCAGGTGTTCATTATTGAAAGAATCGTGCGGAAATAAGCGTTTAAATTCCTCCTTGGAAATCACTTGGTAATCTGGTGCATTCCATGGTCTTTCTCGCAATACCTGTTCTGGTGCGCTAAGTTTATAAACCTTCAATGTACCCTTTGCAGGAACTTCCTCTCCATTTAAATTCATAGAATTTAGAGAGATTTCAATCTCTTTTTTCGATTTATCAATCGTATTTGGTGCAGAAATCTGTAAAGTCATGGCGTGGTAACCCACATTAACCGTAGTACTTACGGAACGTGTTTCACCATTAATATCGGTAACATCTGCAGTGACTTCGTATCTAAAAATTGGTAAATTGTCTTTTGAGACACTCTCATCTGGAATGGCTTTAAAGGTAATTTCAAACTCACCTTTATCATTGGTTTTAGTTTCGCCAAACGTGATTTCTTGGGCTTCGGCATTAAAATGTCCTGGTCGTCTCCAGTACCACCAAGTTGGGTATTGTACTTGGCGATTCACACGGTAAACCACCTTGGCATCTGTAATATTGCTTCCGGCAAAAGCCTTGGCTAAACCCTTTACGGTAATACTGTCGTTAACTTTGAAGGTTTCGGTAATAGGTTGAAATTCTGGTTTAAATTTCGGGCGTTTGTATTCCTCAACTGAAAAATAGGTATAGCCATTTCTTCCGCTGAACATCTCTATGGAGTAGTTGCCAGTAAGTCCATCGTTAGGTAAAATAAATTCACCACTCACCGAACCGAATTCATTGGTTTTTAATGTGAGTTCACTAACCACTTCACCGTTTACGTTTTTGAGTTTTACTTTGGCATCTTCATTCGCAAAAACCTCAGTATTTCCATCTTTGGTAGCTGTGGCAATACCTTTAAAATAAACGGTTTGTCCAGGTCTGTAAATGCCACGATCCGTAAATAGAAAAACGGTGTATTGGGTGTCGTTGTTTTCTCGTGTTTGGTATTTTCTGCCAATATGGTAATCACCAAAGTAGGCGGTTTCGTCTTTGTGATTCACACGGACTTCTACAGCTCTGTAATAACTACTGTTTTTGTTGAACTTAAATTTTCCGAAACGATCTGTAGTGTATGTTTTGGATAACAGTTTGTTTCTATTGTTTCTGTAGGTAATGTTAATCGCAGCACCAACAATTGGTGCTCCATTGTTTCTGTTGATGAGCTGATAATTCACCACATCATTTTGATTGCTTTCCAATAACGCTAAATCCGTCACCTGAATATGAGAAGCCGCAAAAACATCATTGGTTTTGGTATCTGCTTTTATAAGATATAGGCCATTTGCCAATTCTGGCACAATGATTTCCGTACTGTGTTCTTGGTAGTCGTTTTCGGATTTTAAAGTGTTGGAAAATGATTTTATTGGACTCAACTTGCTGAAAAACTTACTTTTTTCTTCAGCATTATAAGACTTATTATAGTTCTCTAATTGGTTTTTACTGACCTTATAAATCTTGAAATCTAAACTGGTGAGATTGCTGTAGCTCACTAAAATTCGTGATGCAGAATTGATCGGAATATATTCTTCAGCCTGAAGTCTTATGTTAGGCAACAGAATTTGCTTTTTTAGGATTTTACATTGTTTTGCTCCATCACTTTCAGGAAATTTTGAAATAACACTTTCACATATTTCCAAAGCCTCTTTTAGCTTCCATCGATAGGTGTCATCCACTTTACCGGCATTTGGATTACTATTGTAGCGGTTTCCCATTGCTTTGTAAACCGAGGCAATTTCAAAATTATAAAGTGATGAAAGCGGATTGTTTTTAAGAGCGTCTGCCTTGCCTTTTAAAGTTTCGAGCAATAAGGCTTCTTTATTCTGAAAGGTGGCATGTTGCGCCACAAACTTTAAGCGTTCTAAATCTACATCAACAAAAGCTTTTGTAATGGCATCATCACGATGAAACTTTAAAAGGCTTTGATAAATTTTTAAAGCCTGTAGTTGAAGCGATGTTGAATCTTTTGAGGTTAGATTCAAGTTGATGAACTGTTCGCTATCCGCAATAAATTCAGGTTGGTCAATGGCGAATTTATAGGCAGGTTGCGTAATGCTGTTCTCACTGGTTTTATAAAACTGAAGTGCATTATGACTCAACAAATCGTATAAGGTTGGTCTGTAGGTTTTAGAGCCTTCGGCTTCGTGTAGAAGCACACTATAGTTATCTAAAGATTCTTGTTGTAGAATTAAACCATTCTCAAGTGAACGTTGAAAATACACATGGATTTCATAGAATAAGGTTTCCAAATCCCAAGTCCTAAAATCCACATTATCTACTTTTTCGGCTGTTTTAGTACGATTATAAAACTTATATCGGTTTTGCTGAAAATATTGCCAATACATGGTTGCCAGCATATTTTCTAAAAGGTGCTTGGTGACGATGCTTTCAGAAGCTTTAATTTCTGACTTAAAAAGATTAACGATATTCAGTTGTGCATCTTCTTCGAGCACAAGCATATATTTACTCTTGTGCAATAAAGCCTTTATTTGTTGCTGCTTATTTTTAGCTTCAAAAGCGTCATTGTAGATGGTGTCAACTAGTTCTGCAGCGCTTTTAGTCAGCCCATCTTTTTCGAGTTTGATGACTTTTTCCCATTGACTTTCAAAATCGTTTTGGGCATTAGAAAAAGAAGCAAAGCAAATTAGCATTAGTATTGAGAAAAAAGTTTTCATGAATTCGTTTCGTTTTGTACAAAATACCTTCAAAAGGTATTCCAAAAAAAGCTTTAAAACGTGAATGTGTCGTTTCAATGAGTTAAGTTAAACAATTTGTGAGTGAAACGAAACGACAATACTACATTTGTATTAAATTTTCACACTAAAAATTGTCCTTTTTCGTTAATACTTCAAAATAAAAAGAAGTTGTAGTTATTACTATGTCTTATTTTTCTTTTTCGTCTAAACAAAAAAATCCTGATTTTGATTTGTGTAATTCAATCCAAAAGTGCTATTATTAAATTGTATTTTTGAAAAAAAAAGCCCTTAAACCTATGAAACAATTTCTGTGGATTTTCTTTGTGTCCTCTGTATGTTTTGCTCAAACTTCAAAAGAGAAGGCTAAAACATATTTAGCTGAGAAAAACTTTATTAAAGCACAACAGGAAATGCTGACTTACTTAGCATCAAATGCTGATGATAAAGAGGCTATTGAGCTTTTGGGAGATGCTTATGGACATCAAAAAAAATGGGATAAAGCCATTGAACAATACGAAAAATTAAAAGAGACTTACCCAAACAATGCCAATTACCATTATAAATATGGTGGAGCTTTAGGTATGAAGGCCTTAAGTACTAGTAAACTGAAAGCACTGACCATTATAGGTGATGTTAAGAGCTCTTTCTTAAAAGCTGCTGAACTAGACCCAAAACATATTGATGCACGTTGGGCTTTGGTAGAATTGTATGTGTCTTTACCAGGCATAGTAGGTGGTAGTAATTCTAAAGCGCTAAAGTATGCTGATGAACTACAGAACTTGTCTAAAGTTGATGGCTACTTGGCTAAAGGTTATGTCTATGAATATGATGACGAACCAGAACTCGCCGAAAAATATTATAAACTCGCCATTAAAGTTGGTGGTTCAGTAACCTGTTACGAAAAACTGACCACTTTTTATGAAACCCAAGATAAGCCGAACGAGGCTATCGGTAATTTAGAGGAAGCGCAACAAAAGCTCCAACGCAACGCTATGCATTACCAAATCGGTAAAGTCTGTGCCGATTACAATTTACAGCTCGATAAAGGTGAAAAATGCCTTAAAGCCTATTTAGCCAACCACTCTGCTAAAGATGGAGTACCAAAGGAATGGGCTTATTACCGTTTGGCGCAAATCTATAAACACCAAAACAAAAAGACCGAAGCCTTAAAATGGATAGATAAAGCCATTACCGGCTTACCAAAAATTGAGGTGTTTAAAGATGAAAAAGAGGCTATAGAAGGGCTTTAGACCATAATCATTAAGTTAATATCATATTTTATGCTAGTGTATCACTAGCATAATTTTTTGTTAAAAATTTAAAATTAATAGTAATACTATTATCTTTGCAATTAAATATTTTAATTATGATAAATTTACTTTCAAATTTAAAAATAGCAGTGCCTGATAAAATATATATCAAAGATCCCGAGTCTTCTGATTTGGGTAAGCGTATAATAGAGCACGGTATTTTGCTTATAGATGAGATTGGGTTCGATGGTTTCACGTTTAAAAAGTTGGGCGCTAAAATAGGTTCAAACGAAAGTTCAATCTATCGTTATTTTGAAAGTAAACATAAGCTCTTATTGTACTTAACCTCGTGGTACTGGGCATGGGTTGAGTATCAATTGGTGTTTGCCACTCACAACATGCCAGATGAAAAACAGAAACTCTTTAAGGCCATTGAAATAGTTACCAAAACTATTGAGGAGGATGTGATGTTTACACATGTCAACGAGGTTGTGCTCAATAAAATAATCATTAATGAATATTCAAAATCATATTTAACCAAAGAAGTAGATGAGGAAAACAAAGAGGGTTACTTTGTAGTCTATAAGCGATTGATAAAACGTTTGAGCGATATGATTTCTAATGTCAATCCAAATTATAAATTCGCTTCTAGTTTGGCTAGTACAATTGTAGAAGGTGCACTTCATCAACATTTTCTTAAAGAACACTTTAGGTCCATAACAGATTGTGACTCTAAAACAACTCCAACAGAATTTTTCAAGGATTTAACCATCAATGCTATAACCGATTAGGTATGAACAAAAAAGAATTAATGTCTCCTTGGGAAAGGCTTGTAGGCCTTTTAAAATTAGAAAAGAGAGATTTATTACAAGTGGTTTATTATGCTGTTTTCTCAGGGATTTTAGCTTTGACTTTACCACTAGGAATACAGGCCATAGTAAACTTAATCCAGGGAGCTCAAGTAAGCACATCTTGGGTCATTCTGGTGATTTTGGTAACGGTGGGTGTGGCATTTGTGGGCATATTGCAACTCATGCAAATGCGCATCATAGAAACCATTCAGCAACGTATTTTTACCAGAGCCTCTTTTGAGTTTACCTACAGGTTCCCAAAAATAAAAATGAATGAATTACGCAACTACTATCCACCAGAGTTGGCAAATCGTTTTTTCGACACCCTGAACATTCAAAAAGGTTTGGCGAAGATATTGGTGGATATTCCCGCTGCAGTCTTACAGATTATATTCTCTTTGATTTTACTGTCGTTTTACCATCCGTTTTTTATCGCTTTTGGCATTCTGTTGCTTTTGTTGGTGTATGTGGTATTTAATTTCACGGCCAAAAAAGGAATGGAAACGAGTTTAATGGAATCCCAAAACAAATATAGGGTGGCGCATTGGATTCAGGAAGTTGCTAGAGCCATAGTAAGCTTTAAACTTTCAGGAAAAACGACTCTTGCCGTCGATAAAAATGACGAGTTGGTCAACGACTATTTGGTGGCCAGAGAAAGCCACTTTAGGATTTTAGTTTTGCAGTTTATACAAATGATAGGCTTCAAGGTAATTGTCACAGCTGGGCTGTTGTTAATTGGTGGTTTATTGGTATTGAACCAAGAGATGAATATCGGACAATTTGTCGCTGCTGAAATTATCATTCTTTTGGTTATCGGTTCAGTTGAAAAATTAATTCTTGGTCTAGAGTCCTTTTACGATGTATTGACATCATTGGAAAAAATGGGTCAGGTTGTAGATAAAGAGTTAGAAATGCACAACGGAGATAGACCAGAGTTTAAGGACGACTTCTGCATAGAATTGAACAACGTCTCTTATAACGTTCCTAATAGGGAAGAGGATATTCTGAAAAACGTATCATTAAAGATTCACCCTAAGAGCCGTATTTTGGTTAAAGGTGAAAGTGGAGCAGGTAAATCAAGTTTACTGCGATTAATTGGAGGAGTCATTGAGCCTACCAAAGGTAAAATATACCTCGATAAGTATATGCTCAGTAACATCAATTTAAACCATTATAGATCACATTTTGGAATGTCCTTGGCAGATGAAACTCCGTTTGAAGGAACGATAAGGGAGAACATTACTTTTGGAAATACAGAAATATCAGATGAACAATTAATGTGGGCAATTGAAAATGTTGGTTTAACACAATTCATCAAGGAAAGTCCACAAGGTTTAAATACGGTTCTCTATCCAGAAGGGAAACAAATTTCATTCAGTGTAGCCAAAAAGATTGTATTGGCTAGAGCTATTGTAGATAAACCACGAGTACTCATTTTAGAAGATCCATTAGAGCAATTTGAGGAAAATGAAGTGAAGAAAATCATTGACTTCCTTACTGACGATGCTAATCCCTGGACCTTAATTGTTGTAAGTACAAACAACGACTGGTCGAGCAACTGCACACAGGCTATTACACTAAACAAAGGTGAAATCATTTAAAAAGAACAACGATGCTAAATATATCACATAACCAGCTTAATAAATCTGTGGATATTTCCGATTCTAAATCTGGAAAACGTGTATTCCACGGTCGCTATTATAAGTACTTTAATCGATTTCTTGGAGCATTTACAATCATAGGTTTTATCATTTTGTTTTTGCCATGGACACAAAATATTACAGGTAGAGGGCAAGTCACAACCTTAACACCAGATCAACGTCCGCAGAGTATTCAATCTCCAATTCCTGGTCGTATAGAACAGTGGTTTGTGCGCGAAGGGGATTTTGTTGCGAAGGGAGATACCATTATGAAAATCTCAGAAATCAAAAGCGAATATTTCGACCCTAATCTAGTAGAACGAACAGCACAGCAACGTGATGCTAAAGCATTGTCTGTTGGTTCCTATGGTGAAAAAGTGAAAGCATTAGACCGACAAATAGCTGCATTGATAAATGAGCGAAAATTAAAACTAGAGCAGGCCAAAAATAAATTGATGCAAGCGAAGCTCAAAGTACAGAGTGATAGTATCGATTTAGAAGCTGCTAAAACCAACAAACAAATTGCGCAACGTCAGTTCAACCGAACTGTAACTTTGCAGGAGGAAGGTTTTAAAGCTACCAAGGACGTTGAGGATAAGCGTTTAAAACTTCAGGAAACAGAGGCAAAATTAATCTCTCAAGAAAATAAATTATTAGCGAGTAAGAACGAGGTTATTAATGCGCAGTACGAGATTTCTCGTGTCAATGCCGAGTATTCCGATAAGATTTCAAAAGCGCAAAGCGATAAGTTTACGGCCCAATCGAGCCAGTTCGATACCGAAGCACAAGTGTCTAAGCTAGATAACGAATACTCTAACTACAAGCTGAGAAACGAACTTCAGTACATCACTGCACCTTACGATGGCTACATCAATAAAGCGCTCAGAGGTGGAGTAGGGCAAACATTTAAGGAAGGGGAAGCCTTGGTTGGTATTATGCCTGCACAAGTAGATTTAGCAGTAGAAACTTTTGTCGAGCCCATAGATTTGCCACTGCTCAACATTGGAGAAAAAGTGCGTGTACAGTTTGATGGTTGGCCTGCAATTGTCTTTAGCGGTTGGCCAAATGTATCTTACGGAACCTATGGAGCAAAAGTGGTTGCGATTGAGAATTTTATAAGTGATAATGGCAAGTTTAGAGTGTTGTTGGCACCAGATGAGGAAGATAATCCTTGGCCAAAGGATATACGAGCAGGCTCAGGCGCTTTTACCATGGCTTTATTGGATGATGTGCCAATTTGGTTTGAGCTATGGCGAAAACTTAACGGCTTCCCACCAAATTATTATCAACCAGAGACAACGTCAAACACTAAAACAAAATAACAGATGAGAGATCTATTGACGGTACTTTGTATTTGTTTTGGAGCATTTGGTTTTGCACAAACCGAAGAATTATCTAATGTACTTCGTTTTGATGAGTATTTGGGCTATGTGAAGAAATTTCATCCTATTGTAAAACAGGCCGAATTGGTCATTGATGAAAGTCAGGCGAAACTCATGAAATCTCGTGGAGCATTCGATCCAAGATTGGAGGTAGATTATGATCGAAAGAAATTCAAGAATACAGAATATTTTGATAGGCTAAATGGAATGTTTAAAATCCCGACATGGTTTGGTGTAGAGTTAAAGGCTACATTTGAAGAAAATACAGGCGACTTTCTAAACCCTCAAGCCTTTGTGCCCGAAGATGGACTTTACAGTGCTGGTGTTTCCGTACCGCTTGGTCAAGGTCTGTTGATTAATAATAGAATGGCAGCTTTAAAACAAGCTAAATTGTTTAGGGAGCAGGCTAAAGCAGATCGCGATATTTATGTCAATAAGATTTTGTACGAGGCCTCCTTGGTGTACTTTAAATGGTTGCAGGCTTATAATGAATTACAGTTGTTCGAAAACTTTTTGGTCAATGCCCAACAACGTTATCAAGGTGTTTTAAAGGGAGTGGAAGTTGGGGAAAATGCCGAAATCGATGCCACGGAAGCCAGAATTGCTGTAAATAATAGAAAGTTGGGTCTGGAACAGTCTAGAGTGAAGTTAATGAAAACAGCTTTAGAACTCTCAAATTTTTTATGGTTAGAGAATAATGTTCCTGTGGAGTTACAACCCAATGTTGTTCCAGATGTGGATACGGAGCCCATTGTAGATGCAACTTTTAATATCGACCAATTGCGAAGCGAAGAAACCATTATAGAGTCCCATCCCAAAATGGTATCTCTAGATTACAAATTACAAAGCCTAGAGGTTGATACGCGTTTAAAAGCCAACAAGTTGTTGCCAAGAATCGATGTTCAATATAATTTTATCACGGAAACTCCAGAGGTAGCTAGAACGCTCAATACTGCAGATTACAAAGGCGGATTTAATATCAGTTTTCCATTATTTTTAAGAAAGGAACGCGGAGATTTAAAACTGGCACGAATAAAACAGAACGACACAGAATTTGAAATCGATGCGACACGTATTAACCTTAAAAATAAGATTAATGCACTAAAGCAAGAATTGCAATCGTATGTTGTGCAAAATGAAATCACACAGCAAATGGTTTCCGATTACCAAAGAATGCTACAGGCAGAAGAACGTAAGTTCCAATTGGGAGAAAGCTCGTTGTTCTTGGTTAATTCTCGTGAGTCAAAATTAATTGATGGTCAATTAAAAGCCATTGAGATTCAGAATAAATTCTTTAGTACAAAGGCGAAATTATTTAATAGTTTGGCTGTGAATCCAGAGTTGTAGATTCTAGAATAAAGAGACTAGAAAAAAGAACAGAGATAGAAAAAGTAATCGAGATTTACCTTTTTCTATCATCTCTATTCTTTAATCTCTTATCTATATTTATATTTGTTTTATGAACGTACATTTTATCGCCATTGGTGGTGCAGCGATGCACAATTTAGCCATAGCACTTCACAATAAAGGTTATAAGGTCACAGGTAGTGATGACGAAATTTTTGACCCATCCAAATCACGGTTGGAGGCTAAAGGTTTATTGCCTGAAACTTTTGGTTGGTATCCTGAAAAAATAACGTCTGATTTAGACGCTATCGTATTAGGTATGCATGCCAAAGCCGATAATCCTGAATTGCTAAAAGCCCAGGAACTCGGTTTAAAAATCTACAGTTATCCTGAATTTTTATACGAACAAGCCAAACATAAAACCCGTGTGGTTATTGGTGGAAGTCATGGGAAAACGACTATTACCTCAATGATCTTGCACGTGATGCATTATCATGATAAAGATGTAGATTATATGGTTGGTGCGCAGTTGGAAGGTTTTGATGTCATGGTAAAACTTACTAAAGATAATGATTTTATGGTGTTGGAAGGTGATGAATATTTGAGTTCGCCAATTGACATGCGACCAAAATTTCATTTGTACAAACCTAATATTGCATTGCTGAGCGGCATTGCTTGGGACCATATCAATGTATTTCCAACGTATGAAAACTATGTGGAGCAGTTTAAGATTTTTGTAGATTCTATTGTCACTGGTGGAAGTATTAATTATAACGAAGAAGACGAAGAAGTAAAACGCGTAGTGGAAGCCTCTGAAAACCAAATCAGAAAGATTGCTTACCAAACTCCAGAATATACGGTTGAAAATGGTGAAACCCTTTTGGAAACTCCAGAAGGTCCAATGCCAATTGAAGTGTTTGGAGCACACAACCTGAACAACTTAGCTGGTGCCAAATGGATTTGCCAACACATGGGTATTGATGAAGATGATTTCTACGAAGCCATTTCTACCTTTAAAGGAGCAAGCAAACGTTTAGAAAAAATTGCTGAAACCTCAAAAAGTGTTGCCTATAAAGATTTTGCACATTCACCAAGTAAGGTAGAAGCCACAACCAAAGCCGTAAAAGAACAATATAGCGACAGAACTTTGGTCGCGTGTTTAGAATTACATACTTACAGTAGCTTAAACGCCGAATTTTTAAAAGAATACAAAGGTGCTTTAGATGCTGCAGATGTTGCTGTGGTGTTCTATTCTCCACACGCCGTAGAAATTAAAAAACTCGAAGAAGTCACCAAACAGCAAATTTCCAATGCTTTTGAACGTGATGATTTAATTATCTATACCAACCCAGAAGAATTTAAAGCCTTTTTGTTCTCTCAGAATTTTGATAATAAATCCTTGTTGTTGATGAGTTCTGGTAATTATGGTGGTTTGGATTTTGGTGAAGTGACGAAATTATTTTAATATTTTTATCATCCTGAATTGTCGCATTGAGCGCAGTCGAAGTGTTGTTTCGGGATCTCATTAGTAATTCTTATTAACTTGTGGATTAGTTTACGCTGAATCTTCGATTTCCGCATCGAGTGCTGAATGACGTATAAAGTTTGGTTTTAGGTGACGCAAGAATTTTCACTTAGGCAAATCACAAGCAGTTAATTATGCACGTTATTGGCAAACGTTTTTATTTTTCCATACAAGCATTATACATCATTAAATCAAATTCTATTCCTTCATCATCTATATCTCCAATTAATTTGAGAGGTTTTTTCTCATTTAAAGTTGGTTCCTCGGTTTTGTCAGAGAATAGAATTACCAATCTTCTGCGATTTCCTTTATAATAAATTTCAGTTAAGATATAGTTGTGTCCGCCATCCGACACTGTTCTTTGAACTTTATAATTTTCTACGATTAATTTCGTCATTGCATTCAATTACTTCGTAAAGACTGCATTTTTAAGTTTTCCATTTTTGAAGTCTAACTCGCAAATAAAGCAACCGAAATTCCAAAGTTTATTTCCTCGTCCTTTCATAAATTCCACGTAAGAGTCAGCAGTGATATTTGTTGGATGTTCAGCTGTCCAAATTAATTCGCCATTGCTGTTAAAAGCTTTACAGTTTCGAAACTGCCTGTCTCTTGGTGCGTTTTGGTCGAAATCATAAATCACAACAGCCAAATTGTCAATTTTCCGGACATCTTTTATTCGGTGATCCAATTCAAATTGTTTTCCGTCAATAAATAATGTTCTATTATTGAATTTTACTTTCTTCAATGTGTTTTCTTAATGTGTACTAACTTTATAATATGAAGCCATTTCAATGACTCACATCAGGCAACAACGAAGTTCGGTCAAATTATCAAGAAAGTCAAATTATAAAAAATTGAATATTAGTATTTAAATCCCTTCAGCAAACTCCAAAAACACGTCTTTATGTTTCTCCAAATCTAAATCTGGAGATAAGGAAACACGAGCTATATAATCCTTGTCACCTTCTTTGGTAGTGCCTTGTGTTGAGGTTGCTGGGATGGTCCAGTAACACCCTTTTAGTTGTCCGTAACTGACGCAGTATTTGCTTTCGTTAGGGATTTTGGTAATCATTAGGTTAATGAGCCTGAGGTTTAATGCGCGTTTATACTGTTCACGTTCTTCATCAGTGTTACCTTTGGTAGGTAAGTCCAACGAAAACACAGAAGGAGTAAAGCCTTGTGCGGCCAATTCCTCAGACACAAAATTGATTTTAGCTTCGGGTAATACCTCTTGAATATAGTTTACAAATGCTCTTGTGTTTTTGTAAGCGTCTGCAATACGCGTTAGCATGGATGGCATTTGTGCTGCTAGAATTTGGTATTGTAAAGCTGTAGCTTCGTTATCGCAAAGTTTGAGATGTGTGGCGATAGGCTGAATTAAGTGTTCTGCTTTTGCATTGGCAACGCAATAACCAGCAGTACACTTTCCACCACTCGGGAATTTTGAGCCACTCACATAAGCAATGGTTTTTACGCCAGACAATATACCGTCTTCACCTAAAAACTGCACGTTAGGACAAAAGGTCTGATCTAAAATAAATACTGGTGCAATCGCTGTCTCTCCATTTGGTGTTTGTCGTCCTTTGCTTAATGCTGCTTTTAAATTTTCTAAATCAGGAACTTCTACACGCGGATTGGTCGGGATTTCTGCAATGATGTATGGTACGGCATCTTCTTTTGCGAGTTGTGTTAATGCATTTTCTACGCTATTTACCATATCGTTGTCTCCATCTACAGGTAGATCTACAATGTCAACATTATCCAAACATGCAGCTACACGTCTGGCTTGGTCGTTGGTGCCACCATAACAGTTGGGCGGAACCACAAATTTTATGGCTTTACCAGGATATTGTTTTTGGGCATCGTCAATTAATCCCATCATTATGGTATACTGCACCGATAAACCGCTAGATGCTACCAAGGCGTCGCCAGAAGTTGCGTTGATATCATTGATTAAAGATTTTACTGTAGCCTTATGACTTTTAGTATCTAGGTTGTCAGTTGAAAAAGTGGTTTGTTCAGCATATGCTTTTAGTGCAACTAAACAATTGGCTGGTGTCATGGCAATGGTTTCACGGCGTCTTACATGTTGTATATCTGAAATGAAACTGGTTTTTGCTTGTCCTGAAATCAATAACACGCTACCTAAACCTTTATACAGATTTACGTAAAAATCGATGTTATCATTCTGAATATTCGATTCGATGTTTTGATGGTTAGAAATCAAAATTGTTGAACCATCAAAATGATCTACTTGGTTGATATCTTGAATTTTTTCAACTTCAAAATTATAATTGTACACCGATTTTAGAAGTTCTGCATTAAAAGCTTTTGGCAAGCTTTCGGTATATAGAATTCTTGTATTTCTGCTGGCTAACAAATTGGTACGTAAAACGGCTAACACAGGAATAGTTTCCGAAGAAAAACTAATCACATTTTCAGCATTTAAATTGTTGAGTTTGGCAAGAGTCCATTCTAATACGGAAGATAAGGGATGTCCTAGTCTTATATAATCGTATGCCGTTGGTAATTCGCTTAAAGCTTTGGTGCTGGTATTTTCTGCCGAATACAATTTTTCAAACTGTGTAACAAACTGTGTTTTCGCCAGTTTTTCGTTGTAAATATCCAAACGATGGGTCGTTAGGTTTAACCAATCGGCAGGTATGTTTACTATTATGTCTTGTATATAATTGAGGACTTTTTGATGTTGCATGAATTTTTTGTTACTAATGGGTTGTAAAGATACATTAGTTAACATTTTATCGTAAATCTTACAGGAAGTTTCGAGTATTTTATTTTAAATGCTTGTTGAAAAAAGCTATGGTTCTGTCCCAAGATAATTGTGCAGCTTCCTTATCGTATCTTGGTGTGGTGTTGTTATGAAATCCGTGATTGACACCAGGATAGATGTAAGCTTCGTACTCAATATTGTTTTCTTGAAGCACTTTTTCAAAGGCAGGCCAACCAGCATTAACTCTGGTATCTAGCTCGCCATATTGAAGTAGGAGTGGAGCTTTAATTTTTTTAGCATCTTCGGCTTCAGGCTGTCTGCCATAATAAGGTACTGCAGCTCCTAATTCTGGTAATCTTACAGCCATCATGTTAGAAATCCAACCTCCGAAGCAAAACCCAACGACACCAACATTGCCATTACAATCTTTGTGATTTTTAAGATAGTGGTACGCGGCAATAAAGTCTTCGAGCATTTCATTTCGGTCACGCTTTTTTTGCATGGTTCTGCCATCGTCGTCATTTCCTGGATAACCTCCCAAAGGGGAAAGTGCATCTGGTGCCAATGAGATAAAATTGGCTTTTGCTGTTCGCCTGCCCACATCTTCAACATAAGGGTTGAGTCCTCTGTTTTCGTGTACCACGACAACACCTGGTAATTTACCGTCTATATCCTTAGGTTTGGATAATAGGCCTTTTATTGTTCCGCCACCTTTAGGCGATACGTATTCAATAAATTTAGAATCTAATGTTGGGTCATCTGGTTTTACCAACAGGCTATTGACATAATCAGGTGACATAAAACTCAAAAGCGAAGTTACCGTAATACCACCTACAGCATAAAGCGATAGTTTTTCAACAAACTGGCGTCGGTTGAGTTTATTGTGTGCGTAATCGTCGTAAAGATCAAACACTTCTTGTTTGATGTCTTCTTTTTTGAGATCTTTCATGGTTATGGCTTTAGAAATTGTTCTCTAAAGTTACTGATTTTCAGAATACTTTATCTAAAAATGCTTTTACACTTTTTTGGTTTGCCCTCAACAATTCCTCTCGAGCTAATTTGGTGTCTTTTGGTTTTTTATCCTGTGATAGTTTAAATTTCCCTTCCCAATGGGTAATGGAAATTTCAAACATTTCAATATAGTTGAGGTTTTTATCTAATCTTGGGTTGTCTGGTTTGAGTATATACTTATGGTCTGGCGCTTCCAAAAATTCGGTCATTGTAATTAAGGATTGCTTTAAGGCTTCCTTACTTTCAATGGCCTTTACTTTTCCTTTTAAGTGGACTTTTATATAGTTCCAAGTGGGTAATTGGGTTGTGGAATAGACCGTAGGCGAGATATAACATTGTGGTCCGCCAAAGATGAGCGTCACATCATTATCGTCTTTGAGCAATTCTTTCTGTGGATTATAAATATCAATATGTCCTATAAGTTTTTCGTTATCATAAATTAACGGCAGATGCGTAATCAACGGTTGATTATCCTTAACTGAAATAACCGTAGCCAATGGATAGGTTTTAATAACCTCAATTATGTGATTGATGTCGTCGTCTTGGTGATGTTTAGGAGGATAATTCATATAATGACTAATGATTATTTAATAATGTTTAATGGAAAAATAATTCGTCATTCTTCAATTGAAAATAATCAATAACTAAACTCCAAATTGCTTTAAGTGATGATCTAAATGCTTATACTGCATTTGTCCCCATTGCTGAGCTGTAAAATAACCAAAGGCAGGATGTGGTTCCCACTCGGTTTTGTCTCTTTGGGAATAAGCTTCATCTAATAAAGCTTCGAGTTTTGTTTTTTCGGCATTGAAATCTTTTTGTTCTTGTGTTTTTAAAAACTTAGCCGTTGGCAATCCTTTTCGCCATGGTTTATCATTGTAAAGTGATTTTTTAAAGAATACTTTTGCGAGCCAGTTGGGTTTCATACCATAATGATCTTTACCAAGTATGATGTTAAAAGGACCTTGACAGTGCCAGGTCATTTGCCCGACATTCATTTTGCCCCATTTGGCTTGTGTGTTTTCATCGAGGTTTGAGATGCGTTCCTTAATTTCGTTATAAGTGTCTTCTTCAAAAATAGATTTCATTTTGATTGATTTTTAGTCGAATTATTTAGACGCTTAAATTTACAATTTTTTATCTTTAGCACATGTCAGAAAAACAGACGTCATTTTCCATTAAAAACTGGTCACAAGATGATCAACCAAGAGAAAAATTAAGAGATAAGGGTAAGGCTGTATTGAGCGATGCAGAATTGGTTGCCATTCTTATTGGTTCGGGAAGTCGGGAAGAAAGTGCTGTGGACTTGTGTAAGCGTATCTTGGCAAGTGTAGACCATAATCTTAATGCTTTAGGCAAACTTTCCATAAAACAGTTAATGCAATTTAAAGGCATAGGCGAAGCAAAGGCCATAACCATTGCCGCAGCTTTAGAACTGGGTAGACGAAGACGCATAGAAGACACGGTCAATGAAGATAAGATAGAATCTAGTCGTTCAGTTTTTGATATTATGCAACCTATGCTGGGAGAATTGCCTCATGAAGAGTTTTGGATTTTGTATCTCAACAATTCAAATAAAGTCATTCAGAAAAATCAATTGAGCAAAGGCGGTATTACTGGCACTTTGGTCGATGTACGCTTAGTGCTAAAGAATGCTCTAGAAGTAGGCGCTACGGCTTTAATCCTCTGTCATAACCATCCATCTGGAACCTTAAAACCAAGTAATGCCGATAGGGATATTACCCAAAAATTAAAAACGGCAGCCCAAAGTTTAGATATTAAAGTGCTAGATCACCTTATTGTTACAGAGAAAGCGTATTTTAGTTTCGCTGATGAAGGCATTCTTTAATTTTAAAACTGCAAACTGCTACTGAATACTGCAAACTGAAAAAATGCTATTAGTTTACACCCATAAAATTACGCCACGTTTAAAATATGTTTTCAAGCATATATGTAAGCGTATATTGGGTTTAGAAGTAAAATTTACATCCAAAGTAGAGGATTTTATTGCTCACGATAGCCTTAAGATGTCTTATGCCAAGCAACCTTTAAGCAATGAGTTGTTTGTAAGAAGTAACGAGTTGTTGTTTGAGCAAGGCCTGTCTGACATAGACATACAAGTGCATCAATGGGACAACACCAAGGGCTTTTTTGCAGCAAGTGAACGCAGTGATTTACCTTTCGATATTTTTGCGGCATCATTTTATTTGTTGAGTCGATATGAAGAATATTTGCCTCATGTAAAAGATGACTACGGACGATTTATGGCTAAAGAGAGTATAGCTCATAAACATCGATTTTTAAATCAGCCTGTTGTTGATATTTGGGCGTATAAACTGCAAACCGTTTTAAAAAGTCGTTTTCCTGATTTTGATTTTCCGAAACGAGATTATAAGCTTCAGCCCGTTATAGATGTGCCATCGGCTTACTATTTCAGAAAAAAAGGATTATTGCGCACTATTGGTGGAACCTTTTCTGATCTAGGAAGACTTAGATTAAGACAACTGTATCAGCGCTATTTGGTACTTATGGGTTTTAAGCGCGATCCTTATGATAGTTTTAAATGGATAATAAACAAGCAAAAGCAAAGTGACTTTAAGTTTATGGTGCTGTTTCTAATTGGAGATTATTCTACTTATGATAAAAATATCAGTATCAATAAAAAGGAATTTGTATCGCTCATAAAATCCGTTGCTGATTATTGCGATATAGGAATAAAAGCCTCATATTTTGCTCTAGAGGATATTTCAATCCTAAAGAAAGAAAAGCTTAAAATGGAAGCCATTATCAATACCGAATTAAAAGCGGTTAGGCATTCATTTTCTAAGCTCAACCTTCCGCAATCTTACAGAAATTTAATTGAGTTGGAAATCAATGAAGATTTTACGATGGGCTATATTGATACACTTGGTTTTAGAGCAGGAACTTGTACACCTTTTCAGTTTTACGACTTGGACTATGAGGTACAAACACCGTTAAAAATTAACCCATATCATTGTTTGGATTTTGCACTATTAAAGTACCAATCCCAGTTGGATAAACAAGAGCACTTGCAAAAATTGATTAACGAGGTGAAAGCTGTTAACGGTACTTTTACACCAGTATTTCATAATTATACCTTTAGTGGTTTTAATCAATGGGAAGGCTTTAGAGCACTTTTTAATTTAATACTAGAATCTGCCGAATGAAACGGAATATAAAACACGTTTTTTTTGATTTAGATCATACCCTTTGGGATTTTGATAAAAATTCTGGATTGACATTTCAGAAAATTTTTGAGTTAAATAATATTAATGCAAAGCTTGATGATTTTTTAGGAGTTTACGAGCCTATAAATCTAAAATATTGGAAGCTTTACAGAGAAGAGCGTGTGTCTAAAACAGATTTACGCTACGGAAGGTTAAAAGAAGCTTTTGATGCTTTAAGTATTAAGATTGAAGACAATGTGATCAATAATCTATCCGTCGCATACATAGATCACTTAACCACTTTTAATCATTTGTTTGAAGGCACTTTTGAAATCCTCGACTATCTCAAAGACAAATATGAATTGCATATAATAACCAATGGGTTTGAGGAAGCACAAGAACGAAAAATGAAGAGCTCTAACATTAGAGACTACTTTACAACTATTACCAATTCCGAAATGGTTGGGGTAAAAAAGCCTAATCCAAAAATTTTTAATTTTGCTATAGATATAGCAAATGCTAAGGTAGAAGAAAGTATAATGGTTGGCGATAGTTTAGAGGCCGATATAGAAGGTGCGGATAAGGTAGGGATGGACACCGTTCATTTTGATTATAAAAATGCTCATCGTCATCACTACAAAAGAATAATTCAATTAAAGGATTTAGTAAACCATTTATAACCTATATTATGTTGAGAAAAGCAGTATTTACAGTATCCATCACTTTAATGTGTTTGAGCGGGTTTGCACAAACGAGTATTAATGATTATAAATATATACTAGTGCCAAAACAGTTTGAGTTTTCTAAAAGCGCTGATGAATACCAATTAAGCTCACTCACTAATTTTTTGTTCAATAAATATGGTTATCAATCTTATCTCATTGACGAGGAGTTGCCCGAAGATTTAAAAAATGATAGATGTTTGGCATTAATGGTAGACGTGTCTAACGATAAAAGCGGAATTTTTAAAACAAAAATAGAAATCGCCTTAAAAGATTGTTTTGATAATGAGGTGATGGTCTCTAGAGTTGGGGAATCTAGATTAAAGAAGTTTGATAAAGCCTATAATGAAGCTTTAAGAGATGCTTTTGAGACTTTTAAGAATGTAAACTATAACTATAGCCCAAAATCTGAAGTCAATGCAACGACAGTAGAAAAACAAGAACCTCAGTCTAATGATGAAAAAGAATCGGAGGTGAAACAACCAGATGAAGTTGTTGAAACAATTAATGAAGCAGGAGGCAATGCCCAACTCTATTATGCCCAAGCTGTAAAAGACGGTTACCAATTAGTGGATTCCGAACCTAAAATTATTATGCTTTTAATTCATACAGGTGCAAAAGATGTGTTTATGGTAAAGAACAAGAATGCCATTGTCTATAAGGAAAATAACCAATGGGTTTATTACGAAAATACCAATGGGGACATCACCAAGTACACTATGAACATAAAATTTTAGAGATGAAAAAAATCCTCATATTATGTATCCTTATAACTTTTGCCTTTAAATCTGAAGCGCAAACAGATATAAACAATTATAAATACATCGTTATTCCACTTCAGTATGAGTTTCTAAAAGGCAAAGACACTTATAGATTAAACACAGTGACAAGAGTTCTGTTTAAGGGCGAAGGCTTTGATGTCTATTTTAACGAGGAGCAATTGCCAGAAGATTTGTTTAATGATAGATGCAAGGCATTGTATGCCGATGTAAAGGAGGTAAAAGGCGGATTTAGAAAAACCAAGTTAGAGATTATTCTAAAAGACTGCAATGGTAAACTTGTTCTAAAGAGTGATGTTGGGCAATCTGGAGAGAACAATCATGAGAAAAGGCATCGTGAAGCTTTAGCAGATGCATTTAAGTCTATTGAAAAGCTTAATTACAGCTATAAACCTAAGGAAAAGCAAGAACTTAATATTGAAGAAAAAGTAGCCGTAAAAAATGTGGAAGAGAAGGTTGATGCCGTAACGGTTTTGGAGATTGAAGACTTAAAAAGAGAAAAAGAGATTGAAAAGGAAAAACCTGTTGTTAAAGTTGAAACTAAAAAAGAAACAGAGAAAACACCCACTACTAAAGATACTAATAGATTAATTGCAAAAAGTATTCCTCAAGGATTTCAAATTTTAAATGCCGAATCTAAAATTGTTATGACCTTGTTGAAAACAGCAGCAGAGGATGTCTATATCGTCAAAGGAGAAGATGCTATAGTTTTTAAGAGTGTTATAAAATGGATGTATTCGGCAAATGATGGAACTTCAAAAGTTTCAAAAGAGTTGGATATTAAATTCTAAACACCTCTAATAACCGTACTTATCTTTCCAAAGCGCCTTTAAATAATTGCGTTGTGCCTGCTCTCGAGCATTATTACCTGGATTATAAAGTGTCGTATTTTTAATTTCATCTGGTAAAAACTCGTGATCAGCAAAGTTATTCTCGTAACTGTGGGCATATTTGTACTGGTCACCATAACCCAGTTCTTTCATTAATTTTGTTGGAGCATTTCTTATGGATAAAGGAACTGACAAATCACCAGTCTCTTTAACTAGTTGCTGCGCTTTTTTAATGGCTTCGTAAGCTGCATTACTTTTAGGAGAACTTGCTAAATAGGTGGCGCATTGGCTCAAAATAATCCGAGATTCAGGATTGCCAATTACAGAAACCGCCTGAAACGTATTGTTTGCAATGACCAATGCCGTAGGGTTGGCATTGCCAATATCTTCACTGGCCAAAATAAGTAAGCGCCTAGCAATGAACTTTACGTCCTCACCACCTTCAATCATTCGTGCTAAATAATATACAGCTGCATTAGGATCACTACCACGGATGGATTTTATAAATGCTGAAATGATATCGTAATGTTGTTCACCAGTTTTGTCATATCGAGCAGCCTTGCTCTGCACTTGTTTCATCACCAGATCATTGGTAATAACAATTGGTTCGTCTTCAAATGAGGTTACTAAAAGCTCAAAGATGTTCAATAGTTTTCTGGCATCACCTCCAGAAAATCGTAACAACGCCTCAGATTCCTTTAGTTCGATATTTAATTTAGAAATGATTTCATCCTCTTTCATGGCGCGTTGCAACAAGGCTTCTAGATCCTCTTTACTGAATGCGTTTAAAGTATAAACCTGACATCTTGAAAGTAATGCCGAAATCACTTCAAAACTTGGATTTTCGGTTGTGGCACCTATTAAAGTCACCCAGCCTTTTTCGACAGCTTCCAATAGTGAATCTTGTTGCGATTTACTGAATCTATGGATTTCATCAATAAACAAAATAGGGTTTTTTGCAGTAAACAACCCGCCACTTTTTTTGGCTTTGTCAATAACATCCCTAATGTCCTTAACTCCTGAATTTATAGCGCTCAATTTAAAAAAAGGACGTTCAGACTCATTGGCAATAACATTAGCCAATGTGGTTTTGCCTATACCAGGAGGTCCCCAAAGAATAAGGGAAGGAATGACTCCACTTTTTATTTGTTGATAGAGCATACCTTCTTTCCCTACTAGGTGTTGTTGGCTTAAGTAGTCTTCGAGAGTTTTTGGTCGTAGCCTTTCAGCTAAAGGAATATTCATAATTCAAAATTACAAAATGAGAACTGAAAGAAAGTGTTCGTGACAATATTTCATAAAATTCTACTTTGGTTGTAAATTTGAAGCTCCATAACCAAAAGTGTAGTATGTCTTCACAGCAACAATTTAGATACTCTAATAGTATCATCATCTACCCATTATTAATGGTATTACTAATATGGATAGTGTTTTGGTACCAGGTAAGTGTTGATTATGGTATAAAATCTTTTGGCATAAGACCACAAAAGCTCGAAGGGCTTATAGGGATTTTTACTAGCCCTTTTTTGCATGGAGATATCGATCACCTTTATAATAATTCCATTCCGCTTTTGGTGCTTTCATTGGCGCTGTTCTATTTCTATAATAAAATTGCATGGAAAGTTATTCTTTATGGTATTTTATTATCTGGATTTTTAACTTGGATAATTGGAAGTTCGGGTAACCACATTGGAGCAAGTGGATTAATTTATGTATTGGTTAGCTTTATATTTTTTAAAGGAATATTTGCTAAACATTATAGGCTAATAGCTTTGTCTCTAATGGTTATATTTTTATACGGAAGCATGATTTGGTACGTGTTTCCTATAAAAGAAGGTATGTCTTGGGAAGGGCACTTAGGAGGCCTGATTACTGGTCTGCTGTTTGCCGTAATATTTAGAAAAGAAATTGCAAAACCAGAGCGTTACAAATGGGAACAACCAGACTACAACGAAGAGGATGATCCTTTTATGCGACATTTTGATGAAGATGGAAACTTTATTGAAACTCTACCTGAAGATGAAATTGAGGGTGATCCAGAACTTGAAAATGAAAGCGCCACAACGATTAGATATATTTTTAAAAAGAAGGTTGAAGATTAGAATTGTCCGCTAAGAACGCTGCCTAACCGCTTCATATAAAAAAGCACCACAAGCCACAGAAACATTCAGTGATTCTATTTCACCTAGAATCGGAAGCTTTGCCTGATTATCTACAATTTTTAAAACCGAAGGATTAATACCTCTGCCCTCAGAACCCATTATAATTGCACATGGTTCTTTAAAAGAAACATCGTATAAAAAGTCCTCGGCTTTTTCCGTTGCAGCGATGACTTTAATACCAGAGGACTGCATATGAAATACGGCATCTTTAATATGGTCGACCTTACAAATAGGAATTTTAAAAATCGCTCCTGCGCTTGTTTTTATAGTGTCTCCGTTAATAGGAGCTCCACCTTTCTTCTGAATAATAATTCCTGAAACACCAGTACATTCAGCAGTACGTACAATGGCTCCAAAATTACGGACATCGCTCAGTTGATCCAATAATAGAAACAAAGGTGTTTTTCCAGATTCAATAACATTGAGCACCAAGTCGTCGATATCGTGAAATTCAATAGGAGAAATTTGAGCAACAGCACCTTGGTGATTTCCGCGAGTTAGCCTGTTTAATTTCTCAATGGGTACGTAAGATGAATTAATGCCTTCAGACCTTAACAAATACTCTAGTTCTTGAAAAAGTTCGCTACGTACACCTTTCTGAACAAATACCTTGTCAATGGTTTCTCCAGATTTAATAGCTTCAATGATAGCGCGTATTCCAAATATGGTAGTCTCTTTTTCCATTATTTAAGAAGTAAAATAGTTTATTATAATCAATGCGTAATTAAAATGATTAACCCTTAATCACTTTTTTACTCACCATATTTGTGTCTGAATAAATTTTCAGAAAATATACACCATCTGAATTATTAGATAGGTCAATAGTTTTAGATGTTGTTTCACCTATCTTACTTCCCATCATATTATATATTTCAACTCTATCAATAACAGTTGTGGAGTTGATTTGAATTCTATCTTTCGTAGGGTTAGGGTATAAACTTACTATTGAATTTTCGAATTCAGAGACACTCAAATTATTGCAAGGAGTTAAATCTGGATTTGCTTCTAGAGGATCGCCAGGTGTTAAATCTCGACCTATAAATGCAGGATAATCAGGGCTGAACTTTGTAGCTCTAAATGAAAAATTATTTGGTGGAGATGGTTCTCCTTGTTCATAAACGGTACCGTCTGCATTACTAATTGGCGAAATATATTCCCAAACCACATTTTCGTTAGAATCTATTTCAAAGAAATGAGCCTCTCTACCTTCGCATATTAAAATGTTGCCATTTGGTAACTGTCTGGCACTACTTACAATCGCAGAGTAAAAATCTGAGGGTTCTGTCGGTGGTGTACCAGGAAATGTATAGAATGTATCAGTTGGTCCATAGGCAGTATCTGCAACATAAGTGTAATTTCCATTAATATCTACAGGTGGTTCGATAATATCAACTTGCGAATATTCTGGCGTTCTCTGAAACCCATTATTGAATATCATCAGTTTCCCTTCGTTTGGAAGGCCAGTCGGGATATAATACGGAGTGTGTTGTCCGTAGAGTTTTCTGTCCATTTCCGTACCTTGTCCATAAGCCTGAGGATTTCCCCATCGATACAATATATCACCAGCAGGTCCTGCGGCTTCAGAAGTTGTAGTATTATGGTCAATAACCCAAACTTCACTCATTCGTCTTGAGCTGATTACAATCTGATCAAACTCTTCATAATATTGTATGGCATTAAAATGCAACCAGTTATTTATAGGGTCAAATCCATTTAAAAAGTTGATGTCTATTTTACCTGGGTTATCTTCAACAATACCGAAGTTGTCTTTTGAGGCATCAATATTCTGTATAACGTGGTCCATAACATTCCATTCCCAAACAATATTCCCTCCAGTCGCTCCGATAGGTTCTACTTCGTAAATACGCTCATTATACAATTGGTTGTCTGTGAGTAAATTTGGATCTCTACCTGCTTGTATAGCATCAGCGCCGTCAACCACAGTAGCGGCTAAAATGAGAACGTTTCCATTAGGTAAGGGAAATACATCATGGTGCGCTCTAGAGGTGTCAGAACTATCCGTCCATGTCCAAATGACGTTTCCATCCCAATCAAACATTTCTATTACACCTCCTGCACCGCCAAGTGCTACTGGGTCAGGACTCTGCACTAATCTTCCCGCTCTAAGTAAATTGCCGTTGGGCATTAAATAAACAGCATTACCAGGAACGTAAGAACTAGACCATGAGTTTATTTCGCGACCACAGTTATCTATTAAATAGGCTTTGGTATGTGTTGAGAATAGTGTATATCCTTCATAGGCATCTTCCGTTATTAAAATTGTACCCATTGTATTTTGCCCAAAACTTAAATTTAAGGCAAGTAAGATAATAAGATGAAAAAGTAATTTTTTTATCATTCGATTTTCCTTTTTTGTAGCGCCTCAAATTTATTAGAATATTTCGTATTAATCAAAATGTGGCCGTTAAACTTACGTGTACCTTAGAATCTGATAATCTAAACTGTCTGTTTTCAGATTTTCCGCTTGAATAGTTTAATCGAAATAAACCAGCATTTGTTAGTAAACCCAGTCCAAAACCAAAACCAAAAAGCTTTTCTTTAGTGTCAGTTATTTGGTTTTCAAAATAAGCAGCATCCAGTACGGAGTGTACATATATGCTATTACTTAATCGGTATCGATATTCCGTATTTATAACTCCGTATAGATTTGCTACTAAACTATTCTCTTCAAAACCACGAATGGAATTAATACCTCCAAAGCGAAACAGCTCATTGTCTAAATAATCATCCGAGTTTAAAATCGCACCATTAAACCTAGTGTATACACTATTTTTAGGATTAAGGTTAAAAATTTTATAAGTATCTAAATTGAAAACAGTTTGACTTTGATTACCCATATCATTCTCGCGGTCACCAAAACCATATGATAGATCGAACCAAAAATTTATAGGAAATAAAGGGTCATAAAACTGAGGTTCTGTAAAGTTATAGTTTAAGGTGTAATAATTGCTTTTGTAATCATTTAATATAGAAGTATCATTATCTAAGAGGTTAGTGGAGTTGGTTGAGGTGATTCCTGCACCAATTCTATGCCGTGCATTTATTTGATAGTTGATTTTAGCATATTGTTTAGCGTTGGAAAACGTAGTGTCTTTTCTAAAAATGTTCAATCCAACCTGCAACCCAACTGGTGAGCCAAATAGATAAGGTAAATCAGAATCTACTCTAAATGTTTGTTGATCAATCTCATCACTTTTATAAAATAAGTTAAGGGTTTCACCAAAGTTTAAATTATTAATGAGTCTTAAATCTAGATAACCATCAAACTCAATTTTATTTGTGTTTTCGTTGGTGCCAAAACCTAGGTAGCCATCAAAATTATTGGTTTGCTTTTTTTCTACATATAAATAGAGTGTTGTTGAATCTTGAGTAAAAAGAACTTCTGGGTCTTTAATTTTATTAGCAAAGCGTAAATCTTCTAAGAGTTCGACTTTGTTTTTGATTTCGTTGAGATTGAAAGTTTTCCCAGTTCTTAGTTTCATAAATCGCTTTATATATGATTGTGGAAATTTCTCATACCCTTTAACAATGATCTTGTCTATTCGTCTTTTTTGGTTGTTGACAATTTTTAACTGCGCTGAAATTAAATCTGGATTGAGTTTATAGATATTAATTAATTGAAGTGTTGAAAACGGATCGCCTTGTTCTGCGATTTTTGAATTTAACTGGTTTAGGGAACTTTCGAGCTCTGTAATATCTAGTTCAAAATAGTTCTCATCTTTAGTATGATTAATAAAGTTTAATAACTCAGCATTAAAATTTGAATCGTAAACTATTCTTATTCTATTGATTTTGTTTCCCAAAAAAAGACTGGCTTTAAATAGAGTATCATTTTGTTTTATAATACTATCAATGGTGGTATCTACAAAGCCCAATCTTGTTAGTCTGTATTTTAGGCTGTTTAGTTCTGATTCAATACCATTATAATTATCAAAAGAAGTTGAATACCCAATTGAATCGATAATGGCTGTTTTGTTTTTGTCTTCACCACTCACATCGAGGTTCAAGGTCTGGGCATTGAACTGAAGTGCATAAACCAATGCTAAAGCCGCAAAAATTGAACGATGAATGTTTAACATTTTAGATTTGTCTAGGTCTTTTTTTTCTTAGGAATGATAACGTAAAAATAGACCATATTATATATGTGTAAAATGAATAGTGATATTTCTTTGAAAAATAAATTCTCAAGTGTTTGAATTATAAATATATATTTCTACCTTTGCAGCCCTCAAAAGTGAGGGTTCAATAAATTATTATATAGAAATATATGCCAACAATTTCACAATTAGTACGAAAAGGAAGAGCCAAAATAACCAAGAAGAGTAAATCGGCTGCTTTAGATTCGTGTCCTCAAAGACGTGGTGTATGTACTCGTGTTTATACAACGACACCTAAAAAACCAAACTCAGCAATGCGTAAGGTGGCAAGGGTTCGTTTAACAAACGGAAACGAAGTAAATGCATACATCGGTGGAGAAGGTCACAATCTACAAGAGCACTCGATAGTATTGGTTAGAGGTGGAAGGGTAAAAGATTTACCAGGAGTTAGATATCACATCGTTCGTGGTGCATTAGATACAGCAGGTGTTGCTGGTCGCACACAACGTAGATCTAAGTATGGTGCAAAACGCCCTAAGAAGTAATTTAAAACTTTAAGAAGAAGACATGAGAAAAAGAGCAGCAAAAAAGAGACCGCTTTTACCAGACCCAAGATTCAACGATCAGTTAGTGACGCGTTTTGTTAACATGATGATGTGGGACGGTAAAAAGTCTGTAGCTTTTAAAGTATTCTACGATGCAATTGATATTGTTGAGGAGAAAAAGAATGACGACGAAAAAACAGCTTTAGAGATTTGGAAAGAAGCTTTATCTAATGTGATGCCTCACGTAGAAGTACGTAGCCGTCGTGTTGGTGGTGCAACATTCCAAATTCCAATGCAGATTCGTCCAGATCGTAAAGTTTCTACTGCGATGAAGTGGTTAATTAGCTACGCACGTAAAAGAAACGAAAAATCTATGGCACAACGTTTAGCTTCAGAAGTATTAGCTGCTGCTAAAGAAGAAGGTGCGGCCGTTAAGAAAAGAGTAGATACTCACAAAATGGCTGAAGCAAATAAAGCATTCTCACACTTTAGATTTTAATTAGAATGGCACAAAGAGATTTAAAATATACAAGAAATATAGGTATTGCCGCACATATTGATGCTGGTAAAACTACAACTACAGAGCGTATCCTTTATTATACAGGTGTATCTCACAAAATTGGTGAAGTACATGATGGAGCGGCTACTATGGACTGGATGGAGCAAGAGCAAGAAAGAGGTATTACAATTACTTCTGCTGCTACAACTTGTACATGGAAGTTCCCTATGGAAAATGCACAACCATTACCTGAAACTAAGGATTACCACTTTAACATTATCGATACTCCTGGTCACGTTGATTTTACCGTTGAGGTAAACAGATCATTACGTGTATTAGATGGTTTAGTATTCTTATTTAGTGCGGTTGATGGTGTTGAGCCACAATCTGAAACTAACTGGAGACTTGCTGACAATTATAAAGTGCCTCGTATTGGTTTCGTAAACAAAATGGACCGTCAAGGATCTAACTTTATGGCAGTTTGCCAGCAGGTTAAGGACATGTTAGGGTCTAATGCTGTACCAATTGTAATGAACATTGGTGACGAAATCGATTTTAAAGGTATTGTGGACTTGGTGAAGAACCGTGCTATTGTTTGGCATGATGAAACACAAGGAGCAACGTTTGATGTTATCGATATTCCTGAAGAATTAAAAGCAGAAGCTGCAGAATTAAGAGGTAAACTTATTGAAGAAGTTGCAGCTTATGATGAGAATCTGTTAGAAAAATATATGGAGGATGAAGATTCTATTACTGAAGACGAGGTGCACGCTGCACTTAGAGCTGCAGTAATGGACATGTCTATCATTCCAATGATTTGTGGTTCTGCATTTAAAAACAAAGGTGTACAGTTCTTATTAGATGCTGTATGTCGTTACTTGCCTTCTCCAGTAGATAAGGAAGGTATTGTTGGTGTAAACCCAGATACTGAAAAAGAAGAAATTCGTAGGCCAGATGTAAAGGAGCCGTTTGCTGCTTTAGCATTTAAGATTGCTACAGATCCTTTCGTAGGACGTTTAGCGTTCTTTAGAGCTTACTCTGGTCGTTTGGATGCAGGTTCTTATATTTTGAACAACCGTTCAGGTAAAAAAGAGCGTATCTCTCGTATCTATCAAATGCATTCAAATAAGCAAAATGCTATCGATTTTATCGAAGCTGGAGATATTGGAGCTGCAGTAGGATTTAAAGACATTAAGACTGGTGATACCATGTCTGATGAAAAACATCCTATCGTTTTAGAATCTATGGACTTCCCAGATCCAGTAATTGGTATTGCGGTTGAGCCTAAGACTAAAGCAGATGTTGATAAGTTAGGTATGGCTTTAGGTAAGCTTGCTGAAGAGGATCCAACATTTACAGTAAGAACCGATGAAGCTTCAGGTCAGACAATTATTTCTGGTATGGGTGAGCTTCACTTGGATATTATTGTAGATCGTTTAAGACGTGAGTTCAAAGTTGAGGTTAACCAAGGTCAGCCACAAGTTGAGTATAAAGAAGCTATTACTAGAGTTGCACAACATAGAGAGGTGTACAAGAAGCAATCTGGTGGTCGTGGTAAATTCGCAGATATCGTATTTACACTTGAGCCAGCTGAAGAAGGTAAAGTAGGTTTAGAATTCGTTTCTGAAATTAAAGGTGGTAACGTTCCTAAAGAATTTATCCCTTCAATTGAAAAAGGATTTAAGCAAGCTATGGTAAATGGTCCGTTAGCGGGTTATGAAGTAGATGCTATGAAAGTTACGTTGACTGATGGTTCTTATCACGATGTGGATTCTGATCAATTATCATTCGAATTAGCTGCTAAGTTAGGATTTAAGAATGCTGCAAAAGCTGCTAAGGCTGTAATTATGGAGCCAATTATGAAATTGGAAGTAATTACACCAGAAGAAAACATGGGTGATATCGTTGGTGATTTAAATAGAAGAAGAGGACAAGTAAGTGATATGGGTGATAGAGCTGGTGCAAAAACCGTAAAAGCTACTGTTCCATTATCTGAAATGTTTGGTTATGTTACTACGTTGAGAACACTGTCTTCAGGTAGAGCAACATCAACAATGGAATTCTCTCACTATGCTGAGACACCATCTAATATATCGGAAGAAGTAATCAAAGCAGCAAAAGGCGTAGAAGCTTAAAACTAAAAGAAAATGAGTCAGAAAATTAGAATAAAATTAAAGTCTTACGATCATAATTTAGTTGACAAGTCTGCTGATAAGATTGTAAAAACAGTAAAAAACACAGGTGCAGTAGTAACGGGACCAATTCCTTTACCAACACACAAGAAAATTTTCACTGTGTTACGTTCACCACACGTTAATAAGAAGTCTAGAGAACAATTTCAATTAAGCTCTTACAAGAGATTATTAGATATTTACTCTTCTTCTTCTAAGACAATTGATGCTTTAATGAAGCTTGAATTACCAAGTGGAGTTGAAGTAGAGATTAAGGTGTAATTATAAAACTTCGGTCGCTTAGCGATGTCGAAGTGAACATGTCCGGAGCTGCGAGCGAAGGAAAAACGGTAAAAAAATACAATTCAAGGCTGAAACGTATTTTTCAGCCTTGAAATATTTAAATAAGTAAATTAATAATTGATTGAAGATAAATCGAGAAATCGTGAATCAACAATCGTAAATCGTAAATTAAAATGTCTGGGTTAATTGGAAAAAAAATCGGTATGACCAGCATCTTCGACGAAAATGGAAAGAACATTCCATGTACAGTAATCGAAGCTGGACCATGTATCGTTACCCAAGTCAGAACTGAAGAAGTGGATGGTTATAATGCACTTCAATTAGGTTTCGATGACGCGACAGAAAAAAGCGCTACAAAAGCAGCTCAAGGGCATGCTAAGAAAGCGGGTACTTCTGTTAAACGCAAAGTCGTAGAATTTAATGGTTTTGATGAGGAGTACAAATTAGGTGATGCTATCACTGTAGAGCAGTTTATCGAAGGTGAGTTTGTGGATGTTTCCGGAACTTCAAAAGGTAAAGGTTTTCAAGGTGTAGTAAAACGTCACGGATTCGGTGGTGTAGGTCAAGCAACGCATGGTCAGCACAACCGTTTAAGAGCTCCAGGTTCTATTGGTGCAGCTTCATATCCTGCGAGAGTATTCAAAGGAATGAAGATGGCCGGAAGAATGGGTGGTGAAACAGTTAAAGTTCAAAATTTAAGAGTTTATAAGGTAGTTCCAGAAAAGAACTTACTTGTTGTTAAGGGATGTGTTCCTGGTCACAAAAACTCTTATGTAATTATTGAGAAGTAATGAAGGTAGCAGTTTTAGATATAAACGGAAAAGATACGGGAAGAAAAGCTGAGCTTTCTAAAGACGTATTCGCTATAGAGCCTAATAACCACGCTGTCTATTTAGATGTTAAGCAATACTTAGCAAATCAAAGACAAGGTACGCATAAGGCTAAAGAAAGAGCAGAAATTACTGGAAGTACGCGTAAGATCAAAAAACAAAAAGGAACTGGTACAGCTCGTGCAGGTTCTATAAAGTCTGGTCTGTTTAAAGGCGGAGGTCGTATGTTTGGTCCAAGACCAAGAAATTATGGTTTTAAGCTTAATAAAAACGTAAAGCGACTAGCACGTAAATCTGCATTAAGCATCAAGGCAAATGATAAGTCAATAGTAGTATTAGAAGATTTTAACTTCGATGCTCCAAAGACTAAAAATTTCGTGGATGTATTGAAAGCATTAGAGATAGACAACAAAAAATCTCTATTTGTGTTGGGTGACTCAAATAATAACGTATATTTGTCGTCGCGCAATTTGAAAGGCTCTGAAGTTATAACTAGCTCAGAATTAAGTACTTATAAAATAATGAACGCTAATAAAGTTGTTGTTTTAGAAGGTGCGTTAGAAGGAATTGAATCGAATTTAAGTAAATAAAACACAGATGAGTATCTTAATTAAACCTATCATCACAGAAAAAGCAACCATGCAAAGCGAGGTGCTTAACGCTTATGCGTTTGAAGTGAATACAAAGGCGAACAAGGTAGAAATCAAAAAAGCGGTAGAAGCTGCTTATGGTGTTTCTGTTGAAAAAGTTCGTACGATAAATGTCCGTCCAGATAGAAGGACTCGTTTTACAAAAACGGGTATTCAACATGGTAAAACAAATGCTGTTAAAAAGGCAATTGTACAACTGGCGGAAGGTGAGACAATAGATTTATATGCTAATATGTAATTAGACTTATGTCAGTAAGAAAATTAAAACCGATCACATCAGCTCAGCGATTTAGAGTAGTAAATGGATTTGACGCCATCACTACTGATAAGCCGGAGAAAAGCTTGCTTGCTCCGAAAAAGAGATCTGGTGGTAGAAACAGTCAAGGAAAAATGACCATGCGCTACAAAGGTGGTGGTCATAAGAAGAAGTATCGTATTATTGATTTTAAACGTAACAAAACTGGAATTCCAGGTGAGGTTAAATCAATAGAGTACGATCCAAACAGAACAGCATTTATTGCTTTGTTAAACTATCAAGATGGTGAGAAAAGATACATCATCGCACAGAATGGTTTAAAAGTAGGACAGAATGTTGTGTCTGGTGAAAGTGGTGTTGCTCCAGAAATTGGAAACGCAATGCCATTAAGTGAAATACCTCTAGGTACTATTATTTCTTGTATAGAGTTACGTCCAGGTAAAGGTGCTGTTATGGCACGTAGTGCTGGTGCTTTTGCTCAGTTAATGGCAAGAGATGGTAAGTTTGCTACGATTAAATTACCATCTGGTGAAACTAGAATGGTATTAGCAACGTGTATGGCTACAATAGGTGTTATTTCTAACTCAGATCATCAATTGTTAGTATCTGGTAAAGCAGGTAGAAGCAGATGGTTAGGAAGACGTCCACGTACAAGACCAGTAGTAATGAATCCAGTGGATCACCCAATGGGTGGTGGTGAAGGTAAGTCTTCAGGTGGGCACCCAAGATCTAGAAACGGTATTCCTGCTAAGGGTTATAGAACGCGTTCTAGAACGAAAGCGAGTAACAAGTATATTGTAGAACGTAGAAAGAAATAATTAAGATAGTATGGCACGTTCATTAAAAAAAGGACCTTATATCCACTATAAATTAGAAAAGAAAGTTGCAGAAAATGTAGCTTCAAACAAAAAGACGGTAATTAAGACTTGGTCTAGAGCATCAATGATTTCTCCAGATTTCGTTGGTCAGACAATTGCAGTTCACAATGGTCGTCAATTTGTTCCGGTTTATGTTACTGAGAATATGGTAGGTCACAAATTAGGAGAATTTTCACCAACAAGATCTTTTAGAGGTCATGCAGGTGCTAAGAATAAAGGTAAAAAATAAGAATCATGGGAAGTCGTAAAAAACAAATGGCGGAAGCTATTAAGGCTGAAAAGAAGCAGATTGCTTTTGCTAAGCTAAATAACTGTCCTACATCTCCAAGAAAAATGCGCTTAGTTGCGGATTTAGTAAGAGGTGAAAAGGCTGAGAAAGCTCTTCAGATTCTTAGATTTAGCCCAAAAGAAGCGTCTCGTCGTTTAGAGAAATTGGTTATGTCTGCAATTGCAAACTGGCAAGCTAAAAACGAAGATGCTGATGTTGAGGAAGCTAATCTATTTATCAAAGAGATTAGAGTAGATGGTGGATCTATGTTAAAGAGATTACGCCCTGCACCTCAAGGTAGAGCACATAGAATTAGAAAGCGTTCTAATCACGTAACAGTGGTTGTAGATGCATTAAATAAAACACAAAGCTAAGATAGAGATATGGGACAAAAGACAAATCCAATCGGAAATCGCTTAGGTATTATCAGAGGATGGGAATCTAACTGGTATGGCGGAAATGATTATGGAGATAAACTTGCTGAGGACGATAAAATCCGTAAGTATATCCATGCTCGTTTATCTAAAGCTAGTGTGAGTAGAGTAATTATTGAGCGTACGCTTAAACTTGTAACCGTTACTATCACTACTGCTAGACCTGGTATTATTATCGGTAAAGGTGGTCAAGAGGTAGATAAGTTAAAAGAAGAGCTTAAAAAGATTACTGGTAAAGAGGTTCAATTGAACATCTTTGAAATTAAAAGACCTGAACTAGATGCACATTTAGTAGCGGCAAGTGTTGCTCGTCAAATTGAAAGTCGAATCTCATACAGACGTGCAATAAAAATGGCTATCGCTGCAGCAATGCGTATGAATGCTGAAGGAATCAAAATTCAAATTAGTGGTCGTTTAAACGGTGCTGAAATGGCACGTTCTGAGCACTATAAAGAAGGACGTATTCCGTTATCTACATTTAGAGCTGATATTGATTATGCTCTTGTTGAAGCACATACTACTTATGGTAGATTAGGTGTAAAAGTGTGGATTATGAAAGGTGAAGTATATGGAAAAAGAGAACTTTCTCCATTAGTAGGTCTTTCTAAGCAAAAAGGAAAAGGTGGACGTGGTGGAAACAAGAACCAACGTCGTAGAAAGTAATTTTTTAAAGAAAAGAAAAAATGTTACAGCCTAAAAGAACAAAATTTCGTAAGCAGCAAAAAGGTCGTATGAAAGGCAATGCTGGAAGAGGCCATAGATTATCAAATGGTACTTTTGGTATTAAATCATTAGACTCGTCTTTTGTAACTGCTCGTCAAATAGAAGCTGCACGTATTGCCGCAACTCGTTACATGAAGAGGGAAGGTTCTATCTGGATTATGATTTTTCCAGACAAACCGATTACAAAGAAACCTCTTGAAGTACGTATGGGTAAAGGTAAAGGTGCCGTAGAATATTGGGCAGCCGTTGTAAAGCCAGGACGTGTATTATTTGAAGTAAGTGGTGTGCCAATTGAAACAGCGCAAGAAGCGTTACGTTTGGCAGCTCAAAAACTTCCAGTAAGAACTAAGTTTGTCATAGCTAGAGATTACGAAGCTTAATAAAATAATATTATGAAGCAATCAGAAATTAAACAGCTTTCAACAGCTGAGTTACAAGAAAAACTTAGTGAGACTAAAAAGAGTTATGCAGACCTGAAAATGGCTCACGCAATTTCTCCTTTAGAAAACCCAATCCAGTTACGTCACGCACGCCGTACTGTAGCTAGAGTGGCGACAGAATTAACTAAAAGAGAAGATCAATAATTGTATTCTGCTGAAAGATGGAAAAAAGAAACTTAAGAAAAGAACGTATAGGAGTAGTTACTAGTAACAAAATGGAGAAATCTATTGTAGTTGCTGAAGTTAAAAAAGTAAAACACCCTATGTATGGAAAATTCGTGTTAAAGACAAAGAAATATGTCGCACACGATGAGACAAACGACTGCAACGAAGGAGATACTGTAAAGATCATGGAGACAAGACCTATGAGTAAATCCAAATGTTGGAGATTAGTAGAAATAATTGAAAGAGCGAAGTAATTATGGTACAACAAGAATCAAGATTAAAAGTAGCTGACAATACTGGTGCAAAGGAAGTTTTAACTATCCGTGTACTAGGAGGAACTAAAAGACGTTATGCGTCGGTTGGAGACAAGATTGTAGTATCTGTTAAGGATGCGACTCCAAACGGGAACATCAAAAAAGGTGCTGTTTCTACAGCCGTTGTTGTTCGTACAGCAAAAGAGGTAAGAAGACCAGATGGTTCTTACATTAGATTTGATGACAACGCATGTGTATTATTAAACCCAACGGGTGAGATGAGAGGAACACGTGTTTTTGGGCCTGTAGCTAGAGAACTTCGTGATAAACAATTCATGAAAATTGTATCATTGGCACCAGAGGTGCTTTAATTGATAAATAAGATGACAAAGCTTAAAATAAAATCAGGAGATACAGTACAAGTTATTGCTGGAGACCATAAAGGTTCAGAAGGCAAGGTGCTTAAAGTATTAAAAGATAAGAACAAGGCTATCGTAGAAGGTGTAAACATGGTGAAGAAACATACTAAGCCAAGTGCACAAAACCCTCAAGGTGGTATTGTAGAGAAGGAAGCATCAATTCATATGTCTAACTTGTCGTTGTTAACTTCAAAAGGGGAAACAACAAGAGTAGGTTATAGAATGGATGGAGACAACAAAGTAAGATTTTCTAAAAAATCTAATGAAGTAATTTAATTATGGCTTACGTTGCAAGATTAAAACAAGAGTATAAGGATAAAGTAATCCCAGCTCTTACAGAAGAATTTGGATATAAAAATGTGATGCAAGTACCTAAGCTTCAAAAGATAGTTTTATCTAGAGGTGTTGGTGCTGCTGTTGCAGATAAGAAGTTAATTGATCACGCAGTGGATGAGTTAACAAAAATCACTGGACAAAAAGCAGTTGCTACTATGTCTAAGAAAGACGTTGCGTCTTTTAAGTTACGTAAAGGGATGCCAATTGGCGCTAAGGTAACTTTAAGAGGGGAGCAAATGTATGAGTTCTTAGATCGTTTAGTGACTTCTGCTTTACCACGAGTAAGAGATTTTAACGGTATCAAAGCTTCAGGTTTTGATGGTCGTGGAAACTATAACTTAGGTGTAACAGAACAGATCATTTTCCCAGAAATTGATATTGACAAAATCAACAAAATCAATGGTATGGATATTACATTTGTGACTACTGCCGATACAGATAAAGAGGCAAAGTCATTGTTATCAGAACTAGGATTACCATTTAAAAAGAATTAAGTATGGCTAAAGAATCAATGAAAGCTCGTGAGGTGAAGCGTGCAAAGATGGTTGCAAAATATGCTGAAAAACGTAAAGCTTTAAAAGAAGCTGGCGATTACGAAGCATTACAAAAGTTACCAAAAAACGCATCACCAGTACGTATGCACAACCGTTGTAAACTTACAGGAAGACCAAAAGGTTATATGAGACAATTTGGTATCTCTCGTGTGATGTTTAGAGAAATGGCTAACAAAGGGTTAATTCCTGGAGTAAAGAAAGCAAGTTGGTAAAATTATAAATTGGTTTCAGGTTTGGTAATAGTGCCAAAAACCGCTACCGCAAATTAATAACTATGTACACAGATCCAATAGCGGATTATTTAACGCGAGTTAGAAATGCTGTGAAAGCAAACCACAGAGTGGTTGAGATTCCTGCATCTAACTTAAAAAAGGAGATAACTAAAATATTGTTCGATCAGGGCTTTATTTTAAGTTATAAGTTTGATGACAAATCTACTGCACAAGGTACAATTAAGATTGCCTTAAAGTATAACAAAGACACTAAGGAGTCTGTTATCAAAAAAATTCAAAGAATCAGTAAACCAGGTTTACGTAAGTATGCTGGCTCTAACGAAATGCCAAGAATCTTAAATGGTTTAGGTATTGCAATTGTTTCTACGTCTCACGGTGTGATGACAGGTAAACAAGCGCAAAGAGAAAACGTTGGTGGCGAAGTATTATGTTACGTTTACTAAAAACAGGAAATTATGTCAAGAATAGGTAAAAATCCGATAACAATTCCTGAAGGTGTTACAGTTGAAGTTGAAGATAACGTAATTACCGCTAAAGGTAAATTAGGTGAATTAACTCAAGAGTATTCAGAAGTTGAAATTAAAATAGAAGACGGTACAATTACATTAGAACGTCCGTCTGAGAAAAAAGATCACAGAGCAAAACACGGTCTTTACAGAGCGTTAATTGCTAACATGATAGAAGGTGTTTCTAAAGGCTGGACCAAAGAATTGGAATTAGTTGGTGTAGGTTACAGAGCATCAAATCAAGGACAGAAATTAGATTTAGCAATTGGTTTCTCTCACAACATCGTAATGGACATTGCTCCAGAAGTAAAAGTTGAGACCGTTTCTGAAAAAGGAAAAAACCCAATTGTTAAATTAACATCTCATGACAAACAATTGGTAGGTCAGGTAGCCGCTAAGATTCGTGGTTTCCGTAAGCCAGAACCTTACAAAGGAAAGGGTATCAAGTTTGTTGGTGAAGAAATTAGAAGAAAAGCAGGTAAATCAGCTTAATAATTAAGTTATGGCATTGACAAAGAACGAAAGAAGAACAAGAATAAAAAACAGAATCCGCAAGGTAGTATCTGGTACTTCAGAAAGACCAAGATTAGCTGTTTTTAGAAGCAATAAAGAAATTTATGCTCAAATCGTGAATGATGTAACTGGTGAAACTATAGCTGCTGCATCTTCAAGAGATAAGGATATCGCAAAGTCTAAAGGAAACAAAACTGAGGTTGCGGCTTTAGTTGGTAAGGCTGTTGCAGAAAAAGCTATGAAAGCTGGTGTTGAAACTATTTCTTTTGATAGAGGTGGTTACTTATATCATGGAAGAGTAAAATCATTAGCAGAAGGTGCTAGAGAAGCAGGACTTAAATTTTAAGACATTATGTATCAAAAATATAAAAACGCAGAATTAGTAAAACCAGGCGGATTAGATTTAAAAGATCGCTTAGTTGGTGTACAGCGTGTAACTAAAGTAACAAAAGGTGGTAGAGCATTTGGTTTTTCTGCTATTGTTGTTGTAGGTGACGAAGCAGGAGTTGTAGGACAAGGTTTAGGGAAATCTAAAGACGTTGCTACTGCAATTGCTAAAGCTGTTGAAGATGCTAAGAAAAACTTAGTGAGAATTCCTATTATAAAAGGAACATTACCACACGAGCAAAAAGGTAAGTATGGTGGAGCTAGAGTAAACATTATCCCAGCTGCACCTGGTACAGGAGTTATTGCTGGTGGTGCTGTAAGAACAGTACTTGAAGCAGTTGGTGTACATGATGTATTATCGAAGTCTCAAGGATCTTCTAACCCTCATAATGTAGTAAAAGCAACTTTTGACGCTTTATTACAATTAAGAGATGCTAAATCTATAGCTAAAGAACGTGGAATTTCACTTGAAAAAGTATTTAAAGGATAAACACAAGATGGCAAAGATTAAAGTAACTAAAGTAAAGAGTGCAATCAATCGTACTAAAAGACAAAAGCTAACATTAGAGGCTTTGGGTCTAAAAAAGATTGGTCAAGTAGTAGAGCACGATGCCACACCAAATATCCTTGGTATGGTAAAAAAAGTTGAACATTTAGTTTCTGTAGAGGAAGCTTAAAAATATAACTTAAAAATGGATTTAAGTAATTTAAAACCTGCAGAAGGTTCAGTAAAAAATCAAGGAAAGCGTGTTGGACGTGGTCAAGGATCTGGTAAAGGTGGCACTGCGACAAGAGGACACAAAGGTGCAAAGTCACGTTCTGGTTATTCTAAGAAATTAGGATTTGAAGGTGGTCAAATGCCTTTGCAAAGACGTGTTCCTAAATTCGGATTTACTAATATTAATAGAGTAGAGTACCAAGGTGTAAACTTAGATACTTTACAACAGTTAGTAGACGAAAAGAAAATTAAGGATACTGTAGATTTTGAAACACTTGTATCATTGGGTAAAGCTGGAAAGAACGATCTAGTTAAAATCTTAGGTAGAGGTGAATTAAAATCTAAATTAAAAGTAACTGCTCATAAATTTACTGCTACGGCAAAAGCTGCTATTGAAGCTGCTGGTGGTGAAGCTGTAACTTTATAAGAATATAAGGATGAAAATAATAGATACATTAAAAAACGTTTGGAAAATCACAGAACTTAAGGATAGAATCATTCTTACCTTAGGTTTGTTATTAGTTTACCGTTTTGGTGCTCAGGTTGTATTACCTGGTATTGATATTGATAAATTAGGTGGTTTACAAGCAGGAGTTGATGGTGGTATTTTAGGATTGTTAAATGCTTTTACAGGTGGTGCATTTGCTAATGCATCCGTATTTGCTTTAGGAATTATGCCTTATATTTCTGCGTCCATCGTTGTTCAGTTAATGGGTATTGCGATTCCTTATTTACAGAAACTTCAGAAAGAAGGAGCTAGTGGACAAAAGAAAATCACACAGATTACACGTTGGTTAACTATAGGTATTTGTTTAGTACAAGCACCTGGTTACCTAGCGAGTGTCCCAGCATTATCTGGAGCACAATCTATGAGTAATTTATTGGTTCCTGGTTTTTCTGAAAACATCTTTTACTTTTCTTCAGTAATTATCTTGGTAACTGGTTGTGTATTCGCAATGTGGTTAGGTGAGAAGATTACAGATAAAGGTATTGGTAATGGTATATCATTATTAATTATGGTTGGTATCATTGCAACTATGCCACAGTCATTTATACAAAATGCGGCTTCTAGATTAGAAGGTGGTAATGGTGGATTTATGATGATACTAATTGAGATGGTGATTTGGTTCTTAATCATTTTAGCATCAGTGTTCTTAGTGATGGCAGTCCGAAAAATTGCCGTACAGTATGCAAGAAGAACTGCATCTGGTGGTTATGAGAAAAATGTATTTGGATCTCGTCAATTCTTACCATTGAAGTTAAACGCATCAGGTGTAATGCCAATTATCTTTGCACAAGCAATTATGTTTGTACCAGGATTAATAGGGCAGGCATCATTTTTGGAAGGTACTGATACAGGACAATGGCTACAGGCAGAATTTGGTAACAACCTATTCGGATTTTGGTACAATCTTGTATTCGCATTATTGATTATTGTATTTACATACTTCTATACAGCGATAACTGTACCTACTAATAAAATGGCTGATGATTTAAAACGCAGTGGAGGATTTATTCCGGGAATAAGACCAGGTACCGAAACAGCTGAGTATTTAGACAAGATAATGTCTCAAATTACATTACCAGGATCTATTTTCTTGGCTCTGGTAGCAGTATTCCCAGCATTTGTATTTCAATTTGCAGGTGTACAGCAAGGTTGGTCATTATTCTTTGGTGGTACATCACTATTAATTATGGTTGGTGTAGCTATTGATACAATGCAGCAGATTAATTCTTATTTATTGAATAAGCATTATGACGGCTTGATGAAAACGGGTAAAAACAGAAAATCTGTTACCGCATAACTATAAAACTTAGAAAGTTCAGTCACCAAAAAAACGGCAAGGTATTTGCTAATTGAGGATTGAATACTAAAAATTATTTATGGCAAAGCAAGCAGCAATAGAACAAGACGGAACGATAATAGAGGCATTATCTAATGCTATGTTCCGTGTAGAATTAGAAAATGGTCACATTGTGACTGCACACATATCTGGTAAAATGCGTATGCATTACATTAAGTTGTTACCAGGAGATAAAGTAAAATTAGAAATGAGTCCTTACGATTTAACTAAGGCTCGTATAACTTATAGATACTAAATACTGGTATTTTAAAACAGAAACAGATGAAAGTAAGAGCATCAGTTAAAAAGAGAAGTGCTGATTGTAAATTAGTACGTAGAAAAGGTAGACTTTACGTCATTAACAAAAAGAATCCTAGATTCAAACAAAGACAAGGATAAAAAAAAGTCATTAGTAATTAGTAGTTAGATGAATCTGTTCGAAATCGAAAGGTTTAGGATTCTAACAACTAAAAGCTAACAGCTAAAAACTAAATTATATGGCAAGAATTGCAGGTGTAGACATACCAAAACAAAAAAGAGGAGTAGTATCCTTAACTTATATCTATGGAATAGGTAGAAGTAGAGCTAAAGAAATTTTAGAAACTGCTAAAGTTGACGAAAGCACTAAAGTACAAGATTGGACTGACGACGAAATAGGAGCGATCCGTGAAGCTGTTGGTACTTTCAAAATCGAAGGTGAATTACGTTCTGAAACTCAGTTAAACATTAAGCGATTAATGGATATCGGATGTTACAGAGGAATTCGTCACAGAGCTGGTCTTCCATTAAGAGGACAACGTACTAAGAATAACTCTCGTACAAGAAAAGGAAGAAGAAAAACAGTTGCTAACAAGAAAAAAGTAACTAAATAATAACAGACATTAGTCATTAGTTTAGAAGTTAGATGAATCTGCCTGAAATGTAAAAGTTTAGGATTCTAACAACTAAAGCTAACAACTAGAAACTAAAAAATATGGCAAAGTCAAGTACAAAAAAACGCAAAGTAATTGTTGATGCAATAGGAGAAGCTCATATCACAGCATCTTTTAACAACATCATCGTTTCTTTAACAAATAAAAAAGGTGACGTTATTTCTTGGTCATCAGCTGGTAAAATGGGCTTTAGAGGTTCTAAAAAGAATACTCCTTATGCAGCGCAATTAGCTGCAGAAGATGCTGCAGGTGTAGCTAAAGAAGCTGGTTTAAAGAAAGTGAAAGTATATGTAAAAGGTCCTGGTAACGGTAGAGAATCTGCTATCAGATCTATTCATAACTCAGGTATAGAAGTAACTGAGATCATCGATGTTACTCCAATGCCGCACAACGGTTGTCGTCCACCAAAAAGACGTCGTGTATAATTTACACCATTAAGAAGATTAATATCAGTCGTTTATTCGGTTGATATTAATTTTTTTATACGTAAATTTGCAAACTGAAAAAATCGAATTTATTAACAAGTATCAACGAGAGACAAACGTTTTTTGAAGGATAAGATTAAGACCTTAATTCACTAAACACTCTCAAAACAAATTAAAAATGGCAAGATATACTGGTCCTAAAACTAAAATCGCTCGTAAATTCGGGCAAGCTATCTTCGGAGAAGATAAAGCATTCGAAAAAAGAAACTATCCTCCAGGACAGCACGGAAACAACCGTCGTCGTGGAAAAAAATCTGAATATGCTATCCAGTTAATGGAGAAGCAAAAAGCAAAATATACTTACGGTATTTTAGAGCGTCAATTCAGAAACATGTTTAAAAGAGCAACTGCTGCTCAAGGTATCACAGGTGAGGTATTACTACAATTATGTGAATCGCGTTTAGACAATGTTGTTTTCAGAATGGGTATTGCTCCAACAAGAAGTGGTGCTAGACAATTAGTTTCTCACAGACACATTACTGTAAATGGTGAAAAGGTAAACATTCCTTCTTACCAATTAAAAGCTGGAGATGTTGTTGGTGTTAGAGAAAAATCTAAATCATTAGAAGCTATTCAAAATTCATTAGCTAATTCTAGCAATGTTTACGAATGGATTACTTGGAATAAGGACAAAATGGAAGGAACTTATGTTTCTGTTCCTGCTAGAATCCAAATTCCAGAACAAATCAACGAGCAATTCATCGTTGAACTTTACTCTAAATAATAAATTAATCATATTGGGATTTAGCCAAAGGGTTTATTGGTCTTCTTCAAACTTTTAGACCGCGCAACTAAATAACAATTAAAACGAAGAAAAAAATGGCAATATTAAATTTTCAGAAGCCTGATAAAGTAATCATGATTGATTCTACTGATTTCGAAGGTAAATTCGAATTCAGACCACTAGAACCAGGATACGGATTAACAGTAGGTAATGCTCTTAGAAGAGTTTTATTATCATCATTAGAAGGTTTTGCAATCACTTCAGTGAGAATCGAGGGTGTAGATCACGAGTTTTCTACAATTTCTGGTGTAGTTGAGGATGTTACTGAAATGATCTTAAACTTAAAGCAAGTTAACTTTAAGCGTCAGATTGATGAAGTCGATAACGAAACAGTTACAATTTCAATTTCAGGTCAAGAGCAAATCACTGCTGGTGATTTTCAAAAGTTTATTTCTGGTTTCCAAGTATTAAATACAGATTTAGTAATCTGTAACTTAGATCCAAAAGTAAACATCAATATGGAATTAACTATCGAGAAAGGTAGAGGATATGTTCCTGCTGAAGAAAACAAAAAAGCTTCTGCACCAATCGGAACCATCTTTACGGATTCTATTTACACTCCAATAAAGAATGTAAAATACAGTATCGAAAACTTCCGTGTTGAGCAAAAAACGGATTATGAAAAGTTAATTTTCGAAATCCAAACTGATGGATCTATTCATCCAAAGGATGCTTTAACTGAAGCAGCTAAGATATTAATTCACCACTTCATGTTATTCTCTGATGAGCGTATTACTCTTGAAGCTGATGAAATAGCACAAACTGAAACTTATGATGAAGAATCACTTCACATGAGACAACTATTGAAAACCAAATTGGTGGATATGGATCTTTCTGTACGTGCATTAAACTGTTTAAAAGCAGCAGAAGTAGATACTCTAGGTGACTTAGTATCGTTCAACAAAAATGATTTAATGAAATTCAGAAACTTTGGTAAGAAGTCTTTAACTGAGCTAGAAGAATTAGTGAATGTAAAGGGTCTTAACTTCGGGATGGATTTAAGCAAATATAAATTAGATAAAGACTAAGGATTGACGATTGCTGATTTACGAATGACGATTTTTTAAAACTCATTCGTAAATCTAACATCGTAAATCAAAAATTAATAATTAATCATATTTTGCTCCTCGAATAAAGAGTTTGGTAGCAAGATGATAAAACAAATGTCATGAGACACGGAAAAAAATTCAACCACTTAGGTAGAAAGACTGCACACAGAAGAGCAATGTTAGCCAATATGGCTTGTTCTTTAATTGAGCACAAGCGTATTAACACAACAACTGCTAAAGCTAAAGCTTTAAAACAGTTTGTGGAGCCTTTAATTACTAAATCTAAAGAAGACACTACTCACAATAGAAGAATTGTGATGTCTAGATTAAAACAAAAAGAGGCTGTTGCTGAATTGTTTAGAGATGTTGCTGCAAAAGTAGCTGATCGTCCAGGAGGCTATACACGTATCATCAAATTAGGAAATCGATTAGGTGATAACGCTGATATGGCAATGATAGAGTTGGTAGATTACAACGATATCTATACTGCTGGTAAGCCTGAGAAGAAAACACGTAGAAGTAGAAGAAGAGGTGGTAAGAAGAGCACTGCTGCTGTTCCACCAGTAGAAACTAAAGCTACTAACGAAGAAGAATAATCGAGTGTTGATAACGATTAATAAATATAGAGGATAAACTTTTTAAGTTTATCCTTTTTTTTTGGAATTTTGCGTTGCACTGAGTGTAGTCTAAGTGCAATTAATAGAAGAGACTAAAACAAGGCATAGCTTAAAAAACAATAATACAACACATGAAATATACACAAAGAAAAAAAGCCCTTATTCTATTAGCTGATGGCACAATTTTCTACGGAAAATCCATAGGAAAAGAAGGTACGGCATTTGGTGAAGTATGTTTTAATACTGGTACTACAGGTTATCAGGAAATTTTCACTGACCCTTCTTATTATGGGCAGTTAATGGTCACCACAAATGCCCATATTGGTAATTATGGTACTAAAGAAGATGAGAATGAATCGGATACAGTAAAAATTGCTGGATTGATTTGTAAAAATTTCAGTTTTGAATATTCGAGACCTGCAGGTGATGCCGCATTAGAAGATTACTTTGAGAAGCATAATACTTTAGCCATTGCAGATGTCGATACAAGAGCTTTGGTAAGTTATATTAGAGATCATGGCGCAATGAATGCTGTTATTTCTACAGAGGTGGATAATATTGAAGGTCTAAAGAAACAATTGGCTGAGCAGCCAGAAATGGAAGGTTTAGAATTAGCTTCTAAGGTATCTACGAAGGAGCCTTATTATTTTGGAGATGAAAATGCAACCTACAAAATAGCTGCTTTAGATATTGGTATAAAAAAGAATATCCTTAGGAATTTAGCTAAGCGAGATGCGTATATCAAAGTGTTTCCTTACAATTCAAAGTTTGAAGATTTAGAAGGGTTTAATCCAGATGGTTATTTCTTATCAAATGGACCTGGTGATCCAGAGCCGTTGGTCGAGGCTCAAGCTGTGGCAAAGGAAATTATATCTAAAAACAAACCTTTGTTTGGTATCTGTTTAGGACATCAGGTTATAGCTTTGGCAAATGGTATTTCAACCTATAAAATGCATAATGGCCATAGAGGTATTAATCATCCGGTTAAAAACCTAATAACCGGTAAAGGTGAAATTACGTCTCAGAACCATGGTTTTGCTATCAACAGAGAAGAAACAGAAGCTAATAGTGATGTAGAAATTACGCATGTACATCTAAATGATGATACAGTAGCAGGTATTAAGATAAAAGACAAAAACTGTTTCTCAGTACAATACCACCCAGAAGCAAGCCCTGGTCCAAATGATTCAGGGTATTTATTTGATCAGTTTATTGAAAATATAAAAAATAACTAATATCAAATTGGCAATGAAACCTAAAGTTCATTGCCAATTTTGTTTTACGAAAACATTATAGTTAAGATTTAATGCAATTCTAATATCTAGAGATATTAATTAGGTCAACTATTTTGTAAATTTGATTTTCAAAATTAAAATAACTTAAACCAAACATAATGAGCATTATAATTAATGTACACGCAAGACAAATTTTAGATTCAAGAGGAAACCCAACCGTAGAGGTAGATGTTGTAACTGAAAATGGAAATATGGGACGTGCAGCAGTACCTTCTGGTGCTTCTACAGGTGAACATGAAGCTGTTGAATTAAGAGATGGAGGCGATGCTTATATGGGCAAAGGCGTGTCTAAAGCTGTAGAAAATGTTAATACGATTCTAGCTCAAGAACTTATGGGAGTTTCTGTGTTTGAGCAAAATGCCATAGATAATCTAATGATAAAATTAGATGGTACACCAAACAAATCTATTTTGGGCGCCAACGCTATTTTGGGAGTATCATTAGCGGTTGCCAAAGCAGCAGCAAATGAACTAAATATGCCATTATATAGATATGTTGGCGGTGTTTCGGCAAATACCTTACCGTTACCAATGATGAACATTATCAATGGAGGTTCACATAGTGATGCGCCAATTGCGTTTCAAGAATTTATGGTTATGCCTGTTAAAGCAAAAAACTTTACACATGCTATGCAGATGGGAACAGAGATTTTCCATAACCTTAAAAAAGTATTGCATGATAGAGGTCTAAGTACTGCTGTTGGAGACGAAGGAGGTTTTGCACCAAACTTAGAAGGAGGAACAGAAGATGCCTTGGATTCCATTAAAGTTGCTGTTGAAAAAGCAGGATACACCTTTGGCGACGATATTAAAATTGCACTAGACTGTGCGGCAGCTGAGTTTTTTGTAGATGGAAAATATGACTATACTAAATTTGAAGGAGACTCAGGTAAAGTAAGAACATCAGCAGAACAAGCTGAGTACTTAGCTGAACTTGCTTCAAAATATCCAATTATATCAATTGAAGATGGTATGGATGAAAATGATTGGGACGGTTGGAAGTTATTGACCGATAAAATTGGGGACAAAGTACAATTGGTTGGTGATGATTTGTTCGTGACAAATGTAGAGCGTTTATCGCGAGGTATTGAAAATGGCATAGCTAATTCCATATTAATTAAAGTAAATCAAATAGGTACATTGACTGAAACCATTTCGGCAGTGAATATGGCACATAACGCAGGCTATACATCTGTAATGTCGCATAGATCTGGTGAAACAGAAGACAATACCATTGCAGATTTGGCAGTAGCATTAAATACAGGACAGATTAAAACAGGTTCTGCATCGCGTAGTGACCGTATGGCGAAATACAATCAGTTATTACGTATTGAGGAAGAATTAGGTGATGTAGCTTATTTTCCGCAAGAAAATGCGTTTAAGGTGAAATAATAATCTATAAAATATACTTGGAGAAGCCTATTCATTTAATTGAATAGGCTTTTTTATAGGTAACAAATTCGATATTTAGTAAACTGTTAAACATAAGATTTGTTAAAAAATTCTTAAATTAAATTGATTTTTGACGCAACCATTTTCATTTAATAGCATCTATACTATAAACTATCAACTATGAAATCACTTTTACTCCTTTTCTTTTGCGTTTTTAATTTAGGAAATATCGAAGCCCAAATTGTAGATATTCCTGACCCAAATTTTAAAGCAAAATTACTACAATCTGCCCCTTGGAATGATATAGCTTTAGATTCTAATGATAATAGCGTAGCCATAGATATTAATAACAATGGTGAGATAGAAGTTTCAGAGGCACTAAGTATTTTTAAATTAGATGTTCAATACGAAAATATAACAGACTTAACAGGTATTCAAGCGTTTGTTAATTTAGAATACTTACAATGCAGGGACAATTATCTATCGGTAATTGATATATCCCAAAATCCAAACCTAACATATTTAAATGTATCAAGAAACCAATTAACGGATATAGATGTATCTCAAAATAATAATCTAATAACTTTAGATCTTTATTTTAATGAGTTAAGCAATTTAGATGTTACTCAGAATATAAACCTTGAATATTTAAACTGTGAAAGGAATGACCTCACAACCCTCAATGTATTGCATAACATCAATTTAAAAACATTACGATTTGGTTCTAATGAGATTGGCTATATGGATATTTCACAAAATCTCAATTTGGAGTATTTAAATGGTTGGTTTAATAATCTAACAACTATTGATGTTAGTCAAAACCTCGATTTGAAAACATTAATTATTAATAGCAATTATAATCTCACAACCCTTGACGTGACTCACAATGTTAATTTAGAAGTATTATGGGTTGGTATCAATGATCTAACGACTCTCGATGTAAGCCAAAATACTAATTTGGAGAGTTTAAGTGTAAGCGGAAATGATAATCTCATAGCTCTTGATATAACTCAAAATATAAATTTGAATCAATTATCAATTGTAGGGAATGATTTTACGGCCTTAGACATTTCTCAAAACATTAATCTGGTAAGTTTAGATTGCCGTAATAACGATCTAACAACTCTTGATTTATCTCAAAACCCTAATCTCGAGTATTTAGACTGTCGTAACAATAATCTCATAAATCTTGATTTATCTCAAAATCCTAATTTGGAGAGCTTAAGTTGTAGTAATAATCAGCTGACAGAATTAGATTTAAGTAATAACGGTGAATTGATATGGTGGAGATGTGATAATAATCAAATAACGAATATTAATATAAAAAATGGTGGGTTTTCATTTGATGAGAGTGCAATTTCATTTAATGAATTAAACGTTGAGAACAATCCTATTGAGTTTATTTGTGCCGACGAGGAAGAGATTTTAGCGCTTCAAGAACTTACAAATTATCAAGGGCCTATAAGTAGTTATTGTTCATTTTCACCAGGTGGGGAGTATAATACTATTTCAGGTGATATTATTTTTGATGCAGATAATAATAGTTGTGATACCTCAGATTATAATTTCCCAAATTTAAGAGTACTGATAGATGATGGTACAACTTCAGGTTCTGCGTTTTCAAATCAATCTGGAGATTATACATTTTATACTGATATAGGAAATCATGAACTAATACCAGAATTTGAAAATCCTGATTTTTTTAATGTTGACCCGTTAAATACAATCATTGATTTTACTGATCTAAATAATACAATCAATCAAGATTTCTGCGTTACTGCAAATGGTATCCATAATGATTTAGAAATCGTTATTGTACCAACGATACCTGCACAACCGGGTTTTGATGCTTACTATCAATTGGTATATAAAAATAAAGGGAATCAAGTTCTCTCAGGCAGTATTGATTTTTCTTATGATGACGGTGTTTTAGATTATGTATCAACATCAGAGGTCCCATCAATTCAAAATTCTGGAAATCTCTCATGGGAATATGTAGATTTAAACCCGTTTGAAAGTAGAGTTATAGAAGTTGTTTTAAATGCTAACTCACCAATGGAAACACCAGCTGTTAACATTGATGATATCTTAAATTTTACGGCTGCAATTAATCCAGTTTCTGGTGATGAAAATTCAGAAGATAATACATTTACTTTAGAACAGGTTGTAGTAGGTTCATACGATCCAAATGATATCATCTGTCTAGAAGGTAATATAGTGTCTCCAGATAAAATAGGTGAGTATCTACACTATAATATAAGATTTGAAAATACAGGTACTGCTCCTGCCACATTTGTAGTCGTTAGAGATGACATTGATGAAACACAATATGATTTAAACACTTTACAGATATTGAATTCATCTCATAATATGTATACAAGAATTACTGAGAATAGAGTAGAGTTTATATTTGATAATATTAATCTAGCTCCAACAGAAACTGGTAATGTGGTTTTTAAAATAAAAACCTTAGATACGCTAACGGTAGGTGACGATGTTGAACAACAAGCCGAAATTTACTTTGATTATAATTTTCCAATTATTACCAATATTGCTCAGACAAATTTTCAAGCTTTGTCAATTGATGATGTTAGTCTAAATAGTACTATAAATATTTTTCCAAATCCAATTAGTGATGTTGTTGAAGTTAAGAGTAAATCAGTTATCGAGTTACTTAGAATATATGATATACACGGACGACTAACATTTCAAAAAGTATTTGATAAAAATGAGGCTTCAATTAAGGTCAGTCAATATGAAAGTGGAGTATATTTTATAGAAATCACTTCTTCTTCAGGACGTATTACTAAACGTGTAATCAAAAAATAAAACCGTTGAATCTTATAAAGTTCATATTTGATTTGTATAAAGGAAATTATTGAGAAATACTTATTTTAAAAAGCGATTATCCCAAAAGATAATCGCTTTTGTTTTCTATAGAAAAACCAAATACTTCAATTGTTAAAACGATTATAATTCTACTTCCAAAATCACTTGATATTTCGTAATTTTACAATCCTTTAAAAATTACAAAATACACAACTACATATGTCAGATAAAGCGACCTTAGAAATTAATGGTGACAAGTACGAATTTCCAATTAAAGTTGGTACAGAAAACGAAGTTGCCATTGATATTAAAACCTTAAGAAATGCAACAGGAGGTGTTATTACTATAGACCCTGGTTATAAAAACACAGGAAGTTGCGAAAGCGCCATTACGTTTTTAGATGGTGAAAAAGGTATTTTAAGGTATAGAGGGTATTCTATTGAAGAACTCGCTGAAAAAGCAGATTTCTTAGAAGTGGCTTATCTTTTGATTTTTGGTGAATTACCTACCCATGAGCAATTAAACAAATTCGAAGCTGACATAAAGGAAAGATCTGTTGTAGATGATGATATTAAAAAGATTTTGGATGCATTTCCAAAGTCGGCTCACCCAATGGGAGTATTATCATCATTAACAAGTGCATTGACTGCATTTTACCCGTCTTCGGTTGATGTAAAATCAGAGGAGGCGATGTACAATGCCATTGTGAGGATATTGGCAAAATTTCCAATACTTGTGGCATGGACCATGCGTAAAAAGCAAGGCTTACCATTAGACTATGGTGACAAAAATTTGGGTTATGTGGAGAATGTTCTTAAAATGATGTTTAAGAGCCCAAATAGTGAATATGAGCAAAATCCTATTTTGGTGAATGCGTTGGATAAATTGTTAATACTTCACGCAGACCATGAGCAAAATTGTTCTACATCTACTGTAAGAATAGCAGGTTCATCTCATGCAGGTTTATTTGTATCTCTTGCTTCAGGTATATCGGCACTTTGGGGACCATTACATGGTGGAGCAAACCAAGCGGTATTAGAAATGCTTGAAGCCATTAAAGAAGATGGTGGTGATACTAAGAAATATATGGCTAAGGCTAAGGACAAAAACGATCCTTTCCGTTTAATGGGCTTTGGTCACCGTGTGTATAAAAACTTCGATCCAAGAGCCAAAATTATTAAAGTGGCTGCAGATGAGGTATTGGGAGATTTAGGTGTTGAGGACCCTATTTTGGATATTGCCAAAGGTCTTGAGCAAGAAGCATTAAAGGACCCGTACTTTGTGGACAGAAAACTATATCCTAATGTAGATTTCTATTCTGGTATTATATACAGAGCAATGGGAATCCCAGTAGAGATGTTTACCGTGATGTTTGCACTTGGCCGACTTCCAGGATGGATAGCTCAGTGGCGCGAAATGCGCATGCGAAACGAACCGATTGGTCGCCCAAGACAATTGTATATTGGTGAAACCTCTAGAGAGTTTAAGTCTATCGATAAAAGATAAATTCCTGGATTAAGAATAATAAGAAGCTTCATATATTTATGGAGCTTTTTGTATTTTCGTTACCTATGAAATTGAATATACAAAACGAGACTTCAAGACTTAGAGCTGTTGTTTTAGGGACAGCCAAAAGCGTTGGTCCAGTTCCATCAATAGAAGAAGCTTACGACCCAAAATCAGTTGAACATATAAAAGCAGGGACTTATCCCAAAGAAGCTGATATGGTCAAAGAAATGGAAGCCGTAGCTAAAGTTTTTGAAAAATATAACGTTAAGGTTTACAGACCAAAAGTAATTGAAGATTATAACCAAATATTTTCAAGGGATATTGCTTTTGTTATAGAAGACAAATTTATTAAGGCTAATATTTTACCGGATCGAGAAGGAGAGTATCAAGCCATTCAACATGTTATAGAGCAGATTGATAAGGATAAAGTTATTATCCTACCAGAAGAGTGCCATGTTGAAGGAGGAGATGTTATGCCTTGGAACGACTATATTTTTATTGGCACTTATACAGGTGCCGATTATCCGGATTATATCACAGCTCGTACTAATATTGAAGCAGTTAAGGCTATTCAAGAATTGTTTCCTCATAAAACTGTAAAAGCTTTTGAGTTAAGAAAATCCAATACTAATGCAAAAGAAAATGCATTGCATTTAGATTGTTGTTTCCAGCCCATAGGAAAGGATAAAGCAATACTTCATAAAAACGGATTTTTAGTAGAAAGCGAGTATGAGTGGTTGGTTAATTTTTTCGGAAAAGAAAACGTATTCGAAATCACAAAAGAAGAAATGTACAATATGAACAGTAATGTATTCTCCATTTCGGAAGATGTGGTAATTTCTGAAAGAAATTTTACACGACTTAATACTTGGCTAAGAGATAATGGCTTCACGGTTGAGGAAGTCCCTTATGCTGAAATCGCTAAGCAAGAGGGCTTGTTGCGTTGTTCAACGTTACCTTTAATAAGAGATTAGATTTACTTTCTATACAAAAAGTAATTATTAACAAGATCTATATACTCTTGTTTGGCCTCATCTTCAGTAATATCTTGTACTTGAAATAATGCATTGGTCTTAAAGGCATTTATTATGGGTTTACGACTACTAGGTCTTCCATAATCATTAGTAGCTTTTTTATAATAGGCATACAGACGAAGTAAAAAATCTGCAGGAAAAGGTTCTGTATGAGCATTGATACGCTCTACAGCTGCTTCAAATTCTATATTTAATTCTTCTGATGTCATTTCATTTCTGCAATGATACTTTCTCCTCCTCGTACTTTTTGGTTGAGTTTTACCTTTATCTTAGCATCTAAAGGTAAAAATAAATCTACTCTAGACCCAAACTTTATAAACCCTGAATCCGCCCCTTGAATAGCAGTAGAATCTTTTATGGCATAATTTACAATGCGCTTTGCCATTGCTCCAGCAATTTGCCTGTAAAGCACTTTACCAAATCCATCGTTCTCTACAACCACAGTTGTACGTTCATTTTCTTCACTTGCCTTAGGGTGCCAAGCAACTAAATACTTTCCTGGATGATACTTGCTATAAGTGATATTTCCGCTGATTGGATATCTAGTAACGTGAACATTAATAGGCGACATAAAAACAGACACTTGTATGCGCTTGTCCTTAAAAACTTCATTCTCCATTACCTCTTCAATAACCACAACTTTTCCATCTACTGGTGATAAAGCGTGTTTTTCATCAGCATGTGTATGTCGTTTAGGGTTTCTAAAAAATTGAAGAATTAAAATAAAGAATATCAGGATGGCAATCATTAAACCCGTTCTCAACCATTCGTTTGTAATGAATTCATCAATCAAAAAAAATGAACCAACGACGATTACAAGTGTGAAAAATATTATTTTATGACCTTCTTTATGAAACATAACTTACAATTCTTAAAAATAAATAGATAAATGGCGATGCAAAGATAAGACTATCTAAGCGATCCATGAGTCCACCATGTCCTGGCATAATCACTCCACTGTCCTTAACTCCAGCCTGACGTTTAAACTTAGATTCAATTAAATCACCAAACGTACCAAAAACACTAACTATTATCGCTAGGACCAACCAATGTGTGGAATTTAGAGCCTCAGTATATAGTGCTATAAAATAACTTGCTATGCAAGCAAAAAATAGTCCTCCTAAAAATCCTTCAACGGTCTTTTTTGGGGAGATTCTTGGAAACAGTTTCTGCTTTCCAAAATTTTTACCAATTAAGTAAGCGGCACTATCATTTACCCAAACTAAAATGAATGCACCCAATAACAATAATGGCGTAAAGACATTTTGAAAGTTGGCAATCAGCAGCATAAAAATAAAACCACTACTTAAGTAAAACGTAGTAGTAATGTAGCGCTTGGTCTCAAAAAGAGGTATTTTCTTAAAGGTGAATAAGTCTTTTAAAAGTATGAGGTTAACAAATATAGTCACTACAAGTAAAATATTGATGGCTTCACCGCTCCCTACAAAATCAGTTTGATACACACAGATATACCAAAACAGAAAATACAGGAATATGAATATGATATATTGAACATAGGCGTTTAGTTTAATCAATTTACTAAACTCTACTAAACTTAATATACCGAAAACTGCGAGTAGAATGATGAGTCCTGTCTGAAAATATAGTGACCCAATAAGTAATAAAACATATATAGCACCAGAAATAGCTCTAATGGATAGTTCTTTCATTATAAATCTTCTAATAATATCAGGTATAGATCCTTAGCACTACTACCATAAGTAAGAAAGTCTTTATCATCGGCAGTTTTAAAATGCTTTATCGTTGTGATATTTGTAGGAATAGAAGTTTTGCTTTTTTCCTTTATACCTTTTAAACCCTCACCAATATTTTCTACAAACTGACTTGTGGTCGCATAAATAATAAAGTGCTCAGGTAATTCTTTAAGCTTTTTCTCAGCAATTTGATTTGAAGAAATTAACAACGAACCATCATCTGAAATAAGATACTCACAGGTAGATAAGAAATAAGAACTTTCAGAAACCTTCTTAGTAGCATTAAGATTAAAGTCCTTAAACAAAGATGACAAACGCTCATCAATTAGAAAAACCTTGTCATTGTGCCATTGGTTTTCATCCAAAATAGAATTGAAGCTATCCTTTACTTCTTTCATGTTTTCGCAATACAAGAATTTTCCGCCGTTTGCTTTAAAGTTTATGGTAAAACGTTCATCAGCAGGCAACTTAACTTCAGGCATATATTTGCCACGCTCTTGATTTGGTATTTGTTCTTCGGACTGATCAGATTTTTTTCCGAAGAGTTTACGAAATAAGCTCATTCAATTGTTGCTATTAATCTTGTAATTAGTGCATTTATCAAATATAAAAAAACTTAAACTAACATTAAGTCAATTTAAGTTTTTTATAAGTCTGTAGAGCTATTACTCTTCTTCTTCTATAATCGTTTCTTCCTTATCAAAAGCACGTTTTCCGAAGATTTTTTCGAGGTTATCCTTGAATATCACCTCTTTATCTAGAAGAACTTCAGCAAGTTCGGTAAGCTTATCTTTATTTGCTTCTAAGAGCTTTATAGCACGTTCGTACTGCTCTTCTATGATATCTGAAATCTCTTTATCAATAAGTTCTGCTGTTTGTTCACTGTAAGGTTTTGTGAATCCATATTCAGATTGACCAGATGAGTCATAATAGGTTAGGTTTCCAACCTTGTCACTAAGACCATATATAGTAACCATAGCTCTAGCTTGTTTGGTTACTTTTTCTAAATCGCTTAATGCACCAGTAGAGATTTTGTCAAAAATAACTTTCTCAGCAGCTCTACCACCTAAAGCAGCACACATTTCGTCTAACATTTGCTCAGGGCGAACAATTAAGCGTTCTTCAGGTAAATACCAAGCAGCTCCAAGGGAACGCCCTCTAGGAACAATGGTTACTTTTACCAAAGGAGCAGCATGCTCTAACATCCAACTTACTGTAGCATGACCAGCTTCATGGAATGCAACTGCACGTTTTTCGTCTGGAGTTATAATTTTGTTCTTCTTCTCTAAACCACCGATAATTCTATCAACAGCATCCAAGAAATCTTGTTTGTTAACTGCTTTTTTGCCCTTTCTAGCGGCAATCAAAGCGGCTTCATTACAAACATTGGCGATATCAGCACCAGAAAAACCTGGAGTTTGTTTTGCCAAGAAGTCAATGTCTAAAGTTTCTTCTTTTTTAAGTGGACGTAAGTGAACCTCAAAAATTTCTTTACGCTCTCTTACATCTGGTAGATCTACATAAATCTGTCTATCAAAACGACCAGCACGCATTAAGGCACTATCTAATACATCAGCTCTATTGGTTGCGGCAAGTACAATAACATTGGTGTTTGTACCAAAACCATCCATTTCGGTTAATAGCTGATTCAAGGTGTTTTCACGTTCATCGTTAGAACCAGAAAAGTTGTTTTTACCTCTAGCTCTACCAATAGCATCAATTTCGTCAATGAATATTATAGAAGGTGATTTTTCCTTCGCTTGTTTAAATAAATCTCTTACACGAGATGCACCTACACCTACAAACATCTCCACAAAGTCAGAACCTGATAAAGAGAAGAATGGTACTTTGGCTTCACCTGCTACAGCTTTTGCTAATAAGGTTTTACCAGTTCCTGGAGGTCCTACAAGCAATGCTCCTTTTGGTATTTTACCACCTAAAGCTGTATATTTTTCTGGGAATTTTAAGAAATCAACAATTTCCTGAACTTCCTCTTTTGCCCCTTCTAAACCAGCAACATCCTTAAATGATGTTTTAGTATCTGATTTTTCATCGAATAGCTTGGCTTTAGATTTTCCAATATTGAAAATCTGTCCACCAGCACCACCTCCGCCACCAGAGGACATACGACGCATAATGAAGATCCAAACACCAATTATTAAAATAAATGGTAGTAAGGTCAATAAGAAATCTCCCCAAACATTTTGTTCGGTTTCATACTTAACCTCAGTATCTAAATTATTCTGTTCCTTAATCTCACGTATATCTTTCTCAAAATTTTGAAGATCACCAAACTCAAATTTGTAGTTTGGGACAGGAGTCATTGAAGGCAAAATGGATTTTGGCTTCGATTTTTTATGTACTTCTTGCTCTTGTGCTTCTTTGGTTAAGTAAACTCTTGCTTCTCGTTTATTTACTATTTCAACTTTTTCAACATCACCATTCTCTAGGTATTGTAAGAATTGAGAAGGAGTGGTTTGTATTCCTGTAGAACCGCCAAAACCGCCAGAAAATAATTGTATGGATAAGAACACAGCAATGATAACGCCATATATCCAATACGGATTTACTTTAGGTTTTTTATTTGGATTTTTATTGTCTTTTGCCATCTTGTTTCCGCAAATGCGGTCATCTGTTTAATTTAGTAACTTGTTTCTATTTGCGTCATTTTAGCGTCTCCCCAAAGACTTTCAATGTCATAGTACTCTCTAATATGCTTTTGAAACACATGTACAACCACATTAACATAGTCCATTAAAACCCACTCGGCATTATCTGTACCTTCAATATGCCAAGGTTTATCCTTAAGGGTTTTACTAACTTGTTTTTGTATGGAGTTGACGATAGCGTTTACTTGTGTATTAGAAGTACCTTCACAAACTATAAAATAATCGCAAACCGTATTTTCAATATCTCTTAAATCTAAAATTGTAATTTCTTTTCCTTTAACCTCTTCTATTCCTCCAATGATTGTTGTAATGAGTTGGTCTGCACTGGTTTTTTCTTTCGTCATTAAATTGAATTAAATTTATGCAAAGTTATTATTTTTTTAGTTCTTGTAAGCCCTATTTGTCATAAGAAAACTATAAAATAAAACGCTGTTTAAATGTATATTATCAAACTTGATGCCATTGACTCAACAAACTCGCATCTAAAGGCTATGGCATCGGTTGCTCTGCCTAAGGATTACACGGTTGTAGTCGCGGAGCACCAGACTGAAGGACGAGGGCAAATGGGTACAATATGGCAAACGGAAAACGGTAAAAACCTTACAGCTAGTGTGTTTAAGAAAATGATAGGGTTTAAGGTTAGCAATCAGTTTTACATTAGTATGGTGGTTTCATTGGCGATTTGTAAGGTGCTTAAAACCTTTCAAATCCCTAAAATTAGTATTAAATGGCCTAACGACATTTTGTCAGCAGATAAAAAAATATGTGGGATTCTGATAGAAAACGTCATTAAACATAACAAGTTTCAAGGGTCTGTCATTGGTTTTGGACTGAACGTCAACCAGAAGTTTTTTGACAACTTACCACAAGCTTCATCAATGAGCTTATTAACTGGAGTTCTCTACAATAAAGACGAAGTTTTATCAAAAATTTTAAAGGAGCTTCAATTTTATTTTAAACTTTTGGAATCTCAACAATTCGAGCAATTAAAGTCTGAATATGAAGCATTGCTATTCAGAAAAGATAAGCCGTCAACCTTTAGCACTTCAAAGGACGAAACCTTCTCTGGCATTATAAAAGGAGTTAGCAAATCTGGAAAACTAAAAGTTTGGACAGAAGATGAAATTATAAAAACCTTTGATCTAAAGGAGCTGACACTGCTTTACTAAATAGCAGTTTTCATATTGGTGACAAGAGTTTCAATAAACTTGCTGATTGGTCCCTTTATCATCATGGCCATCATGGCATTAAATTCACCATTAAATGATAATTGAACATCGCTTTTATCTTGTTCAGCTCTTGTAATGTCTGCTGTTAATGAAAAATCCAATTTTCCGCCGGCAGCACCTAAAACAATTTTATTATAAGGAACAGCTTCCTTTTTTTTAAGGATAATCTCTGGCATTCCTTTTAGGGCGAAGAGAAATTTGTCGTCTTCCAAAACTTCAAATTTACTGATGTTTTCTGGCATTAAGCTTTCGAAATTTTTTACGTCAGACAAAAAGTTGAACGTTTCTTCAGGAGACTTATCTAAGGTTACTTTTGGCGATTCTAAATTCATGTTTAAGAATGTTAAGTTGTTTATTTGTTTGTGCGTTAAATTGATGCCGTTTTACCTTTTTTTTAATAAAATTGAACGAATCAAAAATTACACGACTCAGCGATAATATATCAATTAGCGTTCCACTCGCTAGGATTGGCATTCCATTGCGCTAAAATGTCTTGTTGTTTTTGGGTGATGTAACGCGTGTCTAGGGCTTGTTCTAACAGATTTTCATAATTGCCCAGCGTATGTAATTCTACATTGGCGTCTTCAAAATTTTTCTTTGCCACATCAAAACCATAAGAAAAAATTGCCACCATTCCTTTTACATTCACTTCTGCTTCGTTAAGCGCTGCTACTGCATTTAGGCTACTTTTTCCTGTACTGATTAAATCCTCAACCACTACAACGGTTTGCCCTTTATCAAGGTAACCCTCAACTTGATTTTGGCGACCATGCTTTTTAGCTTCTGGTCTTACGTAAACAAACGGAAGGTTGAGATAGTCTGCCACTAACGCACCAATACCAATTGCTCCTGTTGCTACACCTGCAATAACATCTGGCTTACCATACAGATCCTCAATTTCTCGAGCCATAGTTTCTCTTATGTAGTTTCTAATAAGAGGATAGGATAAAACGATTCTGTTATCGCAGTAAATGGGTGACTTCCATCCAGATGCCCAGGTAAAAGGATCATTGGGCTGTAGTTTTATAGCATTAATCTGCAATAAAACTTCTGCGGTTTTTTTAGCGGTTTCTTTATTAAAAATCATGGCGCAAAATTAATGATTTTTGCAAGTATTATATTTTTTAATTGTAAATTAATTTTTGATACTAAGCGATTACGCTAAAAAATAATATTTTTACAAGTAGAAAGTAATAACGGACCAAATCCATGCACACTATTTATGTAGGTGATAAGCCTATAATATTAACTACAGAAATTAAGCAAGAAACCGACTTTAAGAATTTTTTGTTGAAATCGGTAAATATTGGCAAGGTGATTAAAACCCTTAACAATACCGACTTAAACGCTGTACACCTTATCCATAAAAACCCTGATAAGCTTTTAAAAAAGTTTTTGAAGCTATTGCCAAACGTTGTTGCAGGTGGAGGAAAGGTTTACAATGATAAAAACGAAGTTCTTTTTATTTACCGAAACGATAAATGGGATTTACCAAAAGGAAAAGCAGAGCGAAAGGAATCCATTGAAGAGACTGCAATACGGGAAGTGGAAGAAGAGACAGGCGTTAAAGAGTTGAAAATCACTAAACCACTCTCAACCACTTATCACATTTTTAAGCGCAACGGCAAGCACAAAATAAAAATCACCTATTGGTTTGAAATGACGACCAGTTTTGAAGGCAAACTATCACCAGAAAAAAGCGAAGGCATTACCAAGGTAAAGTGGTTAGATGAAAAAGCATCCGAAGAAGCTTTGGAGAATAGTTATGCTAATATTCGGGTTTTGGTGTAAAGCTAGAATTTCTGCGAAGGTTATAATCTTTCAATATTTCCATATAGAATGTAAAAAAAGGCAAATTATCGATTAAAATAATTTGCCTCTTACTATTAATTAATTTGACATTTTATCTAGGCAACCACACCTAATTTTTTCTTCTTCTTTTGGTTTTCTGGCTTTAACTTAAATTGATTGGATGTGTTCTTCTCACCTCCAGCTTTCAAGGCCTTGTCACCAGCAAAAAATGTTTTGTGGTCGTCACCAAGGTCAGAGCCTGCCATTCTTTGGTGCTTAACACAAGATACGCCTTTTCGGATTTCCTGTCTTTGAACACCTCTAACATAAGCCAACATACCTTCATCGCCAAAATAGTCTTTGGTTAAATCATCCATATGAAGTGCTGTAGTATGATACGTTGGAAGTGTAATTAGATGGTGGAAAATCCCAGCTTCTCTTGCTCCGTCCTTTTGAAATGTTTTAATCTTTCGGTCTGCGCGATAGCATAACTCAGTACCATCATATTCTGCTGCCATTAAATTGTTTCTGTCATAAGCGGTCATGTTCTCTCCTTCTGCCACCATTTCTTCATAGGCTTGCTTACGGAAGTTCAGTGTCCAATTAAAAGAAGGTGAATTGTTATATACCAATTTTGCATTAGGAACAACGGCTCTAACTCGGTTTACCATATTGGCAATTTGCTTCACATTTGGTGTTGGAGTTTCAATCCAAAGTAAGTCAGCACCATTTTTAAGACTGGTAATACAATCCAAAACTACACGATCTATATTTGAACCTTCCTTAAATTTATACAAGCCATTTGGCAAACGTGTTGGACGAACCAATTTGTTGCCTCTTTTTATAAGCACGTCATTTTCATCAGCGTCTTCAATAGCAATTTCTTTAGCTTCAACAAAATCCAAATATTGGGATGCCAAATCGCCAGGTGTTTTGCTCACAGGCAGTTTTTGTGTTAAGCCTGCTCCTTCTGAATCTGTTCGTGCTACGATAATCCCGTCATCTACACCCAATTCTAAAAAGGCATATCTAATGGCATTCAATTTTGCCACAAAATCCTCGTGAGGTACGGTAACCTTACCGTCTTGGTGGCCACACTGCTTTGCATCGGATACCTGATTTTCAATTTGAATGGCACAAGCACCAGCTTGAATCATTTTTTTAGCCAATAAATACGTGGCTTCCTCATTGCCAAAACCTGCATCAATATCTGCTATGATTGGAACGATGTGAGTTTCAAAATTATCGATTTCATCCTGTACGTCCTCACCATTTTCTTGTCTTCTGAATAAATCGTTTAGCTCTATCGCATCAGCTTGTCTCAGAAAATCATAGATTTCTGCAATGAGACCAGAAACAGCAGTTTTTTCGTGCATGGATTGGTCTGGTAACGGTCCAAATTCTGAGCGTAGTGCAGCCACCATCCAACCCGAAAGGTAAAGGTATCTTTTGCTTGTTGTTTTATGATGTTTTTTAACAGCAATCATTTTTTGTTGCGCTACAAACCCATGCCAGCAACCTAATGATTGTGTGTAGTTGGAAGAATCTGCATCGTAAGCTGCCATGTCTTCTCGCATAATTGCAGCTGTATATCTCGCAATGTCCAAACCGGTTTTAAAACGGTTTTGTGCAACCATTCTGGCAGCATTTTCAGATTTGATAGCGTTCCAAGTTTCGCCATATTTTGCTTTAAGATTTTGGATTGTTTCCAGAGCAGAGCTGTAATTGGATTGTGATAAATTTTTCATAATTTTGAAATGATTATTTAATTAATAATTAGATCCTGTTGATTGTGTCCGCAATCGCAGGATCGCTTTTATATATGTTTGTACGCAGGAAGCGTTAAAAATTCTACAAATTCTTCTGAAACTACCAGTTTATTAAAAATCTCAAATGCCAGTTTAAATTGTGTTTTGAGGCAATTGTCCTCGCCAACTTCCGTGATGATTTTTTCAATTTCATCATCAAACAATGTTTTGTAAAGCCCCATATTAAATGTTCTGCCATCTTCAAGCTTGGCTTCGTTTTTAAGCCATTGCCACACTTGCGTTCTGGAAATTTCTGCAGTTGCAGCATCTTCCATTAAATTGTAGAGTGCCACAGCTCCGTGGCCACGTAACCAAGCTTCTGTATAAAGAATTCCAACGTTTATGTTTTTTCTTATGCCAGCTTCGGTAATGGTCCCTTTTGGCAGTTCCACCAAATCTTTCTCGGTAACGGAAATATCATCACGAGTAACGTGCAGTTGGTTTGCAGTTGGCATGTGTTTGTTAAATTCATTCATAGCAACCTCTACCAAAGCAGGATGCGCCACCCAAGTGCCATCATGTCCGTTTTTTACCTCACGTTCTTTATCCTTTCTTACTTTTTCCAAAGCTTCAGCGTTTGCTGTTGGATTGTTTTTTATCGGGATTTGTGCTGCCATGCCACCAATTGCTAGAATTCCTCGTTTGTGGCAACGTTGAATCACAAGTTTAGAATAGGCATCCATAAAAGGTGTGGTCATCGTTACTTGGTCGCGATTTGGCACTAAAAAGCCATCGTGGTTTCTGAATTTTTTAATGTATGAAAAAATATAGTCCCAACGTCCGCAATTAAGACCAACGATATGGTCTTTCAATTCATAAATGATTTCGTCCAACTGAAAACTCGCTGTTATGGTTTCAACCAAAACGGTTGTTTTAAATGTACCGATTGGAACATTCAAATACTCTTGGGCAAAATTGAAAACGTCGTTCCACCAGCGCGCCTCTAAATAATGCTCTAATTTTGGGAGGTAGAAATACGGAGCTGTTCCGTTTTTCATTAGGGTTTTGGTATTATGAAACACATAAAGTCCAAAATCCACTAAACTACCAGAAGTAACTTCGTCATTTATTAAGATATGTTTTTCATCAAGGTGCAAACCTCTTGGCCTAACCAATAACACAGCCGGATTTTCGTTGAGCTCATAATGCTTGCTACGTTTAGAATCCGTTAATGAGATGGTTCTGTTATTGGCATCTTTTAGATTTTGCTGACCTTCAATAGTGTTTTTCCATGTTGGAGCGTTGCTGTCTTCCAAATCTGCCATAAAAGTTTTGGCGCCTGAATTTAAGGCGTTAATCACCATTTTTCTATCCACAGGTCCTGTGATTTCCACACGTCTATCTTGTAAATCTGCAGGAATTTTACCTGCTGTCCAGTCGTTTTCTCTTATGTTTTTTGTTTCGGCTGGAAATTTCGGAAATTCACCATTGTCAAAAACCTTCTGTTGCTCAATTCGGGATTTTAGAAGTCCCGATCTTTTTGAATTGAATTTCTCATGTAGTGCAATAAGAAAGTCTAAAGCTTCGTCGGTTAATATTTCAGGAAAATAATTGTTTACCTCATTTGAAAAAATGATTTTGGTTTGTTTGAGCAGCGTTTGTTCCATATCTAAATTATTTTGATACAATATTAGAATAAAGTTTTTTAAAAAACAAGCGAACGTTCGCTAAAATGATGAAATTCACAAAAATTAGTTTATTCGCAAATTATATTATCTTTGAAAACATATATGGAAGAAGATTATATAAAGCTCATTTTTGGGTTAAAATTAAAACAGATAAGAACTGAAAAGAATTTATCGTTGTTCGGCTTGTCTAAGATTTCTGGATTATCAAAATCATATCTCAACGAGATTGAAAATGGTAAAAAATACCCTAAACCAGATAAAATTGTTACGCTCTCAGAAAAACTTAATGTGCCTTACGATCAGATGGTGTCATTAAAATTGGACAAAAATTTGGCTCCTATTGGAGAATTATTGCGATCTAAAATTTTTAAGGAAATTCCTTTAGAGCTTTTTGGTATTAAAGAAAGCAATTTAATAGATATTGTTGCTAATGCTCCAGCAAAAGTAAATGCATTTATTAGTACGATTATAAAAATTGCACAGCATTATAATTTTACTCGCGAGAATTTCTTTTTGGCTTCTGTAAGATCTTTTCAAGAAGCGAATAACAATTATTTTGATGATTTAGAATCACAAGTTTCAAAATTTATTGAAGCTTATCAAATAGATGTAAATCATCGTATTTCTTCTAAGGATTTAGAAGATATTTTGGTAGAAGAATATGATTATAAAATCATACACGATGAATTGAGTAAGTACAAAGCTTTGGTTAATTTGCGTTCTGTATATGTGCCTAAAACAAAAACCTTATTACTCACTAACGAGATTGACGAGGGACAACGAGCTTTTATCTATGCAAAAGAATTAGCGTATAACTTTTTAGGAATTAAGGAGCGATTATTTACATTTCCATGGATAAAATTTGACACTTTTGATCAAGTGCTCAATAATTTCTACGCCTCCTATTTTGCAGGTGCTCTAACTATTCCTAAAGTAATGATTGTTGATCATTTAAAGAACATATTTGAAAAAGATGTATTTGATAGGGTGTCGTTCTTAATGGCTATAAAGGCGTTTAATGCTTCGCCTGAATCATTTTATCAAAGACTGACCAATATTTTACCAGAAGCCTTTAATATTCAGGATTTGTTTTTTTTACGATTCACACATAAAGTGAATAGTGGTAGATTTCATCTTAAGAAAGAATTGCATTTGTCACACCAACATTCTCCGCGAGCTAACGAGCGTAACGAGCATTACTGTAGGCGATGGGTGTCTTTGCAGGTATTGAACCAAATAAGCACAAATGATAATGATCATCAATTCGATATTCAGATTTCAAATTATACTAATGAAGGTAGAAAGTATTTGGTATTATCTTCAGCCACTAAAGATCCATTTAGTGAAGATTATTATCGTAGTATTAGTGTCGGCTTGCTAATTAACAAACAACTTCAGCGGAAAATCAACTTCCTCTCAGACTCAAATATTGTTAAGCAAGAAGTGGGTGTTACTTGTGAACGATGTACTATTGAGAATTGTGAAGTTAGGCAGGCACCTCCGTTGGTTCTAGAAGAGGACGAAAAGAATTTAGAAATAGAAATGATTGTTGAAGAGTTGAAGACAAAGTTCAATACTTAAAATAAAAGACCAATACGAAATAGGAAAATAGCTGTCCTGATATTAGGGTTTTGATTTAGTTTATCCTATAAACAGGATACTGCAAATGCGCCTTTTCATAATTACCACTCTGCTTATGTATCCAATCTAATTGCGCAAACCAGTTGTTGGCAAAATCCTCATTGTAGCTCACTTTAATATTGTATTCAATCTGAAGTTTTGGATTTGCTCTTAAAAGTTGCTTAGCCTTGTCTTCCCAAACATAAGGGGAAAAGCCTTCTTTTTGTTGTAAAATGGTATCGAAGAAATTCCAGTTAAAAAATGAATCTGGAGCCGTTGGTTCTAAAGTTTCGAGTAAGTAACGTATGGCCTTTTGGTCTGTACTTACCATATAATCCCCTTTTCTAAACCTTATTTTCTCTTCAGAGGATTTTACTTTGGTGTTGTAATGCGGATAATGGCCTTCGTAGGCATTACGTCGGGTATCGTACAGGTCTATTTTGTAGGATTCTACGGTTAATGTGGTGTCGGCTTCAATCTGTGTAAACGCTACGTTGTTCAATTCTAATAAATCCATTACATTATGCCAACCTTGCGGAATGATATAAGCTTTTGGAATGCTAACTTCTGTGGTTGGCACAAAATAGTTTTGATAAGGCACCTCTTTGGTAAAAGGTTTTGATCGGTCATATTTTAGACGTTGAGCACCTGTTAAATCACTAGGTATCATTTCACCTTCATAACCTTTAAAATTTAAGGTTGATGTTCGAGTGGTATCAACAGTCCAATCCAAAGGATAAATGTCACCAGCAGACCACGTGTTGAATTGCTCATCACGTAGTTGGGTGATTCTGTCACCTTGCTCTTCAGTGATTTCCAACATGCTTTTCATTAATTCATAAGTGCCTTCCACACGTTGCTTGTAAGGTTTTAGCATGTGGGTTTCTACCATCATGCCCAAGGTGTTGAACAATGTGGTGTAGCCTGTTGAGTAGCGTGGAGAATCCATAAACTGTGAGAAGCCAGATTCTGGTGTGCGGTTAAATACATTAACGTAAGGTGTGATGTCCCAATCCTTGGCTTCCAATTTTTGTTCTAATTGTGGCATCATTTCGGTGTGTAGGTAGTCTCCTAATTTCCCACCTAGTTTGTTATGCTGTGTAAACAAATGTGTTAAGATATATTGGTAATCTGCACCATTGCTCACATGATTGTCTATAAAAACATCGGGTTGTACCAAATGGAAAATCTGCGCAAAAGTACGTGCGTTTTTAGTGTCGGACTTTATAAAATCCCGATTGAGGTCATAGTTACGCGCGTTACCTCTAAAGCCATATTCTTGTGGTCCGTTTTGGTTGGTGCGTGTACCTGAATTTCGGTTGAGACTTCCACCGACATTATAGATTGGAATGGTCACTAAAATCGTACGTTTTGGTGCTTCAATTTTGCCTTGCACAATGTCTCTGTAGAGCATCATGGTAGCATCGATACCATCAGATTCGCCAGGATGAATACCATTATTAATAAGCAGAATTCGGTTGTCCTTTCTCAGGCTTTCAAAATCATCACCAGTGCCGTTCATATTTAAAGTAACAATATGAAGCGGCTTTCCGGAATCGGTTTCACCAATTTCCTGGATTGAAATTTCAGAATAACTATCCGCTAAATCCAAATAATATTGAATCGTTTCGTCATAGGTTGCCGTTTCCAAACCTTTGCTTTTTTCAAAAACAGTGGTAAAGTCAATATCCGTATGGTTATCCACTTTATTTTCCTTATTTTCTGAACAAGAAGTGATTAACAATAGTAGAATTAAAAGTTTTTTCATGATGAATAGGATTGTACTTCAAACTTACAGATTTTAAGTATAAAAATTGCCAACATCATAAAATTCAGATTAGAAAAATCACTAATTTTGCAAAACTTTCAAAATTTAATACATGCAACAAACCACAGATACCATATTAATGATTCGTCCTGTTAATTTTAGAATGAACGAGCAAACTGCCGTCAACAACTATTTTCAGGAAGATTTAGATATTAAAAATGCTGAAATCAATACGAAAACACAGGAGGAATTTGATGCTTTTGTTGAAAAATTGAGAGCTGTTGGTATTAATGTGATTGTTGAGGAAGATGACAAGTTAAGAGATACTCCAGACTCTATATTTCCGAATAACTGGGTGAGTTTCCATGGAAATGGTGATGTAGCTGTATATCCAATGTTTGCTGAGAATAGGAGACGTGAACGCAGAGATGAAGTCTTTATGAGACTCGAAAAAGAAGGGTTTAAAATTGAAAATATTATTGATTACACGTCTGCAGAAGATGAAGGTGTTTTTTTAGAAGGCACGGGAAGTATCTTAATGGATCGTGTGAACAGAAAAGCCTATTGTGCGTTGTCACCACGAGCAGATGAGGATTTGTTTATAGAATTCTGTGAAGATTTCGAATATACTCCAGTCATTTTTACCGCCAACCAAACTGTAGATGGTGATCGTTTGCCAATTTACCATACCAATGTAATGATGTGTTTGGCTGAGAATTTCGCTGTGATTTGTTTGGACAGTATTGATGATAAAAAAGAACGTAAAAATGTAGTGAAGCATTTAAAGCAAGATGGTAAAGAGATAATCTCAATTACAGAAGCACAGATGCATCAATTTGCTGGCAATATGTTACAACTACGTGGAAATGAAAGCCGCTATTTGGTAATGAGTGAAGCTGCTCACAAGAGTTTAACAAAAGACCAAATCAATCGTATAGAAAAACATTGTCCGATTTTGTCGAGTTCATTAGAGACTATTGAAACTTGTGGAGGTGGTAGTGCGCGTTGTATGATGGCTGAGGTGTTTCTTCCTAAGAAGGTCTAAACGTTTATGCGTAGGGATTTGCTTCTGGTTATTTAGAACTGTAGATAAATAAACTAAGCTATTGGAGCCGCCTTTGGAAGTTCTATAAAGAACTTACTACCGACATTTTCAGTACTTTCTACCCAGATTCTTCCATTGTTTAACTCTACTAAATCCTTGGCAATTGTAAGTCCGAGTCCAGTACCTTTTTCGTTTTTAGTACCAACAGTCGTAAAGTTTTTATTGGCATTAAAAAGCTTATCGATATTTTCTCTAGAAATACCTACACCTGTATCTTCAACACAAATAAGTGCTTTGCCATTAACATCTTGATTTGAAATTGTAATAACATCACCAGTTCTACTAAACTTAACGGCATTAGTGATTAAATTCTGAATCACGATTTCTACCATGCTTCTATCTGCATAAATAAAGTCACGTTGAGATTCATCAATAAGCACAATGCGTTTGTCTTCAACCTTTTGTTCTACCAATGCCATTTTGGTGTGGAAGACTTCCTGAATATTAAACAATTCTGGTTTTGGCTCTAAACTTTGCATTTGTGATTTAGACCAGTTTAATAAATTGAATAAGAGTGAAGACGCATTATTGGCATTTTCGCTCAACTCAGGTATTAGCTCTCTAAACTCTTCTTTAGATATACTGTCTTCTTTAAGTAAATCGAGAAAAGCCTTTATGGATGATATAGAATCCTTTAAATCATGGGACACTATTGAGAAGAGTTTGTCCTTCACTTGGTTGACTTCCTCAAGATGATGGGTTTGTTCTAAGATTGCTTCATTTCTAACTTTCTCTTGTTCTAATTTTTCTTTTTGTTCTGCTATGGTTGCTTTTTGTTTTCTGTTTTTAATAAAAATGAATAACAATAATACAAGTAATAGTGCCGTGGCAGCAAGAGCTCCATATAAAATCAAAGGGTTGTCTAGCCAAGTCTTTTTGCCATCAGTACTGTTTTCTTCAAAATTGTTGATGTCATCTTCAATTGGGTTAGAGTCATCTAAATCTAAAGGTTCAACATCTGTCGGGAAAAAAGGTTGGTCGGTTTCTGCTAACTCTTCTTTTAGGTCATAATACTTATTTTGCCAGAAGAAGGCATTCTGAAAATAACCACGAGTAGAGTCTAAAGCAATATGTAGCTTATAGTTTTCTAATAGCTCAGTTTTGTTATCAATTTTTTGAGCGATAGTGTAAGCCTCGTTAAGTTGAATTTCAGCAAGTCTTACTTTTTTCTTTTGAAGATTTAAATTACCAATGGCATTAAGTGCACGAAGAATGCCCTCTTGGTTGCCTTCCCTTCTGTTATACTTTAAACCTTCAACCAAATAGTCTGAAGCCTTATCGTATTCTTTAAATAGTAAGTACTCGCTACCAAGCTTCGGAAGTATTTCGCCACGAACGTCTTTATCATTTGTTGGGTTAAGCATATCCAAAACCTTTTCGTAATACTCAATGGCTTTGCGATGCTCTTTTCGCATAGAATAGAGATCTGCAATATTTTTAGTGGATGCTATAATGCCTTTTCGGTCATTGATTTGCTCCCTTACCTCAAGCGCTTTAATATTGAATTCAATTGCCTTATCAATTTGATTGGTCTTAAAATAAGCTTCAGCCAAATTGTTGTAGGCAGAGCTGAGTTCATCTTTTAGGTCTTGCTTTTCAAAAATGTCAATTGCAGAAAGCGAGTTTTTAAGTCCAACAGCATAGTTGCCGCGCCTTATTTCAATAAGTCCAATGCTGTTACTTACTTTAGCGATACCTAGAGTATCACTGATTTGCAGATAATATTTTCTTGATTTATCGTAATTATCAATGGCATTGTAGTAATCGTTACGCTGCGTATAGATTAAGGCTCTGTAGTATGTGCTTTCTGCTAAGCCTTTAGTGTAATTTAAGCTTTCAGAAAGTTTAGCAGTCTGATTAATGTAGAGTAACGCTTTTTTGTAGTCTTCAACGGAGTAGAGTTCATCAATGAGCATTAGCGATAGGTCAACCTTTGTAGAATCAGCTTTTTGATAAGCTAATTGTACGGTAAGGTCGTCTATTCTATCATTTTGTGAAAAAATGAAGAATGAAACAAGACACGCAGCTAATGTCAATAACTGCTTCATACTTGCCTGATTGAAAGACGAAGTGCAATGTTTTGGTGTATATAACTTTTATAGAGGGATGCTAAAAGTAAGTCAACACTAAACAATAACGACGTGGTTAATGTTCGATAATTAAGCCTCATTAATGTTTGGGACATTTGTTAATAGCCTACCAAAAATGCCATAATGTGCTCAAATACACTAATAATTGGGATTTAATACCAATAAATTAGATAAACTGACCGATGAAAATATTGAAAAAAATGTTGTATCGATTAACGGCAGAAATCATGGAAAAACGACCATTTTATCGATGAAATGCACGATTTTTGTAATATGCTGCTAATTAATTAGTTAAGATTAAATAAGTCGAAAGCTGGAAGCGCTTTATGCTCAAAATCAAAAAGACATTGATTCTCCCAAAACAGGTGATTTTATCACTCAAGCTCTTGCCCAAATTTAATTAAATTCCCATCTTCATCTAAAATGGCAAATTCGCGCATGCCATAAGGTTTATCTTCTAATGGTCCATTAGGATGAATTACACCAAAAGGTTTTAATTCCTCATAAAGCGTGTCAATGTCCTTAACATCCACGTAGCAGCTTGTGTTTTCAGGATGGATTTTGTCATTGCATTTCCAAAAGTGAACTACAAATTTATCTCTGGCTATAATGGCATAATTCTCATCCAAATAACCCACGCGATTGAAGCCAAGTTTGGTTTTATAGAATTCAACGGTTTTCTTAATATTTAAAGACGCTAAAACAGGAATACCCTTCAGTAAATGTTCTTTTCTTTCCATTTTTTGATTGATGTATTTTTTCTTCCTTAAAAATAGGGAATTAAGATGATTCAAAATCTTAATAAAACAATAAAACTCCTATCTTTGCAAGCGTTTTAAACACCAAAAGGCAAAGTAGAAAATGAACCTTCAAGACACTTTAGACGTATACGTAAAAGCCGCTGTAAAAGCACTTTTTCAATCGGAATTGGAATCTGTGGAATTTCAGGCAACTCGCAAGGAGTTTGCAGGTGATATTACGGTTGTTGTATTCCCAATGTTGCGTGTGGTGAAAGGTAATCCTGCATTCATTGGAGAGCAAGTTGGGCAATATTTGCAAGACCATGTGGACTTGATTAAAGGTTTTAATGTTGTAAAAGGCTTTTTGAATATAGAAATTGACGATGCTTATTATTTCAATTTCTTCAACGAGATTAAGGATAAGACCAACTTTGGTTTTGATGAGCTAAAGGATGATAAGGCTATAATGGTAGAGTATTCTTCGCCAAACACCAACAAGCCATTACACTTAGGCCATATTAGAAATGTACTTTTAGGATATTCGGTTGCCGAAATTTTAAAAGCGTCTGGTAAAAAAGTTTACAAAACCCAAATCATTAATGATAGAGGCATTCATATTTGTAAAAGTATGCTGGCTTGGCAACGTTTCGGGAATGGTGAAACACCACAATCTACGGGATTGAAAGGTGATAAGTTGGTTGGGAATTATTATGTAGAATTTGATAAGGCTTATAAAAAAGAAATTTCAGAATTAGTATCCCAAGGACAGTCTGAAGAAGATGCCAAAAAGAATGCACCAATTTTATTGGAAGCCCAAGATATGCTGCGCAAATGGGAAGCTGGTGATAAAGATGTTGTTGCCCTTTGGGAAAAAATGAACAACTGGGTTTATGATGGTTTTGAAGAGACCTACAAAGCTATTGGTGTTGATTTTGATAAATATTATTACGAAAGTCAGACGTATCTTTTAGGAAAAGAATTTGTTTCCGAAGGACTGAAAACAGGTGTGTTTTTTAAGAAAGACGATGGTTCCGTTTGGTGCGATTTAACCGATGAAGGGCTAGATGAAAAAATAGTGTTGCGTAGTGATGGTACTGCGGTTTATATGACCCAAGATATTGGTACGGCAATTCAACGTATTAAGGATTATCCAGATGTTGGTGGTATGGTCTATACCGTAGGTAACGAACAGGATTATCATTTCAAAGTCTTATTCTTAATCTTAAAGAAACTTGGTTTTGACTGGGCAAAAAATCTATACCATTTAAGTTACGGTATGGTAGATTTACCAAGTGGCAAAATGAAGAGTAGAGAAGGAACTGTTGTTGATGCCGATGATTTAATAGAGGAGATGGCAAATACGGCTGAAGAAATTTCCAAGGAACTTGGTAAACTCGATGAATACTCAGAAGAGGAAAAGAAAACACTTTATAAAACCATTGGCTTAGGAGCACTTAAATACTACATCCTAAAAGTAGATCCTAAAAAAAGAATATTGTTCGACCCGAAAGAATCTATAGATTTTCAAGGTAACACAGGACCTTTTATTCAATATACTTATGCTAGGATTCAGTCGATATTAAGAAAAGCTGACTCTGATGTCACTTCGACTTCGCTCAGAGACCAGGTTGTTTTACACGAAAAGGAAAAGCAGTTGTTAAAACAGCTAGAGCAATTCCCAGAGGTGATTCAAAATGCGGCTGAACAACACAGTCCTGCTCTAATCGCTAACTACACTTACGATTTAGTGAAGGATTTTAATTCGTTTTATCAAAATGTGTCCATTCTTGGAGCAGACACAGATGAAGAAAAAGGGTTTAGAGTAGCCTTGTCTAGATCGGTTGGGCAAACTATTAAAAATGCATTTCGTGTTTTAGGTATTGAAGTACCTGAGCGTATGTAGGGTTTCTTTAAGCAAAAAATAAATATTACATTGTATCCAATAAAATAATTGCCCTTGGATATCATTCGTTATATACTATTCGCTCAAGTTTTTATAGCCTTTTTTGTAGCTGGTGGTGTTTTTTTTAAGGAACGCAATCTCCGTAATACAACATTGTCTTTGCTTATAGCGCTGGTTGGTTTTCATATTTTATTGTTTTTATACGGTTCGAGTGAGATAGGCATGCTCTATCCACAATTTAGAAGTTGGTTTTATTATGAAATCGCCATGCTTTTTGGTCCTCTGCTCTTCGTCCATTTGCAGTGTGTTTTTCAAGACAAAAAGAAACTTCGTTTAGTAGATACATTGCATTTATTACCCATTGTTGTTTTTTGGATAGGCTATGGTGATGTGTTGTTAATGGAAAGCCAATTGCGCAATGAATATATCTTAGAGAACTTTGTAAATAGGACCATGCGGTGGAATTACTTTTTAGCCATCCAAATGGGTGTTTACGCTATTGGGTGTTCTGTATTTCTGTTTACTAAAAGATTGGTACTGTCAACAGAGCGGATTCAATATGCTTTATTTTTGGTTGTAGCTTATGTGTGTTCTACAATTCTTATTTCTTATCTAACACATTATGCAGATGGTTGGAGGGATTTTGCATCGTACTACCTTATTCTTACATTAATGATTTTTGGGATTGGCTATCTGTTATTCAAAAATCCAGATTTTCTCAAAAAGATTCGAAAAAAATACTTTAGCTCTAACCTTTCGCAAAAAGATATGGTTCGTATAAAATCTAAGATAGAAGACGCGTTTATAAATGATCAATTATTTTTAGATAATAATTTAAGCATTCTAACCCTGGGAAAAGCCTTAAACGAGAAGTCGCACCATGTATCACAAACATTTTCTGTATTGATAGATGAGAACTTTAACGACTATGTTAATAAACACAGAATAGAAACTGCCAAACAACACTTACACAATCCAAAATACGATCACTATAAAATTGAGGCGATTGCTTTAGAGAGTGGTTTTAATAATAAAGTGACTTTCTATAAGGCGTTTACAAAGTTTACCGACAAAACACCTTCAGCTTTTAGAAAGCAAAAAAGAAGTTAAGAATTATCATTATTTACTTTTTAACATTTTGGTTTATAGGCAACTCCATGCATTTTTCGTATCTTAGTAAGGGTTAATTGCTAAATAATTATGCTATGAAAACAATATATTTTTACAAAACTTGTATCAGTACATGCATTGCCATGTTTCTAATGACTTTTTCCATAAATGCGCAGACAGATTTTACTGAGTATAACGGAGTGGTTGTTGATGGAAAATCCAATAGAACTTTAGAGGCTGTTAGTCTTAATGTGAATGAAACCAACATTAGTACAATAACTAATTCTGAAGGTGAGTTTACACTAAAAGTTCCTACTAAGTATTTAGATTCTAAAGTGATTGTTAGCCTTTTAGGTTATAACACACGTGTACTCCCGCTTTCGGAGTTATCTAAAGACGGAAACAAAATTAAACTTTATGAAGCTGTAACAGAGTTAACGGCTGTTAGTATTTCTGCTTTTAAGGATGCTGAGAAACTGGTACGTAGAGTTTTTAAGGAAAAGAACAACAACGTTATGAACGAGTCGGTATACATGACTGCTTTTTACAGGGAAACCATAAAACGCCGTAATAGAAATGTATCCTTAACAGAAGCTGTTGTTAATATTCTAAAGCAACCTCACACATCTTCTCAGCGTGATGCTATAAAACTTGGTAAGGCAAGAAAAAGCACAGACTATAAGCGTTTGGATACAGTTTCCGTAAAATTGCAAGGTGGTCCATTCTCCACAATATATTTGGATATTATGAAATACCCTGAATATATTTTTACCGATGAGACCATTAGTAGTTATAGATTTTCTTTTGATGCGCCTTCAACAGTAAATAATAGAAATGTTTATGTGGTTAATTTTAGACCAAGAAATAATGGTTTAAATCTTAACTACAACGGTAAACTATACATAGATACACAGTCACTGGCATTGGTTAGTGCGAACTACTCTTTGGATGTGAGCAATAAAAGCAAGACCAAAAACCTTTTGGTTAAAAAGAAGCCTAGAGATGTTGTAGTGTACCCATTAGAGGCTAACTATAGAGTTGATTATAAAGCTAAAAATGGTAAATGGTACTACAGCTACTCTAACTTGAGTTTAAAATTTAAGGTGAATAAAAAACGAGAGATTTTCAATAAAGTCTATACGTTATCTAGCGAAATGGCTGTTACCGATTGGGAAATAAACACTTCAGATATTAAGATTAGAAATAAAGATAGGTTAAGACCAACGGTAATAATTACTGATGCTATTTCGGGCTTTTCAGATCCAAATTTTTGGGGACAGTACAATTTAATAGAGCCAGATAAATCTATAGAATCTGCCATAGAAAAAATTAGAAAGAGCATCGAGAAAGAAAAAGAGAGAGAAAGAGAACAGTCTGCCAATGGAACACCTTAAATTTTCATAGTTTGATTATAATTAATAGCAAAAAAGCCCAGGAATAATTCCTGGGCTTTTTTGCTAAAAACGCTTTAATTAAATTCACCTTTATAGCGAAGTGCTTGCTCTATATGTGCAAAATGATGATTACTGTGCCAAGCATACATACCAATGGTTTCTTCTATAGAGAAACGCTTCCTATGTTCTGGGTGAACGAACTCTCTTTTTAAATCATCTTTAGAAAAGCTTCTAAGTAATATACCAAGTTTATTGTGTACTCCCTTAAGAATAGATATGGCATCATCTAGCGGTTCGTTATAGTCAATGAGTTTGGCAAATCGATCTTCAAAATAGGGTTTTATGGTTGGCGAATCTTCCGTTAACGCTAATTTAAATCTTATAATACTATTTATATGGCTATCTGCACAATGATGAACAACTTGCCTAATTGTCCAACCGTCAGGTCTGTATTTGTAACTAAGTTCTTTGCCACTGAGATTATTGGTGACTGATATAATTCGCTGAGGTAAGGTCTCAATGGCATCAATCCATTCTTGTAAATGCTCTTCCGTAATAACAGGAGGCTTTTCAAACTCTCCTATAGGGAATCTCAATTCGTACAATTCTTGTTCGGTCATATAAAAAAGTTTTGAGCTTAAAATTAAGCATAAAACACAAAGGTTAGAAGTTAACTCTAAAACTTAGATTAGGAGTAAATTTTAATGAACGATTATCTATTTCAATGATAGCATCATCTGCATCAAAAGTGTAATAACGGTTAATGATATTGGTTTGGTTAAACATATTCCAAACAGAGGCACCAATCTCAGTTTTCACCCCTTTCATTAATTCAAATTTATATATGGCTGAAATATCAGCTCTAAAGTAATCCGGTAATCTCGAACCATTAGGATTACTATATTCAATAACGGAATTAGCATTATTCTGAACATCAGAAGGTTTAGAATATGCACGACCAGAATGCCAATTAAAACCAATACCAATTTTAAAATTATCTAAATTATAGGTTAATGAAGCATTGGCAACATGAGTTAAATCTACTGTGTTCGGAAAAGCATTGCCGTCATTGATATTATCGAACTTATAATCATTATTACTTAAAGTGTAGCTCAACCATGTACTAAAATTATTAAAACGTTTATTGACAAGAAAATCGAGACCAGTGATAGTGTAAGAACCAATATCATTGGCAAATTGAAACTGATTTTGAAACCCTTGACTTTGTGCCGTAATATCATCAACATTCTTATAATAGCCTTCTAAAGAAACCAAAAGATTGTTCTGGTTATAACTGACACCAAGTGATATTTGTTGGCTACGTATCAAAGGCACGTCGTCTAAGTTAGAAAGCTGCCAACGACGTTTTTCTATACCGAAAAAATCTTGCTGTAGATCAATAACTTGAGTTATCGACTGACTTTTCAGTTCACCTAATATTTCAACCCTAATATCATCAGAAATTTTTTGATTGAACGCAAAGCGAGGTTCAATAACCAGCTCTTTTAGCTTTTCAAAATAACTAATTCTGGCTCCTAATCTTATATAGGTGTTTCGAGATTTTGAGTAGCGTTCCGTTTCACCAAAAAAAGCATGTGTTCTTATAATTTCTTTTACTAAGCTTGTGAAATCAGGATTGGAAACATCTTCAAAATTTGTGACCGCGACCTCATTAAACTGATAACCTCCTCTAATTTCCGTGTTGTTGTCTACGTTTTGTGATATGTCTATACGCAAGCCGTAATCTTCAACCTTATTTTCTTGTGTCAAAAGCTGGTCATTGGTAATATCATTATTTTGAGCATCTAAATCGTAGTTGGAATAATATAACTGAGCCGAAGCGGAAATATCGTCGTTAAATTCTTTTGAATAACTCGTGCTAAAACCATAACTCACCTGGTTTAAGGTGCTTCTTACTTCTTGAAATTCATTATTGGAATTTGTGAATATTTGATTGTAGTCAAGGTTATTATAAATATTAAGCAGGTTAATACGAAGTTTAGAGGTCTCATCAATATCATATAAAAACTTAGTGTTGAGGTCATAAAATAAAAAACGCTCATCTAAAGCAAGTACGGTGTTTATGTTGTTGGAGGCATTAAGTTCAGAATCCCTGAAAATTCTATCGAAATAGGCATCGTAGGTGGTAGAGGCTAGAACATCTGTAAAAGAACGTCTCGCAGACACTTGTAATTCCATTTTTTTATTCAGCGGAATTTTTGCAAATCCATCAACGCTCAAAAGATTTGCGCCCAATCCACCATTAAATTTATTATCAACTATATTGCTGTTTTTAATGGAAATAGTACTTGAGACACCGTTGCCAAATAGTGCACTTGTACCATTTTTCGCAACCCGTATTTCATCAGATAAATAAGGATTGAACGCAGAAATCAATCCAAAAAAATGACCAGATTGGTACATTCTCATGCCTTCGTAGAGAATTAGGTTTTGGTCATTTGTTCCACCTCTTACATTAATGTTAGAAATACGCTCATCGACACTAATAATTCCCGGAAGATTTTGAACAATTTGAAGAACATCAGGCTCAATAAGACCTGGAAGTATATCAAAGGCTTTGGCATCTACGGCAATCGCACCATTATTGGTTTTAGAAATACCCTTGGTTAAATAATTAGTCACAACAACTTCCTCTAGATACTGTATGGTTTTATGCTTTGCACTAATGGCAATAAATCGACTGCTAAGTACTTTAAAATTGAGCTGTGTAATGGATTTTAGTTTGTCCAATGCTTCATCCAATGATAATTCTGCAGACAATGGAGAAACCGCAACACCTTCAATAGTTTTGGTTTCATAAGAGAACTTAACGTCGTATCGTTTTTCTAATTGTTCAAGAATGTAGGCAAGAGGTTGTTCTTCTTTATTTTGGCTTTGAGCCAGGTGACAAGAAGTGATGAAAAATAGATATAAAACTACACGCCGTAATAGTTTATTCACATTGAACTCATTTAAACACAATAGAATTTCCAGACTTACTGTAGCTTAAATTTAATGGTATTGTTACGGATTGCAAGGCTAAATCTAAATTATTGTGCGCAAAACTTCCGGTAAATGAGCGATAAGTATCTACCTTTTCAACAGTTACCTTTATATTGTACTGGTTTTCAAGTTCTGAAATAACGTGTTGTAAAGATGCATTTTTAAAACTGCTTTCACCACGCAACCAAGTTGGTTGCGTAGCGATTTCTTTTTCATTAAAAAGTAGTTTCCCATCTATTATTCTTAAACTAAATCCAGGCTTTAATTTCACAAATTCTTCGTTGTTTTTCACGGCTACCAATCCTTCATAACATGTCACTTCAAAGTAGTTTTTACGTTGTTTAACATTAAACTGAGTACCCAAAACACTCACAGTACCATCATTGGTTATAACATCAAACTGTTGTCCTTTGGCCACTTTAAAAAACGCTTCTCCATCTAATGTTACTTCACGGTTTTTACTCCAATGACTTTCATTAAAACTTAAGTAAGAATTCGCATTAAGCGCAACTGTTGAAGCATCTGGTAAAACAATTTGGGTTTTCTCTGCAATATCAGTATTGACCTTTGTATCTAAAGTCGTTGTGTAATAATAAACACTAAAACAGATGGCCAGTACTGTAGCAATTTTAAGAAGAGGTTTATACCAATCTATAGACTTATTACTGTCTATTTTTGTTTTTAAATCTTTGTAATTATTCTCCATAGAGAACTCTGGAGCCTTAAAATTATTTAAAGCACTATTCATACGGATTAAATCTTTATAATCCTCTAGTTGCTCAAAAGCCTTTTGCTCTTCAGTAGTAAGGTTGTTGTCCAACCATTTTTTTATGAGTTCTTCTCTTTTCATAATGGTAATTCATCTATATAACAGCTAAGCACTAAAAATTCCTACCTTCTAATATTTCCAAATTCCAAAAACTGAATACTGCGACTAAGACTGGTAACTAAGCTAAAGTCCATCAATATCCTTACGCAGCTTTTTCAACGCTCCATAAATTCGTTTTTCTACAGCCTTAGTGGAAATATCTAATAGTTCTGCTATCTCTTTAAATCGCTTACCTTCAACTCTGTTCATTAAAAAAGCCACGCGTTGTGCTTCAGTTAAATTAGCGAGTGCATTCTGTAATTTTTGATGATACTCTTTTTCTTGCATTACAAACTCGGGTGATTCGTTTGTAGAGTGCTTTTGAGGTAGCTTTTGATATTTTAAAACCACTTTTTTGTGCGCAACTGCATTAAGCATTAGGTTATTGGCTGTTGTAAACAAAAAGCTCTTTGCTTTGTCTGGTGAAACTTTACTGCAATTCTGCCACAATTTTATAAATGCTTCTTGTACTTTATCTTGTGGATTTAGATTTTCACCAAACTTGTAATACAAGAAGTCATGAAGGTTTTTTGAATGTTTTTTGTACAAACGTTCAAACAGTTGTTCTTCGCAAATATGATTTTGTATGGGTTGGCTCATAACTTTCGCTTCACAAATTATAAATAAATTTTCTAAAGCAAGGGTAGGAAAATCAAAACTAAGATTGTTTTATAATAAATTGATAAAGCTCCCAAAAATGAAAACAACGATCAATCACGCAATCCTACTAGCCTTTTTTGCCCTTTTAACTTTTTCTTCTTGCCAAGATGAGGCAACAGAAGTAAATAGTCCTGATGAACAAGAAGTAATCACACCAAGTTCTCCATTGGCATCATTCATGAGTAATGTTACAGCCAATTACGGAGCGTATGACGATATATTAGATGATGCCAGCTGTTTTTCAATTGAGTTGCCAGTAACCATTATAGTTAGTGATATCACTATAACTATTGAAACTGAAGCTGATTTAGAACAACTCGAAGATTTATTTGAAGAGTTAGTAGATGATGAGGATTTTCTTGATTTCGTATTCCCGATTACCATAATTTTTAATGACTATACTGAAATTGTAATTGAAAATGAAGACCAACTAGAAAACTTTATTAATGAATGTGATGACGATGATGATGTTATAGAATGTATTGATTTTGTATATCCAATTTCATTTTCTGTGTTCAATTCAGATTTCAACATTGTTGATACCGTTACAATAGAAAATGATGAAGCCTTGTATAACTTTCTTGAAGCGTTAGAGGAAGATGACAATGCTCTAATTGTAAGCTTAAACTATCCAGTGACGTTAGAATATGCCAATGGCGAAACCATAGAAGTTAATTCTAACCAAGAACTTTCTGATGCCATAGAAGCAGCAGAGGACGATTGTGATGATGATGACTATGATTGTAATGAGGAAGATATTACGGAACTGTTGATAGAGTGCCCTTGGGATATCAACGATGCCAATAATGATTTTGAAATCCATCAAATGATATTCTATGAAGACGGCACTTTGCAAATAACTGAAGGAGATGCCACAGTTTTCATTGGAGGAAATTGGGAGGTTTATTCAACCGATAATGGTTTAATCTTAAATATAACAGAGCTAACGGCTTATCAAGATGATTTAGGTGGTGAATGGCTAATAGTAGAATGTGATGATGATGAACTAGATATAGTACGTGGAGATTATTCTATTGAATTAGAGCAAGACTGTGAAGGAGATTTAGGATGCTCCATAGCCGAAATAAATGCAAACCTTGGAGAATGTGCCTGGTTGCTAGAAACAAACCTCATCAATACCATAGCAGCGGTTTATGTGTACTTTACACCAAACGGACAGATTTTATTAGATGATGGAGATGGAACAGAATCTCAAATAGGCACTTGGGAACTGTTAGTAGTGGCTAGTAATGTATATATGGACCTTACATTTGAGGATGATTTTGAACTATTAAATGGAGAATGGCAAATCGTTGAATGTGAGGATGACTATTTCTACCTAGTAAATGGTGATGATTATATAGAACTGCAACAAGAATGTGATATCAATCAAGGTAATGAAGTTTTTGACTGTTTCTCTGATTTTGAATTAGTAGAATGCTTGGGTCCAAATAATGAGGCAGAGTTTAACCTCAGTGCTGATACCATTGGATTAATACTTTGTGAATTTAGCTTTATACCTTCATTCCATGAAAGCATAGCTGATACTGAGAATAATGTTAACGCCATTGTAGAAACAGAGTCCTATTGGTCAGAAACCGGACAGGTTTATCTCAGAATAGAAGCTGAAAATGGCAATTTTGAAGTATTTACAGTGTATTTAATTACTGAAGAATGTAACCTGTTTGAATGTTATCAAAGTTTTGATGCTGTATTAGAACAATGTGATAATGGAACAGATGGACCATACACGTTTGATCTTACAACCGCCTTTCACAATTGTAACCCAAGTGCAGATATAGTCACCTATCATGAAAGCCAAGCTGATGCTGAAGCAAACGTAAACGCTATTTCCAATCCAGAGAATTACGCTATGATTGGTGTAGAAGCCGTGGTTTACACCAGAGTTGTAATTGACGACCAGTTTGAAATATTCCCTATAATATTAGTCGTAGAGGATTGTAATGAAGGTAACTGCACAGAGCAGGAGGTAGATGCCTTTTTAATTAGCTGTATGTGGAATGCAGTGAACTACAATGGCAGTGATAATTTAATGGAATGGAATTTTGATTTTGAAGCTTCAAACAATATCGTTGTCATATATACAGATAACCAAACCATTGATGCATTTTGGTCAACATCACAATCAAATGACGGTGTTATTGTCACATTCTCTAATGTTTCAGGACCAAATATTCAGGCTATAACTGGTGATTGGTTAGTTGTGGAATGTGAAGAAAACCGATTAGAAATGCATAGAGGAGACGATGTCTTGGTATTAGAAAGAACTTGTGAATAAGAAGAAGAACCGCTAAATAAGTTAGTAATTTTAGTAAGTTTAAGTTGATTGAAGAGAGTTGCCAACCGCTGGGCAGCTCTTTTCTTTTGTAGAATTCTCAAATATAGCATAGTAGAATTATAGATATCCCATTCGTTTATCTCTTGTAAATTCTTAAATTTGCAACTTCAAAAAGAGATAAAGATTATGTTTAATAATTTAAGTGATAAGTTAGATAAAGCGTTACACGTTTTAAAGGGTCATGGTAGCATTACAGAAGTTAATGTTGCTGAAACTTTAAAAGAAGTAAGACGTGCGCTTTTAGATGCCGATGTTAACTTTAAAATTGCTAAAGATTTTACTAATAGAGTAAAGGAAAAAGCACTTGGTCAAAATGTATTGACTACACTTCAGCCAGGTCAGTTAATGGTTAAAATCGTTAAGGACGAATTAACTGAACTTATGGGAGGCGATGCAGAAGGAATCGATCTTTCAGGTAACCCAAGCGTTATTTTAATGTCTGGTCTGCAAGGATCTGGTAAAACGACATTCTCTGGTAAACTTGCCAATTATCTTAAGAACAAAAAGACAAAGAAACCATTATTAGTAGCTTGTGATGTTTATCGTCCTGCGGCAATTGATCAGTTGCACGTGGTTGGCGATCAAATCAATGTTGAGGTTTATAGCGATAAGGGAAATAGCGATCCGGTTGCTATCGCCCAAGCTGGTATTGCACATGCAAAAGCAAACGGTTATAATGTGGTGATTATAGATACTGCTGGTCGTTTGGCTGTAGATGAAGCTATGATGACCGAAATTTCGAACATTCATAAAGCTATTGAACCACAAGAAACTTTGTTTGTGGTGGATTCCATGACAGGTCAGGATGCTGTAAACACAGCAAAAGCCTTCAATGATATTTTAAATTTTGATGGTGTTATCCTTACCAAATTAGATGGTGATACCAGAGGTGGTGCCGCGATTTCGATTAAATCGGTAGTTAACAAACCAATTAAGTTTATTGGTACAGGTGAGAAAATGGAGGCGATTGATGTCTTCTATCCGTCACGTATGGCAGATCGTATCTTGGGAATGGGTGATGTGGTTTCTCTTGTTGAGCGTGCTCAAGAACAATTTGATGAAGAAGAAGCACGAAAACTTCAAAAGAAGATTGCCAAAAACCAATTTGGATTTGATGATTTCTTAAAGCAGATTCAGCAAATCAAGAAAATGGGTAACATGAAGGATCTTATCGGAATGATACCAGGTGCTGGAAAAATGATGAAAGATATCGACATTGATGATGATGCCTTTAAAGGAATTGAAGCCATTATACATTCTATGACTCCTGAAGAACGTGCAAATCCTTCAGTAATCAACTCGAGTCGTAAAAAGCGTATTGGTAAAGGTTCTGGTACATCTGTACAAGAAGTAAATCAATTACTGAAACAGTTTACACAGATGAGCAAGATGATGAAGATGATGCAAGGCGGAGGCGGAAAGCGTATGATGCAGATGATGAAGAATATGCCGCGTTAATAGTTGGCAGTTTGGCAGTCCTCAGTTGGCAGCCAAATAAATATAAAACATAACTACTGCAGACTGAATACTGCAGACTGAATACTGAGAAATGACCATACTAGACGGAAGAAAAACAAGCAAGGACATTAAGGAGGAAATCAAGGCCGAAGTTGACAAGATGAAAGCCAATGGCGAAAAGGTGCCACACCTTGCAGCTGTCATAGTCGGTAATGATGGAGCAAGTTTAACTTACGTCGGTAGCAAGGTAAGAGCATGTGAGCGTGTAGGTTTTGAATCTACAATGGTGCGTATGCCAAATACAACCAGTGAGATAGAGTTATTGGATAAAATCGAAGATCTAAATAATGATGACGACATCGATGGGTTTATTATTCAATTACCGTTACCACCTCAAATCAATACGCAGAAAGTTTTAATGGCTGTGCATCCTGATAAGGATGTAGATGGTTTTCACCCAATGAACTTTGGAAAAATGGCATTGGATATGTCCACGTTTATTCCGGCAACGCCATTCGGAATTTTAGAACTTCTAGACCGCTATGGAGTTGAGACCAAAGGCAAGCATACGGTTGTTATTGGTCGCTCGCACATTGTAGGCCGTCCTATGAGTATTTTAATGGGACGTAAAGGTTTTCCTGGAAATTCTACAGTAACATTAACACACAGTCACACCAAGAACATTACTCAAATTACCTCACAAGCTGATATCATAATTTCGGCATTGGGAATTCCAAAATTCTTAAAAGCTGAAATGGTAAAAGATGATGTTGTTATTATCGATGTTGGTATTACACGAGTACCAGACGATTCTGAAAAAGGGTACTATATTACAGGTGATGTAGATTTTGAAAACTGCAGTAAAAAAGCAAGTTATATTACACCAGTTCCTGGTGGAGTAGGGCCAATGACTATCGCAATGCTTCTAAAGAATACACTATTAGCTAGAGAGCAGCATAGAAAGCATAAACTATAAGCTATCCTATGTTTATAAAGTTACTTTCTATCGCTTCGACTTCTGTAACGATAGGAAGTTTGCAACATATACTACCCATATTGGTGGCTATTGGTTTTACAATTTTCCTTATTAAATATTCTAATCGAAAGCTCAATGATAATCAGAAATTCAGAGTAATTCATTTTGTTGCTTGTTTTGTATCCTTGTTTATTATCAGTTTTCATTTATACCGAATCGGTTTTGATAATTACAATTTTAGAACTGATTTGCCGCTGTATTTATGTAGTTTAATGGCATTGATTATTCCTGTATTTACTTACTATCGTAAATATTGGATGTTCGAAATTCTAGTATTTTGGATTATAGGTGGAACCATACAGGGAGTGATTACACCAGATATTGCAGTTGGTTTCCCAAGTTTCGATTATTTTAGATATTGGGTAGTACACTTAGGTTTGCTGTCCGTAATTTTCTATTTTATTTTCGTTTTTAAGATGAAACCGACGTTGAAAAGTGTATTTAAATCATTTTTGGCACTTCAGATCTATGTAGTTTTAATGATTATTTTAAACTATCTCTTAGACGCCAATTATTTTTATTTAAATAAAAAACCGAAGTCAGCTTCACTATTGGATTATTTTGGAGAGTGGCCTTATTATATTGTGGTTGGGCAGTTAATAATAATTCCGCTGTTTTTGTTGATTTATTTGCCGTTTTCTGTTTCAGAAAGAAGGAAAATCACTTAGCAAAGAGCTGGCTCATATCTTTAAAAGCCTTAAACTCCAAAGCATTTCCGGATGGGTCTTTAAAGAACATAGTGGCTTGTTCGCCAACTTCACCTTCAAAACGTATATAAGGTTCAATGATGAATTCTATATTTTTTAACCTGAGATTATCTGCAAAAGAATGAAAGTCACTCCAGTTTAAAACTACACCAAAATGCGGAATAGGAACGTTTTTACCATCAACGGCATTGGTGTGCAAATTTTTACTGGAATTTGGTTTGTAGTGGATAACCAATTGATGGCCGAAAAAGTTATAATCTACCCAATGGTCGCTACTCCTGCCTTCTTCAAGATTTAAAGTATGGGTGTAGAAATCTCTACATTTTTCTAAATTATGAACGGGAATCGCGAGATGAAAAGGAGATAGTTTAGTCATGTTTTTTATATAATGAAAATATTAATCACTCCGTTACGTTGTTCCAAATGTCTAAAAATATTTTCCAATTACTATCAATTTTTTTCCAAACAATGAGGTACTTTCCTTTCCAGGGAACTTCTTTTTTATCTTTGGTCAACGTTTTGCCTTCATAATAGCCATAATCGTAAGCGGTATCGTTTACAATAGTAATTTCAGTTGGAGTCACTTTATGATGAAGAATGGTTACGCCCTCAGGGATTTCCCAATAAGATTTTAAATCCGTTTTCCCAGACATAATCTTTCTGTTGTTTGGGAATATCTTGCCATCTTCAGTGTACATATTTACCAAAGCATCAATATCACCATCCATATAAGCTTTAGAAAAAGCAATCGTGTTTTTCTTTATCATATCAACACCTGAAACGGTATTGCGTTCTCTTTTGCAATCAATTTTCCAAGTAGGAAACGTCACTTTTTCAGTTTTGTCTGTCCATTCGCCAACCCATTTATAACCAGTGTCATCAATATCGTAAAAAGTTAATCGAAACCAACCTTCTGCTCCATTAGGTGCTTTTTGGTCGCGATAGAGCACAATGTTTCCATTCTCTTTTTTGCCTCCTTCCCAAGTTGGTAGAGTGGTAGAAGGTGCGCCAGAAGAATAGTAATGTACATACCATTTACTGCTATCTGCTATAAACTGACGAATGCTTCCAGAATGTTTACCATCGGCTTTTATAGTTTCATCTTGTACGGCCATACCATTCATTATATATTTCCATTCCCAGGTCATATCCACAGGGTCTGCCCAGGTTTGATCTTGATTTCTCGACACGGACTTACAGTTGCATTTGCCAATTAAGCCTTCAAAATCCTTGATTTGTTCTGGTGCTTCTGGGTTGGGTAAACCATAGGGATTGGTGTCTGAAACAGTATATTGGCTTTGTGAAAAACTTAAAAATGAGACTAATAGTAGAAGAGATAGTATTGGTTTCATGGTTGCTAGTTTCCTTAAATTTAAGAAGGAAGCAACCATAGTGTTTATTAATTAAGATTTAATTAACGTCTGTTTTTTCTTCTGGAATGTTGTTTTGGGTCGAAGGTTTTTTTGGAATCACTGATGAGTTCACTTAGTTCCTTAAACTCGTCTGCAGTTAATTCACGATACTTGCCAACAGGCATATCGAGCTTTATGTTCATTATTCTAATACGCTTCAATGTCTGAACTTCATAATTCAGATACTCACACATGCGTCGGATTTGTCGGTTTAAGCCTTGGGTTAAAATAATGCTGAACGTGTACTTGTCAATTTTCTTGACTTCACATTTTTTGGTGCGTTTGCCCAGTTCTTCAATATATATGCCACCAGCCATTCGTTGTATAAATGTCTGGGAAATGGGTTTATCAACTGTAACCACGTATTCTTTTTCGTGATTGTTGCTGGCACGCAGAATTTTGTTAACGATATCTCCATCATCCGTTAAGAGAATTAAACCTTCACTGGGTTTGTCTAAACGACCAATTGGAAAAATACGTTTAGGGTAATTGATGTAGTCGATGATGTTATCTTTTTCAACACGTGTGTCTGTAGTACAAACGATACCCACGGGTTTATTAAATGCCAAATAGACAAAGTCTTGCTTACGTTCGCCAATAATTTCGCCATCCACCTTTACGACATCTCCTGAGGCGACTTTGGTTCCCATTTCTGGTACAACATCGTTTATGGTTACACGACCAGCATCAATCAAGCGGTCGGCTTCACGACGCGAGCAGTAACCGGCTTCACTTAGGTATTTGTTGAGTCTTGTAAGGTTGTCTGACATAAAGCAAAAATACGACAAAGTTATTAAGTCCTCTAGTTAAGATTTTGGCAAAAACAGGGTCATCTTGCTGAAAGACACTTTGTCTAAATGTCCCATTTTATCTAGACTTTTAGTAATCAAGTGCATATGTAAAAATGAATCATGATGAGTAAATATACCCTGATGCTCTGTTGAAAAGAAACCAACAATCTCCACCTCTTCATTTTCTAAACTGTAGTTGACCTGCCCTTGATGTGCCTCTTTTGGAGATGATACTTTTACACCTTTTGGTAAATTTTGAATATGAATGATTCCATTTTCTATTTTGCCAACTAACTTAAAAGCAAAAGGTCGTTTCTTATCTTTGGTTTTAGAATCTAAATACTTCTCAAGACTTTTTATGCTCTTAACACTATCTGGTAGTTGAATTTGTTCCCATTCGTTAACATTGGCATAAACAAAAAATGGCGCTTCAACCGAGTTTATTTGTTCTACAGCCATTGTCGAATCAGTTTTTACCTTAGATAAGTACGTTTTTCCATTATTTATAAGAATTTCTCCATCTAAAAATGCTTTTGGGCCAAGACCATAAAGGCCTTTTCTGTTTTTAATTGTGTCTATATTAATTTTCCCATATAATTCACCTTGCCACATAACATCTTTCATTGCGGCTATATTGCGGACGTTAGAATATGTTTTAGATGTATTTGGTTCAGTAACTGCAAAATTGCAACTCTGAAGCAGTATTAACATTAGCAATAAGACAGTTTTATTATCAGTCATTTTTAAATTAATCATTTATAAACCCAATAATCTTCGGAGTCAACGAGGTATCCTTTAAACTATGCCCAAATCCTGTAGTTTCAATAAGTTCTGCATTTTTATAACGGTTGGCAAACAAAAGAGCGTCTTCAAACGGAATGATTCTATCCATTTTATCATGAATGATAAGACCTTTTGCTTCAATGGATTCTGTAAAATTGGCAGCAGAAAAATAATCCACCGGTTTACCAAATCGCTCTAATACTACATTGTCCAAACCTTTTGAAATACGCCTATTATAACCCATCATGGATTTATATCTAGCGAAGACTCCAGTAAAATGTGCAGGAGCACCAAGTAGAACCAATTTTTTAACTGAAGTCTCGGGATGTTTATGCATAAAAAACACACTTGCCATACCACCTACGGAATGCCCTATAATGACTTCGGGTTTAAACTTTTTGGCAACTGTATTAATACATTCTGAATATAGTACAGCGTTGAATTGCTTTCCTCCAGACCGTCCATGTGCTGGTGCATCTAATGCAATGATGTTATAATCTTGGCGCTTTAAATCTTCGAGAAGATAATCCCAGCGCGAAACGTTACTTTCCCAACCATGTGCCAATAAAATCGTTTTTCCTTTGCCATGCCAACGATAGGTAGCAATATCTAGACCATCATAAGAAAGCTCTTCAAATAAAGCTGAACTTACAACTTTTCGTTGATCTTCGGTATAACGTCCTTTTCTAGGTGAAGCAAATAAACGCAATGCTTTTTTTGTGGCGTACTTGGATGAAATTAGGCTCGTTGCATTTAAGGCGTTGCCTATGGATTTTATAACAAAACTACTCATGTTATTGGTCTTCTCTATTTACGGAGTCTATTGAAAATGCTGGTAAGCAGATAGCTAAATATTCACAAGGTTCTGTAAATGGGTTAGAGTATTGCAGCCTTGTGTTTTTATTGACCTTAATGGATTGTCCTGCTTCAAGGACTATGGTTTCGTCTTCTATGATAAATTGTTTTTTTCCTTTTATGATAAAGGTGTATTCATCAAATTCAGGAGTTTGAAACGGTTCAGACCAACCAGGAGGCGCAACCATATGCGCAATGCTTATTTGTGAATTTCCATCAGTTGCCAAACCAAAATGTTCTTTTATGGTTTTACCATCATCTGTTGGTACTACGAAAGGCGAATCTTGAATTGTATAATTTTTCATTACTGCTATTTTAGAGGCTTCCTTTTAATCATACCTCCTTTTAAATCTTTAACTAAGCCCATAATAATGAACGCTTTCTTATCTATTTTGTCTATTTCAGTGTGAAGTTTTGCAAGCTCTAATCGTGTCACTACGGTATAGATAATGTCCTTATCGTAACTATCGCCACTAGACCCATAACCACCTTTACCTGCATAAATTGTGCAGGCTCTCCTCAGTTTTTCAACAATCATTACTCGCAACTCTTCATGTTTTTCGGAGATAATGGTAACACCAACATATTCTTCTACACCGTCCACTACAAAGTCTACTGTTTTTGCTGCTGCCAAATAGGTTAGAATAGCGTAAAGTGCAATTTCCACAGAAAGTATATAAGCGCCAAAAGAAAAAATAACAATGTTTATAAGCAACAATACGTCACCAATAGTGATGGACAATTTTCTACTTAAAAAAACTGCTAAAACTTCGGTACCATCTATAACGCTACCGCCTCTCATCGCCATACCTATTCCTAAGCCCAAAAAGAAACCTCCAAAAACTGCAATTAACAATTTGTCGTCCGTTATCGTTGGATAGTCTACAAAATGAACTACAAAAGCTAATAATGTTATTGCTACGATACTTTTTATGGCGAATTTGACACCTATTGTACGAGCACCTAATATTAAAAACGGAATATTAACAAGAACCAAGAGAATACCTAAAGAAATATCTGAAACATTGTTTAACAACAGTGAAATACCAGTTGCGCCACCATCAATAAATTTATTCGGTAATAAAAATCCTTTTAAGCCAAATCCTGCTGAAAAAACGCCAGCAATAGTAAAAATTGCTTCTTTTATAGCGTGACTCAATTCCACTTGTAAGCTCCTTACAATTGGTACGATTTGTCTTTTAGTTATTGGCTTTTTTGAATGCTTACGTTTAAGGCGTTTGCGAGCAATATCAACCAGTATTTTTGAAAGAAAGGGATTCATAAATTTATTGTATCATGATTACTACCAATGAATAAAAAAATATTTGATCTTTGCTTTTTCTGGTACTTGTATCGGATCAATATTAGCATCCATATCAAACCTTAAACTACTTGTTAATTCTTTTTTATCAATGGTAAACGATGCATTGATTTCATTTACGGATACCACGATAGAATTAATTAGATTATCAATTTTTGAAATTTTATATTTTTCTTTTATGTCTTTAAATGTGCTAAGTGCAGAGATGTTCTTTTCAGTTTTATAGCGCTCATCTATAATACGAACACTTGAAATTACAGAGGTAGAATCTAGTGCCTCTTCTGGAGAAAGGTCTAAAAGTTTATTGCCATTTTTTTCAAAAATCTCAATAGTGTTAACAGCTCCTGCAAACTCATCTCCGGCAATATATCTTACTACCGAATCATTCTTGAATATAGAATCCAACTCCTTTACCTGAGTTGAGTCAGTTAGCAAACCAATGTTGTGCTTTTGGATTAAAAATGGATCTGGTGGTGTGTCTTTGGCACAACTAACTATTAGTAATGTGCAAATAAGAAAAGTGAAAATTATTTTTTTCATGTTTTGAGTTGTAGGTGTTATTCTGTCATTTTTTGCATAGCCGATAAATTAGCAGTTACGTAGCTGAGCATTTCGACTGCGCTCTATGTGACAGTTTAGGTTAATTTATGGATTTGTTATTTCAGCATTTTGGTTAAAATTCCTAAAACACTTCTAATAACTGTTGGGCTCGATAATACTTTTACAATAGGATTTTGTCGAGTTCTACGACTGCTTCGAGATGAGGTTCTTCGTTTAGATTCCGCTCTTTTAAGCTTCTCTTTTTCCTCTTCAGCTTTACGTTTGGCTTCTTCGGCTTCGGCAACTTCTATCTTTTTGTTCAACATTTCGTAGGCACTTTCCCTGTCAATTTCTTCGTTGTACTTTTTAGCGAGTTTAGACTGTGATAAGAGATTTGCTAATTCAGATTCCGTTAGTATATCCATGCGGCTCATTGGTGCGCGCATCATGGTTGCAGCAAGTGGCGTAGGTTTTCCTTTTTCGTTTAGAGCCGATACGAGAGCCTCTCCAATTCCCAAGGATGTTAAAACATCTGCCGTATCGTAATAATCTGTATCTGGATAATTCTGTGCTGTCAATTTAATGGCTTTTCTATCTTTTGCCGTAAACGCTCGTAAGGCATGTTGAACTTTTAAACCGAGTTGTCCCAAAACTGCTTCAGGAACATCCGTTGGGTTTTGGGTTACAAAATATAGTCCAACACCTTTACTACGAATGAGTTTTACAATGCTTTCTATTTGATTTAATAAAGCATCAGAAGCTTCATTAAAAATTAAATGCGCTTCATCTATAAACATAATGAGTTCTGGTCGTCCGCTATCTCCTTGCTCTGGAAAAGTCGAATAAATCTCTGCCAGTAAACTCAACATAAATGTTGAAAATAATTTTGGTCTATCTTGAATATCCGTAAGACGAATGATATTAATGTAGCCTCTTCCGTTTTCGTCAACTCTTAATAAATCGTCTGTCTCAAAAGAAGTTTCTCCAAAGAATAAATCACCACCTTGCTGTTCTATTTCTATAATTTTTCTGAGGATTGCTCCCGTGGAAGCGGTTGAGATTCTACCGTAAGCATCCTGAAATTCTTTTTTGCCTTCATTAGTGGCATATTGTAGAATTTTTTTGAAATCCTTTAAATCCAACAACGGTAATTTGTTGTCATCACAATATTTAAAAATAACCGAAATGATTCCGGCTTGTGTTTCCGTTACATCTAAAATTCGAGAAATTAAAACAGGTCCGAACTCGCTAACTGTAGCTCTAAGTCTAACTCCATCTTGTTCAGAAAGCGTTAAAACCTCTACAGGAAAGGCTTTAGGTTCAAACGGTAACCCTATTTTCTCATGACGTTCATCAATTTTTGGATGACCAGGACTTGGTTTTGCCAATCCACTTAAATCCCCTTTTATATCCATTAATAAAACAGGAACACCCTTTTCTGAAAGATTTTCAGCCAGAACTTGCAATGTTTTTGTTTTTCCTGTTCCTGTGGCACCAGCGATTAAGCCATGACGATTCATAGTTTTTAGTGGTACGTTAACGTAGGAGTTGGTCATCGTTTCACCTTCTAGCATCGCTGCTCCGAGCGTAATGTAGTCGCCTTTAAATGTGTTGCCATCGGCAATATCTTTTATGAATTTGTCGGAATTCGTCATCAGTCAAAATAATTTGCATAAAAATAATGTAATTTTAATCAAGATTAAAACGCATTCCCATGAAGTGTACACTTTCAATTTTTTGCCTTTCAGTTTTGTTGAGTTTTCAGTCTTGTGAGAATTCGAAATCAGAAATTATATTTCATAAATCGCATGAACCAAGCAGAGCCAACGTGCCTTTTAGTGATGCCGTAGAAACCGAGGATTTATTATTTCTAACAGGCCAAATTGGCAAGGACCATAAAAAAGGAGAACTCGTTTCTGGAGGCATTAAAGCCGAAACCAAACAAGTCATTGAAAATATCGAAACCGTTTTAAAGCATCATGACTTATCATTGGACAACGTGGTAAAGTGTACTGTGATTTTGAAAGACATTGATGATTTTTCAGATTTTAACTCGGTTTATACCACTTACTTTACCAAAAAACCAGCAAGAACGACTTTTGCCGCCTCAGGTTTGGCAGGTGGAGCTAGTATTGAGATTGATGTTATTGTGGCTAAATAGTATGCGGTCTCAGTGGCAGTTTACAGTTGAATTGAAACAATAATTTACTGAAAACTGCCACTGAGACTGTGAACTAATCAATATATTTGCAAACTATGACAAGAAGAGAAAAACAAGCATTAATAGACCAAGGTCACTTACTACCATTGATGGAGGAGTTTTACACCATTCAAGGTGAAGGCTACCACAAAGGTACTGCAGCTTATTTTGTAAGAATTGGTGGTTGTGATGTAGGTTGCCATTGGTGCGATGTTAAAGAGAGTTGGTTACCAGAATTACACCCAGCAACCGAAACCACTAAAATAGTAGATAATGCTGTAAAATACAGTGATATCATTGTGGTCACTGGAGGTGAACCTCTAACTTGGGATATGGGACCTTTAACAGAACAGTTGAAAGCAAAAGGAGTACAAACTCACATTGAAACTTCTGGTGCTTATAAATTAACTGGTGAATGGGACTGGATTTGCTTATCTCCAAAAAAGATAAAACTACCGACTGAAGAAATTTACGACAAAGCACACGAGCTGAAGTGTATCATTTATAATAAAGACGACTTTAAATTTGCCGAAGAGCAAGCTGCTAAAGTCAACGATGACTGTATTCTATATCTTCAACCCGAATGGAGCAAACGCGATAAAATGATGCCGCAAATAGTGGATTACGTCATGGCTAACCCTAAATGGAAAGTGTCCTTGCAAACGCATAAGTATTTGAACATACCGTAATCAGTCTTAAGTAGACGGTTTAATGTAATTCAACAAAAAAGTTCCAATAGAGTTTACTCCATCGGAACTTTTTAATTTTCTATTATTTTTTTACTTAATCCTTAGTAAAAGGTACAGCAACTCTAGTGTTTCCCCAGCCCATATGCATGTGTACTCCATCATCAGATGCTTCAAAAGCAATTGAAAATGCTTCCAATGATTCGTCTCCTTTTGTTACGGGAACCGTGATTCTTGCCACATCGTTTTCTTCATTATAAAAATAACTTCCCCAAACATTTAGGTCATTACTTATAATAATAGTCCATTCTTTCTCTCCAGGAATGGCATATATGGTATATGTGCCTTCATCAACATCAGTTCCGTTAAGTTGCATGTCTGTATAAACATGTAACTCTGCTGCCTCATTGGCACCCAGTCTCCAAACCTTTCCAGGCTTAGCTAATTCATTTATATCTCTTCCTTTTAATTGTGGTCTACTGTAAACGACCTTGATAAGTTTATTGGCATCTTTGTAGTCGCTTGGAAAAGATGCTGCGTCCATAGGACTTTTGTCAAGTCCAGAAAATTTTTGTGCTTCTGCATCAAATGACAATAACATTGTAAATGCAAAGGCGATGGTGGTAATTAGTCGTGTTGTTTTCATAATTTTTTAAAATTTGTTTGGATAAAGTTAAAGGTTATAATATCGTGTTTGTCGTAATGAAATATTAAAATTTACAGATTGATAGGAGAATGCTCAATTTTATATTTTACAAGTATCAAATTTAACTAAATTAACTACTATAAATTATAATATGTAATCATATTATTATTTAATGTTTAATAAATGAAAGTTTAGTATCATATTTGCTTCATAATTAATAATAAAACAGAAAGTTATGTGCGGAATAGTATGTGCGTTTGATATAAAACAAAAAAGTGAAACCTTAAGACCTCAGGTTTTGGAGATGGCAAAAACCATTCGTCATCGTGGACCAGACTGGAGTGGAATTTATAATGATGATAAGGCAATTTTAGCTCATGAGCGTTTGGCGATTGTTGATCCAGCGTCTGGTAAACAACCATTGTTCAGTGAAGATAAAAAGTTAATCCTAGCAGCAAATGGTGAAATCTATAACCATAGAGAACTGAGACAACAATTCCCTGATTACAAGTTTCAAACTGAAAGTGATTGCGAGGTTATTTTGGCACTTTATAAAGAAAAGGGCCATGACTTTGTAGATGAAATGAACGGCATTTTCGGATTCGCGATTTATGATGTTGAGAAAGATGAATATTTTATCGCCAGAGACCATATGGGAATTATTCCATTATACATGGGTTGGGATAAAAATGGTACCTTTTATGTAGCCTCAGAATTAAAAGCACTTGAAGGAGTTTGCACCAAAATTGAATTATTTCCTCCTGGACATTATATGAGCAGTAAGGATGGTGAATTGGTACGATGGTACAAACGCGATTGGACAGATTATGATGCAGTGAAGGAAAATGAAACGAGTATTGAAGAAGTTAAACAAGCTTTAGAGGATGCTGTGCACAGACAATTAATGAGTGATGTGCCTTATGGTGTTTTATTATCAGGTGGTTTGGATTCCTCGGTAACTTCTGCTATTGCAAAAAAATATTCCGAAAGACGTATTGAAGCCGATGACAAAGAAAAAGCGTGGTGGCCACAATTGCACAGTTTTTCTGTTGGATTGGAAGGTTCACCAGATTTAGCGGCTGCACAAAAAGTAGCAGATCATATTGGTACGGTTCATCACGAAATAAAATTCACCATTCAAGAAGGTTTGGATGCTATTAAGGATGTGATTTATAATATTGAAACGTATGATATCACTACCATTCGTTCCTCAACACCAATGTATTTAATGGCGAGGGTTATTAAATCCATGGGAATAAAAATGGTGTTGTCTGGTGAAGGAGCAGATGAGATCTTTGGAGGCTATCTCTATTTTCATAAGGCGCCAAACGCAAGAGAGTTTCATGAAGAAACGGTTCGTAAACTAGATAAGTTACACATGTACGATTGCCTAAGAGCAAACAAAAGTTTAGCAGCTTGGGGAATTGAAGGGCGAGTACCATTTTTGGATAAGGAGTTTATGGATGTGGCCATGCGCATCAACCCAAAAGACAAAATGATAAACGGAGAACGTATGGAAAAATGGGTCATTCGTAAAGCGTTTGAAGATTATATTCCAGAAAGCGTAGCTTGGAGACAGAAAGAACAGTTTAGTGATGGAGTTGGTTATAGTTGGATTGATACGTTAAAAGAACTTGTAGAACAAGAAGTGACTGACGAGCAATTAGCTAATGCGAAGTTTAGATTCCCAATTAACACACCATTAAACAAAGAAGAGTATTATTATAGAACTATTTTTGAAGGGCATTTTCCAAGTGATGCGGCTGCACAGAGTGTGCCTCAAGAAGCAAGTGTAGCATGTAGTACAGCAACGGCTTTAGAATGGGATGAAGCCTTTAAAAACATGAACGATCCATCTGGTAGAGCTGTGGCTAAAGTGCATGATAAGGCTTATTAATTAATAGTTAAAACTAATATAGAAAACCATTCTTAACGAATGGTTTTCTTATTTTCATGGCATGAAGATATTCACCACTTTTCTTGCCTTTTTTTACTGCTTTATAAATTATTCTCAAAGTACAAGTGAGTGGAACAGACTTCTTGAGTCTTCACATGAGATAGGATACTGCTTGTATAACATCAATCAAAAATTCTGTAGCAAACATATTGAGGCGTATAATCATTTAGTCAAAGAAACAGAAGATGTTGAACCAGAAGTCCATCATTTTGTTATGAGAGAGGAATGGGCAAAAAATAGAGTAACTACTTGGGCTGAAAGAGTGACTGGATGGGAAGACAGAACTAAGTTGGATGTCAAAAACCTAGTCCTGTTTTTTAGCATCCCTCAAGATCTTGTTGGTGATATTCCAATAGCAACTGTTGAAACAGTATCTTCGTTTTTCGTGGTCAACTTAGAAGATGATCTTAAATTTTCAGTAGAAAAAAGCTATAAAAAGATTGCGATGAATTGTTCCATTTCACATAAAGGAAAGCCCAACATGCTTTACAATATCTTTTGGCGCGAATTTATGTCTGGTAGGCTAGGACTTGTAAAGAATGAAGTTGAATTTACTGTATCCTCAGGTTCTAAAGTAAAAAAGAAATTCAGGGTTTTTAGAAGACGGTTTAAGCGTTTAATGAGAGTGGTGTAAAAACTAAATTATATCTCATTGTCATAAGCCTTTTTTATCAATTCAGCTTTACTGTTAATCTTAAGGGCTTTATAGGTGTTTTTGATATGACTTCTTACTGTGTCTAGTGAAACAAACAAATCATCAGCTATCATTTTGTAACTTTTTCCTGCAACGATACCATCAACGATTTCTTTTTGACGTGGCGTTAAAACCTCAATTTTGTTTCGTTTTGGTGCAAACCGGTTAACTATTTTTCGGGCAATGGAAGGAGACATATAAGAACCACCAGTATGCACAACTTCAATGGCTTCCTTTATTTTTTTTAATGGTGTTTTTTTAGATAAATATGAACAGGCGCCAGCACATAATGCTTTAAAAATACTGTCATTGTCTTCAAAAGTCGTTAGCATAATAATATCGGTGTCTGGCAATTTTTCCAATAGTAACGGAATACCTTCAATACCAGATATGCCCAATAGATTTATATCCAAAAGGATAATTTCCGGTTGATGTTCTAATTCTGAAATGGATTCTAAAAAGTACTCAACGGAAGCAGAGGTCTGTATGCAATTGATATTATCTTGGGCATTAAAAAAGTCGTTCAAGCTATCTTGAATCAGTAAATCATCTTCTATAAGTGCCAATCTTATCATATTTATTCTCTACGGAATGGAAATCTTATCGGGTTCTAGCTTTCGGCATGTAAGCATTGAGCTTGTAAAGGCATAAAGTTAGTACATTATACGATACTTAAAATCACATTAAGATGTGATATTACATATTAAAAGGTAAATCCAAGCAGACTTCAAAACCATTACCGTTTTTTAAATTAAGTGTTCCTTTTAATTTTTCAGCACGCATGGCCATATTAGATAAGCCTAATCCAGAGGATTTATAAGTCGTTTTTTCGCTACCATTATCCTTAATAATAAGTTGACAGCCTTTTGAGCGATTGGTTAAGTAAATTTCAACAAAATCAGCATCAGAATGTCTAACGATGTTATTGATGGCTTCTTTAAAAATTAAAAAAATATGCTGTTTGGTTTGTGCTGGTAGTTTCTTGTCTAAATTTTTGATGCTAGATGCGTCTATCTCAAAGGCAATGTCTTTGGGCAACAATAATTCCTCGGCCAATTCTCTCATACGCTCAATTAAATCAGCAATAGTTTCGCGTCTGCTGTCAATACTCCAGACCAGATCGCGCATTTGTGACACGGCATTTCGGCTTATCGTAGCTATTTTATGGAGTCTGGTTCTATCAGCCTCGCTTGCTGTAGCTTCCATAAGTTCAGTTTGCATCGCTAGACCTGAAAGTAACGAACCGACATCATCATGTAAATCGCTAGAGATTTTTGTGCGTAGACGTTCCATAGCCAATGCTTGCTGTAAACGGTATCTAAATATGGCATAAACAAATGCGGAGACAACCAGCAGCACTAAAACAATGAACCACCAACGTTTATAAAAAATTTGTTTTACGGTTATAGGAATGGACAAAATATTTGCACTTTCACTTCCTCTAGAATCTGCGCCTTTCACTTTTAATACATAATCACCAGCGGGTAACTTATTATATCTGACTGAGGTTGCATTGCCTTGATAAAACCAACGATCTTCAAAGCCTTCTAATTTGGTACTAAAGGTGTTTTTATTATTCTGAAAATAACTTGGTAAAGACCAACTAACCTCAAAATATTGATCGTATGGTGATGCTGTAAACTCTTGTAATTCCGTTTGGGCATAATCCTTTTCATAACTTTCTTTGGTTCTGCTGTTATAACCTGAAATGCCCAAGAATTGAATCGCTGGTGGTCTTACCGATTCTTCCAATGTTTTAGGGTTAAAAACGTTGATGCCATTCATCCCACCAAAATAGTAGAGGCCTTCACTATCTTTAAAAAAGGACGAATAGTTGAACTCATTATGCGATAACCCATCTTCGGTATAAAAATTCTTAAATTCTTTGGCGGTTTTATCAAATAAGGCTAATCCGTTGTACGTGCTAATCCACAATTTATTATTTCCATCTGGAATGATACCAACAACGTTGTCATCTGGCAAACCATTAATTTTGGTGAAGTTGGTTAACGTTTTTCCATCGGCAGAAATATGACTAAGTCCACCACCATAAGTCCCAACCCAAATACTACCATCGTTATCTTCTTTTAGGCAAAGTACATGATGTTTGCCGAGTTTTGGAGTCGTATTGGAATTGTAGGATTTTAAGATGGTTCCGTTGAGGTTTATTTTTAAAATACCGTCGTTCTTGGTGCCAATCCAGATGCAATTCTCGTCCCTACTTTCTTCAAAAAATTGAAGATCTGCGATATTGTTTTGTTCATTGAGATTCTTAAAAACGGAGTAACTTTCTTCAGTTTTTGGATTAAATACTGTGAGAAATTCTAAAGTATATCCAAACAACAAACGTCCATCATTCAGTTTTATTAAAGCATTGGGTCCGTAGACTTTATTATGGTTGCTAAATTGACTGTATACTTTAGTTTGACCTGTTTTTTTAATTTATCTTATAAATACCTCTGCCAGCTGCATAAGCATAGGTTTTTGTATTATCCGTAAATAAAAAACTGGAGTCGTACATTAGTGACAACGGCTTCCCGTTTTCAGTTTTTAAGGGTAAGGAATCTATTTCACCATTTTTTGTTTGATACCAAAGTTGGTGCTTGCTTTCACAAAGGCTAAAAATACGTCCATCTGCACCCTCAAAAATACCTCGCATGGAATTTCCCCAGCCTTCCTTTTCTGATTTAAAAAGATTGGAAAACAACTGTTTTTCGGTTTTTACCTTAAACAAACCATTGTCGGTTGCCACCCATAACAATCCGTTTTTGTCTATAAACAGATTGTTAATTGTTGAATAGTCTAGTTTTGATTTGAGCAATTCGGTATAATCGCCAAAATGTCCTTTGGTATCCATACGATACAAGGTCTTGTTGCCAGCAAACCAGATATTATGGTCTTGATCCTCAATAGCACGCCTAATGATATCGTCCGTATTGAAAATAAATTTTGAGGTTTTTAAAGTCGAATCAAAAATAGCGATACCACCTCGTGAGGATGGAAAATAATAATGGGTATTATTACTACTAACAAACTGTGGAACGTAATGTATGAGGTCACCATTCCAGTTGTAGGTGTCCAGTACATGACTTTCAAGCAATTCGCCTTCTAGTGTATATTTATTGGTGCCTCTTGTGGTTGTCCACCAGATAGAACCTTCAGCATCAGAAATTAATTGATTAAAGCCACGCTTATATCTATCCACTGAAACCACAATTTTAAATTTGCCATCTTCAAACTTTTGAAGATATTGCTTAGCCTTTCCTTTTTCAACATTCCAGTAATCATCGGTAATCGCCCAAATGGAATCATCTGGAGCTTTAAAAATATCCAATACCTGCCCTTTTAGGTTATGATTCCCATTGTAGGAATGTATGGAATCTGTGGCTATATCAAGTTGAAATAATTTGTCGTTGGCCAAAAACCATACAGAATTGTCCAATTCGTTGTAGAGCATATTGGACTTTATAAAATCTTCTTCAATAAAAAACGGATTCTGTATATCGCTGGTGTAGGCTTTAAAATATTGACCGTCATAGCGATTCAGGCCTTGTGCTGTGCCAATCCAGAGCAGTCCCTTATTGTCTTGTACTACATCAGAAACGTCTCTAAATAACAACCCATCTTCTGTTGTGAGCACATCGATTTGGGATGGATTTTGAGCATCAATCTGCAAATGTATTAAGCACAGAAAAAGACTCAAGAGTCCAAATAAAGAATTTAAAAATGACCTCAAGGTATTAATGTTGGTTAATAGCTAATACCCAAATATACAAAATGATAGCGTTGGATTTCACATTAAGATGTGATTGACTACTATGATGATAGACGATATCTTGCTGATGCTAAAAAAATAATAAGAATCAAATTGGTTATGAAAATCATTGGTGTATTGCTTGTAAGTCTTCTCATGCTGGTTTCTAACGTTGGGTATTCGCAAGATGTAACCGTAAAGATTGGTCACAAAGACAGTTTGTATTCAAACATCTTAGATGAGACTAGAAATCTTGTTGTTACACTTCCAGATGACTATGAAGCAACAGGCAAAAGTTATCCTGTTCTATACCTTTTGGATGGCAGTGAGAATAATCTTATCGATGCACGACTGGTAACGTATAATTTAAAGCTAGAATTGATTATTGTGGCCGTCTCTAATACCAATCGGGATAGAGATATGATGCCATTGAGCAGACCATCCTATAAAGTTGAAAACCCACAAGCACATAACTTTTTGTCGTTTTTGGGTGAAGAATTGATTCCATATATCGAAACTAATTATAGAACTTCCGAAGAACGCACCATACGTGGTAGATCCCTTAGTGGCCTATTTGTGATGTACGCTTTTTTGACAAAGCCAGAATTGTTCAACAGTTACATTGGTACATGTGCTGGTTGGTTTGCAGATATGGATGATTATTTTACCGAACTGAGAGAAAGTGCATTCAACAACAAAGAAACCTATAATGGCAAAACGTTGTTTGTCGCTAATTCTTTGTCCGATCCATTGGACCCGAAACAAGAAATCCATCAGTCTATGGTAGATTTTTCAAAAAAAATAAAATCTGCTTTGGGAGATCAGGTGAAATTTAAATATAAAACTTATGAGAATGCAGGACATGTACCATATGCAGCTTTTTATGATGGCATGAAATTTATTTCTGAATCTGAAAAAGATGAGTAAAACAATAATCTGAAAATTCTATTAACCAATTAAATATAAATATTATGAAACCATTAAAAACCATTATTGTAATGCTATTACTGTTGAGTATATCAACATATAATTGCAATGCCCAAGATGTAAAAGCTGATGTAGAAAAGATGCATCAACTGTACATAGAAATGATTAACAATTCTAATCTTGAAAACATAGATAAATTGTACACGGAGAATGCTTCTATTAGAAATTCTGATGCGACTATGATTAATGGATTGGAGAATATTAAGAATCAATATAAAGCGACTTTTGATTCCGGAACCTTCACTATTTCGTTAGAAACAACTGATGTATCACAGTTAGATGATGATCATATGTTTGTCAGCGGAACATTTGTTTACAGTAAAACAAATGAGCCTAAAGGCGTGTTAAAAGGGGAATTTGTAAATACACTAAAAAATGTAAATGGGAATTGGAAAATCTTAAAAAGCTATCGCTACCTCGAAACAACAGATAATGCTAGTATTATTAATTCTGTTTATGAGCTGTTTTCAAAAGGAGATATTCCGGCAGTTCTGGCCTTAATGGATGATGAGATTGTGTGGAACGAAGCTGAAAGTAATTCACTGGCAGATGGTAACCCTTACATTGGCCCTGATGCTGTATTGAACGGTGTTTTTGCTCGAATTGGGGAACGCTACAAATCCTTCACTTTAAAAGATGTGAAACTTCACGAAATGAGTAACAATCAAGTGTTGGCAACTTTACACTATGTACTTGAAATGAAAAATGGTAAGACTTATACCATACAGGCAGCCCACCATTGGACGCTTAAAGATGGAAAGATTGTTGGATTTCAACAATATGCTGATACAAAGAAATTGGCAGATTCTGAGAAAATGTAAATGAACTAATTATTACTGTGCGTCATTCAATTATTTGGCTATCAGTAAAATATAATGACTATATTTATAACAGTTAGTAGTTTGAAAACCTACTAACAAGCTATAACCAATAACCAACCATTATGCAATTAAAAACTTCATTCCTGGTTGCACTTGTTCTAAGTGCAATTGGGTTAGTTTCTTGGGAACTCTACTGGCGTTCCCAAGGCTATGAACCAACATTAGATGACAATAAACATCTATGGGCAGTAGAACGTGACAAGGTCAATTCACTGACAGAAAACGACGTCGTTTTAACCGGATCTTCACGTGTGCTTTTTGATATTCAATTAGATGAATTTGAAAAAGTTACAGGTATTAGACCAATTCAATTGGCTTCGGCAGGAAGTTCGCCATTACCAATTTTTCATGACATTGTGGAGAATACGGATTTTAATGGAACAGTCATCGTAGGTGTGACTCCACCTTTGTTTTTTTCAACTACGTTTCCTCAGGCAGGCCCATGGAGACGACCACAACTTCGAGTGGACCACTACCATAAGCGAACTTATGCCAATCGCGTTAATCATTGGTTGTCCATTCCGCTTCAAGAAAATTTAGTCATGATGTCTGGTCATGAAGAAGAAGCGGATGAAAACATTGACCTCAAAGGTCTATTAAGACGCGTGAAACTTGCAGAACGCACTGGGAAACCACAGTACCCACCTTTTTTTGAGTTCGGCACGATTGATATTGATAGAAACACGAGAATGACTGAGCGTACAGCAACAGATACGGCATTTGCCAATGTGATTACAAACGCATGGAAATTCATAATAACCAGCGAAGGGCCTCCACCAGATGTAGAAGGAACCACCAAATTCTTTGCTGCAGATGCCAAAAAGTTTATGGAACGTGGTGGCAATCTTATTTTGGTGAGACCACCATCTAGTGGCATGTTTAAAGGTGGCGAAAGTAAATTTTTTCCCAGAGACAAACTCTACGATGAACTTGTGAAAATCACGGGAGCAAAAAGCTATCATTACGAGGACTACGATGAGCTTAAGGATATGGTATGTCCGGAATGGTCACATTTAAGTGCGGAAGATGCGGATATATACACGCGTGTTTTGGCACGAGAGATGGTAAAAGATAATGCACTAACTAAACCAACCAACTAATTATGTTATTCAATTCTTTAAGTTTTATCGTCTTTTTAGCGATAGTACTCGTGTTGTACTATACTAAATTATTCAATTGGACCAATAAAAAACGAATGCTGCTTTTAGCGAGTTATTTGTTTTATGCCATGTGGAATCCACCTTTGGTCATTCTACTTTGGATTTCAACAATTGTAGATTACACAGCAGGTAAAAAATTAGCGGTTTTAGAGAATCAACGACAGCGTAAAATGTGGTTGCTGTTGAGTATGTTTGTCAACTTAGGCTTTCTTGCCTTTTTTAAGTATGGTGATTTTCTTTTGGAAAACTTTGTAACGGCGTTAAATGCCGTTGGATTGGATTTTCAGGCACAACCCATGGATATTATTTTACCAATGGGTATTTCATTCTACACCTTTCAAACCATGTCTTATACTATAGACATGTACAAAAGGAAAATAGAACCAGCACGCACATTTTTGGATTTCGCCTTATATGTAACGTTCTTTCCACAATTGGTTGCTGGTCCTATTGTAAGAGCAAAAGAACTTATCACTCAGTTTTACGAGGAAAAAAAGGCAACGACACAGCAGTTTCTTTGGGGAACCTTTTTATTGACCATAGGGTTGTTCCAAAAAATTGTATTGGCAGACACGCTATTGGCTGGCACATCTGATGACGTTTTCGGGTCACGAACCATTTTACATGGTTTGGATGCCTGGACGGGAACCTTGGCATTTTCAGGACAAATTTTCTTTGATTTTGCTGGGTACTCTACCTGTGCTATCGGTATCGCTTTAATGTTAGGCATCATTCTGCCAGATAACTTTAGGTATCCATATGCAGCCATAGGTTTTTCAGATTTATGGAGGCGTTGGCACATTTCGCTTTCTACTTGGCTTAGGGACTACCTCTATATTCCATTAGGTGGAAACAGACATGGCATCACCAGAATGTATGCCGCATTAATGATAACGATGTTGTTGGGTGGACTTTGGCACGGAGCCGCTTGGACCTTTGTGATTTGGGGAGCACTTCATGGTATTTATCTGGTTATAGAACGCTTGCTGCGTAACAAAATTCATATAAAAATAAATACCTGGAATGGTGTTCTACTCGCATTACTCACTTACACCTGTGTTAACATTACTTGGGTGTTTTTTAGGGCACGAGAATTCGAAACCGCGAAGAATATGTTGGCGTCGATGTTTGGGTTGAATGATGGTGCAAAAATTCTGCAGTCTTTTGATATTATTAAAGTGTTCACGGTGATTACCATTTTATTTATCTGTCATTGGGTAATGCGAAACACCTCTATGAAAGCGGTATCCCTAAAAACACCACCAGTTGTATTGGGTATTGTTTGGGCCATATTGTTTGTACTGATATGTATAGCACAAGGCAGTGGAGAGCAGTTTATTTATTTCCAGTTTTAAATAGAACAAATTATATAGAGTAATGTGATAAAGTTTTTTAGACATATTCGTCAGCGTTTAATAAGGGAAAACAGTTTCAGCAAATATCTGCTCTACGCCATTGGAGAAATATTTCTCGTAGTGATTGGTATCTTGATTGCATTGCAAATCAACAATTGGAATGACAATCGCAAAACTGAACGCGATGAAAAAAACTTTCACAGTAATGTTTTAGTGGATTTACAAAAGGATGAAGAAAAGTTAAAGTATTATGAACATTTTCACTTAAAACGGATTGAATATTTAGATACACTGCTTACTTACGTCCGTAACCCACAAAAGACCATGGGTATAGAGAAATTCGGGAAATATGTAGAACCTATTTTTTATACTTCTAATCCAACATCGTATTCCACCACGTTTGATTCGGCTAAATCCTCAGGTGCTTTTAATGAATTTAACGAGAAAGACCTTTTGAAGGAACTTGCACAGTATTATGCCGATTTTGTTTTGATTGAAAACACATTTGAGTCTTTAACCCGATTTGTAGAAAACCAGTATGAACCTTTTATGTACCAATTACCAGAAAATTATATGACAGCAGAAACTGGCGCTTTAGTGATAAACGAAGAAGATGTCGATGGTTTTTATCAGAAAATCGCATCAGTTGAAGATACACGGAACATTTCTGCCGATTACAATTCGTTGCTCAGAGCACCTAAAATGGAAAATTATATCATAGGAGATTTAGGTCGGAGCTATAATATTTTAGGGAAAATTAAATCGAGACAACAGGTTGCTAAAAAACTCATGCATAAAATTAAAAACAATGATTAAGTTTTTTAGGCATATTCGCCAACGCTTCATTTCCGAAGGGAAAACTAAAAAGTATCTTCTCTATGCCATTGGCGAAATCATCCTTGTGGTCATTGGGATTCTCATAGCGCTTCAGATTAATAATTGGAATGAAAGCAGAAAAGAGCGTTTAGCCGAACAAAAAATACTAAAGCAGCTACATAAAGAATACACACAAAATCTAAAACAACTAGATGAGAAGATTTCGATGCGCCATAAAATGACTCACGCCAGTAATGTATTGCTGAACTATATAGATAATCCCACAGAAATAGAAGATGATTCTCTGTTATACTGTCTTTTCAGATTGTCCCAAGATCCTACCTTCGATCCACTTGAGAACGATATCATAGTTAACGGGAAGCTAAGGCTAATTACCAACGACAGTATTTCTGAAATGCTTTCCAACTGGACGTCCGATGTTTACCAAGTTCAAGAAATTGAAGACAATTGGCAATTGTTCCGTAATCAAAATTACTACCCAGTATTAATTAAAGAGAGATTAATCCGAAATGTAGGCGCTTATATATTAAATAGCGGTTATTCGCCTGAGCATGCATTAGATAAAAATGATACTATATCTTTTGCTATTCATAAAAACAACATTGATTTACCTTCGATTATTATAGAAAATGCAACTGAAATCGAAGGAGTTGCAAGCACATGTATTATTTACAACAGTGTAATTAATGTACAGGCGTATGCGCTGAGGAAACGTATTGTAAGATTACTTAAGTTAATAAATAAAGACTTAAATCATGATTAAATTCTTCCGTCATATACGTCAATCTATGATAAATCAAAACAGAACCAAAAAATATCTGCTCTACGCCATTGGCGAAATCATCCTCGTGGTCATTGGTATTCTCATTGCGCTTCAGATTAACAATTGGAATGAAGACCAAAAATCCCGGAAAGATGAACGCTATGTATTAACTGAAGTATTAAAAAATCTTGAAGAAGATGCAATTCTAGTCAAGGAAATTATCGAACAGCGGCAAAAGGCAAAAACAGCCATAATCGAACTACAAAAATTTGTTAGCTCTGAATCTAGAGATACTGATTCCTTGAAATTTTATTTGGTAGACATACTCACCTTTGAAAGGTATTTTCCAATTAACAATGCATATGAAATACTTAAATCTAAAGGATTACAGCTCTCCAATAATGAGCTGACTACCGAAATCTCGAGATATTACGATTATGAACAGCCAAAAATGAGCAATAGTATTCTGGACATTGAAGTAACAATCCTCAAAGTTTTTAATGACAGAAACGGTTTAGTTCGATTTTTATCGCTTATAGAAAAAGATGAGCAAATGGTTGTAAAGAACCCTAATGATCCAAACTTCATAGAAGAATTATCTTTTTTCTTAATAGCCTTTCAAGATAATAATGGTGGCACTTTAAATAAATTATTAGTCTTTGAGGATATTAATAATAAGCTACGCGAGCAAATAATGAATGGATTAAAAAAGCTAAGCTAAATAGTGCATAATATGATAAAATTCTACCGCCAAATAAGACAATCTATGATTAACCAAAATAGAACCAAAAAATATCTGCTCTACGCCATTGGTGAAATCATCCTTGTGGTCATTGGGATTCTCATTGCACTTCAAATCAACAATTGGAATGAAAATCGAAAATCAGCAAAACAAGAGAACCTTTACCTAAAAAGACTTCTATCAGAAAACAAAGAAGATGTCAACACCTTTAAAAGCAATATTGCTGACTTAGAAAAAGGAATTGAAACGATAGAGAACCTTTCTTTAGCTTTAAACTCTGTAAATTCTAGTGATGAAAAGCTTGTATTAGCAGCTAACGATTTTTTTGGTTACGGAAGCATATATCCCATTTTTACGTCTTCAACCTCAACGTTTGATGATCTATCCAGTACTGGTAATTTAAAGGATATACGTAATTCTAACTTGCGTGATGAATTGGTAAAACATTATGCCAAGCACAAGCAAGTTGCAGAATGGATAAGAATCGGCACGGAATGGGCACTCCCTAACGATGCGCCTTTTACTTACAACAATAGTATTATGCGGTTTGAGCCTGCATCAGCTTTTTTATTTGGAGATCAAAACCAATCAGAACTCGCTGATCATTTGAAGGAAAAAAAAGAAGAATATATAAACAACGCAGCAGTTCATTATTGGATTAATAAAGATGCTATTGGCAAACTAGAAAATTTGATAGCAGATACAAATAGAATTATAGACTTAATACAACAAGAATTGAAAAACTAACACATGATTAAATTCTTTAGATTATCGAAACATCATTTTGCTGTCACATTGAGCGCAGTCGAAATGAAGCAAAATCAAAGGTCTGGTAGACCTTTGGTTGAGATAGCCGCTTGCGGAAAAATCAGAAACTATGATTAAGTTTTTTAGAAAAATTAGATTCAAACTTATGAGTGAAAACAAAACAGGTAAGTACCATAAATACGCTATTGGCGAAATAATCCTTGTAGTGACAAGGTAGATTCGACTATTGTGTTAATTGAACGAGAGATTAAAAATTAACGAAAGTAAAACCATAAAAAAAAGGAAAGCCAAAAACCGAACAACCCAGGCACTAAAAACAATTATTATGAAAACACTTAGCAAACAAATCAGTTTAATTACACTGTTTATCGCTTTAGCTTTTACAACTCAAAGTTGTGAGCAAAAAGAAAAAGAAACAACCAAAGAAGTTGAAAAGGAGGTCATTATCGAAGCAGAAAACCCTGAGTATTTTTTACTGCGCCCAGAGGTAGAAAAAGCCTATGGTTATTCGCACGCTGTTAAAATAGGCAATAGCATTAAAGTTTCTGGAGCTGTAAGTATGGACGATGAAGGCAACCCAACTGCCATTGGTGATTTAGAACAACAGATGAAAAATTGCTATGCAGATTTAGAAAAAATCCTAAAGCATTACGGTTGCACATTTAACGATGTGGTAAAAGAAGACATTTTTACAACCAATATGCCAAAGATGTTAGAGGTTGCAGGCTACAGAGCAGAAATTTACAAAAATCATTTTCCAACGGGTTCTTGGCTTGGTGTAAAAGAATTAGCGCTTCCGGAATTTATGATTGAAATAGAGTTAGAAGTGCATAAATCTAACTAAATGCATTTTTAAACAATTATTATAAAAAACATATAACCATGGGAATCTTCTGGGATTTATTACAACAAGACGAATTAGAGAAACAACAAGAACAAGCCGATAGTGTTGAAGAAGGCGTAGATCAGTTAGAAACAGAATTAGCCAACACAAAGGCCTTACTTAAAAAAAACACTAATTGCCTTAGAAACGCATTTATCACAAGATATAGATGGTGATGGTAAGGCAGGATAAATATAAAATTCAATTATAACAAAGCATATGGAAACTAATACAATAATCTATTTGGTGGCTTTCGCGCTCATATTAAGAATCATTGTGCGCTTGTTTGTTAAGTACAAACGAGAGCAAAAAAGTGATATAGATACCAATGATTAAATTCTTCCGCCAAATACGTCAATCCATGATCAACCAGAACAGAACAAAAAAGTATCTGCTCTATGCCATAGGCGAAATTATACTTGTGGTTATTGGTATTCTCATTGCGCTTCAGATTAATAATTGGAATACGAATAAAAAAGATATAGATAAGGAATATCGTTATCTAATAGAAATAAGGGAAAATCTAAATGAGGACCTGCAGAAGATACAAGATGTATTGGATAAAAATAGATCTAAATTACGGAGTATCGATTCATCATTTTATTATTTATCTCAAATGGATAAATACCCCAAATTAGGTAAGGAATTTTCTCAATTTCTTCCCATCGTTACCAATTATTCATTATTTGAGCCTACAAACGTGGCTTTCAGCAATATCACATCAACAGGAAATATCGATATTATCAGATCTGATAATTTGAGAAAAGAAATTTCTCGATATTACTCAGATAATATGCTAGATGGTGTTCAAAATCAGCTAATAATAACTTCTCAAAGTTTTCTCGATAACGTCGCTCCAAAAATGATAAATAAGTCTATGCTTAGGTATGTAACAAAAAAAGAATTTGATGTTATCGCATTGGAAGAAATGGAGGTACATAAAGATCCCAAAGTATTATCTGGACTTTTTGTGATGTTAAATAAAACAAAGGAGCACAATCAGTTGGTAAATAAAATGAAAACTAAAATTGAGTTGTTAATTGAAATCATTGATAAATATATCGACGAATCATGATTAAATTCTTCTGCCATATACGTCAATCTATGATCAATCAGAACAGAACAAAAAAATGTAAAGATATTATAAACACGAATGACAAAGAGTTAGCATCAGATGATTAAATTCTTTATACATACCGTTTAAAACATATTAATGTAATAATAAAAACCAACCTATTATGCTCACAAAATTCGGAGAAGTATCAACAAAACTATTTGAGAAATATATGCCAAATGCATTTGTATTCGCTATGTTACTTACCATTTTTACAGGATTTATTGCTTTTATCTGGCTAGATGCTTCACCCATGGAAATCATTAAAGGTTGGTACGATGGTTTTTATTCGTTGTTAGAGTTTGGGATGCAAATTGTATTGATTATAATCACAGGGTTTGCCATAGCACTTTCTCCATTTATAAATAAAGGCATAGACAAATTGACCATTCGCCTCAAAACACCAAGGCAAGTTTACCTCATGGTGGTATTAGTAGGGACACTGTTGTCACTTATAAGTTTTGGGTGGATTGTTATTACATGTGTGTTAGCGAGAGAATTAGCAATCCGAGTTAAAGGTGTAAACTACCCTTTTTTAGTAGCCTGTGTTTACTTTAGTGGTGGAAGCTGGGTAACAGGTCTTTCTAGCTCTATTCCATTACTGTTGGGAACAGAAAATAATTATCTAATTGAAGCAGGAATCTTAACAGATATGATTCCAACCACTTTTACACTGGGCTCTGCTTTAAACTTTGCTATGATGGCATTATATGTAATATTTGCGCCTTTAATGATTATTCTTCTTATTCCGAAAACGAAAAACATCAAACAACTCGAGGATATGTTAGAGGATAAAACGGCCCAAAAAGAACTTTCCATAAAGGATGAAGCAATTGGTTTAAACTTATCATATAAATCCGTTTCCGATAAATTAAATAATGGTGTTTTGCTCCTGTCTTGTATTGTTTTAATGGGATTAAGCTATATCATATATCACTTTTACACCAATGGTTTTCAATTGAATTTTAATATCATGATTTTCATTTTCTTGATGATTGGCCTGGCATTGCATAAAACACCGATGCGATATGTCATTGCTATGAAACGATCTAGTAGTAATGTATCAGGTATTTTATATCAATATCCTTTTTATGCAGGTATTATGGGTATTATGCTATACACGGGTTTAGGGGAGAAGTTGGCAGAAATTATGGCCTCTGTTGCAACCATTGATACCTATCCCTTTTTCGCTTACCTCACTGGTGGAGTAATCAACTTTGCTATACCATCTGCAGGTGGCGAATTCGCTGTAGTTGGTCCAAGTATTATTGAAGCCGTTAAAGTAATTGGTGAAGGTTTGCCAACTAACGAAGTTACAGCAATGGTATCTAGAGCGTCTTTGTCCATCGCCTATGGAGAGAGTCTATCTAATGTGTTGCAACCCTTTTATTTATTGCTTGTATTTCCCATCATGGGAAAAGGCATTAAAATTCAAGCACGCGATGTCATGGGCTATTTGGTCCTTCCATTTATAGTTTTTTTTATCATCCAATCTATTTTAGTTATTTGGATGCCATTATAAAATTTACCAACAAAACAGATATAACTGAAGCTAAAATCAATCGCAAGGGAATTGTTTTTGGTAACTCAAAAAAAATAAAGACCTATTAATGATAAAATTCTTCCGCCATATACGTCAATCCATGATTAAACAGAACAAAACCAAAAAGTATTTACTCTACGCTATAGGCGAAATTATCCTTGTAGTTATTGGGATTTTGATTGCGTTACAGATTAATAACTGGAATGAGGATAGAAAATTAGCCAGTTTAGAGAAAGCTATTCTCATAGATTTAAAGCAGGATCTTGTGATTACTAGAAATATAATGGATGATGATTTAAATCAAAACAAATTAAAAGTAGAACAATTGGAATCTATGATCTACAACATTGACAATAAGATAGCATACACTAAGGATATGGACACGCTTTTTAGAGCTCTTAACGCCTGGGCTAGTCCTTACATGGTTATGACAACTTATGAAATCTTTAAGGCCAAAGGAGTGGAGACCATACAAAATAAAGAGATCAAAGAAAAAACAATTACACTCTATGAGTCTACCTTCCCTTTGCTTAAAGACGATTATGATCGTGCCGAATGGGCTTTGATGGAAAGTGTCACCAATCCTTTTATAGTCAAGTATTTTGCATACAACACATCCTCTGATAAATCTGTGTTAACACCTAATAGCTACGACGAGTTATTAGAAAATAAAGAATTTAGAAATTTAACGACTTTCGTTAAGCACCTTAGAATGGTAGGTTTAAAGACGTACTCTAATACAATTGATGATATAGAAGAGCTTATAAACTTAATTAATTCTGAAATAAAATGATGACACTTGTAAAAACAAATTATGTAAACTTTAGATATTAAAAATAAAAGATGATTAAATTCTTTAGACATATTCGTCAACGATTAATTAAAGAAAACCGCTTCAGCAAATATCTGCTCTACGCCATTGGTGAAATTATCCTTGTGGTTATAGGAATCCTCATTGCGCTTCAGATTAATAATTGGAACGAAATACAAAAAGATAGAAACAGAGAACAAGCCATTTTAAAAAGCCTTAAAATTGACTTCAATACTAATATTAATAATGTTAATGATGCTTCTTCTAGTTTTATGGAAGCCTATGAAGCTTCAGTAAATTTACTCGAAATTATTAGGAATGATGATAGTATTGACGGTTCAGAAATTGAACAATTAGTAGATGATATTATTAATAAAACAAAATCACTTGATATCATAACCGGATCAATTGATGAAATGCTAAATACTGGATCCATTAACTTGATAAGAGATAAGAATTTAAAGAATAAATTATCTAATTGGTCTTATTTTCAGACTGATACAGAGGATGATATTGTAATTTATAGAGACTATTTATTTGACTTCTTTATTCCATCATTAACTAATAAAGCCCTTTTGAGAAATATGGCAGTTCCAGATTTTTTTGAAGACGATTTGAACTTAAAAAAAATTGCCAAATCAAATTTCAAAATTGATTATAATAAAACTATTCGGAGCGTTGAATTTGAAAATGAAGTTTACAACAATGCCTTAAATTATATGTATGCAATTAATTCTTACAAGGTGTTTAATGATTATTTAACCGATACTTTAAAACTAATTGAATCAAACATTAATGATTAAATTCTTCCGCCATATTAGACAACGACTCGTAAAGGAAAACAGGACTTCAAAATATCTGCTCTACGCCATTGGCGAAATCGTTCTTGTGGTTATTGGAATTCTCATTGCCCTTCAGATTAATAATTGGAATGAACAATCTAAAACAGAACAATCTGCGAAAGAACAATTAAAATTGTTGACACAAAATGTATCTGATGATATTCAAAAACTAAAAGAGCTTAATCAATCCATTACAGCTAAAATATCGGCAGGCGAACTATTATCTCATCAATTTCAGGAAATAAAACCTTACGATAGACTCACCACTAATTATTTGGTCGAAATATTATTTGAACAAAATTTTTATAATGATAGAACAGCCTATGATAAGTTAATTTTAAGTGGAGAATATTCGGTTTTTCCCACTGAACTTCAAAATCAAATTTCTGAATATTATAGCTTATTAGACCGAGTAAAAGAGCGTGAAGAAATATCGAATACCTTTATAAAAAATGAAATAGAACCACACTATTTTAATACTTACAGTAAATATATTAGAAAAGGAAGCAATTTACATCCTTTAGTGGTTGACTATTATAAGAATGATAAGAGACAGCCCATCTTATTAGATGTTGAGCAGATTAAAAATGATAGTAAAATGGAGGGATTGAATTTTGGTAGTCTATACCAATCGCGAACCCAGCAGGAGTTTTATGAAAAAGCAATTGAAAAAGGAAATCTCATCAAGAAATTAATAGATAATTATTTAAAAACTAATGTGAAAATATAGATGATAAAATTCTTCCGCCATATCCGTCAATCTATGATCAACCAGAATAGAACCAAAAAATACCTGCTCTACGCCATTGGTGAAATTATCCTTTTGGTGATTGGGATCTTGATTGCCCTTTCTTTAAATGGGTGGAAAGAAAAAAACGAGCTAAAGACCCAGGAATTAAATACATTAAAGCAACTTAAGGAAGAATTTAAAGCAAATCTAGAACAGCTGGATGAAAAAATATCGATGCGTACAGCAATGATCCACTCAGGAACAACCCTCTTAAAATACCACGACAACCCCAATCTTAGCAACCTCGATTCTGTGGCTATATATTTAGCACGTTCCTCGGTATCACCAACGTTCGATCCAATTACAAATGATCTTATAAGCGGGGGAAGATTATACCTTATCCAAAATTTAGAATTAAGAAGTAAACTTTCAAAATGGCCTAGTGATCTTGTACAGGTTACTGAAGAAGAGGTGGCATGGATTTTCATATTACGAAACACTTACATGCCCTTTTTATATGAGAATTATCCCGTTAGGGATTTAAATGCCGCAAAATGGAACAAACTTGATGTGGTACAAACACTGTTATTGGACAAAAATAATACCACTACCAAAGATTTTGGCCAATCGAAACATCCTTTTGATGTAAAGGCATTTCTTGCCAATCCTAAACTCGCAGATCAATTATCGACAGTTATTTCCAGTTCCATGTTTGCAAAAATACAGAGTGAAGCACTTCGTAAAGATATCGTTTCCATCATTAAACTTATTGATAAAGAATTGCAGGATGATTAAACTCTTTAGAAATATACGAAAACGCTTAGTTGCTGAAAGTAAGTTCAGCAAGTATCTACTCTACGCCATTGGCGAAATTATCCTCGTGGTTATTGGGATTCTGATTGCGTTACAGTTTAACAACTGGAATACCGACATGCAAACCAAGGAGGTACAAATAAAGTATCTCCATGAAATTGCCAATAATTTAAAAGCAGATTTAGAAGATGTAAGATTTAATATAGGTTTTAATGAAACAAGGCTTAATGCAAGTCGAATTGTTTTAAATAGTCTTAATCACAATGTTACATATTCAGATTCATTAGATGTCTATTATGGGAGCTTACTTTATACAACAAGATCTGTGGTTAACTATAGTGCCTATGAAACGTTAAAATCTAAGGGGTTAGAAATAGTTACTAATGACAGTTTAAGAAAAGCAATTACAAAACTTTATTCTTTCTATTATCAAAATGTAATTGACTTTGAAATCCAAGATGACCATGCTATGCAATATCAGATTGTAATGCCAACTGTTTTAAGCAGAATTGAGGTCAGAAAAAAAGATAATAATGCCAAAGCTGGCGAACAGTTAGGAAAACCAATCAATTTTGAGACACTTAAAAATGATGTGGAATTCAAAAATGCCATTGTAATGAATGAAGACCTGAGAGTGTATATGCTTAATAACTATAGACAATTAGAGCAAAATATACTAGAATGTACTGCGCTAATCAATGATGAATTAGAAAATTTAAAATGATTAAATTCTTCAGACATATCCGTCAATCTATGATTAAAGAAAATAGGACTTCAAAATATTTGCTCTATGCCATAGGCGAAATCATCCTCGTAGTTATTGGTATTCTTATTGCACTTCAGATTAATAACTGGAACGAAGAAAGAAAAACAACTGCTAATTTAAGTAAAGCACTGAAAGCTTTAAAAACCGATTTGGTTCAAGATTCACTTTTAATTGCCAATCATCTACCAGATGTAAATTATCAATATCAGCTCAACGAATCGTTAAGAGCGCGCATGGCAATGCCAAAAGCAACGGTTGATACACTATTGAAAATTACTCGAAACGAATTCAACCCAAACTGGAACAATCCTATCTTTTACAATACCAACGCCTATAAAAGTTTAAATGATACAGGACTCATTGATGTAATGAATGATTCCCTTAAAGCCCATATAAAAGATTATTACAATGGTAAATTTTACCGAGAAGGTATGGTTGAGAGTATTACTAAAGATTACAGGGAAAAGTTGGCGCAGTATGTAGATACATACACTTTTGGCTCTACCGACTTGCACGACCAAGGTAAGCTTATTGATTCCTTAGTCTGGAAAACTATAGATCTCGCACACTTGGCAGCCTCATTTCAAGGGATAAGTAATTTTAAACGTATTCTTTTTAGACTAACCAAAGAAGAAATGGAGTATTCCTTAAGTCATTCAAAAGGGCTAATTCAACATATTGATCAAAATTTAGATGCTAATGATTAAATTCTTCCGCCAAATAAGATATAACCTCATGGAACAAAACAAAGCAGGCAAGTACCTTAAATACGCCATTGGCGAAATTATCCTTGTAGTCATTGGGATTCTCATTGCATTACAGATCAATAACTGGAATGAGAATAGAAAGGACAATAATATGAGTATTCAGTTTCTCATGGGAATTAGAGCGGATTTGAAAAATGATATAGAGCTCGCTGATAGCGTATTACGGTTAAACAAAAAATCGTTCAGTATTATTAGTAGTATTGATTCTGTTTTTCATAAAAAGTCTGTGTATATGGCAAAAAATCACGATGACTTTTTTGGCCAACTAGACACGCTAGATTTTGAACAATTATTTTTTAGACCACAATCATTTAGACCAATAAATGGTACTTATAATTCACTTATTGCAGACGGTAAAACCTCATTAATAAAAAATAAAATGTTGCTAGATAAAATTCAATTGATACATAGTGAAAATCATAAACGTGTTGCAAGTAATTATGAGGTTATAAAAGATTTAGAAGTAAAATTAGGATTTGCATATTCCAAGGAAAAACAAACATGGTCCTATACTGATTTAAATGCAGCTAAAAGTGAAAAGATATTTTATGACTTGGTAAATTTTACTAGTGAAAAATACTGGTATTCCCTTAATCTACTGAGAATAAAAGAAAATAGCATAGAAGTAATCAGATTAATCGATAAAGAATTAAGTGATTAATAATGAAGACTATACTTACTTAACTTTATAAATAAATAAACGTTAATTAAAAAACATATAACAATGGGAATCTTCTGGGATTTATTACAACAAGACGAATTAGAAAAACAACAAAAGCAAGCTGATAGCGTAGAAGACCGCGTTGAGCATTTAGAAACAGAATTAGCCAACACCAAGGCACTACTCAAAAAAACCCTAATTGCCCTAGAAACGCATTTATCACAAGATATTGATGGTGACGGAAAAGCAGGATAAATAAAATATTTAATGGAAAAACACATATGGAAACTAATACTATAATCTATCTGGTAGCTTTTGCGCTCGTATTAAGAATAATTGTAAGGTTGGTTGTTAAGTATAGAAGAGAGCAAAAATCTAATAGCGACACTAATGATTAAGTTTTTTAGAAATGTTAGATACAAACTCATGAATCAGAACAAAACAGGCAAATACTTTAAATATGCCATTGGTGAAATACTTCTAGTGGTGATTGGGATTTTAATTGCACTTTGGATTAATAATTTAAATCAAGAACATCAGCAATCTAAAGAACGGTCTATTTTAATTGACAATATAAAACAAGAACTCAACGAAAATTTAAATTTATTTACGGAAAGAACTGAACGTTTAAATGAGATGAATAAGAATATCATTGAAGTCATGAATTTTTCCGCTACTTCAAAAACGAATAAATCCACAGATAGCTTAAGACAGTATATTTCGGAAATACTTACTGTTGAAGTAGCGGTACTAAATAACTCAATACTGAGTAGCGCTAAGTCTTCTGGTAAATTTAGTTTACTATCACAAGAGATTACAACTGCACTTGCCGATTATGAGACCACTACTACAAATTATCTTAAATTCTTAGATAAAACTACTTTAGAGTTTAAGGAGGACTGGACTAACTCAATAATTAAATTTAATTCTTTAACTGACTTCCATAATCGTTTTTATGCAGATACACCTTTGATAAATCATCCGGAATTAGCTTTAGATAAAGAGACATTTATTGCGTATATAAAAGATCCGAAAACCTATAAGTTACTTCATAGGTACTACACAAAATATATGGTAGAAACAGGATGGCTTAGAGGATTACAAAACAGTATTGAATCTACAATTGAAATAATAGATGCAGAAATCAATGATTAAATTCTTCCGTCATATTCGTCGATCACTAATCCAAAAAAATCAAATGGGTAAATACTTTAAATATGCTGTTGGTGAAATACTACTTGTAGTCATTGGGATCCTTATCGCTTTGCAGATCAATAATTGGAATCAACAACGTTTAGAGCGTATTGAAGAGAAATTGATATTGACTAATCTCAAAGAGGATTTTGAGGAAGCTATCACAGAGTTCGAATTTTTAAACGATATCCGAAATAATATAATTTCGGCTGCTACAATTATATATAACAAACAGCCAGAAGAGGTTACAAACTACAGTTCAAAATATTTAGACAGTTTATTCTTCAGAACAATGAGTGCGCCAACTTATAATAACCAAGCTGGTTCATTAAATCTGCTTTTAACCTCTGGTAAAATTAATCTAATTGCTAAAGAAAATCTTAAAAAGAAATTAATTCAATGGCCAGGAGATGTGGCTGATATGATAGAAGATGAAGTTGCTCATTTTGATTTGCATCTGCAATATGCAGCAATTTTAGATAACTACATTTGTTGGGACGACGTATTTAAGACGAAATTAGCTAATGATGTCGGACTTCGTTTTGGGGCAGAAACAATTAAAAGCTTAAGCGAGGGAGATAGACTCACAAGCGATTATAAGGCTATACTAGAATACAAAGTTTTTTTAAACATGTTAAACAGAAGAGCTGTTTTTTGCCAATTAACTAAAAATGAAACTATAGAACTTATAAAAAAGGCTCAAGACATAATTTCTATAATAGACAAAGAACTTTCTAAATGATTAAATTATTCCGTCATATTCGTCGCTCACTAATTAACCAAAACAAAATGGGTAAATACTTTAAATATGCTATTGGCGAAATTATCCTTGTAGTAATAGGAATTCTCATTGCTTTGCAGGTTAATAATTGGAATGAGGAAAGAAAAGCAAATAACGAATTGCGGAATATTAAAGAAAACCTTTTACAAGAATTTGAAGCTAACCGTAATGAGTTGCAGAACGTATTAAAGTCTGTAGATTATACAAAAAATGGTGGATTAGACATATTGGCTGTCATAGGTGAAGAAAAAATTAATGTTTCGGAAGAAGAATTTAATAAGATGATTGAGAAGTCTCTTTTTTTTCCTACTTGGAAGCCAAAAAATTTCACGCTTAATGAACTAAAAAACACAGGTAAATTAATATTGATTAAAAATGATACACTTAAAAGACTACTATTTAATTGGGAAAAGCATATAAGTATCATAGAAGAATGGAATCGAAGGGTAGAAAAAAGTTCTCAAGACATTATAGATTATATAAAAGCGCATGGCTCTATACGTAACATAAACCACAAGCGTATAGAAACCGAAGCATCCTCATTGAATGTGAGTAATATGGCACTGTTTGATGACGTGAGGTTTGAGAATCAAATAGACGAAAAAGTTTTATATGCACAATTTATGAAACAATATTTAGAGGAAGCTGACGACATTATTTCAGAAATTTTAGAAAAAGTGACACAACAATGATAAAGTTTTTTAGACATATCCGGCATTCTATGATAAACCAAAACAGAACCAAAAAATATCTGCTCTACGCCATAGGCGAAATCGTCCTCGTGGTCATTGGGATTTTGATAGCATTGCAAATCAACAATCAAAATGACGAAAGAAAAGCAGAAGATGCTATCAAAAAATTTTACAAAGCCACAATTCTCGATTTAAATGAAGCTTCCAATGCCACAACCGCTCAGTTAGATTGGTTTAAGAATTATCAAGATTTAAACTTCAGTATTTATAAACAGGCTAAAGGAGAAATACCGAAAGACAGGTTAAAAAATTACAATCCATTAATTTGGAGTCATTCGTTTAGACCATTGATTACTGAAAACTACAAGTCAAAATTTGAGCAAATTAATAATGAAAAAATCCAAGAGCTTTTTCGAGATATCCTATGGAGAGAGCAATTGACTGTTGAAGCGGTCAATGAGTGGAACGACATGAAATTTCAAACTTTAAGACCCTATTTTTTTAAAAACCACATATACAATGCTGAGACGTCATTTAATCAACCACCCTATGAGTTTATTACATCGAGTTCAGTAGATTTATTGAAAGTTGACAAACTTATTGAACAATATGACACCTCAGAATTTGAACAGATTTTATTTGAACTAAGACATAAAACGTCTTGGGTTATTATATCCTTAGAAAGCCTCGAAGAGGCTAACAAAAACTTAAAATCTGCACTTGGGTTTTACCTCGAGGACGATTTAGAGAGTCTAAAGGCTATAGAACCCTTAAAGTATTATATGAATGATTAAATTCTTCCGCCAAATAAGATATAACCTCATGGAACAAAACAAAACAGGAAAGTACCTTAAATACGCCATTGGTGAAATCATCCTTGTGGTTATTGGGATTCTGATTGCATTGCAGATTAATAATTGGAATGAAAATAGGAAAAATCAAATTATAGAAACAAGCTATCTACAGAACTTATTAAAAGATCTAAAAAGAGATAGTGTTAGTTATGTTAACGGATGGGTATTGCGGTATGATTCTAAGCTCAATGGACTCCGTTTGGCAAAAGACTATTTTTATGGCGATTATAAGCCTAAGGACACTATTGAATTTGTTGGTTCGATAGGTAAGGGCGGTATTGGTAGCATAGGCGGAATACCCATGAATGACAACACATTCAGGGATCTTATAAGTACTGGTAATCTAAGCCTCATCAAAAATGAGGCTATTCGCAATAGCATTTCTGGTTATTATAGTTACATCGAATTTTCAAGATCATATCTTGATAATCTCAAAACAGATTATGCAGGCAGAATAAATTCTTTAATTCCATACGTTCCCTCTGATCCTAAAAACATGGATCCAAGAGATTTGAAATTAGTTTTTAAATCATTAAAACAACCAGACTTTATTGGACTTATAAATCAAGAAATTACCTATGGCCATGCACTAAACAGAAGATACGTCGTTCAATACAAAGAATCATTATCAATAAGAGACTCAATTGTAAACTATTTAAATAAAAATCGATGATTAAATTCTTCCGAAACATACGTCAAAGTCTCCTGTCTGAAAATAAATTCAACAAGTATTTAATTTACGCCATCGGCGAAATTATTCTGGTGGTTATTGGGATTTTAATTGCATTGCAGATTAATAATTGGAAAGAACAGCGTAATAATAGTGAGTTAGAAAATGAGATGCGAGCAAATTTTAACTCAGAGTTTAGCAATAACTTAATAAAAATTAAGAAAAGCATTCGCCAATATGAGGAGACAGAAGAGGCTATTCGGTATCTAATGTCAAAAATGAAGGCAGATGAAAAGGAACTTCAAAAAGAAAATATAGACAGCTTACTGGCAGCTGCAGTAGACGTTTTTGAATATCACCCAACACAGAATACCTTGACAGAAATCTTATCCACAGGCAACCTAAACCTTATTACAAATGATTCCCTTAGATACGAGCTTCTTAATTGGTCTGCTGAGTTTGACGAATTAGATGAGGCCTGGAAAACTTTAGATGACTTTAACCAGCATATGGTAATACCATATCTAACGGAAAATGCATCCATGAAAAATATTGACAAGTATTCTCTAATGGCTTGGGAAGAATCATCCAAATTTAATGTGGATTACCAAAAACTATTTAATGACATTGAATTTGAAAACCAATTAGATAACTTAGGATGGGCCGTAGTAAATTATAGATTGGTGTTGAGCCGATTAGAGAAGTTGATAAATAAAATAATTCTATTAACTAATGATTAAATTCTTCCGCCAAATAAGATATAACCTCATGAAGGACAACAAAAAAGGAAAATACCTTAAATACGCCATTGGCGAAATTATACTAGTGGTCATTGGTATTCTTCTAGCACTCCAAATCAATAATTGGAATACCAACAGGCTAGAAAGAAATGAAGAACTGCAAATCCTTAAATCTCTTAAAGATGATTTTGAAAAGACCAGTGCCAATTTAGATGAAACCATAAAGAAACAAACAAGAGTGGTTGAATATTGCCGACAACTTATTAGTGAGATGCGAAAGGGTAATACAGAAATTGACTTAAATACACTGGGTGAGTATATCTATAGAGGTGCTTTTTCCTATTGGCGGATAGAACCCGTTAACGGCACTTATGATGCTATGATAGGTTCTGGTAAAACGGGAATCATACAAAATCAAAACCTCGTACAATTGTTGGCAAAATTTTCTGCAGAAGTAAAATTTGGGTTTGAGGACGAAACCATGGCTGTAGCTCTTGCCACCGCATTGGTAGATAAATCCAGTCATTATGCAACAAAACTGTTTCCAGAAGTTTTGCATGGTTATCTTAAGTGGGAAGAACAATCAATTAGTGAAAGTGAAAAGCTAATGGTAATTGAGCAGCATATGAACAACGAAACATTTTTGGGTAATTTAATAATGAAGTTTGGTTTAGAGCAAAACAGGCTAGATTACCAAAATGCTATAAAGGAATTAACTAACAATATTCTCGCGGAATTGAATGAAGAATTAGCAAAATAACATGATTAAGTTTTTTAGACACATAAGGTATAAGCTATTGAGTGAAAATAAACCATCAAAATATATCAAATATGCCATAGGCGAAATCATCCTTGTGGTTATAGGGATATTAATAGCGCTTCAAATTAATAATTGGAATAATAATCGCTTAAACAAAAACCTTGAAAAAAGAACCTTAATTAGTTTAAAAAGCGACCTTAATCTTCAAGAGAAAATAATTCAAAGACAAATAGATAAGGAAAACTTTTTTATGGCCTATGCAGACTCTTGTCTTAATATGCTTAATTCTAATATTGAGGTTAAGAGACTTGCAGTTTTACTAGACACCCTTTCTGTGCGTTTAACGTTTGTAGCCAATAAGGCCACTTTTAATAATATGGGTACTGGAGGAAAGACAGCCGTAATAAGCAATCCGCAGTTACATAAAGATATAGTGGAGTACTATCAGTTTTTGGATTATACCGAGTCGGTTGTAAATCATAACAACCTATATAGAGTGAATAGTCAGTTTGGGACCTATGTGCTAAATAATAAATTGGGAATTAATCTTAGGGATAACGGTACGCTTTATCTTAAAAACGATTTAATGCCAGATCAAAAATATGAATTGTTTAAACAGTTAGAGGGTAGGAGCTATAGTGCTGAAAATAGTAGAAATAAATGCGAACTTTTATTAGAGCGCACCAAATATTTAATTGATTTAATAGATAAAGAATTAGAAAACCGTGATTAAATTTTTTAGACATATCCGTCAATCCATGATAAATCAGAACAGAACCAAAAAATATCTGCTCTATGCCATTGGCGAAATCATTCTCGTGGTCATTGGTATTCTCATTGCGCTTCAAATTAATAATTGGAATGAAAATCAAAAATTACGCAATCAGGAAATTACATATCTACACAATTTAAAGGGCGATTTAAAAACTCAGATAAGTATGTTAGATGTCTATATTGATTATGAAACTATTATAATCGACCATTCAAATGATATTATAGAACATTACGAATTGAATGGAGGTTTTGATAATATGGATAGTATTTTTCCAAAATTGAATGACCTAACAACACGATGGACATTTTCTAATGCCAATACAACGCTTTTACAGATGTTGAATTCCAATCAAATTAATATCATTCAAAATACAGAGTTAAAAGAGGAGCTCATAGCCTTTAATCAACAAATAGACTTATTTGCCAAAAACACAAATATCAACAACACCAATCTCGTAGATAACTTAACAACTGACACTTTTGTTAAAGTCGGTGGGTTTGCTTCTTATGGGAATTCTGAGAGAATGGTTAAAAAATTCAATGACTTTTATCCTTTCAAAAATAAAATAGTCAATGATAATGAGCTTAAAGCGCTAGCAATTCAAATCATAAACCAACCCAAAAACAAACTAGAGATTATGAACAAAGTGTCGTATAGGAACACGATATCTAGTTTGCAAAAATCAGGCAACGAAGCTTTAAGAGTGAGAACAGAACAAATCTTAAAAATGATTAATAATGAAATTGATATGAGTAACTAAGATGATAAAATTTTTTAGACATATTAGATATAAACTTATGGAAGAAAACAGAACCAAAAAATATCTGCTCTATGCCATTGGCGAAATTATACTCGTCGTAATAGGTATTCTCATTGCGCTACAAATCAATAATTGGAATGAAAATAGAAAAATTAATTTAGAAGAAGATAAAATTCTTTTAAATCTCACAACAGATTTAAAGCAGGCCTTACAGGAATCTAACAGTCAAATTATCAGAGAGCAAACCATATCAAAAAGCCTTCAAATTATTTTAACCGATTCACCAGAAAGAGAACGATATTTTGACCATTCTAAGGCAGATTCTCTTTTTTATGAGTCTTTTTTAAGTTTACAAACTACTTCACCAATTATTCAAACCTATAGTGATATTAAATCTTCGGGCAAGGTATCGCTAATAACAAATCAACAAATTAAGGATAGACTAACTAAACTGGAAAACTCAATGACTGATCTTCGTTTTCAAGTCGATGATAACATGACCGTCCAACAACTTAATGTCGATAAGGTTACTATAAAATACCTTGATATCGTAAAAATGCTAAATGAAAGAAACCCCAAATTTAAGCTTACTGAAATTGGCCAAAATGATTATCGGACATTATTGCAAAACAAAGAAATAACGAGTACGCTTGCACTGAAACTATTAGTTGTTGACAATTTGATTGGTGAACGTATAGTATTGCATAATGATATTAAAAGCTTAATAAGCTTAATTGAGAATGAACTTTAAAACCAATGATTAAATTTTTCCGTCACATACGAAAATCTATGATAAACCAAAACAGAACCAAAAAGTACTTGTTGTATGCTATAGGCGAAATCGTCCTTGTGGTTATTGGAATTTTAATTGCGTTACAAATCAATAATTGGAATGAATCAAGGAAAAACAGTATAACAGAAGATGAATATTACTGTAGATTGCTCGAGGATTTTGAATTGGACCGCCAGAATATAAAGCGATTGTCTGAAGAATCAGACTATAAAATCAGAACCAGCAAAGCACTTCTTTTAGAATTGCCAAAAAAGGAAAAATCCAAAGAATACCTTATCGATAATTATATACAAGGCTTAAGAACCAACGCTTTTGTGCCTAGTAAGGTAACGATATTGGATATTACCTCTTCGGGTAAATTAAATCTCATAAAAAACGAATCGTTAAAAAAGACACTAATTAGGTATTATGCAGAACTAGACAATCTCATATACCAATTAGATTTAAATAGAAACCATAGTATAGAACGCGCTTTTGCTTATGAAGATGATAACCAGGTAGGGTTTCAATATGCAGATTATGCCAAAGCATCCTTAGGAGATGAAATTATGGCTACTTTACCGATAGATAATTGGCACTTAGATGAAAATTCTAAGGTTTATAAACAATTTCAGAACGATCTTGTGTTTTTTGTGCTGATGAGCAATAGGGAAAAACAACATTTTCAAAAAATCCTTAACGAAATGCAACCAGTATATGAACAATTACAGAAGCTGTGTCATCATAATTGATTAAATTTAGTATTCATATAATCAATCCAATAGAATAGTGTATCTAATAATGTACTATTAGAAGTAATGAGTAACATCAAATAAAAACCAATTAAAAATTTATAGTCATGAGCGAAGAACAAAATAAGTGGAGCAAAGAAGAATTGCAGACCTATATCCTTTTACTCTGCGCCAATGCAGATAATAATGAGTCTGAAGAAGAAATTAATATGATACAATCTAAAGTACCGACCAAAACATTTTTAAAAATATATGCTGAGTTTAAAAATGATTCAGAAGAAGAGCAATTGGAGAAAATAGAAAATGCAGTAAATAAAAACACCTACACTGAGATGGAGTTGGCAGCTTTTAGAAGAGAAATCTATCATGTGTTCTTTTCAGATTGTAATTTCACTATGATGGAGAAAAGACTAGATTGGACTTTAGATAATATTTTGTATTAACATGTTGATTTTTATAGAGGTTATGGATACTCAATTTAGCAATGCGAAATAAAAAAAACGTAAGGTTTTTGATAACGGCAGCCAACATTAGACTAAAAAATAGTTCAATATATGATTAAGTTCTTTCGTCATATCCGCCACTCATTGATAAATGAGAATAGAACCAAAAAATACCTTCTTTATGCCGTTGGAGAAATCATCCTAGTCGTTATCGGTATTCTTATTGCACTTCAAATAAATAATTGGAATGAGTTGAATAAAAACCAAAAGGAAGAACTAAAGTTATTAGAGGAAATGCATAGAAATCTCACTACCGATTTTGAAGACTGTTTATGGAATATTAATCAACAGAAACAGCTAAAAGCTTCAAACCAGGAAGTGCTTTTTCATTTAGAACAAAAAACATCGCTTACAGATTCATTAAAACATCATTACGGCAACTTAATTTATTCAACCACCCAAAGAAGAAACATGGCAACGTATGATCATTTAAAATCTAGGGGAATAAATCTGATTAGCGATGATAGTCTGCGAACACACATAACCCAGGTATATTCTGAACGCTATTATTTTATTGAGAAAATGGAATTAGAGTACGACAATCCATACCAGTTACAAACACTTATTCCGCTTATAAATAAAAATATTGTTATAAACACAAACACATCTACGGCAGAGCCCTTTGATGTGCAAAGGCTGTATGTAGATCACGAATTTAAAGGAGCTTTACGCATGAACATTAAGATAAGGGAGAAAATGATGCGACACTATATCAGTCTAAAAAATGATTTGGAAGATCTGATTATACATATCCATTCAGAAATTGAGCAACCAAATCAATCAAATCAATCAAAAGATGATTAAGTTCTTCCGCCACATACGTCAATCCATGATCAACCAAAATAGAACCAAAAAATACCTTCTTTATGCCGTTGGAGAAATCATCCTTGTCGTTATCGGTATTCTTATTGCACTTCAAATAAATAATTGGAATCAAAACAGAATAAATAGAAATGCCGAAAAAGATATTATAAGAAAGTTAAACAAGGATTTTAAGATTAACAAAAAAGCTATAGAAGAAAATTTATTACGTCTCGAAAATCAAATGGATGCCAATAAGATATTGATGACTTTAATTGGCGCTTCTGATGAAGAACTTTCGGTTCATAATTTAGATAGTCTATTTAGCGTCAGCATGGGAGATAGTGATATTGCATTTGCTGATAATACTTTAAACAACTTAATACAAACTGACCGACTTACTTTAATACAGAATGAAGCATTATCCGATTTATTGTATCAATGGGGAGTTATAAAGGAGATAAGAGCCAAAAGGGTAGATAGAATAGATAATTGGGTCAATGAACAGTATTTACCCTATTTGCTTTCTAAAATTTCGTTTAAGGAAATGGATGCATACAGTGGTTTTGAATGGGCCGGAAAGTCTAAGGTAAAGCCTAGTTACTACTCGTTATTTCAAGAAATAAAGTTTGAGAATTTTTTAGATAATGTTCTGTGGTATAACCAAAAATTATTAGAGAGAAACTTGGAGACTAAAACTTTGATTAATGAAATTATAGTGCAAACAAAATCGTCTATTAATGATTAAATTCTTCCGCCAAATAAGGCATTCAATGATCAACCAGAACAGAACCAAAAAATATTTGCTCTACGCCATTGGCGAAATCATCCTCGTAGTCATCGGTATTTTAATTGCGTTACAGATTAACAATTGGAATGAGCAAAGAAAAATATTAAAATCAGAGAAGGAAATTTTAACCAATCTAAAAAGTGAATTGATTATCAACAGAGATCAATTAAGCACCATTCTCAATATTCATAAAAATGAATATCGGATAGGCCTAAAATTAATAAGTATGTTTAATACCGATATTTCTAATAGTACCGAATTGGAATTAGACTCACTTATCGGCAAAATAGAATCTGTTTATACTTTTGAAGCCAATGATGGCTATATCAAATCCCTTATCGCTTCAGGTAAAATAGACCATATTCAAAACAAAAAAATAAAAGGTTTTATAACGGCATTCGATGGCTTGGTCATTGATGCCACGCAAGAAACAGGAATGCTAGAAAGGTTGCTTAATGAACGTTTTTGGCCTGCCGTTGACGGAAAAATAAATTCTTCCAACAGAATTAGACGTTACGAAGACTACACTGATTTCCCTAAAGGCTCTTACACATCGGATTATAATTGGTTTTTTAGTAATCGCGAATTAGAGGATATAGTCAGTAATATGACAGGTTGGAAGAACGCAATTATATTAGATGAACAAATCTTAAAAGAAAGCATAAACCATATGATACGGTTAATTACTAACGAATTGAACAATTAACGATGATTAAATTCTTTCGTCATATCCGACAATCTATGATCAACCAGAACAGAACTAAAAAATATTTGCTTTACGCCATTGGCGAAATCATCCTAGTGGTTATAGGTATTCTAATTGCGCTTCAGATTAATAATTGGAATGAAAACAGAAAGACTGATAACGACTTTAGAGATAAATTAGTTTTAATCAAATCAGAATTAAACCAAGATATAGCCTTTTATCAGGAGTTAAAATTATTGTCAGAGGAGCGGATTATTTTTTTTACTTCCTTATACAATAAAGAATACCCAGATTTGGACCTAACAACAACTGCAACCAAAATAAGTAAGAATTTCAACCCCAGAAAATTTGGAACAGGCTACAGTTCCATCAAGAGTGAGAGTCATCTAAAAAAAATTAATAATCAGGAACTTAAAAATAGCCTGATTAAATATTATGAAGAAACCGCTTTAAATTACAATGACCTAAGTGAGTGGCACAAAGAGTTTGTTAAAGATAATATTGACATTTACATACTTAAAAATCTGCAGATGGATATTCAGGGAAAAGTTAAACCAGAATTGATAATTTATGAAATGGAAGATAAAATACTACCCAGTATTCTTAGTTTTCAAGTCCTTATTATGAAACGGTTCAAAGAAATGGCCACTGTGAATATTACAAATGCCAAAAAATTAAATGACCTCATAGATCAAGAGCTCAAAGAATCATAAACTCAGAAAAGAAGAGAATAAAATCTTGCAAACAGATGATGAAATTTTTCCGCCATATCCGCCATTATCGCAACAAAATTTTGCTTTTGCAAAATCAAAGGTCTGGTAGACCTTTGGTGAAGATAGCCGCTAGCGGTAAAAATTGAAACTAAAAATATGATCAAATTCTTCCGTAAAATACGATACAATCTCATGGAAACTGGAAAAACAGGTAAATACCTCAAATATGCCATTGGCGAAATCATACTAGTGGTCATAGGGATACTAATTGCGTTACAGATAAATAACGCCAATGAAGCCAGAAAGGAACGCGCGACAGAAGTGAATTATCTCAAAAATTTAAAGTCAGATTTAATTAGTGAAATAGATAACAATTCAGCGTTTGCAACGTATAGGTATGAAAAAGCCAAAGCCTGCACAGTATTGCTCAGCGCAAAAGAACCCACTACCATAGAGGATGTAGAGAAATATACAGATAGGTACGAACAAGTTTTCATTTGGAGCGTCTTTGTGCCCAACAACAATACCTTTAAAGAACTCCTAAGTTCTGGTAACCTCAGTCTCATAAAAAATGATTCCATAAAAAATGCTTTGTTAGAATTGGATAAGCACTATGCGGCCATAGCCACAGGAGAAGAACATATGAGACGAGAACACCAAGACTATCTTTACGATCAAAACATAGAAAATATTGAGGCTTTGGGATTCTTTGATATGACGACACCTGCTTACGGTTTTCCTGAGCGATTAACTGCAGCAGAAATCCCTGAATCCAAACACCAAAAACTGATTGAAGATGCCCAGTGGCAACATAATGACGAAATGTTTAAAAACGGTCTTCGACTCGCAATGATGAACAATAGTTTTTTAGCAGGAATTCATAAAGATATGGTAGATAATATTAATCAGTTAATCCAGATGATTAATAACGACATTTCTAATTAATTGTGTATGAGAATACGCTGAAAAGAACGCTACATTTACCGAATCCATAATTGAAAATTTGGCTTCTTAGACATTTTATTATTTTTACATTTCTTGGTGGTTTAGAAAAATCCCAAAATCCATTTTAAAGTACTTTTTAGCCGTTTTAAGACACTTTTGGGTTTTTAACAATTGTTAATAATTAATGCTTTCAATCGATAAAAAGCTTTTAAAAAGGCTCATTATTTTGTATCTTTGATAGTACTCAAAAGAGACGCGCAGGCGTCTTTTTTTGTGACGTTATTTAGAACTAAATTTATTAAAAATAATGAGCGAAAAGAAAGAAGAATTTAACAAGCACAATTATTCTGCAGATAGTATTCAGGCACTAGAAGGTATGGAGCACGTGCGTATGCGTCCTTCCATGTATATTGGAGACGTTGGTACAAGAGGTTTACACCACTTAGTATATGAGGTTGTAGATAATTCTATTGATGAAGCTTTAGCTGGTCATTGCGATAATATTACGGTAACCATAAACGAAGATAATTCTATTACAACAGAAGATGATGGTCGTGGTATTCCGGTTGATTTACACAAAAAAGAGGGCGTTTCTGCACTAGAAGTTGTAATGACTAAAATTGGTGCAGGTGGTAAGTTTGATAAAGATTCTTATAAGGTTTCTGGTGGTCTTCACGGTGTTGGTGTAAGTTGTGTAAACGCTTTATCAGAACACTTAAAGGCAACTGTACACAGAAATGGTAAAATATGGGAGCAAGAGTATGAAAGAGGAAAAACCATGTACCCTGTAAAGCAAGTTGGTGAAACGGACAAAAGAGGAACTATAGTTACTTTTAAGCCAGACCCAACAATATTTACACAAACCTTAGAGTATAGCTACGATACGTTAGCGAGTCGTTTACGTGAATTGGCGTATTTAAATAAGGGTATCACTATTCATTTAATAGACAAACGTCACAAAAAAGAAGATGGAACATTTGAAGGCGAAACATTTCATTCTGAAGAAGGTCTCAAAGAATTTATCAAATTTTTGGATGGCAACCGTGAGCCATTGATGAAAGATGTCATTTCATTTGAGGGTGAAAAGAATGGTGTGCCAGTTGAGGTGGCTATGGTGTATAATACGAGCTATGCTGAGAATTTACACTCGTACGTAAACAATATTAACACACATGAAGGTGGAACGCATTTAACAGGTTTCAGACGTGGATTGACCCATACATTGAAAAAGTATGCGGACGAATCTGGAATGTTGGATAAATTGAAGTTTGATATTGCAGGTGATGATTTTCGTGAAGGTCTAACAGCCATTGTATCTGTAAAAGTACAGGAGCCTCAATTTGAAGGGCAGACCAAAACCAAATTAGGAAACCGTGAGGTATCGGCTTCTGTAAGTCAGGCCGTTTCGGAGATGTTATCTGATTATTTAGAGGAGCATCCAGACGATGCAAAAATCATTGTTCAGAAAGTAATCTTGGCTGCACAGGCAAGACACGCTGCACAGAAAGCGCGCGAGATGGTACAGCGTAAAACTGTAATGAGCATTGGTGGTTTGCCAGGGAAATTATCTGACTGTTCTGAGCAAGACCCAGCAAAATGCGAAGTATTCTTGGTCGAGGGAGATTCTGCAGGTGGAACGGCAAAACAAGGTCGTGATCGAAAATTTCAAGCCATTTTACCGTTAAGAGGTAAAATTCTTAATGTTGAAAAAGCCATGACGCATAAGGTGTTTGAAAACGAAGAAATTAAAAATATCTTTACAGCACTTGGTGTTACTATTGGTACGGAAGAAGATAGTAAAGCGCTAAACCTTTCAAAATTAAGATACCATAAAGTAGTGATTATGTGTGATGCCGATATTGATGGTAGCCACATTGCAACATTAATTTTAACCTTCTTCTTTAGATATATGAAAGAGTTGGTTGAAAACGGTCATATTTACATTGCAACACCACCTTTATATTTAATAAAGAAAGGTGCAAAAAAACAATACGCTTGGAGTGATAAAGAACGCGATGCTATTATGAAGGAATTCGGCGATAATGCAAAAATTCAGCGTTATAAAGGTCTTGGTGAGATGAATGCTGAGCAACTTTGGGACACAACAATGAACCCAGAGTTTAGAACTATGCGTTTAGTACAAATAGACAATGGAGTAGAGGCAGATAGAATTTTTTCTATGCTTATGGGTGATGAAGTACCTCCACGTAGAGAGTTTATTGAGAAGAATGCTATTTATGCAAATATTGATGCCTAATAGTCTTTAATATTAAAAAGTAAAAACCGCACATTTCTGTGCGGTTTTTTGGTTAATAGCACATTCCTCTTTCACTAAAAAGGAATATTTTAAATAGGGTTTATATTATTTAGAAATCAAAACCAATTGAGAATTGCCACATTCTATTTTTAGGGCTTCCCTCATCATAAATATCTCCTAAGCCTAAATGGTATCTTACACCTAAACTTACACCAGAGTCGGTTTTGAAGCCTCCACCAAAGTTTACTCCCCAATCAAAACTGCTTGGGTCAAATTCTTGTGAGGTATCAAATAGATTAAAGTTACTGTCAAATTCTTCCTCATGGGAAATTGCCAAGCCAACTTGTGGACCAACTTCTAAGAAAAAGTTGTCGTCTGGATACATTTTAAACATCAATGGCATGTTAATATAGTCTAGCTTTTGCGTAAAAGTGCCACCATTATCCTCTATTTCGTAACCTTGTTGAGAATACATTAGTTCTACTTGTAGCGCAATGCTTTCCGTTAGAAATGATTCGCCATAAAAACCAATATGGAAACCATGACGTTGTCCTGTTTCACTGTCCTCATCAAAACCTACAGCTGCCAGGTTATAACCACCTTTAATACCAAAGTTTGATGCGTTAGTGTTTGTATCGTCTTGTGCATTAATACTTAAAAATGCACAAAAAATCATTGAGATTGTTAAAATTCTTGTTTTCATCGTTTTTATATGTTTGGGTTAATTTTAGTTATTTTCCTCCATTAGCTCTCAAATCTGCAATGCATTGGCTGTCGAGTTCTGGAGCAGAGGTCATGTTTAGCATGTCATCTAAGCCAGCTGATGATTCTGTTGCCCAGAACATTAAACAGTCTTCTACATCGCAATGTTTTGGGTGCTCGTCATCTTCATGATCTTCAACCATATCAGAACCTAAATTTGTTAAGCCGAAAATATGACCAAATTCATGATGGATAACTGTAGTTTCCAATAGCGTTCTGTTAGGTTCAAAAGTACTATTACTAAAGTTTTGTACGGTTTCTTCAAATATCACAAAAGATGTATTCCAATAGGCAGATCCTAAGGTTACATTATTGTTGGTATTGTTTTCTGATTCACCATCAATAAACAGTGCCCAAACAGCAATGGTATCTTCAGTATTATAGTTTTGTCTTTCCGCAATTTCTATATTAGCAATATCTTGTATAGAATATATCGTCTCACCAGGTGATGGAATCGATCGTTTTTCAACTGTAATTCCATTTGGTTTATGAACTCTATTTTGAAGAAAGTTCACAAAATTACTTACCGTAGTTTCGTTGGGTTCAAATCCTTCAACATAGACAAGTTCAACTATCATTTTACTATACGTGTTGCCAGATAGTAAATCATTGGCAGAACTACCAACGGCTTGTCTATTAAGGTTGACATCAATAGGATTATTTCCTTCGTCGTTGCCTGAAACGGAATCGTCTTTAGAACAACCAACAATAACTAATAGCAATAAAACTGTATATAAGATTCTGAACTTCATTTTTAAATTTTTGCAATAATATTAATGTTCTACGATTTAATTATATTGGTTGGTAATATTTTTTCAAACCAAATGCCCATACACTTGTCTATTGACAGATTATGGGCTTTTAGTAAGTGTAATTTTTTAAAAAACAGCCGCTGTTAACAACGGCTGTTTACCCTAACATACGTAACTAATGGCTATTTGGATTTAGATTTGGTCTAAAACCAAAGTCACGGCAGCATTAGTTGTACTTTGTAGTGCAATTGAGCTTTCAGAATAGCTTGTTACTTCCCACGTACCATTAAGCAATTCGAAAGTTGCATTTCCAGAAAATGTAAGGGAGAAAAATACATCCATCTCTGATGTGACTTCGTATGTTCCTTGAACATCTTCTACAGTTGCATCAACTGTGTTTTCTGCAGTACAGGTTAAGTCATTTGCAAAGTCAATAGTGAATTCAGCATAGTCACTGGCAGTATCTACACCAGCAGTTACAAAAGCTTCTACTGTAAATAAGCCATCTACTAAAATATCTGTTAAGTTATCAGCTTCTTCTTCGGCTTCGTCCATCTCATCTTCAGTTGCTAAGCACTCATTAATTTGAGATTGCAAATCAGCATCACTAGAGATTTCTACTGTACCACTACCATTTAATGTAGCAGTAATAGGATAATTTACAGAGAAGAAAGCATCGTCTCCAAAATTATTTATATAACCGTATAACTGTTGTTCAGATTCAATAACAACACTACCTGTTTGCTCTAAATTAGCATCATAGGTTAAAATTGTTATCGGAAAATCAATATCTAAACAATTGATAGCATCTTCTGCTTGTTGCTCAGCATCTTCACATGCGTCCATTAACTGATCAAACTCGGTTTGATTTGCAATAACCACTTCCGTGTAGTTGCTAAGTCTTACTGTTAATGGAAATTGAAATTGTACAGAATCGTCATCGTTAGTAAACTCACCTAAAATGTCTAATACCAATTGATAATCAGATTGACTCACAATAGTTACTTGTTGGTCATTTACAGTTGCTGTTACAGGTAACAATACTGAAGAACAAGATATACCATCTAAAAAGTCGTCAAAGCTACCATCGTACATAGACGTACGTTCTAAATTTTGAGCTGTTGGCGAATCGGCCGAATTAGTATTTGGGTTATCACCATTTTCGTTATCTATTTCGTCTTGACAAGATGTAAATGCTAAAACTGAAACAAATAAAAGTGCGGTTAAGAATTTTAAATTTTTCATAATATTAAATTTTTGGGTTAAGATTTTTTCTTTATTCATGATTGCGATTATTCGCTTTCTATACTTAAGACGTTCATAACGCAATTTACCCTACCGAAATTTTAATTTTTTTTTAGAATTTCTCTAATGTATTGAATTACAAATGGATAAATTTGAATTTTTTTATTTCTATTTTTGCAGTGAATATTTGATGAATAGCAAATGGCAAGCCCAAAATCTAAACTTTGCAAGGAAGAACATTTTAACGCGTTTTATTTAGAGCATATACAAGCAGTAAATAATTTCGCTTATTATAAATGTGGTGATAAGGCGACTTCATTGGACCTGGTTCAGGATGCGTTTTCGAAAATTTGGGAGAATTGCTCAAAAATAGATTTTAGTAAAGCAAAAACCTATCTATTTACCACAGTAAATAATTTGTTCCTAAATATAGTAAGGCATCAAAAAGTAGTTTTAACATATGCTAAAAAGTCTCCTTATTTAGATAGAACAAATCAGAACCCTGAATATTTATTGGAAGAAGAAGAGTTTAAGAATAAGCTTCAGGCTGTTATTTCAGATTTAAGCGAAGAACAACGCGAAGTTTTTTTATTAAATAGAATTGAGGATAAAAAATACAGAGAAATTGCGGAAATGTTAGACATATCACAAAAAACGGTAGAAAAACGTATGTCTGGTGCACTTAAAATATTAAGAGAAAAATTAGATAATCAAAATATTTAAGAAAACCGTAGGGTAAAAACAAAACCGAGTGTCTTAAAGTTGAATAGCATAAAAAATGAACAAGGACAATGACATATTAAAATGGTTTAATGGTGAGATTTCTACTGAAGAGATCAAAGCCATGTACCCAAATGAGGACTTTTCTACATTAGATAAGGCGGCATTTTATGCCAAACAGTTTGAAGTGCCTCAAATTGATGCAGAAAAGGCTTTGGCTGACTTTAAAACGAGATCGTTTAAGAAGGACGAGCCAAAAGTTATTCCATTAAACTATAAGACATTGTTAAGAGTAGCTGCTGTTTTAGTGTTGATGCTAACGTCTTCTTATTTTTTGTTTTTTAACGCTACAAAATCTTATTCCACAGACATTGCTGAGACAACCACATTTAATTTGCCTGACGAATCGGAAGTGATATTAAATGCAAAATCTCAATTATCCTACAATAAAAAAGACTGGAAAGCAGAGCGTACGCTTACATTAGATGGTGAAGCCTTTTTTAAAGTTACTAAGGGGGAAAAATTCACTGTAAATACTGATGTTGGTTCAATACAAGTATTAGGTACACAATTTAACGTAAAAGAAAGAGCCAATTATTTTGAAGTAAAATGCTACGAAGGATCGGTAAGTGTGAGTTATAATGGTACATCTTCAGTTTTAAAACCTGGTAAAAGTGTAAGGGTAGTAAATGGTGAAATCAGTTCGGTTGAAGACTTTACAGCACAAAATCCGGCTTGGCTGAATAAAGAATCCAGCTTTGCTAATGTGCCTCTTTGGCAAGTTATTGATGAGCTACAACTGCAATACGATATGAAAATTACAGTTGCAAAAGGTGTTAATACATCAGAATTATTCTCAGGAAGTTTTACGCACAATGATAAAAACGTAGCTTTACAGGCGGTAACAATCCCATTAAAACTCAGTTACAAAATAAATGGTAGTGAAGTAGAGTTTTATAACTATGAAGCTAACTAGAATTCTTCATTTAATCATAATTCTGTTTTTCCCTCTGTTCATTTCAGCTCAGGAGAAAGCATCGCTTTTAGACCTAATCCCAGAAATAGAAACGAAGTTTGATGTTAAATTCTCATACTCTACAAATGAGGTGAAACCTGTTTTTGTAGAACGACCATCTGACAGTGAAACGCTTTCTGCTATTATCGATAGGTTTAATACAACGACCCTATTAAACTTTAAATTCTTAACTGAACGTTACATCACTATTTCGTCAATAGATAAAACGATTTCTGTTTGTGGAACCATAGTAACAGAGGTAAATGAACCGCTATTTGGAGCATCGGTTGTGGTTTTTAATACTACCAATGGCGCAGTTTCAAGTGAAAATGGTCAATTTTCGTTAAATGAGGTTCCTGTTAATGCTAAAATTGTGATTTCGTTTATAGGTTTTGAAGCTAAAGAGTTCAATGCAGTTGACCTATGGAGCCATAAAGAATGTAAAACTGTACAACTAAAGGAGCAATCCGAGTTACTCAATCAAGTGCTAATCACTAAATTTTTAACTACAGGCTTACAAAAAAGCATTGATGGGAGTACAGTCCTAAATACAGAGAAATTTGGTACGTTACCAGGTTTAATAGAGCCAGATATTTTACAGACCATTCAAGTTTTGCCAGGTGTTGAAAGCGTTAACGAAAGTATCGCCAATATAAATGTTAGAGGTGGTACAAACGATCAAAACCTTATGCTCTGGGATGGTATTAAGATGTACCACTCAGGCCATTTTTTTGGTTTAATATCTGCGTATAATCCATATTTGACCGAAAAAGTTGTAGTTTCTAAAAACGGAACGTCCAGTGAGTTTAGCGATGGAGTATCTAGTACTGTTGATATGAAAACCAAAAACGAAGTCAATGATAGTTTTTCTGGTGGATTTGGTGCCAATTTACTACATGCTGATGCATTTTTAGAAGTGCCTATAGGAGATAAGTTGGCATTTCATTTTTCAGGAAGACGTTCTTTTACAGATGTATTTACATCACCTACTTACGAGAACTATTTTGAGCGTAGCTTTCAGGATAGTGAAATTGAAACCAATAGTGAAAACATTAGCGAAAGCAACCGATCTTCCGATTTTTCGTTTTATGATTTTACAGCAAAACTATTGTTCGATCTTAATGATAATCATCAATTCAGGGCCAATCTAATAGGTATAAACAATGATCTTGATTATTCCGAAGTCAATACGAATAATTCCAATGAAACTGAATCGAAAACCAGTAACCTAAAACAAGAGAACCTTGGTTTTGGTGGTAGTTGGAAAGCCTCTTGGAGTGATAGATTTACAACACAATTAAGTGGCTATTACTCTAAATATAATGTGGATGCCACAGATTTAAGGGTAGAAACCAATCAGCTACTAACACAATCTAACGAAGTCCTTGAGACGGGTTTAAAATTTAAATCTGATTTTAGAATAAGCAAAACCTTTAATCTGCTAAGTGGTTATCAGTTTACAGAGGTTGGTATTCTTAACGAGACAACGGTGGAAAATCCGGATTACGAACGTACTAAAAAGGATGTATTACTTAATCATGCTGGATTTTTAGAAGTAGAATTCAACAATGGTAAAACCTATGTAAGGGCAGGTGTGAGAGGTAACTATTTTCAAAAATTCGGTAAACTAATAGTAGAGCCACGATTAAATGTCAGACAGAAACTCTCTAATAGCTTTGCCGTAAAGCTTCAAGGTGAGTTTAAGAATCAATCCGCAACCCAGATTATAGATTTTCAAGATGATTTTTTAGGAGTTGAAAACCGTCGTTGGATTTTGGCAAATGAAGAAAATATCCCGATTTCAGAAAGCAAACAAGGTTCATTCGGTATAGAATATAATAGAAACAATTTCCTTTTTGATGCAGAAGGATTTTACAAACACGTTGACGGAATTACGGTTTCTAATCAAGGGTTTTATAATAATTTTCAATTCATAAATGGCATAGGAAGCTATGATGTTAAGGGGGTTGAAGCTATGATTAGCAAAACTGCACAACAATTTAGTACTTGGTTGAGTTATACTTATAGTATTAACGATTACGAATTTAAAACACTGACACCTTCGGTTTTTCCTAACAATGTAGATATAAGGCACTCATTGACTTTGGGCTTTAATTATAATGTGTTGCAAAATCTTGAACTGTCTGTTGGTGGTATTTGGAGGTCTGGACAACCCTTTACTAAACCCGTTGAAGGCAATGAAACAGTGCAGAATGGTAATAATACGTTTGTGAATTACGATACACCAAATAGTAATAACCTAGATGACTTTATGCGATTGGATGCTTCGTTGAATTATAGTTTTAAGCTCACAAACAAAGTTAATACATCAATAAGAGTTGGTGTTATCAACCTGTTAGATAGAAAAAACAGTATTAACACCTATTACGAAGTAGATCCAGAAGATTCTAATAGAGCCGTTAAAATAGAAAATAAGTCTCTAGGACTAACTCCTAATGTAAGCCTAAGGTGTTCTTTTTAATCCGATTAAAAGCATAAAATAACGATAAAATACATTTTTTAATGTTATTTTAATATATTTGTTCCACGATAATAAACTTAACCACAATGAAAAAAATAGTATTATTTATAGCCTTTTGTATTTCGGTATCAGCCGCTAAGGCACAAAACGATATTGATGTATTACTTGCAGCAGGTGTTGAAGATGCAGAACGATTTGCAAACGATTATTTAGCACCTGGAACCAATGGTATGCTGTACAGTCTCAATGCCAATTGGTTTAATTCAGCAAAAGTAAAACCCTTAGGAGGTTTTGAAATTTCTGTTATTGCCAATGCTTCTTTGGTCAAGGATGAGGATAAAATGTTTAGTATGGATACTGCAGATTATAATAATGTGCAGTTTGTAGAAGGGCCAAGTGTGCAAAATGTTGCATCTGTTCTAGGAGAAAATAATCCAGATATATATGTTGAGGTAGAATATGAAGATCCAATTTTTGGTTCACAAACCGTAGAATTGGAGTTGCCACAAGGAATAGGTGATCAAAGTAAAAATTTATTGCCAACGGCTTTTGTCCAAGGTGCTATTGGTTTGGGAAGTGGTATAGAGGTGAAAGCACGTTACTTTCCAAAGGTTGATACCGACGAAGTAACATTTAACCTATATGGAGCAGGTTTGCAATTAGAATTCACGGAATGGCTTCCTGCTGATAAACTTTGGCCAGTGGCATTATCTGCTTTAGTCGCTTATAACCATTTGGATGGTTCTTATGATATTACTGACTCTTCAGGTATTGAAGGTGAAAACCAAAGATTGGAAAACGATACCAATACGTGGTTATTTCAATTAGCGGTTTCTACAAAGCTTCCGGTATTTAATCTTTATGGAGGTTTAGGTTATATCACAGGTAAATCAGATTCTGATTTATTGGGGAATTACAGAGTTACCAACGGCCCTTTGACATCAGAAACCATAACAGATCCATTTTCAGTTTCAAGCGAAGTGTCTTCTGTAAGAGGAACATTAGGAGCAAAACTTAAACTAGGGTTTTTCAGAATAAACGCAGAATATCATCTCTCTGAGTTTGATGCCTTTTCTGTAGGTGTTAACTTTGGGTTTAGGTAAATAAGATATCACATCTTTAAAATATTGGAAAGCACAAGAGTAAATCTTGTGCTTTCTTCGTTTACCATTATTTTATTCGTAATTTTGCAATCGTTTTTAACACTAAGTTTCACATAAAAAATTATAAAAATGAAAGTTACAGTAGTTGGTGCAGGTGCAGTAGGTGCAAGTTGTGCAGAGTATATTGCTATTAAAAATTTTGCTTCAGAAGTGGTATTGTTAGACATTAAGGAAGGTTATGCAGAAGGTAAGGCAATGGACTTAATGCAAACCGCATCTTTAAATGGGTTTGATACCAAAATTACAGGAAGCACTAGCGATTATTCTAAAACTGCAAATAGTGATATTTGTGTTATTACTTCAGGTATTCCTCGTAAACCAGGTATGACGCGTGAAGAGCTGATTGGTATCAATGCTGGTATTGTAAAATCTGTATCTTCTAGCTTAGTGGAACACTCACCTAATACAATTTTAATTGTGGTGAGTAATCCAATGGATACAATGACCTATTTAGTACATAAAACTACAGACTTGCCAAAGCATAGAATTATTGGTATGGGTGGAGCCTTGGATTCAGCACGATTTAAATATAGATTGGCAGAAGCACTTGAAGCTCCAATTAGTGATGTAGATGGTATGGTAATTGGTGGACATAGTGACAAAGGTATGGTGCCATTAACATCCCATGCCACTAGAAACAGTATTAAAGTTTCTGAGTTTTTATCAGAAGAACGTCTTAACCAAGTAAAAGAAGATACTAAGGTTGGTGGTGCTACACTAACGAAGTTGTTAGGAACATCTGCTTGGTATGCACCAGGTGCTGCAGTAAGCGGATTGGTACAAGCCATTGCTTGCGACCAAAAGAAAATGTTCCCATGTTCTACATTATTAGATGGTGAATACGGATTAAACGACCTATGTATCGGTGTGCCAGTTATTTTAGGTAGAAACGGTATTGAAAAAATAGTTGACGTACCTTTAAGTGATGCCGAAAAACAACACATGGCAGAAAGTGCAGAAGGTGTTAAAAAGACAAATGGACTATTAGAGTTATAAACTCTAACATTTTATAAATGAATAAAGACTGTAGAAATGCGGTCTTTTATTTTTTATATTTGCGGCATGAGATCCAAGTTGCATTTTGGTATTCTAATTATTTTATTGGCCTTTTTAGGAAGGTACATAGAAACTTCCGTTGCTCCTAATCAGCAGATTGTTGTTCAGTTTTCCGATGCTGAGATTACCGAAAATGATGCTCATAAAACTATTGAGGCCATTCAGCTAAAGCTTCAGGCTATTGGAGTAGAGCGGATACAAATTGGACAAGATCAAAATGGACAACTCAAGATTACGTATTACAGTAATGCAGATGTTGAACAAATTCAAAGTATTCTCTCTGATGATACAAGCTTTAATATTGCACATAACAGCAATAAAGATCATTCCAACAATCTTCCTAAGCACAATAATCTAAAAGATTACCAACTCAATATTTCAGAAATTCAAGAAAGTGGTCAACCTACTCATTGGGACTTTGAAGGTGTTGAGGTTGTAGAGCTTAATCAAAAAAGCGATCGCTTTAATAACCTTAAAGTTGATACCTCTTTTCCAAATATAGAAATGGAATTGACCAATTTATGGGTTAAGGTTGCACTTAGAACAAACATTACTACCACATTATTAGTAGATAACCACTCTTACAAAATTCCTGAAGTAAGGGCAGGACCTATAGCTTAAGGGAATAAAATCTGAAACATTCCCACTCTGTTCAAAATCGCTTTTATCAATTGAAAAGCAAAAAACTATTTATATAAAAATCAATTGTCTGATTAGGGTGTAAATTCTATATTTGCGCGTTAAAAATTAGACATAAAACAATAATAAAATGCAAAACAAAGGAATAATTAAATTGTTTGCACTCTTGTTTGGTTTGGTAAGTATTTACCAATTGTCCTTCACGTTTAAGGCCAACCAAATAGAAGATGAAGCCCAAATGGCTGCTGTAGCAAAATATGATGAATCGGTAGAGAATTATCAAGACTTAAGAGCACAAGCTGAGATTGATTACTTAGATTCATTAAAGACATCAAAAATTCAAGTAGGTGAAGAGTTTGAGCCTATTGAAGTATATAACTTAGGCTTGTCGCAATACACGTATAGCGAAGTTGAAAACAATGCCATGAAATTGGGTCTAGACCTTAAAGGTGGTATTAATGCCATTATCCAAATTTCTGTTAAGGATATTTTAAAAGGATTAGCTAATAACAGTAAAGATCCTGTTTTTAATAAAGCTTTAGCTGATGCTGAAGAACTACAGAAAGATGCACAAGAGTCGTATTTAGAATCATTTTTTAGAGCATTTGAAGCCATAAAAGGAGATACCAAATTAGCATCGCCAGATATATTTGCGAACCGAGATTTAAGTGAGGACATAAAATTTGATATGTCTGATGATGAGGTGAAAACTGTATTAGAGCGTAAAATAGATGAGTCTATCGTTTCTGCTTTTGAAGTATTGCGTAATCGTATTGATGGTTTTGGTGTATCGTCTCCAAACATTCAACGTTTAGGTAACTCTGGTCGTATTTTAATTGAATTACCAGGTGCTAGAGATAAAAAGCGTGTTGTAGATATCATCACCAAAACAGCACAATTACAGTTTTGGGAAACGTATAAGGCAGAAGAAATGTTCCCATACGTTTTACAGGTTAACCAAGCCTTAGTAGAGGCTGCTCAAGAAGATTCAAAGGAAACTACTGAAACCGCTGAGGTTGAGCAAGATTCTGTAACTAATACTATTGATGAATTAACGGGTCAAATAGAAACAGATTCAACTGACGTTGCCGATGTTAACCCACTAGGTATTCAATCTCCAGGTAATGGACCTGTGATTGCAAGATTCTTGGCAAAAGACAAAGAGGAAGTTATCGCAGCTCTTAACGCGCCACAGAATAGAGCTCAGTTACCTGCAGAAATGCGTTATGCTAAGTTTGTATGGGGAATACAAGAAAAGGATTCTGAGTTTGCAGAGTTATATGCCATTAAAGGTAATAGAGATGGTGTGCCTCAATTGAGTGGTGCGGTGATTACGGATGCAAGACAAGATTACGACCAAATCAGTAGACCAGCTGTAAGTATGCAAATGAATGCTAAAGGTGCTAAGATTTGGGAAGAGATGACCAAAAAAGCAAACGAAGAAGATGGTAATATCGCTATTGTTTTAGATGATATTGTGTATTCTGCACCTGGTGTGTCTCAAGTTGGAGGTATTGCTGGTGGAAACTCTCAAATTTCTGGAGCGTTTTCACTAACAGAAGCAGTGGATTTAGCCAATGTATTAAGAGCTGGTAAATTACCTGCGTCTGCTGAGATCATTCAGGCAGATGAGGTAGGGCCTTCGCTTGGACAAGAAGCTATTGATAGTGGGATGAAATCATTCCTTATCGCCTTGGCTTTCGTATTACTATGGATGATATTCTATTATGGTAAGGCTGGTATATTTGCCGACGTTGCTTTATTGCTTAATATCCTATTGATTTTTGGTGTACTAGCAAGTTTAGGAGCCGTGTTAACATTACCTGGTATTGCTGGTATTGTTTTAACCATTGGTATCTCGGTAGATGCGAACGTACTTATATTTGAGCGAATACGTGAAGAGATTGCTAAAGGTAAATCGCAAAAAGAGTCTATTAAAGACGGTTTTGCTAATGCTTTATCTTCAATATTAGATGCAAACATTACTACAGGTTTAACCGCCTTAATTTTATTTGTATTTGGTACAGGACCAATTAAAGGTTTCGCAACAACCTTAATCATTGGTATTTTAACATCGTTGTTCACTGCAATATTTATTACACGTCTATTAATTGACTGGTGGGTAAACAGAGGAGGGAAATTAGATTTCTCTACGGCAATGACCAAGAACCTTTTCAAAAATGTAAACATCAACTTCTTAAAGAAGCGTAAGATTGCTTATGTTATTTCTGGTGTTTTAATTTTAGCAAGTTTAGGTTCACTATTCACAACAGGATTAGACCAAGGTATTGATTTTGTTGGTGGTAGAACGTATCAAGTGCGCTTTGAGCAGCCAGTAAGTACTGAAGAAATTTCATCGGTATTGAATGATCCAGCGGTATTCGGAAGTGCAGAGATAAAGACTATTGGTACAGCGAATCAGTTAAAGATTTCTACAAAATATAAGGTTGAAGATAATTCTGTAGAAGCCGATGAGGAAGTACAGACTAAATTGTTTGAAGCTTTAAAACCTTATTTACCAGATGGTATGAGCTATGCTGAATTCCAAGATGGTTCTGGTGATGAAAAAATCGGTAAAATGCTTTCGAGTAAAGTAAGTCCAACAATTGCAGATGATATTAAGAAGTCATCACTATGGGCAGTTTTAGGATCGTTGGTAGTTGTATTCCTTTATATCTTATTCAGGTTTAAGAAATGGCAATTCTCATTAGGTGCGGTAGCTGCTGTTTTCCATGATGTATTAATCGTATTGGGAATCTTCTCATTAACATGGAAGTTTATGCCATTCAGTATGGAAATTGACCAAGCCTTTATTGCGGCAATCTTAACTGTAATTGGTTACTCGCTGAATGATACGGTTGTTGTGTTCGATAGAATTAGAGAATTCTTAAATGAGCACACATCTTGGGAATTTGGTAAAACCATTAATGCCTCATTAAACAGTACATTAAGTAGAACATTAAACACGTCTGTAACGACCTTAGTGGTATTATTGGCAATGTTTATGTTTGGCGCAGACTCATTAAGAGGTTTATTATTTGCATTAATCATTGGTGTGTTGGTAGGTACATATTCATCTATGTTTATCGCTACACCATTAATGTACGATACGGCTAAAAAAGGTGATGCTGCAGAATCTTTAAAGAAGAAAGTAAAAGAAGAAGACGAGGAATAAGTCTGATAGATAAAGTTAACGTTACACCAAGCGCTGTCGAAGTGTAATTATAAAATAAAAATGCCTTTCAGAAATGAGAGGCATTTTTTTGTTTACGTACCGTTTTGTAGCTCATTTTATAAAAAGGAATACTATTTCCTTATTTTAGTGATTCAATTAAGTTAAATGGCAAGTACTTCAAAAACACTCTTATTGAAATATGGTATTCCCTGCCTTGCAGTTGTTGTTATAATGGTTCAGCTTTATAATGTTCACATAAATAATTTGAGTAGATGGAAAGGTGGCGGTTATGGCATGTACACAGAAATACATTATCAGGGTAATCAAATCTATATAACAGGTATGTCTGTAGATTCTTTAATTTCTAACAACAGCATAAATGAATCATTTCGGTATCTGAAACTAATGCCCAATGAGAAAAACTTAGAGGAAGCTGCTAAGCAGGTCTTAAATTCAACTAATAAAGATAGTATACACATTCAAGTTTGGAAACCAACTATTAATTCAAAAGATGGTAAGTACACCAGAGTTTTATTAGAAGAACTTTATTATAAAAAATCAGAGCATTGAAAAAGTATTGGTCATATATAGGAGATAAATTGAGCAACCACATTACGTTGGCTATTCAGCTATTACTTTTAGTGCTTGGTATTTATGTTTTTATTATGGCTCAGAGACATGTTTTATGGAAGGTGCCATTGCTTTTTGTAGGACTATTGAGTTGGTTTTTGTTCCGTGATAAAATAAAATTTCCAATTGTTTGGATAGTGCCATTGATGTTTCTCTTGATTGACCTTATATTTTCATATATATGGATGGCTAACCACCATTTTATGTTAGTTTTTATGGTGCTAGCGGTCATATTTTACACGTATCACAAGAGTCCTGATATTCTTCAAAAAAACATTCAGATTCTTTTAGTTGTTGTAATATTAGCTTCTGTTGTTCAAAAACTAATGTCTAGCCAGTTTATGAGTGGCGAATTTTATTACTATATGATAAATAGAGGCACTCTATTTACCTTTTTTATTAATTTATTTCCAGAAAGTTTAGAGGTAACAAAAAGCAATTATGAACTCTTAAAGACGCTACACAATACAGACTCAAATATGGGCAAAAGTGTCGTTGTGAAAGATGTAATTCCAAACTTAGGTAAGATTAGTATAGTCTATGCATGGCTTACTGTTATCATGGAGTTTTCTGTAGCAATATTGTTATTACTTAAACCCAAAAGTGCATTTACGCATATCCTTTTTTCTATAATGATTCTAGGTATTTTGTGTGCTAGATTTGAGACAGCGTTTATGGCTTTACTTGCTATATGTGGAATAATATTATGTAAAAATCAGAAGTTAAGGTTATTATTCACCATGATTGTTATAGGATGTGTAACCTTAATAGTTACTAAAATAGGATATCATTAAGGTGATAAATTTTAAAATCGTTACAACGCTTTAAAATCTATCACATCACCAACATTAAGCATCCACTTATCTGAAAGTCCGCCATTGATTTCCAAGACATATTTAGCAGTTGCATTAGAAGGAAGAGAAGTTTCATCAAATGGCTTTGCGTTTTTTTGAAAACTTACAATGGTCTTATCTTCGTTTATATAAATAATGTCAAGTGGAATCTTGGTGTTCTTCATATAAAAACTTCGCAATTGAGAATCCGGAAATATAAATAACATCCCTTGATTGGTACCAAGTTCAGTTCTATACATTAAACCGGTTTGGGTTTCGTAGTCGTTATCTGCAATTTCAATATCCAAGGTTTTTACAATGGAATCAGAATTTGCTTTTATGATGTCTAAAGTGCCTTCCTTTTTAAAATTAAGAACAACCTTGTCTTTGGTCTTGGTTGTTTTCTCTTCTTTACAGCCAAACACCATTATAAATGAGATAATCAAGAACGTATATATGATTCTCTTATTCATTATTTCAATTCTCTTTTCGGTTTATAAGCAAACATAAAATACAAACCAATCAGTATGAATGGAATACTTAATAGTTGACCATTGTTAAGGATATCGCCAAAAAACGCGGCTAAATCTTCATCACCTTGCGGTTCCTTTAAAAATTCAACGAAGAATCTAACTGTCCAAAGTAGAACTAAGAATAAACCAAAAAGGAATCCTTGTTGTTTGGATTTGTTAGTTTTCCAATAGAAATATAAAAGGATTAAAAACACAAAAATGTAACAGAATGCTTCGTACAATTGTGCAGGATGACGTGCAAAATTTTCACTGTTTTGTAGAAATATAACTCCAAAAGCACTATCCGTTTTTATACCTACAATTTCAGAATTAATAAAGTTTCCTAGTCGCACAAATACCGCGCCTAATGCTACGGGAATAACCACGCGATCTAAAATCCACATCACAGACTTCTTCAATACCTTTTTGTTGTAGAGATACATGGAAATAATCATACCTATAGCTGCTCCATGACTCGCTAATCCCTGAAATCCTGTAAACCGTATACCATCCTTAAAACTAAAAGGCAAAAAGATGCTAAAGAAATCTTCAGAAATTAATTCAGATTGATAAAAGATAACATGGCCCAATCTGGCACCAATCATAATACCCAATACGGAATAAATGAACAGAGAATCGAGTGAGTCACTAGATTCGTTTTCGTTTTTCCAAATACGCTTGGTAACGTAAAACCCTAAAACAAAGGCAATAATCCACATTACACTATAAAAATGCAGTTCAAAAAAGCCTAAATCAATAGATTTTATAGGGTCCCAAGGAGTTTGTAGTGAGTACATATGAGTTTGTCTTTATGCTGTAAATATACTATTTTGAATACGATTGAAAATGAGATTAACGTAATATTAATCCTCTTTTGGTGGTACTGGGTCGTAACCTTTTCCTCCCCATGGATGACAACTAAAAATACGTTTCAGTGCTAACTTCCCACCTTTAAAAAAACCATGAACCTCTAGTGCTTCTTTTGCATAATGAGAGCATGTTGGTTGATACCTGCATGTAGCAGGAGTAATTGGTGAGATTAGAGTTTGATAAACTTTGATGAGAAAAAGGAATGGATATGTGAGAATCTTCTTGATGTTTAGTTGTTTAGATGTTAAGTTGTTAAGAAGCTATTGCGAAGTGCATTAATTTTATTAGTGACAGATTCTATATCTTTTCTGATCTCTAAAAAGGAGGTTTCAGAAATAAAACTCAGTTCTTTGGAAATTATAGCTTGATTCAATAATTCTATCGCGGAACTATAGGCAATTGTCATAAAATGCGCTTTATCTTTTTTCGTCAGTCTTGAAGTTCCTTCTGCTAAATTCGATGAAACTGAAACCGAGCACCTTCGCATTTGTGAGGTTAAACCAAATCTTTCTTCATTAGGAAACAAATCAGTGGTTTTGTAAGTCTTAATGGCAAGTTGAATGGACTCTTGCCATACCGTCAATTTTTCAAATGAGTAAACATGCATGATTAATGGTTTTTGTGATAATTATGCCAATTTACAATTAAAAAAAGTACTTATATAAATCGGAACAAACAACTCAACAACAAACAAATCAACAGCTTAACATCTAAACAATTAGCTTCCAACTGTAAACGTAGTGCCTTCCCGACTATCATTGAGCTGAATACCAACTTCAGCAAGTTCATCCCTGATTTTATCAGATAATGCAAAATCTTTATTTAATCGAGCCTCTTTTCTAAGCTTTATCAAAATCTCAACAGCCGCAGAAAGCTTGTCTGAACTAGAACTGTCTTTATTAGCCGTCGTTAAACCTAAAATATCAAAGGTGAATGTATTGAGGGTGTTTTTTAGTAACTCCAAGTCATCCGAAGTAACAGTAGCGTTTCCACCTTTTATCTGATTTATAAACTTAGCGGCGTCAAACAAATGGGCTATTAAAATAGGAGTATTAAAATCGTCATTCATAGCATCATAACATTTCTGTTGCCATGAAGACACATCAAATGAAGATGAGCTACTAGTTGTTAATTTATCAATGAGGTTAATGGCATCCATCAATCTATGGAATCCTTTTTCGGCAGCTTTTAGGCCAGCATCAGTCAAGTCCAACACACTTTTATATGACGCCTGCATCATAAAGAAACGAACAACCATAGGGCTGTAGCCTTTAGACATTATATCATTGTCGCCAGATAATAGCTCAGCCGGATTTATATAGTTACCTGTCGATTTGCTCATTCGAGATCCATTAAGCTCTAACATATTGGCATGCATCCAATATTTAACAGGATCTTGCCCTTTGGCAGCTTGATTTTGTGCAATTTCACATTCGTGATGCGGAAATTTTAGATCCATTCCTCCACCATGAATATCAAATCGTTCTCCAAGATATTTGGTGCTCATAACAGTACATTCTAAATGCCAACCAGGAAATCCGTCGCTCCAAGGGGATGGCCAACGCATAATATGAGCTGGTTCGGCTTTCTTCCAAAGTGCGAAATCTTGAGGGTTCTTTTTATCACTCTGCCCATCAAGCGTTCTTGTATTATGAATTAAATCTTCTAATTTGCGCTTGCTTAAAATGCCGTACGTATTAGATTCATTGTATTTGTGAACATCAAAATAAACTGAGCCATTAACAACGTAAGCAAAACCATTATCGATAATGGTCTCTATTAATTCTATTTGTTCAATGATATGGCCAGTTGCCGTGGGCTCTATACTTGGTGGTAAAAAATTAAACGTATTAAGTACATTATGAAAATCTACAGTATAGCGCTGTACAATTTCCATAGGTTCAATAGCTTCTAACCTGGCTTTTTTTGTAATCTTATCTTCACCAACGTCATCATCATTCTCTAAGTGCCCAGCATCAGTAATATTTCGTACATAGCGCACTTTGTAGCCTAAATGCTTAAAGTAACGAAAAATCATGTCAAAAGACATAAAGGTTCTTACATTACCTAAATGTACATTGCTATAAACCGTTGGTCCACATACGTACATGCCTACATGACCAGCTGTTATTGGAACAAAAAGTTCTTTTTCACCAGAAAGAGAATTGTAAATTTTTATGTGTTGATTTTCGTATAGAGGCATGTTGTGCAAATTCAAAAAAGTGAATAAACAAATCTAAAGAACTACCCTAGATAAAACAAACTAAAATTGGGTATCTAAGTTTATATAGTCTAAAAATTCGCGCCGTGTTTCTTTCTCTTTAAATTGACCACCAAACTCTGAAGTTACAGTACTACAGTCAACATCTCTAATGCCACGAGAGTTAACACAAAGATGCTTGGCGTCTATAACACAGGCTACATCCTCAGTGTTTAAAACCCTTTGAAGTTCTCTAACGATTTGAATCGTTAAACGCTCTTGTACTTGAGGTCTCTTGGCAAAATAATCGACTATTCTATTCATCTTAGATAGTCCAACAACGCTACCATTAGAAATGTATGCGACATGTGCCTTACCTACAATAGGCAATAAATGATGCTCGCAAGTAGAATACACCGTAATGTTTTTTTCTACAAGCATTTCACCATATTTATACTTGTTGCTGAACGTTGAAGCACTTGGCTTTTTTTTAGGATTTAAGCCACCAAAAATTTCATTTACAAACATTTTTGCAACTCTTGAAGGTGTGCCTTTAAGACTATCATCATTTAGATCCAATCCTAAGGTTTCCATAATGTGTCTTACGTCATCTTTAATGATATCAACCTTTTCTTCATTAGAAAGCTTAAAAGCATCTGATCGCATAGGTGTATCACTAGACGAACCAACGTGGTTGTCTCCCAAAGCGTCTATATCATTAAAATCGTTATCGATTTTCATAGTTAAATAATTATTAATCAATCTCTAAAATGAAGTTGCAAAGATACGTAATAAATATAGTACTAAAAGGGTAGGAGTTTTATAATTACACTTGTTATATAAGTAAAACCGTTAAAATGCCAATAACATTGACGAATTAACAACGGTTTTCCTAAAATTTTCTTAATTTTCGAAACTCTAAAAATTACGGTTAAGCTATGAAGAAATTACTAACTATTCTTGTTGTAATACTTTTGCCTATGTCCATACTTGGGCAGCAAACAAAACAAAAAAATCCTCTACCTCTAGCAAAGTTTGAAGACAATGTTAAACTACCACTAACAGCTAAAGAACGCGCTCAAATAATTGAGGTGTATGGCGAGTATGCCGACAAATATATTTTTAGTAAGCCTCATAGACTAAAAAGTATGAAGCAGCTTCTTAGGAATAGAATTGTCATTAAGCTTATTACTGATGAAGGCAGTATAAAACAATGCACAAAACTTTCTGAAGTCTCATTGTGTGATGGTTTTGTTTCGGATTTAAAAAGAGACGAAACATTTAACCCTAGCACCTTTAATCCATTGAAATATAATTTCGAATTTTATTCTCGGGCATCGGCAATGTATCACGTAGATAATACCAACTATTACATTATTATAAAGTCCCAATATCAATAAAAAAATAAATATGAAGTATATAATTACTATAATCTCCTTAATGTTTTCATCGCTAGTGATAGCTCAAGATGTAAATATGCAGACGGGAACAGTTAATCAATGTAGTGGCGTTTTTTATGATTCGGGTGGTGAATTCGGCAATTATGGAAATGATGAGGATTTTACCTTAACCATTTGTCCAGAAAACCCAGGTCAAAAGGTTCAACTAGATTTTACGGAATTCAATACGCAGTTAAATCAGGATGAAATGACCATCTTTAATGGTGATTCAACTGCGGAACCACAGTTCGGGATTTTTTCAGGCGGTACAGGACCAGGAATGGTTGAAGCAACCCAAGATAACACTTCTGGGTGTATAACCATTCAATATACCTCTAACGGAAGTGGTAATGCAAGTGGGTGGGCAGCTACTATTTCTTGTTTAACCCCTTGCCAAACTATTAATTCTCAAATAGATACCGCGTCACCAGCACCAAATGGTGATGGTTATATTAGAGTATGCCCAAATGAGGATATTACATTAACAGGTAGCGGTACGTTTTCTGTCGATGGTACAGGTGCAACATACGAGTGGGATTTAGGTGATGGTAATACAATTGCAGGTCAGACAGCTACATTTTCTTACCCAACACCAGGAGTTTATATTGTAAATTTAAATATTAATGATGCTAATACTTCACAAGATCCAGAAGGATGTTCTAATAATAATTTAATTAATCAGGTGATTCAAGTGGCAACTGAACCTGACTTTACAGGTACAGCTGCAGCGCAATCGACGTTATGTTTTGGCGAAACTGCAACAATTGATGGTGTGGTTACTCCTACAGAATTTATAAACGATTGTACACCTCCCGTAAGTGGTGTAACCTTTCTACCTGATGGCAACGGAGTGACTTATGAAACTTCTGTCACTGTCGATTGTTATGATTCTGCTCAAACACTAACTGATGTAAATCAATTAGTAAGTATATGTCTAAATATGGAACATTCATATTTAGGAGATTTAGATATTGAAATAATTTCACCGAATGGTCAAACCGTTAGAATGCATGATCAAGGTGGAGGTAGTGCAAACTTGGGAGAACCTTGGGCTACTGGAGGTGTTGATGGGAATAGTGCCAATACCACACCTGGTATAGGGTATGACTATTGTTTTGTGCCTAATGGTGGTTTTCCAACCTTAGTAGGTGGAGTGCAAACAGGTGGGACTTTTACTAATGGGGATGGACCAGGTACGTATACAGATTCTTTTGTGCCTGCTGGTAGTTACAGTTCAGTTAATCCGTTAAATGGCTTACTTGGATCACCACTAAATGGCGATTGGACTATTCGCGTTGTGGATAATATTGGGTTGGATAATGGTCACATATTTTCGTGGAGTATTGAATTTGATCCAAATTTACAGCCGCCAGAATTATCCTTTACACCAGTAATTACATCTGAAGCTTGGGATCCCGATCCAACAATTACTAATACTACCGGAAATGTTATTACCGTTGAGCCTCTAACAGCCGGTCAATTTTGCTATACGTATCGAGTTACTGATGACTTTGGATGTGAATACACAGAACAAGTATGTATCGATGTGTTACCAGAAATAGTAACCGAAGCACCAAATAATTTGTTTGTTTGTGATACAGGTTCACCACCTTATATTTTTGATTTAGAAACCAATACTGCTGTTGTAACAGCTAGTGCAACCAATGCAACCGATTTAGTTGTAACATATCATAATTCTCAACCAGATGCTGATGCTGATACAGGTGCAATAACAGGATTAAATAATTACTCCGGAACTGATGGAGAAATCATTTACATCAGAGTAGAGTATTTAAATTCAGGATGTTATGAGGTTTTACCTTTTACGTTAAATGTAGCAGGTCAACCAGATATTAATCCGGTTCCAGATTTAGTGCTTTGTGATGATGCTTCTAATGATGGTTTTGAAGAGTTTGATTTAAGTACACAAACAGCAGGAATCTTAGGTCCACAAGCAGCTTCAGATTTTAACGTGACCTATCATTTAAGCTTTGCAGATGCGGACGCTAACACTGGATCCTTAGCATTAAATTATACTAATACAGTTAACCCTCAACCAATTTATGTGAGGGTCGAAAGTGTAGGAGATTCTAATTGCTATAATGCCTCAGCTAATCCCGTTTTTAATTTAATTGTTGACCCAAGGGATGATGCGTCTTTTAACGTTACTCCAACATGTGATGGCGCAACCGCAACTATAACAGGAGCAACAGGTGGAACATTTACATTTAATCCTGCGCCAACAGATTCAGCCGTGATTGATCCTAACACGGGACTTGTAACTGGCGGAACTTCTGGTGCAACCTATACAATAGAATATACTACTAACGGAACATGCCCAGCTACAAGTGCTCAAACTTTCAGTGTTGTTACTGAAGATGATCCTTCATTTACGGTAACACCAAATTGTGATGGTGGTACAGTGACGATTACTGGTGATATGGGAGGAACATTTAGTTTTAATCCTCCTCCAACAGATGCTGCAATTATTGACCCAAATACGGGTGAGGTCACTAATGCAACTCCTGGTGATAGCTACACTATAGAGTACGTAACCTCAGGAATATGTCCTTCATCTAGTACTCAAGTACTAAATGTATTAACATTAGACGATCCGAGTTTTAATTTAACGGCAACATGCGATGGTGCAACAGCTAATATTACTGGCGATGTTGGTGGTACTTTTGCTTTTAATCCTATACCTGCGGATACTGCTATAATAGATGCTAACACAGGTACAGTAACAAATGGAGTTTCTGGCAGTACCTATACAGTTGAATATACCACAGCTGGTAACTGTCCACAATCTTCAACTCAAAATGTAACGGTAATTACTGCAGATGATGCCTCTTTTACGGTAACTCCAACTTGTGATGGTGGTACTGTGACAATAACTGGAACAACTGGTGGAACATTTAGTTTTGATGTAGTACCTACAGATGCAGCTGTAATTGATCCAAATACTGGTGATGTAACCAATGGTACTCCTGGTGCTCAATATTCTATTTCATACACAACTGGTGGAACTTGTTCTGATACAGAAGTAGTTTTTTTTAACGCTTTACCAATTGATGATGCAAGTTTTACGGTAGATCCTACCTGTGATGGAGGTATCGTGACGATTACGGGCACAACAGGAGGAACTTTTAATTTTAATCCTGCACCTACAGATGCAGCAGTTATAGATACCAATACAGGAAACGTAACTAATGGTACACCAGGTGAGACATATTCAATAGAGTATGTCACTTCTGGAGCATGTCCTAATAGTAACATTGTACAATTTACAGCTCATCCCCTCCCAACCTTGGTGTCACCAAGCGCCTTGGAGGTCTGCGACGACGGTGTCCCAGACGGTTTGACGGAGATAGACCTGGGCATCAAGAACGCAGAGATCAGCGGCGGCAACCCGGGCTATACGGTGAGCTATTACCTAGACCAGGCTGATGCCGACACGGCAACGGACCCACTGCCGATCCCCTACACCAATATCAGCAACCCACAGACGGTCTTCGTAAGGGTAGAGGACAACGGCACGGGCTGCTACGACACTGTGACCTTGGACCTTGTTGTGGAACAGGCACCGATAGCCAACACGCCGGAGCCTTTAAGGTATTGCGATCCCGACAACGACGGTTTCGGGACCTTCACCCTCACCGATGCGGACGACGGGATCACAGGGGGAGCGCCGGGCCTTACGGTAAGCTACCACGAGACGCTTGCCAATGCGCAGAACGACGCCGACGCGATAGACACGGGAGTTGACTACAACAACATCGTGGTGAACATGCAGACGCTCTACGCGAGGGTGGAGAGCGGAACGATAGCGACGGACTGTGCCACGATAGTGGAGCTGCTCTTGGTCGTCGAGCCGAGCCCACAGATAGAGGACCCAACGCCACTTGAGGAATGCGACGATATCTCGGCCGACGGCTATGCGACGTTCGACCTCACGTCGAAGGACGCTGAGATACTGGACGGCCTTGACGCGATGCAGTACACGGTCACGTACTACGAGACCGAGGCGGATGCCAACGCACCGAACAATGCGATAGCCAACCCGAACGCCTACACCAACACCTTAGAGGACAACCAGTTCATCTGGGTGCGCGTAGAGGACACCAATACGGTAGAGGGCTGCTATAAGGTAACGACCCTAGAGCTGATCGTCAACCCGCTGCCCGAGCTGTTGCCGCCATTGCCGTTGGAGCTGTGCGACGTGGACAACCCAGGTGACGAGCAGGAGCCGTTCACCCTAGAGGACGCCAATGCAGGGATTCTCAATGGGCAAAACGGCATTACCCTGAGCTATTACGAGACCTTGGTTGATGCCGAGGCAGGCACAAGCCCGATAACGAGCCCTTACATAAACACGAGCAACGCACAGACGGTTTACGTAAGGGGAGAGAACGACATCACGGGCTGCTACAGTACCGTAACGCTGACCCTTAGGGTGGATCCCGTACCATCACCAGAACCGGACCCGGACCCGATAGAGGTCTGTGACGACGACAATGACGGCTTTGCGGAGTTCGATCTGGAGATCCGTACCATAGAGATCACCAACGGTGAGCCCGACGTGGTGATCACCTACCACGAGACCGAGGAAGAGGCCAACCAGGGGGATAATGCCATAACGGGCCTGTACACGAACATAGTGGCGAACAGCCAGATGATCTATGTACGTTCGGAGAACACGATAACGGGTTGCTATAGCCTTACACTGAATACCCTAGAGCTGATCGTGGTACCGTCACCGGAAGTACCGACGGACATAGCGCCATTGGTGGTATGTGACGACGACGACGATGGGACGGCACAGTTCGACCTCACGGAGAGGGATGCCGATATCCTTGGGGCGCAGAACCCAGCCGATGTTGTCCTGACCTACCACGTTACGGCCGCGGATGCACAGGTGGGCAACAACCCGATCATCAATGTGGGCAACTATACCAATACGGCGAACCCACAGACGATCTACGTGCGCCTTTTCAACCCGACAACGGGCTGCCAGGACACGGGCGAGTTTGAGCTTCAGGTGCAACTGCCACCAGAGCCGGTACAGCCGACACCATTGGAGGAATGCGATGACCTTGGGGAATCGCCAGGGGACGAGATGACGGAATTTGACCTTACGGTCAAGGACGCAGAGATCACGGACGGCAACGGGAGCTGGTCGGTAACCTATTATGAGACCAATGCAGATGCCCAGGCAGAGATGAATGCCATACCAGACCCGACGCAGTACACCAATACCTCGGTAAACGGATTGCCGGCCAATCCGCAGACCCTTTACGTAGTGGTGACCGATACCGATACGGGATGTGTGGCCTATACGACGATGACGATAAGAGTACTACCCAACCCAACACCGACACCGAGCGACCAGTTGCCGGATCTGGAGCTGTGCGATGACATCAACACGGGAGATGGAGTAGAGGAGTTCGATTTGACAGCGAATGAAATATTGATACTCAATGGAGAGGCAGGGGTGACACCGACCTACCATGAGACGGCAGAAGATGCCGATACAGGGGGCAACCCAATAGTAGATCCAACAGCATATACCAACATAGAAACGCCAGAGCAGGAGATCTATGTAAGGGTGACCAATGACGCCACGGGCTGTTACACGGTTGTGGACTTTACCATAAGGGTCAACCCATTACCGGAAGTGGTGGCGGTAACGGACTTTATCCAGTGCGAGCTCAACACGGACGGATTTGACAGCTTTGACCTGACGACCAAGGATACGGAAGTGTTAAATGGTCAGAACCCAACACAGTATACAGTGACCTACCATGATAACGTGGCGGATGCGGAAGCAGGGATGAACGCCCTTGTGAGCCCATATACCAATACGAGCAACCCACAGCAGATATTCGTGGCGATAACGGACACGACAACGGGCTGTTCGATAAGCACGCAGAGCTTTAACCTTCAGGTGGACGAGGCGGCCCAGGCCAACCCTGACATGGGCAATATCGTTTATGAAGAGTGCGACGACAACATGGAAACGGACAGTGACCCGAGCAACGACAGCGTACAGTTCGATCTATCGACACAGGACGCACAGGTGCTCGACGGTCAGGATCCAGCTGACTATATTGTGAGCTACTATGCGACGGAAGCGGACGCGAACCTTAACGTGAACCCGTTGCCGAACCTTTACGAAAACATTACCAACCCACAGGTGGTCTATGCCAGGGTGGACAACAATACCTTAACGGTCGTTCCCATCGCCTTGGATTTGACGGCCCTGACCACGGGACTGGACCTGGATGCGGACGGTACGGTGGATACTTACGACACGGACGCGGACGGCACCTTTGACCTTATCGATGTGGACGGTGACGGACTGTCGGACGGGATAGACAACAATGCGGACGGACTGTTCGAGTTCGTGGACGTTGACGGAGACGGAGTGGGAGACCCGGTGGATTTGAACAACGACGGCACGTTCGACAACCAGCAGGACGGCTCGATCTGTTTTGCGGTGGCACCGTTGACCCTTCAGGTGAACCCTTTGCCAGAGTTCGATCTAGATGACAGTTATGTACTATGTATCAATACCAATGGTACGGAGATACTGGATATACCAGTACTGGACACAGGCCTATCGGACATGGACTATAGCTTTGAGTGGAGCTACAACGGCACGGTATTGCCAGGGGAGACAGGATCGACGCTGACGCCGACCCAGGGAGGGACCTATAGCGTAACGGTGACCGATACGAGCACATCAACGGCAACGAGCTGTACCAATACCGATAGCGCAGAGGTAATAGAGAGCGAGCCACCGATGCTGACCGCCGAAGTGGTAACACAAGCTTTTGGGAATAATAACGTTATAGAGGCAGTGGCAACCGGAATCGGCGACTATGAGTACAGCCTTGACGGAGGCCCATGGCAGGACAGCGGCATCTTTGACAACGTCTCCCAGGGAGACCATGTGATAACGGCAAGGGACAGGATAGGTTGTGGATTGACCACGGTAACGGTATTTGTACTGGACTATCCGAAGTACTTTACGCCGAACGGAGACGGCAACAACGACACATGGAACATCGAGGGCATTGGAAATGGTGCCAAAATTTATATATTTGACCGCTATGGGAAACTGCTGAAGCAGTTGAGCCCGAGTGGGTCCGGATGGGACGGGACGTTCAACGGCAACATGATGCCGACCAGCGACTACTGGTTCACCATTGAGTACGACGAACCGACCAACGGACAGAGAAAGGAGTTCAGAGCCCATTTTACCTTGAAACGATAATTATTAATAATACATAACAAGTAAAAGCCTGAACATATTTGTTCAGGCTTTTTATTTCTTCTTAATCTGTAAAGTATTTTAAATTCTAAACCCTAAGGTTAAAATTACGTCTGTAAACTTTGATTGTATTAGTGCAGAATCTGTTAAGCCTACATTGTATAACTGATAATTTGTATCGCGTTCAGATTGACTGAAGGCAACATCTAAATTAAAGTCTCCAAAGCTATATCCTAGACCAAGAGAATATCCTGTTAAATCACCAAATAAAGTATCATCCTTATAAGGACTTTCTTCAAAACGATATCCACCTCTAAAACTTAATTGTTTGTACCTGTATTCACCGCCTAACCTATAGGATACAGAAGTGTCTAATACATCACTAATAGCATTATTCAAACCGGAGAAATAAATGTCAGAGGTAGGTCTAAACTTAGTAGAGCTATAATCTTTTACTGAATAGTCAAAACTTAATAAACCCTGTTTACCAAAGACGTAAGCTAAACTACCTGTAAGTTTTCCTGGAGTTTGTAATCTATATTCTGGAAAAATGTTTATCACATTTGGGTTAATGATTTGATTTATACTAGAGCCATCTTCAATTCTCGTTGTGGCAAGATATTGAGAAGTTTCTTCAGATATTCTATACCATGTAGGGGAATTATAAGATAAACCAACTCTAAATTCTTCTGTTAGTTTTGCAATACCACCAAGTTGAAACGAAAATCCACTACCAGTTGTAAGAAGGTTGTTTTCAAAATCTACATTGGTAACTGAAGATGATGCATTATTGTTAGATTCACTAAAAAACGTAGTACGCTCATAATTGATAAAATGTGAATTAAGATTTAAACCAAAATAGAATTTATCATCATAATTTGTTGCAAAATTAAAAGCTAATTTTCCATTGTAACCTCTACTGGCATAGGCATATTGTTGATTAAAATCTGTACCGTTTATGTTTCTTATGTAATCAGTGTTTTCATCTGTGTCTTCAACAGGATCAATTAAAAAGCCTTCAAATCCTAAAAAAGCCTGCTGATGATCAAATCCGTAGAATGAACCAATTTCAGAGTAGGCTTCGGATAAAGTTTCGCCTAGAAAAGCAGAAATTTCGTCTAACCTCTTTCCTGTCGCATTTTGATAAAAATACTCAACAATACTTGTGTTTGGGTTGACTCCACTAGCCACCCAATCATCGTCAAAGTCTGCAGACCTGTCATAGGCTGCACTAAGAGTAAAATTTTTCCAAGGGGAGCTTATATTGGTATTGTTAAATACTAAAGTTGCACCAAGTTGATTAATGTCGAAATTAGAATTTGAAGATGAATTTGTTCCGTTAAAATAAGTTATATCATCTTCCTTATTGAATAAACCAAAAGAAAGCGAAGCGTGGCTATTGTTAAATATAGCAGATCCAGCGGGATTGATATTGACGCTGGACATATCTCCACCTAGTGCCCCAAAAGCACCGCTCATAGCTCTAAAGCGAGCAGTTCCTTGAATTTCATCCATTGAATAGCGCACAGCATCAGTAATGTCCTGAGCTAAAATATAAGATGTGCTCGCCAAGCCTATGCAAAGCATAAGTAATTTTTTCATAAGTAATTTTTTTAAATTTTTGGAATTAAAACTATGATTTACCCTCTACCACGTCTTCCTCCTCCAGACGACCTAGACCCGCTTGATGATCTAGAACTGCTAGAAGAACGTACACTACCGGAAGATCTAGAAGAAGAACTTCTTGTTGACCTAACAGAACCTGAAGACCTAGTACTCCTACTTGATCTAACAGAACCAGATGATCTGGTACTCCTAGACGGTCTAGTAATTCTCGTATTGCTTCTTGTGTTAGAAGAACTTCTGACACTCCTAGAAGGTCTAGTAACTCTTGTACCTACGCTTCTAGTTGAAGAATTGCCTCTCCTTACAGTATTACCTCTATTCGTTCTTGTAGTATTTGCTGCCCTAGACAGTCTTCGTGTAGAATAATCTCTACTCGAGATTGCAGCATTACTTCTGTTTCTACGAGTTAAATTATTGTTGTTTAACAATGAACCTCTTCTGCCACCATTATAAGCTAGACTATTATTCCCATAGTATCCATTCCAAGCCCAATTGTTGTATCCTGGTGGACACCAAGCATTCCAGCCCCAATTGTTCCAACCCCAGCCCCAACCAGCGTTCCAACCCCAGTTATTCCAGCCGTAAGCCCAACCAGCATTCCAGCCCCAGTTGTTCCAGCCCCATCGATTCCAACCCCAAGGTCGTCCCCAACCCCAGTTATAGCCATAGCCGTAGAACCATGGGTCATTGATACCAAATCCGTACCAACCATTGTCTATAATATTTATTGTAACTGAACTGTTTTGTCCCCAACCACCATAAACAGGTCGTTGCTCTAAAGTATCTTGAGCTCTTTCTACATAATTGCCTTCGTAGGAATCTATATCGGTAAAAATTTCACTTTCTTCTGTAGCTGCATCGAGTTGTGCAGAATTTTCAGCAAAGTAATTTTTATAATAATTTGAGTCCTCAGTAGAAGTCGTAGCTACTATTGGTCGTTCAACATAGGTGTCATCATAATCATCAGTAGCATAGATACCATCATTATCGTACCCTGCATATTGAAATGAACCACATGAAGTTAACACGGCCATTAAGCCGAGTGCAACAAAAAATGGCAATTTTTGTTTAGTAAATGTCTTAAATTGCATATCTCTTATATTTTATTGTTGAACATAGCAAAAATAGTTAGTTTTGCTGAACTATTTCTTTATTTAACATAGTCACAATATTTGTGCCAAAACACTAAAAATGAGCAAAAATCTTACGAGTAGAGCTGAAGATTATTCAAAATGGTATAATGAATTGGTTGTAAAAGCCGATTTAGCTGAAAATTCAGCCGTTAGAGGTTGCATGGTAATAAAGCCTTATGGTTATGCAATTTGGGAAAAAATGCAAGCGGAATTGGATAGAATGTTCAAGGAAACTGGCCATCAAAATGCTTATTTTCCATTGTTTGTACCTAAAAGTTTGTTTGAGGCTGAAGAGAAAAATGCAGAAGGTTTTGCCAAGGAATGTGCTGTGGTAACACATTATAGATTACAGAATGATCCAGATAATGAGGGAAAACTTAGAGTTGATCCAGAAGCCAAATTAGAGGAAGAGCTTGTGGTAAGACCAACAAGTGAAGCCATTATTTGGAGTACCTATAAAGGTTGGATACAGAGTTATAGAGATTTGCCAATCTTAGTGAATCAATGGGCAAACGTAGTTCGTTGGGAAATGAGAACTAGATTATTTCTTCGAACTGCTGAGTTTTTATGGCAAGAAGGTCATACGGCACACGCTACAAAAGATGAAGCTTGGGAGGAGACTAGGTTAATTAATGGTATATACGCAAAATTTGCTGAGAATTTTATGGCTATTCCTGTAATACAAGGTTTAAAAACTGAAAGTGAACGTTTTGCGGGTGCAGAAGAAACCATGTGTATAGAAGCATTGATGCAAGATGGTAAGGCGCTTCAGGCTGGGACATCACACTTCTTAGGGCAAAATTTTGCTAAAGCCTTTGATGTTAAGTTTACAAATAAAGAGGGTAAGCAGGATTATGTTTGGGCTACATCTTGGGGAGTTTCAACAAGGTTGATGGGAGCTTTAATAATGACACATAGTGATGATAAAGGTTTAGTTTTACCACCAAACTTAGCACCATATCAAGTTGTTATTGTACCTATATATAAGAATGAGGAACAATTTAATGCGATCAGCGAAGTGGCAGATGAAATTATAAGTGATTTAAAAGAACGTAACATCAGTGTCAAGTTTGATAAAAGAGATACACTAAGACCGGGTGCCAAATTTGCACAACATGAATTGCAAGGAGTACCATTAAGAATTGCTATAGGACCAAAAGATCTTGAAGATGAAACGGTAGAAGTTGCAAGGCGTGATACATTTACAAAGGAAACGGTAATCTTAGATAGAATAAATGTAGTTGTAGAAGATTTACTTGAGGAAATTCAGGAAAGCTTATTTACTAAAGCATTAAACTATAGAGATACTCATATAACAGAGGTCGATGATTTTGAAGAATTTAAAAAAGTTTTGAAAAACAAATCAGGATTCATTTCAGCACATTGGGATGGTACAGCTGAAACTGAACAAAAAATAAAAGAATTGACCAAGGCAACTATAAGATGCATTCCAATAGACAATAAAAAAGAGTCTGGTGAATGTGTGCTTACGGGAAACCCGTCTAGTCAACGTGTACTTTTTGCTAAGGCATATTAATTTTTTTTCAAAAAATATATACTAGTAGTTGCAACATTTAAAAATAGTTGTATTTTTGCATCCGCAATGGAAACATTGTTGGTTCATTTAAATAAGTAAATAACCAAATGGCCCGTTCGTCTATCGGCTAGGACGCCAGGTTTTCATCCTGGTAAGAGGGGTTCGATTCCCCTACGGGCTACAATTTTTAATAAGAAAAAATAAAATGGCAAATCATAAGTCAGCTTTAAAAAGAATTAGAAGTAACGAAAGAAGAAGAGTGCTTAACAGATATCAGCACAAAACTACTCGTAGTGCTATAAAAAAATTACGAGAAGTAACTGATGCTAAAGAAGCACAAAAAATGTTACCTTCTGTACATAGTATGATTGATAAGTTAGCAAAGAAGAATGTTATTCATTCTAATAAAGCTGCTAATTTAAAGTCTCAATTAACTAAACATGTTGCTGCATTATAATTGCAGAAACCACTAAGATATTTAAAGCCTTCTCATTTTGAGGAGGCTTTTTTGTTACCTTGTTTGTATAATAAATCCAATAAAAAAACCTTAAACAATTAAGTTTAAGGTTTTTCTATTACATATAATAAAGAAAAGTTCTATCCATTCATAGAAATAAGGAACTCTTCATTGTTTCTTGTCTGTTTAAATCTATCATTAATAAATTCCATAGCTTCTACAGGATTCATATCAGCAAGATACTTACGCATTACCCACATTCTTTGAATCGTATTTTCGTCTAGTAATAAATCATCTCGTCTAGTACTCGATGATGTTAGATCAATAGCAGGGAAAATTCTTCTGTTAGATATCTTGCGATCTAGTTGAAGTTCCATATTACCAGTTCCTTTAAATTCTTCAAAGATAACTTCATCCATTTTAGAACCTGTTTCCGTCAATGCTGTAGCAATGATAGTTAATGATCCACCATTTTCAATATTACGTGCCGCACCAAAGAATCGTTTTGGTCTGTGAAGTGCATTAGCATCAACACCACCTGATAAGATTTTTCCAGAAGCCGGCTGTACTGTGTTGTAAGCTCTTGCTAAACGAGTAATAGAATCTAAAAGAATCACTACATCGTGACCACATTCTACCAAGCGTTTTGCTTTTTCAAGAACGATATCTGCAATCTTCACATGTTCGTGCGCTTCTTTATCAAAAGTTGAGGCGATTACCTCACCACGTACATTACGTTGCATGTCGGTAACCTCTTCAGGACGCTCATCTATTAGCAATATCATTTGATATACTTCAGGATGATTGGCTGCTATTGCATTTGCAACATCCTTAAGCAACATGGTTTTACCAGTTTTTGGCTGTGATACAATCATACCACGCTGTCCTTTACCTATTGGTGCAAACAAGTCCATAATTCTGGTAGAAATAGTACTTTGTCTATCGGCCAGATTAAATTTTTCCTTAGGAAATAAAGGTGTTAAATGCTCAAAAGCCACGCGATCTCTGACCACATTAGGGTCTTGACCATTTATTTTACTCACTTTTATTAAGGGGAAATATTTCTCACCTTCTTTTGGTGGTCTTACATGACCAAGAACTGTATCCCCTTTTTTAAGTCCAAATAATCTAATTTGAGACTGAGACACATAGATGTCATCAGGAGATGTTAAATAGTTATAATCAGATGATCTTAAAAAACCATAACCATCTTGCATAATGTCTAAGACACCTTCACTTTCAATAATAGCATCAAATTCAAAATCTGGCTCACGATAACGGTTTCTGTTATCCTTGTTACCATTGTTCTTTGAATTATTATTTCTGTTGTCCTTATTACGATTTTGTCTGTTATCGTTTTTTTGGTTGCTGTTAGAACGTCTATTGTCGTCATTACGATCGTTAGACTTGTTGTCCTGCCTCTTATTGTTAGACCTATCGTTACTAGGTTTATTGTCCTTAGGTTTGGTTTCCTCTTTTTTATCAGAAGAATCTGAAGGTTTTTGATCTTTAGTGTCTTGAGGCTTATCCTGAACTCTTGCTCGCTTTTGCTGAGGCTTGGTTTGTTTTTTAGGTTGTGAGTTGTCAGGTTCTGCCTTAGCTTTTACTGCTTCAGGATTTGCTGCTTGGTAATCAAGAATTTGATAAACCAGGTCTAATTTTTTTAAACTGCGGTATTTTGGTACGCTTAGTTGTTTAGCTATATCCTGTAACTCAGGAAGCTTCTTAGCTTTTAACTGTGAAATTTCAAACATTCGTATGTATTATAATTTTGATATTATTAATTCAAGATTTTCTAAATGAAATAAAAAGAAAAAAAGTGAAATTAATTTGGAAGATTAGATAGATGCAACCCAGAGTGTTACTTCTTTCTATTGCAATTATACAACTTTATTTTCAATAATATTTATCTTTTTAAAAAATAAACTGCTAATTTTGCGTTGCTTTTTTAATAAAGATAATGATACAACGCATACAGACACTCTATTTATTTTTAGCTGCTGGCATCTCTGCTGGACTCATCTATGTGTTTCATTTATGGACAAATATGGAAGGTGATAAGGTGTTTGCCGATGACATAAACTATGTATTTGGATTGTTTTTAGCATCAGCTTTCTTTTCAATAGTGTCTATTTTTAGATTTAAAAACAGAAAATCTCAATTTATGTTGGGACGACTTAATATAATATTAAACTTTATTTTACTAGGAATCTTTGTTTATCAATCTCTAAATTTATCTGGAGAAACTAACGTTTCTGAGAAAGGTATTGGGATTCTTCTTCCTATTTTTTCTATTGTGTGTTTAGTCTTGGCTAACAAGGCTATAAAAAAGGACGAAGATCTCGTAAAATCTGTAGATCGATTACGATGAACCTAAAATCTTAGTATATTAGTGTGAAGAACCCAGACGCTGCCGTCTGGGTTTTTTAATTTTATCGCCTATCAAACTCAATAACTTCCAAGTCCCTTATATCCTTTCCGTCAATCTTAAACCGTAACATGGTTCTGGCTTTGTGAAACCCATGTTTACCAACTGCTCCGGGATTGATGTGCAGAAGGTTTAGTTTTTTATCTGGCATAACCTTTAGAATATGTGAGTGTCCGCAAATAAATAAGTCTGGTGGATTATTTTTGAGTTCCTCTCTAACGTTATTGTTGTATTTTGGAGGATAACCACCAATATGAGTTACCCAAACATCTACCTCCTCGCATTTAAACCTGTTATGTAATGGGAACTCTCTTCTTGCTTTAGCATCATCAATATTACCATAAACGGCACGAAGCGGTTTCAGTTTTTTAATATTATCGGTTACTGATAAATCACCGATGTCGCCAGCGTGCCATACTTCATCAGCTTGTTTTACATGATTAAGAATTGCGTCATCTATGTAGCTATGTGTGTCTGATAAAAGGAGTATTTTTTTCACCTGGCTGAATTTATTTCAGTATTTATTATTCCCACGACTTTGGGAATCTCTTTTAATTTAAGATTTCTTTAGCAACTAAAACTTTATCTTTGTCTTTTCACAAAAGTAAGATTTCTATTGCGATTTTTCATCGAACTTTCATACAACGGCAAAGCTTATCATGGGTGGCAAAATCAGCCCAACGCAATTAGTGTGCAAGAGGTTTTGGAAAAAGCATTGAGTACTATTTTAAAAAACAACATCAGTATCACAGGAGCAGGCAGAACCGATACGGGTGTGCATGCTTCACAGATGTTTGCTCATTTTGATTTTGATGGCAATTTTGAACCTAATGATTTAGTTTATAAATTGAATTCGTTTTTACCAAAGGATGTGGCAATTCATTCTGTTTTTAAGGTAGCGCAAGAGGCTCATGCGCGTTTTGATGCTATAAGTAGAACTTATAATTATAAGGTTTCTACATCAAAAAACGTATTTGATTATGATTTTACTTATCAAATGCATTTGCCATTAAATGTTGATGCTATGAATGAAGCTTGCAAAATCTTATTTGAGTATAAAGATTTTCAATGCTTTTCTAAGAGTAATACAGATGTAAAAACGTATAATTGTGATATAAAGGAAGCCTATTGGACTAAAAATTCTGATCAGCTTGTATTTACGATTTCAGCAAATCGTTTTTTGCGCAATATGGTTAGGGCAATTGTTGGCACAATGGTAAATATTGGTTTAGGAAAATTACAACCAGACGATTTACATAAAATTATAGCTTCTAAAGATAGAGGCAAAGCGGGTTTTTCGGTTCCTGCTCATGGATTATATTTGGTTGAGATTGTTTATCCGGATAGTATAAAAATTAATTAAAGGGATTTCCGCCTTTGCGGAAACTAAAGATGGCAGAAGCAAGTAAGAAAAAAATATTTGATGTATCGCTCTTCAAGCGATTGCTACAGTACATAAAACCATACAGAAATGTTTTTATTATTTCATTGGTTTGTGTCATCGGGCTTGCAGCTTTTGGTGCTTTAAGGCCTTATGTGCTGCAACAAGCCATAGATACTCAAATAGCGGAAAGAAAATACGATGGTTTTGTGCTCTATGTGGCTGCAATGCTGGTGCTTCTGATTCTTGAAGTCATTTCGCAATTGCTGTTTATCTATTATGCGAGTTGGTTAGGGCAATCTGTTGTTAAGGATATTCGTGTAAAATTATTTAAGCATATCCTAAAATTTAAAATGACCTATTTTGATAAATCCTCTGTTGGAGTTCTCATTACAAGAGCGGTAACTGATATGGAGCGTATTGCTGATATTTTTGGACAAGGTCTCTTCATGATATTTAGTGATATTCTAAAGATGGTTGTTGTTGCTGGTGTGATGTTTTATATGAATTGGAAATTGGCACTCATAGTATTTACCACACTTCCAATTATTGTCATTGCTACAAAAATATTTCAGAAGTATATGAAACGCGCTTTTGAAGATGTACGCACTGAAGTTTCTAATTTGAACTCCTTCGTTCAAGAGCGTGTTACCGGAATGAAAATTTTGCAATTGTTTACGCGTGAAACTACTGAATATAGAAAGTTTAAACAGATCAACGAGCGACATAAAAAAGGATGGTTAAAAACGGTTTGGTACAATTCTATTTTTTTTCCTATAGCTGAATTTGTATCATCATTAACTATGGGAGCCGTGATTTGGATCGGTGGATTAAATACGGTAGTTGGGCAAACGGCTTCAATGGGTGATTTAATCGCTTTTACCATGTTTATTCCATTATTGTTTAGACCATTGAACCAAATCGCGAATAAATTCAATACGTTACAAATGGGTATGGTTGCAGCGGATCGCGTCTTTAGAGTGTTGGATACCAAATCCAATATCGATGATGCTGGTACGTTAGAGGCCAATCATTTTAAAGGAGATATAGAATTTGATAATGTTATATTCTCGTATATAAAAGACGAAGAGGTTCTAAAAGGTGTGTCATTTAATGTTGAAGCAGGTGAAACGGTCGCCATTGTTGGAGCAACAGGTGCAGGTAAATCTACGATTATTAATTTGTTGAATCGTTTTTATGAAATTAATTCTGGTACCATAAAGATTGATAATACAGATATTAAGGAGATGACCCTAAGCTCATTGCGAAACCAAATTGCTGTGGTGCTTCAAGATGTGTTTTTATTTGCAGACACGATTCTAAACAATATCACCTTAAACAATGAGTACATAACTGAAGAAGATGTTGTAACGGCAGCAAAAGCTATAGGTATTCATGAATTTATTACATCACTTCCAGGTGGTTATCATTATAATGTTAAGGAACGTGGTGTGATGCTGTCGTCTGGTCAACGTCAATTGATTTCATTCTTAAGAGCTTACGTTACCAATCCAAGTATTTTAATCTTGGATGAAGCGACATCTTCTGTCGATTCCTATTCTGAGCAATTGATACAAGATGCAACAGACACCATAACTAAAGGAAGGACTTCTATTGTAATTGCACATCGTTTGGCAACCATTCAACAAGCCGATAAAATTATTGTTATGGATGCTGGGCAAATTGTTGAAATAGGTACGCACAAATCATTACTTAAAAAGAAAGATGGCTACTATAAAAACCTTTATGAAGTACAATTTTTAAAGGCAGAGGCCGTTTAATCTTTTGTTATTTAGGTCTAAAATCTTCTAGATTTATTGCTCCAGTCCCTAACATAATAAAGAATACTGCGAATGAAATAATGATGTAGGCGACAAAGAACAAGGCAAAGAAAATTATAGACCTTAAAATTAAGTCCCAGAAAGAAAGTTTAAAAATACGCGTTAATATATAGCAATTATATATAAACATTAATGGCCATGACAGAAAGCTAAAGGACATATAGCTCTCTGGTGCGACAATCAATACCACTTGTGCTATTAATACAAAAAGTATGCTCAAAAAGGAAATGGAGTAGAGATAGATTATAATATGTTCGGTGAAATTATATTTCTTATTGAGAAAAACTACCCAAGAAATTAATGCGAAGAGCGGAATAAGAAAAGCATAAAACAGTGAATTGTACTCTAAAACACCTTCAAAAGTGTTATTTGCCATTATATCTTGATTCACTGTTATTTCTTCAAACATTTTTGAAAAATCAAAGTGTTCTAAGTAGAATTTTTTAATTATAAAAATAGATAGCCCAGATAATGTTAGCGATAGCCCAAAAAAGCTTATTGGGTTAATATATTTCTTTCTAACACCATTGATGTAACCGACGATAACATCTTCAGGATTTTTAATGAGCTGAACAAATGTTCTAAGTAGCTTGTTATCATAATTGAAAAATGTTTCGCTTAAATGCTCAAACAGATTCTTAAAGGATAATCGTTTTCTAATGACTTTTCCGCCACAATTTTTGCAGTAATCATCATTTTCCTGTAAGTCGGTATGGCAGTTTTTGCAATTCACTTATTTAATGCGATTACGATTCCTATTATTAATCCAATTATAAGCATAAGGAGTATAAATGCAAGTAAATAGACTAACATTACCAATATGAATTTTGCTGTAGTTTCCCAAAAACTTTCTTTAAATACTCGTTTTAGAACGAACCCAAAATATATAAACGTTGGTAGAGTTATAAGTGCAGAAACGATCAAATAGTTTAATCCAAAAACTAGGAATAAAATACTGAAAACAGCAGTAATAATGATTATTTGAGCAGAATAATACAAATTAATGACCATGTGCTCGGTAAAATTATAGCGCTTATCTTCAAAAAAATAATAAACAGTCCAAGACCCTAAAGCTGAAAAAGGAACCATTATTATATATATGAGACCTTGGTAATTAGTCATGCTATCAAAACCTGAATTTAAAAAAGGATTATGTTCATTACCAGGTGCGTTGGCAATGGTGTTTAGAAATTCGGAATCGAACTCTAAGGCCTCCCTAAAAAAAGTGGTCATTAAAAAAACCTGAATACCAGCAAGAGTCAAGGAAATTGCAAAATACTGAAGTACATCAATATATTTCTTCCGTGTACCATTAATGTATCCCTCAATAACTGTTTCAGGTTTCTTGAATAAATCAATAAACGTTCTAAAAAACTTGTTGTCAATTGAGATAAACTGTTCATTAACCTGAGCTGCAAGCACCTTTGGAGTCAAACGATTCTGAATCACTTTAGCACCACACTCATCGCAGAATTTTTGAGTTTCACGTAGGTATTTATTGCAATTTTTACAATTCACTAAACTAGATCTTGTTTAATTTTTTTAATAAGGTCATCAGTGTCCTTAAACATGACGAACTCTCCATTCTTTATATATGAGATTTGCCCGGTTTCTTCGCTAACTGCAATAGCCAGAGCATCAGTTTTTTCGGTGATACCAACTGCAGCTCTGTGTCGCAATCCAAAACGTTCTGGAATATTCTTTTCATTATTTACAGGCAGAATAACTCGAGTTGCTTTTACAACATTATTGTCAATGATAATTGCACCATCGTGTAATGGGCTGTTTTTAAAAAAGATGCTTTCTATAATGGGTTGTGAAACCAGAATATTCATGGAATCACCAGTGTTGGTCAAAAAATCGAGATTATTATTACGTTCTATCACTATGAGCGCTCCAGTATTTGTAGTTCCCATTCTATTGCATGCATTAATAATAGCATCTACATCCGTTGTTGTTTGGTCATCGTTTTTCAGGAATTTAAAGTTTTTAAAAATTCCCTTTTTACCACCAATATTGGTAGAACCTACGAGTAGCAAAAACTTTCTGATTTCTGGCTGAAAGACCACAATAAGTGCAATAATACCCACTTTCATAAAGCCATCAAAAATGCTGTACAGCATTTGCATTTGCAGATAATCAGTTAAGCGCCAGGCAAAATAGATGATAAGAATACCAATAAAAATATTGATGGCAACCGTACCTTTAACTAGTTTATAGATGTAATAGAGTAGTATGGCAACAAGGAAGACATCTACAAAATCTATAAATCTAAAATCCCAAAGTTGTAAGTTTTCCAAAGGTTAACGGTTTTTGCTAATTTATAAAATTAAGTTGATTAAAAAGTGTTACACATTCCACAGCTTCTTTAACATCATGTACACGAAGAATTTTCGTCCCTTTTTCTAAAGCTATCATATGTAAAGCAGTTGTACCGTTAAGTGCATTGTCTGCAGTTGTGCCTAGTGTTTTATAAATCATGGATTTTCTTGAGACACCAGCTAAGATCGGTTGGTCCGTAATTTGAAGCAATTCCATATGGTTGAGCAGCTCGTAGTTTTGTTCTAAGGTTTTAGCGAATCCAAATCCAGGATCTATGATGATGTCGTTGATTTTTGCTTTATGTGCCGCGGTAATCCGTTCAGCAAAATAGAAGTTGATGTCCTTTAGCAAGTCATCATAATCCGTTTGCTGTTGCATGGTTTGTGGATTCCCTTTCATGTGCATCATAATGTAGGGTACACCCAATTTACCAATGGTTGACATCATGTTGTCATCAAGTTTTCCCGCTGAAATATCATTCACCATGGCAGCACCTGCTTCAATGCTTTGCTTGGCGACTTCACTTCTAAAAGTGTCCACAGAGATTAAGGTATCCGGAAAATATTTCAATATTAATTCCACAACAGGCACCACACGCTTTAGTTCTTCCTGTTCACTGACTTCATCTGCGCCAGGTCGAGAACTGTAACCACCAACATCAATAAAAGTCGCACCTTCACTGAGCATAGTCTCTACTTGTTTCAGAATCTCAGATTCATCTTTGTACGTGCCGCCATCGTAGAACGAATCTGGCGTTACATTGAGAATACCCATCACTTTTGGTGTGGATAGGTCAATTAATTTTCCTTTGCAGTTTATGGTTATTGGATGGTTCAAGATTTTAAAATTTAAGACTCAAAGTTATTAACATATTTCCAAATTCGTAAATGCTTATAAAAACATTGAACGCGTAACTTTGAACTTTGGACTAAATAAGCGAAATTTACGCAAAATAATAATAGTTTTTAGATGCAAGATACATCAAAGCAGTACGATGCTGTTATCGCCAAATGCAGAGCGCTTTTTGTAAATAAAATGAGTGATTATGGTAGTGCCTGGAGAATTTTGAGATTACCATCACTTACGGATCAAATTTTTATAAAGGCACAACGTATTCGTAGTTTGCAACAAAATGCAGTTAGAAAGGTTGATGAAGGTGAAGTAAGCGAGTTTATTGGCATTATTAATTATTGTATAATGGCTTTAATTCAATTGGAAAAAGGTGTTGTAGAACAACCTGATATGAACACTGATGAAGCCGCTCAACTTTATGATGAGAAAATTGCGTTGACCAAAAAATTGATGATGAACAAAAACCATGATTATGGTGAAGCTTGGCGAGACATGCGTGTAAGTTCCCTAACGGATTTAATCCTTCAAAAATTATTGCGCGTAAAGCAGATTGAAGATAACGCGGGCAAAACTATTGTAAGCGAAGGTATTGATGCTAATTATCAAGACATGATTAATTATGCGGTTTTCGCCATGATTCATTTGGGGGAAGGTGAATAATTGTCATTCCTGCGAAGACAGGAATCCACTATAAATATTAAAAAAACAATTAGATTCCTGCCTACGCAGGAATGACAAAAAAATATGAAGTATTTAGTTCAAATAAGCAGAATATTAGTCGGAGCCCTATTTATCATTTCAGGATTTATAAAACTGAATGACCCTCTTGGCTTTTCATACAAACTTCAAGAATACTTTGGCGAAGATGTTTTAAACATGGAATTCTTAATTCCGTATGCATTATTGATTTCTGTATTTGTTGTAGTCTTTGAAGTGGTTTTGGGAGTGTTTCTTCTAATTGGTTACAAGCCAAAATTCACAGTCTATAGTTTATTGGCAATGATTGTGTTTTTTACATTTCTAACGTTTTATTCGGCATATTTTGATAAAGTAAAAGATTGTGGTTGCTTTGGTGACGCTTTAAAACTGACACCTTGGGAGAGTTTTACTAAAGACGTCATTCTTTTGGTGTTGATTTTAATATTGGTGTACGGATTAAAACACATTAAACCTATATTCACTAAACTGCCAACTACAGTAATAGCTTTACTCAGTTTTATAGCATCACTTTGGTTTGGGTACCATGTATTGATGCACTTACCTGCAATAGATTTTAGGGCATATGCTATTGGGAAGAATATTAAAGAACAAATGACCATTCCAGAGGATGCACAGAAACCTATATTAGAATACACCTGGACATTTAAAGTGAACGGTGAAGAGCAAGAGTTTGTTACAAATGGTAGTTATCCCCAAGTTGATGGAGAGTATATTGGTGTAGAAACCGAAACCATTGACGAAGGCTATATTCCACCAATACAGGATTTTTCAATTGAGTCTGTAAATGAAGATTTAACGTCGCATTTTTTGGACATGGAAAACCTTTTAATTGTAGCGATGTATAACATTTCAAAAGCCGAAGAGGACGGAGTAGTTAAGCTAAAAGCATTTACGGACAAAGGTATGGCCAAAGGTTATACCGTTATCGGTTTAACATCATCTGGTGAAACTGAAAAACAACAAGTAAAGCAAGACCATAATCTTAATTTTGATTTTTACTTGTGCGACGAAAAAGTGATTAAGACGATAGTACGATCTAACCCTGGAATTGTAATTCTTAACAAAGGTACTGTGGTTGACAAGGCACATTGGAATGATATAGAAGACATAGAACTTTAATTTGATAAAATATCTCGTAAATAAATTATTCTACGCATTCATCACCTTAATTGGTGTGGTTACGGTTATTTTCTTTTTGTTTACCATATTACCTGGCGATCCTGCCAAAATGATGCTAGGACAAAACCAAACTGCTGAGCAGGTTGAAGCTGTAAAGAAAAAGTATGGTTTTGATAAACCATTGGGAACACAGTTTTTATATTACCTTAATGATTTATCGCCAATATCTTTTCATTCTAATAGCTCGAACGATTATACGCATTTAAGTCCAAATAAATACAATGCTTCAAAACTTTTCAGTTTAGGGAATACCACTACGGTTATTAAAACGCCATATCTAAGGGAGTCTTTTACCAAACAAGGTAAAAAAGTAACCGAAGTCATTGGAGAAACCATTCCCAACACTTTTGTTTTAGCTGTTTCAGCAATCATAATTGCTATTATTATAGGAATTATGTTCGGAATCATTTCAGCATTATATAAAGATACTTGGATAGATAAATCCATTCAGGTTTTAAGTACGTTTGGTATGAGTGTACCGTCTTTTTTTAGTGCCATTTTATTTGCGTGGTTCTTTGGGTTTGTGCTGCATAAATACACCAATCTTGAAATGACAGGGAGTTTATATGAGCTCGATGACTTTGGTGAAAAAATGACCATTCAATGGAAAAACTTAATACTTCCGGCCTTAGTTTTAGGTATTCGTCCATTGGCAGTTGTAATTCAGCTGATGCGAAATTCATTATTAGAAGTTATGGGTCAGGAATATATTAGGACAGCAAGAGCCAAGGGTTTAAGTGAATATCAAGTCATAAAAAAACATGCTGTAAAAAATGCATTGAATCCTGTTGTAACGGCAATTTCTGGTTGGTTTGCTTCGATGTTGGCTGGTGCGGTTTTTGTGGAGTACATCTTCGGTTGGAACGGTTTAGGAAAAGAAATCGTAAATGCACTGAATACTCTAGATTTGCCTGTAATTATGGGTGCTGTTTTGGTTATCGCTATAGTATTTATCACCATCAATATTTTAGTTGATGTTATGTATGCATGGCTCGACCCAAGGGTTAAGTTGTCTTAAATCTATCAATTAGAATTAGAATTTGAACTCAATGAAACACATACATGTGAATATTATCTTAATCGTTTTGGTTATGCTATTGGGCTGCCATACAGAAACGCCAACAACATTTTCGGAAGCTGCGATGAATGACACCTTTATTTCTCTAGAAGGTGAATCTGTTCAGTTTAAAGACATAATTAAGCAGTATGAAGGCAAACAAATAGTCATTGATGTTTGGGCAACATGGTGTCGCGATTGTATAGAAGGGATGCCTAAAGTCAAAAAATTACAGAAAAAATTCCCAGATGCAACCTTTCTGTTTCTATCATTGGATAGAAAACAAGAACTATGGAAAAAAGGAATCGATAGGTTTAAAGTTGAAGGAGAACATTACTATATGCAATCGGGTTGGGATGGTCCATTTGGTGATTTTTTAGACCTCGATTGGATTCCGAGATATATGGTTGTGGATGCTGAAGGAAAAATCAAACTATTCAAAGCCATAGAAGCAGACGACAAAAACATCATAGAAGCATTAAAATAATTACTTTTGTTTATTCCAAGGAGTAGCTTAGAACCGCATTTAAATTAACAACTTTCATTATTATGAGAAAACATATTGTAGCCGGAAACTGGAAAATGAATAATCAACTATCAGAAACCAAAGCTCTGATCACCGATTTAAAGCAACAAACTCAGACCTCTGATGCCGAGGTGATGATAGCGCCAACATTTACAAACTTATGGCACGCTTTTGAAGCTTTGAGACAAGAGGATATAGAGGTGATTGCTCAGAATATGCATTTTGCGGAAAATGGTGCCTATACAGGTGAAGTGAGTGCAAGTATGCTGAAAAGTGTAGGCATTCAAACCGTTATTTTAGGACATAGTGAACGTCGAGCTTACTTTAATGAAACGGATGAGTCTTTGGCAAAGAAAGTTGATGCCGCACTAAATAATGAAATGCGAGTGATTTTTTGTTTCGGTGAAGAATTAGCAGATCGTAAAGCAGGAAAAGAGGAGGCAGTCGTTGAGAGCCAAATAAAAAATGTATTGTTTCATTTGGGAGCCGATGCTTTTAAGAACATTGTTCTAGCTTATGAACCTGTTTGGGCTATTGGAACAGGAGAAACTGCAACTCCAGAGCAAGCACAAGACATGCATGCCTTTATTAGAAAAACGTTATCAAATAAATATGGTAATGATGTCGCTAACTCAGTATCTATTCTTTATGGAGGTAGTGTTAAACCAAACAATGCAAAGGAGATTTTTTCTAAGCCAGATGTAGATGGTGGTTTAATCGGAGGAGCTTCACTCAAAGCGGAGGATTTTTACGCAATTGTAAATGCGTTTTAAATGTCTAACACCATTTACATAGGCTACGATTTTAAAGTCGAACCACTACAACCAGCAACAGAAATCCTGATTGCAGAATTAGGTTATGCAGGTTTTGAAAGTTTTGTTGAAAACAATTCTGGTGTAACGGCCTACATTCAAAAAGAGGATTGGAATAAGAATATTCTCGATGATATCCATATTTTAAATTCTAATGAGTTTAAGATCACATACGAGTTCAATGAAATAGAACAAACCAACTGGAACGCAGAATGGGAAAAGAATTTTAAACCCATCGTTGTTGATGATTTGGTAACGGTAAGAGCGCCTTTTCATGACAAGCCAAACACCAAATATGATTTAATAATCGAACCAAAAATGAGTTTTGGCACTGGACATCATGAAACCACGCACATGATGATTCAGCATATCTTGAAAAATGATTTTAAAGACAAATCGGTTTTAGATATGGGTTGCGGAACTGGTGTTTTGGCAATTTTGGCTGAAAAAGTTGGAGCCACCAAATTAGATGCTGTTGATATTGATAATTGGTGTTATGTTAATAGCTTAGAAAATGTAGAGCGCAACCAATGTGAAAATATTTCAGTACATGAAGGAGATGTTTCCTTTCTACAGAACCAAAAATATGACTGTATTATTGCAAACATCAATAGAAATATCTTACTCCAAGATATACCTGCTTATGCAAAAAGTTTGAATAAAAGCGGGAAACTTTTCTTAAGTGGTTTTTACGAGGATGATTTAGCATTTATTACCCAAAAATGCCTTGAAAATAATTTAATTTTCGAAGATAAAACTCTTAAAAACAGATGGATAGCTGCTCAGTTTGAAATTGAATAATTCTTAATTTATTACATTATTTTTTAAGTAATCCTCAATATTTTGTGTTAATTTAACATAAAAATATAAAAAAGTGTGGTTTTTCCGTAATCTAAGTTTCTCTTTTCTACGTATATTTATGCAAATAATATTATTTTAATTGTAGCAGATTTTCTGTTGATACATCAATACGTATCGACCCAGATTTACCTATGCAATTGTTTACGTAAACGTATAAAACAATTCAACTAATTTAAACATTTTAAAAATGAAAAAACCATTAAAATATTTAGCAATTGCCTTTTCAGTTTTTACACTGGTATTTACAGCTTGTGAAAAGGACGAAAATATCGATGACACTTCTAATTTTCAAGAAGATATGATTATTAACATGAATAATTTAGATAACAGAACCTTAGTTACAGATGCCGACCTGCTCGAAGCCATATCGGCTTTGGATATTGATGCTGGTATTGTGTCTAGAGGCGATTTTCATTTGCCTGATGGTACAATAGAAGAACGCATTTATATAGGCAGTGATATCACTTTTACATTTGAAGACCTTAATGATTTAATTGGTGGTGGTGCTGAAGGGCGCCAATATAGTACCTATAATCTTGTAGAGGGAGCTTATCTTACCATTGATATTTTAGGATATACAGGTGGTAGTCAAGCTTTAAGTAGTAAGGCTCGCACAGCTTTGCAGTATGCGGTAGACAACTACAACAATCTTAATACAACTCTGCAATTTAACCTAACCTTTGGTACCAATCATCAAGCAGCGGATATGGTAGTTTATGACAACACGGTTAATAATCCTAACGGTACTGGAGGTGTAGCAGGGTTTCCTAATTCAAGTGGGCAGCCACATAAGTATATTCAGATTTATGGTATAGAGCAGTTTTCAACTAACGTGAACGAGCATGTGATTACACATGAAATTGGTCACTCGGTTGGTTTCCGTCATTCAGATTGGTTTGACCGTGCAAGTTGTGGTTCTTATAATAACGAAGGACAAGGTTCTAATGGGGCAGTGCACATACCAGGTACTCCAACAGGTACGGATATTACATCGATTATGCAGGCATGTTTTTCCACTAGTGCAGATGGTGAATTTAATGGAAATGATATCACAGCATTAGAATATCTATATTCACAATCAACCTCTGGTCCATGTGATGGAGTGCCAGCGTGGAATAGTGGTACAAGTTACAGTCCTGGTGATCGTGTAACTTATAATGGAAGTTTGTACGAACGAACTTCTAGTGGATGGAATTATCTCGGTCCTTGTAACTAAATAGTTAGAACAATACTTTTTTGTCACCAAATTATTAATGGGTTGCTTACTAGTAAGTAGCCCATTTTTTATTGGTAGAATTTCAAATTAAAACAAAGTCCTGTCATGGAGTTCTTACAAGTTATGTTTAAAATTGAAGTTTTAACATTTCAATTATGTCTATATAGTATTCTTTTTCGTTTTTAAATTGAATTTTTTTTAAATTAGCTTAAATACCTAATCCCAATGGGCATAAAAGAAAAACAATCCGAAGAACTACTTCTCGAAGAAGGCGTATTAAAACAAAATGAAATCGTTTTATTCAATGATGATGTCAATACCTTTGATCATGTCATTGATACCCTAATTTATGCTTGCGACCATGTGCCAGAACAAGCAGAGCAATGTGCCATTATTGTACATTATAAAGGAAAGTGTACGGTAAAAACAGGCTCTTATGATGATTTAAAACCACGTTGTTCTAAACTTCTTCAAGCTGGATTAAGTGCTGAAATTGTATAAAAAAAGGTTGCAAATGCAACCTTTTTATTTTTGTGTTGTTATCAAATTACAAAGTAGAAGGGCAAACAAAATCTGTTGTTGGTAAATCCGTTTTCTTGATGGCGCCAAAACCACCAGCGATATCAACAAGTTTATCAAATCCTCTTGCTTTTAAAATCGATGCTGCAATTACAGAACGATATCCGCCAGCACAGTGAATATAATACGTTTTGTCCTTAGAGACTTCATTCATTTTTTCATTGATAAAATCTAGAGAAAGATGTTGTGCATTTTCTAAATGCATGGATTGGTATTCCCCATCTTTTCGTACATCTAGGATGTTGATGTCATTTTCTTTTGCTCTATCTGCAAATTCGTCGGCTGTTATAGACTCTAGAGTTTCAATGTCTTTTCCGGCAGCTTTCCATGCTTCAATACCACCTTCTAGATAACCTAAAGTATTGTCATAACCCACACGAGATAATCGTGTTACGGCTTCTGCTGATTTGCCCTCTGGTACAACCAACACTATTGGTTGTTTTATGTCTGTAATCAGTGCACCAACCCAAGGAGCAAAAGAACCGTTGAGGCCAATAAAAATTGAATTTGGGATATGGCCTTTTACAAATTCGCCCTGTGGTCTTACGTCTAAAACCAAAGCAGATTCATGATTTGCCATAGCTTCAAATTCTTCTGGGTTTAAAGGAATATCACCTGTTTTTAAAACAGTGTCAAAAGCATCATAGCCTACCTTGTTCATCATGGCATTTTTTGCAAAATACTGAGGTGGAGGTGCAATACCATCAAGCACTTCTTTTATGAATTCTTCCTTGCTCATGTCCTCTCTTAAAGCGTAGTTGGTTTTCTTTTGCTCTCCTAAAACACCAACTGTTTCTTTGCTTAGGTTTTTACCACACGCAGAACCAGCTCCATGCGCTGGGTAAACAATGACGTCATCAGCCAAAGGCATAATTTTATGTCGCAGCGAATCATAAAGCATTCCTGCCAAATCTTCTTTTGTAACATCAGATTTTATGGCTAAATCTGGTCTCCCTACATCTCCTAAAAACAAAGTATCACCAGAAAATATAGCGTGGTCTTTACCGTTTTCGTCTTTCAATAAATAGGTGGTTGACTCTAAAGTGTGTCCGGGCGTGTGTAATACTTTTATGGTAAGTTTCCCTATTTTTAATTCTTCACCATCTTTAGCCGAGTGAATATCGTACTCAGTAGAGGCTCCTGGTCCAAAAACTATGGTTGCACCAGTCTTATTAGCTAAATCGACGTGGCCAGACACAAAATCAGCGTGGAAATGGGTTTCTAGTATGTATTTTATTTTTGCATTATTCGCTTTTGCTTTGTCTATATATTGTTGCGTTTCTCGTAATGGATCAATTATAGCAACTTCACCATCAGATTCAATATAGTATGCACCTTGTGCAAGACACCCTGTATATAATTGTTCTATTTTCATATCTGTTATTTTTTTGAATAGTACAAAGTTACAAAACTTCACACCTCTGTTTGTCACATTTATTACACAGCTTTAAAATAACTCTTTGTATATAATATAGATAGCCATTATAAGTGTGAAATAACCAAATCCTTTTTTGAGTTTTTTACCACTAATAAATTTTGAAAGGTAAACTCCTAAAACTATTCCTATAATAGATATCGCGGTAAAGAGTAGAAGGAAATTCCAATCGATGTCTATGTTTGGAATATCGCCAAGGAATCCAATTAAGGATTTTACAGCAATAATTAAAAGTGAAGTGCCCACTGCTTTTTTCATGGGCAACTTAGCTAAAAGTACTAATGCAGGAATTATTAAAAAACCACCACCAGCACCAACCAAGCCTGTAAGTATACCTACTACAAGTCCTTCTGCGGCAATGAGTGGATAATTAAATGATTGTATATCGTTATCAGTATTGGTTAATTCTTTACGCTTGTTTCTTATCATGGAGTAGCTTGCAAGTAACATTATCACTGCAAACAAAACCATAATAAATATAGAATTGGTAACAACAAAATCTCCGATACTAAGTACTTCCTCTGGAATCATTTGTACTAAATAGCGTCTGGTAAGATATACAGCTATAAAAGCTGGTACGGCAAAAATGACCGCCGTTTTTACATCCACCAATCCCTTTTTAAAATTTTGAAATGCCCCAATTATAGACGTTACTCCTACCACAAAAAGGGAATAAGCTGTAGCTACAATAGGGTTCAGCCCAATAAGGTATACTAAAATAGGTACAGTCAAAATAGATCCTCCACCACCAATTAAGCCCAATACAAGCCCAACCACCAATGCACCAAAATATCCTAATATTTCAATAAGTTCCATTTAGTGCGGTAGTTTGTCTTTTAGTAAGCCGTAAACATAGGTACCTAATATTGCAGCGGCTATGACGATTAATATTGAAAATACACCTGTGCCAATTAGGATATACATTGGTCCTGGGCATGCACCAGCTAAAGCCCATCCTAACCCAAAAATGGTGCCTCCTATAATATATCTTGAAAACCCTTTCTGTTTTAAGGGGACTTTTAAAGTTGAACCTTCTATTGTTTTTATCCTTTTATATTTTGAAACCAATAGTAATATAACACCAGTTGCAACCGCAGTGCCAATGATGCCGTACATATGAAATGACTGAAACTTAAACATTTCAAAAATGCGGTACCATGAAACGGCTTCAGACTTTACCAATACAATTCCGAATAGAATGCCGACTAAAAAAAAACTTTATATACTTTCCCATTTTAAAATAATATTGGATAGATCAAATGAATCATAATTAAACCTCCTATGAAAAAGCCAACCACAGCAATAAGCGAGGGTAACTGTAAACTGCTAAGACCTGTAATGGCATGGCCAGAGGTGCAGCCACCAGCATAACGCGTGCCAAACCCAACTAGAAAACCGCCAATGACAAGAATCAAAAAGCCTTTAATGGTAAAGACCGCATCCCAACTGAATAATTCTGGCGGTAGCAGACTTTTTCCTGCATTTTCAAAACCAAGTGTTTTCAAATCTTGAATTGTATTTTGGCTCAAATCAATGTTGGTGGGGTTAGACAATAAAAAATGCGCAATAAAACCACCAAGAATAGCTCCAAGGACCACGACTAAATTCCAACGTTGGCTTTTCCAATCAAACTTAAAAAACTCAACTTTTTTACCAGCTCCACCAATGGCACAGAGCGTTCTGAGGTTAGATGACATGCCGAATGTTCTTCCGAAGTAGAGGAGAAGAAACATTACAATGGCTATTAATGGCCCAGATACGTACCAAGGCCAAGGTTGTAATATATATTCCATAGTATTATTTTGAAGCAAAAATAGAGTTCTGTAGCTTAGTCAATGTTACAAAAGTTACTAAAAGTCTAAAACCGTAATCCTGTTTCTGCCGAGTTCAATTTTATTTTCGTTTTCCAATTGTTTCAAAAGCCTAGAAATTACTACTCTAGAAGTATGCAAATCTTCAGCAATTTCTTGATGTGTTACTTTTAAAGTTTTGGAAGCCGTCAACTTAACTTGATCTTTGAGGTATTTATGAACGCGTTTATCCATTTTCATGAAAGCTAAAGTATCAATGGTCTCAAGCATTTCATCAAATCGAATCTGATAGCTCATCAAAATAAAGTTACGCCAGCTTTCATTGGTGTTAAACCACAATTTCATATTATCAATAGGTATCATTAATACCGAGACATCTTCATCTGCAACGGCTCTAATCTTACTTTTGGCTTTAGCCATGCAGCAAGTCAATGACATAGCGCATGTGTCACCGCTTTCGAGAACGTAGAGTAGCAATTCGTTTCCATCTCTATCTTCGCGTAGTACCTTTATGTTGCCATCTATTAAAAGTGGTATATAGTTGAGGTCTTGGCCAATATCTATAATGATATCATGTTTCTTAAAAGTTTTGAGCACTGCAACACTTGTAATTTGCTCGAGAATATGTGCATCGAATAAGTAATGAAAGGGTTGGAGTAATTCTTTGGTAACCATGATTCAAAAATAAGGATTACAATTTTGAAATAAATAGTTTGGTTGTTTTTTAATAAATGTCTTATATTTGCACCCACTTAAAAACGGCCTCGTGGCGCAACTGAATAGCGCATCTGATTACGGCTCAGAAGGTTACAGGTTTGAATCCTGTCGAGGTCACTAAAAAACTCGTAATGAGTATAAAAAGCTTGTAAAATCTATGATTTTGCAAGCTTTTGTAGTTTTTAGGTAATCATAGAAAATCAATCAATTTGATATAATATGACACCTATTCGGTTAACACATTTATACTGCGGTCAACATTGTTGACCGCGACCGAAAGCATAAAGCATAGTTGATTTGACTTTCGTCTAAAGCAAGTTTAATCTTTAAAGACGTCCAACTATGAAGACATCAAAAACATTCTCTATCCTATTCTGGATAAATGCTTCACGTGCAAAAAACAATGAAGCTGAAATCTATGCCAGAGTAACCGTTGACCGAAAGCGTGTCAATATTAGCTTAAAATGTAAGGTTAATGTTAACCTTTGGGATGTGAAAAAAAAGCGTGTAAAAGGTCATACTACCTCAGCAAAGCAGATTAATAACTATTTAGATCAAACCTATACTAAGCTTTTTCAAGTATATCAGGATTTAAAATATAAAGGGGAGCTCATTACTGCTCAATTGATTAAAGCCAATTATAATGGAGAAGATGAAAACACCAAATCACTACAAGATCTCATTAAGTACCATAGTAAGAAAATAGAAAACACACTCGCATCTGGTTCAATAAGAAATTTTGGAATTACCGAGAACTATATAAATCGATTCTTAAAACAAAAAAGAAAGACAACCGATATATATTTAAAACAGCTAGATTATAAATTCCTATGCGATTTTGAAAGTTTCCTAGGCAATTATTGGCCAGCTGGCCATCCGAGAGGAATGAGTAATAATACCATAATGAAACACATTCAGCGATTAAGAAAAATTGTTACTCTTGGGTATCATTTGGAATGGGTAGATAAAGATCCGTTCGTAAGATGGAAACCAGTTTATGAGAAAAAAGAAAGAGAATTTCTATCTGAAAACGAACTATCAAATATGGAGTTGCAAGAGTTTCAACAAAAGCGATTAGAGCGCGTTAGAGATTTATTCGTTTTTAGTTGTTACACTGGAATCAGTTATATAGATATTATGAATTTAACTGAGGACAATATTCTATTGGGAATTGATGGGGTTAATTGGATATTTACTCACAGACAGAAAACCAAAAGCAAGGTTAAAATCCCTTTGTTAGGTAAGGCGCAAGAGATAATCAATAAATACAAAGATCATCCTATGACGATAGTTTCTGGAACCCTATTTCCTAAAATAACAAATGAGAAGCTGAATGCTTATTTAAAAGATGTTGCTTTTGTATGTGGTATTAAAAAGAACCTTACATTCCATATGGCGCGTCATACTTTCGCAACTACAATTACTTTGAGTAATGGAGTTCCAATTGAGACAGTCTCAAAACTATTAGGGCATAGTAAAATAGCAACTACCCAAATTTATGCAAGAGTGCTAGAGAAAAAAATTAGTGATGACATGCATATTTTGAGAAAAAGATTGACTAAAAAAGCTAAAAGTTCTTAACGGAGGCAAATGAACTATTTATTGGCAGTAAATTAAAAAATAGTATTATCAATTTGTATACTTCTCTCTATATTCTGTAGGTGTAACACCAAACTCTTTTTTAAATATTTTAGAGAAGTATTTAACATCAGAAAACCCAACCTTATAAGCTACCTCAGCAACAGAGAAGTCTGCTTTAATTATTATTTGCGAAGCATAATCTAATCGTAACTTTCTAATGTAATCGTTAGGCGATAATTTTGTCAAACCTTTTAGCTTTCTATAAAATTTCGATCGAGACATACCTATCTCTTTAAGTAAATCTTCAATTTTAAAATTATAATCCGAAATGTGAGTGTATAAGTAATCAGATATGTCAGTTAAAAACTTTTGATCTTCTTCTGATTTTGAAGTAACGGAAACAGCAAATTTTGAACTTGTTTTCGTTTTGGCAGACTTTTTAATTAAATTCTCAACTCTTGCCAATAATGTATCAGATGAAAATGGCTTGCTTAAAAAGGAATCTGCGCCTGTTTGATATCCTTGTGTGCGAATGTCATCCCCCTGAACGGCACTTAGTAAGAGCACTGGAATGTTAATGGTAGCAGGGTTTTCGAATAATTTCTGACATAACTGAATGCCATCCATTCCTGGCATTAAAATATCACTTATCACCATATCAGGATGATGGTAATTAATCAGTTTATAGGCATCAGTCCCATTGTTAGCGTAAATAACGTTATAATCCGCTTCTAATATTTGTACCACCCTTGCCAAAATATGTGGGTTGTCTTCGGCAATGAAAACTGTAGATTTGTCTTCATCTATTTCAGTAAATGTAGTTTTTTGAGGGATTTCATTTTTATTCTTCTTTGGTAATGAAATCGTAAACTTTGAGCCTTTATTAAGCTCACTCTCTACTGTTATTTTGCCATTCATTAAATTAATTAAACTTTTACAAAAATGAAGACCAATACCGAAAGAATCCTTGTCTTCACCTGACAAACTTGAGCGTTTATGACGATCAAATATTTTGCTTTGCTCATTTTTTGGTATTCCAATTCCAGTGTCAGAAATAGTTATAAAGATTGATTCATTTTCTTCGAATAATTTAATAGTAACGTTTCCTTTAACAGTGTATTTTATTGCATTCGAGATTAGGTTTGAAAGTACTTTTTGAATAGCATCAGCATCATAATCCGTAAAAATAGATGACGTTTCAACTTTAAACTTAAGTTTTTTGGCTTCAACCGATAGTTTAAAATTTTCGGCCACTTCATTGACAGTCTCACTTATATTACCATATTTTAACTCAACAGGATAAGCATCGCTATCTAAATTCTTATATGTTAATAGTCTATTTAAATTAGAATTAATCATAGATAAGTAGCGAGATAGTCTTGATTTTGTACTGCTATCTGCAATAACTTTATCAATATCCAAAGACATTAAAGCCAATAAGTTTTTAAACTCGTGAGAAATATTAGAGAAAAATTGAGTTTTCATCTCGCTCATTTCTTCCATTTGTTTTAACGCACTTACCAATTGATCTCTATTCTGACTTATTTCAGTATTTTGATGGTTGATGACCTCTTGCTTTGTCCGTAATAGTTTGTTTGCTCTATTCTTTTGATAAATAAAATAGACGCTCAACCAAGCACTAATGAAAAGCAGACCAGATAAAATCGAAATCCATAATATGACTTCATTTTTTTCTTCAATATCTATACTTAACGTGTCATAGTTTCCAATAAGGGATTTTAGTTTTTCTTGTTGATCTCTCACCCTTAAAGCTTCATTGTATAAAGTATTTGCATTACGATTATCAACCCTAAAAGTATTTTCATAATTATACTTATTGACTGATTTTCCTAACGCTAAATCAAAAGCCAATCGTAATGCTTTTGCACCTGATGGAGGATAGGAAATAGTTCCGTTAATTTTGTTGTTGATTACCATTTCCAAACCACCGCCTTTAGTTGATAAACCATCTACACCAATAATTATTGGCTTTTTAGTGCTACTATAAAAAACATCACTTGCAGAGCTAGCCATTTCATCATTATGCGCAAAAATTAAGTCGTAAAAACCGTAATTGGTTCTGCTTATACTATCTAATAATTTTCGAGCTGTACCTTTTTTCCAATCCGATTTTACAACTTGAGTGGTTAGATTGTTTTCTTTTAAGGCATCTTCAAAACCTCTTTGTCTTTCTTGTGCTGGTGAAGAACCTTCGAGTCCAGTAATTGATAATATATTAGGTGACTCAATGTTTCTATCGTATAATAAATCTGCGCTCATTTCGCCAGCTAACCTGCCAACAGATAAGTTGTTTCCGCCAACAAAAGCGTCAAACTTATCACTTGATATTCTTCTATCAATTACAACGACTGGAATACCCTTAGCTTTTACACTTTCTACTATTGATGTTAATGGTTCAGATTCATTTGGAGATATCATCAACACATCTATACCTTCACTTACTAATTCCTCTACTTGTGTTATTTGAAGTGAATTATCTGCTTTAGCATCTTTATACAAAATATTGACATCATGAGATACAATTAAATCTGCTTCGGTAAATATTTCATTATTCATTTCTTTTCGCCACTCATCATCAGAAACACATTGTGAAAAACCAATCTTTATTTCAGGTTTTTTGTTTTTAGAACTACAGCCTAAAATGAGAAAAAACAATATGAATAATCTTAATTGCATTGATTTGGTAATTAATTAAGGTAAAAATTAGATTTTTATTAATAATAAGCAATCAAAACTGCCTATTTTACAATAAATGAACAAAATACCCACTAAGGTAGAACAAAATACCAACCTTATTATGCCAACCTAATTTATAGATTTGTTAACATAAAATTAATATACCATATAAATAGGTTAAAAATGTTCACATTGAATCCATCGTTAAAAAAACAAATTACAAGTTATGTTCTGGTCTTGATTTGTGGTTTATTACTATTTGGTTGTAAAGATGTAAATCAAACTTCAGAAAAAATAGTATTAGAGGAGTCAATTAAAATAGAAAAGTACAGACCGCAATTCCACTTTACACCAAAAGAAAAATGGATGAACGACCCAAATGGGCTAGTATACAATAATGGGACTTATCATTTGTTCTATCAATATTATCCAGATAGCACAGTTTGGGGCCCAATGCATTGGGGCCATGCTAAAAGCAAAGACTTACTAACATGGAAACACAGACCAATAGCATTATACCCTGATAGTTTAGGATACATTTTTTCTGGTAGTGCTGTCATAGATAATGAGAATACCGCTGGTTTTGGTAAAGATGCTATGGTAGCTATTTACACCTACCATGACCCAGTAAAGGAAAAGGCTGGTCAAATTGATTATCAAACCCAAGGTATAGCTTATAGTTTAGACGATGGCGAGACTTGGACAAAGTATAAGGGCAATCCCGTAATTTCTAATCCTGGCATTAGAGATTTTAGAGACCCTAAAGTATCATGGTACGAGGAGAAAGAAGCTTGGCAGATGGTATTAGTTGCTAAGGACGAAGTGCAATTTTACGAATCTAAAGATTTAAAGGCTTGGGAAAAGATAAGCACATTTAGATTTGATGATAAGCCACCATTAGGAGTTTGGGAATGTCCAGATTTATTTCAACTTAAAGTAGAAGGAACAGAAGAAGAAAAATGGGTTTTAATAGTAAGCCATGGTGGCAATAGCTTGCCGAATGGTGGTTCTGGTACACGTTATTTTGTTGGTGATTACGATGGTACAACATTTACAACAGACCAAAAAGAAAGCCAATGGATTGATTATGGAACGGATAACTATGCAGGAGTAACATATAATAATGAACCAAATGGCAAGCGCATTTTTATAGGTTGGATGAGTAACTGGAACTACGCTACAACAACACCTACCGAAAAATGGCGAAGCGCCATGACTCTACCGCGAGAACTTCAACTCATTAAAATAGACAATAAATACTTGGTAAAAAGCAAGCTCGTTGATGGTTTTGAAGCTATTACAGAAGACATCTCTAAAGAAGATTTAGAAGGCAATTTCCCAACCCAGTTCCAGTACACAGATTTACAGCAAAGCATTATTGCTTTTAACGCTAAAATAAATAACAAGCTACAAATTCAATTCTCTAATTCAGAAGGAGATACCTATAGTCTTGGGTACGAAAAAGCCATTGGCAAATTCTATACAAACAGAACAAATTCGGGCAACGTAAACTTCAATGAAAATTTTGCAAAAAGTTCTTATCAAACAATGCCCATTGGAATTTATAATAACATGAAAGTTACAATTATTCTTGATGCGTCATCTATCGAAATTTTTATTAATGATGGTGAGTATGTAATGACCAATCAAATATTTCCAAATAGCAATTTCACAAAGTTTGAAGTTTTAAAAGAGAATGATTCTAAAATTGATAACCTGAATATTAGAAAAGTAGCAACAATATTATAGGATGAAAAAAATAATTATGTTTTTCAAAATATTGACTTTGGTTTTTTTACAACTTTCCTGCAGTGATGATGATGTTCGAGTTGTTAATCCACCAGATGAAGATACTTCCTTGACAAAAGTATTGGAATTTAAATTAGACGAATCTTCTGGAAATACCACTAGTGAAACATTCACAGGTACAAACTTTGAAATAGTTGGGAATGGTATTAATAGAATGACTGGTGTTTCTAACAATGCCTTGTTTTTTGATGGGTTGTCAAATGAAATAGATGGTAGCTTACCTTCAAATCTATTGCCAAATGAACGTTTTGTTTTATCATTATGGGCGTCACCAAAATCCTATCCTATAGGTACAGGTTCCATGTTGGCATTAACCTCTCAAGGTTCTAGCACAGGTCTTATGGTTGGGTTAAATGAGCAAGGACAAATCGTAGTACAATATTTTATAAATGGAGCTTTTGCACAACAAGTCACTAATCAAAGTCTGGAACGAGATCAGTGGAATCATGTTGTTGTAGGTTTAAATCCCGCAAACCAAAGCATTGTGATTTATGTAAATCAACAACAAATTAGAAACGCAAATATTCCCTCTGGTTCAATATCATTTCCTGCTTCCAATACACCATTTAGCATAGGAAAAAATACAATGGGAGAGATGATGGGTATTTATGACATTGATTATTTCTCTGGTGCTCTAGACGAGATTAAAATATACTCTGGAGAAGCAACGCAAGAAAATGTAGATGCTTTAAATGCAGAATATAATCCACCAAGCACAGTAAATTATCAATGGGATATTGATTATTCTGATGATACTAATAGACCAACATATCACCCCATTCCAGATTTTGGTTGGGCAAATGAAGCTAACGGATTAGTGGAGTTAGATGGAACATATCATATGTTCTACCAGAAAAACGAAGTGTTTTTAGGTATTGCTCAACAAAATTGGGGACACTTTACAAGTACGGATTTAGTAAATTGGGATGAACAAAATGCAGTCCTATGGCCAACAGAAAGTTGGGACAGCTTTGGCTGTTGGGCTGGAGATTCGCAAATACTTCAAGACGGAACCCCTGCTGTTATTTACACTGGTGTAGATGGAATCGATGCCGTTATTGCTACTGCTACTTCAAGCGACGGTTATCAAACCTTAGACAAAAATCCTAACCCTATAATTAATGGTGCGCCAAGTGATACCAATTTAGATTTTAGAGATCCTTATGTCTGGGAAAGTGGTGGTCAATACCATATGATTATTGGTGCTGGTGTTTCAGGGACAGGAGGTAATGTACTGTATTATAGTAGTACAGATTTTGAAAATTGGACTTACGGTGGTGTGGCTTATCAGGGTCAAGCCGGACAAGGACAAGGTCAGTTTTGGGAAGTTCCTATTTTATTTGAATTTCCAAATGGTAAGGAAATGTTATTGGTACAGAAAACACCGGACGCGACACCTGCAAGAACATTCTACTGGATAGGTCAGTTTGAAAATGGAACATTCACACCAGACTTTACTGAGCCTAAAAATTTAGAAGTTGTTAATGGCTTCTTATCACCTACAGTAACTACAGATACTTCTGGCTTAATAACGGCAATTGGTATTATTCCAGATGAAGTTCAAGCCGAATTTCAGATGCAGCAAGGCTGGGCAAATTTATTTAGTGTTCCTCAAGTATGGTCTTTAGATGCTAATGATGATATTTTGATAACACCTCATCCTAACTTAAATGATTTAAGAGGCACCACTACATCCTTTACAGGTATAGCTGTTACTGATGGTGGGTCTAACTATTTGAATGATTATAACAATCGTCATTTTGAAATGGAAGCTACTATAAATACAGGTACTGCAGACCAAGTTGGTTTCATTCTTGGAAAAACACCAGGTAATGAAGAGTATTATAGGGTTTATTACGATATGTCTGCTCAAGAATGGGTTGTAGATGCTTCAAACTCATCATTAAGTACCCAAGTTAGAAATGATATTAGAACAGGAAGCTATGCTATAACACCTGGTAGCACTATAGATGTAAGAGTCTTTGTTGACGGATCAGTTTTAGAAGTCTTTGTTGATAACAAATCCCATTTCACAGGGCGTTTTTTCCCAACATTTGCTAATGCAACTGGAGTTGATGTATTCGCCAATGGAGGAAATGCAACAATAGACGCCACTATTTACGAAATAAATAATTAAGAAAATGAATAAAACAAAACTATATTATTGGAGCATAACAGTAGCACTCGCTGGATTTCTTTTTGGATTTGATACAGTAGTAATTTCTGGTGCAGATAAAGCATTAGCCGAAATGTGGTCTGGCAATACATTATTCGGTGATTCAGACGCTTTTCATGGTATAGTTGTTATGTCATCTGCACTCTGGGGCACAGTTCTAGGAGCTATTTTTGGAGCTTATCCAACAAATAAATGGGGACGAAAAAATACCTTAATCTTAATAGGAGTTTTATATAGTGTATCTGCCATTGGCTCTGCTATGGTAAGCGATCCTTATTTATTTGCCTTTTTCAGGTTTATAGGAGGTATTGGTGTTGGTGCATCAACTATTGCTGCACCTGCTTATGTTTCAGAAATTGCACCTGCTAAAAATCGAGGGCAATTAGTTGCATTATATCAATTCAATATTGTTTTTGGAATTTTAGTAGCCTTTGCTTCCAATTATTTAATAAATCAAAATGTAACAGAAAATGCTTGGAGATGGATGATAGGAGTAGAAGCTATTCCTGCCATAATATACACACTTATGGTATTTGGTATTCCAAAAAGTCCGCGTTGGCAAATTTTTAAGGGAAAAGTTGAAGAAGCTAAAAAAACTTTAACATTATTAAACCCTAATGAGAATGCCCAAGCTCAAGTAGATCACATTTTAAGTGTTGAAAATACTTCTGTTAAGAAAGAATCTGTCTTCTCTAAAAAATATAAAACACCTATGCTATTAGTATTAGTGTTAGCAGTATTTAATCAATTCTCAGGTATTAATGCTTTTCTCTATTACTCACCTAGAATATTTGAATTAGCTGGCCTAGAAGAGAGTTCTGCTTTGATGAGCAGTATTGGTGTTGGCATTGTTAATCTATTGTTTACCCTTTTAGGAATGGCGCTTATTGATAGACTTGGTAGAAAGCAATTAATGTATCTAGGGTCTTTAGGATATATAATTTCTCTAGGTTTAGTTGCTTACGCCTTTGCTACCGACTGGTTGGGTATGCATGTTCCAGTATTTTTCTTTTTGTTTATAGCCTCTCATGCCATTGGGCAAGGTGCAGTAATATGGGTATTTATTTCAGAAATATTTCCTAATCATTTAAGAGCACAAGGACAATCTGTTGGTAGTTCTACACATTGGGTATTAGCAGCTATTATTCCTGCATTAGTACCTCTATTGTTCTCTAAAATTGGACCAGCTACCGTATTTGGCATTTTTGCTTTTATGATGGTGCTACAATTAATATGGGTGCACTTTGTAATGCCAGAAACCAAAGGAGTGCCATTGGAAGAATTAAGTAAACAATTAGCAAATGAAAAAGATAAAAATCTCGAAATCGTATAAATAATAATTAACTAAATAATCAAATATGAAAAACTTTTGTTTTACAATAATGTTCTTCTGCTTTATATCAGGAAGCTATTCTCAACAAAAGACCATTAGTGGGACAATAACCACAGAAGATGGGTCACCCTTGCCTGGAGCAAGTGTCATTGTTAAGAATACGGCTAAAGGAGCACAAACCGATTTTGACGGCAAGTACAGCTTGGAAGTCAACGTTGGTGATGTTTTAGAAGCATCTTATATTGGGTTTAGGACATCCAAAATTACTGTCGATGAGAAAGATACTTATGATTTCATTCTTATAGAAGATGCCGCCCAATTAGACGAAGTAGTTATAACAGGATATTCTAAGGAGAAGAAATCTGATATAGCTGGAGCAATTACTGTCGTTAAAGTTAGTGAGTTTGCTCAAGAATCTAGTCCTAATGTGATAACAACCTTACAAGGTCGTGTTCCAGGTATTCAGGTTAATTCCGGTGGAACACCTGGTGGTAATGATTCACAGATTGTTATTAGAGGACTAACTAGTGTAAATGCAGGTTCAAATCCGCTATGGGTTATTGATGGCGTACAAACATTTAACCCATCATCTTTAAATCCAGACGAAATTGAAAGCATGCAAGTGCTAAAAGATGGAGCTTCTGCGGCACTGTATGGTACATCGGCTGCCAATGGTGTCATAGTTGTAACCACAAAAAAAGGAAAAAACGGTATCTCAGAGTTTAACTTTAAGAGTGAGCTTATTTTATCATCTATGCGTGATAATGTTAGCTTATTAAATGCTCAACAATGGACAGACGTATATTACCAGGCAAGACTTAACGATGGTGTTTCAGGAGACTTTGGTCCACTGGTAGATAATGGAGCTGGATTTACAATCCCAGAATTTTTAGATCCAGCACAATTGATGAGATCTTCAGACACAAACTGGGTAGATGTTATTACAGAGAATGCCGTACCCTATAATACAGATTTAAACTATCGTTACGGTAATGAAAAACTTCAGGTTTTTGCTGGTGTTAACTACGCAAAAGATAATGGTGTGCAAAAGCATACATTTTACGAACGTTTTAATGCACGTTTAAACGCTTCATATAAATTATGGGATAATAGAATTACCATAGGTGAGAACTTTTTATATTCCAATTTCAATGAAGTAAAGGCAAATGAATTTGAAAATGCAATACTTCAAAATCCTTTATTACCAGTATTTACGGAAACAGGTACATATTCCGCGCCTGTTATACAAGATAAACCAAACTCATTGGCTAATCTATGGTCCAATAGAAAAAATGAACAGCGTAACAGCAGGTTTTTGGGTAATGTTTACGCTGACGTAAAAATCATAGAGGGCTTAACCTTTAACACAAAACTTAATTTTGATTACTTAGAATATAAGTTTGATACACGCACGCAACCATTCGTACAGTTAGATGCTATACCTAGTGTATTTCAAAATATAGATGTAGACGATGTGAATAATGAATCGTTAACTACAGTTTTTACTAATCTGTTGTCTTATGATAAGGAAATTGAAAAACACAGATTTAATGTTTTATTAGGTATTGAGTTTACAAGAAAAGATGATGATTTTCTTACCAACAGAACTAGAGGGGTTGATATTACAAATTACCCAGAATATGATGTGAGACCAGATGCCGAGTTTCAAACTATTGAAAATAAAATAGATTATAGAAAACAATCACAATTCGGTTCTGTAAAGTACATTTACGATGATAGGTACATCTTATCAGGAAGTATAAGACGTGATGGGTCATCTCGTTTTGGACCTAATAATAAATTTGCAATTTTCCCAGCTGCTTCTTTTGCTTGGAATGTTAGTAATGAGTCTTTTTTAGAAAATATAAACTCAGTATCTAACCTTAAGCTTAGAGCATCTTGGGGTATTAATGGTAATGACCTTATAGGTGATTATTTGTATCTAAGTTCATTCATCAACAATTCTGTTGGGAACGCTATAGAATTTACAGACTATGATATAGATGGTGACGGTCAAGGCGCATTAGAAGGTATCTTACAGCAAAGACAAGCAAATCCAGATATTCAATGGGAAGAAACAGAACAAGTAAATTTTGGATTTGATATCGGGTTTTTAAACAATAGACTATCCCTAACAGGGGATGTATTTGATAAAAGAACCAAAAACTTACTATTGCAACCTATAGCATTAGCTATTAATGGAGAATCTACAGCACCATTAATTAATGCAGGTGAAGTTTCTAACAAAGGGTTTGAGTTTGTTTTAAGCTACAGAAGTAAAACACGAGAAGATTTTAATTTTGGTGTAGATTTTAACTTCTCTCAATACGAGAATAATGTTGAATCTTTAGATACCGACAATAATTTTCTTTTAAATAATTCTATTTCAATAACTAGAGCTGGTGATCCAATAGCGTCATTCTTTGGCTTAGTGGCAGATGGCATATTTAGAACACCAGAAGAAGTTGCGGTTCATGCAGATCAACCAGGAAAAGATTTAGGTAGAATTCGTTACAGAGATTTAAATAGTGATGGAGTTATAGATGCAGATGATAGGACCATTATCGGAAATCCGCATCCAGATTTTATTTATGGTATTAACTTAACTGCTTCTTATAAAGGATTTGATTTCAATGCCTATTTTGATGGTAAACATGGTCATGATTTATACAATACACAACGAAGTTTAGGGGATTTTGCATATTTCAGTTTCAATTTCACCGAAAATACTTTGGACGCTTGGTCACCTAGTAATGCTAACTCTAATGTGCCAGCATTGAGTACAATAAATTCAAATAACGAATTACAACCATCTAGTTATTTCGTTGAGGATGGTTCTTATTTTAGACTAAAAACTGTAACACTTGGTTATACATTTCCAAACGAGATGACTAAAAAATTCAAACTCAATAATTTGAGACTTTATGTGGTTGGTCAAAATCTATTTGACATCACTTCTTTTACTGGATTAGATTATGAGGTTTCTGGTTTAAATGCTAATGGAATAGGTATAGCAGGTTATGGAATACCACATACAAGATCAGTAACATTTGGTTTATCAGCAAATTTTTAAAATTAATTACTATGAAAAAAACTTTCAAATATTCATTTTTATCATTGATAGCATTATTGTTATGTAATTACAGTTGTGTTACCGAAAGTGATTTAGATGTTTCAGAATTTAATGTTATCTCAGAAGATAATTTAGACCCAGAAGCCTTGGTAATTGCAGCATACAGTGCGTTAGATTATCGGTTCAACACAGGAGATTTTAGAGATTTATGGCCTTTTGACCATGCACCATCCAATTGGGCAACATCAGATATAAGATCTGGCGATGCTTACAAAGGAGGCGGTGGTACAGGTGATAATCCTGGTGGAGGTATGCACCAGTTAGAAACACATGATGTGTTTCCGTCAAGTGAAAATGCCTATAACCTATGGCGTTCCATTCATTTTGGGTTAAAGCGTGTAGATGCTGCCATTAGATTGGTTAAGAGCTTAGATAGTGGCTCATTCTCAAATAGAGATGTACGATTAGGTGAATTATATACACTACGTGCTCATTTCTATTTTGAAGCCATGAAAAACTTTGGATCCATTGTATGGTATGATGAAGATACGCCGCTAGCAGATTTAGCTACAATATCAAATACATTCGACACTGAATTTATATGGGATAAAATAGAAACAGATTTAAGAACAGCCATTGATTTATTGCCAGATACACAAACTGACCTAGGGCGAGTAAATGGTATAGTGGCTAAGTCATTTTTAGCAAAAGCACATTTATTTCAAGAAGAGTGGAGTGATGTAATTACCTATACCAATGATGTTATATCAAGCCAATATGGATTGGTAGATGACATAGAACGCCTCTACTCAGAACCTGGTTATGGCAATATGGAAAACATTTTTGCTATACAGTTTTCTATTAATGATGGTTCTCAATTTGGGAATCTCAATTTTGGAGACTTATTAAACTCACCTGATAGTCCTGGTGATGATGTTAATCATCCTTATTTAAACGGAGATGATTTTCATAAACCCTCTCAGAACTTGGCAAACGCTTATAAAGTAGATGCTAATGGTTTACCATTGTTTACGTCTTTTAATAGTGCGAATCTAACGGATTCAGATTTAGTAGATCCAAGGTTAGATCACGTAATTGGACGTCCCGGAATTACTTGGAAAGATTGGACACCACAGCCCCAACAAGAAAACTGGAGTAGAGATATAGGAACTTATGGGTTGTTTGTAAGAAAGAAAAACATGATTTATCCAACTTCAGACGGATTGGCTTCTAATCCCAATGGGTTTCCTTGGGCACAGGGCAATTTAGACTTCCCAATTATAAAATATAGCGACGCTTTATTATGGAGGGCAGAAGCTCTTATAGAACTTGGTCAAGTTGGTGAAGGAGTTGGTTTAATAAATCAAATAAGAACAAGAGCAAAAAACTCATCTTATGTTCAAGATTTTAATACACCAAGCCAAGATGCTGCAAACTATTTAATAAATCCATATCCATTAACCCTATCTCAAGACCTAGCAAGAGAGGCTTTACGTTTTGAAAGACGTCTTGAGTTAGCTAACGAAGGGCATCGTTTCTTCGACTTAGTACGTTGGGGAATCGCCATGCAATATACCAGCGAGTATATATCCGCAGAGCAAAATCTAAGAAGCTACTTAGGAGGAGCATCTCTTCAGGAGCACGAACAATATCTGCCAATACCACAAATAGAAATTGATGCTAGTGGTGGCGTGTATACCCAAAGACAAGGCTATTAATAAACTAAAAAATAAATTAAAAATTATAAAAAATGAAACAGTATAAAAAATTATTATTTTTTGTGATGCTAATATCTGCGAGTATATTATCATTCACAATTGTATCGTGTAATAGCGATGACGACAACTTTACTGATGTAGTGCCAGACATTGCAGAGGCTATTATCAGGTCTTTTGAAACGAGTGATCAATTTGCTACTATAAATCATACTTCCGCAACTATTACAGCTACATTACCTTCTGGAACAAATCTTAACAGTCTTACAGTTAATATGACATTACCTGAAGGTACAACCGTAGACCCAGCTTCAGGAAGTACATTAGATTTTTCAAGCGGACCAATAATTTTCACAACAAATGCTGCAAATGGTGCAAGTAGACAATATACAGCAACATTAGCCGCTTTTGGTGATCCTAAAATTTTAAGCTTTTCTGTTGGTGATAATGCTGGAGTCATAGATGACGCTGCAGGAACTATAACTGTAGATATTGGTAGCCAAGATGGAGATATTACAAGTTTAGCACCTAATTTTGTCATAGCAGACGGTACTACAGTTGATGTAGCATCGGGTGTGTCAAGAAATTTTAGTAATCCTGTTGTTTATACTGTACAGTCCAATGATGGCTTTACAGCTAAAGAATATACTGTTACGGTTAATCAAGTACCTGCGCCACAGATTACTTCATTTGTTATAGACGGTACTACCGGTGTTGTAAACGATACAGACGAAACTATTTACGTATTAATGCCACCTGGAACAGACGTTACAAACCTTTCACCAGTGGTGGAAGTACCAACAGGGCAAACAGTAAATCCAGCCTCTGGAACTGCTCAAGATTTTACAAATACTGTAGATTATACAGTAACGAATACAGAAAACCTAAACAAAACTTATACAGTTACAGTAGAGGTACAAACAGTAATACCAACGTTCTATGCATTTTTAGGTGAGCAAGCCGATATTGCGTCTTTAATAGATGATGACGCTAAAGCAGCAGCGTTATGGATGCAAAGTACTTATGGTGCAGATTTTAAATATATTCAATTTAGTAATATAACAGGCGCAGAAATGGCAGATGTTAAAGTAGCAATGGCTTATTATTTAACACCACTTGAAAATGTAGGGTACTCAGCAACATCTACAGATGTTTCTACACTCTTACCAGCAGAACTTCAAACTGGTGCACCTCAAGCAGAGGCGTTAAAAACTTGGGTAAAACTTGGTGGAGATATGTTGATTGCAGGTGAGGCCACACCATTGATCTTTTCTTTAGGACGAGTTCCAGCAGATTTTTCTGCACCAAGAGCACCAGGTAATTATGTGTATTCAGAATTTGGATGCGCAGGGACTGGAGGATGTGTTGATATGAACAAACCACCAGATGATAGATGGGGACTTGGAATGAGACCTGAAAACAACTCAGAGGATAGAAGAAACCATCCAATTTTTAATGGTTTAACCTTTTTTAACGATGAATTTTTGGCCTTACAAAATTCTGCAACAAGAGAAGTAAGACTCATATGGTGGCAACATTTCGACAACATTTTAAGCCCAAGTTGTTGTGGACAGGATGCAGCGTTGCTTTTTGAACAAAATTTCTCAGCAACTAAATTTGGTACATTAAGTTTTATTGGTGACGCCTTTGGATATGGCGCAGTTATGTGGAACAGAACAGACCAAGCTAATGACCCTAATTTTGATTCTCAAATTCCAACAGATTTTCAAGGTACTATTATGAGTATAGAAAATACAATTGTTGGTTACGAATGGGATTCAAATGGAACAGTAAATGACTTTCAATCTAACATTGAAACATTTACAGGAAATATTTTAGATTACCTATATAATTTAAATTAAAACAATTAAAATGAAACAGATAAATATAGCATTATTGATGGCGATTATTTTATGTTTTTCTAGTTGTGAGGAAAGAGATAATTTTGATGACAGCCTTGATTCTAGTTTAAATATAATAACAGAGCTTAAAGGTAATGAAACGCAAGCAACAATAGATGATCTTCAGGGTATCATAAATTTAGTATTACCACCAAATTCTGATGCATCTAATGTCATGTTAGAAATAGAAGCGCCGCAAGGAATTGATATAAGCCCTGCTTCTGGGTCAGTTTTGGATCTTACACAAAGTGTTGAGGTCATTGCAAGTTCAGCAAATGGAAATAGAGTATATCAGTTATTTACTAAAGTATTGCCTAACGAGATTGCTTTTTTAGGCGAAGCAGCAACATTTAATGACTTAATTGCAACAGCTGATGATGATGTTGTAGCAGCAGCTGAATGGTTACAAATGACGTATCCAGATGATTTTGTATATCTAAATGCCGCTGCTGTGACTATTGATGATCTAGAATCAGTTAATGTGGTTATGTTCTTTTACGATCAAGTCGGAACATCTGATCTTCCTACGCTATTTACAGAAGGTACGGCAAAATCTACTTTTATTGAATATTTAGTTGGTGGAGGTAAACTACTGCTTGGAGGTATGGCGACAAGTTATGCCGAGACAATTGGACGTGATCAAAGTGGGCTGCTTCTTATTAAAGGTAGTGGTGCTGGTTTTGATAGTCCTGATACTTGGACAGTAGATGGTGGAGTTAACTTTGTAACCTCACAACTTAACCATCCTATATATACGTTTAATGAAGGTCAAATTTCATTTGATGGAAATGGTTTCATGCCAATTATCAATGCAGGTTTTAGAGAAGACCATAACAATCTATGGGATATCGCTCCATTATTAAACCCAGGTCATGAATTAGGGCAATTCAATGAGTTTGAGAGATTATATGGAGGTAAAGTCCTTGGTGTTTGGGGTGGTGTTGGTGATGAATGTTGCCCAGGAATTATTGAATTTATGCCGCAATCACCTTATAATGGTACAATCATAGCTATTGGTATTGGTGGAATGGAATGGAATATGAATGATGGCAGAGACAATCCTTTTTTAGAAAATGTAAAAGCAGTATATAAAAACTCGATAGATTATTTGTCTACATTATAGATGAGATTAGGTTAAATAAAATGATTAAAATTTGAGATTAGTTTAATTTTTAAATGAAACCCGTCATTAAAACATTAATTGTTCTTAATGACGGTTTTTCGATTAACTGATAAGATATGGGTTCAAAAATTGTTTGTTATGGTGAAGTATTGTGGGATGTGTTTCCTACACATGAAAAGATTGGTGGAGCTCCTTTAAATGTAGCTATCCGTTTAAAGTCTTTAAAAAATGAGATCAATATTATTAGCAAAATAGGTAATGACTCTAAAGGTGAAAATTTAGTTGCTTTCATTGAAGAAAAAGGTGTTGGGATTGAAGGAATACAGGTAGATAAACACCACAAGACAGGTAAAGTAACAGTAAAGTTGAATCAAAAGGGCTCAGCATCTTATGACATTAATTTTCCAAGAGCATGGGATAATATTGAGCCAACAGAAGAAGCTATAAAAATGGTTGAATCTTCAGATGCTTTTGTTTATGGGAGTTTGGTTGCCAGAAATAATACTTCAAAAGAAACTCTAATAGAGCTTTTAAATTATGCAAGCTATAAGATATTTGACGTTAATTTAAGACCACCATATTACACCCAAGAACTTTTAATTGAACTCATGAATAAAGCTGACTTCATAAAGTTTAATGACGATGAACTCTTTGAAATAAGTAAATATATTGGTTCAAAATACAACTCTATTGAGCAGAATATAAAATATGTTGCAGAGCAAACCAATACAAAGCACATCTGTGTTACCAAAGGAAGGCATGGTGCAGTTTTACTATATGATGATCAACTATATTATAATAGCGGTTACCTTATAAAAGTAGTTGATACTGTTGGCGCAGGCGACTCTTTTTTAGCCACTTTGATTAATTATCTTCTAAAAAAAGAAAATCCTCAAAAAGCAATAGATACAGCTTGTGCAGTTGGAGCATTAGTAGCCCAAAGTGAAGGAGCTAACCCAATTATTTCTCAAAGTGATATTGATAACTTTGTCAATCCTTATTTATAGTTATGCCAAGGAATATAACACTTAAAAATCTTGCAGAATTATTAAGTGTATCTATATCTACAGTATCTAAGGCATTAAATGATAGCCCGGAAATAAGTGAAAGGACTAAACAAAAAGTTTTAGAAGCTGCTAAAAGGTACAACTACAAACCTAACTATATTGCTCAAAGTCTAAAGAATAATACCACTAAGACAATAGGTGTTGTAATCCCTGATATACTTAATTATTTTTTTGTAAAAGCTTTGGTTGGTATAGAACAAGAAGCGCGTAAACATGGTTATAAGGTAGTGACATGCATATCTAATGAGTCATATAATACAGAGGTGGAAAACGTTAATACGCTCGCAAATGGTTCAGTTGATGGATTTTTAATTTCATTAAGTAATGAAACCCAACAAAAAAAAGATTATAGCCATATTAATGACATTATAATAAACAATAAAATTCCTCTAGTTTTATTTGACCGAGTAACAGATAAAGTTCAATGCGACCAAATTGTTTCTGATAATTATGATAGTGCTTTTTCAGCAACTGAATGTCTTATAAGATTAGGTTGTAAGAATATAGCACTATTTATTACAAAACTAAATTTGAGTGTAATTAACGAACGTATGGGAGGGTGTTTGGCTGCCCTAAAAAAGCATAATTTGTACAGAAAGGATTTAGTTGTTAATATTTGTAATACAGCAGAAAGTGAATTAGAAATAAAAGAATTTCTGAAAGAAAAAAAAGTAGATGCTATCTTCTCTCTTGATGAAGTGCTTGCTGTAAAGGTTACTAAGGTTGCAAAGCAAATGTGTATTAATATTCCTAAATCACTTAAAATTATAGGTTTTGCAGATGGTGAATTGTCAAAAGAATATTACCCATCCATTTCTGCGATTGATTTGCATGCTAAGGAAATCGGAAGTGCAGCAGTAAAACAATTAATAAGCAGACTAACTAAACCCTATGTGCCTAGTAATATAACAATTACTATTCCTTCAAAATTAGTCCATAGAAATTCGACAACTTCTGTAAAATAAAATATAAAGGAACTCAGGATTTAATTAATATCTGTTTTTAACTAGTTTATGCATATAAAAAATCTACGACAACAATACAGTTAATTTGAGTTTGTTGAAAATTAAACTGAAGACATTTTACTAATCAAGAATATTAATATTAAAAAATAAAAATGTCAAAATCAGTTAGTTATAATTTTATAACATCGCTTTACTCATTTGTATTTTGAAATAAATACCGTGTTATATAGTTTGATTGCTAAGTTCAAAAACCATCCTATGAAACACATAACCATAATCATAGATAAGTACAAAAAACAAGTAGAGCAAATAGAGCAGTCTAACCTAAGAAATCTCACAGTTTTAAATGATGGTCTAATCCTTTCGATTGACACATTAAACCAATTGCGAAAACAACTCAGATCAACGGACTGCTTTAAAAACCAGGAAGAAGAAATTCATTTCTTTAAGGTTGGTAAACCATTTATAAATAGTCGGATTAAATTCTTTTCAAAGGTGAGAAGATTTATTTCTGAGAAACCTACTGCTGGTATTTCAAAACAAATTGATTATGTAAGTGATATGATAGACAAACTCGAGAAGCATAAAATGCGAAATTTAGAATTCTTCCAATATACAAGGCATTGCAATACATCTTTAGATCATATTTATTTTGTTCGCGGAAACGATAAATTAGATTTTCCGGTAGATACATCACATTATTTTACTGATCCCGAATTTTCAACCAGTCATGATAATTTAGCTGCTCAAGTAATTAGCTATGATCTATTATCCAATTATTACCAATTAGAATTAAAGTCGTTAAGGAAACAAAACGAGAATATTATTATCGAAGAAATTAGCCCTGCAATTCTAAATGGATTATCCTGGACAGCATCAAAAACTGACTTAGTAGAATTAATTTATGCATTGCATAGTTCTCGAGCCATAAGAAACGGACAAGCTGAAATTAGTAAAATAGCAGAGGTATGTGCTACGTTGTTTGATATTAATCTCAACAATTTCTATAAAACCTATGCTGAAATCAAGAATAGAGAGAAGGACACTACAAAATTTTTAGACCTATTAAAAATTAGCCTTGAGAAACGTATAGACCTTGATAATGCTAAATAAAGGTATTAACTATGCTCATAAAATTACATTGTATAACTGTTAAATTATTTCGGTACTACCGAACCCATACCGAAGAAAACTAAGTAAATAATATCAGCTTTGTAGAACGAAAGTCAAATCAAGATTTAGCGCAGCAAATCGCAGATTCACGAACAACAATTTAATAAAATATAAAAGTTTGTGAGCTAAATCATATTAATAGCTGCCATTGATAACGAAAGTTTGATGTGGTAGCTATTTAACAAAACTCGTTTTACTATGGCAACAGAAATTATTACCACAGATGACCTTTACGAATTCAAAACACAATTATTTGGTGAGCTCAAAAAACTATTTACAGAAAACTCACAAGCAACACCTAAAAAATACCTCAAATCTGCTGAGGTTATGGAGATGCTTCAAGTAAGCCCAGGTACATTACAAAACTTAAGGATTAACGGAACGCTTCCTTATACTAAAATTGGAGGTATCATACTCTACGAGTATGAAGAAATCTTGCGAGTTCTTAAAGAAAATCGTGTAGAAAATAGTTGCTAATGAAAACTAATGTCACCTCGAGCGCAGTCGAGAGGTCTCAAGAGAAGCAAAAGGTAAACTACATATACCATCTCAATGCAGTATTTGCCTTGTTTTCTAAAGACAATAGACTCAATCCAACACACATCAGTTTATATCTAGCATTTTTTCAAATATGGAATTATAACCGCTTTCGAGATAGCTTCCACGTAAACCGTGAGGATGTAATGAAGCTATCTAAAATAGGCTCAAAGTCCACCTATCATAGATGCACGAAGGAGTTGCATAATTACAGTTATCTTATTTACAAACCATCTCATAATCCATTTAAAGGGTCTACGATAAAGATGCTCATATTCGAGACAACCTCTGGACAAGCTTTAGACTTAGCTATCCCAAATCAAGGACAAGCACTGGTACCTTCTAATAAACATATACAAACATTAGAAAACAGTTATAAACTACCAAAGCCTAAAAGTGAAAGGCAAGTTTTAGATTTTTTCAAAAAAGAAAACTGGCCAGAAATAGAAGCACAAAAATTCTACAACCATTATCAATCCATTGGATGGAAAATAGGCGGTAAAATAAAAATTGAAAATTGGCAAGCCTCCGCGAAAAATTGGATTCTAAAATCTGAAGAATTAAAAACAGAAAAGCAAGTGTCCCAGAATCAAGACAACCTTAAGACAAGTAAAAACAAAAACTATAATCAACCATTATAACTGTCATTGCGCAAAGTTCATGACATGGCAATCTTTTAAATAAATTTATGAACAACCCAAAACCGCATATTATAATCGAAAAAGGAGTCAAGTACAAACTAGGTGAACTAAAAGACAACAACATTTCATACGATTTCAAGAAGATATTAATTTATCTAGATGCAAAAGGGAAGCTATTATTTGGTAAAAATTTCAAGATTTATGAAGAAGATGAGGTAATCCTCTATAAGCTGTGCGTTTATTTTATAAGGGATTTTGAAGCTTGCGCAAAATTAAAAATAGATCCAAATAAGGGCATTTTATTGTCTGGTCCAGTTGGATGTGGTAAAACCAGCTTGATGAAATTATTAAGGCATATTGTACCTCATTATAAACCTTATGATGTGATTCCTGCCAGGAACATTACATTTTCATTCAATAACATAGGATACAAAACCATAGAAGAATATGGTAATATCGGGTTTTATTGTTTTGATGATTTGGGAGTAGAAACTACAGGTCGTCATTTCGGAAAAGATTGTAATGTAATGGGCGAAATTCTATTGTCTCGACATGATTTATTCTTAAAACGACAAATTAAAACTCATGCTACTACAAACTTAAACGCTCAAGAACTAGAAGAAAGATATGGCAATCGTGTGCGTTCACGTATGAGGGAAATGTTTAACCTTATAAGTTTTGATGCTAGTAGTAAAGATAAAAGAGGTTAAACATTCACGAGTTCCTTATTTTGTAGTATAAACAAGACGAGTAACTATTTAATTTGATTGCTTTTGGGGAAAATTCACGAGATAAGAGAAAATAATAACTGCAATTTCAATTAAACTTCGGCAAAAAATATGTAATTTGCCAAAGTTTAATTAATGCAAAAATACTCTGGATAGTTTATTCATAAATAAAATACAGTCTTATTTTAAAGATAAGCCAACAATTGCAAAAGACAAGCTAGTTAAGCGGATTCTTATGGATTTTCCTGATTTTAAAATCAGTACTATTAATGTGTACTTGTCACGTTTAAAAAAGTATGGAATAATTAGTAACCCGTCAAGAGGAATTTATGCTATAAAAGACAAAAAGTCTCACAAGCCAATTATCGACATTAAACTAAAACGCCTGTTCAATAAAATAAAAAAGGATTATCCATTTGCTGAGTTTTGTATTTGGGATACAAAATGGCTTAATGAGTTTATGAGACATCAACCGTTTAAATTCTATATAATTATAGAAATTGATAAAGATGTTACTGAATCTGTTTTCTACACACTCAAAGAGAGTGGAAAACAAGTTTTTATTGAGCCAGATTCAGAGACTTTCGACTTATACATAAGCAATAGCAATGATGTAATCATATTAAAGCATTTAGTCTCAGAAGCGCCACTTCATCAAATGGACAAAATTACTATCCCAACGTTAGAGAAGCTATTGGTAGATATGACAATTGATACAAAAGTATATGCCGCACAACAGGGAGAAATAGAATTGATTTATGCTAATGCATTTAAAAAATATGAGATAAATAAAAATAAAATGAAGCGTTATGCATATAGACGTAATAGAGAAAATGAAGTGAAGAATTTAACCGATTTAACTTTGGCAAAAAATTAAATAATTTGCCAATACTTAATTAATAATGATAGAATCAATAACATATCATCCAGATTGGATTCATGAAGTCAGAGGAACTTTAGGTAAAAAGAAATTTGACCCTAAATTAATTGAGAAGGTTGTATATGCATTAATATTTCTGGAACAATTAAAGTTAAATGACTTAGAATTTATCTTTAAAGGTGGTACGGCATTATTATTAGCAACTAAAGTTCCTAAACGGTTTTCAATTGATATAGACATTATAACAGAGCAATCCCAAAAGGAAATTGAAACCATTTTAGAAAAAATAAAAGAAGAAAGCGTATTTACACATTGGGAAGATGACAATGACAGAAAGCATACGCCTGATGCGCCAATAGGCCATTTTAAAATGTATTACACAAGTAGTATAGATGATAGTGTAGAACCTATTCTATTAGACTTGCTTTATACACCAAATCCGTATCCAGAACTAATGGAAATTCCAATTGCTCACGATTGGATTAAAACATCGGGTAAAGTAGTAACGGTGCAAATGCCAACATTTGATGCTGTATTGGGAGATAAACTTACTGCCTTTGCGCCTAAAACTACAGGAATACTTTATAGTAAGAACAGGCCAGTTGAGATAATTAAACAGTTATTTGATGTAGCATTTTTGTCGGATAATATCACAGATCTGAATGTGGTAAAGAACAGCTTCAATAAAGTAGTTAATGAAGAAATTAAGTTCAGAAAATTAGAGGAATCACCTATTCATGTTTTACAAGACACACAAGAAGCTTGTTATATATTATCTTCCAGGGATGTGAAATCTGAAGAGTTTCAGCATTTGCAATTGGGTATTAGCAATTTTGTAAACTTTACAATTTCAAGATTTAATATTGAAGAAGCAATTACTGCAGCGTCAAAAGTCGCCTATCTAGCTGAAGTTTTAAAGTATGACAGTATATCAATCTTAGAAAAATTTGAAGACCCATTACAGGTTAAAGATTGGGTAATTGAAAACCAAAAGTTCAATAAATTAAATAAACTCAAGAAAAGTAATCCAGAGGCATTTTTCTACTGGTTCAAAGCGATTTCAATATTTTTAAAAAATAATGTTGTGTTTACAGACGCTGAGGCCAAAGCATATTTAACAGCAATCGATTTTTACAGGAGCAGAGAAGGAAGTTATTCTGGCGAAGATCCATTGCTAGTTGTAAAGGACAAGCTAAAAAGTAGTGACAATTTTATAAACTACGATGCTGAAGAAACAGCATTAATGTTGGAGGTAGTTAATGAGAATATAACTTATCTGGACGATTATATATATGAAGGGCTACCGCAAGAGCAGGCTATAAGTAATAAGCAAGCTATACTGGAGCCTTTATTTACTATTAGGAAAAAGATAAAAAGTCTATAGAATCATGGATGAAAAAAGCATAAGAAATCAGTTGGCACTCGTATTGGCTAATGAACCTAGTAACTATGATAAGATACTAGAGCTTTCATCAAAGTTAGCGAGTTTCGATAAGGATTATGTTCGCTTTAGTGTTGACGCCGGTGTTATCAATAGATTGGGTACGGAGTTAGTCGGAAAAAAAGAAACCGCGGTATCGGAGCTAGTTAAAAATGCATACGATGCCGATGCTGTAACAGTTAAATTAATTTTTGAAAACTCAGATAACGAAGGTGGTACTCTTAGGATAGAAGATGATGGTACTGGTATGTCAAGAGATGAACTCGTTAATGGGTTTATGAAAATATCCTCAACAGATAAAGTACATAATCCTATTTCGCCAAAATATAAAAGAAACAGGGCAGGTAGAAAAGGTATAGGTCGTTTTGCTGTTCAACGATTAGGAAAAAGACTTACCATAATTACAAAAAAAGAAAATTCTAATCAAACAATTCAATTGTCCATTGATTGGGATAAGTACCAAGGCGATAAAGATCTTCAAACAATTTCTAATAAGGTCGAGTTAATTGATAAAAAAGATTTTCATGGTACTACTTTGATCATTGATGAATTAAAAGATAGTTGGACTAAAGCAAGTATAGAAAGAATTTATAGATATGTTTCAGCATTGATCCAACCATTTCCACTATCCAAAGAACGCATTAAACAAGAGGAGGAAAGAAATGAGACAACATTAGACCCTGGTTTTAAAGCAGAGTTATTTAAAAAAGAAGGTGACGAGATAACAACTATTGCAGACGAACAATCTATGATTTTTAGGTATGCGGCTGCAGTAATTGAAGGATATGTAGATAATGAAGGTAATAGCGTTATATCAGTTGAAAGCAAAAAATTGAATATTTCTGAAGTTATACAGTTAGGGGCAATAAAAGATAAACCTGAATTAAAATATAAAAAGTTACGTAATGTAAATTTTAAAGCATATTACTTCTTGTATTTGAAGGAGTATATACCATCACAACAGATAAAGAAAATTAGTGATTTAGCACAACACTCAGGAGGAATTAGATTGTATCGCAATGGATTTAGGGTATTACCTTATGGTGAGTTTGGTGATGATTGGTTGGAATTAGATGAGTCTGTAAAAAAGAGAGGACTTCTACCGGTACATAGTAATACCAATTTTTTTGGATTCGTAGAGGTATATGATAGAGCTGGAATTGAATTTGAAGAGACGTCTAGTAGAGAAGGATTACTTGAGACACAGAGCTTTGAGGAATTACGAGATTTTGTTTATAGAGGAATTACTACGGGAGTTGTAAAAGTTTCTCAAAAACGAAATGTAAAGATTACTACTAATCAAAAAAATTGGGAACGAAAGTATGAGAGACCTGTAGAGAGGTTAAAAGATTTAAAAGATGATTTAGAAAAAGAATCTGAAAGAACTCAAATAGAAAATTATAGTGGTAAAACAAAAGATGATATAAAAGCAGAGTTAGACGAAAAATCAAATAAAATTAAAGATGCTGTTAAATCCATTGATGAAGTAATTACACTTCAAGAAGAAAAAGACGAGAGCCAGCTTAAAGAGATAAGTGTATTGAGGATTTTAGGTAGTTTGGGTCTCAGTATAGGTATATATACACATGAGATTAGGCAGTATATAGCAACCATATTGGCAACAGTAAAAATCCTAGCTAAAAAGTTTCCAGATGATAAGACTTATCAAGATAGAATAACAAGACTAAAAGACAATGTCAAAACATTACATACATATACGTCTTATTTTGATAAAACAGTTTCAGAAAATGTCACAAGAGAGCTTGCGCCCCAAGAACTTCCTGTAGTAGTTGGTCAGTTTTTCAACGTAATATCATTAGACAATACTAAAAAGAAAACAAAAATATTGCCAATAGTAACCAAAGGGGATGATTTATACACAATTCCGATGCATTCATCTGAATGGGCTACTATCCTTTATAATTTATATACAAACGCCCTGAAAGCAATAAAAAGAGCAGAACCTGAACAAGGTCAAATATTAATGGAAATAGGAAGAGATGACGGTTTGATATATTTAGAATTCAATGATAATGGAGATGGGATTCCTGAAGATAAGCGTGAAGAAATTTTTGATGCTTTCTATACAACATCAACATCGTCGGGTCATTTTGCGGATGAAGATGATGAATTGTTGGGTACAGGTTTAGGATTAAAAATAGTCAAGGATATGATTGACGCATATAATGGTAATATTGAAGTTGTAGACCCAGAAAAAGGTTTTAAAACTTGCATTAGAATAGAAATACCAGAAGCAACAGAAGAAGATTTAGAAAATATATAATTATGAAGTATTTATATCTTGATGATGAGGATGTACAACAAACGAAGGATATCATAGAACTTTTGATGTCAGAATGTGAAGATTTGGAAGTGAAGTGGGCAGAACCAAAATCTTTTGGTGATGAAATAAAAAGACTTAAATCTGAAGAATATGATGGTTTAATATTCGATTTGCGTCTAGATCAAAAATCTGATGCAGAATACAGAGCATTTACTTTAGCTCAAGAAATAAGAACACGAGCTACTGAAGGTAGTATGAAAGATATTCCAATAGTAGTTTGTTCTACTGATAGAAAACTTAAGGAATCTTATAATAAGGATAGTTCTGGACAGGATTTATTTGATAGAAAGTATTTAAAAACGGATGATTTAGTTGAAAACTCAGAAGTCGTAGCTAAAGAGCTTTTTTCATTAGCCAAAGGATATATTGCAATTAGAAATACAAGGTCTGGATTTAAAGGTAATAGTGCTCAGAAATTAGACGAATTTTTATCTCTAAAAGCTTCAGAGGTTGAATTTTTGGATAGTAGGTTTTTAGATTATTTCGGCAATCAAAGAGGGCATTTACCAATCCATGAGTATGCTCGATTCTTTCTCAAGGAATTGATTTTGAAACCTGGAATTTTAATCGATGAGAAAATTTTATGTGCTCGCTTAGGAGTATCAGAGGACTCTGAAGATTATGCGTCATTAATCGACAAATTTAAAACATATAAATACAAAGGACCTTTTTCCGATTGTTGGGAAAGATGGTGGTGGCCTTTATTGAATAATTGGTTCAAGGAGAAAACAAAAGAAAATTTGTCTTTTTTAAATGCTGCTGAGAGAGTAGAATTCATAAAGAAAATGACAAAATTAGATAAGTTAATTCCAGCAAAACCTTTAGAAAGAAGTTATAGTACCAAGTATTGGACAATATGTCAATTATACAAAAAACCACTAGACCCTTATTTAGACGGTGTCATTCTTGAAGACAATGATGATCCTTTGCCGTGGCAGGAAAAAAAATATATGTCACTCAAAGCTTCAATTGATCTTAATAGTAAAGTTTTAGGATTAAATCCTGACCCTGTTGAAAAGGAAAGAATTAAGACTTATAAAAAACTAAAGTCGAATGGGTAAAATAGCAGTTAGACAAACTAGGTCAAAAATCTCAAAAAAATTAAAAGAGTTTGGTAGAGTCCTATTAGAATCCCAAATAATTACTAGCGCTAATAAAATCAACGAGGCAGCCAATAATTGTTTAGATTTTGTTCCCGAAATTAAAGGCATTAAATATGACAGAAAAAATTCATGGGGATATGAGGTTTCGGATTTACAAATTCGGTTTTCTTCCTCTGATATTGAAGCTGATATTTTTCCTGTAGAATCTACAATCAGTTCAATTACTGTATCTTCAAAAGTAATAGGAAGAATTTGTAGAGATGATTATGCAGAAGATCCGCTATATCATATAGAGTTTAATTTGGTGGTGAAAGGATTAACAAAGAAAGGTGAACCATTAGTAGCTAGTTGGCATTTAGATAGACATCCTGATGATAGCCCTACTGAAGCTGTACACCCAGTTTATCATTTTCAATATGGTGGTAGAAAACTGACAATACCTAATGATAATTATGGTAATCATTTAGTATTGGATATGCCCAGAATTATGCACCCACCACTTGATTTAATTCTTGGTGTTGATTTTGTACTTTCAAACTTTTTAGGTAGTACTAGAATTTCTTTGTGTGCTGAAAGACCTTATGTTAATTCTGTTGCAGAGCTTCAATACCTCATATGGAGACCTTATGTGTGTTCGCTTGCTAGATACTGGCCAACATATGGTACCGATAGTTCACGGTATGAGTGGAAAAGTGATTCAATTTATCCCCAATTATTGAAATCAATCTAATGCTAAAGAATAAGATCTTAAATTTTTTAAAGGATTTTTCAACTGAGCCTTTTGATATAAATAGTTTATTGGTTTCTAGTTATATCGTTGTGAACAATATTGATGTCACAAAAAATATATTAATAAAAAAATATTTGATTTCTAGTAGCAACCCTAACTACCCAAAGCTTTTTGAATTTATAGAACTAGTTAAATTAGAAAATCAAAATTTATCACTTGAAGATTTAATTCTATTATTTGAATTTGTAATCTCACCAAGTGATAAAATGGTAAATGGTGCAGTCTATACACCCAAGTATATTAGAGAATTTATCATATTAAACTCAATTAATGATAGAGCTAATATTGATGATGCAACAGCCTGTGATGTTGCATGTGGCTGCGGAGGTTTCTTGTATGAGTTTGCTTTGAAACTGAATGATAAATCGAATAAACCCTTTATTCAGATTATAGAAGAAAATTTATACGGTATAGATATTCAGGCTTATAGTATAGAAAGAACAAAAATTCTATTATCGCTTCTTGCACTATCAAATGGAGAAGATGTAAAAAAAATAAATTTCAATCTGTTTATTGGGGATTCTCTTGAGTTTGATTGGTTTGAAAAATCACTTAAAATAAGTGAGTGTAACGGATTTGATTATGTATTTAGTAACCCACCATATGTAAGCTCTTCCAATTTAGATGAAAACACAAAAAGTTTAATGAAAAATTGGTCTGTTGCATCAACAGGAAAATTAGATTTATATATTCCTTTTTTTGAAATTGGTCTAAAGTGGTTAAATGAAGGTGGTATTTTGGGTTATATTACAGTAAACAATTTTTATAGAAGTTTAAATGGGAGAGCTTTGAGAAAGTATTTTTCTGAAAGCAGTTTCAAATTCTCATTAATAGATTTTGGTAATGAGCAAGTTTTTAAATCCAGACTAACTTACACTTGTATCTGTCAGATAGAAAAGTCAGAAGGACTATTGTCATATACTTACTCATCGCCAAATAAAATTAATTCTTTAAAAGAATCAGATTTTGTTGATTTCAAGTATTCTGATTTAAATGATTTTGATGGGTGGCATCTTGATAATATTAAAGTCCAGCTTAATTTAAAAAGATTAGAAGGTTCTGGTAAAAGCCTTGGTGAATTATTTGATATCAGAAATGGTTTTGCTACTCTAAGAAATAAAATTTATGTTTTTAAACCGATAGATGAAGATGATGAATATTACTACTTCGAAAAAGATTCTAAATCTTACAGAGTTGAGAGGACTATCTGTAGAGATACGATAAAAGCTAACATCCTGAAAACAGAAACTGATCTAGTTGAATTTAATGAAAAACTCATTTTTCCTTATACCTTAACAGATGAGCAGAGCAATGATTTATTTATCGAGCAATTAAATCGTTCAGTCAATATTATTCCAGAGAAAATCTTTGAAGAAGATTACCCAATGGCTTGTAATTATCTTAATGATTACAGGGAAGAATTAGGTAAGCGAGATAAAGGTCAAAGAAATTACGAAACTTGGTATGCGTTCGGTAGAAGTCAAGCATTAAATGTCATTGGTTTAAAATTGCTTTTTCCATATATGTCTGATAACCCTTATTTTGTGTACACAGAGAACAGGGATTTATTGTTTTACAATGGATATGCTTTGGTTTCTAATTCAGAAGAGGCTTTAAAATTTGTTCAAAAAATATTAATGTCTGATGTGTTCTGGTATTATATTAAGCACACAAGTAAGCCTTATTCTAGTAACTATTATGCGTTAGCAAAAAATTACATTAAGAACTTTAGTATTCCGGCATTTACCGTTTCAGAGAAGAATTATTTTATGAGGTTAAAAAGAAAAAGTTCTATTAATAAATATTTACTTAACAAGTATAACATTACTGATATTGATTTAAAGTAATAGCCCTCACTTCCAGCACATACTCATTCTTTCGTTATGCGAAAAGCTACACTCACTCAATCGTAAGAGCTTTCAGTTCCGCACAATACTCATTATGTCCATTTCGCACCTGCCTATCAGTCAGACGCTACATTACCATAACCAGTATGTCGCCGCCAACGCGCAATTTATCTTTTGTTTAATCTGTAGTACTAACTTCAAAATTTAGGAAGGCAGGTAATAAGGTGTTCGGCAGTCATTCCATTTAGTTCCATAGTGCATAATCAAAAACGCTTCTATCGGCGCGTTTGTGCTTACCATAAATAGCGCTACTGCGGCGTAACGTCCTCGTAGGTTCTATTTATTTGCACTATTGCACACATTACATTCCTTTCTCACCCATAGCTACTCTTGTACCTTAAAATCCAATTTTGTGTGTGCTATGCACACGCGTAGTTTATTAAGGTACAACCGCTATTTAATGTTTTGCGAGCCTGCGGGTCGCTTCGGGCTACGACCTAAAACCTATGGCAGAATTACGTTATGAGAAAACAAAACACTAAGAAATTGATTTTTAAATGACAAAAGCATAGCAGAGCTACGGTTGCAGTCATTTAAGAAAGCGCAGCGGTCAAAGTCGACGTGTTTTGTTTTAGGAATAGGAAGACAGCCATAGGCTTTAGGTCTACCGGTGTCACATTTTTTGAGATTTTCAAATGACATTTTTAAAGGTATAAAGTTCTACAATACCCTAAGTTAATTATTGTTTTCAAATAATGAAGTATCAAAAAACTGCGCCACCTAGTGTTAAACATTACCGTGAGAGTGCTCGTACCTCACACTATCACTCACAGTACCCTTGCTCATCTCGCAGGCGGCTCGCGCCTTTTGGATTACCTGCTTAAAAAAAGCAACAAAAACATATGGGCATTAAGTTATACTTCCTCAACGGGTGCTTTAGGAGCATTAGTTTTAACGGAATCAATACCATTTTCCATTCCAGATGAGCTTTCATACATTTCACTTGTTCCAATGACTTGGCCATTTGATGCTTTTAAGTTGAAATAATGTTTACCATTACTTGATTTTTTTCTATCAAATTTGCTATCATCTTGTGAATTAGTCCTAACGGATTCAATACCATTCATACAACCCGCTTTAGCAGTATAGCCTTCACTAGCTAATATTTTCTGTCCATTGCTTGCTTTCAAACGAAATCTATATTCCTTCTTAGAATCTTGATATACTTCAAATTTTGCCATAATATTTGTTATTGTTTATATCTAAATATAATAAAAAAAGGTCACAAATATAGTTGGCTTCCATCACCCACCGCCATAATGCTATAAAGCTCAAGCCACAGGTTTTGAAAAAAATAATACGCCAAAAAAGCGTACCATTTTTTTAAACCTTATTCCAAGCGCATTATTTTCCCCAAAAAGCTTGACAGCATTGCCACGCCATCAATGATATAGTTGTCTTTTTTGTTTTCAAAAAAAATATTGGAAGGGTTTGTACTAAGCTTGAAAAGTATCGCAAAAAGAAAAGAGCCTCTTTTGAAGCTCTCTCATTTCTATTTCTTTCGCATCATAAACTTTTGGTGGATTCGCTTTATTAGTATTGAAACAATATAACTTACAACAGCACCTATAATGGCCATTAAAATAGTTTTTATAATATCTTCAGAAGTGATATGAATCCAGGTTGAAGATATTGTGCCACCAATAATTGAAAATTTAAGATGCGATAAGTTATTGCTCATCCTTTTGATTAGCTTTAGGGATTTTAGCCTCGTCATCTGCAGTCACAGCTTGACTTACTGCGGTTGCAACTGTTCCGGCAACAGTCATATATGTGGCAACTGTTACGACTAAGGCAGGCAATGACACAGGAGCTGCAATTATAGCACCACCAGCGGTAGCCAATGCGATGCCAATATTTCTTAAAGTTCTGAAGAACTTTGGGGTTGGTTTTTTATAACGATCTACAATATTCATAATTTTAAGATTTAATAGTTATTAATACGTTTTCATTTCTATCGAATGCTTGGTAGCATAGCGATACCACTTTTTGAAGTAATGCTTTTGAATTATTGCCTTTTCCTATACCAGTTAACTGCGTAACAGGTGCAATACAACCACGAAGTTCCCGCTTCGCGTTATTTGCTGGGTGCAGAAGAATAAGACTTCGGTGTTTTACATTTATGATATGTAAATGATGACCGAATTTTGGCGAATACCTTGCTTTCAGCTCGTATTCGCCTTCAGGAATACAAGACACATTTCGTTGGTTGTTTAACCAGGGTAATTCAATAGCAAAACCTAAAAATTGACTATTAATGAAGAGAGCACTATTCGTGCCCTCTTCAAAATAGGTCCTATGGAGCAATACATTCATTATACAGTATCCACTCTTGCAATGGATAAGGCGTTAAATGCACCGTTTTTCAATGGGTACATTTGTCCGTTAACCTCTTGGTAGAACTCAACGCCAACAACTTGTAGTACTGGAAGTACTGAGTTGGCAGTTAGAGCTACTGAAAGATCAATAGCGGCAGTATCTGCACCATCATAAGGGAGAATGCCAGTTTCTGCACTTTCAAAAACAGAAGCTTCATTTGCGAAATCAAGTTCTGCTGCACCCATAACAATTTTAAAATGTGTTGTGCCACTTGGTGCAGCTATTCGTACCGTTGGTGCAAATGGCGCAATGTCCAAATCTACATTTCCAGCTGCACGATCATATGCAGTCACAAATGGAGCAAAAAGTGTAGCACCTAACTTACCATTGATATTGAATTCAAAGCCCAATAAAGTGTTCATATCACCATCTTCGATGGTTCTAAGTCCACGCTCGTTAACCGTATCTGTTTTAGTAACAGCAACTAGAATTTTTGTTAAACGACTTACTACTCGTTTATCTTTTGCATTCTGCAAAAGCACACGAATAGCATTTCTAATCACTTTGCCACCTTTTCCAGCACGTCCAAATTCAGAACCGTTTTCACGAGTTCTCTGAAACGCAGGATCATTTGCAATACGATTCTTATCGACACCACCTTTGTAACGTGCTAGGTGTCCGTCAGCACTTTTGTAGAAGGAAATATCACCGATAGTTCCTTTCAATTTAATAATACCAGTTTGTTTAGCCATAATGCTCTAAAATTTTGATTATGAAGCAAAAGACAGTAGTTTTATAAAAGAATTCAAAAACACCTACACATCCATTCCGATTGATTCGTTTTATGCCATTAGAATCCATATAGACGATGCTATGATGAGGTATGGACTAAGTATGGATAAAGTATCAAATGAGAATAGTAAGAGCTTGCATATACCCAAAAGATATCCAACGCATCACAGGAAGAAGTGAGCGCTACGGACGCAAGCTTTTAAATGAGATTAAAGCCCACTTTGGCAAAGAGTCATATCAATTTATTACTACGGACGAGTTCGCTGAATACAGCGGTATTAAAGAGGAAATTATTAATCAATATTTGGAGAAAGTTTCATAGTATTTAGTGTGATTTATATAGGTTTGAATCCTTGTATTTTGTATCTTTACTTTAAGATTGAAATGCAAATTAAACCATTGCAAATCAACCGATATTATAACAAATCGGTCAACACGATTTTACATAGCTTAATATAAACCGTATAAAACCTCGGTTGTTACAGTTATACTGTAATCCTGCCGTGGTCACAAAATGACAGGTTTGAATCCTGTCGAGGTCACGAATAAATACTACAAACAAAAAAACGCCAAGCTTGCTTGAGCGTTTTTTTGTTTGTTCAAGGTTTTCAATTCGGAAGTATCGGTAGATACTATTGCTGGATACAAGGTAGTCAGTTGAGAGATTATCAATTCAATAAATCAACGATTTGAATTAACTAAAGAAGTTGTCAAAAATATATTTTAAGGCTACCAATTGGTAGTCTTTTTTTCATCTAGCGCATTCATAGTAACATAAGCGCGCCAGCCTATAATAGCAAGTTGTAGTTTAGTTGCTTTGCTAAGGTCTAATTGCTTTTTGGTGTAACTTGGAAGAATCGCCTTATTGGCTTTTGCGATAAGCTTAAAGAAAGATTTTCTCATGTTGTCGATTGGATTGTAAAAGCCGCTTGATGCTTTTGCGAGTTGTCAATTACTGACAAAAATAGTAAAACTTATTCTAGAACTAAGTTCTACTTTTTAATTGGTTGTTGGTTTTAATTTAGAATACTGAAAAAATAATGTCAATAATCAATTTTGCTAATGTCATCATAATTTTTGGGTTTAGAGGTTAATAATTGTTTTCATTTTTTTGATTGAGTTTTCAATATATATAGGCAACAAATAATTCTCCAAATGTTTTCATAAAAATCGATGAAATTGCATTTATATTTATAAGTTAAATGATTGTATTTATTATAATTAATTGTGACTTACCTTCAATTAAGTTATAATTTATAATTAAAAAATGTTATTTGTATTATAAAATATAATATTTGAAGGGTGTTTTTTGAATGAATTTTTAAAACGTAGAGGCATTTCATCTTAAAAACACTCTTTTTTTAACTTTTCATGTTTTGTTGGTTTAATTGAACTGACAGATGTCATAGTATTTCTGAGCATAATTTTGTATTTACTTTTTACTATTTTGGGTTTTAACATTTAGGCAACATATAACTGCTATCTTTGTCAAAAATTTGAAATATGAAAAGGTTTTTTCTTTTGTCTTTATTGTTGTTGTCTCTTATGGGTTGGTCTCAAGTTTTAGTCATTAATGAACTTGATCCAGATTCACCGAGCACAGATGATAAAGAGTTTATTGAGTTAAAGTCGCAAACACCAAATTTTTCTACTGATGGTTATATTCTAGTATTTTTTAACGGATCAAGTAGTGGAGGTGATTCTAGTTATATGGTCATAGATTTAAATGGTTATACAACAGACAATAATGGGTTGTTGGTCATAGGAAGTGAAGGTGTGTCACCTTTTCCACAAGTTCTGATTGCTGAAAACGTAATTCAAAATGGCGCGGATGCTGTAGGTATTTACCAGGCTTCTGTTAATGATTTTCCTGAAGGTACATTGGCGACACAAACAAACCTAATTGATGCTTTGGTTTATGATACTAACGATGCTGATGATAATGACTTAATGATGCTTTTGGGTGAAACTATGCAGTATAATGACAATGGTACAAATGCTAACCCAAGATCTATTCAGCGTTTTGTTGATGGTATGGGAATGGAAACCTATTCTACGGCGACACCAACACCAAGGCGCGAAAATGATGGTTCAGGGATTCCTATTAATCCAGTTGCAATCTCTGTGGAACAGACCCAGTATGATGAAGGTGCAAGTTTTGATATCACGTTCACTTCAGAGACCAATGTCACTTCAGATTTAGATTTTACCATAAGCTTAAACAATTTTGGTTTTAATACTTCTGATTATACAGGAAATATAAATCTTACCATTCCTAATGGAGGAAATTCGACAAGCACCACAATTAATTTAATCGATGATGCAGATGATGAAGGTGACGAAGTTATCCAAATTCAATTTGTGGATTTGGTAGAGCCGATTGTGGCGTCGAATAATTTTGTTGAGGTTAGGGTAGTGGATAACGATTTTACCATGGCTGCTTGGGGAACTCCTGTGAACCCTACAACAGGAATTGTACAAAGTACACAACCAGAAGGTTATTACGATAGTTTGGACGGATTGGCTGATGCAGCTCTAAGACAAGCCTTGCAAGATATTATTGCAGACCCTACTACAGTAAGGGCGCAGACCTATGCAGATGTTATAGATATATTATTGGAGGCTGATCAGAATCCAGAAAACAGTAATCAGGTTTGGTTGCTTTATACGGAAGAAGGCAGAGCCAAATTGGATTTGCAAACCAGTAGTAGCAACGCAGGTAAATGGAATAGGGAACATACTTTTCCAAGATCGAGAGGCGGTTTTTTTGATATTGAAGAAGATGAAATAGCTGATGGTATTGATGTTTTTTGGACAACTGAAGCCGACTCGCTTCGTCATGGTAATTCGGATGCTCATGCATTGAGAGCGGCAGATGCTGCGGAGAATAGTGCACGTGGTAATCAGCACTATGGAGAATATGTTGGGCCATCGGGAACTTTGGGTAGTTTTAGAGGAGATGTGGCAAGAAGTGTATTGTATATGGAAATTCGATATAATGGATTGGAAGTGGTGAATGGCTTCCCAAATACGACAGGGCAATTGGGTGACTTGGCAACACTATTGGACTGGCACAGAAATGATCCTCCAGACGATTTTGAAATGAACAGAAATAACATTGTTTTTAATTGGCAAAAAAATAGAAATCCGTTTATAGATCAACCGCTTTTGGTGGAATATATTTGGGGAACTAATGTCGGTGATACGTGGGATCAGTCATTAAGTATTGATGATAACGAACGCTCTAAAATATCTTTATACCCTAACCCTACAAATGGAAGGCTTTATATATCGGGATTGCATAATGTTGATAGAGTAGAAGTATTTTCTGTTGAAGGAAAACGTTTAATGTATTTCAACACAGTAACTAATTATATAGACATAGACATAGCATCTGGTTTATATCTAGTAAAACTGATTAGCAATAACCACTCTGTAATTAAGAAAGTAATTAAAGAATAAAACGAAACATTGTTTTAATAGAAAAAGCCAAACTGTATATAACAGTTTGGCTTTTTCAGTTTTGATTGATTGATGAAATTATGTTTAGTTCTTTTTGGTTTTTACTATTATCACGCCGTCTTTTCCTTTATCGCCATATTTTTCTATAGCATTTTTATCCTTTAAGACTGTAACCGATTCAATTTCCTTAGCATTTAAGTCTTTAAACTTTTCTCTTGAAACCTCTTTGCCATCGACAATAAATAAAGGGCTCTTGCCGTTATCGCCAGAAATAAAAACATTGTCATCGCTGTCATCTAATTCGATAACAAAAGTATCTTCTGTGCCATCGGTCTTGGTAACCCAAACATTTTTCTTTTTTCCATTGGCAGTACTTATTTTTTCACCATTAACAATAATAGTTTCCTTTTTATCGTCTCCATCTTCATCTACAATAATTTCAATGATTTCGCCATCTTCGTCACCAGATATTACTCGTACATCTTTAGACTGCTTTATTTTCTTTAGCTTACCTTTTTTACCACGTTTTTTAACAATGACTTTTGCTTCGTGCTCATGATCTTCATCATGTTCATGGTCTTCGTGTACGTGCTCTTCGTGTTCGTCGTCAGATATTACAAAAACATTGTTTCCACTTCCGGTTTTGTGGATTTTATGCTTCCAACCGGCTTTTGTTTCATAAACATAAGTGTTGTGACCATGTTTAGCGTGGCCATTACCTATTGAAATGCTATTATTCTCTTCGTCAAATACAATCTTAATAGGTTCAATAGCTTCATCATCTGAGCTAATCTGATAATTAGTACTTGATTTTTTAGACTTGGCATCAATCTTTATGGCTGTAATCTCTCCATTATTATTGCGCTTTACACCTTTGAATTTAATAGTTAAGCCTTCTTTTTTTAGAGTCTCTTTTATTTTATCTAATTCAGAATCCGTTGTGTTTTTGTCAATAATAGTAATAGATACATCACCTAGCGTTTTCGATTTGTTTTTAACAGCTTTCGTTGTAGTTGGTGCTGTTAATCTATTTTGATTCTTCTTTGGTACATTAGCTTTATTGGAAGCAATAGCTTTGTTGCTATTGTCAAAGTTGATGTTGTTGTAGAAATCATTTAACTGAGAAGAGGCTTCATTCTGTGCAGTATTGCTCAGATTTGCTGGGTCTTCAACTTCTATTAAAATTTCCTTAGTATTAAAACTCATTAGGAAAAGTGCTAATGCTGGAAGTATCAATGCATATTTCCAGGCATTTAATCTGTTTGATTTTGATTTGTGTAACATAATTATTCTTTTTTTGATTTGTGAATTATAAAAAGTATTGGTAATCAAGAGTTTGTTTTTTGGAACACTTGATTTTAATAATACGAGTTGATAGCTTTTTTCACATTCCGAAAAATTTTGTGCTTTGTCATCTGCGATAAATTCTAAGTTTTGCTCTATTTCTTTTTTGTAAAGCCAAATAAATGGGTTGAACCAAAACACTACACAAGCCAATTGCGTTATCATAATATCAATAGAGTGCAGTTCTTTGGCGTGGGCTTTTTCATGATTTAATATGTGCTCTAACTCTTCATTAGAGTATTTGTTTGGGTTATAAACTATCCAATTAAAAAATGAAAAAGGCGGAATGTCGTTATCAGTTTCTATCAATATATATGAGCCATTTTTAAAATAGCTATGCCTGTTAAACAGTAATTTAAGCGAGGCCAGTTCTATCAAAAGTTTGCTGAAAAAGAATGCAACGCCTATACCATAGATCATAAATGAAAATTGTAACCAATCAAATTTCGTTGCGTTTTTGGATATGCCTTGTCCTTCAGTCCCAATATCAAAAGTTGCTGAAGCTTCGACAAGCACAGGAGTATATTCTATATAAATAGGTATGATAACGAGCGGAAGGGCAATAGCAGTAACTAAACCTGTTATAAGATAGAGACGATTGGTTTGAAAGAAGGTCTCTCGCTGTAGCATTAATTTATAAAAAAGGTAAAATATGAAAACTACGGCCGATGCTTTTAATAAATATTCCATAGTCATTATTTTTTATTTTCAATTAATTCAATAATTTCCTTAAGCTCGTCAACACTTATTTTCTCTTCTTTAGCAAAGAAAGAAACCACATTTTTATATGAGCTATTAAAATAATGGTCAATCGCAGTGTTCATAAATCTTTTTTTGTAATCTTCCTTAGATACAATTGGGTAGTACTGATGTGTTTTTCCAAATGCATTGTAGCTCACATATCCTTTGTCCTCTAGATTTCTAATAATCGTGGATAGGGTGTTGTAGTGAGGTTTATCGTCTTTAATTTCTGAAAGTACATCCTTTACAAAGGCTTTTTCTAACCTCCACAGAATGTGCATAATCTCCTCTTCCTTATTTGTTAGTTTTTGCATTGACTAATTAAATTTCATTGTGATGAATTCAAATATAACTATTTTTGTAGTTATATAACTAAAATAGTAGTTATTTAACGAAATTTTTAGTTTTTTCTTGCTTTAATAATGAAATGTTATCTTCGCGACTCTAATAAAAGAGGTGATTAAATAATTAATTGATACATGAGCGTATTCCTTGTTATAGCTGGTTTAGCATTGTTGGTAATTGGTGGTGATTTTTTGGTAAGGGCTTCGGTTGGCTTGTCTTTTAAGCTAAAGATTTCAAAACTCGTTATTGGTATGACAGTTGTGTCTTTTGCCACGTCTGCACCAGAACTTTTGGTGAGTTTACAAGCGGCCTTTGATGGTATTTCTGATATTGCCTTAGGTAATGTTATCGGTTCTAATATTGCTAATATTGGTTTGGTTTTAGGGATTACAGCAATCATTTCACCGTTGACAGTGGATAGGGATTTTTACAAGTACAATTGGCCTATGATGATGCTGGCTTCCTTTGTGCTGTATTACTTTTTGAAGAATGACCAAGTTTTAACGGCAATTGAAGGTGCTATAATGTTTGCTTCGTTGATTATGTTTCTTTTTCTTTTAATTAGAAGCTCGAGAAAATTAACTAAAGCCAAATTAGATGAAATCGATGATGGGCTTGCCGTTGTATCAAATTTTAAAATCGTAATGTGGCTTATAATTGGTGCAGCTGGCTTGTACTATGGCTCTGAATGGCTGGTAGAAGGCGCTAAGCGATTAGCGGCAGCTGTAGGAATTAGTGATTATGCTATATCTGTTACGGTAATAGCAATTGGTACAAGCGTACCGGAATTAGCAGCATCTGTTATTGCGGCTTTAAAGAAAGAAAAAGCTATTTCGTTAGGGAATTTAATCGGATCTAATATTTTCAATATCGCTTCGGTCTTAGGTTTAACGGCTATTGTAAAACCTATCGTTGTTAATCCTCAAACACCAGAAATATTATCAACAAACATATTTTGGATGATTGCTTTTGCGGCTGTCCTAGTGCCTTTGATGCTGATTCCAAAGCAATTTATAATTAGCCGATATAAAGGGATGTTGTTGTTTGGGGCTTATCTTGTTTTTATATATATAACACTACAATAAAAAAAAGCCTGCTAAAAAGCAGGCTTCTTAATTATATATTGAATTGACAAGACTTAAACATCAGCACTTTTTACAGTTTTGATAATTCTACCTGCAATTTTATACGGATCGCCATTAGAAGCAGGCCTTCTGTCTTCTAACCAACCTTTCCAGCCTTTTTCAACTGTAATAATTGGAATACGGATAGAAGCTCCTCTGTCTGAGATGCCATAACTAAAATCGTGAATAGATGCCGTTTCATGTAAACCGGTTAAACGTTGGTCGTTAAACTCACCGTAAACTTCAATATGCTCTTTTACGACAGGTCTAAAAGCTTCACAGATTTTTTCATATATCTCTTGACTTCCGCAAGTTCTTAGCGTTGTATTAGAGAAATTAGCGTGCATACCTGAGCCATTCCAGTCCATATCCTTACCTAAAGGTTTAGGGTGGTATTCTATATAGTAGCCATATTGTTCAGTTAGTCTGTCTAACAAATATCTGGCAACCCAGATTTCGTCACCTGCTTTTTTGGCACCTTTTGCAAATAATTGAAATTCCCATTGACCAGAAGCAACCTCTTGATTGATACCTTCAAAGTTTAGTCCTGCAGCAATACAAAGATCTGCATGCTCCTCAACTAAATCTCTTCCGTGAGTGTTTTTCCCACCAACAGAGCAATAGTACATTCCTTGAGGTGCAGGATAGCCTCCAATAGGAAATCCTAAAGGTAATTGTGTCTGTGTGTCCATAATAAAGTACTCTTGCTCAAAACCAAACCAGAAATCATTATCATTATCATCAATGGTTGCTCTACCATTAGACTCATGCGGTGTTCCGTCTGCATTTAAAACTTCAGTCATTACTAGGTAACCATTTTTTCTAGCAGGATCAGGATAAATAGCAACAGGCTTTAATAAGCAATCTGAAGATCCACCTTCAGCTTGTCTCGTTGAACTCCCATCAAAAGACCAGATTTCGCAATCTTCTAGTTTTCCACTAAAGTCTTCTACTACTTTAGTTTTACTTCTCATGTTTTGAGTAGGCTTATAACCATCAAGCCAGATATACTCTAATTTAGATTTACTCATCGTAATAATATTTAACAAATTGACACTGCAAATATTGTGTTTTTTTTCAATAGGTCAAAAAAAATAGGGGTTTTTAGATGAAATGTTATTAATAATTGTTGACAACCCTATTTTTAGTAGGGTATATTTCTTAAATATTTAATAATTCTTATTTTTGCATCAAATAAATAAGAATATGTCAACACTAAGATTTAATGCAGTAAAAGAATCCTTAAAAAGAAAACCTCTTAAGGTAAAGGAATACAAACGTCGTTCAGAGGTCTTCGGCTCTAATGTTTTTAATGAGACAGCAATGCGTCAATATTTGACCAAAGATGCTTTATCTGGAATTCTAGAGGCTGTTGAGAAAGGTAAAAAGATAGATCGTGTAGTAGCTGATCATATTTCCACAGGAATGAAAGAATGGGCAATCTCAAAAGGTGCAACACACTACACACATTGGTTTCAACCTTTAACGGGAGCAACGGCAGAAAAACACGATGCTTTCTTTGAAACTATCGGAGATGGTATGGCGATTGAAAAATTTGGAGGAGGGCAATTGGTACAACAAGAACCTGACGCATCCAGTTTTCCACATGGTGGCATAAGAAATACGTTTGAAGCTAGAGGATATACAGCTTGGGACCCAACATCACCTGCTTTTATATATGGTACAACATTATGTATCCCAACAGTTTTTGTGGCCTATACAGGTGAAGCCTTGGATTATAAAACACCATTGTTACGAGCACTTCAGGCCGTGGATAATGCAGCGGTTGATGTTTGTAAGTACTTTGATAAGAATGTAAAAAAGGTAAATGCGTCTCTAGGTTGGGAACAAGAATACTTCTTAATAGATAATGCACTTGCAGCATCACGACCAGATATTGTACTGACAGGTAGAACGCTTTTGGGCCATTCACCAGCGAAAGGTCAACAGCTCGATGACCATTATTTTGGTACCATACCAAATAGAGCCATGTCGTATATGCGCGATTTGGAAAACGAATGTATGCTTTTGGGTATTCCTGTTAAGACAAGACATAATGAAGTGGCTCCAAATCAATTTGAACTCGCTCCTATATATGAGGAAGCGAATTTAGCGGTAGACCATAACTCGTTGTTAATGGATGTAATGCACAAAGTTGCCGAACGTCATAGTCTAAAAGTATTGATGCACGAAAAACCTTTTGCAGGTGTCAACGGGTCTGGCAAACATAATAACTGGAGTCTGAGTACAGATACTGGAGTAAACCTGTTATCACCAGGGAAAACACCAATGAGTAATCTTCAGTTTTTAACTTTTTTCATTAATACCATTAAGGCAGTTCAAACTCATGAAGAATTGTTGAGGGCAGCAATTGCGTCTGCAAGTAATGACCATAGGTTGGGTGCAAATGAAGCTCCACCTGCTATTATATCTGTATTCATAGGCGCACAATTGACAAAAGTTCTCGAGGAACTGAAAACCGTTACCAAAGGAAAATTATCTCCACAGGAGAAAACGGATTTAAAACTGAACGTGGTTGGTAAAATACCTGAGATATTGTTAGATAATACTGATAGAAATAGAACCTCGCCTTTTGCCTTTACTGGTAATAAATTCGAATTTAGAGCTGTTGGCTCAACGGCTAACTGTGCTAATCCTATGACAGTTTTAAATACAATTGTTGCAAAACAATTGATAGATTTTAAAGCTGAAGTAGATGCCTTGATTGATAAAAAGACCATGAAAAAGGATGACGCTATTTTTAACGTGCTGAGAGAGTATATTAAAACATCAAAGAGCATTCTTTTTGAAGGTAATGGGTATAGCGAAGAATGGGAAAAGGAAGCTAAAAAGCGTGGATTGAGTAATAATAAAACCACTCCTGAAGCTCTAAAAGTAAAGGTGGCTAAACCATCTCTTGAACTTTTTGAGAGCATGGGAGTTATGAATAAGGTTGAGGCGCAGGCACGTTACGAGATTGAAATGGAAGAATATATTCTTCACATTCAAATTGAAAGTAGGGTTCTTGGTGATATTGCCAGAAATCATGTGGTACCGACTGCCGTGAGATATCAAAACATATTGATTGAAAACGTCACAGGGCTTAAGACCATTTATGGCTCTAAATTTAAGGACTTTGCAAAGGAGCAACTCGCATTGATTGAACAAATTTCGCAACACATTGAAGCTATAAATTCATTAGTAACCAAAATGACAGATGAAAGAAGGTCATTGAATAAGCAAACCAATATTGAAAAGAAAGCCAATGGCTATAGTTTAAAGGTGAAATCCTTATTTGATGAAATTAGATATCATAGTGATAAATTAGAACTTATGATTGATGATGAGCTGTGGCCATTGACAAAATATAGAGAGCTGTTGTTTACCAAATAGCATATTATTGCTATAAAGTGTTAATGAAGTCATAATTATATCTTAACATATACGTAATAATACGTAGTTGACTAAGTTTTAAATTATAGGTTTTGTGCAGTTCGTCGATTGCATCTGCCTAATTGTCGAAAAGCCTATGTATTGTTGTTAAAAAACAGTGATTCTGCATCTTTACAATGAGTAAATTTAGTATGTTTGTAGTGCTATTAATCAATATTTGTAAAAATGAAGAAGTTACTACTCAGTGTAGCTATTCTTGTGGGCGCGACATTAATTCTTTCTCAGGATAATTCTGAAAATATAAAAGATGTTGTCAAAGATGAGGTTGTAAATGTTCAGCCAGAGCTACAGACGGAATCTTAAAACCTAAGATAATACTAAAAGGCAAAATTGTCAATTTAGAATAAAATAGGATAAAACCAGCTTGTTTGGTTTTATCCTATTTTATTAGCTAAATATTAGATTTTTTTACGTTTTGAATAATATTTTTCTATATTGCGCAGCTCCATAATCTTAAATGACGTAGGCTTATTTACTAACTAAGGTTATATGATTACAAAATATAAATACGTTTTTCTGATAGCAGTTTTGGCTGTTTTTGGACTTGATTTTGCGAACGCCCAAGAACAAAAGGAGGAAGGTAAGAAAGACAATGAGAAATTATATAGGCAACTAGAGTTTTTTAACTTAAGGGGCACTAATGCGGTTGATATGGCTATTGGCGCATCCCTTATCACTGGTGATTTCCCTCAACCAGAAGCTGATATTTACTTCAAAATAGGCTACAAACGCTTCATCACTGAGCAAATAGGAATTAGCTTTACTTACAATAAATACAATCTGGCATTTAACGATGCTTTCCATCAAGGGTTTATGTCTTTTGATTTAAATCTCGAATATTTAATAAGCCCATATACTAGTATCAGTCCTTTTATTTATGGTGGCTATGGCTACAATGCCGACAACGATTTTGAGACTACTGGTGCTAAAGTACAAGGTGGTTTGGGTATTGAGTTTGTACCATTAGATAAAGTTGGCATAAAATTATTTGGGGAATACAACTACGTAACGTCCAATGAGGCCAATCCTATTATAATGGAAGAAAGTAACATTAGTTTTTTTAGAGTTGGAATAGGAGTAAACCTCTATTTTGGTGGTGGAAAGAAGAAAGAAAAGCTGCTCGAAGAAGTGGATACAGTTATTAAATCAAATTATATCAAATAATAAATATCAATTCTTACTTTTGCAGTACCAAGTATAAAATTCTTCAATGGGTAATTCGGTAAGCAAAAGATATGCACAGAGAGGCGTTTCAGCCTCTAAAGAAGATGTGCACAATGCCATAAAAAATATAGACAAGGGCTTATTTCCTAAAGCCTTTTGTAAAATAGTTCCTGATTATTTAACCAATGACGACGAGTATTGTCTTATAATGCATGCTGATGGTGCTGGTACAAAATCATCGTTGGCGTATATGTATTGGAAAGAAACCGGAGATATTACCGTATGGAAAGGTATTGCCCAAGACGCCTTGATTATGAATATTGATGATTTACTTTGTGTTGGTGCAGTTGATAATATTATGTTGTCATCGACTATAGGAAGAAATAAAAATTTAATTCCAGGAGAGATTATTTCTGCGATTATAAACGGTACTGAGGAATTAATTGAAGATTTAAAAAACTTCGGAGTTACAATTCATTCTACTGGTGGTGAAACTGCAGATGTTGGTGACTTGGTAAGAACAATAATTGTAGATTCTACTGTAACTGCGCGTATGAAGCGTAGTGATGTTATTGATAATGCTAATATTTCTGAAGATGATGTTATCGTAGGATTAGAATCTTTCGGACAAGCCACATACGAAACCGAATATAACGGAGGTATGGGGAGCAATGGCTTAACGTCTGCAAGACATGATGTGTTTTCAAAATACTTGGCCAAAAAATATCCTGAAAGCTTTGATGCAGCCGTACCAGAAGACTTAGTGTATTCAGGAAATACAAAACTTACAGACTCAGTTGAGGATTCCCCAATTGATGCAGGCAAATTGGTATTATCACCAACAAGGACTTATGCGCCTATCATAAAGGCTATATTAAATAAATACAAGAGTGATTCCATTCACGGAATGATTCACTGTAGTGGTGGTGCTCAGACAAAGATTCTTCACTTCATAGACAATCTTCATATTGTAAAAGATAATATGTTTAGTATTCCTCCGTTGTTCAAACTTATACAAGAACAATCAAAAACCGACTGGAAAGAAATGTATCAAGTATTTAATTGTGGTCATCGTATGGAGCTCTATGTAAAACCAGATGTAGCTGAGGACATCATCGCTATTTCAAAATCCTTTAATGTCAATGCAAAGGTCATTGGTAGAGTAGAGGCTTCAAAAACAAAACAACTTACTATTAAAAGCGAATACGGTACGTTTTCCTATTAAAATAAATTTTTGGCATGCATAGTTATTTTAGATACCTACTGACGGTATGCATCATCTTTGTTTCAACTATAGTATCGGCACAACCAGATTCCTTATTCTTTAAAAAGAAAACGAATGCTGATATACAATTGGGTTGGCGTACTAAAAAAGAAGCCGGACTTTACCTTAACCAAGTTTCTTTTACCAACTGGAATGCTGGAGGTACCAATTCCATTTCCGGAATCATAAGCGGAAAGGCATCAGCAAAATACAAACAAGAGAAATATTTTTGGAATTCGTCCATAAATATGCGCTACGGTTTAAACAAGCAAGAAGGCGAATCCGTTTTTAAAACTGAGGATGTCATAGAGGTCATTTCCAACTTCGGACTCGAAAAAGACCCTCAAAGCAATTGGTTTTATTCAGCTAGGTTTAGTTTTAATACACAATTCTCAAATGGATTTAACTACCCGAATAGAGATGAGCCAATTTCAAGATTTATGGCACCAGGCTATATGTTTCTTGGTTTAGGTATGGAATATGGAAGGCATATTGAGCGTATGTCCTTTTACGCCTCGCCATTTACTTTAAAAACGACATTTGTGTTAGATGAAGATTTGGCTAATAGAGGAGCATTTGGTGTAGATCCTGCAATCTATGATATGGAGGGTAATATTCTTCAAAATGGACAAAAGATAAGAAGGGAGTTGGGCATATTACTGACCAATCAGTTTGAGGAAGAATTGTTCGAAAATATAAAAGTGAATAGCTTATTACGTCTCTATACGGATTACCTCAATAGTTTTGGTAATATTGATATTGATTGGGAACTGAACATAGATATGAAAGTAAATCAATATGTTAAAGCTACATTTGGGTCCCATTTACGATATGACAATGACATTAAAAATAAAGTTGAAATCAACGAAATGACCAATGAGGAAATTTTAATTGAAGGGCCAAGGCTACAATGGAAACAAATTCTAGGTGTAGGTGTTGTTGTGGATTTAGATAACATTATTGGAGTAGTCAGTAAGTCTTAGATAAATCCTTTTATAAGAAGTAAAAAAGTACAGGTGATGACACTATCCAAAATAAAAATAGTGCCAAAAAACTTCAGATTAGAAACGCCTCTTATTCTATAGAATTTTAAACGTTGCCTTAGCTTTCTGTCACTGATCATTATCCACAATAAAAAAACCAAAAACAATTTAGTGCAGAGCGCTAATATTAATTCAGGATTAATAATAGTAATAGCCAAGGTCACTAAAAATGACCATAAAGCAAGCGGCTTGTAATAGTTTAGTATGGACCTTAACTGCCTAAGCATATAATATACAACGCTAAAACAATTAAAAATATTTTCTTAATTCTGTACAAAATACAGTTCCAATAAAATCCATAAAAAATCGTACTTTTGAAATTCAATTTTTTGAAGATAGATGTTAGAGAAAATACAGATTGTAAAACAGCGATTCGATGAGGTTAATGACCTTATTATTCAACCCGATATTATATCAGATCAACAGCGTTATACTAAGCTGATGAAAGAATATAAAGATCTTAAGCTCATTGTAGATAAAGGAGAAGCTTATAAAGAAGCTTTGGAAAATCTTTCAGAAGCTGAAGAAATTATTGCTGATGGTTCTGATGATGAAATGGTAGAAATGGCAAAAATGCAACTCGAAGAAGCCAAGGAGTCTATAGAGAAATTAGAAGAAGAGATTCGTTTTATGCTAATACCAAAAGACCCAGATGATGCTAAAAATGTGGTGGTAGAAGTACGTGCCGGAACAGGTGGAGACGAAGCCAGTATTTTTGCAGGTGATTTGTTTAGAATGTATTCAAAATACTGTAGTGATAAAGGCTGGAAGGTCGATGTAGTATCTCAAAGTGATGGTACCTCTGGCGGATTTAAAGAAATTATATTTGAAGTTTCTGGTGAAGATGTGTATGGAACTTTAAAGTTTGAAGCAGGTGTTCATCGCGTACAACGTGTACCGCAAACAGAAACTCAAGGTCGTGTGCATACCAGTGCAGCAACCGTTATGGTATTACCAGAAGCAGAAGAAATTGATTTTGAACTCGATATGACAGAAGTACGTATAGAGCGTACAACATCAACAGGTCCAGGAGGTCAGTCGGTAAATACTACATATTCAGCAATTAAGTTGCACCATGAGCCAACAGGTATGATTGTGAGCTGCCAAGATCAAAAATCATCACATAAAAATTTAGAGAAAGCTTTAAAGGTTTTACGATCGCGTTTGTACGAAAGAGAGCTCGAAAAGCAACGAGAAGAAGATTCTGCTAAACGAAAAAGTATGGTGAGTTCTGGAGATAGAAGTGCTAAAATTAGAACTTATAATTATGCTCAAGGACGTGTTACGGACCATAGAATCGGATTAACCCTTTATGATTTATCAAATATCATTGATGGCGATATTCAGAAAATAATAGACGAATTAATGCTGGCTGAAAACACAGAGTTGTTAAAAGCTAGTGATGATGTAATTTAAATACAAGCCTCTTTATGAGGCTTTTTTTATAAATGACCACACAACAACTAACAAACCAAATCCAAAAAAAGCAATCCTTCCTCTGTATAGGATTGGATGTCGACTTAAATAAAATCCCTAAATACTTACTAAAAGAAGAAGATCCAATCTTTGCTTTTAATAAAGCCATTATTGATGCAACACATCACCTCTGTGTGGCTTACAAACCCAACACAGCGTTTTATGAGGCTTATGGACTTAAAGGCTGGAAAGCTTTAGAAAAGACGATTAACTATCTTAATGAGAATCATCCAGAAATACACACCATTGCAGATGCAAAACGAGGAGATATTGGTAATACTAGCACTATGTACGCCAAAGCCTTTTTTGAGGATTTAGGATTTGATAGCGTAACCGTAGCACCATATATGGGTAAAGATTCAGTAGAACCTTTTTTAGCTTTTGAAGATAAACATACTATACTTTTAGCATTGACTTCTAATCAAGGAGCTTTTGATTTTCAGACCAAGGAAGTTGAAGGAGTAGAGTTATACAAACAAGTTTTGGAAACCTCAAAATCTTGGAAGAACTCAGAAAATTTAATGTATGTTGTTGGTGCGACCAAGGCAGAGTATTTGGCTGATATTCGTAAAATTGTTCCAGATAGTTTTTTATTGGTGCCAGGTGTTGGGGCACAAGGAGGAAATCTTCAAGACGTCTGTAAATATGGAATGAACGATTCCATTGGGTTATTGATAAACTCTTCACGCGGTATTATTTACGCCTCCCATGAAGAAGACTTTGCATTAGCGGCTGCGAAAAAAGCTAAAGAATTACAATTACAGATGGAAGCCGAATTGAAACACCATTCCAAATGATAATTAGACTGTTATTGCGAGAAGCGAAGCGACGTGGTAATCTCGTAAAATACAATTATAATTAAAAGGTCTGTCTACTAATAGACAGATTGCTTCATTTTTTTGAAATGCCATATATCGACCAACTCAATAGAAAACTTCAAATAACTGAAACACCAAAACGAATCATCTCGTTAGTGCCTTCCCAAACAGAATTGTTGGTCGATTTAGGTTTAGAAGCTTCAATCGTCGGTATTACCAAGTTTTGTGTTCACCCAGAACACCTCAAAAAAACCAAAACAGTTGTAGGTGGTACAAAGCAAATCAATATCGAAAAAATAAAAGCGCTCAAGCCAGATATTATTCTTTGTAATAAAGAAGAGAATACTAAAAAAATAATTGATGAGTTTGCGTCTACAGCTCCAGTTCATATTAGTGATATTTATAATCTTGAGGACTGTTTTGAGCTTATTGAAATGTATGGTAGTATATTTAAAGTAGAGGCTAAAACATCTGAAATTATTACCAAGATTAAAAACCACCGTAAGCAATTTCAAGAAAAAATAACGGGTAAACAGCGACCCAAAGTCGCATACTTTATCTGGAAGAACCCATGGATGGTTTCCGCTTCAAATACCTTTATTGACAATATGCTTTATGAAGCGGGTTTTAAGAATGTTTTTGAAAATGATCAGCGCTATCCAGAAATAGAACTGAGCAGCTCAAAATTAAAAGAAGCCGATATTATTTTTCTTTCGAGTGAGCCTTTTCCTTTTAAGGATAAGCATATTCTAGAGTTACAATCTCGTTTTCCTCAACAGACAATAAAAATTGTGGATGGTGAGATGTTTTCCTGGTACGGAAGTCGGCTGCAACAAGCTTTTAAATATTTTGAATCCCTACATAGTATAAAATAAAAAGTCGGTACCTAACTAAAATACCGACCTTTACCTAACTAACTTTTGTAATCTCTTTTAAGACTTACTCTCTTTTGCGTTACAAAGATGCTGACATTCTTTGTAATCAATGTTATGTTAATATTAGCTTATAATTAAATGTAGTTTAATAACTTAGTTGAAATAATATTAACATGAAAAAACTTATAACCCTAATTGCTGCACTAGTATTTTCACTAGTAATGGTTGCTCAAAATACGCCTTGTGTTTGTTGTACTGACAAACATTCAGAATTCGATTTTTGGATTGGCACTTGGGAGGTAACAAATCCAGATGGAACTAAAGCTGGTGAAAATGTAATTGAGAAAGTTCAAGATAAATGTGTGTTACAAGAAAACTGGACGAGTGCATCACCTGGTTATACAGGCACAAGTAACAACTTCTATAATTACAAAGCTAAGCAGTGGGAACAAATTTGGGTGGACAATAAAGGGCAAAGTTTACACCTTAAAGGCAATAAGGTCGGAAATCAAATGATAATGAGGACTGATGATGAGACCAATTCTGAAGGAAAAACTTTTTTTCACCGTGTGACTTGGACAGATAATAAAGATGGAACCGTAAGGCAACTATGGGAAACCATTACCGAAGGATCTGAAACCGTAATTGCATTTGACGGCTTGTATAAAAGAAAAGACTAATTGGCTTTTAGTTTAGAATCTCTAAGCATAAATTTAAGCTTATTGATTTTGTTGAGGACTTTAGTGGCTTGGTATTCAGAAAAATCACTTAAAGCGTGGTCGGTTTGCCTAAGATTATAGGCATCTTCAATTAGCTGCTTGTATTGCTGCTTTAGTTTTGTCTTTTTTTGGAGCAATCGATCTAAATTGGCCACTTCGATTGATTTATTAATTAAGTATTTAAATTAATAAATAAAATAACACGAAACCATATTTTTAATCAAAAGAGCAACAAATTAATCTTGTAGAGCAAAAACTTTCTTCAACAAATCCGTCGTTCTCGAAGACACTTTGTTTCTAATTTCTTTCTCTTCAACCGCAATCATAGTATATACACCTTCTAGGGCTTCTGACGTTACGTAATCGGTAAGATCTGGATTAACATCATTGGTTAACGGAAGGTTATTGTACTTAGTAATGAGATTTGTCCAGATTTGATCAGCACCAACTTTGCTGAACGAATTATTGATTACTGGTTTAAATTTGTTGTAAAGTTGAGTTTGTGTTTTTAATGTTAAGTATTCTGTTGCGGCATCATCTTCTCCTAAAAGAATATTTTTTGCATCATTGAATGTAATGTCCTTTACTGCATTTACAAATATAGGAGTTGCTTCCATAACGGCATCTTCAGCAGCTCTGTTAAGTGCTTTTATACCGCTATCTGCTAAACTGCTCAGCCCAACTGCGCGTAATGCATCATCAACTTTCTGCAATTCTTCAGGCAATAAAATCTTAACGAGTTCATTTTTGTAGAAACCATCTTTTTGAGTCAATTTTGTAACTTGTTTATCGATTCCAAAATCCAGTGCTTGTCGTAATCCTGCAGCCATATCGGCATTGCTAATTTCATCACTTTCTGGTAGTTTATTTATAACATCCTGTAGTTCTGCACAAGCAGTCAAGCTAAAAATTATAAGAAGAGCAAAAATCCTTTTTATCATGGCTTTAAGTTTTATCTTTAACAAAGATATATGTTACACATGAAAACGTTTCAATATTCAAGCCTAATATTATTTCTTTTGGTATTTGCGTGCCACCAAAAACCAGAAGAAAGCATTGAGGTTGCGAGTAAAGCTATAAAGATAAAATCACAACAGTATATTACTGTTTTGGGTGTAGCCCAAGATGCAGGTTTTCCTCAGATTAATTGTGAAAAAAAATGCTGTATGGCCTTTTATAGTGGTAAAGAATCAAAGAAACTTGTATCGTGTTTGGGTCTAGTGGATATAGAGTTCAATAAAAAATGGCTATTTGATGCAACTCCAGATATTACAGAACAAACCCAGATTTTAAAAGAAAAGCATTTAGATAATGGCAAAGTAATTGACGGCATTTTTCTAACCCATGCACATATTGGCCATTATACAGGGCTAATGCAGTTGGGCCGTGAAGCTATGGGAGCTAAAAATATCCCTGTCTATACCATGACTAAAATGAAAACCTATTTAGAAACCAATGGACCTTGGAACCAGTTGGTAGAACTAAATAATATTGAGTTGAAGTCCTTAAAAGCTGACTCGACTGTAAACCTGAACAGCAAATTAAAAGTTTTGCCTATACAAGTGCCGCATCGAGATGAATACTCCGAAACGGTAGGTTATAAAATAGAGGGTAAAAACAAATCCGCATTGTTCATTCCAGATATTGACAAATGGCATAAGTGGAATAGAAACATTGTAGAAGAAGTTAAGAAAGTGGATTACGCTTTTTTAGACGCTTCATTTTTTAACAGTGGTGAATTAGAAAGAGATATGAGCGAAATTCCCCATCCATTTATCACCGAAACAACGACATTGTTTGAGGACGAGACAATGGAAACTAAGCAGAAAGTACATTTCATCCACTTTAATCATACTAATCCAGCATTAAAAGACCAAAATAGATTAAAAGATAGTATTCGCAATTTGGGCTTTAGATTCGCAAAACGCGGAGATAATTTTGATTTATAGACTCAAGAAAAAATAACAGTTTTGTTATTAAACACCATTACTTTTCTGTTGGCATGAAGCTTTATCGCATTAGAAAGCACAATCTTTTCCAAATCACGCCCTTTTGCAATTAAATCTTTTATGGAGTACGAATGAGATACGTGAGCAACATCTTGTTCTATAATTGGGCCAGCGTCTAATTCTTCAGTGATGTAATGACTTGTAGCTCCGATAATTTTCACACCTCTTTTATATGCAGAATGATAGGGTTTGGCACCCACAAAAGCGGGTAAAAACGAATGATGAATATTGATTATCTTATTTGGAAATTTATCAATTAAAAGATTTGAAACTATTTGCATATATCGGGCCAAAACGATAAAATCCACCTTATGGGATTCTAGCAATTCTAGTTGCTTAAATTCAGCCTTTTGTTTGGTGGCTTTTGTAACTGGGACATGGAAAAAAGGAATTTTGAAACTTTTAGCAATAGGCTCTAAGTCATTATGATTACTTAAAATAAAGGGAATCTCCAGATTAAGCTCACCAGAATTGTATCTGCCTAAGATATCATACAAGCAATGGTCATACTTGGATACAAACAATGCCATTCTTGGCTTTCTGTCGGCTAAATACATGCGCCATTTTAAGTTGAATTTATCTACGAGGGCATTCTTAAATAATTCTTTAAAACTTTCAATAGAAAAAGAACTGGAATTAAACTCACATTCAAGACGCATAAAAAATATATTCTGCTCCCTATCTACGTGTTGATCTATATATACAATGTTGCCATTGTTCAATGCCATGAAATTAGTGACAGAAGCAATGATGCCTGGTTGATCCTTACAGTGAATTAATAAAGTGATTTTATGCATATCCTATAACTTAATATGTTTGTAAATTAGGGTAAAATACTAAGTTTTGTTGATGCTTTTTATGATTTAGATAATTACCAATTAATGCTTAGATTTTTTGAATATTCCGTAAATTTGCTGCTCAATTAAGCGATATTTTTACGAATGGAACAAGTCACACCATATAAACCAAAACATAAAGTTAGAATTGTAACAGCAGCATCACTTTTTGATGGACATGACGCAGCTATAAACATAATGCGTCGAATTATACAATCTACAGGAGTTGAGGTGATTCATTTAGGACATGATAGAAGTGTTGAGGAAGTAGTAAATACAGCCATACAGGAAGATGCAAATGCGATTGCTATGACATCCTACCAAGGAGGACATAATGAGTATTTTAAATACATGTATGATTTGCTTCAGGAAAAAGGAGCAGGCCATATAAAAATCTTCGGTGGTGGAGGTGGAGTTATTCTTCCTGAAGAAATCAAAGAGTTAATGGATTATGGAATCACCAGAATCTATTCTCCAGATGATGGAAGAGAAATGGGCTTACAAGGCATGATTAATGATTTGGTAAAACAATCTGATTTCGCCATAGGTGATCAGCTCAATGGAGAAGTGAAAGTTTTGCATAAGAAAAATTCAAAAGACATTGCACGTGTTATTTCTTCTGCTGAAAATTTCCCTGATGTTGCAAAAGACGCTCTTGAAACTATTCATGCTAAAAACAAGAATTCCAAAACACCGGTTCTAGGAATCACGGGAACAGGAGGAGCAGGGAAGTCGTCATTAGTTGACGAATTAGTAAGACGTTTTCTTATAGATTTTCCAGAGAAAACTGTTGGATTGGTGTCTGTGGATCCTTCAAAACGAAAAACAGGTGGAGCATTATTGGGAGATAGAATCCGTATGAATGCGATTAATTCTCCTCGTGTTTATATGCGTAGTTTGGCAACACGTCAATCTAATTTAGCATTATCTAAGTATGTCAACGAAGCTGTTGAAGTACTGAAGGCTGCAGAATACGATTTAATAATTCTAGAAACTTCTGGTATTGGGCAATCCGATACCGAAATATTAGAACACAGTGACGTATCGCTTTATGTCATGACTCCAGAATTTGGTGCGGCTACGCAACTTGAAAAAATTGACATGCTCGATTTTGCTGATTTGGTAGCCATTAACAAATTCGACAAACGTGGTGCTTTGGATGCGCTTCGTGATGTGAAGAAACAATATATGCGTAACCATAATATGTGGCACGCTGACCCAGATACCATGCCAGTTTTTGGAACCATTGCTTCTCAGTTTAATGATCCAGGAATGAACACGCTTTATAAAGCGATAATGGATAAGCTGGTAGAAAAAACTGAAGCCGATCTAAAATCGACTTTCGAGATTTCTAAGGAAATGAGCGAAAAGATTTTTGTAATTCCACCAGCACGTACACGTTACTTATCTGAAATAGCTGAGAATAATCGTGCTTACGATAAAACTGCAGACGCTCAGGTTGAGGTTGCACAAAAATTGTATGGTATTTATAAGACTATAGAGTCTGTATTAGACGTCATTGCGAGTGAAGCGAAGCAATCTCATATGGATAAGCACGGACTAAATTCGGACGAAATCCTGAAACATACTTCGACTACGCTCAGCACAGGAGTTCAGGATGACAAAAAAGATTTTATTAAAATGTTGATTGCCGAATTCGACCGTGTAAAACTAAATCTAGACCCATACAATTGGGAAATTATAACAGGCTGGGACGAAAAAGTCAATCGTTACAAAGACCCTGTCTATACCTTTAAAGTAAGAGATAAAGAAATAAAAATTGAAACACATACCAAATCACTTTCGCATTCCGATATTCCTAAAGTGGCATTACCAAAGTATGAAGCTTGGGGAGATGTTTTAAGATGGTGTTTACAGGAAAATGTTCCTGGTGAATTCCCTTATACAGCAGGATTATATCCATTTAAAAGAACAGGTGAAGATCCAACCAGAATGTTTGCAGGTGAAGGTGGGCCAGAACGTACCAATCGACGTTTTCATTACGTGAGTATGGGATTGCCAGCAAAACGATTATCTACGGCGTTTGATAGTGTAACACTTTACGGAAACGATCCAGATTACAGACCAGACATCTATGGAAAGATTGGTAATGCAGGTGTAAGTATTTGCTGTTTAGATGATGCTAAGAAACTATATTCCGGTTTTAATTTAGCAGATGCTATGACTTCTGTGAGTATGACGATTAATGGACCTGCACCTATGTTATTAGGTTTCTTTATGAATGCCGCTATTGACCAGCAATGCGAGATTTATATCAAGGATAATGGTCTGGAAAATGAGGTAGAACAAAAGATTGAAAAACTCTATAAAGGTAAAACAAGACCAAGTTATAATGGTGAAATTCCTGAAGGTAACGATGGATTAGGGTTAATGCTTCTAGGTGTTACAGGTGACCAAGTGTTACCAAAGGATGTCTATGAAGATATTAAAGCGAAAACCATTGCTCAAGTAAGAGGAACGGTTCAAGCAGATATTTTAAAAGAAGATCAGGCACAAAATACCTGTATTTTCTCTACGGAATTTGCATTAAGATTGATGGGTGACGTTCAGGAGTATTTTATTGAGAATGGGGTCCGTAACTTTTATTCGGTATCCATTTCTGGTTATCATATTGCCGAAGCTGGCGCCAATCCGATTTCGCAATTGGCATTTACACTCGCGAATGGCTTTACTTATGTGGAATATTACTTAAGTCGAGGGATGGACATTAATAAGTTTGGCCCAAACTTATCCTTCTTCTTCTCAAATGGTATCGATCCAGAATATGCAGTGATTGGTCGTGTAGCACGAAAGATTTGGGCAAAAGCCTTAAAACATAAATACGGTGCAAATCCTAGAGCGCAGATGTTGAAATATCACATTCAGACTTCCGGACGTAGTTTACATGCCCAAGAAATTGATTTTAATGATATAAGAACTACGCTTCAGGCACTATATGCGATATACGATAACTGTAATTCACTGCATACTAATGCTTACGACGAAGCCATTACTACACCAACTGAGGAATCGGTTCGCAGAGCAATGGCCATTCAGTTAATCATTAATAAAGAATTAGGCTTAGCTAAGAACGAAAATCCAATACAAGGCTCGTTTATTATTGAAGAATTAACGGATTTGGTTGAAGAAGCCGTATTAACAGAGTTTGACAGAATTACAGAACGTGGTGGTGTATTAGGAGCCATGGAAACCATGTATCAACGTTCTAAAATACAAGAAGAGAGTTTGTATTACGAAACCTTGAAGCATAATGGTGAATTTCCGATTATTGGCGTAAATACTTTCTTGAGTAGTAAAGGTTCACCAACAGTTCAACCAGCTGAAGTGATTAGAGCAACTGAGGAAGAAAAAGAATTTCAGATTAAGACTTTAGAGCATTTGCACAAGGCTCATGACACAGATGAGTTACTAAAAGAATTACAGCATAAAGCCATCAATAACAAAAATATTTTTGAAGCCTTAATGGAAGTTTGTAAAGTCTGTTCTCTTGGACAAATTACATCAGCCTTATTTGAAGTTGGTGGACAATATAGGAGAAATATGTAAGCAGAGAACCACTTTTTCTTTTTCAGAAAAAGTGAGTGAATCGCTTATGCTGAGCGCAGTCGAAGTATCTCAAATCGCCTAATTTTTAAGGGTAGAGAAAAAAATGTGTGAATATCGCTTATCCCAAATTTATTTCGGGATCTAGTAATTTTAATTCAAATTAATTTAATGTCTTTCAAGAAACTCCACCCATTATTAAAAGAGGCATTGCAAAATGCTGGTTTAGAAACTTCAAATCCGTTTCAGAAGAAAGTGTTGCCTACACTAAAAGGTGGTACTGACGCATACATCATTGCGCCAAAAGGAAGTGGAAAGACTACAGCACTTATAATTGCTACAATCCATAAATTGAAAGCAGCAGCTTTTGAAGATTCACCACGTGCCATAATCGTTGTAAAAGATAAAGCTGATGCAATAATTTTAAAAGAGGACTACGAAAAATTCACCAATAATACAGATCTTAGAGTCTATGCACTTTACGATGAATACGATATTGAAAAGCAAAAAGAAGAAGTCTATTACGGACAAGATATCGTTATTGCTACACCTTCACGCTTAAGTAAATTGTATTTTTTAAATGGTATTCATCTTGGCGAAATTCAGTTATTTGCTATTGAAGATGCAGATTATTTGGGCGCTAATAATGCTTACAATCATATTTTGCGACTATCTGAAAGTCTTAGAAAATGTCAGTACGTAATTATTGCAGATGAAATGAATTCTCGTATTAAGAATTACCAGAATGCGTTTATGCATAACGCACAACTAATTAAGCAATAGTCTTAGAGTGTCAACATCCAACTGCGCTGTAGTTTTCTAAACGTTTTAAGTTCTCCTTTAAGAATAGGTAAATAATCTTTCCCGTTACTTTTAGAACGTTCTAATCGTCTGCAATTACTGTATAATTTTGAAGTCAATCGATCTAAGCTTTCTAAATGTTTGTGTTTTTTATCAGAATAGCGTTCGCGCTCCGCATTGATAATTTCCGGAGCGAGATTAGTCGATTGTTGAACAATATCACCAGAGAAATAAATATCATTATCCTCAGTACCATCTTCATTTAAATAGCATAAATCCTGATTTAAATAGGTAGAAATACTTCGAGACAACATAATAATGTCCATTGCCTTTTTATATATAGGCAAATCCGAAAGATGTGATGGTAGGTTATAATTCATTTTTCAATAGCAATTGTTACGAATTTACGGAGTAGAATTGATATTTTAATTTAGTATTTAAAGTAAAATAGTATATTTACTTTAAAATTTAGTTAATTATTGGTTAATTTCTTTAAATGAGTATAGATAGCTTAAATTGGAAGATATTAAAGTGTCTTCAGCAGAATGCGCGTATGTCTAATGCAGAGATTGGAAGACGTGTTGGGATAAGCTCACCAGCTGTAAGTGAGCGTATTAAAAAGATGGAGGATGCCGAAATTATACAAGGATACACCACCTTTGTTTCGCCTTTTGAAGCTGGTTATCAATTAAAGGCGCTTATTACTCTTCGTGCGTTTATGGGAATGCTAAAACCGTTTCTGGAAAAAGTAAAAACCTATGATGAAGTCGTCAATTGCTATCGGATTACAGGTAATGAAAACATAGTCATGGAAGTGGTCCTAAAAAACCAAAAGCATCTCGAGTCTTTCATTGACCAATTGATTTCTTATGGTGAAACCAAAACACAAATCGTGCTATCACACGTTGTTAAACACAGTGAAGTGAAACCGTTAAAATAGAAAATTAGACTGTTAGATCACTCGATTTTTAGATGTGGTACGTTCTTTAAATCCCAATCAATAACCAATCCTTTTGCTAATGACTCAGCAATATCCTTTCCGTAAAGGTGTTCGCTTAAATACAATGCAGCTTCAAACGATTTTGCTCCTCCTGCTGAGGTGATATACTTACCGTCATGAACAAATAGTACATCCTTTCTAATATCCAATTTAGGAAACATGTCTCGCATTTGGTCAATATCACTAGGGAATGTCGTAGAAACAACATCATCCAACAATCCAGCTTTGGCGAGTACAAAAGCTCCGTCACAATGCGAAGTTATATATTGTGCTTCTTTGTCAACTTTCCTAACAAAATCTAGCATCACTTCATCTTCCAAATCGGTATCTAAATGATGCTGAGCACTTGGTACAACCAGAATATCGATTTTTGGAAGTGAATCTTTTACATAATTAAAATCTGGAAGTATTCTCATACCTTCAAATGATGTAATTGGCTCCTCTGTATTGGCAACGGTAAAGACATTCATGGCTTTAATGCTGTCTCTAAATACAGTATGTTGAAAGATGTCAAAAGGTGCCGTGAGTTCTGTGTTATAAACGCCATCCATTATAAGGAATGCAACATTGTAACGGTTGGGTTCTAACTTTGGAAATTCCTTGGTTTTACTATCATCTCTACCGTTGTCGAGAGGCTTTTCTTTAGTGGAATCATTACAGCCCAAAAGCAAAAACAAGATAGTTAAAGGTAATATTGCATGTTTCATATGTTCAGGTTGTTTTTTATATGGTTAGCAATAATTTTTGCATGGATTCTCGAATTTTCAATAAACCATTTGTGCGTCTCCATGCCTCCGCAAATGACTCCAGCGAGGTATAGCCCTTCAACGTTAGATTCCATTGTTTCAGAATTATAGTTTGGAATATGTTTTTCGTCCTTTGAAAATTCAATTCCAGCGTCTGCCAAAAACTTAAAATTTGGTCGGTAACCTGTTAAAGCGATGACATAGTCATTAGGAAGAATCTTTTCACCTTCGGGAGTTTCAATTATAATTTCATTGAGCTTAATTTCTTTGATTTCGGAATTAAAATAAGCCGTTATGCTCCCTTCTTCTATACGGTTAAGAATATCTGGTCGCACCCAATATTTTACACGTTCACCAATAGCTTCTTTTCTCACGATCATTGTGACGTTTCCACCTTTTCTGTAAATTTCCAATGCGGCATCGACGGCAGAATTACTCGCACCTACCACTGTAATATTTTGCAAAGTGAAAGGATGCGCCTCTTTATAATAATGAAAGACTTTTGGTAAATCCTCGCCAGGTACATTTAAATAATTTGGGATGTCGTAAAATCCGGTTGCGATAATCACTTTATTGGCGCTGTATTGCTGTTGGTCTGAAACTACTTGAAAATCATCGTTGTGCTTTTCTATAGAAACCACCTTTTCGTACAGGTTTATGTTGAGCTGATTAGAGGTGGTAACCCTTCGGTAATACTCTAAAGCTTCATTTCTATTGGGCTTAGGATTATTGCTTATAAACGGAATATTATCAATTTCCAACTTCTCGGAAGTTGAAAAAAACGTCATATTCAATGGGTAATTAAAAAGCGAATTGGTTAGTGCTCCTTTTTCAATGACCAGATAGTTCAAGTTTTGTTTTTTACATTCTAAGGCGCAGGCAATTCCGATGGGTCCTGCGCCTATTATGATGATGTCTAAATCTGTTGATTTCATAGATTTTATAAATTTAGAGCAATTAATAGTTTTAGGATAATTTGTGCTCTGATATTAACAGTCTATTTAAATAATAGAGTAGTATAACACCGAAAACTCCTAAGATGCACATAACATACCATGTGTTGTCATATCCAATTTTATCAATAAGCTGTATACCTCCGTTATGTCCAAAAACACTTGCTAACGAAAACGCCATGACGTACATGGCTAAGTATTGCCCTTTTTTACCTTTCTTGGATCGATCCATAGCAAATGCATTAGAGAAAGGAAAACCTATCATTTCTCCAACAGTCATCAATAACATACCTATGACCAATATACCAATCCAATTAGAAAGGTTTAATACTAAAAACTAAAAACAGTAAGCACAAGCCCTAGCAGTGTAAGTTTTATTTTATTGAATTTGCACTTTTCGAGCCAGTGTATAAAAGGCATTTCTAATGCAAATATTAAGAATCCATTCATTCCTAAAAGTACACCAATTTCAATTTCAGAAAGCTTATGAATATTCCTGTAATACAAAGGCATAGTAGAGAAATACTGCATAAAAATAACAGCAAATAGAAGCATAGCTAGAAAAAATACCCAGTAAGGCCTATCTTTATAAGCCGATTCAGGATTAAGAGTTAGTTCATTGTCTAATGGCTTTGCAACTCTAGGATTTAAAACTTGAATTAAAACTATTGTAGCCAAAATGCACGTAATGCCATCCACCCAAAATAAACCACTATAGCCTAGTGTTGCAATGATTATTCCACCAATTGCAGGTCCAGCAGAAAAGCCTAAATTGATAGCTAGTCTTATAAGCGTTACTGATCTTGTTTTGTTTTCAGGTTTACTGTAAACGCTCATTGCAACATACATTGCTGGTCTAAATGTGTCGGCAACAACCATTACCAAAAATATACCAACACAAACTTGAGTGAATGTTGTTAAAAACTGAAGCGCAATAAATACGATACCAGTGCTCAACAAACTTCTCACCATCACTTTATAATAACCAATTGTGTCTGTTAACTTTCCTCCAATCCATGTACCAACCACAGATCCTAAACCAAAACAACTCATTATCCACGCGACTTGAGGAAATGAGAAAGACAAGTCTTCTGTGAGGTATAAGGTTAAAAACGGAATAACCATGGTACCAGCTCTATTTATAAACGTTATGAGAGCAAGCCACCAAACTTCATTAGAGAGTCCTCTAAATGTGTTGAAGTAATTTCTAAATAATGTTTTCATGTTGGTTGTTGTTATAAATGTAAAAAGTCCGACGGTATCGTCGGACTTTTAAATATTGTTTAATAGTATATAAGTATAGCTACAATAGATAATGCATCCGAATGTTTTCTGAAGAAATCATGATTCTCTGCTTGGTATATCTATTGACGCGTAACATTGTTTTACTTTGATTAGTTACTCAAAGCTACAATAAAATTCTATAAGTTGTATTTTTGAATTTTAAAATAATTAGAGATGAAGAGTTTTCTTTTACTTTTTTTAATGGTGTTTACTCTTGGTTGTGCACAAGACAAACAGATGCTGAGTGGCGAAACTGAATGGCAAAGGGAAATGAATGCTGATTTTAAGGATGCTTCAAAATCACCTTTAAAGGATAAAGACAGAAAGAATTTCACTGGTCTGGATTTTTATAAATATGACTCTACTTATGTAGTAAAAGCGAGTTTAAAACGTACACCGGATACCCAATGGTTTAAAATGAAAACTACTACAGACCGCGAATCTGAAGAACGCGTTTTTGGTATTCTGTCGTTTGAATTAAAAGGTAAAATGTATCAACTCAATGTGTATCAAGGAAAAGAATCAATGACCACCGAAGGATATGAGGATTATTTGTTTTTGCCATTTTTAGATGATACTAACGGCAGTGGTAGTTATGCAGGTGGAAGATATATCGATTTACGGATCCCAGATGGAGATATACTTTTCATTGATTTCAATACCGCTTATAATCCTTACTGTGCTTACGATGAGAAATACTCTTGCCCAATTGTGCCGAGAGAAAATTATTTAGCCACAGAAGTTAAAGCTGGTGTAAAAGCATTTAAAAAGCATTAAGCTTTAACAAAGTATAACCCTAAAAATACTGCTAAGAATCCAACAACAAAACTAGCAATAGTATAAATCGCAAAACTTGTAAAGTCTCCAGATTTTAAAAACGCTTGATTTTCGTAAGCAAAAGTTGAGAATGTCGTGAAACCACCACAAAAACCTGTGGCTAACAATAAGGTTTGGCTTTCGGTAAGGCTATTGTTTTTAGCCGCTAGGCCTAAAATAATTCCAATTAATAGACTACCTACAATGTTTGCTGTGAAAGTGCCATAAGGGAAGCCACCATCAGAAGTATTCAGCCATTTGCCAATAACATACCGAAGCACGCTACCAAAGCCACCTCCTACAAAAACTAAAAGAAGTTGTTTCAAAATCTATTTTACTTCAATGTATATTTCGGTTTTCCAATCCGCAGGATTAGGAACTGACGAAGGGTCTGTTGGGTAAATTTCTAACATAGATCCACCATCAACCGTTTCTAAATTGTTGTCTTCGATGTATGTCATTGTTTTTTCCCATGCTTCCTCTAGGTTATCGTAATTACCCATAAGCACAGTTTTTACTGCTTTAAAGGATTCTAACTGACCAGTTAATATTTCTGGGTCATTGGATATAATTCTTGAGTTGGTAGGAATACATACTGAGAAAATAACCGCATTATTCTCTTCATCCCACTTTTCATAAAGTACAAATGGTGCACCAGCAAAAGTAATATTGTTGGCTATAGCATAAGCACCAACTTTCGGGAATTCTTTCTGCATTTCAGACTGAAAATCACTCATTTTGCAAGACGTGGTTTTATATAGATAATAGCCTCCGCTATGTTGGGTGACTCCTTCTACATCAATACTGTAAACGTTCATTTTATCCTGTAGAACACTGTCTAACATTGTTAAACTACGCTCATATTTTGGACCTATTTGGCTTTCCATACCTCCCATCAGTGTGGAGAACATTTTAAACACAAATGGTAGATCTTCACCAGAGATATTCCATGTTACATCCGTGGTGCCTTTATCATTAGATTCAAACTGCCAAACGACTTTAGATTTAGGAAAGTCCTCAAATTGCATCTCTTGGGTTATAGAGCTAAATGGGTCAGCATCTACGGTCTTCATTCTACCGATACCATCCTCATCTTCCCACATATAATTTCCACCAACACCATCAGTTTGTTCACCTAAAGTAATTTTGGTTTCTGGTCTTTCTTCTACCCAAGCAGACCAGGCCTCCCAATTTTCAAAATCAATAACTTCATTATAAACCACCGGTTGAGGAGCATTAATGGTTTTTGTCCTTGTAACCTCAAAAGAATTTGGTTGTACTGCGATGTAAATGGCGAATCCAATTATTGCTATGAGTAAGAATAATAAGATGAATTTTAGAGCTTTCATGCTGTGGTTAATTATAGTTAGTATTCAAAGATACTAATTTGTGATATAAATATTACATTTGTGTAAAATCAAAAAAAACTAACAACATGAAACTAAAATCGATATTTATAATCTGCCTTTTTATGGCTTTTGCATGGTCATGTAAAGACGATTCAAAAGAGCCTGTGGATAAGAATTCCATGGAAAAAACCGAAAAGGATTTTGACTATAATGTAGAGCAATTTGCTGATATTAAAATTTTACGTTATCAAATTCCAGGATGGGAAAACCTAAGCTTAAACGAACAAAAATTAGTGTACTACCTCGTTGAAGCTGGTTTGGCTGGTCGTGATATTATGTGGGACCAAAACTACAGACACAATCTTAAGATTAGAAAAGCTTTAGAGAATGTTTATACAAACTACAAAGGGGATAAAACTACTAATGATTGGAAGGCTTTTGAAACTTACCTAAAACGTGTGTGGTTTAGCAACGGTATCCATCATCACTATTCTAACGATAAGCTAAAGCCAGACTTTGATAAGGATTATCTTAATGAGTTGTTTTTAGCGACCAACACAAAATTAGATGGTGAAGCTTTTGATGTTATCTTTAATGATAAGGACATGAAAAAAGTAAATCAAGCTAAAGATGTGGACAATGTAGCACTATCTGCAGTCAATTTTTACGGACCAAACGTTACCAATGCTGATGTAGAAAAATTTTATAAGAATAAGAAGTCTCCAGACCCAGATAGACCTTTGGCTTATGGTATCAATACCAAATTGGTTAAGGAAAACGGAGAAGTAAAAGAACTGGTTTATAAATCAGGAGGCTTATACGGCTCCGCGATTGATGAAATTGTAAAATGGTTAGAGAAAGCACAAGGTGTTGCCGAAAACAAAGCGCAAGGTGATGCTATTGGTCTGTTGATACAATATTACAAAACAGGTGATTTACAGACTTGGGACGATTATAATGTAGCTTGGACTAAAGCTACTGCAGGAAATGTAGATTACATCAATAGTTTTATTGAGGTTTACAATGACCCATTGGGTTATACAGGTTCTTACGAAACCATCGTTCAGATCAATGATTTTGATATGTCTCAAAAAATGAAGGTGTTATCAGACAATGCACAATGGTTTGAAGACAATTCACCGCTTATGGATGAGCATAAAAAGGATAGTGTTGTAGGTGTAACTTATAAAGTTGTGACTGTAGCTGGTGAAGCTGGTGATGCGTCCCCAAGCACTCCAATTGGTGTTAACTTACCAAACTCTAACTGGATTAGAAAAGAAGTAGGAAGTAAGTCTGTTTCGCTTGGAAATATTATTAATGCTTATAATAATGCTGGTAGCGGAGGACGATTAAAAGAATTCGTTCACGACGATGAAGAGTTAAAACTAGAAGAAGAACATGGTCAACTTGCTGATAAGTTGCATACGGCTTTACATGAGGTTATTGGTCATGCATCTGGGCAATTAAATCCAGGAGTTGGTGAAACCAAGGAAACCTTAAAGAATTATGCTTCTACTTTAGAAGAAGGTAGAGCTGATTTAGTTGGATTATACTATTTATACAGTCCAAAATTACAGGAACTTGGTTTAGTTGAAGATTGGAAAGCTGTCGGAAAAGCTGCTTTTGATGGTTACATTAGAAATGGTTTGATGACACAATTGATTCGTTTAAATCTTGGTGACGATGTTGAAGAAGCACACATGAGAAACCGTCAGTGGGTAAGTGCTTGGGCTTACGAAAGAGGAAAAGCCGATAATGTGATTGAAAAAGTAACCAGAGATGGCAAGACCTATTTCAACATCAACGATTACGAAAAGTTAAGAGAAATTTTTGGTGAGTTGTTGAGAGAAACGCAGCGTATTAAGTCTGAAGGAGACTATGCTGCCGTTGAAGCTTTGGTAGAAGGTTATGGTGTAAAGGTAGATCAGGCAATACATGCTGAGGTTTTAGAGCGTAATAAGCAATTTACATCTGCTCCTTATAGCGGATTTGTAAATCCGGTGATTATGCCAGCTAAGGATGCTGATGGTAACATTACAGCATTTAAAATTGAACAACCTACTGGTTTTCCTGAGCAAATGTTAGAGTACAGTAAAAAGTACAGTCATTTGCCTGAAGTGAATTAATAAGAAGAAAGCAATTAAAAAAAGAGCAGTTAATTAACTGCTCTTTTTTTTTGTCTATTAAATTTCGAAATATTCTAACGCTTATATTTATTGAGAATCCATTCTGTATAAGCTTCAGAATGCACAAACTTATAAATGTCCATAGCTTTTACGTCTTCAATAGTTTGTGGAGCCAAACTTTCAACTTTAAATCCGCTAAATGTGCTACTGTTTCTGTTTTCAGTATTTTCTTCAACAAAAAATATAAATGAACCTCTACTATAATTGCCTTGATCTCCAGCATAAAAGTTATTGTTATAGCTATGCTCTGGGATTGTTCTTCCTTTGTTAGCATTCATATTAACTGAATAATAACCTGGAGTAGCAAGCTGAAAGATTGTAGCTGTAAAACCATTAGAGTTCATAGGTATAGTTGGTGTGGGCATACTATTGAGTTGAAATGTCCCATTAAGTTCAGGATATGGAGAACCAGAAACATTTAATTTTGCATCAGTAGCAGTTGGTGGCGCACTCGCGCCAAGATCGCATTCGGTTTCAGCAAATTGATTGTAAACCTTGGTAGCCATCTGTATAACATCACCTACTAAGAGTCCTTGACTCGGAGGATTTTCATAATTAAAATATTCTCCGGTGCGTTGATTGAAAAATAATTCGTTTACAGCTTGTATGGCTTGTCCTGTACTTGCATCAATAATCGGGCTTCCGTTTTGGTCAAATGCCTCAGCTATGCGTGGTATGGTTAGATCTGCAAGTTCTAATAAATGACAAGGATCCGGATGACAAGAAAGACTTGTTGTTGTGCCAAAAACTGATAAGATTGAGATAATGATAATTAGGGCGGTCTTCTTTAAAGTTGCTAGAGTTTTCATAATATATTTATTTACATTTAATGCTAAACTATTGGAAATCTCAAGGTGATACTATACCCATTAACGGGTAAATTTTAGACGTTTTGAATTAATCAAAAGTAAAGTAGCTGACAGAAAAATTAGTGACAACGCTATGAGTTGAGAATGAGAAAGAAAACCATTGAAAACATAACCACGCTGATCTCCCCTAAGATATTCTAGTAAAAAGCGCCAGACAGCATAGGACAATACGTAAAATGTAAAGACTGTTCCATCATTTTTACTTTTTAACAGCTTTAAGAGTAAAACAAGTAATAAGACGATAAAAATGGATTCATAGAGTTGTGTTGGATGAACCGTTGCGATAGAATTTTCAGGAAATTGAACCCCAAAGATAGAATCCGTAGGTTTTCCATAACAACAGCCTGCCAAAAAACAGCCAAGTCTTCCGGCCGAATGCACAATTGCTGTTACAATAGCTATTAAATCTAAATACTTCAATACTGGTAGTTTTTTCTTCTTAAGCACCAATACTACTGTGAACAGGCAGAATAAAAACGATCCATAGAATACAAAACCACTAGAACTATAGAACTCTATAGATAAAACCTTATCCAAGTAACTAGAAGCATCATCTAAAACTAAAAATGTTTTCCCTCCCAAATATGCCATTACGATGATAAGCAATACAAAATTCAGCTTTAAATTAATAGAACCAATATATTTGCTTTGAGCATAAATAAAATAGTGATACGCTACTATACTTCCAATTAATATGCAGAACGGATAACTATAAATTGTTATAGTATTAATAGAAAATAAACTATTAATAAACTCTGGTAAATTTAGCTGAAACAATTCTGGGTACATATCTAATTTTCTTGAGCTATACTATTAGTTTTAGGTCTTTTTAATAGAAAAAAACTACCGTCAAAGTTTAAATCTTTACTGAAGTCCAATTCAATAAAACTTGTTTTTCCCATAAACTTTGTATTGTTAAACAAGATGTTTTTATGCTTGTTATTGTTGATGGAAAAAGAATTGCTGAAAAATGAATGACTGAGGTCTAGAGTGCCGAAAAATTCTGAGAAATCATAAAATGAATTTCCACGATGTTGAGTCAAGGAAAAATCAGCATACTTATAAAATTTACTGGAGCTAAACTGGGCATCAGAGTTAAAAATACTACTTTGAAAACTTACATTTTCAGAGAACGTAGTATCCATAAAATTGGCTTTCTGATTGAAGAAGCTATTTTGAAAGCGCACTTGTTTTTCAAAAGAACACCAATTAAAAAATGCGTTTAAATTAAATGATGATTCTTCAAAATTAACTGTACTGAAGAATTCGGATTTAGTAAAATTACATTGCCCTAAAAATTTACTTGCCCTAAAGCTTACGGTATCCATAAACTTACATTCAATAAAGCTGACATGACCCCAAAAACTTGTAATGTTATGTGCATTATCAACAGAGTTTTTATATGCTAATACAGGTTTTTTGAAAACACAGTTGATAAAGGTGATATCATATTTTATACTTGTGTTGTAAAGTGCTTTGCCAATTAGTATTTTATCTGCGAAGCTTGTAAAATCCAGCTCATTGTCAAAGGTTTTACCTTCAATAAATATCGAGGTTTTGTTTTCTGATAAGGTTTCAAAATTGCCAGTCTTGTTAGAACTTGAGGGATTGGATTTACAAGATGCAGTCATGGCAATAAGTAGTATTAAAGAATATTTACTGAGTTTCATAGCACTAATTTTTATTACCAAATAGCTTCGTGTTATTTTCAGACAAGTAGCTGTTTAATTTATTCTGAAATGCTCCACTATTAAACTCTACTTTCAATAAATTTGAAATTTCATCTTGTGTATAAGCATTGTTAAAATCTTTGGTAGCAATCCTACTTCTATAGCCTTCTTTTAGTTTAGATTCTGACACAGTTTCAGAATTCTGAAATGAAAAGCTAGAAGTGTCGTTTTCTGAGTCTCTAGATACTTGCCCATTTATAAAAAGTACTGGTGTTAGTGATGGGTAAAAGAAATTGTTAGACTCATCTATCTCCTGAAACATGTCATTAGCATCTGTGATTAATAGCAAATAATAATATCCATTTAAATTTGGTATTATGTACTGTCTATTAATATCAGGTTGACCAAATACGGTTTGTGTAAAGTTGCCACCTGGTGGTATGGAATAGTTGAAAATACAGTTGTCTGTAGTTGGGCAATTAAAACTATTGGAACCTACACTGGTATTAAACTCGTCATAGAATAAAATACCATAGTCATTTGCGTTATACGCATTAAAATATATGTAAGCATTAGACCAATTTGTTGATGGATTAGCAGTAGAATTTCCGATATTATATATATTGAAATAGAGTTCTCTATAATTACCTGAAACATAATTGTCTTGAAACACCCATGAGGCCAAATCCACACCAGTATCACCAGTATTACTATCATCTGGTGGGCTGGTATTGTCATCTTCATTGACTGCTATAAATAGTGGTTTTTGATCACCTGGTGTTGTGACAAATTCTGAAATAAAGAAATTATAGTCTATCCAAATATAGCCACCGTTCCCCCAGCCATTTCCCCAAGAATTAATGACTTTAAACGCGCCATTTGCACCTTTTGAGTTATCATAACCAGAGACTACCATGGCATGGTATGCGTGCTGACCAACATTATTATAAGATGTATTGGACGATAGTACAGCACTGCTGTTCCAGGTTATAAAATTATCGGAAAGTTTAGCCCCAAAGACCACAGGTATATTATTTGCGATATTTTGTTTTATAGCGGTGATACTTGGATCTATTTTTCTCCAATATTTAATTCTATTGTTGTTGGCTTCATTGGTCCAACTCGATTGAAGATTAGATTGAGAACAACCGTTTAAAGCATAGTAAGGAACGGTTTGTGCAGTTGCGACACCTCGCTGTTGCAAAACATCAAAAGCAGAATCGAAATTTGTGCCATTACAATTAGAACCTTTTTGAGAATTAGGAATAGCAGTGAATAAATCCTTGGCGCTAAATTGATTGAAATCCTGATTTAAGTCAGAGAAAGAGAGGTTATTATCAATGGCATTTAAAGCTGTTTTTAAATTGTAGCCAACTGCCCATGCCACACAAGTACCGTAGTTACCTTGATTTCCTATAGGTGGAAATTTATCAGTAATATCTGCAGCATTAGGTAAATTACCGTTTCCAAAACCATAATTTGGAGTTGTTGGTGTTGTGCTGAGGTTATCCTCACCGTTGTATCCCAAAAAGTATTCGGAGTCCGTATTTTCATTATTTACTTCATCATCTGGGCAATCAGTGCAACAACTGGTAAATAAAACTAAACTGAATAATGTAATTACTAGAGGTTTGGTAAAGTGTTTTGCAGTTCTCATAATTATTGATATTAAATATTATGATCAAATGTATTTTATAGGTAGACATAAAAAAATCCCCAGTACTGGGGATTTTTCAAGAAAATTTATCAAATAGTAGGTGAATTAGAACTTATACTTCTTTTCCAAGGCATAACGCATCAACTCACCTTTGCCATGCAATCCTAGAATTCGAATCATATTCTTACGATGTGTATCTACTGTATGGACTCCAATAAAAAGTTCGTCAGCAATTTCACGCGATGTTTTACCTTGGGCTATAAGGCCTAAAATTTCAATTTGTCTTTTGGTAAGAACGCCTTTCCCCTTTTTGTTGCTGTTGTTTTCTGCTTCTACTTTAATATTCGAATCAAAATAGGTATTGCCTTTATAAACTGAGCGTACTGCTTTTAATACTTCTTCCAAAGGCGAATTTTTTAAGAGGTAACCAGAGGCACCTGCATCTAACATTTGCTGTATTGCGTCTGTTTGGTCAAACATAGTGAAGCCTAGGACTTTTGTATGTGGAAATTCATTTTTAATCTGCCTTGTGGCCGAAATACCGTCAACTTTGGGCATTCTTATATCCGTAATAACAACATTGGGTTGCTTTAACCTCACCAAATCTATCAGTGCCTCACCATCATTTGCAGTACCGATGATTTCAATATCTTCTTCATATTCCAATAATAATTTAATACCATCGATAAGGGATTGGTGATCTTCTGCTATGGCTAATCGTATCATAATGGTATGTCTATTATTACGGTTGTTCCTTTATTTTTCTCTGACTCAATGGTCAGTTTACCATCTAAATGTTCAATACGCTTGTCAATACTACTAATGCCCATGCCTTTATTGGTTTTGGTAATTTGGCTTGGATTAAAGCCTTTACCATTATCCTCTACCATAATGTTGATACTGTCTTCGTGATTGGTCAAATGTACAGTTGCTTCTGTAGCATCTGCATGTTTTATAACATTGGTAATCAATTCTTGTATAACCCTGAATATGGTGAGCTCTAAACTGTTTTCTAAGCGATTATCGAGACCATGATCAAGGACCTCAATTTGTATTTTATTGGAGGAAGAAATTTTATCAGCCATATTCTGTACAGCTTTTAAAAGGCCTTGTTTAGCAATGACTCCTGAGTTTTTTGCATGTGCCACAGAACGCACTTTTTGATACGCTTCTTCAATTAGTGAATTGGTTTTATCAAATAGTTCTGGTGAATCTTTATCTTTTAGTGCATTAAAATGCAATTTTACGGTAGCCATAAGCCCACCCAAATCGTCATGCAAATCATTGGCAATGCGTTGGCGTTCTTTTTCCTGGCCTTCTATCATGGCATCAATAGCTGTTAACTCTTGCTCTTTTAAAACAGTGGCTAACTTTTGGGATTCTATTTCTTTTTGTTGCTCGGCGAGTTTTTGTTTGCGTTTGGTGTTTTTGAATAATAGGAAGGCGATAATACTTCCTAAGGCTAGGCTACCTCCTAGACCTATGGCTATGTTTTGGTTTTTTGTTTTCTGTTTTTCTAAAACTAGGTTTTGCTTTTCTTTTTCAGCAGTTTGATATTTGACATTAATTTCATTGATTTTTTCAGCTTTATTATATTCATTTAAAGTGTCTGAATATTTATTGCTTAAGGCTAAATAATGTAATGCTTCTTCCCAATTATTTCTGAATTTTGCATTATCCGATAAAACTTCATTAATTTTTACTTTTTCTACGTATCGATATTTGGGAATATCCAGAGAATCTGCTTTTAAAAAGTAATATTTTGCAGTATTATAATCCTTGTCTACTTGGTAAATCAAGCCGAGATTTCCATAAATTCCAAAAAGTTCATTCTGAAATTTTTTGTAAGGCTTACTTTCTAACCAAGTTTTGGCTTCGTTATAATATTTTAGAGATGAGTCTCTTTCTTTTCTAAAAAAATCATATTGAACACCAATCATCTGGTTAATCTTGCCTTTTAAAAAATTATTTGAGGTCTGATTTGCGATTTTCAATGCAATTTTTAATGAATCAATTTGTTCTAATCTATGCGCACTCCCTTGGTAATTATATTTATGAAATCTATAAGTTGCTAATTCGTTATTATCATAAAGATAGTCTTTATATATAGCCAGATAATTAGGATAAGCTTCTAAGGATTGTCGACTTTTGAATAGTTGAAACAATATTTTCTTAGAGGATTCTGTTACCAGAATTGTATCTGATTTGTTAAGTGCTTTTGTTAACGCTTTGGAATAATAATCGAAGGCAAGAGAATCATCGGGAGTCTGCTTAAAAAGATTGAAGTCTCCTTTTAGGATATCATATAAAATTGTATCTCTAAAGGTTAGATTTGTTGTTGGATACTTGAATACTGTATTGTCAACTACATTATTCTTTATGAGTTCTATTTGTTTCTTGAGATAGTAAATTTCAACATCAGTTATTTTACCATTGCTAGTTTCAACTCCGTCTAGCTGATCATACTTTATTTTTTGAATTTGTTTAACAAAGTTCTGAGCACCAATAGTATTGATGCCCAGAAATAAGATTGTATTTAATAGTAAATAATGTTTCAACGTCCAATTTAAGGTGCAGTAACTATACTTTTGCAAAATTGTTGACCATAATCCGTCCAAAAGTTTAAATTTTTAAATTTCTCCCCTGCGTGGATATCAATAATTTCACCCTTTTTTGGTTTGAAGTTGGTTATATTTTCAACAATTACATAAGTTTCATCTTCATCCGATTCAGATTCGATTATATCTAAATAAATGTGATGTAAAGTTTTTCCATCCTTCAGTAATTCTTCCTTATATCTTGCACCTGTTAAATCATAGGTATTTCTTTGATCATCATTTTCTCCATTTATTTCCCTAAGTATAACTTTCATTTCATAGGTGCCGTCAGATTTTATTTTCGAGTGTGCAATTATTCCAAATTGCTTTACAAGATCGATGTGAATATGCTGTTTAATTTCTTTAGAGAAATCTGCATTTAAATAAATCTCTGGAAATTTTTCTTCGCCATCAGACATGATTAAATCTTTTATTATTTCTTGTCTAGCCTCAGTAACTCGCGTTAGAGAATTTTCTATGTTATCAACACTCTCTGAAATCTGATCTAGTTTTTCAGATTGGTCACAAGATGCAAATAAAGAAAGGCATAAGATAATAGCATAAACCTGGATTGATTTACTTTTCATTTGTATAGGGTTTTAATGGTTAGTTACAAAAACAAAGATGCAAAGTTGGAATACATCAAAACATACCCAATAAAGGGTATATTTCCGTGAATAAGTTATAAAATAAATGTGAATTAATAGGAAAATTAAGACAAATGACCTGAAAAAAAAGTTAATTAAGCCAGTTTAGATCTAATTAGAAATCTTTTTTTAACCTATTCAGTTTTATTTATGCTAAAACTTAATAAGAGAAAGTTAATAGCTAAAAGAACAAATAAAAGTATCATCGTTTGTTGGTTTTTTTATAGCATCGTGCATTTTTCAAAGTGTCATCCATGTTAAAAATGCAGATGCATGTCATTTTCCAATAATAAGAATTAAAGGCATAAAATTTATAGGTAATAATACCTGTTTTTTAACAAGTCACTTTTAAAAATAAGAACTGTAACTAGGGAAGTGAATTATATAAAAATAAACTTAATAGCGGCAATCATACCAATAAAACCGATAAAGGCAATTAATATCCAGATGGTACCTTTGTAATGCGTCCTATGGGTTTTTATATCCTTACGGTATTGATAGGCAATCGCAATAACGAATGCTATAAAGAATAATATTCCGAAAATCCATTGACCAGTAGAAAACATTAGTTTAATTTTATGCAAAAATAAGCAAAACGAGACTAAAAACTTAATATTAACAGCCTCTACATTTATATATACGAAAAAATAATAACCTTAGATTTAAACTATAAATATGCAAGATAAAATCAATGCTGTAAAAGCATTTCACACCGCTTTTAAAATAGGCCATAGAGAAACACCAAAAGCCGATTTAGGCATAGAAAAGAATATGCTCCGCTACAAACTTATGCGCGAGGAAAACGAAGAATATCTAGAGGCTGCAAACGATAATGACTTGGTTGAAGTAGCAGATGCTCTTGGTGATATGCTTTATATATTATGCGGAACCATTATTGAGCATGGTTTACAATATAAAATCGAGGAGGTTTTTGAAGAAATTCAACGTAGCAACATGAGCAAGCTCGGTGAAGATGGAGAACCAATTTATAGAGAAGATGGCAAAGTACTCAAAGGACCAAGTTACTTTAAACCAAAAATTAAAGAAATTTTAGAAAAATAATGAAGTTGTTGTTTTGCTTGGTTTATCAGCTCAACTAACACACCTTAACTCGCCATCCATAAGGATCATCCGATTTATTGGTCTGTATATCCGTAATACGTTTTTTAAGTAAAGCTCCGTAAGTGTTTTCAAGTTCTGGCAATTCGTAATCCTTGCCTTTAAAGCCAAATCCAGATATTGGCGAGACCACAGCTGCCGTACCTGCGCCAAAAAGTTCTTTTAGGCTTCCGTTTTCTGAGGCTTCAATAAGTTCAGCAACCTTTATCTTACGAACTTCAACATCAATCCCTTCAGCTTCAGCTATGGTTAAAATACTTTTTCTTGTGATGCCATCCAATATTCTATCACTTGTGGGTACTGTAAGCAACGTGTCATTTATTCTAACAAAGATATTCATGGCTCCAGCTTCTTCAATATACTCGTGTGTATTGTCATCTGTCCAAATAACTTGCTGGTAGCCTCTGTTATTGGCAAGTTGAGTAGGATAAAATTGACCAGCATAATTACCACCAGCTTTCGCAAAACCTACACCACCATTAGCAGAACGTGAATACTTTTCTTCAATAAGTACTTTTACTTTTCCAGAAAAATAAGATCCTGATGGAGCACATGCGATGATGAATTTATAGGCATTTGCTGGCGACGCATGAAAACCTTGTCCTGTAGCAAACATAAAAGGTCGGATATATAACGAACTACCTTCAGAGGTAGGAATCCAGTCTTTTTCAAGCTTTATAAGTTCTTTAAGACCATTCATAAAACAGGCTTCGGGCAGTTCTGGCATTGCCAAACGCTTGGCGGAAATGTTCAAGCGATTAAAATTGTCAACTGGCCTAAATAAAAACACATTATTATCTGAGTCCTTGTAAGCTTTCATACCTTCAAAAATAGACTGTCCATAGTGAAAAATCTTTGCAGAAGGCTCGAGTGTCACAGGTTGATAAGGCACAATACTCGGATTTTGCCATTCTCCATTCTTAAAATCGCATACAAGCATGTGATCTGAGAATACACGACCAAAAGCTAAATTGTTAAAATCAACATTAGCAATTTTTGAAGTTTTAGATTTTTCAATTTGAATGTCCTCTGTGTAGTTAATAGCCATAAGCACGTGTCATTTATTCCGCAAAAGTACACAATCAATGCCGTTAATAAAAGGCTATGTTAGCTTAAATTTTGTAAATTCGCAATTCAATAAACAAATAATATTAAAGATATTAATAATGAAAAAAATACTCTTATTTCTTGCAATTGGCTTATTTGCAGTATCATGCAAAAATGAAAAAGAAACTACCGAAGAGAAAGTTGAAGACGTAAAAAAGGAAATGGCATACACGTCAATTGGGATGGAAATTAACGATGCAGATGCCTTATCATCTGAGCGTATGATGGAACATTACAAAGGCATGAAAGCTGGTGATACAGTTCCTGCAAAAATGAAAGCAAAGATCGTTGAGGTCTGCTCTAAAAAAGGCTGTTGGATGACTTTGGATATGGACGGAGAAAATGAAGTGATGGTAAAGTTTAAGGATTACGGATTCTTTATGCCATTGGATGCGGAAGGAGAGGTAGTGGTAAACGGAAAAGCTTTTGTTACGGAAACTCCAGTGGATGAATTAAGACATTACGCTGAAGATGCAGGAAAATCTAAAGAAGAAATCGAAGCGATTACCGAACCTAAGTTAGAGTACCGTTTTGAAGCTGATGGAGTATTGCTAAAAACAGAGTAATTGAAGAGAAAAATCATCACCACGTCTGATGGCTCCAAGACCATTCAGATAGAAGATTGGAATGAACAATACCATTCCATTCATGGTGCCATACAAGAAGCAAATCATGTATTCATTAAGCATGGTTTGCTTTTCTTTTTTGAATCGAATTGTCACAATGAACGCAGTCGAAGTGTAAGTGGGTATGGTGCTCTTAACATTCTAGAAATCGGTTTCGGTACAGGCCTTAACGCTTTCCTAACGTTATTAGAAGCGGAAAAGTTAAAACAGCACATCAACTACGTAGGAGTAGAGGCATACCCTGTGAAGCAAGATGAAATTGACCAGTTGAATTATGTTGAGTTAGTTTCTGAAAATCATAAAACGCAATTCGAGAAAATGCATCATGTTCCTTGGGAAGAACAACATGGCATCACACCAAATTTCAGATTAGAAAAACAGGAAAAATTCTTTAAGTCTATCGATGCTCACAACGAATTTGATATCATATATTTTGATGCTTTCGGAGCTCGTGTACAACCAGAACTTTGGACAGAAGACATCTTCACCATCATGTATAAAGCGTTAAAAGAAGAAGGCGTTTTAGTTACATATTCAGCTAAAGGTAGTGTAAGACGTGCCATGCAAGGTGTTGGCTTCACCGTTGAGCGCCTTCCTGGTCCACCTGGAAAGAGAGAGATGTTACGTGCAATCAAACTGTGATCATAACTATCTATAGAATGCAGAATTTTTAATGTTAAATTCTTTGTTTACTGGAAACGTTAAATCCAAACTAAAGTCCTTCACAAGGCATTTTACCTTTAGTATCTTTGTATAAAAAGAATAATGACAGTTTTAATAACAGGAGCGACAGGATTAATAGGGCAAAAGATTGTAAAACTTTGTCATGCAGAAGGGATTAGTGTTCATTATTTAACTACCTCAAAATCTAAACTGACTACAGAAGATAATTACAAAGGCTTCTATTGGAACCCAAATAAAAATGAAATCGACCATAAATGCTTTGAAGGAGTATCTTCAATAATAAACCTGGTCGGCGCAACAATATCAAAACGTTGGACAGAAGATTACAAAAAAATTATTCTTGAGAGCCGTACCAAAACTGCAGAACTCTTACAAGATACTATTAAGAAGCACAACTATAAAATAGATTATGTGGTGTCTGCAAGTGCTATTGGTATTTATCCATCTAGTTTTGTTAACTTTTATGATGAAGAGAATACTGAAATTTCTGAGACATTTTTAGGTGAAGTCGTAGCCGCTTGGGAGAATGCTGTGGATAATTTTAAACCTCTTGGTTGTAAAGTGGCAAAGGTTAGAATTGGTTTGGTCTTGGCAGAAAATGATGGCGCACTTCCTAAAATGGCAAAACCGATAAATTATGGTGTTGGTTCTCCTTTTGGTAGTGGTAAACAATGGCAAAGTTGGATACATGTAGAAGATTTAGCCAGGCTTTTTATATACGCTTTGCAATATCAATTAATAGGTCTTTACAATGGTGTGGCACCAAATCCTGTAACTAACAATGACCTAACAAAGGTGATAGCTAACGTTCTTAACCGACCATTGATTTTACCTAATATTCCAAAGTTTGCAATGAATTTAGCTTTAGGCGAAATGCATATCTTACTATTTGAAAGTCAGCGCGTCAGCTCTCAAAAAATTGAAAACAAAGGTTTTTATTTCAAATATGCCAATTTAAGGCCAGCTTTAGAGGATTTGTTAGAATAAATCACTTCAAATACACGTTAGTCACTAATCGTTCAACAGTCGGATGGTCATTGCCACCAGCAGGTTCTATTGTTATATTTAATGATTCGGAATGATCTATGTAGTTCATGGCCATTAATTTTTTATCCTTAGAAATAACACCCATATTAATCATTTCTCCTTCAACGTCGGCCCACATTTGGTAGTCGTGATCAGCATCTAAATCTGGTAATCGCTCAGTATTTATCACAACAGATTTTGTACTGTGATTAACATAACTAATTACCTTAGTTTCCGGCGATATGTCATTTCCGGTTAAAACATACTTTTCTGTTTCCGGATGTGCTATAGCCGCGTATAGTGAGTTCTTGTTTTTAAGTTCCTTATTAAGGCTTTCAATGGTGGTATTCAATTCGGTTTTTTCGTTTTCAACTGTTTCTAATTGCTGTTTCACTGTATTTAGCTGATTATACATCCAAAAACTTCCAATCATAAATAACGCAGCAATGCTTGCGGCAATTCCCAAATAAAATTTTGAGTTACTATTAGGTTTCAATTCAACAATCTTAGTGTCATTTGAGGCTGAATTTATAGCATTTAGAAGATTAGATTTTACCAAGGCAGGTGGCGTAATAGTATTTTCGAAACCGAGGGTTTCAAAGTCTTCCTCGAGTTGATCAAAATATGCTTTTAATTCAGTATCTGAAGATAGGATACGCTCAATCTGTTCGCTTTCTTTAACATCGAGTTCTCCGAGCAAATATTGCTCTAGTAATCCATTTTCTAATATCGTTTTCTTATCCATCATCACAACACATTTAGTATTAGTAAAAGAACACTTATTGCCTTGGAATAAGTGGTTCTCAGCTCTTTTAAGGCTTGCCTAACATAAGATTTAAAAGTACCCAAAGGCACATTCATTTCTTTGTGAGCCTCTCTATGTGTCAGTCCTTTAAAGTAGACTAATTCTATTGCCTCCTTATGATGAGCTTCGAGACTGGTAATCGCACCCTTGAGTTCTAAATACTCATTATCTATACTAATAGCTTCTTCTTTATTTTTATATACACTAAAATCATCAGTTTGGATGAGCGGATCATTCTTTCTTAAAACATTTAACGTTTTGTTTTTGGCAATACGATATACCCAAGTGTAAAAACGACCCTTGGTAGCGTCATAGTTTTCGGCCTTGTCCCAAACCGTCATAAAAGTGTCTTGTAATAAATTTTGAGCTTTACCCTCATCTCGTATCATTTTTAGAATAATACTGTAAATAGCACCAGAATATTTATCGTAGAGTAATGATAACGCACCTTCATCCTTATTTTTTAATTGTTGAATAAGTCTAGTGTCGTTTTGCATTTAATGTTAAAGATTTCACAAAAGTGAGGTCTTGCTCATCTATGACCAAGAAGCCTGTGTAAATATAAATGAAAGCACTTCAAAAATAAAATAAGTGCATTAAATAGTTTAACCAAAAAATTAAAAAACATGAAAAAATTAGTATTTGTATTGACAACAGTAGTGGCATTAGCATTCTCACAAACGGCTACAGCCCAAAAAACAATTGTAGATGCAGCAGTGGGTAATGAAAATTTCTCAACCTTAGTAACAGCATTAAAAGCGGCAGATTTAGTAGAAGCATTACAAGGTGATGGTCCTTTTACAGTATTCGCACCAACAAATGATGCTTTCGCTAAAATAGACGAAGCAACATTAAAAAGTTTACTTAAGTCAGAGAACAAGGAAATGTTATCTAAGATTTTAACGTACCATGTTGTATCAGGAAAATTAATGGCTAGTGATGTAGTTGCTGCATTAAAAAAAGGAAACGGGAAAGTTGAAATAGAAACTTTGGCTGGGCAAAAATTAACCGTAATGCAAAAAGACGGTAAGATCTGGTTAAAAGATCAAAACGGAAATTACAGTGAAATCACAGCGACAGATGTAGAGGGAAGTAATGGCGTGATTCACGTAATTGATACTGTAGTAATGCCAGAATAATGGTTTAGTGTTAATGTTAGTTAGGCATTATTACTTAAAAGGTTATTAATCACTATTTGGTTGGTTATAATTGATTAATAGCGACGCAATTTTAGAGATAAAATTGCTATGAAAAGGAAAAGCACTTACAGTTTTGTAAGTGCTTTTTTTTATTCTAATTTTTTCTTTTACTTAAGCCTTCTTAGCTACTAAGCTCACTTTTAACTCAATATCATCGTTGATGAAGCTATCGCCTAGATCATCAAAAAAAGATTTTGATCCATATTTTACATTCCACTTAGAACGATCAATTGTAAAAGTTTCACTAGTTAACTTCATCGTGTCACCATCCATAGAAGTGGTAACTGGGATGCTAATATTGTTCGTAGTTTCTTTCATAGTTAAATTACCAGAAAGCATTGTTTTACCGTCCACAGTTTCTAAACCTGTAACTTCAAATTTTGCTTTCGGATAGGCTTCTACGTCAAAGAAATCGGCACTCTTAAGATGACCTGTCAATTTTGCATTACCTTCTTTCTCTACTGGGATATCTGTAACTGTAATGCTATTCATATCAATAGCAAAACTACCGCTTTCAATATTACCATCATTTACGCTTACAGAACCTTCAGCAATTGAGATTGTTCCTGTATGTGTGCCAGTTGGCTTAAACCCTTTCCATTCTATGGTCGATTCATCAGCAATAGCTTTATAAGTTACAGCAGATGCTTCGGCTACAGCTGCGTCTTCTGCTTCTGTAGTTTCTGCTTCTTTCGCTTTGTCTTTACAGCTTGAAAATGCTACTAATGCTATTACGGTAAAAATTTTTAAAAAGTTTGTTTTCATGTTAGTGTTTTTTTTGTTTTAAGATTGTAAAATTACAAAATAGATAGGCTACGTACTAATAAAAAAATGTTAATGACATTTTGACATTATCATAATAATGGCAGTACTTTTGCAGACCTAAATCGAAGATTTAATTCAGATTAAAAAATTTAAACTCAAAATGAGTAAAAAAGATAAAAATAAAAAGGCTGAGGAGCCTCAAGTAGAGGATGCAGCAACAGCAACCGCTGAAGCCATAAAAGAGGAAAAAGAAAAAGTCTCTGTAGAGGAACAACTTCAAGATCAATTAGCAACCGAGAAAGACAAGTTTATGCGTCTCTTTGCTGAGTTCGAAAATTATAAAAAACGCACAAACAAGGAACGAATTGAGCTATTTAAAACAGCGAGTGAAAGCGTAATGCTGTCTATGCTTCCTATATTAGATGATTTTGAACGTGCTTTATTGCATATTGAGGAAGATAAGGAAGCTGAGGAATTGCGCAAGGGCGTGTTGTTAATCTACAATAAGCTTTTAACAACATTAGAGCAAAAAGGCTTATCTAAAATCGAAGTGAATAAAGGCGACGTCTTCAATGCCGATGACCACGAGGCAGTAACACAAATACCTGCACCAAGTGATGATTTAAAAGGTAAAATCATTGATGTAGTAGAACGAGGATATAAACTGGGAGATAAGGTTATTCGTTTTCCAAAAGTGGTTATTGGACAATAATAAAAAAAATTCCCGATGTCTCGGGCAATACACATGAAAGAAGATTATTACGACGTTTTAGGAATAAGTAAAAATGCATCTGACGCTGAAATTAAAAAAGCCTATCGTAAGATGGCTTTAAAGTATCATCCAGATAAAAATCCAGGGGATACTGAAGCGGAAGATAAATTTAAAAAAGCAGCTGAAGCTTATGAGGTTTTGAGCAATGCTGATAAAAGAGCACGTTATGACCAATTCGGTCACCAAGCATTTGATAATAATGGTGGCTTTGGTGGAGGTGGTATGAATATGGATGACATCTTCAGCCAATTTGGTGATATTTTTGGTGGTGCTTTTGGTGGAGGCGGATTTAGTGGCTTCGGTGGAGGCGGAAGGCAGCGTGTTGTTAAAGGAAGCAACCTAAGAATTAGAGTAAAGTTGTCTTTAGAAGAAGTGGCTAATGGCGTTGAGAAAAAAATAAAAGTAAAGCGTAAAGTACAAGCTGAAGGAACCACATATAAAACTTGTGGAACTTGTAATGGTTCTGGCCAAGTAACACGTGTAACGAATACTATTTTAGGTAGAATGCAAACCGCTTCAACATGTCAAACATGTGGTGGTGCAGGGCAAACTATTGATAAAAAACCATCTGATGCTGATGCCCAAGGATTAAAAGTTGCAGAAGAAACCGTTTCGGTAAAAATACCTGCAGGTGTTGTGGATGGTATGCAATTAAAAGTAACAGGAAAGGGAAATGATGCGCCAGGAAATGGAATTGCTGGTGATATGTTGGTGGTAATACAAGAAGAGGAACATCCTACCTTAAAGCGTGAAGGAGACAATTTGCATTATGATATGTATGTAAGTTTGCCAGATGCAGTATTAGGAACTTCAAAAGAAATAGATACCGTAACAGGTAAAGTAAGAATTAAGATAGAAGCAGGAGTGCAGTCTGGAAAAATTCTAAGATTGAGAGGGAAAGGGATTCCAAGTATAAATGGTTACGGTAAAGGAGATTTGTTGGTACATGTAAATGTTTGGACACCAAAGACTTTGAGCAAAACCCAAAAGGAATTTTTTGAAAGCATGCGAGAAGATGAACATTTTGAACCTAAGCCAGAGAGCTCTGATAAATCTTTTTTTGAGAAGGTTAAAGATATGTTTTCATAAATAAGTGTATAATTCATAAAAAATACTATCTTTGATATATCGCTAATGCTAATTAGCGGTAATTTTTCTTTTTCATAGCAATTTTTTCCCATCCTTATCTAACCATAAGGGTGGGTTTTGTTTTTTATAGTATTTCTTCCTTGTTTTATTTTTCTTTAGAGTTAAGGAAATATTTATTTGTAATATAAATAGTCTTACTTAATTACTGTAAAAATTCATACATTTAATATCTTTACGAGCCTTAAACCCTATCTAAAAAATTAAGTTCTATATGAATGATTTATTAGTTGCTGATTCCGTGTCAAAAAACTTTGGGAATTTTAAAGCACTAAATCAGGTATCCATTGCTGTGCCAAAGGGAAGCATCTTTGGATTACTTGGCCCAAACGGAGCAGGTAAAACCACTCTTATACGTATCATTAATCAAATCACCATGCCAGATGAAGGCTCTGTTCTATTAGACGGACAACCTTTAAAACCAGAACACATTAAGGATATTGGCTATTTGCCAGAAGAACGCGGGCTGTACAAATCCATGAAGGTTGGTGAGCAAGCGTTGTATTTGGCTCAACTAAAAGGCATGTCAAAAGCTGAAGCTAAAAGTAGATTGAAATATTGGTTTGAAAAATTGGAAATTGGAGATTGGTGGAATAAAAAGATTCAAGAATTAAGTAAAGGTCAAGCCCAAAAAATACAGTTTATTGTTACTGTTTTGCATAAACCAAAACTGTTGATTTTTGATGAACCATTTTCAGGTTTTGATCCTATAAATGCCAACCTGATTAAAGATGAAATCTTACAATTGCGTGATGAAGGTGCTACGGTGATTTTCTCTACACATCGAATGGAATCCGTTGAAGAACTGTGTGACCACATTGCGCTGCTTCATAAATCAAATAAAATATTGGATGGTAAGTTAAATGACATCAAAGGCCAATATAAAACCAACACTTTTGAAGTCGGTTTACAATCCAACAACAGCACTGCTGTTTTAAACGAAATTAAAGATAGGTTTGAGGTGCTACCAGCAACTTTTAAAAATCTGCATGACGATATTAAGTTGAATATAAAAATAAATGAGTCGGCATCGTCCAACGATTTGTTGTCATTTTTAACCTCAAAGGCAGAAGTGCATCATTTTGTTGAGGTAATTCCATCTGCCAATGACATTTTTATTCAAACTGTAAAAAACAACTAAATAATGAACCACTTACCACTCATTATAAAGCGCGAATATTTAACCAAGGTTAAGAACAGATCATTTATTGTAATGACGTTTTTAAGCCCATTGATAATGATTGCCCTGATTGCAGTTGTGGCATATTTATCTCAATTAAACAATGATAAACAACGTACCATTTCGGTATTGGATGAAACAGGGTTTTTTAACGATGTGTTTCAAAATACTGAAAACACAACCTATACGAACTTAAATGAATTAAATCTAGACGATGCTATTGCTTTAGTAAAGAAAAAAGAGGACTATGGCTTATTACATATTGCTAAAATAGATTCAATAGATGCTATTTCTAATAACGTAAAATTTTACTCTGAAGATTCCCCTTCTTTATCAATTATGTCTAGTTTGGAGCGTAAAATAGAGAAACGCGTTCAAGAAATGAAACTTAAGAAAGAAGGAGTGAGCCTTTCCCAAATTGAAGCTTCAACAATTAACTTAGATATATCTCAAGAAAGTTTTGATGGAGAAAAAACGTCTAAAGAAGGTAACGTAGTAAAGTTGATTTTTGGTGGTGTTGCAGGTTATTTATTGTTTATGTTCATCATTATCTATGGTAATATGATCATGCGAAGCGTTATTGAAGAAAAAACCAGTAGGATTATAGAGGTTATCATATCTTCAGTAAAACCTGTACAACTGATGTTGGGTAAAATAATAGGTACCTCACTGGCAGGTATTACACAATTCGCCATTTGGGTTGTTTTAGGAGGTGTGTTAATGGTAGTGGTATCAGCAATTTTAGGAATAGATTTAAGCCAATTACAGACACCACAGCAAGAAATGGTAACCCAAGCTATGGAAGCTGAGGGAGCACAAGCAATAGCAGAGAACATTTTTATTGAAATTACCAATTTGCCAATTTTAAATTTGGTTTTTGCTTTTATATTTTTCTTCGTAGGAGGTTACTTATTATATAGTTCCTTGTATGCAGCCATAGGTGCAGCAGTAGATAATGAAACAGATACCCAGCAGTTTATGTTGCCAATTCTTATGCCGTTGATTTTGGCGGTTTATGTTGGCGTGTTTACGGTTATAGAAGATCCACATGGAACGGTTTCTACCGTATTTTCATTTATTCCATTAACATCACCAGTTGTTATGTTAATGCGTATTCCGTTTGGTGTGCCCTTATGGCAACAGGGATTATCATTAATACTTTTAATAGGGACGTTTATGTTTGCGGTATGGTTTGCAGCTAAAATTTATCGCGTAGGTATTCTAATGTATGGTAAAAAACCGACCTATAAAGAACTATTTAAATGGCTTAAATATTAACCAATGGTACAAGATTTAAGTAAAATAGAAGAAACAATCACAGAGAGTTCTGCCTGGGAATCTACTAAGGAATTCTTAGGAAGGCATATAGATATAGGGAAAGATATAAGTATTTCAATTTTAGATGTCTTAATTGTCATTACGGCAATATTCATTACAACAATCATATTAAGAATCATTTTAAGAGTAATTACAAGAAACCTTCCTGAAGACGATAAAAGTAAATTCAATGTCGTCTATGGTTATTTTAGATGGTTGATTTACGTTATTATTCTGCTCATCACTTTACATTCCGTTGGAATAAATGTTACAGCAGTATTTGCAGCTTCCGCAGCTTTACTAATCGGTGTGGGTTTGGCACTTCAAACGTTGTTTCAGGACATAATTTCAGGTGTTTTTATATTAGTTGATCAGTCGGTACACGTGGGAGACATTATAGAAATTGAAGGCAAAGTAGGGAGGGTTGAGGAAATTAAGTTGAGAACAACAAGAGCGGTTACTATAGACAATAAAGTTTTGGTAATTCCCAATCATTTATACTTAACCAACTCGCTGTATAATTGGACACAAAACGGAACTACAACAAGAGAAAGTGTTGAGGTAGGTGTTGCTTATGGTAGTGATGTTCAATTAGTTAAAAAGTTGTTGTTGCAAGCAGCAAGTACACACGAAGATGTCATTAGCGAACCAGAACCTTCAGTATTGTTCACTAATTTTGGTGATAGTTCTTTAAATTTCAAGCTTATATTTACCCTAGCAGATAGTTTTAAAGCTCAGTTTCCTAAAAGTGATATTCGTTTTGAAATTGATAGATTGTTTAGAGAAAACAACGTTACGATTCCTTTCCCACAACGCGATATTCATATTATTGAAAAATAGAAAAAAATGACTTTACGCTTTTCAAAATGTTGCATAATACTTATTATAACTTTGTTTTATGCTCAGTTTGTTCAAGCCCAACTCGATGATTTAGCGCGTTTAGAGTATTCTTTTATACCAAAAAGCGGCTCAGATGATCAATATACAAGGTTAAGGCTGTCGCTCAACTATCCTATAGAATTAAAAGAAGATACTTATTTCATAGTTGGAGGTGAGTATAATAGGGTAATACTTAACTTACAAGATAACTATCCTTTTGATAGATCGCTTTTAAAAACTATAAATATTATTGACCTTAATTTAGGGTATACATTCAAGACCAGTGAAACATGGAGACTTGGTTTTCGTTTAAATCCGAGAATAGCTTCAACCTTAACCCAAAAAATTAGTGGTGACGACTTTTTTTTAAATGGAGGCGCTTTTGCTATTATAGATCGATCAAAGGATGAAAGTCTAAAACGACCTTACAGATTAATTTTAGGCCTTACCTATAATACCACAACAGGTTTACCGTTTCCTTTGCCATTTGTAAGTTACTACAGAAAACCAAGCGAAAAATGGTCATTTTCTATTGGTGTACCAAAATCCAATATCAAATGGTTTTTAGACCAAAAAAACACCTTGCAGTCATTTGTAAGCTTAGATGGTTATTTTGCACACTTGCAAGAGCCCTCTGTTGTAAATGGCAAGCAAGTTGATAATGTATCGTTATCCGTAATTGTTGGTGGTGCTGGTTATGAGTATTTATTTACAAAGCATTTGGTAGCTTATGCTTATGCTGGTTATACCTTTAGGTTAAATAACGTATTGCGCGATGGTGATAGAAATGAGGTTTTTAAATTAAATGATTTAAACGCCTTTTACTTAAGAACTGGAATAAAATTCAAAATATAGATATGTCAAAAATATTGATAATAGAAGATGAAGCAGCCATTAGAAGAGTATTGGTAAAAATTCTTTCTGAAGAGAGTGATACCTATCAAGTTGAAGAGGCCGAAGATGGTCTAGCTGGAATTGAAAAAATCAAAAAAGACGATTACGACTTAGTGCTCTGTGATATTAAAATGCCAAAAATGGATGGGGTTGAGGTTTTAGAAGCTGTAAAAAAAATAAAACCAGAAATACCTATGGTAATGATATCTGGTCACGGAGATTTGGATACAGCTGTCAACACAATGCGTTTAGGTGCGTTTGATTATATTTCTAAGCCACCAGATTTAAATAGACTTTTAAATACGGTTCGTATCGCTTTAGACAGAAAAGAGCTCGTGGTTGAAAACAAAATGCTAAAAAAGAAAGTTAGCAAAAACTACGAAATGGTAGGTGAGAGTGATGCTATTGAGAATATCAAGGATATGATTGATAAAGTGGCTCCAACTGATGCTCGTGTCCTCATTACAGGTCCAAACGGAACAGGTAAAGAATTGGTGGCACACTGGTTGCACCAAAAAAGTGAGCGCTCCAAAGGGCCAATGATAGAGGTGAATTGTGCTGCAATTCCTAGCGAATTAATCGAAAGTGAATTGTTTGGCCATGTAAAAGGGGCATTTACATCAGCAAATAAAGACCGAGCTGGTAAGTTTGAAGCGGCAAACGGAGGTACTATTTTTCTTGACGAGATAGGCGATATGAGCCTGTCTGCTCAGGCTAAGGTATTGAGAGCCTTGCAGGAAAGTCGTATTCAACGTGTTGGTAGCGATAAGGACATCAAAGTAAATGTAAGAGTTGTAGCTGCAACAAATAAAAACTTAAAGAAGGAGATTGAAGACGGTAAGTTTAGGGAAGATTTGTACCATAGATTGGCTGTTATTTTAATAAAAGTGCCAGCACTGAATGATAGGCGAGAAGACATTCCTCTATTGGTGGATTATTTTGCGGAAAAAATTTCCAGTGAACAAGGAACAGCCAAAAAATCATTTTCTTCTAAAGCTATAAAACTGCTTCAAGATTATGATTGGACAGGCAACATCCGTGAATTAAGAAATGTTGTAGAAAGATTGATTATCTTAGGAGGAAAAGAAGTAAGTGAAGCAGATGTAAAGGCGTTTGCTTCGAAATAACATGAAATTAAAATTAACTGCATATAACAAAAGAGCACTATTAGGAGGTATTATATCTGCTATAATTATTGGTTTGGGTGCTTACGGATTGGGTAATATAAGTGGTTATGAAGCAAAATCACTGATTGCCTCCTCTTTACCAGGTATCAATGCCCTTTGTAATACCATTGTTCTTGCGTCTGCAACAATTCTTGCACTTTTATTAACACTTCTAAGTATAAGCTCTAGCACTAAATCCAGATTAAAGGACGAACATTATAAACATGTTTTGCTCATTGCCAAAATAGACACAATAGTGTTTGTTGCTGCCATGATAGTTTTTCAGTTAATGAACATTCCTGTGACTGAAGCGGAAAATGTACCTAGCTCTTGGTACACAATAATTTATTATATCAGTTTGGGATTGTCCGCAATTTTAAGTGGAGGATTAATAAGTGTTGTCTTAATGCTATACAATACGGTTGTTAGTATTATAAAAATTGTTGGCTTAGGTGTTGAGGATCACCCATTGACTTATCAAGAAGAGGAAGCTAGCGACGAATCGATGAAAAATTAAACAAACAACATTACATGAAAGAAGTCAAAATTGAGGATTTTAAGATCACATCTGAGATTAATATTTCAGATTTACCAACACGTGTAGATTTAGATGCTGATAAAAAAGAACTTAAAGAAGCCTTAAGGGATGTCAGTAAAGATTTAGCGGATATCCAAAACGCGATGTATGCACATGGTAAATACTCGGTTTTGTTTTGCATTCAAGGTATGGATACAGCAGGTAAGGATAGCTTAATCCGTGAAGTTTTTAAGGAATTTAACGTAAGGGGTATTGTAGCACATAGTTTTAAAAAACCAACGGATTTAGAGTTAAAACACGATTATCTTTGGAGACATTATATAGCATTACCAGCAAGAGGTAAATTTGGGATTTTTAATAGAACGCATTATGAAAATGTTTTGGTAACACGTGTGCATCCCAATTATTTGATATATGAGAATATGCCTGATATTGATTCGGTAGAAGATGTTACGGATGCCTTTTGGGACAGACGTTTTAAGGAAATCAATAATTTTGAAAAGCACATTGCAGATAATGGTACCATCATCTTTAAGTTCTTTTTAAATCTATCTAAAGAAGAACAGAAAAACAGATTGTTAAGACGTCTCAACAGACCAGATAAACATTGGAAATTTTCAGCAGATGATTTAAAAGAACGTAAATTGTGGGATAAGTATCAAGCCTGTTATGAAGATGTATTAAACAGAAGTTCTAAACCTCATGCACCTTGGTTTAATATTCCTGCAGATGATAAGCCAACGGCAAGATACATTGTGGCTAAGATTCTATATGAGATATTGACAACTTATAAAGATATAAGAGAGCCGGAGTTGCCAGCTAAGGAAAAAGCGAATATTGATGTATATAAACAAGAACTAAACGATGAATAACTACCTTAAGACTATATCCAGAATTGCATTACTCATTTGTTTCTGTCTTTCCTTTTCCTTGAAAGCACAGTCGGATGAAGACATTCTAAAAAGCATTTATAAACAATCGCTAACCAATGGTAAAAGTTACGAATGGTTAGATTACTTATCCAACAAAATAGGTGGACGCTTATCTGGTTCAACAAATGCTGAACTCGCTGTACAATATACTAAAGCAGAACTTGAGAAATTAGGACTAGACAAAGTGTGGTTGCAACCTGTAATGGTGCCAAAATGGGTGAGAGGTGAACAAGAAATGGCTTATTTTAAAACTTCGAACGACTTAAATAAAGTCAATATTTGTGCTTTAGGCGGATCAGTTGCTACACCAGAAGGTGGTCTAAAGGCAAAAGTTATAGAAGTCAACTCGTATCAAGATTTAGAAAAACTGGGTGAGGAAAACATAAAAGGTAAAATTGTATTCATTAACAGATCTTGGGAACAGGAACTTGTAAATACATTTCAAGCCTATGGAGGTTGTGCTGCAGAGCGTTATGCAGGTGCTGCTGAAGCGGCCAAATATGGCGCAGTTGGTACAATTGTACGTTCATTGAGTTCTCGCCTAGATGATTATCCACATACTGGTAGTATGGGTTACGGAGATTTACCTGTAGAGCAACGTATTCCTTCTGCAGCAATCAGTACCAATGATGCCGTAAAACTAAGCGAAGCTTTAAAAAAGGATAAAGACCTTGAATTTCACTTTGAGATGAGTTGTCAGCAGTTTGACGACGTGATGTCTTATAACGTCATTGGTGAAATTACTGGTAGCGAATTCCCAAATGAATATATCATAGTCGGAGGTCACTTGGATTCATGGGACTTAGGAGATGGAGCACATGATGACGGAGCAGGTGTGGTACAATCCATGGACGTTTTACGATTGATGAAAGAAAGTGGTATTACACCAAAACGTAGTATTCGTGTAGTGTTATTTATGAACGAGGAAAACGGATTACGTGGCGGAAGAAAATATGCCGAAGTTGCCAAAGAAAAGAACGAAAAGCACATTTTTGCCTTAGAAAGCGATGCTGGCGGATTTACACCAAGAGGCTTTAGTTTTGATTGCAGTGACCTTATGTTTTCAAAAATTGAAGCGTGGAGACCACTATTCAAACCGTATTTAATCCATTATTTTGAAAAAGGTGGAAGTGGTGCCGATATCGGCCCATTGAAAAATGATGATATCGTCTTAGCAGGATTACGACCAGACTCACAGCGCTATTTCGATCATCACCATGCAGCAAATGACACCTTTGAACACGTCAACAAACGTGAGCTTGAATTAGGAGCAGCAACTATGACCGCTTTGGTGTATTTAGTGGATAAGTATGGTACTGAAACCATAACCAATACTAAAGAAATAAAAGATTAAAGGTTTGCCTTATGAAGAAAGTACTTCTAATTGTCTTTTCATTGTTTGTGCTAATTGGTTTCGCACAAGAAAATTCTGAAAGCGAATTACCATACTATGAAATCCCAGAGTACTCTGATGAATTTACCGCTGGTACTATGGCAGCGCGAATGGTTGATGCACTAGGCTTCCGTTATTATTGGGCTACAGATAGCTTAACGGAAAAAGATTTAGCCTATAAAGCTAATGAGGACGGTAGATCGACCGAGGAAACCATCAAACATATTTATGATTTATCAAAAATTATTGTCAATTCAACCTTAAAAGAACCAAACTCTAGAATTGATGAAGATTTGTCTTATGAAGAAATGCGAGCAAAAACACTAACAAACCTTAAAACCGCAGCCGATATTTTAAGAACCAGTGATGATATTTCGCAATACAAAATTATTTTCGGTGAACAGGAAATTCCGTTTTGGAATCAAGTTAATGGCCCAATTGCAGATGCCATTTGGCACTGTGGGCAGATAGTAATTTACAGACGAACAACAGGAAACCCTATTAATCCTAAGGTTAATCATTTTTCAGGAAAAGTGAGAAACTAGGTTATAGTTTCCGTTTGTAGAACCTGCCTTGTTTTAATTTTTTTCGTTTTTGTCCTTTAAAATAAAAAGGTATTGATAATCCTCCAGATTTGTAGAGTACTAAATGCAAGTGTGGTATCGTGGTAAAACCAGTCATACCAGAAATAGCAATGGGTTGACCAGCTTTAACCATATCTCCGACATCAACCAAAGCTCCTTCAAAATCTAAATGCACATAGTGCGCCATTGAGCCATCGTCGTGTAAAATATAAAGTTTATTGGCCGTATTTATACACTTTCGGGTTCTGCAATGTTCCTTAGAGTCTTCTTTTACAAAAAACACTTTTCCAGATCTTACCGCAGTTATAGTATCTCCAACTTTGGTTCCAAAATCGATGGCATATTTAGAATGTGGATCATTATGGGAGAATTTTCCACCAAAGGATTGTATTACTTTATAGCGTTTTCCTTTTGGGTAAGGTAACAGATAAGCGTGGTTATTATCAGCATCCCTGTTGGAATCACCAAAATTTGCTTTAAATTTCAGGTAAGACTTAATATGGATTTTAGAGGTATCCGCAAGGCGTGCAATCGGAATCGCTACTGCCTTTTTTAAAGTGTCCTTGTACTTTATAAAACTATAGGGATTTACTTTTATAAACCCCTTTGTAGAATCCAAAGGTGATAATTTTACTTCCATAGGAGCGTAAAACGGGTTTATAAAATCTAGATAAACCGTATCGTTTTCAATATGCTTATAGCTTTTTAAACGCTGGCCATAAAACTGCTGAATAGAAGTAAACGTTATAAGAAGAAGTAGCAACTTTTTCATATAGTAGAGATACAGGTTTAATTAAATTGTTACATTTATAAAGATAAATATTTTAAAAAATGAATACTGGTTACCTCAAAGAAATTCATCCTGTGTTACCTGTTAAGAGCGTAGTTAAAGCTGTTGATTTTTATGTTGAAAAATTAGGTTTTAAGCTTGCTTTTACTGACACAACGAGCGATAACGGTTATGCTGGTGTGTCTAGAGATAATATTGAGATTCATCTACAATGGCACGATGAAAAAGAATGGGTAGAGGGTTTAGACAGACCAATGCTTCGCATATATGTTGAAAATATTACAAAATTGTACGAAGAGTATAAAACCAAAGATGTTTTTCATGAGCGCACAGCTCTGAAGGAAAAGATTTGGGGAACAAAAGAGTTTGCTTTTTATGATTTGTACGGAAATGGTTTAACTTTTTATAGAGATCTGTAATTGTATTTTTTTTATATTTTGGCTATAGCATGAAATTAAGACTTCTATTTATTTCCGTTTTTATTATAGGTTTTTCTGAAATGACCTTTGCTCAGAATGCTAACGAATTACTCTGTAAAGTTTTAGATTTTGAAACGAAATACCCTGTATCCTTTGCAACAATTAAGTTTGATGATTTGCAAAATGGTGTGATTGCAGATGAAGATGGTGAATTTAGGCTGCCTATTGATTATAAATCGTCTGGTAAAACAATCATTATATCCTCCATTGGTTTTGAAACCTTAAGAATCAATGCAGGTTCGTTTAATTTAAATACCATAAACAAGATATACTTAAGACCTAAAGTTGAAGAATTGTCTGCTGTTTTGGTTGTGGCCCAAGCAAAGTCTATTACTTATGCACCCGAAACGATAATTAAGGAGGCTATAAAGAGAATACCTTTCAATTATCCCAGAACACCTCATTCATACATGGCATATTACCGAGATTACCAATTGGTTAACAATAATTATTATAACCTTAATGAGTTTATTTTAGAGACCTTTGATGCAGGTTTTCAAACCAATAAATTTAGGAATTCAGAAAACCGTACGGCCTTATATTCTTATGATTTAAATGAGGACTATTATTTGGATTCTTTGCTTTTAAAGAGCGTGTATGGTCAAGCCAAAGTTATAAATAAGGATGAGAGCGCACAGTTTAATACAGCATTAGAAAACGAATTGGAGATATTAAACGGACATAATGCCATACGTAATTTTGACATACCGAGCTTTTCTTTTGTCGACACTTTTAGGGACGACTTTGTGAATAACCACGATTTTAAGCTTGAAGGCATTAAATACATAGAAGATACTCCGCTATTTGAGATATCTTTTGCATCAAAAAATACTGAAGTAGCAAAATTTAGGGCAAAGGGGACAATTTATATAGCCAAAGGTAATTACGCCATATACAAGATTGAATATAAAATGATTGAGAATGAAAATTTTGCTCAGTACAAAATACAAAGTGGTAATAGCACAAAATTTGAGTTAAGGGAACGCTTAAATACCTTATACGAAGTTAATGTAGAGTACAAGCCATATAATGACAAAATGTACCTCAATTACATCACCTTTAATAATAGGTTTATTATTAAAGAGCCCAATCCATTTAAGGTTAGCGATTTTGAGTTCGATCCTAATGATCAGGCATTTTACATTAGCTTTAATAAAGCAGTTGATGAGTCTTCAATTACAAGAAAGAGTAGGTTTAGAGTATTGTATAAAGACAAGAAATTAATAATTAAAGATATAGAACTTGTTAAGCCCAAAATGGTTAAGATTCAGGTGTTGGATTGGGCTGCTGGTACAGGTGCGAGTTTAGAAGAAGTAAGATCAGAGGACTTCTCTTATCGCGTTAAAAAAATTAAAGATGCCACAGGTGCAAAATTAAATAAGGATTCAAAATTATTGGGTTATCAGTTTAGAGAGTTCTTTACACAAGAGATTTTTGAAGATAAAAAACCAAATAATAATCTCATATTCGTTACCAAAACACTACCCATTTTAGATACAAGGGTAAATCCTCCAACTTTTGATATAGATAAATATTGGGTCAATTCTCCTTTAAAGAAAACAAAGGGAGGTGACCTTTAACCTTTTTGTTCTAATCGTTTATTAATTCTGTCTAAGAGCATTACAGCATTCTCTTTATACGCCTTAGTTATTCCAGAATGGTTTCCAACGGCAAGCATGGCGTGGGATGCAACTTTTACTCTGTAATCTTCACTCTGCACAAAATATTCAATGAGTTCATTTGTCATCTTGCCTTGAGCTAAATCAACAAACCAAGGAAATTTTTCAAAATCTGTGAAGTTTCTCATAACAATGGTTTCCATCCTATCGTTATTTTTAGCTATTAAGGGTTTAAAGATGGTGTAGAACTTTGTAATGTCAATTATAAGGCTGTCTTTTTCGGTAGCGCGTTCATCTATCAGGTTTTTAAGCTGTTCAAAACCTTTGGTTTGTATATTAAACGGTTTGTAGATGGTCACAAGGCTCATACATTCTGGGCATTCCTTGTAGTTCTCCATGGTAATTTCGCGATCAATAATTTTCTTACTGTTTTTAGAATTGGCATCATAGTATTCTATGATTGACCTAGCGGATAATGTGTCTACTTCTAAATCGTAAGAAATAGTTCTTAACGTATTATTGATATTGTTTTTTAACTTTCGTTCTTCATTTAAATTGTTGACATAGAGTGCCAGTAAAATACCAATCATTACCAAGACAATTTCACCAATGGCATAGAGTAAATAACTGCTCATTTTATTAGAGAAGAACTTTTTTCTAATTTTTCTAAAGATATTAATCATAACTTATCTTTTTTGTCTTCTTTATTTTCTTGTTTCATTTTTATATATCTAGACACCAAGCGCATACCTAATCGAGCAAAAAGGATTACGGCAATTACTAAAACAATATCAAATCCATTCATAAGTCTTGGTTTTCTATATGTAGATAAGATACTATAAAAGTTACAGATAGCTTAGCCACCATTTGTCTTTATTGTTTGCTTTATATTGCATATATCGTTTACAGATAGGGAATAAAAGAGCAATAACTAAAACCCAAATTAGATAGGTTACCCAAAGATCAAAGCCTTTGTCAAATAGATAGCCACTCATAAAACGAGCGGGTGTTAAAATAAGTTCTCTCCAGTCGTATCCTTGTATGGATAATCCTATCATTCCGATAATATGAATAAGATAAAGATGGAGTATGTAATAGAAAAAAGGTACACGTCCAAAAACGATTAAAAAATCAGTAACCTTATTCTTAACGGATTCAATGGCATATAAAAACAATAGAGATGGTCCCAATGTCATTAGCGTATAGAGCAATGATGGTGGATATTTAGTGGTGTTGAAAAAAGACAATATAGTTTTAGTAGTTGTATCTTGATAACTCCATGGAGCCAAATCGCCATACACGTTTAAAAAACGTAAGCTCACAAATAATATGATGGCGCCAAAACCTAAACGAAGCAACCATTTTTTGCGTAAACTAGCATTAAAGCCTTTGGTGTAAAAATAACCAAAACAATAGCCCAATATCATAATACCTAACCATGGTAGAAAAGGATAGGCAATCGCCAACATACCTTGACCATCGTTGATCACCTGAAAGTTAAACTGATGAACGTAATACCATAATAATGATAATGGTTCTGTGCCTTCTTGTGTAATACCATCCAATAAATTGTGTCCAAATACTATAACAAGCCCAAGAGCCAAAAGTATTTTCTTAGACAAGTAAATTAAAGCAGCTAAAAACATCATGCAAATGCCTATTGCCCATATAACCTGAAATATATGGACACCAAAACCAATATCAAATGTCCATGCGAAATTAACGACGGTCAATTCAATAACAACCAACCAAAGCCCTCTGGTAAACAAAAATTTAGCAAGCTGATTTTTAGAGGCTTTTTTACTTCCATATAAAAAGGCAGAAGTGCCAGCCAAAAACACAAATACAGGAGCACAAAAATGTGTAATCCATCTGGTGAAAAAAAGTATGGGAGTGGTGGTTTCTAAATTTGTGGGATCTGCAAACATGTAACCCGTATTGGAGTAGTCTCTTACATGATCTAGAGCCATGATGACCATTACAAGGCCTCTCAGAATATCTATAGATTCAATTCTGGTTGATTTGATTAATTTCATCAGTCTTTAGTGTTAGGATTATAAAGACTTCGGGCATGGTTAAAGGTAATGAAAAAGAATAGTACTATGACGTTGGTTATGATATATAATCATCCGATTTATAGACGATCTTCTTCTTGCCCTGTGATGTTCTTACCATATTCATTTTTATAGATTTTAACCAATGCCATAAAAATACTAACTAAAAGAGGTCCAAAAATAAGTCCAATAAAACCAAACAAAGGAACACCGACAATAACACCTATAAGCGTAATTAGTGGATGAACGTTATCAAGTTTTTTAAGCACGTACAGCCTAATAAGGTTATCGGTAGATCCGACAACAACAAGTCCGTAGATTAAAATTCCCCAAGCTTGAAAAGTATTGCCGGTCGATAAGGTTAAGATAAAAACGGGTATTATGCCAATTAAAGTGCCTATAAACGGAATCATAGAACCAATAGTCACAATTACGAACCAAAAAAATGGGTCTTCAATACCAAAAATAACAAATCCTATCAATGCTATAATTCCTTGAGCTAATGCAACAAGGGGAATACCGATAGCGTTAGATTTCACCATAGCTTGTACTTCATTGCCTATGGAGTTTAGACTATCATTGCCCATTGGGATGTAGTCTCGCAACGATTTCCGTAATTCCTTACGATTAGTTAGCATAAAATAAAGCATAAAATACATCAGTCCTACAGCAATAAAAAGGTTAAATGTATTGCCAGCCAAATTCTGTAAATTTTCTGATAGCCAAGTGGTAATGGACTGCGTGTCTATTTGCGAATTGATATTGATACCAGTTGTTTTTTCTAATGAGCCTGTCTGTTGTTTAAAAGCCTTAATCACCTTTTCGCTGTTCTGTGCAGCATCAGAAATTTTATTGCCAAGCATAATGCCAAATCCACTAAGTGGTATAAGAATTATAACAAATGAACCAACCATAAGGGTGATTGCTGCCAATGCTGGTTTCCAATTATATGTTCTCACCAGTTTTTTCATTAACTTTCTTAGAAGAATATAAAAAGTGATGGCACCTAGAACTCCGCTTAAATAAGGGAGCATTTCTCTAAAAATCAGACTACCTGTAAGAATGATTAAAAGTAAAACGAAAATTTGGCGTATTATTTTTGGTGCGATCTGATTCATAATGGTATAAGCAAAGGCTTCTCACAAAGATAAATCTTATCGTATTCCAAAAATTATCTTAACCCCTAAAATATTAACGCATTTGAATTTTGCACCTAACCTAAAAATTAATCTCCACTTGATTATTCAGAATATCATCAAAAGTTTCCCGTTTTCTGATAAGTTGAGGTTTCCCTTGGTAAATCAGTACTTCTGCTGGTCTGTAACGCGAATTATAATTACTCGCCATTGTAAAACAATAGGCTCCTGCATTTTTAAAACAAAGAATGTCACCCTCATTGATTTGATTAATGCGCCTGTTATTTGCAAACGTATCCGTTTCACAGATATAACCTACAACAGAATAAAAACGTTCTCGTCCCTTAGGATTCGAAATATTAATAATCTCGTGTTGAGAACCGTAAAGCATAGGACGTATTAAATGATTGAATCCAGAATCTACTTGGGCGAAAACAGTAGAAGTGGTTTGTTTTACCACATTGACTTTGGCTAAAAACACACCTGCTTCACTCACCAAGAATTTACCAGGCTCAAAAGCCAAGGTTAACTCTTTACCGTAGTTTTTACAGAATGTATTAAAACGTTTGGATAGTTTTTTTCCGAGTTCCTCAATATTGGTTTCAATATCACCAGCTTTATAAGGCACTTTAAAACCAGAACCAAAGTCGATAAATTCAAGATCTTTGAAGTTTTTGGCCGTTTCAAATAAAACTTCACTCGCATATAAAAAGACATCAATATCTAAAATATCACTTCCGGTATGCATGTGGATACCGTTGATCTTCATTTTGGTATTTTCAACAATACGCAACAGCAAAGGAATCTGATGAATTGAAATTCCGAATTTACTATCAATATGTCCCACGGAGATATTAGTGTTGCCACCAGCCATCACATGCGGATTAATTCTTATACAAACAGGAACTTTAGGATGTTTAGTGCCAAATTGTTCTAAAATAGATAGGTTGTCTATATTAATCTGTACACCTAACTTAGCGACGTTTTCAATTTCTTCAAGGGAAACACCGTTTGGAGTAAATATAATATCCTCTGGCTTAAACCCAGCTTTTAAACCCAGTTGCACTTCCTGTATAGAAACAGTATCCAATCCAGAGCCCAATGAATCAAATAATTTTAAAACTGAAATGTTAGAAAGCGCCTTAACCGCATAGTTCAATTTTAAATTTTTAACGGTGCTAAATGCTTTGGTTAAGCGGTTATATTGCGATGTAATGGTGTCTGCATCATACACATACACTGGACTTCCAAAATCCTCGGCAATTTGTAAAAGGGTTTTATTATTCATAAGTGGATAGTACTTCTAAAATTTAGACAGCAAACATAGTCTATCAATATATAATATCGAATTATTTGTAATTAATTTACTAATTTTACACAAATTGTTAAATAATTAACAAACATGAAAACCGTATCATCTTGTGTTGAAGCTATTGTACTAGAGCAGCCCTTTTTAGAAGAAGGTATATCTAAAGAAATTATCAATTACTCCGCTTTGGCAAACGTATTGCAAGAGGACGTATCAAAACAATTAGGTCGTCCGGTAAAAACAGGTGCGATAATGATGGCGCTAAGACGCTACAAGGATAAATTAACCGTTAGCAAACCCTATCATGGTTTAAAAACCTTACTCGAGCAACTCGGTGATATCACTTTACGTTCTAATTTGAGTGATTTTACATTCAAAAATTCAAATACATTAATAAATAGTCAGGCTGATATCTTGAATAAGATTAAAGACAAAAGCCATATCTTTTATACGTTTACAAGAGGTATTTTAGAGAGTAATATTATTATTTCAAGCTCAGAAAAACAGGATGTTCTGGAAAGCTTTAAGGATGAGGTTTGTTTAGAGTTAAAAGAAAATTTATCAGCCATAAGTTTAATATTGCCAAAGAATAACTCAAAGGTGTCAGGTTTATACTATCTCATCCTCAAACGTCTGGCATGGCAAAACGTACCACTTTACGAAGTCATATCCACAACTAACGAGTTCACCATTGTCGTAGAAGACACTGTGGTTGATAGTGCGTTTTCAATTATAAAAAATCTGAATAAAGTTTAAGGACACAACTAAAATCAGCCAAAAAAAATATTGGTATAAAGTATAGTATGTGTATTTTTGTGCAGCAATAAATTTCTGATAACAAATGAATTTACACGAATATCAAGGGAAAGAATTATTAAGCAGTTTTGGAGTACGTATCCAACGCGGTATTGTAGCAAAAAACGCTAAAGAAGCTGTTGATGCAGCAAAGCAATTAACGGCAGAAACCGGTACAGGTTGGCACGTTATTAAAGCTCAGGTTCATGCAGGTGGACGTGGAAAAGGCGGAGGCGTAAAATTAGCTAAGAATCTACAAGAGGTTGAAACCATTGCAGGTGAAATCATTGGGATGAACTTAGTGACACCTCAAACATCTGCTGAAGGTAAAAAAGTACACCAAGTATTAATTGCTGAAGATGTGTATTATCCTGGTGAAAATGAACCAGATGAGTACTACATGTCTGTATTATTGAATCGTGGTACGGGTAGAAACATGATTATGTATTCTACTGAAGGTGGAATGGATATTGAAACCGTTGCAGAAGAAACACCACATTTAATCTTTACTGAAGAGGTAGATCCAGCATTGGGACTGTTACCTTTTCAAGCGCGACGTGTAGCATTTAATTTAGGATTATCAGGCACTGCGTTTAAGGAAATGACAAAATTCGTTTCGGCATTATACACGGCTTATGTAAAGTCTGATGCGTCTTTATTTGAAATCAATCCGGTTTTAAAAACCAGCGATAATAAAATCATGGCCGTTGACTCTAAAGTAACTTTAGATGATAATGCTTTATACAGACATAGAGATTTAGCAGAAATGCGCGATTTACGTGAAGAAAATCCTATTGAAGTAGAAGCAGGTGCTTTAGGTCTTAACTATGTTGACCTTGACGGAAATGTAGGTTGTATGGTAAACGGAGCTGGTTTGGCAATGGCAACTATGGATTTAATTAAGCAAGCAGGTGGTGAGCCAGCTAACTTTTTAGATGTTGGTGGTACGGCTGATGCGGCTAGAGTAGAGGCAGCTTTTAAAATCATTTTAAAAGACCCTAACGTAAAAGCTATCTTAATCAATATTTTTGGTGGTATTGTACGTTGCGACAGAGTAGCGCAAGGTGTTATTGATGCGTATAAGAATATGGGTAACATTAACGTACCGATTATTGTACGTTTACAAGGGACCAATGCAGATATCGCTAAAGACCTAATTGACAACTCTGGTTTAGATGTACTGAGTGCAACTGAATTCCAAGAAGCTGCGGATAAGGTGCAGAAGGTATTAGGATAAAAATCTTGACTTGTCATGCTGAATTTATTTCAGCATCTAACAAATTATTTATAAACAGATAAAAAGCTCTCGAATTCGAGAGCTTTTTTATTGCGTAAATTGTGTATCAAAGCGACCCTCGGTTATTTCGTAAATATCACCCGTGTTTGGGTTAATGACTGTGAACTCAAATGCACCAGAAATTATATTATTTGATTCATCAAGTTTGGTTATGGTAAGGTTGCCTGGTAAATTAGAATTTGTCTTTCCTTGAGGACAAATACAATCGAAACTTAACCAAGCATAAAAATTACCATCTTCACGTTCTTTGAGTTCGAGACTAGTATTTATTTGGATTTCTGATTTTAACGAACCAATATCTATTTGAACGTAATTGTCTCCATTTATCTGAGCAGTAAGCCCAAAATAGTATTCACCATCCACCAATTGGTAAAAGCAGTTAAAAAAACTAGAGTTATCTACAAAGGGCTCACCATTAACGAGGCAGCCAAAAGTACCCTCACCAGTCTGCGTAGCAGGAGGTAGTTGGCTTATTGGGTCGGTTGAGCCGTTATCGTCGTCATTATTGCAAGAGCTAAAGAGTGTTGCGAACACTAAAAATGAGATTCCGAAACATACTTCGACTATGCTCAGCACAGGAGTACGGAATGAAAAATAGTTATTTCTTTTTTTCATAGCTATAAGATTTGGTCATTCACTTGTTTAAAGTTAGTTATTCTGTAGCATGATTTTAAACGTTAGCTTACGTAATTACAAAATTTTAACATATTAAAAAAGCAACGTGTTAATCGTTGCTCTTTTTTTGTTTGGGTTTATTAGAATCCTGTTTTTTGGGCATTGGACCTCTTAGGTGAATAATCAATCCATTAAGGAAATTTCTAAGAATTTGGTCACCACATTCCATATATTTTGGATGGTCCTCTTTTCTGAAGAATGCATTGAGCTCACTTTTAGAAATTCTGAAATCTACAAGAGCCAGTATTTTTACAATATCATCATCTCTTAGTTTGTGTGCTACTCTTAGTTTTTTGAATATGTCGTTGTTTGTCATGGGTTAGTTGTTCGTTGTTAGTGATTAGTTGTTGGTCGATAACCATTGATACGCATTACCAAAATGCGCTTTCCAAAAGGCTTCATTGTGTTTGCCTCCTTTAATAATATGATTTTCTATTTGTTCTTCTTTTATACCCTTAGATTTTAATAACTTTACCATTCGCTCTTGGTCAGGTACCATATTTTCACCTTCTTCATCACCAACCAAAAAATAAAATTTAGAGCTTTCAGGAATTTCAGTTGAGGTCACTAAATCATAGATTTTTTCACTAAACCAAAATGAAGGAGAAAACACACCAGCTTTTCCAAAGGTTTCAGGATATGTTATCGCTCCGTAAAAAGAGATCAATCCGCCCAATGACGACCCAAATAGAGTTGTATGTTTTGCATCAGACTTGGTTCTGTACATAACATCTATATGAGGTTTTAAGGTGTTTTTTATAAACGAGAGGTAAGCCTCTCCGTTTCCACCTCCGTATTTTTCGTGCTTATAAGGTGTTAATTCCTCTATACGTTTTTCATTGCCGTGTTCTATACCTATAACAATACTTTCATTATTTGTTAAGCCATCCAAATATTCATCAACCTCCCATTCGCCGACATAAGAGGTTTCAGCATCAAATAAATTCTGTGCATCATGCATATATACCACAGGATAGCGTTTTTTCAGAATTTTGATAATTTGTAGGTAAATACACCCAAATAGTTTTTAACGTATCGAGTTGTGGAGCTGCAATCACAAATTTTGTAACCTGTTTAGACGCAGTACTTTGCGCAGTAATTTGACTAATAAAAAAAACAAAAAACAATATGCAAATAGGCTTCAATCTCATGCTATAATTGGTGTTTCGGATTGATAAACGTTTAAAAAAACCGACCAAGTACGTTCAATTTTTCGACAAGATACATTATATCAACGACAATAAAATAATGTACCTCGTTAACTTTACATTGTTAAATAATTCCCTCTATGATGATTAACCGCGCTGAAAAATTGAGCTTGCTATCTGAGATGATAGCCTTTGCACAGACAGATGAAAACATAAAGTCCATTGAGTATAACTTCTTGTTTAGTATTGCCAAACAATTAGATATATCTAAGGAAGATTTTGAGTATCTTTTTGAGCATCCTGTAACCTATGTACATTTAAAATCGCATAGCGAGCGTATTGTGCAATTCCATAGATTAGTACTACTTATGAATCTAGACCACAAGGTTGCACCAAAGCAATTGGTTAAAATCCATAACTTCGGATTACGAATGGGGTTAAGCCATGAGTCTATAAACCGCGTATTGGATTTAATGGATAGTTTTCCGAATAAAATTGTGCCACCTGATTTTCTGATTGATATTTTTAAGGTGCAGTATAATTAGGTGAAACTCAAAATTGAAATGCCTTTTGAGGCGCATTCAATTTTGTAAGTTGAACTTATGCCGCTGCAAAGCGGTATCTCATCTATTACTGAAAACACCCCTAAAGTCCCCTCAAGGGGACAATAATTATGATTGTATTTTGTAACTCTAAGTCTTAGTGCCTTTGCGAGATTTAAATCATTTCACTTTCAACTTCTCTAACTTACTCTGATAAGCCGTAATCTCATCCCTAAAACGCGCTGCTTCCATAAAGTCAAGTGCTTTTGCAGCTTGTTCCATTTGTTTACGTTTTTCGCGTATTTTCTTTTCGAGTTGCGACTTTGTTAGGTATTCGCTTTCAGGTTCAGCAGCTAATTTTGCTTCCAATTCTGTACGGTATGTGCTCACCGAATTCTTTGCCAAAGCACTATCCAAACTTTTATTTAGAGCTGTTGGTGTAATATTATGTTCGGTATTATAGGCAATTTGTTTTTCGCGACGGTAATTGGTTTCGTCTATCGTTTTTTGCATGCTGTTGGTAATTTTATCTGCATACATAATGGCTTTACCGTTTAGGTTTCTTGCGGCTCTTCCAACCGTTTGAGTTAAAGATCGATTAGAACGAAGAAAACCTTCTTTGTCAGCATCAAGTATTGCTACTAAAGAGACTTCTGGTAAGTCCAAACCTTCACGAAGTAAGTTAACACCAACCAAAACATCAAATATACCTTTTCGCAAATCTTGCATAATTTCAACACGTTCTAAGGTATCAACATCACTGTGGATATAACGACACCGGATGGAAATTCGAGTTAAATATTTTACCAACTCCTCAGCCATACGTTTGGTCAAGGTCGTGACCAGAGTGCGTTCATCTTTTTCAACACGATCTTGGATTTCTTCAATTAAATCATCAATCTGATTGAGGCTTGGTCGTACCTCGATTATTGGGTCTAAAAGTCCGGTCGGACGAATAACCTGCTCAACATACACACCACCAGATTTTTGCATCTCATAATCTGCTGGAGTAGCAGATACATATATCACTTGATTCTGAAGCGCTTCAAATTCTTCGAACTTTAACGGTCGGTTATCCATGGCTGCAGGCAATCTAAAGCCATATTCTACCAAATTTTCCTTTCGGCTTCTGTCACCACCATACATAGCATGAACTTGCGAAATGGTAACATGACTCTCATCTACAACCATTAAAAAATCATCTGGGAAATAATCCAATAAACAGAAAGGTCTTGTGCCTGGTGCTCTGCCATCCAGATATCTCGAATAGTTCTCAATACCAGAACAGTAGCCCAATTCTCGTATCATTTCCAAATCGAATTCTGTGCGCTCTTTTAGGCGTTTGGCCTCAAGGTGTTTGCCAATATCTTTAAAATAATCATGCTGTTTTACTAAATCATCTTGAATCTCTTTAATAGCTCCATTCAATACATCTGGTGAGGTTACAAACATATTTGCAGGGTAGATATTCAAGCGGTCATAACGTTCTAAAACTTCATTGGTATGCGCGTCAAAGGCTTCGATTTCTTCAATTTCATCACCAAAAAAGTGAATTCTAAAGGCATTATCAGAGTAACCAGGGAAAACATCAACCGTATCTCCTTTAATTCTGAAATTTCCATTTTTAAAATCGGCTTCAGTACGTGAATACAATCCTTGAACTAATTGATGCAATAATTTGGTACGCGAAATGACTTGGTCGCGTTCAATGGTAATCACATTCTTTTGAAATTCCACAGGATTACCAATACCATATAAACAAGATACAGAAGCCACTACCAAAACATCACGACGACCTGAGAGTAGAGAGGAAGTGGTGCTCAATCGCATTTTTTCAATCTCTTCGTTGATAGAAAGATCTTTTTCTATGTAAACTCCAGAAACAGGAATATAAGCCTCAGGCTGATAGTAATCGTAATAGGATACAAAATACTCAACAGCATTATCAGGAAAAAACTGTTTAAACTCAGAGTATAGCTGGGCTGCCAAGGTTTTGTTATGCGCCAAAACTAATGTTGGACGTTGCACTTCTTGTATGACATTGGCAACTGTAAAAGTTTTTCCAGAGCCGGTAACACCTAGTAAGGTTTGATATCGCTCATTTTGGTTGATACCATCTGCTAGCTGTTTAATGGCTTCTGGCTGATCACCAGTAGGCTTAAAGTCTGACTCAATCTTAAATCGCATAGCGCAAATTTACGATAAAGATTATCGGGAATAAAATGTTTGATTAACGTCGCAACGCAAAATGACCATTATAGATTTTACCATCAGAAAATTTGGCGACAAACCAATAATCATCACTTGGTAGTTCTTGTCCATTGAGATTTCCATCCCACGCTCGATTTTGGGTGTTTATTTCAGAAATAAATTTGCCGTAACGGTTAAAAATTCGGATATATTCTATGGGATTTGTGAGCGTATCAAAACCTAAAACTTGCCAAACGTCATTAGTGGTATCGCCATTTGGTGTGAAAAATTTAGGAAACCCAAGCACTGTAATAATTTCTTCGATAATACCGCAACCATTTCTGTCTCTTATATAAACTGTATGCATACCGTAAGTAACATTGTTAAAAACATTGCTTTCTTGGTAAAACCCATCGATGTCATCTATAGCATAGTCATAAAACCCTTGTCCTGAAAGGTTAATGGCCACTGAGTTGTTTGGTGCAATACCATCAACAATAATACTCTCAATCGTTGCTGTTTCAGATGGATTTACTGTTTTCGTTCTGCTAGACGAACAGCCATTTGGGTCTGTTACTATGACGGTATACGTACCTGTTTCATTAATGTCATAAAAAGACGTATCAACATCAGTTAATGCTCCATTAAAGTACCACTCGTAGTAATAATTATTAGGAGAATCATTAAGTACTCCACCATACAGTGTAATGGTTTCAGGAAAAGTATCTATACAATAAAACAATGATTCGTCTGGTTCTAAAACTGGCGTGTAAAGTACGTTCAGCCTAGCTTGGGATGTGCTAAAACATTGATTGTTACTCTTAATTTTTACATAAATTATTTGCGAATTTGCCACTTCATTTTGATAAGTGTTGGGTAGGGCATTGGTTTCGCTGAATGCATCAGCTTCGTTTTCATAGAATGTCACATCTGCACCAGTCGGAATCTGATTAACGATTGAAGCTTCTATATCGCCTAAAGTGAAATTTGCAAAACCATCAATGACTTCACCATCGCAAACCTCTAAATCTGGAATTGCAATTATATTATTTGAAGTTTGCAGTTCGAGTTCTACAATGTCATAACAGTTGGCAGGATTTATAATTCTCGCAAAAACAGTTTGAAAAGGAGTGGCATTCTGAAAACTTGTTGGATTGGTTATCGGATTAGTATTGTCTCTGGCATCACTTTCTAAAATAAAAAAATCAGAAATGACTAGCGTATCATCATTGTTGGTTAAATCTGATGAAGCATCAAATAGGTTATAGGTGGTTAACCCATCTTGATTGATATCACATTCCGTTAAAACCGCATTTTGTCCAACAGGCAAAGGAGCGTATTCAATAACCACTTCACCATAAGATGTGCAGTTATTGGCTAAACCAACTTCAACGGTATATGTACCTGGCTCGGTGACTGTATAACTTCCGCAAGTGCCACAACCTAATGCCGCTCCTTGAACTAAAACACCATCTCTAAACCACTCATAGGTGTTTTGTCCATCTTGATAAGCGATTAGTTCTAAGTCTTCACCATCACACAGCGAATTACCAGTTGCAATAAGTCTGTTAGGACCTAAATCTGATGAGAGCTGAAAACTACCTGCTTCTAAAAAAACGGCAGAATCAAACCTATAGTTTTGTTCGTCGGCAATAACAAGCTTTACGTGGTAGGATTGATTGGGTACAACATTGGCCGTTGCAGTTAATACAGCTGTCTGTCCGTTAAAATTGATCGGAGCATTTACACCATTGAAAGTTCCGAAATAGGTTTCATTTTGTGGAGGACACGATCCAGGAACTCCCGGTGTAACCGTTGTTGCTTTTACAGGAATATTAGTGTCTGGTACCAAAGCAATATTTTCGTACTGATTTTGACCATCAGTGGGTCTAATCAAAAACCCAAATAAATCTGAAAACTGACAACTATTAGGATTGTTTTCCTGATATTCTTCAGAAGCAAATAAATATCTAAAACTCACTTGCGATGCTACAGATGTAAAATCAAATTCTAAAATGGTTGCATTAAAGGTATTGGACTCATTTAGGGCAAATTCTAGGTCGGCATCTCCTTCCCAGTTTGTGGCATCATCATCACTTAAGTTGTTGTTTGGTCCAGGTACATTTGCTAATCGACCAGTACTCATTACTATACCATTTTGAAAGGGAAATGAGGTTCCTGTGGCATCAAAGTAGCCATAGCTTTGGTCTGCGCCTCCAAAATTACCACCTACAACATTTGTGACAACAACATTAGTAATACAATCACTATCGATGAGTATATCTTCAATAAGTTGTTGTGGAGTATAGGTTTGGCTATCTACTGTTATATTCTGTGAATAATTCAGTAGGGATATAAACATGATAAAAAATGAGAAGACTTGTTTCATTTTTATTTAAAAATGGACAGCAAAGATAAGCATACTACTTACACTAAATTTTGAATAAGATGTTAAAAGAAAATTTTGATTTAAAATTAACGTTTCAAAGCAAAATGCCCTTTAACCTGAAAGCTTTCGCCATCCTTGATGACATAGGCGATGTACCAATAGTCACCAGAAGGCATTTCGTTACCGTTGAAGGTGCCGTCCCAGCCAGAAGTATTGTGCCCGATTTCCTTGAGCAACTTGCCGTAACGGTCAAAGATATGAACCCTAGTGCCAGGTAATTCCTGTACACCGGCAATGTGCCAAGTATCAAAATCGCCATCATCATTAGGTGTTAAATGCTTTGGTGCATCAAAGACCAAGATCTCTCTGGTTATTCTTGCACAGCCATTTTGGTCTATTATGGTAATGGTGTTGTATCCAATGGGTACGTTCACAAAAACATTTGAGGTCTGAAACGGCAGATCGTTAAGCTGGTAGAGGTAATCACCAATGCCATTAACGGTAACCGTTATGTTGTTCTGGTCCGAGAAATCAATCGTCTCAACGACATCGATAACGGCAGACTCAGATTCCGTAACATTGAACGTACTTATGCTTTGGCAACCATACTGATTGGTTATGGTCACGGCATACGAACCAACCTCTGCAATCTCAATTTCAGAGGATGTTTCATTTGTTGACCATAGGTAGGTATCCAAAGGATTCCCAGTATCAGCAGAAACAGTCAGTGGTAAATCATTTAGGCAGAGCACCTGGTCTTCAACAACGGTATCTGGCAATGGATTGACAACAACAGAAAACTGGGTAATGTCAAAACAGCCAGTGGCCAAGTTTTCTACCCTTACAAAGATTACCTCACCATCAAAAGCAGTATGCTCAACGTCCAACTCGTTTATGTTTTCAGTGGCCTCGTTCTCTGAACTAAAATAACTTACAGCATACTCATTAGGATTTTGATTGCCCAAAACCGCTGAATCCTGAGAGGATAAATCAAATTCTAAAAGTCCATCATAGTCATCATCACAGGCCACGAGGTCATTGGGCTGATTTGCAATAGGAAGCGGGTTGACTACCAACTGAAAAGGATGTACGGCATAACAGCCAGTTGTGGAATATTCGACCCTTGCAAAGAGCATTTCAACAGTGTTGGTATAAGTATGATCCGTGTTTAACGGGTCGATATTCGCTTGGGCATCAGCCTCTGAGGTATGATAGCTTACCAATACATTAAAGGTGTCTTCAAGAAGTGCTAAATCTATATCTGTTAGATCTACGTAATTTTCAGTGTTAGCACAAACCTCATAAGTATCAATAGGGTCAATCTCTGGTGGACTATTGATAATTAGATCAAAAGGCACTGAAGCAAAACAAGTTGTACTTACATTAAGAACTTTTACGTAAAGTGTCTGAGGATTTGATGTATTTACATAAGCTTCAGGATTGGTAATACTATTCAGATTATTTTGTAAATCGGCTTCAGTTTCAAAATAAGTAAACTCAATACCGTATTGTCGTCCTTCTAGGATTAGAAGTTCTATTTCCGTTAGGTTCCATTGTTGTTCAAACTCGTAATTGTTACCACAAACAGTTAGCGATTGCCCTTCGTTAACTTCAGGTAGGTCTAACGTAGTAATATTGAATGTGGAAACTTCGTGACATCCAGTATCAGTATTTAAGATACGTGCATGTATCAGTTGCGGATTAACCGTAGTAGTGTAGTTTAAAGGTAGAGCGTTAGTTCCTAGTTCTGCATTTAAAGGTGTTAAATGAAAAGAAACATCTAAATTTTGAGTGGCTCCATTGGTGATTTCATCTACTTTTTCGGATAAATTTACAGTATTGAGACCATTACCGTTATAGTCACAGCGATGCATATCTGTGGGCTCAACATATATTGGTGCTTGTCGCACTTCTATCTGCATTGGTGCAACAGCAAAACAACTATTCTCAACTTCATTTTCTAGGCGAACATAAACGGTCTGAGGATTTGATGTGTTTTGATATGCTAAGTTTTTATCAATAATATTCGCTCTATTAATTGCGTCATTTTCTGTTTCAAAATAGAGCACCTGCATACCTTCTTGACCGTTGATGACTTCAAAATCCTTAGTTACAAAAAAGAAGCCTGTTGTTACATTGGTATCTATTTCACAATTGATATAATCTGAAATTGAAGTCAATTGAGGATTGTCATAAATTAGGACTTCTAAGGCGACTACGGCAAAACAATCTAAATCTTCTACTGAAACTCTGATAAATACTTCTGTAGTTTCTGTAGTATAGCTTTCAGGGTTTTCTATGGCAAACCTATTGGCTACTGCATTGCCATAGGTTTGATGAAATGAAATGGTTGTACCACTCAGATCACTGGATAATTGCGGTAAGACAGACTCTAAATTTACAGTTGAGCTTCCGTCTTGGTCATCATCACAAACAACTATGGGCTCAGGTGTTGCTATTTCCAACCCATCAGAGATATTAATTTGTAAAGTTGAAAAATTATAGCACTGGGATCTGTTATCCGTAATTCTGATGTATAATAACGGTGAATTGCTTGCAGAGTCATAACTGAAGCCTAGTACATTCTCATCAGCAATAGCATCTGCTTCAGTTGCATAAAACTCAATAGTAGTAAACTCGGCTTGGTCATTGTCAATTAAATCTATCAATGGATTTAATTGAATGGTTGTTAAACCCGTTTGAGCATTAGTGTTACCACAATACTCAATAGTTTGTGGTTCTAACTCTGGTAAAGGGAGTACATCCAATTCAATATCTGCATCATAATCGCAACCATTACTTGATATGTTTGCATAAACTATGTTATTGTTATTTGTTACAGTGTATGGTGCGTTTACGTTTATTGGATTTTCACCATTGATTCTATCTTGTGGCGTTTCATAATAGGTGATTTCAATATCATAACCATCATTAAGCTCTTCGCTTACTTCATTTAAATCGAAATCCAATATGCCATCGTTTGATGGATCATCACAACCAGAAATAACGGGTTGGTCACCATATAAATTGTGAGTAAGATTTGTGTGCAGTTCTATAGGAACTACGGACGGACAATCTTGGCTTCCGTCTAAAATTGCCATATATACAGTTTGCTGATACGGTACTTCGTTTTGGTAGGTTACTCCTGGAAAAATAGGGAAAGCTTGATCCTGAGCATTTTGAAAATCTGTATAAAATGTGATACCAGCATCTGGATAAGCAACTAAGACTTGATCTCTTATAATACCCAAATCAAAAACAGCAAATGATTGACTCGTAGGCAAACACAAATCGATATAAAACCTTTGGTCAAAGTCTAAACGCTCTTGAATAACAAGTGGAATTGGAACAACACTGATGCAGCTCGTAAAATCATTTTCAATTCTTACATATGTGAAATTAGAGCCAAAAGGCATATCAGAAGCAAAAGTTATAGGGTCTAAATCATTATATGCGTCTGCTTCAGTAACATGAAAGGTAACAGTTCTATTAAACTCGTAGTTGGCAATTTCAAAGGCATAATATGACAATTCTAAATAGCCGACACCATCAATTAAAAAATCCGCACAGAGAATTATCGGTGGAATTATATTGTAATTTGGTTGCGCTCCTATTTGAACATTAAAGGAACCAATCTGAAGACAACTCCCGTCCATACTTTCTATCCTAGCATAAAGTGTTTCAGAAAGTTCTGTATTTTCATAATCACCTACAATAGGATTGAGGTTATCTAAAGCCTCTTCTTCAGAATGATGATAACTGATATTAAAATCGTCTGAAGGGAGATTGCTAAGAATTTCTTCTGTTTTTATTGTTAAATCAAATATGGCGAAGCCGTCAAATGGTACTTCGTCACAAATAATGAGGTCAGTTATTGGCTCTGCTTGTTGAAAAGGTATAGTGTCTACAGTAACAGAATCCGTTATGGTACACGACCCATTTGGCAACGGAATGGTAACTACCACTTCATAAAAACCAGATTGCAATGCTTGAAGCGTAGGGTTGGTTTCTCCTGCAATTTCTGCACCATCTATAAACCAGGCATAGGTGGCATCATCATTGTCAATTTCACCATTCAATTCTATCGTAGAACCACAAGCCGTAATATCTGGGCCTAAATCCACAGACGTACCAAACCCTTCTGATTCAATAAATACAGCAGAATCAAAACGCTGGTCGATATGATCAGCGATAACGAACTTAACGCGATATGTGACGCCAGGTGTTATATCTGCAGTCGCATTTAGTACTATGGTTTGCCCATCATAATTAGTTGCACCAAGATTATAGCCTTCAAAAAAATTGACATTTTCTGCATCACATCCTTCGGGTATTTGAGGGTGTATAGAACTTGTGTTAATGGATGAAGCACTATCGGGAACAAGCGCAATGTTAATATAAGGGTCTGATGTACCAGCTTCTTTTATGAGAATTGCAAAAACATCTTGAAAATTACAAGGGTATTGTTGTTGATATTCATCTGAAGCAAATACATATTTAAATCCAACGCTATTGTTTATCGAGGTGAAATCAAATTCTAACGATGTTGCATTGAGTGTTTGAGAGATTCCCAATATGGCTTCTATATCAGGATCGGTATCCCAATCTAAGTTACCGTCACTTAAACTTTCAGCAATAATATTATTCCCGGAAGAATTAACATTACCTGTAGATAATATAATACCGCTCTCTAAAGGAAAATCAGAAGTGCCTCTATCAAATAAGGCATAACTTGGAATGCCATTAACACTACCATTTATTGCAGAATTAGCATTAGATGCAATAACGCAACTCCCATCGGTTAAGTTGTCTATAAGCTGCTGAGGCTGCAAAGAAGAGTCCGTAACAATTTGCTGTGCATATGAAAAACACATATGCATGAAAAGCAATAGAAACGTAAACGTACTTTTCTTTTTCACGTGATATATTTAGGAATTTACAGCAATAGAGAAAACGTAAAGCTTTCTTTTTTATATAAATATACTAAAAAGCCACTAAAACTATGCCAGTAAGTGTTTTGTAAAGCGTAAAGAATTATAAAAATTAACGTTTCAAAGCAAAATGCCCTTTAACCTGAAAGCTTTCGCCATCCTTGATGACATAGGCGATGTACCAATAGTCACCAGAAGGCATTTGGTTACCGTTGAAGGTGCCGTCCCAACCAGAAGTATTGTGCCCGATTTCTTTGAGCAATTTGCCATAACGGTCAAAGATATGGACTCTGGTACCAGGCAATTCCTGGACACCAGCAATGTGCCACGTGTCAAAATCACCATCATCATTTGGTGTCATGTGCTTTGGTGCATCAAAGATCAAGACCTCTCGAGTTATTCTTGCACAGCCATTTTGGTCTATAATGGTAATGGTATTGTATCCAATGGGTACGTTCACAAAAACATTTGAGGACTGAAACGGCAGATCGTTAAGCTGGTAGAGGTAATCACCAATGCCGTTAACGGTAACCGTTATATTGTTCGGATCCGAGAAATCAATCGTCTCAACGACATCGATAACGGCAGACTCAGATTCCGTAACATTGAACGTACTTGTGCTTTGGCAACCATACTGATTGGTTATGGTCACGGCATACGAACCAACCTCTGTAATCTCAATTTCAGAGGATGTTTCATTTGTTGACCAGAGGTACGTGTACAAAGGATTCCCAGTATCGGCAGAAACAGTCAGTGGTAAATCATTTAGGCAGAGCACTTGGTCTTCAACGACTGTATCTGGCAATGAATTGATGACAACAGAAAACTGGGTAACGTCAAAACAGCCAGTGTCCAAGTTTTCTACCCTTACAAAGATTACCTCACCATCAAAAGCAGTATGTTCAACGTTCAATTCGTTTATGTTTTCAGTGGCCTCGTTCTCTGAACTAAAATAACTTACAGCATACTCATTAGGATTTTGATTACCTAAAACCGCTGTATCCTGAGAGGATAAATCAAATTCCAAAAGTCCATCATAGTCATCGTCACAGGCCACGAGGTCATTGGGCTGATTTGCAATAGGAAGTGGGTTGACCACCAACTGAAAAGGATGTACGGCATAACAGCCAGTTGTGGAATATTCGACCCTTGCAAAGAGCATTTCAACAGTGTTGGTATAAGTATGATCCGTGTTTAACGGGTCGATATTCGCTTGGGCATCAGCCTCTGAGGTATGATAGCTTACCAATACATTAAAGGTATCTTCTAGAAGCGCTAAATCAATATCCGATAGATCCACATAGCTTTCAGCATTAGCACAAACCTCATAAGTATCGATAGGGTCAATCTCTGGCGGACTGTTGATAATTAATTCAAAAGGCACTGAAGCAAAACAGGTCGTAACGCTATTTCTAACTCTAACGTACAGGGTTTGTTGACCTAAAGAATTAGTATAAGTTTCAGGATTATTTATTGAGTTTATATCAGCGAACAAATCGGCTTCAGTTTCAAAATAGGTAAAATCAATACCGTATTGTCGTCCTTCTAAAATTAGAAGTTCTATTTCGGTTAAATCCCATTGTTGTTCAAACTCGTAATTGTTAGCACAAGTCGTTAGTGATTGTCCATAGTTGACTTCTGGAAGCGAAAGTGTATTGATGTAAAATGTATCTACATTATAACAGCCAGAGTCTATATTCTCAACACGCGAGTAGATGAGTTGTGGATTGTTGCTTGGCATATAGTCCAAAGGGATTTCATTGGTTCCGAGCTCTGCGTTTAAAGGGGTTAAATGAAATGTAATATCTAAGTTCGATGGACTGCCCAAACTTATTTCGACTATTTTATCGTTTAGATCCGTAGCGGCCAAGCCGTTATTGTTGATGTCACATTCAAAAACGTCTGATGGTACATTATAAATTGGTGCTTCCTTCACCTCAATTTGCATAGGAGCAACTCTATAACAACTGTTCTCTGTTTCATTTTCCAATCTAACGTAAACCGTCTGTGGATTAGACGTATTTTGATAAGCAGAGGTTTTATCTATCTCATCAACTCTATTTATCGCATCGTCCTCTGTTTCGTAATACGACACTTGCATACCTTCTTGCCCGTTAATTATCTCTGAGTCTTTGTCTTCAAAATAAAAATCGGCAAAATTGGCTCCGTTTGTCGTACAATTGACAAAGTCTGCTATTGAGTTTAGGATTGGGTTATCATAAATGAGCACTTCAAAATCGACCACCGTAAAACAATCCAAACCTACACGTTGCAATCTAATATATACGCTTTGTGTTTGGGCATTATAGCTTTCTGGATTTTCTATGGCAAACCTGTCGCTAAGTGCGTTTTCAAAGGTTTCGTAAAAGGAAATATCAAAATCATTTTCATCGATTGATAAATCAGGTATTACGCTTTCTAAATTAACTATTGAAAACCCATCTTGATCGTCATCACAAACAACAATAGGTGAGGGAGAGTCAATATCCAAACTTTCAAGAATATTGATATCTAATGTGGTTATGTTAAAACACCCTGTAGAAATAGTGGTAATTCTAGAGAATACTTGAGTGGAGTTTCCGGCCACATCAATACTTTCTATACTGTTTTCGTTGTTTTCTGCGTCTTGTTGCGTGGCGTAAAAAGTGACGGAAACACCGTTTAAACCTTGAGCCATTAGATTATTAAAAGGGCTTAGTTGAACAGTGGTAGTATTTGCTGTATCATTAAACTCTCCACAAGCTTCAACAGTTTGTGATGAAACAACAGGAGCTTCATTGATTTCTAAAACAACCTTTGAATCATAAACACAATCATTGTAGGTGGAGGTAAAGAATAATTCTTTAGAAGGAGTATTTACTGTGTAAGTTGAAAATTGACTTATTGGGTTTTCTTCATTATCTCTGTCGTCTTCTGTTTCGTAAAATGTAAATTGAATATCGTCTTGCCCTTGGGACAGTTCATTTGATACATCAATAAAATCAAAATCATATACTCCATCATTTGAGAAATCATCACATCTGCTAACTGTGCTTTCTTCACCAAATATATTATATAGAACATTTTTATGAAGCTCTAGAGTTAAGGGTGTTGGACAGTTTTCCCCTTCAAATCTTAATAAAAGCGGTATGGTAGCAATAGGTGAGGTGGTATTATAAATTCTTGGGTCGCTAGTTATACCTAAAAGGACGGCTACTTGGACAGTAATGCCAGGATAGGTGCTTTCAATTTCATCAAAAATATCATCTAAATTGAAGCCAACAGAAACATTGTCATAAGTGATAGTGTTTGATCCACTGGTTTCAAAATATTCAGGATCAGTACATTGGCTAACTATATATGTATCAATACCGATATCTGGTTGAGCCTGATAATCAAGATTTAATCTTTCTATTGAAGAACAATCACTAGAGGCATCTGCTACACGAGCATAAATAAAGTTTGGTGAGCCAATTATTTCATCCGTTTCAGTTATAGGGTTTTGATTGTTTAGTGCATCATTTTCTGTAAGATAATAGCTTACCGTTCTGTTGAACTCGTAATTTGAGAGTTCAAAATCAAAGTGTGATAAAGATGAGATGAGAAATCCACCATCATTTATTTGTCCATTACAGACCGCTGCTATTGTTTCCAAAGTATTGGGCGAACTATTCACCGCAATATTAAAATTTCCTATTTGCAGGCAATCACCACTTAAACTCTCAATTCGCACAAAAATCTGTTCTGTTTGTTCTGTGTTTTGGTAAATTCCTTGTATCGGGTTGGTGTTGTTTAGTGCATCGTCTTCAGTATGGTAATAACTTATGGTGTAATTTGTTGAAGGCAATTCAGCATAGATTTCATCATCTTTCAACAATGGAAAATCAAAGTCATAGAAGCCATCGCTAGGTGCGGGATCGCAGATTGGAAGGTCATCAATCGGAGCTGTTGGTTGAAAGGGAATGATCTCTATTTCTATAGTATCTTCCATTGTACAATTACCACCTGATATTGGTATTGAGACTTCGACTGTGTATGTTCCAGATTGAGCAACCGCTAGTGTTGGATTGGTTTGACCAGCAATTTGAGCGCCATTTAAATACCAAGCATAGTTGGCTGAAGGATTGTTAATATCAGCGTCTAACGTGAGATCGATTCCGCAGATGGATTGATCAGGGCCAAGATCTATAGCACCACCAAAACCTTCTGCCTCAATGAAAACCGCAGAATCGAAGCGTTCATCAATATGGTCTGCAATAATAAACTTTATATGATAGGTCTCACCCGGAATAACAGCACTGTTTACGCTTAAAACGTTAGTATGTCCATTAAAGTTGGTGCTACCTACATTGTAGCCTTTAAAATAGTCCTCATTTATAGCATCACAAAATCCACTAATGTCAGGATGGATGGTATTGGTACTCACATAGGTATTGTCATCCGAAACGGTAGCAATATTAACATAAGGGTCTGCAGTGCCAGCCCTTTTGATAAGGATTGCAAAAACATCCGAAAAATTACAAGGGTATTCCTGTTGGTATTCATCTGAAGCAAACAGATAATTGAAGACCACAAAATTATTGACCGTTACAAAATCGAATTCAATTGATGTAGCATTCAGTGTTTGGTCTATACCTAAAACATTTAATATGTCAGTATCCGTTTCCCAATCTATTTCGCCATCACTTAGATCTTCACCAATAAATGCATTGCCAGCTCTGGCTACATTACCTGTTGATAAAACCAATCCGCTTTGCAATGGGAAGTTTGATGTTCCGTTATCAAAGCTGCCATAACTGATTATGCTGTTGACATTACCATTAATTTGGGAAGAAATATTTGAAACTGATGCACAGTTGTTGCCAACTAAATTTTGAATGAGTTGCTCTGGTTGTTGAGAATTATCCGTAGTAATTTGCTGTGCATATAGGAAACATATATGCATACCCAAGGAGAGAAGAGTAAGTAAACTTTTCTTTATCATTGCTTTTTTTGTCGTAGAAAGCTATAGGAATCAGGTAACTATAAAAATCTAGACCGTAAAAATAGATAAAAGCAATTAAAAGAATCAACTAAATAGAATTTTAACTCTAATTGGCTTGTTTTTAACGACGAATGGCAAAATGTCCTTTGACTTCAAAAGATTCATTGCCACGCATTACCTGTGCAACAAACCAATAGTCATTGGCAGGCATTTTCTTGCCGTTAAAAGTGCCATCCCAACCTGGTGTGTTGTGTTTAAGTGTTGTTAAATGTTTACCATAGCGATCAAAGATATGGATAACCGTTCCAGGTAGTGTTTCCACACCAACAATGTGCCAAGTATCAAATTGTCCATCATTATTAGGAGACATGTGTTTTGGGATGTCAATTACCAAAACTTCGTGCGTAACTTCAGAACAACCGTTAAGATCTATAATTGTTACTGTATGATAGCCCATACCAACATTTTCGAATACATTAGATTCTTGTGGTTCTCCATCATCCAATTGATAGAGATAGTCTCCAATACCACTTATTGTAATGGTAATATTATTTGGGTTTGAAAAGTCCACAACCTCAGTGGCTTCAATTGTTGCCGCCTCAGATACTGAAACTCCAAAAACCCTTATGTTTTCACAGCCAAATTCTGTTGTAACCGTTACCCAATAGGTGCCTATTTCTGTAATTTCAATTTCTGGAGTGGTTTCGCCAGTTGACCATAAATAGGTGTCTGTTGAAATATTGGTATTTGCTGAGACCACTAACGGTAAATTGTCTAAACAAATGACCTGATCTTCAATATTGATAATTGGTAAAGGATTTATAATTACTGAAAACTGAGTGACATCGTAACAACCTGTGCTATTATTTTCTACTCTAGCAAAAATGATTTCAGAATCAAAAGCTATATAGTTAGTGTCTAAAGCGGAGTTGTTTTCGTTTGCCTCTAGTTCTGTATTGTGATAAGTTACTGTATAATTGGACGGATTTTGACCACCAAGGATACTGGCATTCTGCTGAGTGAGATCAAACTCTAGAAGACCATCAAAATCATCATCACAATCTTCTAAATCACTAGGTTGATTTGCAATCGGATTAGGGTTAACATTTAAGTTAAACTCATAAACTATATAACAATGCGTGGTACTATATTCTGCTCTAGCAAAAATAGTATCATTATTGGTTTGGTAGGTGTAATTGGTGTCTAGAGCATTTTCATTTGCTATAGCATCAGTTTCGTTTGAAAAATAATTGATAATCACATTAAAGCTCTCGTCCATTATAATTTCATCGATTTCAGTTAAGTCAAAGCTACTGTTTTCATTCTCACAAATATCATAGGACACAAAATCATTAATTACAGGTGGAGTATTTACAATTAAATCTATGGGAACCAGAACATAACAGTTAGAAATGGTATTGGTGATTTTTATATATACGGTTTGTGGATTACTTGTATTGGTATAGGCTTCAGGATCTGGAATGACGTTAGAATTTGTTTCTGCATCCTCATAATTCTCAAAATAAGTGATTTCTATATCGTCTTGTCTTACATCCAGAATTTCAAACTCAGCTTCTGTTAAATCAAACTCTGTAAAGCCATCGTAATCTGCATCACAATATGTAAGTGGAATAGACTCGTTAACATCTGGAACTTGAATAACATTCAACTCAAAAGATGTTACGGAATTACAAATGGTTCCATTATCTATTTGCACAAATATAGTTTGTGGGTTTGTGGTATTGGTGTATTCAAGTGGAAGAGGGTCAACACTATTTTCAGCATTAGATTGAGACAGATAGAATGTAATGTCTAAATTTTCTGTAATGCCTTCGGAAATTTCAGTAATCTTTGTCGATAAATCGAAGGTTTCAAAACCATCATTGGCTATATCATCACAAACAAACCAGTCTACTGGTTGATTATAAACTGGGTTTGTACCCACTTCTATTGTAAAGCTAGATGTACCATAACAATCTTGATCTGTTAAGTTTTCAACCCTAACAAAAATGGTTTGTGGATTGCTTGTATTCTGAAAATTAGAATCTTTATCAATGGCATTGACTCTGTTATCTGCATCATTTTGACTCAAATAATACAAAGCTTGTTTGCCAGTTTGTCCATTTAAAATTTCTGCATCCTTAGTATTAAAAATAAAATCGCCAAAACCATCACTGCTATCTTCGCAAATTCTATAATTGTCAATTACCGTAAACACCGGAAGCGTATTTACGATGATATTTAATGTTTCGGTTGAATAACATCCTGTCGATGAATTTTCTACACGAATAAATAAGGATTCCGTCTGGGCATTATAATTACTTTCGTTTATTATTGCATTTGTCGCATTATCAGCATCTTCTTGGCTAACATGAAAACTTATCTGCCTGTTGTTAGTACTAGAAACTACTTGTGGAATAACATCTTGCAAATTAATTGTAGAAATGCCATCTTGGTCATTATCACAAATAACTATATCAGATGGAGTAGAAGTTATTGGTGCTTCTAGAACCGTTATTTCAAATGAGGTAATATCTGAGCATCCTGTTTCATCGGATGTAATTCTTGGATATAATGAAAAAGGGTTAGACGTATTGGTGTACAAGTTTGGTAATGCATTGGTGTTATTGGTAGCATCTTCTTCAGTTAAAAAATAAGTAACACTAAAGCCATCTTGTGCATCAGAGACTAAAACATCAAACTGAGATAAATCTGTTGTCGTAAAACCATCTTGGTCTTCATCACAAACGGACTGACTTACAATGTTTTCAAACTCATAAACTGGAACTAAAATTAAGTCAATTTGAGAAATATCGTAACACGTAGGACTTGATAAACCTAAGTAGATAGTCTGTGGATTGCTACTAGGTGTAAATGGAACAGATTGATCTAAAGGGTTCATCTGATTGTCCCTGTCATTTTCCGTTAAGTAAAATTCAACAGTAATATCTGGAATGTCATTTATGATACCACCTGCAATAGATAAAAAATCGAATTCCTCAACACCGTCATTATCAATATCACAAAGTATCGCATCATTGATTTCGGTTGCTGTTAGTAAAAGATTGGTATGAATTTCTATTGGAGTTACGGAAGCACAGCCTGTATTATTGTCTTCAACTCTAATAAACACAATTTGCTCTTCTGCATTTATGTTGGCGTAATTAGTATCATCAGCTATAGGATTAGCACCCGAAAGGGCATCCTCATTGGTTTCGTGGAAGGTAACTGTTACACCAGTTGTTCCTTGTAACACATCTGGAATTATAGTAGTTAGATCAAAATTTGCAAATCCGTCATGGTCAGCGTCACAAGCATCAATGTAATGATCGTCTGTGTTTATTACTGGGTTATCCAATACTGTTATATCTAAAGTTGTCGTGCTGATACAACCCGATTGTGGATGTTGTACACTGACAAAAACCTGTTCGTTTACATTGGTATTTACATAAGGCATTGGCAACGGGTTGCTCCCTGTTGCTGCATCTGTAGCAGTGCTATGGTAACTTACAACAAGATTGGTCTGTCCATTCGTAATTTCATCATCCTTTATGCTTAAATCTATAGTTGTAAAACCATCTGCCGTTTGATCGTCACAAACCTCAAGTGGTGTTGGATCCGTAATCGTAGGTAAAGGGTGAACTATTAAATTTATAGTAGAAAAAGCCAAGCAGCCGTTGTCAGTATCTTCAATTCTAACATGAATTACCTGTGGATTGGTTGTGTTTTGTATTGGTGTGGTAATGGCATTAATACCCATTTGAGCCTGAGTAGTTGTATAATGATAAGAAATATTATAGTTAGATGCAGGTACAGAAGCTAATACTTCGGCATCTTTAGTTGATAAATCAAAGGTTTCTATACCATCATTACTTAGATCATCACAAAGTTCGTAATCCGAAATTGGATCTGAAGATTGTGTAGAGCTTAGGGTAATATTAATATCGTCCTCTATCGTACACGTACTGCCAGATAATGGAATTTCAATTTCAACACGGTAGTTTCCGGTTTGTAAAACATTATAAGTTGGTTGTGTTGCCGTAGGGATAAGCAAATCATTAAAATACCAAGCGTATGTAGCTTGTGGGTTTCCGATATCTCCATCTAAGGTTACATCACTTGCACAGGTTGAAAAATCCTCACCTAAATCTACCGCAGCGTTAAAGCTGTTGCCTTCAATAAATACTGCCGAATCGTAATTTTCATCTGTTTGATCAGCAATGATAAGTTTAATTTGGTATTGTACATTAGGTTGAATTGCGGCCGTGGCAGATAGAACAGTAGTTCTACCATTATAGTTAGTGTCACCTACACTATAACCTTCAAAATATTGTTCGTTTGAAGCATCACAAAAACCAACAATTTCATCATGTACAGTGTTGGTATTTACAGGTGTGGTTGTACCTGGTACCAATGCAATATTAACATAGGGATTGCTTGTGCCTGCTTCACGAATTAAAAACGCAAAACCATCAGAATAGTCGCAAGGGAAATTACCAAAGTATTCTTCGGATGCTAAGATGTAATTAAATTGAATCTGATTTGAAATAGATATAAAATCGAATTCTATAGAAGTAGCATTTAAAGTATTTGTGATACCAAGTGCTGCTTCTAAATCTGGGTCTGTAGTCCAGCTGTCATTACCTTCATTTAAAATATTGTCATTTTGCCCATTTCCGGCTGAATTTGCACTACCTGTAGTTAAAACAATACCGTTTTGAAAGGGAAAATTAGATGAACCACGTTCAAAATAACCAAAACTCCCTAAACCTACTGAACTACCATTTGAAGGTGAACTTATATTTGAGACCTCAACACAACCCTGTATTAAGGTATTTTCAACTAAACTTTGAGGTGTGGCTGTATCATCCACCGTTATCTGCTGTGCATAAGTTTTGCTACATATAAAACATAGAATTATATAGAGGGAACGATGAACAGTATTCATGAGCTTAGATTAAGTTTTATGACACAAATAAGTTTAGACTTTGGGGCTACTGATTATTTGTATTGTTTTTGTGTGTGGGGAAAGTAAGCTGTATAAAGATTAAATACAAAAAAACACGACAAAATACATAAAACGTTAACATTTTAATGTAAATATATAAAAAAAGACCTCAAAAAAGAGGTCTTTTCCCCAAATTGAAATTTCTAAAACATTACAGCCTCAACAGGTAATGTTCCTTAACCTGAAACTCAATATTGTTATATTTCAAATCTCAAATCATAATTATGAGACTTTTTGTAACTTATTTATATGAGGGAAAATGTGCAAGAATTGTGAAGCTTAAACGAAATTCTTTTCACAGGTGATTCTAAAATTAAAGTAATTTTCCTACAGTTCCAAAAGAATAAGACGAACGGATAAAAATCTTAACTTTTTCAATAATTTACGTACACCCAACCTACCATTGGTCGATAGTTGGGGTCATTAAGATTTATAACATAATAATAAGTGCCCACAGGTACAATTTTTCCATGATTGTTCAACCCTCTATTTATTTTGCCGTACCAAGGTTTTTCATTATCACCTTCAAAAATTATATCACCATAACGGTTATATATTTTAAGCTCATGTTCTGTGAATATATCGTATAAACCTTGAATGTTAAACCAATCGTTATAAGTATCGTCATTTGGGGAAAAGCCATCAGGAATGTATGGTGGGCAATTTTCTATGATTAAATTGAATTGAAATATTTCATAGCAAGGTGGACTCTCAAGCCTTACGTAAATGGTTTGAGGATTGAAGATATTATTATAATCACTCGGAATTAAAATAGCATTCGATGAGGTTTCTAAATCTTCAAGAGAAAGGTAAAATGAAATTTGATCATCTTCGTAATCTAAATTCATTAAAGCATCGAACAAATTATAAGTTGAGATTTCAAAACCTTCGTTACAACCAATAAGGCTTGGAAGCGTAACAATATCTGGTATAACAAGTAATTCAATATTAGAAGAAGTGGTGTTGTTGTTTTCGTTGGTTTCTGTAATGGTGCCTGTCATTGTGCCATCATCATCTACGATGGCAGTAATGGTTAGATTAAGGTTGGTATTTTCTGGAATCGTTACGGTTATTGATCCACTTTCAGATGCTCCAATAGCAATAGGGTTCGTTGTTTGTGATTGACCAATTAAAATTTCATCTAAATAAAAAGCAATGGGTGTATTAGCTGGTAGTATATCAGTACTGTTAAAATTATTTACCGTATAAAAAAGATCGATGTTGTAATCTCCACAACGGACTGTATAATCATCGATAGTAATAGTGGCATCAGGTAATTGGCTATTTAGTACAGTAATGATATTGTTTATCATTACAAAATCCTGACCAGATGTTAGGGAAATTGTGGCAGAAGTATCTCCAATACTAATATTATTCTGAATGTTGTAAACATCAATATCCATATTGTACATGTCAGATGCTCCCGTAAATGAGTTGGTACCATTAAAAGCATTATTGGCAGGATTTAAAGGTGGATTGCTAATCACATTTCCATTGATGGTCAATTGCTCGTTAACGGCCAAAGCACTGTCGCCTTCCCAAGCAATAAAACCGATTTTAGCATCTTCATTATCCAGTACATTTAAGTTATCTAAGGTGATACTCAAAAATGTGGGTACACTCTGTAATCCATCATAAACATTAAGCTGGTTCAAGGGTAAACTATCATCTTCGTAGATTATGGATATCGCCCAACCTCCAAAGTTGGTACCAGTACTGCAATAAGGTCCTATGACATTAGTAAGGTCAAAATCTGAAATCGTATAAGTACCATTACCTTCATTAGAAATAATAGAGGTGACATCAGCAAAAGCAGCAAAGAATATACGCTCAGCATCCAAGCTATCGCTAAAAGTGCGTTCGGCACTTACAGAAGACCCATTTAATGTTATGTCAAAATCTCCAGAGCCAGAACCTGCCCAGTATAAATACGCAGCAACTACATTTTGATTAGCATTAAGATTTAAATCTGCTGATGAGCTCGTTTCTATAATACACGGAACAAAAGATCCATTTTCCTGAATATTTAAGGTATTACCAATAGCCACATAATCATATCTGCCATTAAATTGCTGAAATAACGAAATGTCTTGTGCAAATAGAGGGATAGTTACACCAAACAGGAGAAAGCATAATATGTAATGTGCTCTTTTCAAATTTGTGGTTTGGTAAAACTAAGTTACGTTTTTTAAAACTTATCGCTTCAAACTAAAATGACTAGTAAAAGTTCTTCCGTCCTGGAGCTTGACCCTGAACCAATAATCGCTGGTCGGCATCTTGGCACCATTGTAGGTTCCGTCCCAACCAACACCAAGAGGGTCTAGTTCTTTTAAAAGTTTTCCATAACGGTCAAATATAAGAATAGAGGAATTAGCCTGAAACAAATTGTTGATGCCCTTTACCTGCCAAAAGTCGTTTTTGTCATCATCGTTGGGTGTAAAGAACTTAGGGAAGCCGATCACGGAGACCAGTTCTTCGGTAATACCACAATTGTTTCTATCGCGAATATAGACCGTATACAATCCAGGTTGTACATCCTCAAACACATTGGAATCTTGATACGGACCGTTGATATCATCAAGGGCATATTCATAATCACCTTCACCACTGACAATAACAGTAATGGTATTGTTCTGTGAGGCATCCACAATCTCTACATCGGTTACGGTTGCAATATTGGAAGGCAATACCGTAATCGTTCTGTCCTTAAAACAGCCATCGGTATTGGTGACCCTTACGGTGTATGTTCCTGGACTGTTGACCTCTATGGTTGCGGTATCCTCACCAGTGGACCAATCGAAGAAATAGTTACTTGGTGAATCGTTGATGACACCAGCATCCAAGACAATGGTATCTGGGAAAAAGTTGAGACAGTATCGGGTTTCAAAAGTTGTTTCTATATCAGGAAGCTCAAACACAGTAAGTTCAATCTCACTAATACCATAACAGGCATTAGAGTTTTCAACGCGTGCGTATATGGTCTGGTTATATGCGATAGTATTTGTAAAGGTATTGCCAAGAGGGTTATTTTCCACCAGAGCATCAATATAGGTTTCGTAGTATTGAAGGTCGAGACCAGCAGGCGCACCAGCCAGTATAATGGCGTTGCTGTCACTGAGGTTAAAAGAGGCAAAGCCATCCTCATTACCATCGTCGTCACAGACGGAAAGACTAGCGTTGTTGGACGAAGTGGTGCTGACCTCTAATGAAACTTCACTGAAACTCACACAACCAGTATTGTTATTGGTCACCCTTGCATAGATGATCTGTGGGTTAAAGAAATTCTCAAAGGCATCGGCATTGATTTCATCCTCTTGGTTTTCTGCATCTGTCTGAGAGAGGTAGAACATAATGGAAGCATTTGGGTCACCACCAGTAATAGTATCAAAAGCTTCATTAATATTAAAAGTTGTAAACCCTTCGGGAATACCATCTTCGTCACATTGAATTAATGAAACATCATTCGCAATTGGTTTTGCTGCCACAATAATTTCAAAAGACGTAAAACCAACACAACTAGTATCCAAATCCTCTACACGAACAAATATATCGGTTGGAGTAGGAACTGTATTTGTATAATTTGTAGGAAGTGGAGCAGTATCTGTTTCAGCATCTGCTAGACTTGAATAATAACTGATGTTATAATTTGCTCCAGCAATTCCGTTTATAATTTCCTGCGTCTTAACATCAAAATCGAATGTGGTCATACCATTCTGGTCATCTCCATCCGTATCATCATCACAAACTTCATAAGTGGTCGGCTGATTGAAATTTGAAAATATGGTGACATTAATTTCAAAATCATTGATAATGAAACAACCCGTCGTAGTATTTTCAATTCTTATGAAAACAGTTTGATTCCCTCCAGACGTATTGAAAACATCACCCAAAGCACTAGCGTTGATGTTGGCATCACTTTCGGATGCGTGGTACGTTACAGTAACATCACTTTCGCCATTTATAATATCTTGTGTCAAAGTTGTAAGATCCAATTCTGTTATAGCATCATCAAAAGGTGCTAATGCATCACAAATATTCAAATTGGGTAAACTTGTAGAATTTGGATTAGTCAATACAGGGTTTGATGGATTATCAGGAAAAGTTGCAGTACCAGTCCAATCTAGAGAAAATGGGCTATTACCAATGGGTCTGTCTATGACTAAAAAATACGTTTCTCCGGCCAAAACATCCAGATCACCAACAAAACTGTCACCATTAGCTCCTGGACCTTCAGAAGTTTCTGCTGAGGTAGCATTCATGCCAGTTAAATTATTTCCTTGGTTAGCAGCAGCTGGATTTGTAGTAGAACAACGAATAGCCTGTCCAATATTTCCACAACTTACATCAGGACCAAAAAGGAAAAAATCATAATCTTCATTGATGTCCGTACTTCCAGGTGTTAGTGTAAAAGCCAAAGTCCCTGAATTGGCAATCGTCACTTCGAGCCAAATACTATTATTTTCTTGGCTTGAACAAGTATTGGAACCCGTTAATTCTTGCATACCTATACCGCTAACATCTAAACTAAAACTAGAATTGCCGCAAACGGTAACTGCATTAACACAATCGTTAGGCTGTTGACCATAGCTAATGATGCTGAAACATAAAAAGTAAAGTAATACTATAGATTTTATAAATAGATTTGGTTTTAAACTCATCGTTTTAGTGTAAAATGACTGGTAAAAGTTCTTCCATCCTGAAGCTGCACCTTGAACCAATAATCGCTGGTAGGCATCTTGGCACCATCGTAGGTTCCGTCCCAACCAACACCAAGAGGGTCTAGTTCTTTTAACAGTTTTCCATAACGGTCAAATATAAGAATTGAGGAATTAGCCTGAAAGCGGTTGTTGATGCCCTTTACCTGCCAAAAGTCATTTTGGTCATCATCGTTGGGTGTAAAGAACTTAGGGAAGCCGATCACTGAGACCAGTTCTTCTGTAATGCCACAATTGTTTCTATCGCGAATATAGACCGTATACAATCCAGGTTGCACATCCTCAAACACATTGGAATCTTGATACGGACCGTTGATGTCGTCGAGCGCATATTCATAATCACCTTTACCACTGACAATAACGGTAATAGTATTATTCTGTGAGGCATCCACAATCTCTACATCGGTTACCGTTGCAATATTGGAGGGCAAGACTGTAATCGTTCTGTCCTTAAAACAGCCATCGGTATTGGTGACCCTTACCGTGTATGTTCCTGGGCTATTAACTTCGATAGTTGCCGTATCCTCACCAGTGGACCAATCGAAGAAATAGTTACTTGGTGAATCGTTGATGACACCAGCATCCAAGACAATGGTATCTGGGAAAAAGTTGAGACAGTATCGGGTTTCAAAAGAGGTTTCAATGTTGGGCAGTTCAAAAACCGTAAGTTCAATCTCACTAATACCATAACAGGCATTGGAATTTTCCACACGAGCATAAATTGTCTGGTTGTAGGGAACGGTATTGGTAAATGTCGTACCAAGAGGGTTATTTTCCACCAGAGCATCAATATAGGTCTCGTAATATTGAAGGTCGAGACCAGCAGGCGCACCAGCCAGTACGATGGCGTTGCTGTCACTGAGGTTAAAGGAAGCGAAACCATCCTCATCACCATCGTCGTCACAGACAGAAAGGCTTGCGTTGTTGGACGAAGTGGTGCTGACCTCTAATGAAACTTCACTGAAACTCACACAACCAGTATTGGTATTGGTCACCCTTGCATAGATGATCTGTGGGTTAAAGAAATTCTCAAAGGCATCGGCATTTATTTCGTCCTCTTGGTTTTCTGCATCTGTCTGAGAGAGGTAGTAATCCACAGTTCGGTCTGCACTATTATTAATGACATCATCATTAAATAAGCTGATATTAAATGTTGTAAAACCTTCGGGAATACCATCTTCGTCACATTGTATAATCGTTATATCATTGGCTACAGGTGCATCATTGATAATCAATTCAAAATTACCAGTACTAAAACAAGTGGTGTTGGTTGTATTCTCTATTCTAACAAAAATGGTTTCGTTGAAGGCTGTTGAATTTGTATACGTAAGTGGTAGCGAAGAGGTATTGTTATCTGCATCAGTTTGAGTTGGATGAAACGTAATGCTTGTTTCAGTTTCATCTTGCTCTCCTCTAATAGTTGGAATTAGATCACCAAGTTCAATACTGGCGAAGCCATCCATTGGGTCACCTTCATTATCACAAAATTCTATATTATTAAGCTGAACGATTTGCGGTGTATTATAGACTTGAAGTTCAAAAGAATTAATGTCAAAACAATTGGTATTGTCCATATTGTCAACTCTTACATATATAGTCTGAGGATTACTAATATTGGTGTAGGGAAATACAATTTGGTTTTCTAAATTGTTGGCATCATCCATGGTTTCAAAATACCGAACATTATACCGCGATGGATTTTGACTTAAGAGCGCTTCTCCATTTTTATTGGTAAAATCAAATGTTTCAAAAATCCCGTCGTTACCAGAATTATCACAAACACTAATATCTATTAGTGGGTTTGCAACTGGAATATCAAACACACCAACAACTGCACTTCCTTCAATTGGGCAGTCTCCATTGTTGGGTTCTATATATACTTCATAAAAACCAGGTGTATCTACAAATAATTGTGAGGATGTTTCTGCTAAAGGCGAACCATTAAAAGACCATGCATAGTCTGCACCAACAATTTCATCTGCTTGTAAGGTATAATCATCACCGGTACACAATCTCAGTTCTGTAGTACTGATGCCATTTCTAATAATATCCGTTTGCGAGTTAAATAACGATTGAATAAATGGTGGTAAGCCAATTCTGCTAGTGTTTTGATTAAAACCATCAACGTCTAACAGTACTCCTTGTTCATCATAATTTGTGGCAAGACCATTAGCTTCAGGGTTATTAATAACACCAATATATCTATGTACGTTTGAAGGAGCTCCAAAAGAAAATTGAGCCCTGTAAATCCTCCTATCAATGCCGAGTTGCAAAGCACCAGCACTTATGGTGTTGGAAGAATGTATGACTTGTATGGAATTAGGGATGTCAGCACTTTCCAAATCCCATTGCAAAACTTGACTTGCTCCGTTGCCAGAAGCACCAATACCAATAGTAGCATAGGCTTTGCGATTTTCTGCAGAAAACTCCACTCCGTATGGACTATCATTGTTTTGCGCACTGTACAATTCAACATTATTAGAAACAACTCCTGTTTCATTATCAAAATCGTACAAATAAACACCTCCACCAGCATCACCTGCTGTAATTGTAGCTTCCCCAAAATGGGCCACTATTAATTTAGAAGCGTCTGGTGATGCTTTTAAATAACCCAAAGCATTTCTTCGATAACCTTCAATAGGTACATAAGGTCCCACGGTTGAGATAATAGGTGTAGTGCTTACTCCATTAACGTCTACATAAAACGCATAGAACTTATCTCCAAAATGAGTAATAACCCAAAACGAGGAACAATCTTCAGCTCTAACAGCCGTTATTTTTTCAGCACATTTGTAACGTATTTCTAAATCGTCAGTTGGATCATAAGTAACAAGGTGAACATTTTTTTCGGTGTCAACAACATCTCCTAAACCACCATTTAAGGTCATATCTACTAGAGAGTAATTAAATCCGTTATTGAAACCATCGTCTGCTGATGGCACGTTTCCGCCACTATCATAATTTCCGGTAAATTGATTTGGATATACGGCAGCATTTTCATGGTGCGGTTCATCAACAGTGAAGATATAATATTGTGTTGGGTCTTCTGGTTTTGGTACAATTAGCCCAGAGGATGTACTTGAAGGATCACCCAATAATCCTGTACCGCCAAAGTAATCACCATTAGCCATGATTTGATGGTTTCTATTCCATACGGTCTGACCGTCTGTATAGAATTGAAGATTTCCGTTTTCATCAGAGATGGATGTGCAACCTTCTAAAGTGTTAATTTGTCCATCTGTAATCCCTGTGACCGTGCCTGTAGCAGCATCGAAGCGAAGACCAGCATTTTGCCCAAAGTACCAATAGGATGCTTCGTTCTGCCCAAAAATTTGGGTACAAAACATTAGTAAGAGCATAGCAAAACCTAACTTTTTCATAACATCTTTGATGTGCATTATGCTTGCACCACAATACTATATAACAACTAGAACTCTTGTTTTCCTAGTTTTAGTATTAAAAAATCTATAGCAATTGCTACCAAATATATTATAAATCTCTCTTTTTCAGTAATCGATAAGACAAAAAGATAAAAAGTGCAGACCAACCCATAACTATGGCGATTTCGTACCAATGTACTGCATAGTCATAAGCGATATCTGTTTTTTCCGGGAATTTGGTCATTACTATTCGTTGTATAGGCTGGTCAATGAGCTTATACATGGACTCTAATGGCAAAAAGTTTTTGAGTTTAAAAGCACTATCCGCATTACCAAAAGCTTCATAAGCTCCCCAAAATATTAACCATTCAAAAATGTATAAAACAAAAAGGAAACCTAACGCAAAAGCTGAACGTTTTAATAACATTCCAAAGAATAAACATAAACTGAAGAACCCTACAAGTTTTACAAAATAAGCTAGCAAGAACTCTACTTCTCTGAAAATAATTGAAGCTTCCGTATAGCTAGAATAATAAAGCCCTATTAGAAATGAAGCTACACCTATTAAAACCGTAGCACATATTGAAAAGAAAACAATGGTATAGAATTTAGAAAGTATAAATTCCTTTTTACTGAGTCCATCGATAAGGTTCTGTTTTAAGGTTTTGTTGCTGTATTCGTTTCCTATCATACTTACCACCACAATGGCAAAGAAGAATTTAAAGTAGGAAGCAAAGAACGTAGTGATATGCCAAATTATAGGAAAATTAAAAATTCCAAGCTCACCAAGTTCTAACGTAAAAAAGCCAAAGAAATTAATTTTTATTGAAGACAGTACCAGTACTGTAAAGGGTAAAATAAAAGATATAAATATGAGAACTCTACTGGTTTTATTTAACCAAAGTTTTTGTAATTCTAATTTTATGAGACGTAACATATAATGATTGGTTGTGCTTAATTCTAAAAATAGATTATGCTGTTTTTTGACCCTTCGACTGCGCTCAGGACAAGTTGGTTTTTATTAATTTAATTTATCTGTAAGTTGAAGGAATTGCTCCTCCAGACTTTCTTTTCGTTTTACTAAATGCGAGAGTAATATGCCTTTTTCAAACATTAGCTTGTTAAAATCTGGTGCAGACATAGGTTCGTTTAAGAAAGCCGTTATGAGATCTCCTTCAACTTTTAATTTGCCAAAATCTGAATTGTTTTCAAGTATATTGATGAGTTCGCTGTGCTTTTCAGCTTTTAGCTCAAAAAAGCCATGACTGCTTATCATTTCATCTACACGACCTGAATATAATTTTTCTCCTTTGCGTAAAACTACAACATGAGAACATACTTTTTCAACTTCATCTAAAAGGTGTGAGGCCAAAAGAATAGTCGTGCCATCCGCAGCAATGTCTTTTATAATCTGACGTATCTGATGAATACCTTGCGGATCGAGACCATTGGTTGGCTCATCTAAAATTAGGATTTCTGGGTCGTTGAGTAGGGCAGAAGCAATGGCCAAACGTTGTTTCATACCCAAAGAATAGGTTCTGAACTTATGGTCTTTTCTATCTAGTAAACCTACGATTTCCAGTTTTTCGGCAATCTTACTATGGTCAACTCCTTTTATTCTGCAAACCAATTTTAGATTTTGTTCAGCAGTCATGTAAGGATAAAAGTTGGGACGTTCTATAATTGCTCCGACTTGTTTTAAAGCATCGTGGGTTGTGGTATTACCATCAAACCAATGAAAGTCTCCGTTGGTTTTGTTTACAACATTAAGTACAATGCCCAATGTTGTGGATTTACCACTTCCGTTAGGACCTAAAATACCATAGACATTACCTTTGTTGATGGTAAAGCTTAAATCTTTTACGGCTGTTAAATAGCCAAATTTCTTTGTGAGATTGTTGATTGTTAGGATTGGCTCCAAAATATGATTGGTTTTTATGTTTCTCAAAAAGCACACTGTCTTGTCAGTTTGAGCGCAGTCGATAACTTTAATGCTCTCGGTTTCTTGTATTTCGACTGCGCTCAATATGACACTATGACTAATAGTGTTTTTTGATTAACATTGTTTGGTTATGTAGGTAAGACGATTCTCGTCGATATTTGTTACAGTAAAATAAAAAAAGCATCGTAAAGATGCTTAATTTTTGTTAGTTGGGTTGGATTTAATTCCAATTTTCATCAAAATCTAAATCGCTATAATCATCGACATCTATTTCATCTTCAAATTCATTATAATCGTCCTCGTCTTCTTCTGATTCAAATATTTTTTCTGGGGCTTCATCTGGTATTTGTCCATGCACAAACATTAAATTAGGGTAGTCAGTACCTTGAGCTTCTTCAACAATTTCCCCAAGTTCTACATAAAATGTCCACATGTTGAGGAAATCGTAAACATAAATCAACTTTGGTGAGGCTTCGTGCACTATATCCTTAATGATGGTTGTGCTCATCATTTTTACTTCGTTACCAGTTTCGCTCATATCGAACATAGCGATTTCTTCACCTTGGTTCCACTCATCATCGCTAATGTAAAAAGACGCCATTTCCATACCATCGAACCCAAAGGATTGAGTAATGATGTTATGTAGGTCTTCCATAGTATCCGTCTCTCGGATTTCTAAATCCCGAAAAACATCATCTTCCGTATCATTGTCTAATATGACTCTAAATCTGTATATCATAATGCAAAGATAATAGTTCTGAATTCAAAGTTAATTAATATGTATAACATGTTTAACAGTTTATTTGTTGAAGCGTTTATGGTTAATCACTAATCACTATTTGCTAAAACGGTGAAGCGTAAACACCATACAGCTCAATAAGATAAATGCACCAACTTGATGTAATACGCCCAACCAAACAGGTACAGCGTAGATTAATGTTAAAACACCAAGTAAAAACTGTACACCAACCATAATTAAAAGACTATTCACTCCTTTTGTTTGCCAATGGGTTATCTCATTTCGTGTGGCTTTATACCAAATAGCGAGAATGAAAATAACAACGATGTATGCTAATGTTCTGTGGACAAATTGCACACCGCTTTTACCCTCAATAAAGTTGAGGTATGTTGGGTTTTGCTCAATGTAAACCGTTTCGTGGATGAACTTACCTTCACTCATAAAAGGCCAATGATTATGAATCCAACCTGCATCCAATCCTGCCACAAATGCACCATAAATAATTTGAATAATGAGTACAATCAGTCCAATTCTTATCAGGTTTCGCAGTTTTTTATCAATCTGTTTCTTATTGGGAAACATTAAATCTAGAGCAACCCAAAACGTGTAGGCAAACGTTAAAAATGCGGTTGTAAGATGGGCAGCCAATCTGTAATGACTAACATCGGGTCTGTCCACCAAGCCGCTCTTTACCATATACCAACCTAAAAAGCCTTGAAAACCACCCATAATGAGTAGAATAATGGATTTTTTTATGGTTGATTTTGAAAGTCGCTTTTTGATTAAGAAATAAACGAAGGGTATAATAAATACCAAGCCAATAAAGCGCCCAATAACTCTGTGAATCCATTCCCAAAAGTAAATATCCTTAAATTCTTCTAAGGACATACCGTAGTTTAACTTTTGGTATTCTGGGTATTGTTTATAAAGGTCGAAGGCTTCATTCCATTCTACTTCATTCATTGGCGGAATGGTACCCGATATCAGTTTGTAATTTGAAATTGATAAGCCCGAATGTGTGAGTCTTGTGATCCCACCAACGATGACCATTACAAAAATTAAAGCACAGCCTATAAGAAGCCAATAAATAACAGCTTTATTATCCTTTTTCATATCTCAATAATTTTTCAAAGCAAAGACTATTTTCAACACCAATGTATTGCCCATAGTTGGGTATAATTAAGTAATTATTCTTTTTGTAAAATTCTACAGCCTCAGTTTGCCGTATTCCCGTTTCTAAAATGGTGTAAGAATACCCTAACTCTAGTGCCCAATGTTCTAATTCATTCAGAATTTTTGTTGCGATACCTTTTCCCCTTTCTTCTGTCAATGTGAACATACGTTTTATTTCCACCTTAGAAGATCCAAAAGGCTTAAAAGCACCACAGCCAATAGGTTTGTTGTTTTCGTAGGCTATTATAACATGTTTAAGACTGTCTATGGAATTAAATTGATTGTAAAAATCGTGCTCATCTCCATCTGTGATTTTTAGATAGGCATCGAGTTGTTTTACCAATTCAATGAAATCGATGTTACTAGAATCTGTTCTAACCAACTTTATCATAGCTATGCTGTAGTTAAGCCTAATTCTTTCCCTTTTTCTATCATGAGTTGAAAAGCCGCTTCATGTTCATTAGGAATTTCTCCTTCTAAAATCGCTTCTTTTATAGCTTCCTTAATAATTCCTATTTCTTTTGACGGCTTAAGGTTAAAGGCTTTCATAATTTCCTCACCAGAAACTGGCGGTTGAAAATTTCTAACTCTGTCACGTTCTTCAACTTCTTCAATTTTATCCCTTACCAATTTAAAGTTGTTATGGTACCTCTTAAACTTTTTAGGGTTTTTAGTGGTAATGTCAGCTTCGCACAGTGTCATTAAATCATCTACATGTTCACCAGCATCAAAAATTAAACGCCTTACGGCAGAATCCGTAACTTCGGAGGCCAATACAATTGGTCTTGAGCTCATTAACACCATCTTTTGTACAAATTTCATTTTATCATTTAATGGCATCTTAAGACGCTTAAATAGTTTGTACACCATTTTTGCCCCAACAAACTCATGCGCATGAAAGGTCCATCCGATTTTTTTATGAAACTTCTTTGTTGGTGCTTTACCGATATCGTGTAATAAAGCAGCCCATCTTAACCACAGATTATCGGTAGTCTTGGCGATATTATCTACCACTTCTAAAGTGTGGTAAAAGTTGTCCTTATGGCGTTGACCTTCAATTTCGTCAATACCCTTTAAGGCTGTTAATTCTGGTAAAATGTAATCTAGAAGACCTGTTTTTTCTAAAAGCATAAAACCAATGGAAGGTGTATCGCTTTCAAGAATTTTATTCAACTCTACAACGATACGCTCTTTAGTTATGATTTTTATGCGGTCTTTATTTTTCTTAATAGCGTTGAGTGATTTTTCCTCAATTGTAAAATTCAACTGCGTAGCAAAACGTATCGCTCGCATCATCCTCAGAGGGTCATCACTATAAGTAATATTTGGGTCTAAGGGTGTGCGGATAATACCTTTGTCTAAATCTTCAATGCCGTTAAAAGGGTCTAGAAGTTCTCCAAAATTGTCTTGGTTTAGACTTAAAGCCAAAGCATTAATTGTAAAATCACGCCTGTTTTGATCGTCTACTAAAGTGCCGTCTTCCACAACAGGGTTTCTACTATCTTCAGTATAACTTTCCTTGCGCGCACCTACAAATTCAATCTCTATGTCGTCATAACGCAACATTGCCGTGCCATAAGTTTTAAATATCTGGACTTTTGGTTGATGCGGTAAATTTTTAGATACCTGCTGTGCCAATTCAATACCGCTACCAATGGCAACAATATCAATATCCTTAGCGTTGCCACGTTCTAAAAAATAATCTCTGACAAAACCACCAATGACGAAACAGTCTAGCTGTAATTCTTCAGCAGATTGAGAGATGATTTCAAAAATATTGTGTTTTAGAGCTTGTTTGTGGTTCATAACTGCAACCCATTCTTGGGATTTGCAAAGTTACGGTATAGAACAATTCTTTTCAAAGGATTAATCTAGAGATTGAGAATTGTTTTCAATTATTTTCTTATAATAATTTACGGAGTCAGTGATCATTTTTTCTAAAGTAAAATTGTGAAGTACTTTTTCTCGAGCTCTTTTCTTTAGGGCATCATAATCATTAGAGTCATCTAATATTTTTAAGATTATTTTTATAAAGTCCTCACTGTCTTTAGCTATAAATCCATCAATACCATCAGATATAATTTCTTTAGCAACAGGAATATTAGAAACAACAGTCACTTTTTCAAGCGCCATAGCTTCTACTATGGTAAATCCAAAAGTTTCACCTTTTGATGGTACTACAATAATTGATGCTTCCATCAATTTTTTAGGAATCTCCGATAGTTGATAGTGATTATAATACTGAGTTTTATATTGTGCTTTTTCTGAAAGCACTTCGGTATTTATATAATTCCAATAGCTCTCACCTCTTCCGATGAGGTGTAAACTAGCTTCAGGTTGTGCTTCTATAATACTGTTAAATATGTTAGCTAAGTCTTTAACTCCCTTAGCCTCGGACATGGTTCCTACATAGAATATAGATTTTGGCAACTCCTTTATTGTATTATCAGGCGCAAATAGCTTAGTATCTATTCCATTGTGGATGACTGTATCTACATCTACATTATAATAATCTTCTATAAAATCTTTTGAAAAGTTTGAATTGGCTATAACAAAGGGAGTGGCATTGAGCGCTTTTTTTTCAATTTCTATTTTTGCTTTTTCAGGTGCTTTATCAAGATAGCGATGCCAAAACCCTCTCGATCCATGAAACCTAAGTACAAGAGGTGTGGAATTATCAAAATGTGCCGTAAAACCATTAAATACAAAGGACTCTATAATGTCTATTTGGTGCTTTTGAGAATAAGACCTAAGTTTTTTTGCATAATACTTTCGTTCTCCTTCTAAGAATTTTATATCTGCCTTGCCGAGACCTAATTTTGTAGATATTGATCGTTTAAACTCTTTAAAACGAAATTGCTTAGAATATTTTTTAAAAAACTTAAAATGGATTCCATTATCCGAAAATTCCAGTGGTTTTTTAGAAAATCCATAGACAAATACTTCATGTCCTTTATCTGTTAATGCTTCGCTCATTATTTTTAAAAATGAGCCTACACCACCAGAGTTTGGTAATCTGGGATGAGAATATTCATTTGTAAAGAAGAGTATACGCATTAATCTTGTAACTGATGTTTTTTAAGCTCATCATGCATTTTCTGTGCAATCACTGTTTTTGTAAAATTATCTAAAAGATATTGATAACCATTTTCGGTAAATGTCTTTTGAAGCTTTTGGTCATTAATTAATAACGTCACTTTTTTAGCAAAATCCTTTGCATTGCCAACTTCAGCTAATATACCTGTTTCGCCATCAACAATAACTTCAGAAATCCCTCCAGCATCTGCAGCTACAATAGGTACTTTGCACGCATAAGCTTCTAAAAGTACTCCACCTGTGGGTTCGTTGTTGGATGTAAATAGGAACAAATCAAACTCGGGTAATATTTCAGGCACATCACGCCTAAACCCTGTAAAAATGATATGTTCGTTTAAGCCTTTTTCTTCGACATAATTTCTAATGTCTTGTTCCATACTTCCTTTGCCAACAAGAATGTACTTCGCTTTTATTTTGTTCTCCTTTACGAGAATTTCAACAGTATCCACCCAGGTGTAATGATCCTTAAACCCTGTGAACTCGGCAATATTTCCAATTAGTTTATAGTCCTTCGGTATGTTGAATTCTTCATGTAAAACACCAGTTGCTTCTTGTTTTTTAAATTTATTGACATCGGTTACACTACCAATCACAGTAAATCTGCTATGATCGTTTACTGCAAATTTTAAAGATTCAACAACAGGCTGCGATACACAGATGATTTTTTTAATGCCTTTGTAATTGTATTTCCACTTTCTAAAAAAGTTGGTGTCTACACGCTTTATCAATGTTCTGCATAATACCAAAGGCACTTTCATACCATAAATAAAATGCGATAAAACGGCAAGAGTATGCGCTTTACTGCTATGTATAAAAACAACTGAAGCATTCTTCTCTTTCGCTAATTTTTTAAATGTTTTGGCATATGATAAGCTGTATTCTGATTTAAATTCAAAAGGAATAACCTGCATACCTTTATCGGTTGCAATGCGATAGATTTCAGAATCTATTGGACAAACAATCCATTGATCCTCTACATGGCCTTCGGCTTTAAAAGCTTCGTATAAATAAATGATTTTCTGCTCGTGGCCACGCCAACCATTGGATGCCGTAAACTGTATTAATCGCATGTATTGAGTTTTAGAGCCACAAAAGTAGGGATTTCAATATTACTTAATTTTATATAGACCAAGTGCTTTTTTAAACTTCTTGCTCGCCAGCACATAATTGACGTAGAGTTTGTTCTTAAAACTTAAATAGCGCCATTGGCTGTGTGGAATTATTTCTGAGGTGACTTTTTTATCGACACTTTCAGATACTATAAAATCTGATTTTATGCTATTCCAATTCACATTATCATAACCATCAAATTCATTGACTTTATTTTTCTCATGGATAATGGACATCCACAAGCGTTTGTTGGCTATTTCGATACGTCTAGACTCTTTTTTCCACATATTGTGGTCACTAAACCAAACGGTTTTGGGTTCGACATTTTTTTCAATCAAACTGATAAATGGATTAAAAATATGCTCTTTTTTACCCAACATAATCTCAGGCGAAATTTGAAGCGAATAGCCTTTTAAAACGTCAATAGCCATAAAGTCTTGTGATGTAAATTGTTGCTGAATGGTATCTATATACTCTTTATGAATGCAATCGTCATTATCTATTCGAGACGTGATGATATAAGAACTCTCTTTACTATCTTCTGAAACATACGCTTTTATGGATGGATGAAAGGCATCCATACCATCCACATAGAATGATTTAAAATGTGGATAGGGTTTTAAAAGGGTTTCAAGTTCTTGTTTAAAATCATCACCGGTAGTTTGGTCAAAAAACAATAGCCACTGAAAGTCGGTATTCGTTTGATTAGCAACTGAAGGCAAACAAAAGTTGCTGAATAAACCAATGCGGTGCGTCATCCATTCGCGCGTTAACAAGGTTTCATTGTTCTTGGTGACGTCCCAGTTTTTATTTCTGAGATTAAAACGCGTAATGAGATAATGTTTAAACATACATGCCAATTAATAGTCGGTAAATTTAAAGAATTAAATAGCTACTTTTGCATGCAAAGTCATAACTATAATGTCTGTAAAGATTAAAATCCACAAAAACTCAGCCTTAACCAAAGCATCTATTGAAAGGACGCTAGAAAAATTTAACCACGAAGGTGAGTTGATTGGTACAGGCTATAGAAATGTGATTAAAATTTTAGACATTGAAGGCGAACGCTACAATATTAAGGGTTTTAAAGTCCCTAATGTAGTTAACAAAATTGTCTATCGTTTTTTTAGAAAGAGTAAGGCAGAACGTTCGTTTTTATATGCAGAACGATTGTTGGATTCAGGTATTTTAACTCCGAGTCCAGAAGCCTATATCGAATATACCTCACTTTTCGTTTTTGGAAAAAGCTACTACATCAGTAAGCAACTTAATTACGATTTTACAATCCGTAAACTTATTGATGAGCCACAATGCGAGGATTATGAGAACATCTTAAGGCAGTTTACACAGTTCACGTTTCGGCTGCATGAAAAAGGGATTCATTTTTTAGATCATTCACCAGGAAATACGCTGATAAAGAAAGATGGTAACGACTATAAATTCTATTTGGTAGATTTAAACCGTATGGAATTTAAAACGCTAAGCTATGATGAGCGACTTGCCAATTTTGCACGTTTATCTCCAAAAGATTATATGCTGGATATTATCAGTGATGAATATGCTAATTTGATTAACAAACCTCATGCAGAGGTGCGAGAGCGCATGTATTATTTCTCGCAAAAATTCTCTTCAAGTTTCAAAAAGAAAGAAGCCTTTAAAAAGAAATATTATTTCTGGAGAAAGAAAAAGAACTAAGCCTTAGTTCTATACAGTTCTCGGAGTTTAGAATATTTAAAATAGGTGATTTTCCAAGTTTGGTAGCAGATTCTAAAACCGTTTAGACCATCTAAAAACCCTAGCCGTAAAACAAAGGCTTTAAAAAATGCCCAGGATGGATTCCAGATCAATTTCCAAAATGGAGCCGTTTTACCTTTATCATAGTAGGCTTTAGCTGCAATAGTTGAAAAGTAATCCGTTTTTTTGTCCATTTCCTCATAGGTCTGATACGTCCAATGTAAGATGTCACCTTTTAAATGTCCGGTTTTAGCGTTTTCATCATGTAATTGAACATTGTCATGAGGATTAATGCCTTTCCATTCTGCTTTGGTTTTATCGAAAACCCTTAATTTTTTATTAGGATACCAATCGGAATATTTTATCCATTGTCCGCAAAAGTTGTTAAAGCGATTGGCATAATACCCATCGAATTTCCAGTTGGATTTTAAATCAATAATAGATTTTTGAAGTGTTTCAGACAACGCCTCATCACCATCAAGAGACACCACATGATTGTAACTGGCTTGTGTTAAGGTAAAGTTTTTTTGTTCAATATAACCTAAGAATTCTTGCTCAATAAATTTTACATTGAATCGCTCACAAATCGCTTTAGTGTTATCTGTAGAGTACGAATCTACAACCACAATTTCATCAACAACATTTACTAGAGATTGTAAACATCTCTCAATATTCCGCTCTTCATTAAACGTTATTATAACACCAGATAGTTTTAGCATAGTTGCATTTTCGCTGGTGTAAAAATAGTATTTTTGTGGTTATGCAATCAGACTTAAAAGCATCTGTGATTATCAGCACCTACAATCAACCAGAATGGTTAGAGTTGGTATTGCATAGTTATGGTATTCAAACTGAAATGGACTTTGAGATTATCATTGCAGATGATGGTTCTGATGAACGAACAAAACGAGTTATTGACAAATTTTCTGCGGAAAGCAAGCTCAATGTAACTCATGTTTGGCAGGAGGATAAAGGCTTTCAAAAAACCAAAATTCTCAATAAAGCGATTTTAGCTTCAAACGCTGACTACTTGATTTTTACGGATGGAGATTGTATTGCCAGAGAAGATTTTGTGGAAACGCATTTAAGTTTGAAACGAGAAAATTACGCCTTGTCTGGCGGCTATTTTAAATTGACTGAAAAGATTTCCAATAGTACCACGAAGGATATTATAAGTGAGCAAAAATGTTTTGATAGAGATTGGCTTTTAGCAAAAGGACAACCCAAAACATTTAAACTCAACAAGCTCACTACATCAGATTTTAAGTCTAGATTCCTAAATGCCATTACACCTACCAAGGCTACGTTTGATGGTATGAATGTGTCTTGCTATAAATCAGATATTTTAGCTGTGAATGGTTTTGATGAACGTATGCAGTACGGAGGTGAGGATAGAGAAGTGGGCGAGCGAATGATGAATAATGGCATCAAATTTTTACAAGTTAGATATAGTGCTATTTGTGTACATTTGCATCACGATAGACCTTATAAAAATACTGAAGCTGAGGTTTTAAATCAGCAAATAAGAGCTACTACAAAACGAGAAAAGGCCAAATGGACAGTATTTGGTATAAAGACATAATTAACCATGCAACAACCAGAAATCTCTGTTATAATAAGCACCTATAATTCTGAAGAATGGCTAGAAAAAGTCATGTGGAGTTATGAGGCACAGACCTACAAGGATTTTGAAATGGTTATTGCAGACGATGGCTCTAAACAACCCACATTTGATCTTATTGAAAGAATGAAGTCCGAAGTAAGTTATCCCATTGTACATGTCTGGCATGAGGATAATGGATTTCAGAAATCCCAAATTTTGAATAAAGCCATAGTGGCCTGTAATGCAGATTATATTTTAATGAGCGACGGAGATTGCATGGCAAGAGAGGATTATGTGGAAGTTCATATTAATGAGCGTGAAGGAGGGTATTTTTTGTCAGGTGGATATTTTATGTTGCCTATGTCCATCTCCAAACTTATAACCAAAGAGGATATTCTTAGCCAACGTTGTTTTAATGTAAAATGGTTGAAATCCCATGGTTTAAAATCATCATTTAAAAACAATAAACTTACTGCGAAGGGTGTTACTAGTCAATTTTTAAATACGGTGACTCCAACCAACGCAAGTTGGAACGGCCATAATGCTTCTGGCTGGAAAAAAGATATAGTGGCAATCAATGGTTTTGATGAACGCATGCAATATGGAGGCCAAGACAGAGAGTTAGGTGAGCGCCTGTTTAACTATGGTTTAAAGTCTAAACAGATTAGATACAGTGCGGTTTGTTTGCATTTAGATCATCCTAGAGGCTATAAAACCCAAGATTCGATTGATAAAAATTTAGCCATCAGAGCAACGACTAAAAAAGAGAATAAAAAGTGGACTGACTTCGGCATTAAAAAAAATTAGTCTAGTCGCTTTAAAAATTCTTTCAATTCTTCCTCAAAATAAGAAGGTTTAAAATCCTCATACAACTCAAATGTTTTTGATTTCAATTCCTTTGGATGAGAAATGCCTTTATAGTTTTGTTCGTCATAATCTTTGAGGTGAACAGAAACATGTTTTTTACCATCATCAAACATATTCCAAGCCTCTTTTTTTATCCATGGGGAAAAGATGGTAAATGTAGGAATATATAATGCTTTTGCCATATTTATAGCGCCTCCTTCGTTTCCAATTAATGCCTCGCAGTGTGATGTGATGGCAAGAAAATCTCGTAAACTTTTTCCAAAGACCTCAAAATGAATCTGCTCTTGAGTTTCGGCAGAACATAATTCTAAAATAGCCTTAGCATCTGCTTCTTGTTTCGGGATGTAATTGAATAAAATCTGACTATCAGGTTGTTCAGCTACAATGTTGTTAATCACTTTAGCCATATAGGCAAACGGATAGGTTTTATCTTTTCCGCTACCCAAAACACCAATCATAAAAAGCGGTTTTTCTAAATCAATTCCGTTTGATTCCAAAAATTGCTTCGCATTGTTTTTTTCAGAATCTGTTAGGTAGATTTTTGGCCTAACAATTGTAGTCGTGTCAATTTCTAGAGGCTCTAGTAATTGCAACCTGTTTTCAATAGCTAGGCCAGCATTGGTATTAGTCTTTGATTTATTTTTAAACCTATGGTTGTAGATTAAAGCGTTATGACCTTTGTCTAGTGATATTTTAGTTTTTGCCTTAGAGCGTAAAGCAATGATGTTGCTAGAAATTTGGGAGTAAATATCAATAACAACATCAAAGTTTTCTTTCCGTAATTGATTAGCAAATTGCCAGAGTTTACGTTTGCTTTTTTCGTGCTCAGGAGTGAAAAATTGAAACTGGTCTATAAACGGATTTTCGGCTACAACAGGATATGTATGTGAATTGATGACGTAATGTAATTCAGCATCAGGATATTTGTGTTTTATAGCCTCAAACAAAATGCTTGTGGCTAAAACATCACCTATCATTTTCTGTTGTATAATTAGAATTTTCATGCTGAAAATTAATAGTCAATTTATCAAACATTAAATTCCAATTAATTTTATTTTGGAATTTGATATTTAGTTATTGAAATTTTGAGCAGCGCGAACTAAACCGCAACATCATACTCTCGTAACGCATCATTCAAAGATGTTTTCTTGTCTGTACTTTCTTTACGTTTACCAATGATTAAAGCGCAAGGCACTTGAAATTCACCAGCTTTGAATTTCTTAGTATAACTCCCAGGAATAACAACAGAACGCGCAGGTACTCTACCTTTCATTTCAACCGGTTCGTCACCAGTGACATCGATTATTTTTGTACTCATGGTTAGTACCACATTCGCACCGAGTACGGCCTCTTTTTCAACATGCACACCTTCAACAACAATACAACGGCTACCAATAAAAGCTCCGTCTTCAATAATTACTGGAGCAGCTTGTAATGGTTCGAGAACCCCTCCAATACCAACACCACCAGACAGATGAACGTTCTTACCAATTTGCGCACAACTACCAACGGTTGCCCAAGTATCTACCATAGTACCTTCATCAACATAAGCACCTATATTAACATAGCTTGGCATCAAAATAACACCACTGGAAATGTAAGCTCCGTGCCTTGCTACAGCATGAGGAACAACCCTTATACCTTTTTCCATATAATCCCTTTTTAAAGGAATCTTGTCATGGTATTCAAAAATACCGACTTCATGGGTTTCCATTTTTTGAATCGGGAAATAAAGCACTACGGCTTTTTTTACCCATTCGTTGACTTGCCATCCATCTTTTGTGGGTTCAGCAACTCTAAGTGTGCCTTCGTCAATAAGATTAACAACACTTCTAATGGCATCGATTGTAACGCGATTGGTTAATAGGGAACGGTCTTCCCAAGCGTTTTCTATAACGGATTGTAGTTGTTTCATGCGATAAAAATTTTATCAAAGATAACTCGATATTAAGGCTTCAGAAAATATTTTTAATAAATTGTGACCCACTCAAAGAACGAGTGTCTTATTACTGTTAAATGCGATGATAATTTATTTTATGATAAGTTGATCTGAGAATTTAATTAATAGCTAATTTTGAAAACTCCTCTCCCCATAACTTGAGGAGTTTTCTTTTTAATGAAACTCTAACTTGAATAGTTGCGAAGCAAAAAATTCAATATAGTTAGTTGAATTAATCCCGCTTTTACAGAGGGATATCATGATTAGAAGCTTGAGAGTTTCTTGTTTTTTTAGAACAAGGAATTTCTTTGAATGTGACCTAGCTTAAAATATTGTGTCTTATAAATAATTAACGTGATTTGACTGTAGAGGGTAATAAAATCAACGACTTAATTAATAGCTAATTAAAAACGTTTCTTTTTGTTAAGAGGCGTTTTTTTATATATTATCTTTGCAAACCATGGGAAGAATTTTAGCCATAGATTACGGAACCAAACGAACGGGTTTGGCTGTTACGGACGATATGCAGATTATTGCATCTGGTCTCACAACTGTTGATACCAAAGATTTACTTACGTTCTTGAAAGATTATATAGCAACAGAAAACGTGGAAAAATTTGTTGTTGGTGAGCCAAAACAAATGGATAATACTGCTTCTGAGAGCGAAGTATATATTCAGAAATTTTTGGAAAAACTGGTTAAGGCAATTCCAGATATTCCTGTGGAACGCGTTGATGAACGTTTTACTTCTAAAATGGCATTCCAAACTATGATTGATAGTGGGTTGAAGAAAAAACAGCGACGTAATAAAGCATTAATTGACGAAATTAGCGCAACATTGATTCTACAAAGTTATTTGGCTTCAAATTCTTAAATAAGAATTGTACTTTTGCACCCGAAAACAAACAGAATATGATTTTACCAATTGTAGCCTACGGAGATCCTGTGCTTAAGAAGAAGGCAAAAGAAATCGATAAGGATTACCCAAAACTAACTGAGCTAATAGAGAATATGTACGAGACTATGTACGGAGCTTACGGAGTAGGATTGGCTGCACCACAGGTTGGTTTGCCTATTCGTTTGTTTTTAGTGGACACAGAACCTTTTTCGGAAGATGAAGATCTTACTGATGAGGAAAGAGCACAAATGAAAGTCTTCAAAAAAACATTTATTAATGCTCAAATTATAGAAGAAGAAGGTGATGAATGGGCTTTTAATGAAGGCTGTTTGAGTATCCCAGATGTAAGGGAAGATGTCTTTAGACAACCAAAAATCAAAATTCAATACCAAGATGAAAATTTTGAAACCCATGTTGAAGAGTACGATGGGTTAATAGCCAGGGTTATTCAGCATGAGTATGACCATATTGAAGGTGTTTTATTCACTGACAAATTATCATCCTTTAAAAAACGTTTGATAAAAGGGAAATTGACCAATATTTCAAAAGGAAAAATTAAGATAGATTACAAAATGCGTTTTCCTGCAATGAGCAGAAAGCGTTAATAAAAGATATATATGAGTTTAGATAAAATTTTATCAATTTCTGGGAAGCCAGGACTTTTCGAAATTGTAACACAAACCAGAACAGGTGCCGTTGTTCAATCGTTAATAGACAAAAAACGAATTACTGTTGGAGCTCATAGCAATATCAGTATTTTAAGTGAAATAGCTATTTATACCCTAACTGAAGAAGTACCTTTAAGAGAAGTTCTCAAGAAAATAAAGGACAAGGAAAATGGTGGGCCAACATCAATTAGTCATAAAGATGGTAAGCTGGTTTTAGAAGAATATTTCTTTGATGTATTGCCAGATTATGATGAAGACCGTGTCTATGCTTCAGATATCAAAAAAGTGATTCAGTGGTATAACTTACTACAAAAGAACAATCTTCTTGGTACACTTGATGCTGAAGATGATGTAAACTCTTCTGACGAAGAAGAATAAATATGTCCGATAAAACCACCCAACTCAAAGCCTTTGAGCGTTTGTTGATTATTATGGACGAGTTGCGAGAGCAATGTCCATGGGATAAAAAGCAAACGATGGAATCGCTTCGTCATCTTACCATTGAAGAAGTTTACGAACTTGGTGATGCCATTCTCGATAAGGATTTGGATGAGGTAAAAGGGGAATTAGGTGATGTGTTATTGCATATTGTTTTCTATTCTAAAATAGGAAGTGAAACCAATGCTTTTGATATTGCAGATGTTTGCCATAGCATTTGTGATAAGTTGGTGGAACGTCACCCTCACATTTACGGAGACGTGAAAGTTGATAATGAAGACGACGTAAAACGCAACTGGGAGCAACTAAAACTCAAAGAAGGCAAAAAAAGTGTTTTAGAAGGTGTGCCAAAAAGTTTACCAGCTATGGTAAAAGCCAATCGCATACAAGATAAAGTCGCTGGAGTAGGATTTGACTGGGAACAACCAGAACAAGTTTTTGAAAAAGTAGAGGAGGAGTTAGCAGAGCTAAAATCTGAAATCACTAAAGGCAACCAAGACGCCATTGAAAGTGAATTTGGAGATGTGTTGTTCTCTATGATTAATTACGCACGTTTCCTTAAGGTAAATCCCGAAAATGCCCTTGAGCGTACCAATAAAAAATTCATAAAACGCTTTCAATATCTTGAAAGTAAATCCAAGGAACTCAACAAACCACTTAAAGATATGACGCTTTCTGAGATGGATGTCTTTTGGGAAGAAGCGAAGTCTATTTAAGCTATAGGTCACACAGAGTGCAGTCGAAGTGCTAAAGAAGAATTGACAATATTGTGGCTTCAACAGCGCTCAGCCTAACAGTATGTGTAAATGTTAAAATTTTCTAAAAATCAAAAACCAAACATCCAAACAGAATTTTCTCACGTAAATAGAATATATAAAAGCAAAACGTTTTTATAATCTTAGTAGGAGATCTTAATTATTATTTAAGCGGTTGTAATTAAGGTTAATTTAGTTTAGTTAGGGCAAAATCCATCTGTGAATAACAGATGGATTTTGATTTTTAAGAATACATTCCTTTTAATTTAGACAATTTAGCCTTCCAAGTATCCAGTTCTTTTTTGTGTCTATCTATATTTTTATGTACATCCTTTACTAGAGGATTATCAGATTCTACATTAGAGAAAAACTGTAAATTGTTTTCTAATTGATTGATTTCAGACTTTACCTCGCTGATTTTTTTACGGATAAAGTTTTGCTCATTGTCCAATAGCCTTGTGTCGTTATCATTGCTGGCCAAGTTTTCGAGCTTACTCTCAAACTTTACCATTTCTAGTTTAGACTTGTCCATTTTTAACTTATCAAAGGCTTCATCTATGGCTTTATAAAACTTACCGTCGATATAGCGTTTGTTTTGTGGTACATGGCCAATGGCTTTCCAATCTGCAATTTTGGTTTTTAAAGTTTCGACATCTGCTTTATTGTCGCCACTAAGTTCCATAGCTTTTAACTCATCCAACAGCTTTACTTTCTTATCAAAGGCATCATAAAGATGTTGGTTTTCCGCTTTACGTTCAGCATGCATCCTATCAAAATAGTGATTACAAGCGGCTTTAAACTGTTTCCATATTTTATCACTATCGCGTCTTGGTACATGACCTATTTTTTTCCAATCGGCTTGAATTTTCTTCATCAAAGGAGTGACGGTCTTAAAATCCTCACTGTCCTTATTGTCTTCAGCAATTTTTATAAGGTCTTTCTTCTTTTTTAGATTCTCGTATTGGTCTTTCTTTAGCTCTTTATAGAATTTGTTCTTTCCGCGATTGAAAGTCCTTACTGCATCCTTAAATTTTGCCCAAGTGGCTTCATTGACTTTAAGCGGCACTTTACCTGCATTAAAAAAGGCTTCACGTAGTGCTTCAATTTCTTTTATCTTCTTTTGCCATGCACCATGGGAACTCGCTTTATCTTCTGCTATTGCTTGTATTTGAGAAATGATGTTTTCTTTCTTTTCAAGATTTTTCTCGTATGCTTTATCTAAATCTGCATAGTAAGCCTGACGCTTGTCGTGTATGGTTTTGGTCGCCTTACTAAAGCGCTCCCAAATTTCTTCTCTATGTTCTTTGGCTACTGGTCCTAATTCTTCTTTCCAGAGTTTATGAAGCACTTGTAACTCTCTAAACGAACGATTAACGTTATCATCTTTAGCCAATTCTTCTGCTTGCTCAATAATCTTTAGCTTTTGCTCGTAGTTATGCTTAAAGTCCATATCTCGCAAATCGTTATTGAGATGCAAGAAATCATAAAAACGCTCTACATGATGATGGTAAGTATTCCAAGCATTATTGTACTTATCTCTTGGAATTGGGCCAGCATTTCGCCATTTTTCCTGTAATTCCTTAAAGGTTTTATAGGTCGTGCCCATATTTTCCTCAACGGAAAGTAAACCTTTTATCTCTTCGATAATTGCTAATCTGTTTTCGAGATTTTGCTTAAGGTTTTGCTCACGCTCCTTGTAATATGAACTTATGGATTGCTTATAATCTTTATATAGCTGATTGAACAGTTTTTTGGTATCGTTGGTGTAATAGAAGTCTATTTCATTGCCGCCCTCTTCAATAAATTCTTCTTTTTTCTGATCAAGAAGTTCACTGAATTTGGCATTGAATTCTGCCTTAATTTGATTGACCTGTTTAGATATGGTCTGAATCTTATGATGCTTTAAAAGGCGGTTCAACTCCGTAGCCAAATCTTGCATAGACATGGCGTGGTAGTCTTTTTCTTCTACCTCATGGCGTTCTACGTTAGATTCGTCTTCAGCATCCTCGGCATTTTCAGCTTCGATCTCATCGACATGTTGATCGTCTTTAGAAGTTTCAGTCTCAGATTCAGTTTCAGAATCAGATTCAACTTCTGTCTCGGCTTCAGCTGTTTTTTCTGAAGTTGTTTCTTTAGTAGATTTACTCTCAGTTTCGGCTTTGGTTTCAGCCTCACTTTCAGGAGTGACTTCTGTTTTGTTTTCAACCTCGGGAGTGGTTTCTTCTTTTGGAGTAGATACTTCTTTTTCTACTTCGTTTTTTCCATCTGCTTTTAGCAGGTTATCATTCTCAGACATGTGTCAATATTTTATAGGAGGTTAAAGATACTAACAACTCCTTGAACTACAAAGGAAATGCGTGGTGAGGTTGAATCGTTGAATCGTTTAGATGTTTCTTTATGAAAAGTTTATTTGTTTAGAAGTGGGTACGTTAACGCAGTTACTTCTAGAATTGATAAAAAGCTTTTATTTCCACAAACACTAAACACTATTTATTCCAGATATCCCAAGATTTTTCGGCTTGTAGTTTTAGCATTTCCAATCCATTAATTGTTGTTGCCCCTTTGATGTCTCCACAACTCAAAAATTTAGTTTGCTCAGGATTATAGATAAGATCGTAGAGAATATGCTTTTCTGTTATGGCTTCGTATGGAATATCCGGACATTCATTAACGTTAGGAAACGTGCCAATAGGTGTACAATTGATAATTATAGTATATGAAGAAATAATGCCATCAGTTAAATCTGAATATAAAAATTTTACGCCTTCTTTTTCTGAACGCGATACGTAATCATATTGAATTTTGAGTTTTTTAAGCGCGTGGGCAATTGCTTTTGATGCTCCACCTGTACCGAGAATTAAAGCGCGTTTATGATGTTTTTTTAAATGTGGTTTTAGTGAATTTTTAAACCCGTAATAATCTGTGTTATAGCCGATTAATTTTTGATAGCGTGTGATTCTAATCGTATTCACTGCTCCGATTTTGCTAGCACGTTTGTTGAGATCATCCAACATTGGGATCACTTCTTCTTTATATGGAATAGTGACATTAATGCCTTTTAAATTGGGAGTGTTTTTGATGATGTCATCAAGTTCTTCAATGGACTGTAAATCGAAATTAACGTAGGTATGTGGTAAATTTTCATTTTCAAATTTATCGGCAAAATAACCTCTTGAAAATGAATAGGAAATATCACGACCTACGAGTCCGAATTTATATTTTGATTTTTCTTGTGCGTTGTCCATACCATTCTAATCCCAAAACAATGAGGATTCCTAGGGCAATATAAGCAATTGCGATATAAGTTTCCGTGGAGGCTTCAGGGAAAAAACGCTGGTAATTTTTAACGACTTGTTTTCCAGTGGAATCCAAAATATAACTACCATTTTCATAGGTTTTGTAAATGGTTTCTTTCCATGGCCAAACCACGCCTAGTGAACCTACAATAAACCCAACTATAGTCGCTAAGGTTATGTTTTTATAATGTTTTAAAATATAATTTAGGAGGTGCGAAAAGGTAACCAGCCCAGTAACCGAACCCAATGTAAACACACCAAGTACCTTTAGCATTCGCATTCTAACTTCATTTTTTAGAAACTCAAAATTTCCCGTAAAAACATCAGTAACGGTATCGTAAAGCGCATTAACGGAATCCACAAGAAGCAAAACATAGTTACCTAATAAAATGAGAATGAAAGAACCGGAAAATCCAGGAAGCGTCATACCAGAAACACTTATAATGCCGCAGAAAAACACAAACCAAAGGTTATCATTTTCCTTAGCAGGACTTAAAAAACTGATACCAATTCCTACTACGGCTCCAAGAATCAATGCTGTAATTGTTGTTCTGTTCCAAGCTTTGAAATCCTTACTGATATAGTAAATGGAACCTAATATCATTCCGAAGAACGTACTCCAAACATAGAGTTCATAATTGTCAATGAAGTAATCGAGAATTTTAGATACACTAAAATAACTGACCACCATTCCTAGGAAAAGTAAACCTAGAAATTTACCGTTGATGTAACGGAAAAAGCTTTTAAACCTACCATTAAAGAATAATTTGAAAGCGGTTTTGTTAACACGTTGAAGCGAATAGATAAACTCTTCATAAAACCCTGCAACAAATGCAACCACACCACCAGAAACACCAGGAACTTTGTTGGCAGCACCCATAGCCAACCCTTTAATGACCAAAAAAACTTTATCGGGAAATGTTCTGGTACTCTGCATTTAGATTTGGTTTTTTGAACCGAGACGCTCTAAGATCAAAATGGTAAAAAACCCAGCAAACATTAGGATAATGGCATATAAAACCTGTGGTTCTCCGCTAAAATCCGTTGGCCACACACTTTCTTCCTTAAAAGGAACTTTAAGACCTTCTGAATCCGTTCTCCAAGAGAGCACACGCTTCCATGGCCATACTTTGTTCAGCGACCCAACAATAAAACCCGATAACAAGGCCAATGTTGCATTGTGGTAATTCTTAAAAAGCCATTTCAAAATCCTACTGAATGATAATAGGCCAACAACAGCTCCTAAGGCAAAAATGGCTATACGTTTAAAATCAAAGTCGTGAATAGCATCACTTAGAGTCTTGTAAGCACCAAGAATCACCAAGATAAAAGATCCGGAAATCCCTGGAAGTATCATTGCACAAATGGCAATAGCTCCTGCAAAAAACAGAAAGAAGCCATTGTCTGAAGCTCCCATTGAAGGCAAGGTAGTGATATAGAAAGCTGTTAATGCACCAATTAAAATGGCAACTAATGTCAATATTCCCCATCTTGTAATCTGTTTGGCGACATAATAAATACTGGCAAGGATAAGCCCAAAAAAGAATGACCAAATCAGTACAGGATGATGCTCTAAAAGGTACTTGGCAAGGCGCATAAAACTCACGAAGCTGACAACAATTCCTGTTAATAAAGCTAAAAGGAAACTGCCGTTGGCTGCTCTCCAAAATGCTTTAAAACCTTCGTTTTTCCAAACCGTTATCAAGGACGGTTTTATGTTGCTAATGGTTGTAATTAACTCTTCGTAAATCCCTGAAATAAAAGCGATGGTACCACCAGAAACTCCAGGGACTGCGTCTGCGGCTCCCATAGCAATGCCCTTAAATGATACTATTAAATAGTCTATAAAACGTCTTTGCATTTATTTAAACATAAGAAATGCTAAGGTATGGATTTTTTATACGAATTCTGATTTAAATTTAAGGCAGAAATGTATTAGTTAGAAGCCTTTTTAGATTCTGAAATTATAGCCTTTACCATAGGTCTGTCATTCAACTTTGGAAAAAGCTCAGAAATGATAAAGTTATATTCAGCATTTAGGGTTACGGCGTTTTTTAAATGAAAACGTCCTTCTTCGGTTTGGTGTACGGTAAAATACAAACCTCCAAGCCTATATTCAATCTCAGCATTTTCTGGATAGAATTCTGCTCCTTGTATTAAATTGTAGATTGCCGCTTCGTATTCGCCTAATGCAATAAGAATATCTGATCGTTCGAGCCAGGTTTCCAGTTCGTAATTGCCAAGCTCTAAAGTACGTTTGTAACCGAGTTCAGCTTCTTCAAGAAAGTTCAGTCGCTTGTTTATGGTTGCAAAGAGTTTCCAGTACAGCACATTTTCTCCATCAATATTTACAGCTTTGTTGATATAATGCAAAGCTTTTTGATAGTTTAAGCGCTTCATATAAAACTTTGTAATCGCTATCCACCCTTTGTCTAATAAAGCATCTTCTTCAACAGTTTTTTTAAAGAACTGTAATGCCATATCTTCTTGTCCTAGTTTCTCATAGCAATAACCAATTCTCAACAAGGCAAACGAGGTTGGCTCGTCTAATGCTAATGTAATTTTGTAGTTTTCAATAGCGTCTTCGTAATGCTTTAGTTTTTCTAAAACCTTACCTTTTTCCAGATAAGCGCCTACAAATGTGTCATCAGAAATAATGGCAAAATCAAAAGCAGCATTAGCTTTTGCGTAGTCTTTTATAGTGAAGTATTGGCGTCCCAATTGATGCCAGGCCACTTCACAATATGGATGACTATCCAAGAACTTATTGAGATATGTTATGGCTTCTTCGTTTTGGTCTAAAAAATCATAGCAATACACTACATTATGAAGTGCAGAATAATCGGAAGTGTCAGTTTCTAAGCACTTTTTAAAGTAAATGATGGCATTTTCAAACTGGTCTAAGAATAAATATTCCATTCCAACTAAAGCATACAAATCTGCATCATCAGATGGAGTGGTGGACATATCTATAGCGATAAGCAATGTGTCTATAGCTTTTTTGTGCTCATCTTGTTTAGAAAGTACATTAGCTTTTTGAATAAATATCTCTTCGTTTGTGGGCTCTAATACATGAAGCATATCTAAAATATCATCAGCTTCAGAGAATTTATTTTCAATCACTAAAATTTCAACCTGAAATAATCTTAAGTTGATTGAAGTTGGGTGCTGTTCTAGACCAAGCTTAATAGCGCGTTTAGCCAAAGCAATTTTACCATTTTCGAGATAGTGGTGAATGATGTTTTCAAATTCACTTGAATCAAAAAACAAAATGTCATTTGTTTTTAACATGGATTCAAATCTGGTAAGCGGAAAGTTTTCGTCGTCGTGACTGTAATTCATAAGCGGTTTAATGATTCACTGAAATAAAATTACAGTTATCGTTTGCACTTCATCGATTTTTGAAGTAATGTTTTTAACAAATTAATTAACATTGAAATAATACTTTATGTAAAGTGCTCTTTGGTATTTGTAAATCAGTCTGTTGAATTAGTGTAAATAAAATTAAAGCGAATCCAAAATAGAAGTTATCACCTTACAACCTTTAATGATTTCTTCATTAGAAATTGTTAGAGGAGGTGTAATTCTGATGGCTTTGGGTTCAAAAAGTAGCCAAAATAAAATCAATCCTTGGTCTTGAGCACGTAAAATAACTTCATTAGTTATCTCTGAATTTTCTAAAATCGCTGCCAGCATTAATCCTTTGCCTCTTATTTCTTTTATGTGTTTGTGTTGAAGGTGTTTTCTGATTAATTGCTCTTTTTTAACAGTCTCTTCCAGAAGGTTTGAGTCCGTAATTTCTTTTAAAGTTGCCAATGCTGCAGCTGCGATAACAGGATTGCCTCCGAAAGTAGTAATATGACCCAACTTTGGATTATCACTTAAGGTTAACATCATTTCTTTTGAAGTTGTAAAAGCTCCAATTGGCAAACCACCTCCCAAACCTTTACCTGTGACAACGACATCTGGTTGGCAGTTGTAATGCTCAAAACCAAAGAGTTTACCTGTCCTGCCAATTCCTGGTTGAATTTCATCGAGGATAAAAACAGCTCCAACTTTATTGCAACGGTCTTGTACTTTCTTTAAGTAATCGTTCCTAGGTTCAATAAAACCAGCTCCGCCTTGTATGGTTTCCAGAATAACTGCTGCTGTATGTTCTGTGATATGCTGTAGGTCGCTTTCGGAATTAAATTCTATGTGTTTTACGTCTGGAATAAGTGGAAGAAAAGGTGTTTTACGTTCTTCAAAATCCATGAGACTCAATGAACCCATAGTGTTGCCGTGGTAGGCATTTTTTGCTGCGATGATTTCGCTTCTACCAGTATAGCGTCTTGCTAATTTTATACTGCCTTCAATTGCTTCTGTACCAGAATTGACCAAATAGGTGGTTTCAAGAGGTTCTGGTAAATGCTTTGCTAAAAGCTTTGCTAATTCTATTGCCGGTTTTTGGATGTATTCTCCATAAACCATTACATGCAGATATTTGTCTAATTGTTCTTTTACAGCATTTAAGATTTTTGGGTGCGAATGCCCTAAAGCGCATGCCGAAACTCCAGCCACAAAATCGAGATAGGCTTTTCCGTTTTTGTCATAAATATAGGAACCCTTTGCATGGCTAACTTCCATAGCCAAAGGATGTGGTGTGGTCTGTGCTTGATATTTAAAAAAATCGTCTTGCAATTATTGACCTTCTTTTTCTTTCTCTTCTTTCGATTCTTCTACCTGTTTTACCTTTGGTTTTAAAGGCATAACGGTTGTTTTCTTAGGTAAGTTCCTCGCTGCTTTGTTGGGTTTGTTAGGTGTGTCTTTACCTGCTTCCTCTATACGTTCTGCTGCACTATCATCAATAAAATCCTCTGGTGGCATATAATCCTCTAAACCTTGAATTTTTGGCAATACCAATGGTGGATCATCCTTGAATAAATCTTCGACTGACATTGGCCGTTCTTCACCTCGCCAATCAAAACCTCTGAGCCGCCTCCCGCTTCTTGGGAAGTCAGCTTCAGGGAAAATATTCCCATCTATTTGATTTTTAAAAATAACTTCTTCAATGGCTTGGTCTATGATCTGAATATTTATACTTCCGGATTTAGATTTTTGAATACCAATTAACTCATTGGTTTCATTACGCATATAACGAATGGTTTCGGCATTTTTAATAATGTCTACGTTGTAGAGTTCGTTGTCCCTAAACAAACCGATAAGCCGTTGACCTTTAATCTGGTTGTAACCATCTTCACTAATAGTGTCCTTGCTCACTAAAAACGCGTTGTTGAATACTTTAAGGGAATCTAGTTTTTCGGTTTCGACATTAGAAATTAAGTGAATAGTATCACCTGTCATTTGGTTGCCTAAATTCCAAAGTGCAGGTTTACGTTTTGTGGCAAAAGCATCAGTTGAACTGAAACGACTGAGATTAATCAATTGTGTTAACCCTGTTTTATGGTTAACATGAATAGAATCCGCTTTACCAGCCAAATCACTTTTATAAAGCCTAGCATTATAATAGGCTCTTGTAATACGATTTTCTTCTTTGCCAGTAACCATTAAGGTATCAGCATGGAGGTACACTGAATCTCGTTCTTGTACGGTTATTGCCAAAGCACGTTTTGTGATGAAAATGGAATCTTTATCACGCCAAACTTCAGCATAATGACCTTTAACGACACTGTTATTTATGGTGTCGGTGATCTTTATGTTGTTGGTGGCAGAAGCAAAACTTTTATTTCTATCAAAATATAGGCTGTCACCGATTACGGTTCTGTTTTCGTAATCAATTTTGGCATTGCGTTGAAAGTGTCCAATATTGGTTTTGGTGTCATAGAAACCACGTTCAGAATATATTTTACTATTTTCACCAACGATGGTTGAAGGTCCAAACAAATAAGCATGACCATTATCTGGAAAAAAATCGAGACGTTCTGTATTCAACGTATAATCTGGATTAACCAAAACCACATCTTGTGTAAATTGATACTTCTTGGCATTCATATAGTAACGACCAATTTGGCTTGTAATCGTTCCTGAGGAATCTCTAACAACTTTGCCTTTAGTATCGTAATAGGCGAGTTGACGTGTTCTATCGTAGTGGAGTTTATCTGTTGTTAATACAGATTGCGGTTCGGTTAATACCACATCGCCTTGTGCAAAAGCTAATTGTGTTTTACCACTGTATTCTAAATATTTAGCGACCATATTGATGGAGTCACCTTGTTTCATTTGAACATTGCTAAAGGCTTCAATATAATCTTGGTCTTCGTAATATATGGCCTTATCGCACCACATATTCACACCTTTATGAACGAAATGCACCTGTTGCGATTCGTCACGTAGAAAAACAAGAGCACCATCCTCAATTTCGGGATCTGAAACTGCAATACCAGCATATTCTATGGTAATCGTTTGTTTTTCTTGAGCAAAACTAAACACCGAAACAAAAAAAAGAATTGCAAAAAGTAGATTCTTAAAACTATTCAAAGCCATATGTTTTTTACAATGTAACACTTATTGGAATTGCTTTAGTATGGGTTAACAGTTTTTTTAACAGAATCTAAAAATTCAAAAACTATACCGTTTTCCTGATGATAGTCTGCTTACGATCAGGGCCAACTGACACAATGGTGATTGGAATATTCAGTTCATTTTCCAAAAACTCCACATAGTCGTTGAATTCTTTAGGTAATTGCGACGCTTCGGTCATACCAGTTAAATCCTCTGACCAGCCTTTGACTTCAGTATAGATTGGCGTTACATTTTCAGCTTCAATATTATAAGGCAAATGATGAATAGTTTCTCCTTTGTATTTGTATGCCGTACAAACCTTTAAGTTTTTAAATCCAGAAAGTACATCACCTTTCATCATGATTAATTGAGTGACTCCATTGACTTGACAAGCATAACGTAATGCTACCAAATCTAACCAGCCACAACGTCTCGGACGACCTGTGGTTGCACCAAACTCATGACCAACACGTGCCATGGTTTCTCCATCTTCATCGAACAATTCCGTTGGGAATGGTCCTGAACCAACACGTGTCGTATAGGCTTTAAAAATTCCGAAGACATCACCAATTTGGTTTGGTGCTACACCTAAACCAGTACATGCACCTGCTGCGGTAGTATTTGAGGAAGTCACAAAAGGATAAGTACCAAAATCAATATCCAAAAGCGAACCTTGAGCACCTTCTGCCAATATAGATTTACCAGAAGACTGTGCCTGATGAATAAACTCTTCTGAATCAATGAATTTTAAAGATTTCAATGTTTCAATGGCTTCAAAGAAATCAGTTTCCAATTCTTTTAAATCGTACTGAATATCCACATTGTAGAAATCAATCATCGCTTCGTGCTTATTAGCCAAAGCTCTGTACTTGTCCTTCCAATTGGCTAATTCAATATCACCAACTCTAATACCGTTTCTACCGGTTTTGTCCATGTATGTTGGACCAATACCTTTTAGTGTAGAACCTATTTTTGCTTTCCCTTTTGAAGCTTCACTCGCGGCATCCAATAAGCGATGCGTAGGTAAAATGATATGAGCTTTACGCGAGATGCATAGAGATTTTTTATAATCGACATTTTGTTCATCGAGTTTATCTAATTCCTTTTTAAAAATCACAGGATCTATAACCACTCCGTTACCCACCAGGTTTACCGTGTCGTCATGAAAAATTCCCGAAGGAATAGTATGCAAAACATGCTTTCTACCGTTAAAAACCAAGGTGTGTCCTGCGTTTGGCCCACCTTGAAAGCGTGCAATAATATCGTATTTTGAGGTAAATACATCGACAATTTTTCCTTTGCCTTCATCTCCCCATTGTAATCCAAGTAGTAAATCTACTGCCATTATAAAAAATTAGTTAGTCGTCTTTTTTACGGTTACCGTAAAAGTATAGTGAATGATTAGTTATGTTGATGTCAAAAACCTCTTCAATGGTTTTTTTAATGGATTGAATGCGTGGGTCACAGAATTCTATAACCTCACCAGTATCTGTTAGTATGACATGGTCGTGCTGCTTATCGAAATACGACTTTTCGTAATGCGCTTGATTTTGTCCAAACTGATGTTTGCGTACCAGGGCACATTCCAATAGCAATTCTATAGTATTGTAAAGTGTAGCTCTACTGACACGATAGTTTTTGTTTTTCATTTTAATGTAGAGCGACTCTATATCAAAATGTTCTTCACTGTCGTATATTTCTTGAAGGATAGCGTAACGCTCTGGCGTTTTTCTATGACCTTTGTCTTCAAGGAATTGTGTAAAGACGCGCTTTACAATTTCCTGATTACTTTCTTCTGTTGTTGCATTCATAATAAAGAGCAAATTTACACAAAAATTATAGGATAAGAATGATTTAATTAGGCATTAAAAACGAAAGAAATGAACAAGTTTTCAAGAAAATTCTCAATAGTTCTATTGAGCTTGTCGAAGTGCAAAATTTCACTTCTTTTAATTTCACTCGAAGTGACGAATTTTTTCGGATTCTAGATTTTAAACTCTAGTCACCTTGTCAATCCCGTTGATTTTTTTGAGCTTGTCAATAAGGTTTTTTAACATGGTCTGGTTTTTTACTTCAACGGTTATATCACCGTTAAAAATACCATCATCACTAGAGAAACTGATGCTTTTCATGTTCACATGAAGATTTTCTGAGATTAGCTTCGTAATATCGTTAACCAAACCAAGATTGTCTATTCCCGAAAGTTTTATGTGCGATGTATAGGTGCGCTGTGTAGAATCTATCCATTTTGCAGGCATTATTCTATAGGCATAATTAGATTGTAAACTCACCGCATTTGGGCAGTTCTTCTTGTGTACTTTTATACCATCATTTATAGTTACAAAACCAAATACTTTATCGCCAGGAATAGGATTGCAACAGTTGGCCAACGTATAATTAAGACGCTCTTCTTCTTTGCCAAAAACCAGCATGTCGTATTTAGAAGTAATCTCGTCTTTATCAATATCTTTTGGGACATCTGGCTTTCGAATTTTATTTTTAATGTAGCTCATAAAAGCATTGCTACGAGAGGAAGCAAAGGCTTTTAGCTTTGTATTATCTATTGTGCCGATACCAACACGATAAAATAAATCTAAAGAGGTCTTTAATTTAAAATAGTTGACAAGCTCGTTTATCGATTTTTCATTCAAGGTGATTTTGAGCTGTTTCAACTTACGTCTAAGAATCTCTTTGCCTTCTTCTGCAATCTCTTTGGTATGCGCATTTAATGCCGATTTTATTTTGCTTCGTGCTCTAGCTGTGGTGGCATAATCTAACCAGTTGGCATTTGGTTTAGCGTTTTCAGAGGTGAGGATTTCAACACGGTCACCACTTTGCAATTCTTGGCTAAGTGGTACTAGTTTACCATTGACTTTTGCGCCACGTGTCTTCATGCCAACTTCAGTGTGAATGCTAAAAGCAAAGTCGAGTGGAGTAGCACCTTTTGGGAGAGATTTTAAATCTCCTTTTGGTGAGAAAACAAAAATCTCTTTAGAGTACAGATTGAGCTTAAACTGCTCTACAAAATCTACAGCGTCAGCCTCATTGTTCTCTAAGGCTTCTTGTAGTCTGTTAATCCATAAGTCTAGATTATCTTCTTTATCATTATTATTTTTGTATTTGTAATGTGCTGCATAGCCTTTTTCGGCAATTTCATTCATACGCTCACTACGAATCTGAACTTCTACCCAACGACTTTTAGGGCCAACAACAGTAATGTGTAAAGCTTCATAACCTGTAGATTTGGGAGATGAAATCCAATCGCGAAGTCGAATAGGGTTTGGTGTAAAGTGATCTGTGACCACTGAATATATCTTCCAAGCGAGAAATTTTTCGTTTTCTAAATCTGACTTATAAATGATTCTAACCGCAAACTTATCATAGACTTCATCAAAAGATACGCCTTGTTTTACCATCTTTCTTCTAATACTGAAGATGGATTTTGGACGTCCTTTAATTTCGTAGTTGAGTCCTTCTTTATTTAGGGACTTTTCAATGACCTCAGAGAATGATTTAATGTAAGCATCTTGTTCTTCTTTGCTCTCTTGCATTTTTTCAGCAATATCATTGTACACTTCTGGTTCAGTGTATTTAAGACCAAGATCTTCGAGTTCGGTTTTTATATTATAAAGTCCGATTCTGTGAGCAAGAGGCGCATATATGTACAAAGTTTCTGAAGCAATTTTTACTTGCTTATCAGCGCGCATAGAATCCATGGTTTGCATATTGTGCAAACGGTCAGCGATTTTAATAATAATAACCCTTACATCATCATTAAGGGTGAGCAGCATTTTACGGAAGTTCTCGGCTTGCAATGAAACGTCCATTTCTGTATCGAGCGATGAAATTTTGGTAAGACCATCTACAATTCTCGCTACTGTTTCGCCAAACAATTGTTCTATATCTGCGAGTGTATAGTCAGGATTGTCCTCAACAACATCATGAAGCAAAGCCGCAGCAATAGATGTGGCATCTAAACCAATCTCTTGGGCTACGATTTTGGCTACAGCTATAGGATGAAAAATATAAGCTTCACCAGATTTGCGTCGCTGATCTTTATGCGCATCAACAGCCACCTCAAAGGCATGACGAATCATTTTTTTGTCCTTTGGAGTCAAGGTCTGGTAGCTTACTTTGAGCAACTCTTTGTAAGCTTTGGCAATGGCTTTATTTTCTTTCTCTATGGCTGCTTCAGTCATAGAACTAAAGTAGTGAATTGGTTTTTAATGAGCAATGGTTTTTGTAAAGTATAATTTTGAATCTAATTTATAATTAATGTATTTTTAGTTTAAATACCATAGTATGAAAAAAATTATTACTTCTTTGATGATATTCTCATCAGTATGTGTGTTTTCGCAAAATGCACAGGTTGACTCCCAAGTTCCGCCACCACCATGTTACGCCAACGGAAATAATGGGTTTGGCGGTGCTGTTGGTGAAGGGCATTTTTTGACCAGTGACCCAAATAGTATTGTGGAATTCCATATGTCAACTTCCGGCAATGAAATGAATGATATTTTGGTTTTTTATATTGATACTGGAGCACCAGGGCGTAATAGTATTGACCTAAGTGTTGATGACAGTGCAGATGCGCACAGAACTGCAATAACGAACAGTAATGTTTCGGGCTTTGGAAGTGTTATTACTTTTCCATCAGGTTTTGAAGCATCCTATGCTGTGGCTGTTAATGTTGATTTTGCCGGTTTATGGTCTATACCATCTTCTGGAGCTGTGGGTGACAATGGGTTAAACTTTGTCACAGCAGTTAATTCTACTTTAAACTCTAATTCACAAATCTCTTACCTGATTAGTTTTGATTGGGCAGATATTGGATTAACGTCAACCGATACGTTTAACTTTGTTGGTGTATATATTAGTGGTTCTGGTTATTCTTCTGATGAAGGTTATGGCAGCGGCATTGTAAGCGGCACAGAAGGTTCTGACAATATTACATTTAATGGTTACCTCTCTTTTCCTGAATGTAATGCAACTTTGGGTGATAGTACAGTTAGATCTGCTTCTATTGCTGCCAATTACTTTGATGGCCAATTATATGTAAAGGGTATGAATGAAATTGTGACTATTAAAGTTTATGATATTCTTGGAAGGGAAACTTACTCTGAACAGCATAATTTACAGGAATCTGAGTCTATTCCGATTGAGCTTACTAAAAACGAATTGCAATTTATCGTTATAGAAAGTTCTGATAAAAAGAAGGTACTAAAGGTGATACCTGATTAAGCATTTAACTAACTTTAAGCATCCGTCTGAGGATGATGATATTCTTCATCTAGAATGCTATTTATTAGTGCCACCTATTGTTACTTCTAAATGAATCTAATTGGTTTAGATTGGAACAAATTGATCAAGTAGATTAAAGCAATTTTTTTTTAATTAAGACCCCAACCAACCGATGTACTATAATGGATACAAGTACTAAAAAGGCAACAGTACTCCAAAGAGTTTCTTCATGCAAAAAATCAGCTTTACTCAATGCAAATGCGAGATAGAAAAAAGATCCGATACCCTTTATTCCTAGAAACGACACAGCCCAACGCTCTTTCCAAGACATTTTCGATTTTAAGGTGGGTAATATTCCAAAAACGGGCCTGATTACAAATATGAAACCTAAGCAAATCAAAATTAAAGGTAATGTGAGCTCTTTAAACCAATAGGTTGCAATATAACCACCTAAAAAAACTAAAATTATCGTTATTAAAAATAACTCTACTTGAGCAACTACATCATGCATTTCCTTATGGAATTGATGCTGTTTTTCAAATTGTCTAATAGTAACGGCAGAAACGAAAACCGCAATAAAACCGTATGCGTGTGCGGCTTCAGTTACACCGTAAATAAAAAACGTAATGGCTACGGCTAAAAATCCAAGTCGCTTGGGTGCGATTTTTACTCTGTCTGGTAATTCAAAGAACAACCATGCAATTACACGACCAGTAACATATCCGATAATAATACCTACAATGATTCTATATAGTACATCGACGATAAACCAATCACTGACCCAATCCATAGAGGTCATTCCATTTAGTGCCAATAAAATAGCGAGCCAAGTAAACGGAAAGGCCATACCATCGTTAATACCTGCTTCTACTGTGAGATAATACTGCACAGGATGTTCTTCTTCTGTAGTTTCTTCAATTTCAACTTGTATATCACTAGCTAAAACCGGGTCGGTGGGTGCAAATACAGCTGCCAAAAGTAATGCAGAAGCAGGTACAAGCCCAATCCACCAACCTAGGAGTGCAACTGAAGCAATACAACCAATCATCGTAATACATACTAATAATAAAGGGATTCGGTAGTTTTTAAGTGAAAATTTATGATTCAATTTTAGGCCAGCACCCATTATACTGATAATTACCGTAATTTCAGTTAGTTTTAATATTTCGTCATTATATTTTATGGGATTTGGTATGGGTAGGTTTATCGGTAGTAGATAACAGGTTACGCCTACAAGAATGGCTACAATTGGAACATTTATTAGCTGAAATTGTTCGATTTTTTTTAGCCAAGGTAAAAGCAATCCCATCAAGCCTACTATTAAATAGAACCAAATGTCTGTATCCATATTATTCTTTTTTAAGATTTTTAATACGATCCAATAATTTTGGATGAGAATAGTGCATAAACACGTAAGCTTTATGCGGAGTTAAATTACTAAGACTATTCTTTGATAATTTCTTTAAAGACGTAATCAATGGTTCAGCTTTATAGGTGGTTTTGGCATAATCATCGGCTTGGTATTCAAACACACGTGAGACGTAATTCATTATTAAACCTGTAACTTCTGAAATAGGTGAGTAGAGCAATCCAAAAGCAATCAAACCTACATGAAAGCTTGGAGTGTCAACACCAATGGCATTGGATAATAACGGATTGGAAATAAAAATCGATAAAATATAGAGTGTCAATCCTGTAAGTAGAATTGAGGTGATTAAATTAATAATGATATGGTTGCGTTTATAATGCCCAACTTCGTGCGCCAATACAGCAACGATTTCTTCGTCCTCTAAATCGTTGACTAAGGTGTCGTATAGCGTAATACGTTTTTCACTTCCAAAACCAGAAAAATAGGCATTGGCCTTAGTGCTACGTTTAGAGCCGTCAATGATGAATATTTTTTCGAGATTGTAACCTACGGACTTCGCGTACTCAGAAATTTTATTGCGTAAATCTCCGTCTTCCAATGGTGTTTGTTTATTAAACAAAGGCACTATCAATCGCGAATAAAACATATTCATAAATACCGTAAAGGCTGTTACAATTCCCCAAGCATACAACCAGAATGAATCACCGGTCGCCTGATAAAACCAAACGATTAAGGCGATAATACCTCCGCCTAAAATAACCATCATCAATAAACCTTTAAGTTTATCTAAGATAAAAGTTTTTTTAGTGGTCTTATTAAATCCAAATTTTTCTTCAATCACAAAGGTTTTGTAATAGGCAAAAGGTGTGGTGATGATGTCACTGGCTATCATAATGATTCCAAAGAATATCAAGGCAATTACAATTGGGTTGTCAGAATAACTTCTGGCAATATTATCCACATATTCAAAACCATCTAAAAAAAGAAATGCTAAAGTTAATACCAATGAAAATAGGGAAGACCATATCCCAAATTGGTAATTGGTGGCTTTGTACGCTTGCGATTTTCTGTATTCCTCTTCATCGTAAACATCGCTTAATTCTTCGGGAATTGGGTCGTTATAGTGTTTGGCGTTTATGGCATCGAGGATTTTGTCCTTGATGAAGTTAACTATTATTATTCCTATGATTATATAAAAGAGGGTGTTTGCTGTCATATTATAATTTTCTGTCATTGCGAGCAAAGCGCGGCAATCTGTTTGTTGCTTTTGGGTTATTTTATGAGACTGCTTCGTGCCTCGCAGTGACGTTTCTTATTAGAATTTGTTTTTTTGTTTTTTGTGATTTACGAAATTTTCAGAGAAAATCTCGCTGTCTTTTAGCCTCAAAAATAAGAATTCCTGCAGCAACAGATACATTCATAGAGTCAATTACTCCTTGCATAGGTATGCTAATATTCTGTTTGGCAGCATCACGCCATTCTTGTGTTAGTCCCGTTGCTTCTGTACCTACGACTATAGCTGTGGGTAACGTGTAATCTTGGGTATGATAGGGTTCGGATTCCTGCAAAATTGCCGAAAAAATATTGAAATTATACTTCTGTAAAAAGGCTATTGTCTCTTCTGTGCTTGCCATAGCTATTTCAGTAGTAAACACACAACCAACACTAGAGCGAATAATATTAGGATTATATAAATCGGATTTTGGATTGGCGATAATCACAGCATCCACATTGGCTGCATCTGCAGTTCTTAGCAACGCACCAATGTTACCAGGTTTTTCTGGTGCTTCGGCTACAAGAATTAAGGGTTTTTTTGACGAAAACTCTAAATTTTCAAGCTGATGCGATTTTGAATTAACGACTGCAATGACACCTTCAGTTGTATCGCGATGGGCTAATTTTTGAAACACTTCTTTTGATATTTCAATAATCTCTATGTCATAGGCTGACATTGATTTCGCTTCACTTTCTGAAAATAAATCCGGGAAAAACAACAAGGTTTTAATTTTGTAGCCACCTTTAATGGCTAGGGAAAGTTCGCGTTTTCCTTCTATTAAGAATTGGTTGGTTTTTTTGCGCTCTCTAGACTTGTCCTTTAGCTGTACAAGCTGTTTTATAAATGGATTTTGTGGACTTGTTATTGCTTTTATCATATTAAAACAAAAGTAATGTAATTTTACAGGATGTGTAACGTCAAACATGAAAACCAAAAACCAAAACATGAAAAAACTATCATTCATATTGCTTTTAGCAATTTTAATTTCAGCTTGTAAAAACGAAACAAAACCTGAATCTACAGTTGTCGATGAGGTTTCTAAAGAAGACATTACCACAAGTATCTATCCTGAAGCGATAACCAAAGTTTTTGAAGCGCATGGTGGCATAGACCAATGGAACAAAATGCAAACTTTGTCCTTTACTATGGAAAAGCCAAACGGAAACGAAGTGACGACTACACATTTAAAAACAAGAGCAGAATTGATTGATACTCCAACTTATAGTATGGGTTACGATGGTGAGAATCTTTGGGTCAATGAAAAAGATGACAATGAGTATAAGGGTAACGCAAGATTTTATAAGGGATTAATGATGTATTTCTATGCCATGCCTTTTATCGTTGGCGATGATGGTATCATTTATGAGGAAGCCGAGCCATTAACATTTGAAGGCAAAACCTATCCTGGAATTTTAATTTCTTATGAAGCCGGAATTGGAGTCTCGCCAGATGACCAATACATTATCTACTATGATGATGAAACAGGAAAAATGCAATGGTTAGCCTATACGGTTACTTATGGGAAAGACGGAAAGAGCAAAGAATTTAAATTTATCCGATACAACAATTGGCAAACCGTTAATGGATTAATAGTACCGAAAAGTATAGATTGGTATAAATACGAAAACAATCAACCAACAGAAAAACGAAATACAGTTGAATTTAAAGATGTTGTATTGTCTAAAGATGCACCAAAGGATTCTATGTTTATGATGCCTGAAGGTGCTAATATTGTTGAATAATATGAGCTCGTATCAGATTCTCAATTTTAGTTATAGATTCTGAAACAAGTTCAGAATGACAAGAAAATAAAAAGCGAGCCTACTTCGACTACGCTCAGTAACCGAAGGCTCGCTTCTTTAATTTAAAATTAATTACCATATTTTTCGGAATACCGTTTATAAAGTTCGGTTTGGTGTGTTTCTAAACTAACATTTCTGCCATCAATAAAAGCATGTGTCAGTTTGTTTGTTCGCATATCCAAGGCATCACCTTCACTGATAAATAATGTCGCGCTTTTATTAACTTCTAAGGTGCCATACATATCATCGATACCCATAATCTTTGCAGGATTTTGGGTGATTAACTGTAAAGCCTGTTCTTTTGTTAATCCATAAGCGACAGTAGTGCCAGCATAGAAAGGTAGGTTTCTTGAATTCATACGTTCCATTTGTCCGCTTGTTTCCAAAGCCACTAAAACACCAGCATCAACTAATTCCTTTGCTTGTTTAAAGGTGTAATCATAATCATCATCTTCAAGCTGTGGTCTTGTATGTACACGTTGTAACATTACTGAAACATTATTTTGCTTTAAGAAGTCTGCTACATTCGCAGCTTGATAACCACCAATAATTGTGATATTGGAAACACCTTGTGATTTTGCAAAATTTACAGCGTCTGTAATACCTTTTTCATCATCAGCATTTATGTACAAGTGCTTTGAGCCATCAAATAGACCAGCCATTGCTTCGTAAGGTAAATGGCGTTCGTTTTTAGAACCCTTGTCATAACTTTTAGACTCGTTAAAGTAGTCGTTAAGCTCCTTCACTTGTTTTGCGTAATCTTTGTTTGGTTTTAAACCTGGGTCTTCTCCTAACCACCAACGGCCACGACTAAAACTACTTGGCCAATTCATATGAATACCATCATCCATTTTTATAGCAGCATCCTCCCAATTCCAGGCATCATATTGTACTATTGACGACGTACCTGCAATTCTACCTCCTCTTGGAACAACCTGTCCCAAAAGCACACCATTTGGTCGCATGGATTCCACTACTTTAGACTCGGCATTGTAAGCTATAATACTTCTTACGTGTGGATTGTAAGTTCCCATTTCAGAAAGATCGTTAGAGGCTTTTACAGCATCAACTTCAACCAATCCTAAAGTTCCGTTAGAAACTATAAAACCTGGATATACATGTTTGCCTTTGGCATCAATGACTTCCATTGCAGTCATATCAATTTTAGAAGTAGTTGCATCTGCAACGGTTTTTAGTTTTCCGTCTTCCATGATAATGATGCTATTATCAATGACCTCACCATTGCCTATATGTGCAGTCGCACCAACAATAGCGATTGTGTTTGATTGCTTTGGTGCTGGTGTCTGTTGTGAAAAACCTAATGTAATGCACAACAAAAACAATATGACGTTTATTTGATTTAATCTTTTCATGTTTATTATTTTTAGTTGTGATTATGTGCTATGTGTTCGTTATCCATTGAGTCGCAATGCAACAATTCCTTTTCTTTCTTCTTTACAGGCTGAGTTTTTAAGCCTTTATTTTTATCTTGAAGCATAAGATTGATCAGTTCATTTTTTTCTTTCTTAACTGCTTCACGCATTTGCTTATCTTTTTCTATATCAAAATAAGTCACACCTTCAATAATGGTTTTCTCAGCTTTGGCGTAAACTGATAAAGGGTGGTCAGACCACAGAACGACATCTGCATCTTTTCCAACTTTTAAGCTTCCTACGCGATCATCTAAATGTAAAAGTTTAGCAGGATTCAGCGTTACAAACTTTAACGCGTCCTCTTCACTAATATCACCATATTTAACTGACTTCGCCGCTTCTTGGTTTAGTCGTCTAGACATTTCAGCATCATCACTATTAATAGCCACAGTCACTCCTGCATTGTGCATTATAGCAGCATTGTATGGAATGGCATCATTAACTTCGTATTTATAAGCCCACCAATCACTGAAGGTAGAACCACCAACTCCGTGATCTTTCATTTTGTCGGCAACTTTATAACCTTCAAGAATATGTGTGAATGTATTGATGTTAAAGTCGAACTTTTCAGCAACTTTCATCAACATATTGATTTCACTCTGTACATAAGAGTGACACGAGATAAATCGCTCTTTGTTTAAGATTTCTGCCAAAACTTCCATTTCGGCATCCTTGCGATATGGTTTTCCGCTTTTCTTTGCCTCATCATAAGCTTTTGCTCTAGAGAAATAATCCATAAACACTTGCTCAACTCCCATTCGAGATTGAGGAAAACGCTCATTTCTACTAGAACGCGACTGCTTTACATTTTCGCCTAATGCGAATTTGATAAACTTAGGTGAGTTGTCATATACTAAATCGTCAGCAGCTTCTCCCCATTTTAGTTTAATGATGGCAGAACGTCCTCCGATAGGGTTTGCTGAACCATGTAAAATCTGAATAGAGGTAACACCACCAGCAAGATTTCTGTAAATGTCAATGTCTTCATCATCCAGAACATCTTCTATAGTTACTTCGGCAGAAGAATTTTGACCGCCTTCATTAATTGAAGCCGCAGCGATGTGTGAATGCTCGTCTATAATACCAGCAGTGATATGCTTACCAGTTGCGTCTATAACTGTGGCGCCACTATCTGAAAGATTTTTTCCGATTTTTGAAATTTTACCATTCTTTATTAAGATGTCAGTATTCTCTAAGATACCATCTTCTTCATTGGTCCAAACCGTTGCATTTTTGAAGAGTAAGGTTTCTGATTTAGGTTTTTCGGTAAATCCAAAAGCAAGATTTGGATATGTGATTGGACTCATAAAAGCATCTTCAGACTTAGAGTCCATTTCTTTTTTATCCTTGCTTTTTTCTTCAGCTTCTTTATCCGCTTTATTGGCGTAAAACGATAACTCATTGCCATTAGGCATTATAGCTTTACCGTTTAAACTATTTCCGCTTGAAGCATTTGCCACAACTCTGACGAATTCCTTTTTTGTGCTATCAGCTGTTTTAAAGGTTAAGTTAACCCAATCATCAGTATAGCTCATTTTAGTTCCAAGTCTTTTATCTCCGCTTTCTAATTTGGCTTTAGGTTTACTTGTGCTTCCTGAAATGGATAGCTTATAATCATCACCAGCCAATTTAAAATTATAATCACCATCGATATCCTTTACATTCATGTTTTCAATAACATGTACATTACCTTGAACCCAGTTTTCAAAAAGTTTAGTCTTTTTATCAAAAATATCACCAGACGTGATTAAGAAGTTGGCATAGCTTCCTTCTTTTAACGTTCCAAGTACATCAGATTTTCCTAATAAATTAGCAGGAACTGTTGTTAGAGCTTCTAATGCTTTTTGCTTTGAAAGTCCACTTTCAATGACTTTCATAAGATTAGCCTTAAATGCATTTTTCTTTTTAAGACCGTGTGTTGTTAAAGCGAACGGAATTCCATTTTCCGCTAATAACCTCGGATTGTGAGGCTCTTGGTTCCAAGCGCGCATATCACTCAATGATAATGTGGATGCTAAAAAAGCATTCTCCACATCGTAAGCTGCTCTAAAATCAATTGGAAGAATTAACGTGGCATTTGTACCTTTTACCTCGTCTAGACGTTCATACTCATCACCACCTCCAAGAATGGTGTATTGAATGTTGAACGCATCTCCAACCTTATCAGCACGCAATAAGTTAGCTCTACTACCAGCTTCAAAAATTTGCAATAAGTTTTTGTTGCCGTTAAGTGCTTCTAAAGATAAATCTTTAGTGTCAATATTTCCATCGGCATACCATTTAGCATCATTGTACATTTGACGTAATAATGCCATACTTCCCATTATAGAAGAAGGATAAGCCTGACGTGATGTTACACTTTTACTAAATGAAAAATGTTGCGAGGTTTCGCCATCAACGACACGTACAGAGTTGTCTGCATCGTTATTTAATGCAATGAGAGCTCCTGACCCTCTAACAATACCATCTGGCATATGTGTATTTACAGCACCAAAACCAAGTTTGTGCAGTTCTGATGCCTCTTTTGCATTATACTTAAAACTGGCCATCACATCTTGCTCTGGCATCACGTGGTCGTTCCAGTAAAAACCGCTTCGACTTGCAGCATATCTTGGTCCATTACCACCACGTTCTGGTTTTTTAGCACCAAACGAGGTGTAAATATCAATAAACGAAGGGTAAATAGTTTTTCCTGTGAGATCGATTTGAGTTGTGTTCTTAGGAAGGTTAACCGATTTACCAACACTAACCACCTTGCCATCTTTTATTAATAGCGTGCCGTTTTCAATGACTTCTGTTGGTGAAACATGAATAGTTGCATTGGTTAATGCAGTGTAGTTAGAATTAGTTGCTTTTACTCCACTGTTGGTAGGGAAGTAGTCTTGTGCAAATAATGAGAAACTGCACATAAAAATGAGCAGCCGTAAGTGTACTTTTATCATAAAGTTGATGAGTTAAATTAGAGGACTAAATATAGGAATATTCGTAAAAATAAGGGTTGAAATAGAATAATTTAACGTTTACAATGCTTTATCACCATAATAATTAACCAGCAGGGCAACAACATAACTATAACTCTTCATGCCAGCAGATTGATTGTTAGCTTTGAGAAAACTATCGTAGGTATCTGCAAATAAAGGCTCAAGAGGGTTTTCGTAAGACTTCCAGAAGCTTTCAACCTCTTGATAGTTTTTTTAAAACACCCTTATTTACAGTAGATAAAATTTCATAATATAGGTCTTTGTCTCTTCTAAAAATTTCAACAAGACAATAGCGTAAAGCAAAAGTATATCCTGAATATTTAAAATGAATATCATCATTGTGTATGGCTGCCAAACTTCCAATAAAATTGGCTTCATTTTCGGCAGCAAAACCCAACTGATGCGCTGCTTCATGACAAGAGGTTGTTGGGAATTTGTAAGTTGGCACTAAGCCATTGACCTGAGCTTCATTGGTAAAAGGGTTGAGATAACCCGAAAAACCCATATATGTCAACGCGGTACTGTAAATGGATTTTTTAATGCTTTTAGGTTCATAATATAAATGAGGATATTCTTCTGAAAGTTTTTCATAACCATTTCGGACTTTGTTGAAAGCTTCACGTTTAGAAAATGGCATTTCCACTTTTGTAGAATCATTTATGGCTAATTGATTATGGATTGTATTGGATTTGTCAATAAGACGTTTGGTAAAGGAGACTAACTGCTCGGTGGTATAGTCTGCTTCAAGATTTAAGAATTTATATAAAGGCTGTCTGTAATAGTTGAAAGCCCAAAGTATATGAAAAGCAAAATATGCAATTGATAAAACGGCACCAATATCCAACAACAAGTTTTTGGTGTCTTTCACTACTCGCTTTCTGTTTAACACCAACCATCTAATGGCATAGATGCCTGCCAAGGTATAGGAAATATCGCCTACGGAAAACGGAATCCAACCAAAGACATAACGCATCAACTTGGAGATATATACGTAAAGCCCATTGCTATAAAACCGTTCTACAAACTCTGGATAGTTTTTTAAGATTGAAATCAATATAATTTGAATTCCAAGAAAAATAACGAGTCCTAGTTTTTTGTTTTTCAGCATGAATCAAAAATAGGGAAAAGTTATAATTAAAAAAGGGCAAGTCAAGTACACTTTTAGAAACCAGAGCCAAGACTAAATCAATAGGACTAAAGAAATGAACTTCTATTTCGTAATTTTGCTATCCTAAACAAAAAATAGATATGAATAACGAAATAAGAAACCTAGAACCCAAAGCACTTTGGAATAAATTCGCAGATTTAAACGCTGTTCCACGACCTTCAAAAAAAGAGGAACGTGTTATACAGTTTATGAAAGACTTTGGTGCAAACCTAGGATTGGAGACCATAGAAGACGAAGTAGGTAATGTCATCATTAGAAAGCCTGCAACCAAAGGAATGGAGGGTAGAAAGCCCATCGTAATGCAGTCGCATTTAGACATGGTACATCAAAAAAACAACGATACTGAGTTCGATTTTGATAACCAAGGTATTGAGATGTTTGTGGAAGGAGATTGGGTAAAAGCTAAAGGTACGACGCTGGGTGCGGACAACGGTCTTGGAGTGGCAACGATTATGGCGATTTTGGAGAGTGATGATATTGAGCATCCGGACTTAGAAGCTTTATTTACCATTGATGAAGAAACAGGTATGACAGGTGCAATGGGATTAAAAGGTGGCATATTGAAAGGAGATATTCTTTTAAATTTAGATACCGAAGAAGATGATGAGATTGGAGTAGGTTGTGCTGGTGGAATAGATATTACGGCAACAGGTACATATAATGAAGAGCCTGTGGCGAAGGAAGGCATGATGGCCTATAAGATTGAGGTAAAAGGTCTCCAAGGTGGTCACTCAGGTATGCAAATCCATGAAGGTTTGGGTAATGCCAACAAAATTATGAACCGTTTGTTATATGCTGTTATCGAAGATGTGAAAATATCTGAAATAGATGGTGGAAGTTTGCGTAATGCCATACCGAGAGAAAGTGTGGCCACTGTGGTTTTTGAAGCAGATAAGGAAGCTATACTCACAAGCTTGCTAACAGCGTTAGCTGAAACCATTAAAAAAGAGCTTAAAACTATGGAGCCAGACTTAGAAGTTGTCCTTTCAGAAACAGAGCTACCAGAAAAAACAATGCCATTTGAAGCACAAGCGCAAATTGTCTACGCTATATATGCTGCGCACAATGGTGTGTATCGTATGAGTGCTGATATTACAGATTTGGTTGAAACCTCTAATAATATAGCAAGAGTGATTGTAAAGGATGGCGAAATTAAAGTAGGCTGTTTAACCCGTAGTTCTGTGGAATCCTCAAAAATGGATTTAGCAAATACGCTACGTGCTACGTTTGAATTAGCTGGCTGCGATGTTGAATTCTCAGGTGAGTATCCTGGTTGGCAACCTAATATGGATTCAGATATCCTAAAAGTAATGGTACCAATCTACGAACGACTAAACAATGGTGAAAAACCTCATGTGGCCGCTTGCCACGCAGGATTGGAATGCGGTATTCTTGGTCAGAATTACCCGAATATGGATATGATTAGTTTTGGCCCGAATATTAAAGGTGCGCATTCACCAGATGAACGTGCACAGATATCATCGGCTCAGAAGTATTGGGAGTTTGTGTTGGAGATTTTGAAGAATATTCCGCAGAAGGACTAAAGTGTGATCATTTTGTCATTCTGAATTTATTTGTGAAAACATATTAATACTTTAGATGCTGAAACAAATTTAGCATGACAGTAGATAACAAACAAAAAAGGCAGCTGATTCAGCTGCCTTTTTTGTTTGTTCATTTATAGAATTTTTACTCAGCTATACTGACTAATTCAATATCAAAAACTAAATTGGTTTTTGGTGGGATCACTCTATAACCAGCTTCACCATAACCTAAATAATAAGGTATAAATACTCTGGCTCTATCACCAATCTTCATATTTAACATAGCTTCTCTAAAACCAGCTACTAAACTTGCTGTTTCGTTGTAAGGCATCGTAAATGGAGCATAACCACCTTGTTCTTCTTGTCTTTCATCGTACTTTCCGTTTTTCTCTGCAACGGCTTTCCACGTGGTCCAGAATAAAGTGCCATCTTCAAAATAACCAGCGCAATTTATTTTTACCTGTTGAGATGGATTTGGTTTAACGCCATCACCTTCATGTGTGAAAATCATGGCCATTCCTGTTGGAGAATCTATACGACGACCATCTAAGGCTTCATTTTTCTTTAGCCAATCAGCTTTGGCTTGTTTGGCTAGTTCTTCAGCTTTCTTTTCTGCTTCATTTCTAATTGTAGCGAATTCCTCTTCAACTTTAGGCATTTTTTCTTCAAAGACCTTTGGAGCATCAAAGAACTTTGCATCTTTACCTTTTCTTATAATATTAACCTCTTCAATTATCACATCCTCAACAGGTTTGTGATTACGTGCTCTAGGATTTACAACTTCTACATTAGAAATGGAATCTTGTACTTCTAACCCTTTAACCAATTCACCAAAAACCGAATGACAGCTTACACCTCTTTGGTCACAAGGCTTAAGGTTCCCATTGTCGTCATAGAAGTTTCCTCTTGGATATGGTGCTTCAGTAATAAAAAATTGACTTCCGTTAGTGTTAATACCGCCAGCGTTTGCCATTGATAAAATACCTGGCTTATCATGTTTCAGATCTTTATGAAAATCAGCAGCAAATCTATATCCTGGTGTTCCACTACCGGTAGCTGTTGGATCGCCACCTTGAATCATAAATTTATCCATAACCCTATGAAACGTAAGGCTGTCATAAAAAGGTTTCCCTTTGTACTTTTCCTCTGCCATAGGATGGTTGCCCTCAGCAAGCGCTACAAAATTAGCAACAGTAACAGGTACCTTGTCATAGTGCAATTTTGCCACCATAGTCCCTTTTGAGGTTATAATTTCGGCATAAAGTCCGTCTTCTAAATCTGGGTATTTTTCTTGGCAAGAGATATTTGCCAATACCACTAATACAACTAGTGCTGTAAGTGCTTTTTTAATCATTTTCTTGGGTTATTGTATTTAAAGTTACTTCACAAATTAAAGGAATATTGGTTCCTATTTTTTTATCATCTCCATAGTAACCATAGGCTTTTTGAGATGGAAAAATAAAGGTTACGCTTTCTTCTGGTTTCATAAGTTTTAAACCTTCGCGCAGACCAGTAAACAATTCTTGCTTGTCCATCACATAGGTTCTGTTTTCTACATCGTAGATTTCATTACCGTTGATGTCTGAAATATTATAGTCGAAATCTACAATGTCACCAAACTCAGGTTGAATAGTATCACTTTCTACTTTGGTATTGTAGTAATACCAAAATCCACTTTCGGAAGCGATATAATTTTTATCTGGATTGTTTTTTATAATGGACTGAATAAGGTTTTTCTCCTTATCGTTCAGTTTTTTGTTGCGTTCAGCGGATTCTTTAAGAAAAGAACCAGACTGTACCGATTCTGGCATTCTGGCTTCGGGAGATTTACAACCGAAACACAGTAACATTACTATGATTATGATATGTAGGTTTTTCATACTGAAAAGTTTAATGCGCCTTGAGCGCTTGGGACAATTCATCTTTATACTGCGGTAATATACTAATAAATTTATCAATTGTTTCTTGTAGGCTTAAATCGCTACGTCCACCAGCAGCATTATCGTGGCCTCCACCGTTAAAATGGGCTCTTGAAAATTGATTCACAGAAAACGACCCTTTACTGCGTAAGGATATTTTAATAATATCATCTTGATGGTTTTCTATAAAAATGGCAGCAAACACAATACCTTTTAAAGAAAGTCCATAATTAACAAAACCTTCAGTATCACCTTTTTTAAAGTTGAATTCATCCAATTCAGCTTGTGACAGCGTAATGTATGCGGTGTTAAATTCAGGAATCACCTTTAAATTCTGCATGGCTCTACCCAGCAACTGTAAACGACTGTAACTGTTGGTGTCGAACACATTATTATGTATCTGGGCATTGTTAGCACCTTTTTCTATTAAGCATCCAACCACCTCATGAGTTCTGCTCGTTGTTGACGGAAAACGAAATGAACCTGTATCCGTCATAATACCAACATATAAACACGTGGCAATAGAGGCATTAATTTTATCTGCATCGTCAAGCATTTCAATAAAATTATAAACCATCTCACAAGTAGAAGACATGCTCACATCAGAATAGGTGTATGCGGCATAATCATCGGGTTGCTGATGATGGTCTATTATAATTTTTGTTGCGCTGGAATTTTCCAAAGCTTCTGACATGGCGCCAACTCTACTCAAAGAATTAAAATCTAGTGTAAAAATAAGATCGGCATTGTCAATTAAAGCTTGGCATTCCTCTGTTTGGTTTTCAAAAATCATAACAGCATCGTCTCCTGGCAACCATTTTAAAAACTCCGGATAATCATTAGGTGCAATCACCGTTGCTGTGTGATTATATAGTTTTAAATAATGGTATAAGCCTAGGGTAGAGCCCATGGCATCTCCATCTGGATTTTTATGTGGCACAATAACGATGTGCCTTGGTGTGCTCAATAGCGCCTTTATTTCTGGAATCTGGGTGTTTATCATAAGTTGCGAATTTACGATTTTTAGAGGTTTGGTTAAATGTTTTAATATGAAATTAAGAATCCTGTCATTACAATTATGTCACACTGAGCGCAGTCGAAGTGTCAATGAAATAGAATACTTAATGTTGAAGGGCTTCGACAAGCTTCACTTGGGTACTTTCGAAGCAAAATTTATTTGCCCCTCAGTAATGCTCAGCCTGACATTAATTTAATATTTGAACCTCTTGATAAATTAAAGAAATACATTACTTTTGCACCTCAATAAAAAAATAATACATGGCAACTAACAGAACATTTACAATGTTAAAGCCAGATGCTGTTGAAAAAGGACACATTGGCGCAATATTAGAAAAAATTACAGCTTCAGGATTTAGAATCGTAGCAATGAAGTTAACCCAAATGACTACAGCTGATGCTGAGGAATTTTATGGCATTCACAAAGAACGTCCATTCTTTGGCGAATTGGTAGAATATATGACTCGTGGACCTATCGTTGCAGCGATTTTGGAAAAAGACAACGCTGTTGAAGACTTTAGAACCTTAATTGGTGCTACTAATCCTGCTGATGCAGCAGAAGGGACTATCCGTAAATTATATGCGGCTTCTATTGGCGAAAACGCTGTACATGGTAGTGATAGTGATGAAAATGCAGCTATTGAAGGTGCTTTTCACTTTGCTGGCAGAGAGATGTTTTAAGAACACACATTTATATTATATTGAAAAGACCATCTGTGAGGATGGTCTTTTTTTTGTTTTTAACGTTTTTGACTTTGGTTTCATAATGGAATAGTACATGAGTATCATTCAACCGTAATGAACTATAGCCGTTGTTATATGCGGTTTCTATTCTAGATTCCTTTTTATTAGCTCAAAATTCTTTCGTCTCTCTTTAGATATTACATTTTTAACCATCTTTAAATCGCAAGCTCCATATTTCTCAAAGTTTTCTCTTGCCTCTCTTAAGGTTATATGGTTTGATCCTGAATGAATGTCAAGTTCATTAACGTCAATTCCGTCATCTTCCCAAAAACATATTGGACAGATTAAATAATTTCCTCTTTCTGGTAGGCTAACATAATCACAGCAAGGACATTGGAATTTCGCTTTCGAACTCTTTGGTTTATACCATTTCCATTTCATATCTCTATTCGCCTAATATTTCTTGGTCATAGTCATATTCCGTTTCGCTTGGAAAAAATCCATTCAAGTCAGGAAAAATTAATTGTAAATATTTGAATTCCGAATTCTCATAAAATTTAAACGAGCTTAATGTGTATTCAGTCAGTTTATCATTTTCCACTTCAATAAAGTAAACAGGAAAAAGGTCAATTAAATCGTCAATTTTTTCATTCAGCGGTACTTCTTTGAATTTAAATCTTTCCGCATAATTATCAATCAAAGTGTTTGTCAGTCCATTTGGAAGTCCAGAAATGAAAAGTTCAGGAATTCCAAAGCTTTTATAAATTCCAGTTGAGTATCCGAAAGGTGTAAATCCAGTTTCTTCCAATACAAATGTCATATGGAATCCAAATTTCGCAATATTATCATTTACTTTTTTGAAATATTTTTCCTTTTGTTCCTTATCCATTTTTATATTTTCTCAAATTGCGTAGAACGTGTTGGTATAAGATTAGTTGCGTGTTTCAAGCACCTAATTTAGCAAATACAAACCGAATAGAAAATCCGCGAGGATTTTCGTAAGTAGGCTTGTACTAGCAATTAATTTTATACGGTGTTGTGCATAGTGTTTTTATTCATACCGTTTGTAATTCCGTCCAGTTTTAAATCCGCAATATGCTAAAAAAATCAGCAATAATATTTGGAAGTAAAAAAGAGCACTTGACAAAATTCCTAGATTATTTTCTTTTGGTTCCATTTCAGGTTCAATTTCTCCAGCGCTTAAAGGCGGATAAATCGTCCAACTCGTGGTTTGTCTAATAAATGCGTCTAAAATTGAATCAATTCCGATTAATACTAAAATCAAAAGTATTGTCGAAATCATTAAAATCAGATTTGCGGTCAAGTTTTTAAAATTCCTGCGTAATGTTCTAACCAAATAAATTCCGAAAAATACCAGAACTCCAAGTAATAGAATGAAATGTAAATTCGCAATCACGAAATAAGTGTCGTGAATATTTATATCAAGAGTAGAGTCAGATTTTAATCCGTCGATTCCGAAAATCAGCGTGTTCAAAATCAGAACGAGAATTGTCGTTCCAATCAGCCAAAATATTTCTTTTTTTCTCAAGGTTTTAATTCAGATTACGGTTTTTGGACATTATGCACAACTCGTTATAACCAAACAAAAAGTTGCCATATCCCAATACATTTTCGGGATATGAGTACTTTTTATTTGTGTTTATCAGTCAATAAAACTAAAAAAAAGTTTCTACATTTATATACGTAGAACTACGTAATCTTATAGAAATCACTCCTCAATCTTCCTTTTTGCTACAAAAGTACCATTGGGTTGTATAAACTTTACCTGGTCTATTTTGCCATCGGTTTCTATAAACTCTACTTTAAAGCCTTCTAAAGTTTTAAAATTAAATTTATGTACTGCTGTTGGGATGAGTGCGTATTCGGGTTGGTTGGGTACAAATACGTAAAGTACATTTTCGTCTTTAATGTAGGCTTTTATTTCCGTGCCCATTAGGTCGTACTTACCAACATATTGCTCTAAGGTTTCGGTATCTACATCTATAGAGTTTGGTGTGCGCTTAAAAGCTATAGCATCTGTCATTGGCTCTATAGCTATTTTACCATAATCTATGTCACCAGCGTCATTAGCGCTAAATGTCATTTTTACAGATTTGCCAATACCTGTGGTATCTACTTTTCCGTCTTTAACGTCTAACAGCTCAAAGGTGTCGTAATGGAAATGGTTTAAGTATATGCGTTCTCCGTTTAGCTCAGAAAAGAGCGAGTCATTTTCTACAATAATATCAAACTTACCGTAGCCTTTATGCTCGTATGCACCTGTATAATCTAATAAAGTATGCGATGGTCTGGTGTTTTTTACGTTAGATACTTCGGTGTCTTCCTCTGCTTCCTCCATGGCTTTAAGGGCTTTTTCGGTGTCTTCTTTGTGCTTTTTTGCCCATTCGGTTTTATCTACTTTTAGCATGTGGTCTGCTACTATATTTCTTATTAAATTTGGCACTGCAGAACCGTTTTGGTTGGCTAAAACCACAATCCCTAATTTGTCGGATGGGTAAAATGCAACATTGGCAGAAAAGCCATCAATATTGCCACCATGTTCTACCACATAATGGCCTTTGTAAGAGTGTAAAAACCAGCCATAACCGTAATTTGCAAACTGTACATTTGGCAAGTCTTTGGATGGTGTGCCACCAGAAACCACCATCTGGGAGCTCATAGCTTCTTTGATATAATTTTCTGGGATGATTTGTGCTTCTCCGTATTTGCCGTCGTTAATCCATGTGATTAACCATTTGCTCATATCATTAACACTACTGTTTATGCTTCCTGCTGGAGACATACCAGCAATGTCGTAGTAGTCCGTTTTTTCAATGTTTCTGTCCGCATCCAAGGTGTAACCAAAAGCTACATTGGTATTGGTTTTCATGCCATCAATCATGGTGTTAGAGCGATCCATACCTAATGGTTTAAAAAAGTGTTCTTCAATATTTTCTTCCCACGACTTTCCTGTAATTTTTTCGGTAATAATACCTTGCGCTAAAAACCCAAAGTTATTGTAATACCATTGTTGGCGTAAACCTGTAAAGGGTTCTTGGTACTTTATTCTGGCTAATAAACTATCCTTGTTGTGTGTTGGGAAAAAATACCATGAGCCATCGTGTCGAGGTAAACCAGTACTGTGGCGCATTAAATCCTTTATGATAATGTTGTTATTCATATCATTATTATAAAACTCTAATTCAGGGATATGTTTTCTTGGGTTGTCATCAAAAGACAGCTTTTTATCTTCGCGTAGCAATCCTAATAATGCAGAGGTAAATGCTTTGGTAGAAGATCCAATGGCAAATAAAGTATTTGCGTTTACCGGTACTTTGTTTTCGTAATCACTATAACCAAAACCTTTGGCATAAATGATTTTATCTCCTTCTACAATGGCAACTGCAAAGCCTGCAGCTTTGGTGCTTTCTAAAACAGAATTAAATTGTTTTTCGATGCCTTTAAGTCGTTTATCGGTTTGCGAAAACGATACTACTGTAAAAAGGGCAAGGGCAATGGTAAGAATACGGCTATTCATTTTTGGTTGGTTTTAAATATTGTGGTTACAGTAATATGTATAGAAAGGCCTCAGTAAGTTACTGATTTTTTGGAATAATTTTGAAAAATTACAATTCGTCATTAATTTTTTACAATTCGGTAAGTCTTGTTTTATAAATGTTTAGATACTGTAGATATTTGTATCAAATTAAAAACATAACCTTATGAACGTAATAGTAAAAGTCGCGGTAATATTAATAGTTAGTCTTGTGAGTTCTCATACAGAAGCACAAACCAATTTTGAAAAAGGGATGACCAAGGCCTTTGAACTTTGGGAAGCCGATAAATGGGACGAGGCCGAGAATATGTTTGAGCGTATAGCCAAAGCAGAAGATAAAGAATGGTTGCCCAACTATTACATCGCACAGATCAATAGTCTAAAAAGCTGGAACGAAAAAGACGAAGCGGTTTTTAAAAGCACAATTAGACAAGGCACAAGAACATTTGGATTTGGCCATGACCAAAAGTGAGGACAATGCAGAACTATTGATAATGCAAGCACAGGTTTTAACCAATTGGGTAGCCTTTGATGGCATGACCTACGGTATGAAATATGGCCAAAAAATAGGAGAACTGTATGCTAAAGCCCTGAAACTAGAACCTGAAAATCCGAGAGCAGCTTTTTGTAAAGCGGAATGGGATATGGGAAGTGCCAAATATTTTGGCAAGGATACAGCACCATATTGCAAGGATATTGAAGCATCAATTGAACTTTTTGATACCTTTAAGCCTGAGACGGAGTTTCATCCAAATTGGGGAAAGGAGCGTGCGGATCAGGTAGCGGAATCTTGTAAAGAATAAAAAGTAATTATGTCAAAGTCAATTAAATTTCTAACAGTTACATTCTTCATTGGATGTGGTATTTTTGTAATTGGAAACCTATTGTCCAGAGGTTTCAACTACAATACGATCAATGATTTTTTGATTGATTTTTTCTTCTATCAGCTCTATACGTATGTTATAAGTTATACCAATACCCAGTATTTTGATTATATGAAGAAACGTGAGTTTCGAGATTATGAGGTTGCTAAACGCATAATCTATGGTATTGCTGGTGCTACAGTTATTACGCTCATCTGTATTTTCTTTCTTAGAATTTTAATAGAGGTATTGATTTATAAAATGCCGTTTCAAGTCTTTATAGAAAATGAATCTTGGAAAGGGTATTCTTTCGGTCTGTGGATTACATTGAGTATCATTTCCACCTTTTATGTGGTTTATTTTTACAACCGTTATCAAAAAAATAAGATAAAAGAGCAGAAAGTTATTGCTGGTGCTGCAAGTGCCAAGTTTGATGCTCTTAAAAACCAATTAGATCCGCATTTTCTATTTAATAGCTTAAATGTACTGACCAGTTTAATTGAAGAAAACCCAGATAATGCTCAGCGTTTTACAACATCACTTTCTAAAGTCTATCGCTATGTGCTAGAACAAAAGAACAAAGAACTAGTAACGGTAGATGAAGAATTGGATTTTGCCAAAACCTATATGTCGCTTATAAAAATGCGCTTTGAGGATAGCATCATTTTTGAAATTCCGGAGAAGGCGTCAAATCCTGAAAGTAAAGTTGTTCCCTTATCGTTGCAGCTACTTTTAGAAAATGCTGTAAAGCACAATATGGTGACCACGAGCAAGCCATTACACATAAAAATATATGAAGATGGTAATCACTTGGTGGTGATGAACAACCTTCAGCCCAAACAAATTGTAAAGAAGAGTAGTGGAGTAGGATTGGACAATATAAAACAACGTTACAAACTACTTTCTGAACGAAAAGTTTACATCAATCAAAGAGAAAAGGATTTTGCGGTTGCAATTCCTATGCTCACAAAACAAGTATCAATCATGAGAACAACACAAAAATCACAAGAACGTCTTAACGACGATTATGTTAGAGCACGCAAGCGTGTGGAAGAGCTAAAGGCATTTTACTATAGCTTAATTTCCTATTGCTTAGTGATTCCGTTTTTAGTATTTATTTGGTATCAATTTTCCAGACATACCATTCAATGGTTTTGGTTTCCGATGATAGGTTGGGGTATTAGTTTATTGTTTCAAGCGTATAGGGTTTATGTAGATGATGGTGCTTTGGGTGCCAGATGGGAAGAACGCAAAATTGAAGAGTATATGCGTAAGGAAGATGAAAGAAGCCGATGGAGTTAGGATTATCCCAGCCTTTCCGAAGGGAAGGAGTAAAAACATAGATCAACAGGAATATTAAAAATGAAAGATAAGATGGACTCAAAAAATTCAGATTTGAAATATATAAAGGCCAAGAATAAGGTCGAAAAGGAAAAGGCATTTTATACGCACTTGGGAATTTACATTGTAATAAACTTAATGATTACGGGTTTTAAGGTTTCTGATAACCTTGATACATGGGAATCTTTTATTGGTGAGCTGTTAAGTTTGGATGTGTTTATAACCTGGTTTATATGGGGAATTGTTCTGATTATGCATTTTATATCCCTGAAATTTGGATTAAAATGGGAAGAACGAAAAATAGAAGAATTAATGAACAAGGAATTATCTAATAATTCTAAAGAATAAAAAATCAAAGTGATGGAAAAGTACAGTTTAGAACCATATGAGGAAAAAGAAAAGGTTTCGGATTTTAGAAAAGAAGAAGCGTATCTGCGTGCCAAGAAGAAAGTAGATGCTTTAGTTGGATTTTACTGGCATTTTGCGGTTTATCTTGTGGTCAATATCTTCTTGATATTGTTAATTGGCCTCAACTCAGATCAAGGATTTAGAGGCTTTGGACCTTATGCCACAGCTGTATTTTGGGGTATTGGATTGTTCTTTCATTTTATTGGTGTTTTTGGTCCCGATTTCTTTTTCGGCAAGGACTGGGAAAAACGAAAAATGAAAGAGTTTATGGATAAGGAAGAACGAAATTGGGAGTAGGTTCAGTTCTCAGTTCTCAGTCCTCAGTATTCAGTTGACAGTCTGCAGTCAAGAGAGTAATTAATACAAAAAAATGAATTCATGTTTAAAATCAAATTAGTTTTAGTCTTTTTAGTCTTTGTTTTTATTGGCAATGCTCAAAACAGTTTTATTGTCGAAAACGTGAAGGTTTTTGATGGTGAAATCGTTATCGAATCCACTTCGGTTAAAGTTGAAGACGGTATCATTACAGAGATTTCAAAATCCATTAAAGCATCTGATGGATATGAAGTCATTGACGGAAATGGTAAAACCTTGATGCCAGCATTATCTAATGCGCACGTACATGCTTGGGGACCACAATCTTTGGAAGAAGCAGCAAAAGCAGGTGTGTTGAATGTTATGGATATGCATGGTGTAGAAACCTATCAATCTGCAATGCGCCAGCTCAAAGATTCTACCAATTATGCCAGATATTATGTTGCTGGTTATGCAGCAACTGCGCCAGAAGGTCATGGTACGCAATTCGGGTTTCCAGTTCCGACGTTAACAAAACCCGAAGAGGCTAAAAAATTTATTGAAGATAGGGTAAAGACTAATGTTGATTATATCAAAATTATTGTTGAGCCATGGAAAGCCACTTTAGATTCCGAAACCGTTGCTGAGCTTATCAAACAAGCGCATAAAGCTGAAAGAATTGCTGTGGTTCATGTAAGTCGATTAGATAATGCAGTTGATGCTATATCAAATGATGCCAATGGATTGGTGCATGTTTGGTGGGATAAGGAATTGGAATCTGAAAAAATGAAAGAACTTTCAGAAGAAAAATCGTTTTTTGTCATTCCGACTTTACTGACTACCATAGAAGTATTTAAAGTTATTGGAAGTAGTGCAGCGCAATTTTTAACCAAGGAGCAATTATTTTCAGAGGTTAAAAAAATGCATGAAGCCGGAATACCAATCTTAGCAGGAACTGATCCGCCAAATGCAAATATCAATTACGGTACGGATTTGTACAAAGAGTTACAGCTATTAAGTGAATCTGGACTTTCTAACGTTGAAGTTCTAAAAGCAGGAACCAGTAATGTCACCAAAGCCTTTGGTTTAGACAACGTTGGATATATAAGAGTAGGTTACAAGGCTGATTTGGTATTGGTTAATGGAGATGTAACGAAAGATATTTCGTTATTGAATAATAAAAAAACAGTTTGGAAAGAAGGTAAACTCGTAAAACAGTAATGTGATGCAAATGAAGAATGACGAAAAACAGCGCATACTGCTGGCCAAGAAAAAAGTAAGACGGTTAAAACTCTTTTACATTCATCTGGCTGGCTATATTGTTATGCTGATTCTTTTGTCCTATAACTTATATATCGTAGAAGGTCCGTATAAGAACAATATTATAAGTCTCAATCTATCCATTATGGTAGCATGGACGGTTTTTATTATCATTCATGGATTAAGAGTTTTTAATGGTAGATCGATTTTTAAAAGAAGTTGGGAGGACAAAAAAATAAAAGAATACCTAAACGAAGACGAGGTTGAAGAAACAAAAACCTGGGAGTAAAGTAAACAGATATATTATATGAACGTAATCATAATAGAAGACGAAAAACCATCAGCAAGACGTTTACAGCGTATGCTAAAATCTTTGGATGTTGAAGCGGAAACCATGCTACATTCCGTAGAGGAATCTATAGACTGGTTTCAGAACAATGAACACCCAGATTTAATTTTTTTGGATATTCAGCTTAGTGATGGATTGTCTTTTGAGATTTTTGAAGCTATAGATATTAATTCGGCAGTAATATTCACCACAGCTTATGATGAATATGCGCTTCAGGCTTTTAAGTTAAATAGCATTGACTATTTATTAAAACCAATAGATGAAGACGATTTAAAAAAAGCAGTTGAAAAATTTAAGAGAAGGACTCCGCAAAAGCAATCCGTGACTTTAGATTTTAATGATATTAAAAAACTATTGGTCAATCCTATTGAGCGTGAATATAAAAAGCGTTTTTCTGTTAAAGTTGGGCAGCACCTAAAGCTTATCAATATTGATGATATAGAATGTATTTACAGCGAAAATAAAGGTACTTATGTATTCACCAATGAAGGCAGAAATTACCTTTTGGATTTGACCTTAGATCAACTGGAAGACGAGCTAGAGCCACATGTGTTTTATAGGGTAAGCCGAAAGTTTTATGTAAATATTAATGCCATCAAAGATATTATTAGTTACACCAACTCAAGACTTCAGATTAAATTGAACCATTACAATGAACAAGACGTCATAGTAGCCAGAGAGCGTGTAAAGGATTTTAAAAGCTGGCTAGAATAACTTAGCTTTAATCCTCTTCAATCCTATTATCATCAAAAGCCGAAGGCAACATATTTGGAATAAGCTTAGCAAATAAAGGCAATAGAATGGCACCTCCTGGTAGCATAAAGATGGCCAAACTAGGAATAGTTTTTAGGAGATCCAATAATTGGGACTGCATTTGTTTTTGTTCCTCTTTGGTAAGGTCGGTATGGGTGGATTTAGTAATAAGTGCCAATAAATCTTTACTTTGATTCAATTCCTTTACCAATCGTTTGCTATTTCTTTTCAGTAGTTTGGTAACTAATTGTGATGAGTTTTCATAAAAATTTGAAATTGGGTTTGTTTGCTGAAATAACAGAATTTCTTTTTTATGCTTTTTATGAAAGTCATCTACATCGATAAGGGATTTTTGTATTTCATTACTTTCTAGACCCAATCGTTTTGCCAAACTCTGAAGAAACCTAAATTCCGATTTTTCGAGTATCTCATCATCCCATATGGATAAGCACATAAGGTCTATGAGATATTTTTTTTCGTGAAGGTTAATGTTGTATTCAATATCATAGATGAGGTCTTCAATATCCATTTCATCATCATCAACATAAGAGGTTGAGGTTTCAATGATTTCTATAACTTCTTTGTCGTGATCCGTTATCTTGCTCTTAGAATTCAATGACTGATAAAGTGTTCCGACGATTTTACTTTCTAAGTTTGCCGCATAGTTTTTTATGTTGATGTCATTTTTAAGGTGTGTTTCAAAAGTTAGGACATCTACATATAATAGAGCGTTGGTTATAGATTTGTTGAAATTTCGAGTCAATAGGTTGTCATCAATTTGAATACGGTCGTGTATCAATCGCTCTAATAGTGAGCTTTCACTTTTCCCAATGACCAGTTTATCCCATATGGATAGATCTGAAACTTCAAGTTCCTTATAAAAATTAAGAAGCACAGTGATAAATTCATTGCTGCTAAATTTTGCCTTGTGAAAATGATATATATGATAGAGGGCAGTTAAAAGATTTATTTTGGCAAGTTCATCTTCAGAATAGGTATGGGTTTTTTCTATGGTATTGACTATTTCAACATTAACACCGTAAATGAACCCGTTTTCTTTTAGGCCATTGTACAGCCTTTCATAATTCTTAAAGGGAATATTGCCTTTTGAAATTTGGGAATAAAATTTTTCAATCCAACCACTAGTTGATGGGTTCATAATCAAAATTAAAAAAGTGTATCTCCAAATATAATCTAAGTTAATCTTATATCCACAAGATTGTGTAAAACACACCTCATTTTCACGTTAACAAAATATTAACAAAACCGCACCTTTCATTTTTTCGTAAGTAGAGCAGAGACACAAATAATTAACAAAATCTCAAAATTATGAAAAAAACAAAAATTTTAATCGCAACGGCAATATTAGGTATTGCTACATTCGTTGCAATCGCAGCCGATCACATTGATGCTCCCGCTGTTTCAGGTGGTACAAGTGATATCACAGACTTTTATGCCTTTCAAGGCTCAAATTCTTCAAACATAGCGTTTGTTGCTAATGTACAAGGACTTTTAGCTCCAGGTAGTACAGCAGCTGCTTCGTTTGATGAAAATGTAATGATTGAGTTTAACATAGACACTTCTGGTGATAATGTTGAAGACTTAGTAATACAAGCTATTCCACGAGATGGTAAGATGTATATATTCGGTCCGGTTTCACCTACTCAAGCAGGATTAAGTAGTACTATTATGACTAACTCTAGTAATACAGCAGTAGTTGATATTACACCTTATGGACAATCAGCTATCGTAGCAAGTTCTGGTGGAATCATGGCTTTTGCTGGCCCAAGAGATGATCCTTTCTTTATGGATTTTGCTCAATATGGTGAAATTATTGCTGGTAACGCAACTAGTTTCAACGATCCAGGTTCAGACACATTTGCTGGTACAAATGTTCTCTCTGTAGTTGTTGAAGTTCCTAAAACTTTAATTGGTGGATCTGGGACAATCAACACATGGGTAGAAACTAAAAGAAAACAATAAACTCAAAAATTTAAAATTTAAAAATTATGAAATTCAATAAAATAAAATTATTCGCTATTGCAATTTTAGTGTCAATGACAGCTTACAATTGTAATAATGATGACGATAGTAACATGAATCCTCCATCAGAACCTGATTTCTCAGGGACTTATGTTCAACAAGATCAAATGGCAAGACCAGCTGTTAATACAGTATTCGTATCGAGTGGTATGAAAGATGCTTTTAACACTACTGTGCCATCACAACAAAATGCTTCATTTCAAGCAATGTTTGAAGCTAATTTAACCGGATTAAGTCCAGCTTACGCAAATCCAGGTGACCAAAATGCATTAGGATTAGATGCAGCTGCATTTACAGGTTTATTAGCCACTGATGTTTTAAATGTTTCTTTAGACGGTACAACAACGTTTTTTGATGGAACTAATGTTTTAACGGGTAGAGCTTTAGCTGATGACGTTATAACAGTAGAGCTATTGTTAATCTTTGGTGGTGAAGATTTCACTGAAAACCCAGGATTATCAGACGATAATGTTGACGCTAATGATAAAGCATTTTTATCATCGTTCCCTTACCTAGCATCTCCTTGGTAAGATACTAAATAGAAATTCTGAAGTAGGACAAAATTTCTACTTCAGAATTTTTTTAATATTAAATCAAAACTCAAAAATTCAATAATCATGATACTAAAAAGAATACTTCCCTTTATTTTAATAGTAATGACGTTCAGTTGTAATTCTAATAAAGTTACTGAGTCTGAAGAATACAAAGCATACCTGTCAACTACTATAGATAATGAAAAATTAATGTCCAATGCACAATTCTGGACAGATAAGTTAAAATCAAATCCGGATGAGTTTCCATACTTAGTGAAGCGTGCCGGAGAATACACACAGATATTTAATGCTACAGGTAATATAGATTATCTGATTAAAGCAGAAAAAGACCTTATTAAAAGTATAGAGCAAACAAACGGCATATATGCATCGCAATATAGAGCCTTAGCTTCAAATTACATTTCTCAGCACCGTTTTAAAGAAGCTTTAGAACTGCTAGAAAAGGCAAAAGAGAATGGCGAAAAATTAAATAGTACCAAGAAAATGCTATTTGATGTGCATTTAGAACTTGGTAACTATATGCATGCGGAATCTTATCTCGAAGAGATAAAGAACAAATCTGATTTCGACTACCTCATTAGATTGGCCAAATGGGAAGACCATAAAGGCAATTTAGATGGTGCCATAGAACAAATGGAAAAAGCTGCTGCTATTGCAGAAGCTTCAAACCTTAAAGATATTAAACAATGGTCTTATACTAATCTTGCTGATTTTTATGGTCATGCAGGTGAGATTAAAAAATCGTATTACCATTACCTAAAAGCACTAGAGTTAGATCCTAACGATGCTTACGCCAAAAAAGGAATTGCATGGATTTTATATTCACATGAAAATAATCCGGATGAAGCGTTAAAAATATTAGATCATATTTCAACGTACTATCACGCACCAGATTATGATTTGCTGAAAGCGGAAATAGCTGACTTTATGAATGACAGTGAGTTAAAATCTGAAGCTATCAATAATTATAAAGAAGCTGTAAGAAATGAAATGTACGGTGATATGTACAATAAATATAATGTTACGCTATACGCTGAAGATATGCTATTGCCAGAGGATGCCTTAGCTATTGCTAAAAAAGAAGTGGAAAATAGACCAACACCACAATCTTATGATTTACTGGCTTGGAGCTATTTCAAAAAAGGTGATGTAGAAAAAGCCAACGCCATTGTTGAAGAATATGTCGAAGGCCAAACTTATGAGCCTGGTGTGTTATACCACATTGCCGAAATCTATAAAGCTGTAGGCAAAACAGAAAAAGTAAAGGAATTAAAAAGTGAGTTGGTTGCCAGTCTCTATGAACTTGGACCTACAATGGCACCAAAAATCAAACAACTATAATTATGAAGAAACAAATTTTAGCGCTGCTATTATTTGGTTGTTTTTCAGTTATAGTACAAGCCCAAAATGTTAAGGGCTTGGTTTTAAATGAGCTCAATCAGCCATTAGAGGCGGCTTACGTATATAATCAAAATTCTCAAAGTCACGCACATACCTCAGAAAATGGTGTGTTTGTGATAGCGGAAACTAAAGTAGGTGATTCCTTAAGGATAGGACTTTTAGGCTATAAAACTAAAGTCGTTAAAGTTGAATCCACGGAAGAGGTAAAGATTATACTAGAGGAAAAAATATTTCAATTAGATGAAATGGTAATACGAGAAGAATTAAATACGGTGAGTACAATTTCAAGGTTAGACTTGAATATTACTCCTGTTAATTCATCTCAAGAAGTGCTTAGAAAAGTACCAGGTTTATTCATCGGTCAGCATGCTGGTGGAGGTAAGGCCGAACAGATTTTTCTTCGTGGTTTTGATGTAGATCATGGTACAGATGTTTCCATCTCAGTAGACGGAATGCCTGTGAATATGGTTTCTCATGCACATGGACAAGGCTATAGTGATTTGCACTTCGTTATCCCAGAAACAGTTAATAAAATTGATTTCGGTAAAGGGGCTTACTATGCTTCAGAAGGCGATTTTAATACTGCTGGTTATGTTAACTTTAAAACTAAGGATTACTTAAAGGAAAGTAGTATTTCATTTTCAGCCGGTCAGTTTAATACGTTGCGTACTGTTGGATTGTTCGACCTTATGGAAAATGTAAAGAACAAAAATGCCTACGTAGCTATGGAATACATTGCTACGGACGGACCATTTGAATCTCCACAGAATTTTAATCGTTTAAATCTCTTCGGTAAATATGTGATGTATTCGCCAGAGAACGATAAGTTGACCTTAACGGCATCGCATTTTACAAGCCGTTGGGATGCTTCTGGTCAGATTCCACAGCGCGAAGTCGATAATGGAAACATTACACGTTTTGGAGCTATTGATGATACCGAAGGTGGTGAAACACAGCGAACAAATTTAAATGTAACTTTTGATAAGTACATTTCTGAAAGCACAAAGTTGAGTGCCAACGCCTTTTACTCGCACTATGCATTTGAACTGTATTCTAACTTTACCTTTTTCTTGGAAGATCCAGTGAATGGTGATCAAATTAGACAAAAGGAAGACCGAAACATTTTTGGTGCAAACTCCGCTTTAAATTACACAACGTTTTTAGGCAGTACTGAATTTAATTTAACTACTGGTTTAGGTGTGAGACACGATATTGTTGATGATGTAGAATTGTCGAGAACCTTAAACAGAACTGAAACATTAGAAAACATACAACTTGGAGACATCAACCAAACCAATATAGATGCTTTTGTAAATGCTGAATTTGATTTCGGGAAGTTTAAAATAGCACCAGCCTTACGCTTGGATTATTTTAAGTTTCTATACAACGATCAATTGCAGACCAACTACGAGACACAATCGGAAAATAAAACGATTTTAAGTCCAAAATTGAATTTCTACTACGATGCTAAAGACAACTTACAGTTGTACTTAAAATCTGGTTTAGGATTTCACTCCAACGATGCTAGAGTAGTGGTAGCCAATGAAGGTGAAGATATCTTACCACGTTCTTATGGTACGGATTTAGGCTTTGTTTGGAAACCATTTTCAAAATTGGTGGTGAACTCTGCTTTATGGTACTTGTTTTTAGAACAAGAGTTTGTCTATGTAGGTGATGCAGGTATTGTAGAACCAAGTGGAAAAACAAGGCGTTACGGAATCGATTTAGGTTTACGTTATCAAATTAATGATTGGTTATTTTTAGATACTGATGCAACACTGACCAATGCCAGAAGTATAGACGCACCAGATGGTGAAGACTATATTCCATTGGCACCAGATTTTACTTTAGCTGGTGGACTATCGGTTAACGATTTAGATGGCTTTTCTGGTGGATTACGATTTAGATATTTAGATGACAGACCAGCCAATGAAGACAATTCTATTGTAGCTGAAGGTTACTTTGTCACGGACATTAATATTAATTACCAATTAAACAATGTCACATTAGGATTAGCTGTAGAAAATCTATTTGATGTGGATTGGAACGAAACTCAATTTGCTACAGAGTCACGCTTACAAAACGAAGCGCAATCTGTGGAAGAAATACATTTTACACCTGGCACACCTTTCTTTATTAAGGGAACGGTAAGCTATAGGTTTTAGGATAGTCAACACTTAGTTTGTGGGGAAGCAAATTAAGTTAGGTTGATTGGTTGCTAGCAAAGAAGATTAACTGCTGATTACAGTTAATCGGTATCATGAGAAATCATGATGTTTTTTGAGTTTTTTTGTTAGTTGAACACCCACGTGAAAGCGTGGGTGTTCTTTATTTGGTGAAAGTTTGATTAGAGGATTTAAGCGAAATGAGCTATTAGGCTTAAGTTTGTCTATTGTTAAAGTTTTACTTGTTTTTTATCACAGGATTTTATGATCTTTTCTATCAAACAAAGTGCTAGTCAATTTCTGTTATAATAAAATCTGCAAATAGTACTTCTTCATCTCTAAGGTCTTCAGTATGTTCTAGGCTTCTGTAAATGCCCCACTTTGGTCTTACAAAATCTGCATTGGGTCTCCAGTTTATAATTGAAGCATTTGAATATGTTAACAAAACCTCACCATTACTTACTTTCTTTATTTCAATTGCATAAGTCCCATTAGTACCATATTCTATCGTTTCTGAAACTTCGAGCCAATTATCTATAAAAGGTGCTAATTCGGTTTGCATTAAAATAACTGAAGAGTCTGTTTCGCCATAGCGTAATTCTAACCTATCTGGACTTCCTTTTCTTGTGGTTAAGGTGTACATTGGGTGACTTGCCAATTCTCCTCCTACCGATTTTAGTTGATGCAGATGTGTAAACTTGGGTGAAGACTGAAATCCAGCATTCAATTTAAATTTCCATTGGTAATTTACTTTTTCGTTTTCTACGCCTAATAAATTATCTGGGGATTGATCATAACTCTTTATTTCATTACGTTGCCTGTCAAAATTTATACAGCGATCATCGTCTGGTGTTGTATGAATGTAAAATCGAAAAACATTTGTATTTAAGTCGTTGTCAAATAGTTCATCAATATGTTCGCCAAATGCATTATGACTGCAGTCTGGTGCTTCAATAGGATTATAACCAGGTGCCAATACTGAAGTAATTAATGCATAAGTATTTCCTGGTCCATCTGCTCTAAGCTCAACACTTTCATTTTTCTCAAGATCAATTGTTACTGAGTTGTTCGCTGGGTTAGTGTCATTGTAAATATTCTGAAATGCTGACTTAAAATTTAATGTCGCAATGACCTGAGTGGTGTCCGTATTAAAATTTTGTTGTTTTTCGGTCTCATTCTCAAGGGCATTCCCATAATTATAACTTATTGCATTTTCTAATTTTTGCATTAAATCACTATAGTTTAACCAAGAAATTAAACTTTCAGATGATGATACGGAAATATCTGTCTGTATAGGTTCTACAGTATCATCGGTTTCATCAGTTTTATTACAACTACTTAAACCAACTTGCAAAATGATTAGTAATAGAAATAAAGGCTTTTTCATATTTAAAAGAATAAAGACAATTTTAGGCTTGTTTCAACAACTAATTTAGTAAATACCGTCCGAATAGAAAATCCGTGAGGATTTTCAGAGGTATGCGAGAACTAGCAATTACTTATAGCCTATGTTAGCAGCAGTTTTTATTTATCTTCTTTTATAAATACATCTAAATCCTCCAACTTTCCAGAAAATGGATTTCGATTGGTCAATTTTTTCCAAATTTCAGATTCCAGTAAATTATCCGAAACACCTTTTTTAAAAAACATAATATGGATTAAGGCTATTGCCAGATTTTTTTATTTTGTCGTAATAGATTCCAGTTTTTTCAGAGTCCATTATTTCAATATATTCAATCTTGTTTTTAAGTTTTCTAACTCCGAGAAATTCCTGCCCACCAATCAATGTCAGCTTACCATCATATTCTACAATAAAGTGATTGTCCTCATCTTCAACGTTGTCGATTTTGATATATCTATCAATGTTAATTTCATTGACACGTACAATGCCACTCTCAATAACCATTTCAGTTCTTTTTAGAGCCTTTGGTAGCCTTATTAAATCAGGTATCTCATAAGATAGGAACCAAACCATAAAAAACGATAGGAGTGATAATATGATTATCAACCAAATCTTTGGAAAGAAGTATAAAAGCACAGCAAAAAATTGTCAGAAATATAACTTTCAAAATAATCAAACCAATGTCTTTCGGAATACTTGATTTAGTTTCCTCAATTTGCTTCCTCAAAATTCTTTTTTCGGATTCGGTTAATGCTCTTTCGTATTCTCTTGTCAATTATTAAGTTTGGTTTAAAATTCTGCCAACTCGCTATATCCAAACAAATATATAAATTTATCGGGCTATTTATCTGGTTAATAGGTGTTTGGTTTTGATTTATTAATGTTATTATAAAACCTTTTCTTTTTAGTTTTTACTTAAAACCAAACTCAACTGCTTCCCTAAAATCGCAGCAATACCAGCAGCCAATCCACCTATAATACCTGTAACTAACATCAACGCGTAAGGGTTGCCTCCTAAAGACAAAAGAACAGCTATGCGCTTGGCTAAAGTAAAGTCATTGCCACTGCTCAACATAAAACTATAAACGGCCCAAAACAAAAGAATAGCTAAAAACGGTACAAAAAACACAGCCGCTTTTTTTAATGGTATAAACAATGCGGTTGCTAATGCAGCTGTCATTATAGACCACCAAGGCAAAAACAGAGATAATAATAATGCTAATATGAGTGTGGCTATAAAGTTGATTATGTTCTTATTCATTGTGAGCTGGTGTTAAGGTTTGAGTGCCAATGATGGCTTCTGTGGCTTCGTTGGATTGTAAAAAGTTAAGACTATGGTATTTTCCCTCAGCCCAATCATCAATAAAATTATCGTAGTATTTACTACCAGGATTTCCGGATTGCCCACCAGGATAAATACCAATGGCAGTTGGTGGTGTGGTCATCTCAACAATCATACGCCAAGATGGTCCATGATTTTCTGAGGTGGCATTTACAATGTTTCGGTCGCCACCAATTGGAATATCAAAACGTGAAAAGGCAGGCAAGCCTCGCAATAAATGGCCTGCATAAGTGCCTTTATAATTGGCCCAAGTATAGTCTCCTTCTTCATTTTTTATTTCCAATAAACGTTCTGCCGCTTTTTTAAAGGCCAATAGAAATAAGTCCTTAGCAGTTTCTTTTTCGTCAGTTTCAACGATGTCCATAAATTCATGCTCGCCATGATTTTTTAAAAGATAAATGGTTTGGTAAGCAAATGGTTTTTCGAGCGCTGTGTCTTCTACTTCAAATTCGTCCCACACCATGTTGTAAAGTTTACCATACCATTGTCTCCAGATACTTGGGCCAACTTCGTCAATATCATTATTAAAGTCCCAAGCTTTTATTTCGTCGTAGATGGTTTTTTCTTCTGCCGTAAGTGAAGATGTATCCATGTGCTCTAGCATGTATGGCACTAATTCTGCGGCTTTAAGATTATAGTTATTGTTGTGCAAATCCTTAAAGTCCTGTACGCTAAACTTTTCCTTGGACTTAAAAAAATCATTGATCACACGGTTCCGATAGGTTTCGTAACCATCGTTATAGACAAAAAATGGATAGTTGTCGTCCACAGGATGTTGGTTGGCAGAACTGACAAAACCGCGTTCAGGGTTTTTAACCTTGGCATTAAATTCTTGTGGAATGTAACCTTGCCAGTCGTTATCTGGATTGCTACCATCCATCAAAAACTTTCCCTGGCCTTCCCATTTATTTGGGAATTTCCCTTGAATCCATAAGGCAATATCACCTTCAGTCGATGCGAAAACAAAATTCTGTGCTGGTGCATTCCAATATTTTAATGCACTCACATAGTCATCATAATTTTTGGCCTTGTTAAGTTCTAAAAATGTCTTTTGGTTATTGCCTCCTTCATGTCCAATCCATTTCATGGCATAGCCGACTAACTCTTCATCAGACATGAAATTTTGATCATAGACCACAGGACCATGATGTGTGTAAAGCACCGAATCTTTATAATTTTCCTTACCCTTTATTTTAATGTCTTCAACTCTTATGGTGAAGTCTTTCCACTGCCCATCGTATTTGTATTGGGTTCGGTCTTTGTTGAATTCAATTTTATACCAATCAATCACATCTCGTGTGGCATTGGTTTCTCCCCAAGCGATATGCTGGTTAAAACCAGAAATGACACCTAGAGCACCAGGAATAGTCGCTCCCATAGCATTATGGTTTGGTGTACTCAATTGCATTACAAACCAAATAGCAGGCAGATTAAGACCTAAGTGAGGGTCGTTGGCAAGAATTGGATTGCCAGTAGCGGACTTTTCGCCAGACACAGCCCAATTGTTACTTCCGTTATCTGGATTGGGTTTCTCAATGGTTTCTGAAATAGAATCTAAAACCACATCTGCATTCGGATGTGGTGTTTGTGGCACATCGATAAAACTCCAGTCGGTTTCTGTTGGGATTATAGGATCATTGACATCAAAGAAATCTGGAAACAGCAAATCAAAATTCTCTTTCCCAAAAAGACGTAAGGCATTGGTGTATTCCAAATCTTCATCTCCACCAGCCAGCATTTTGGTCATGTACATTAAAAGCAGTGCTGTTTTTTTTGGAGTCCATTTTTCGGGTGCGTAATCGAGTAATTTATATTCAACAGGATAGTTCTCAGGGCTTAATTGATCGATATAAGCATTCACGCCATCAGCATAATCTTGGATAAACCCTAAGGTTTCTGTATCGTGCTGCTCCATATAGGCAAAGGCTTGGTCTGCTCCGTAACCCATGCCGCGTCTGCGTTCCATACGGTCGTAATTTAGAGCGCTTTCGCCAATGATTTCAGATAAGCGTCCTGCAGCAGCAAAGGTCTGAAATTCTAACTGCCACAACCGATGCTTTGCCGTTAAATAGCCTTGGGCTTTGTATAAGTCCGATTCATTTTGTGCAAATACATGTGGAATTAATTGTTCATCATAATGCACTGTAACATTATCTTTCAAACCAGGAATGGAAACTTCACCAGAAATGGCTTCATCAATTTCATTTTGCCAAATCCCTGATTGTGGATTTAAAAATTTCCCTAAAGGAGGGATATCACCCAATTTTGTGTTTAAAACGAAAAAAATTCCAATGGTTAAAAGGAAAGAGAGTAGGAGTTTGGTGTATTTCATTAAGACCTATTATTAATTAGGACTTAAAAATACCAAATATTATTCTAAGATTATGGAGTCGATAAGCAGTTTAAATTGCTCCTCTTTTTTATTGCCAATTAAAAATGCGATTTCTTCCATTTGCACACCATCATAATTAGGAATATCTAAGCGATTCCCGCGAAAAGAGGCATACATTTTTGAAAACGGAATCGTTACAGTCTGCCAGTCGGTAGTAGTATTGAATTCATATATATATGAGTAACGATCTGATTGCTTACTCTTTACTCTGAACTGATAGGTTTTGCCATCACCTTTTAGTTTAATTTTAAACTGTGAATAATCCTCAGTTTTAGTATTAGGGAAATAGTATCTCAAGGAAGAAAATCCGCCATTGTTTTCAAGAGAAATTGTACCGTAAAATTCACCGTGACCGTCCTTGTTTAATTTAAAATTTCCGTTGGAACGTCCACCCATAACCACATCATCAAGAATTTTCCAGTTGCTGATATCGCTATCGGATTTAAAATTGAATAAAACCATAGATTGAAGAAAAATAATAGAGAATAAAAGTACTAGGAATCTCATTAGCGTCCTTTTTGTAAAGATACAATGAGCGCCTTATATTCGTTTTTAATTTTTGAAAACTTTAGCGTTTTAGTCTAACGAAGCACTAATTTTTTTATGACATCTTTTCCAATGGCTTCATTGAGCATTTTAACAATTTTCTCATTGCCATAGCTCAATTCTTCGCGTAATACACTAGAACTTAATTGCACATAAAGCGTTTCATGTTTTAACTCAATGGCAGTTGTGTAGTTGTTAACTCCATTTCCCATGAGATTGACCCAAGCTTCGCGCACGTTGACTTTGTCCAATCCAGATTGTAAATTGTTAGTCTTTACAAACTCTTTTAGAATATCTTCAATAGGTTGATTATCGTTGTTGCGCTTTGCCATCTTTTAGTTGCCGTGAAAACGGTAAACTTTTTAATTATTCAACATCTAATTTTATAGGAGTATAGCGTTTGTATAAATATACATTATTATCCGCATTTTTAATCTTAAGACGCTCAGGTGAAGCCTCTAAAACCGTCTCCGCCCATTCAGCATAGGGTGTACTGTAATACAAATTCAAGTCACCGTTTTCAATCTTAATTTTAAGGGACTCGGCATCATCCGAAGTAAAATACGTATCATTAATACCTGGTTTTAGTTTTTTTCTGAATCCAGATAAACTGTCATTCAAACTAATATAATCAATGGTTTCATTAAATGTATATTCCCTTGTAGTGCCATCAGCTAAAGTCACTTCCTCTATTTCCCAATAGCCTTCAAGATGTTGTATATAGGTTTCAGGATTTTCTGAACACCCTAATAAAACAATACTAAGTAGCCATATTAATTTCTTCATAGCTTAAATAATTTATAAGATTGGTGTATCTGCTTTACCACAGCTTCTGTTCTATCCGCATGCGTATCACTTATAAAAATCTGACCAAAGTGGTCGTCATCTACCAAACTTATGATTTGTGCCACTCGGTTTTCATCTAATTTATCAAAAATATCATCCAATAACAAGATAGGTGATACTCCACTTTGCTGTTTAATAAAATCGAATTGCGCCAACTTTAAGGCAATTAAAAATGATTTCTGCTGTCCTTGACTACCGAATTTCTTAATCGGGAAATCATCAATCAAAAAGACCAAATCATCTTTATGTGTTCCAACACTGGTATATTGCAAGGCTTTGTCCTTGTTGAGGTTGGATTCTAATAAATTTATCAATTCACCATCAAACAAATCGCTTTTGTACTTTAAGTCTATAGCTTCTTTACTATGACTTATGGCCTCGTAACGCTCCTTAAAAATTGGGATGAAGACGTTCAAAAATTCATCTCGCTTTTTGAAAATTTCTTTACTATAAGTGTTAAGCTGCTCATTGTAAATGGCAAGCGTATCTGCGTTAAACGTATTATTCAACGCAAAGTATTTTAACAGCGCATTACGTTGAGACAACACTTTGTTATAGGCAATAACTGCAGTTAAGTAGTTTTTATCACTTTGTGAAATGACACTATCTATGAATTTTCTTCGTGTGTCACTACCTTCAATAATTAAATCACGATCGGCAGGTGAAATAATAACCAATGGAATAAACCCAATGTGGTCACTGAATTTATCATAAGCTTTACCATTTCGTTTTATAATTTTCTTTTGTCCGCGTTTAAGGGATACGATGATTTTTTCGGTACGTTGGTTCTTGGTAAAACTACCATCCACAACAAAAAATTCGGTACCATGTTTTATATTCTGAAGCGCAATAGGATTAAAATAACTTTTCCCGAAAGCTAAGTGATAAATAGCGTCCAAGGCATTTGTTTTTCCTATACCATTGGCACCTACAAAACAATTGATTTTGGCATCGAAATTGAAAACTTGACTTTCAAAATTTTTGTAATTGACTAAGGATAGTGAGTTTAGAATCATAAAAGTAGGCGTACTTCCTTGCGTTTATTGAGGTTTTGAAGAATGAAATAATCGTAATTATTATTCAAAAATAACAAATAAATAGGCTTTTAAATCCCAATAAAAATTTTATTTTTGCGCACGCATTAATAGAGAAGATATATGGCTACGTATAAGAAAAGAGGTTACAAACCAAAAACCAAAAAGGAGAAGGAAGAAATTGCAGAGGAAAACTCGGCAACGGCTGAGGTATTTAATACTTTAGATGAAGGTGCTTCTAAAACCGAAGAGTGGTTTGTAAAAAATCAAAATTATATTATTGGAGTTATTGCAGCCATAGCTTTGGTTGTTTTGGGTTACTTGGGTTATAACAAGTTTATTGCCGAGCCACAACAAAAAGAAGCTATGAACGACATGTACCAAGCTAAGAAGTATTTTGAAGAAGCGACTAACGGTGTAGCTTCAGATTCACTTTATACAATGGCCTTAAACGGTGGTGAAGGTAAGTATGGTATGTTGGATATTATTGACCAATACGGTGGAACACCTGCGGCAAACTTAGCAAATTACTATGCTGGTATGGCGTATTTAAACCTTAAGGATTATCAAAACGCAGTAACTTACCTAGGTAACTTTTCTAGCGATGATAAAATGTTAGGTCCAATTGCTAAAGGAGGCATTGGTGATGCTTTTGTTCAGTTAGAGCAATTACCAGAAGCTTTAGAATATTACGAAAAAGCTTTTAAAGCTAACATTAATGAATTTACAACACCTATGTATCTATTGAAAGCTGCTCGTGTGGCAATAGATTTAGGTGAGAACTCTAAAGCTTTAGATTACCTTAACAGAATTAAGTCAGAATTTAGCAGTTCTACAGAAGCGACTCAGGTCGATGTCTTAATAGGAAAAGTAGAAGCAAGCTTATAGACATGGCTACTGCAAATCATAATTTATCGAACTACGATAAAGCCACAATCCCAAACGCGAAAGACTTTCGGTTTGGGATTGTTGTTTCAGAATGGAATGAAAAAATCACTGAAGGCTTATGGCAAGGTGCCTTCGATGCATTATTAGACTGTGGTGCCGTAAAAGAAAATATAGTGCGTTGGAACGTGCCTGGCACTTTTGAGTTGACCTATGGTGCTGCCAGAATGTCTAAAAGTTTCTATGCGGATTCTGGTATGTTAGATGCCATCATTGTGATTGGTTGCGTTATACAAGGTGAAACCAAACATTTCGATTTTGTTTGCGAAGGCGTTACCCAAGGCATTAAGGACTTGAATCTTACAGGTGATATTCCCGTGATTTTTTGCGTATTGACAGATAACAATATGCAGCAATCCATTGATCGTTCTGGTGGAAAACACGGTAATAAAGGTACCGAAGCGGCAATTGCAGCGATTAAAATGGCCTACTTAAGAAAAAATACTAAGTAGTTAATTATGGTAAAAGTGTAAGGATTTAGTCTGAAATACTTTTACTACATACTTTATACTTCCCAACTTCATCATGGCATCCTTTTTGTTGATAATTTTAAGGAATCCTTAGGCTATTTTTCCTAGTATTTTAAGTACTTTTGAGGTAATCAAAGTATTAATTTACAAGGCAATTTGTTTAATCAAAGAAAAAATAAACGCTTTAATTATAAGCCTCGTTTTCAGGATTCTAAAGAAAAAGAGTCGAAAAACGACTTGGAAGCGAAGTGGGATGAAATAAGAGGTAACACAAGAAGACGTGGTAACCGCTTTACCTCATTACCAGCCTTAATTCTTATTTTGGCAGCGCTTTTTATTTTAATTTATGTCCTAAATGGATATATTAAATAACAGTATTATGGGTCCAATTAAATTCACGTTAATAAAGAAGCTACCAAGAAATAAAAGGTTTAATTATACACCTCGATATTATAAAGGTAAAGAAGATGCAGATTCTTCTAAGTATTCAACAAAGTTTGATGCCTATGCAGACACCTATAATAAAAATGACTTTTCTGGTCAATGGCACGAGTCGAGAATAAGTAACCGAACTAGAAATAATTCAGGATTTAATAAAACCATTTTAGTGCTTATAGCCATATTCGTTTTAATTTTTCTTTTCATTATAGATTTTGACCTTTCTATTTTCTCTCTAAATCGCTAATGACAGATATCATTCAACTTTTACCAGACCATGTTGCCAACCAAATTGCAGCTGGTGAGGTGGTGCAACGACCAGCTTCTGTAGTTAAAGAACTTCTGGAAAATGCTATTGATGCTGATGCTACAGAAATAAAGCTCATTATAAAAGATGCGGGCAAAACACTCGTTCAGGTTATTGATAACGGTAAAGGTATGAGTGTTACAGATGCGCGTTTGAGTTTTGAGCGCCATGCCACATCTAAAATAAAATCAGCAGAAGATTTATTTCAATTAAATACCAAAGGCTTTAGAGGTGAAGCCTTGGCAAGTATTGCAGCTATTGCACATGTAGAACTTAAGACTAAACGCGCTGAGGACGAATTGGGTACAGCCATAGAAATAGAAGGGAGCCAAGTGAAATCCCAAGAGGTGTCCGTAACTCCAACCGGAACTTCGGTTGCTGTTAAAAATCTGTTTTTCAATATTCCGGCAAGACGAAATTTTTTAAAGTCCGATACTGTAGAATTACGACACATCACTGATGAGTTTCATCGTGTGGCTTTGGCACATCCTAGCATTGCTTTTGCATTTTATCATAATGGAAGTGAATTGTTTCACCTTCCCAGTGAAAATTACAGACAACGTGTAGTTCATATTTTTGGCAACAAAACCAACGAGAAATTAGTGCCAGTTGAAGAGGAAACGGAAGTTTTGAAAATCTCAGGATTTGTCGGTAAACCTGAATATTCCAAAAAGACCAGGTCAGAGCAGTTCTTTTTTGTCAATCAACGGTTTATTAAGAGTCCTTATCTTAATCATGCTATTGGTGCAGCCTTTGAAGGTTTGCTTAAAGACGGCTATCATCCGAGTTATTTTTTGAATTTAACGGTAGATCCCAAGACGATTGATATAAACATCCACCCGACAAAAACGGAGATAAAGTTTGATGATGAACATACATTGTACGCCATTTTGCGTTCAGCGGTAAAGCATAGTTTAGGGCAATTCAATATTGCTCCGGTTTTGGATTTTGAACATCAGAGCAATTTAACAACGCCATACAATTATAAAGACAAGAAAGCATCTGCACCAACGATTGAGGTGGATAGAAGTTTTAATCCCTTTGCGGATGAAGCCAATACTAAATCACCTTCACAGCACAGGCAATTTAAGAAAGCACCTGCAGCATCTTGGGAGAGTCTCTATGTTGGTTTAGAATCCAAAGGAAACAATAAACAGGAAGATTTTGCCGAAGTTGCTTTTGAAAGCGATTCTAAAACCGAATCAATCTTTAGTGATGCTTCTGTTGAAACTGCTAAGACTACATTTCAACTACAGCAAAAATATATAGTAACGACTTTAAAGTCGGGAATGTTAATTATTGACCAGAACAGAGCACACCAGCGCGTATTGTACGAAAATTTTCTAAGGCATATAACCATTAAAGAAGCCACAAGCCAGCAATTATTATTTCCATTGCAATTACATTTCACACCAGGTGAAAGCAAGATTATAAAGGATTTAAAAACGGATTTAGAACATACAGGTTTTGTGTTTTCTGGTTTGTCTGAGGAAGAAATTACCATTACAGGAGTGCCTGTAGGAGTACCAGAGAGTGAATTGTCCATCATTTTAGAACAATTGATAAGTGATGTACAAAATGATGTGCCAGACGCTAATTTTAGTGCTACGGATCTATTGGCAAAATCCATGGCAAAGAGTTTGGCGATTAAAAACGGTCAGTCCTTAAATGGTACAGAACAAGAGCATTTGGTCAATAGTCTATTTGCCTGTAAGGAACCGAACGTGTCACCAACCAATAGACCAACATTTATTACTATGAAAGTAGATGATATTGAAAAAAAATTTATGTAGTATATGAGAGCCCAAATAACCGATGCTGTTAAGCATTTACTAATTATTAATATCATAATGTTTCTTGGAACCTATCTTGTAGGTAATAGGGAAATGTTCTATGAATGGTTTGCTTTATTTTTTTCCAAAAAATCCGCTTTTTGAACCTTGGCAAATTATTACGCACATGTTTATGCATGGTAATTTTATGCATATTTTGTTTAATATGTTTGCCTTATGGATGTTTGGCACAGCAGTAGAACAGGTATTTGGTATGAAAAAATTCTTGATTTTCTATCTCCTGTCTGGTTTAGGAGCAGCGGTGATTCAACTTGCATTTTTATATTTTCAGTATAATACTGGCTTATCAACCTTAATGGAAGCAGGTATTTCCCAAGCTGAGGTTGGAAACCTCATAGCAGAAGGAAAGTACGACCAGCGTTGGGCGTCTATCTTGGGTGAGGGTTTTGATAGCTTTAGACAAGCAATAGTTACCACAATGGTCGGAGCCTCAGGAGCAATAATGGGTGTGTTGGTAGCGTTCGGTATGTTATATCCTGAATCTAAATTGATGTTGATATTTTTGCCAATTCCTATAAAAGCGAAGTACTTTATACCAGGTATTATAATATTAGATTTATTTTCTGCAATCACTGGTCATTCTATATTTAGTCCAAGCAATACGGCTTATGTTGCCCACTTGGGTGGAGCATTGACAGGGTTTTTATTGATGTATTTTTGGAAGAAGAATGAAAGAGATAAATACCGCTGGAATTAACCATGAGCACAATTCAAGATTTAAAATATAAGTTCAATAGATTCAATGCTTTTGAAAAGATTATTGCAATTAATATAGTCGTTTTCATCATTGGGCAATTGATTAAAGTATTTGCTAGGACAGGCAATCCCTTATCCTATTTAAGTTTGCCATCAAGCTTTTCTAACTTTTTGTATAAGCCATGGTCTATTATTACCTATGGTTTTGCTCACTATGATTTTTTTCATATTCTTTTGAACCTTTTGGTGCTGTATTTTATATCAAGAATGTTACTGAATCTGTTTTGTCCTAAAATGGCATTGAACATCTACCTATTGGGAGTCATTGTTGGTGGATTGGCGTTTCTTTTTGTTTATAATGTTTTACCTAAAGGATTTATTATAAATGCTACACCATTGGTAGGTGCTTCGGCTGGTATAAGTGCTTTACTGATATTTTTGGGAGCTTATATGCCAGAGACTGAAGTTAGACTTATCTTTTTTAATATAAAGCTTAAATATATTGCTATAGTCTTAGTTGTTATAGACGTTTTGGGACTATTTGGCACGAACCAAGGCGGAAACGTAGCACATCTTGGTGGCGCATTGCTAGGCTATTTTTATGCAATAAAATTAAAGGAAGGTAAAGACATAGGTTCTGGTTTTGAACGTGCCATGGATACTTTAGCAGGTTGGTTTAAACCCAAATCTAATTTAAAGACCGTACACAGAAATAAACCAAAAGGGACTTATGCTGGTAAGACTAAAGAAGAGTTTCAAACGTTTAATGATCAGAAGAAGGTAGATTTGATTCTCGATAAAATCAGCAAGAGTGGTTATGAGAGTCTTACAGCCGAGGAGAAGGAATTTCTCTTTAAGGCTGGAAAAAAATAAGCACCTTCTAATCTCAAAATTCCGAAAATGGGATAGTTGAAAATTGGTATGAAAAAATTAAAATTCTTTAATAAGATTATGTTTCTTGTCAATTCGTTGGCAGCCTTCTTATTATTGATATCTTACCTATTGCCTTATCTGCCTCCTAAAAGTTTTGCAACACTATCCGTATTGAGTCTTGGTGTACCTTTGTTGATATTATTGAACATTCTGTTTTTTATCTATTGGGTACTTCAGGTAAAAAAGCAGATGCTATTATCATTGGTGGTGTTGATTTTGGGTTGGAGTTATCTCAGCTCTATGTATAAGTTCTCGTCCTCAAAAAAAGTTGAAAACGAGAACAATATTTCTGTGATGTCTTATAACGTAAGGCTTTTTAATATTTTCGAATGGTTACCAAATAAGACCGTAAAAGCTGATATTACGGAACTCATCAAAAAAGAACAGCCAGACATACTTTGTTTACAAGAATATAGAACCAAAGATCCTATTGAGCTCAATGGTTATTATGGCTATAACACAACGTTCAATAATGCTGTAAAACGTGGTCAGGCTTTGTTTTCTAAATTCCCTATTATTAACTCGGGTTCTTTGGAATTTTCCAACACGAGTAATAATGTGATTTTTGCTGATATTGTCAAGGCTAAGGATACTATAAGGATTTATAATGTCCATTTACAGTCCTCTGGTGTAAATACTGATGTTGAAATTTTGAAAAAGGAAACTTCAGGTCAACTTTTTAAGCAAGTAAGTAAAACATTTAAGGCACAGCAAACCCAAGTAGAACTGTTCTTGAAACATAAATCTAAATGCCCTTACAAAACTATTGTAACGGGTGATTTCAACAATACGGCCTACTCTTACATCTTCAAAGAGATTAAAGGAGATGATTTAGTGGATACGTTTGAAGAAGCTGGTAATGGCTTTGGAAAGACCTACGACTTTAAATTCTTTCCGCTCAGAATTGATTTTATTTTAGTGGATGAAAGTTTTACGGTCAATGGGTTTAAGACTTTTGACAACAAGCTTTCGGATCATTATCCCATTAAAGCGACTATTGCTTTAGATTAAAAAACAATCCACACTATCTGAAATTATATGTGCCAATAAACCTATGGCAAAAATACGTGTTGGCTTAGGGATTAAGAATATGAAGTAAACCGCAATAGCATAGTAGGAGTGGAGTGGGTGAAAATTGATGCTGCAACGGCTGGAATCGAATATAGGACTTGCCAACAAATGATCTAAATCGATGATAAAAGCGGCAAGCATAATAATATAAGCCTTGAGCCAGTTTTTCTTGAAGAAAACCAAGGCAATGACCAATGGCAATCCAAAATGTAAGCCGTAATGGATTATGAATCTAAACATGGGCTAAAGTTTCTGTCGTTTTAAGTATAACTCTGTATTTGGCCCTTCGTTGAAAAGTAAATCCAAAATACTGAGATTTGGAATAAAGCCATGCTTTTCAGTAAATACTTGTGTGTAAGTTTCCAACGTGTTTACCTTGTGATTTCGCATTACAAGTGGTCTAAAATCCATTTTTCTATCTGGCTCTTTTTCAAAAGACTTTGTCTTGGAAGTTACCAAATTCATTTGCAAACACTCTAAAAGCATTTCAAAACAGTATAGGTTGAGGTCCAAAATATAATCGAACCGTTTTTTAAACAATGGCATAAGGTCATCAATATAAAATTCGTAAAAAGGCGACATGCTATAGGCCGACTGTAAAGATTTTAGATGCAGTAGTTGCCAGTTGTCATCGTTTGCAATTTTTACATCCTTATAAAGTTGCCTATTCTTTTGTGTATATCTTACTGGGACGGTTAGAGCTAGTTTGCCGTTAGCACTATAGACTTCTGTCCGGTTTCTAAAGGATTGTTTTTGGTAATTATCACAAACTTCAAAACATACCGAGCCTGCTTTTATCATGGCGACAAAATGTGCTATGTTAGGAAAATATGTTGGATGTAACAGACAATCCATAATTGTTCTACAAAATCCCTAAGATTTAGCGTTTCTTTTCTTTTTCCATTTAGTGAAGCCATATATACCAAATACAATTATTAAAAACGGAATAAGGTAAGAGGTACGCTCACCAGAACCACTAACGGTTGTGAAAATACGGTCCCAACGGAATTTCCAGTTTTTAAGACCGTCATTTATGCCGTCTATACTCATCCATATGAATACAGGTTTACCAAAAATATGGTCGTACGGAACAAATCCCCAGAACCTACTATCTATGGAATTATGACGGTTGTCTCCCATCATCCAATAATAATCTTGCTTAAACGTATACGATGTCGCAAGCTCACCATTAATAAAAATTTGATTATCCCTTGTAACCACTTTATTACCTTCGTACTCACCAATAGCACGCTTATAAAGTGAAATGTTGTCTGTATTTAGCTCTACGGTAGCGCCTGCCTTTGGAATCCATAGTGGACCAAAATGATCAATATTCCATTTGTAATTAGGATCTCTTGGGAAAATATCTTCTATAGCACCTTCATCTCTGGTAATGCGCTCTACACTGGCAACATTAGGTTGTACTCTGAGCTTGTTTACGGCTTCATCTGATACAGCAGCTAAATAAAACGTGCCATCATTTGGATTAAATCTAAAACCATCATCAATATCTGCTTTGTCTAGCATATTATAAAATAACCGTTCCTCACCTTGTGTACTGATTGGTTTTTTTAAGGTGAGACGATAAGAAAACTGTAAATGTGATCGTGGTGGCAGTTTATTTTGTTTTCCATTGATAAAAACATAGCCATTCCTCAATTCTAAAGTGTCACCAGGCAACCCAACACAGCGTTTTACTAAATTGGTTTTTTTGTCAATAGGCTTGTAGTAATTACGGTCTGGATTAAAATCGTTCATATTCAGCAATGTGTCTGCTGGTTGATTAAAAACGACAATATCATTGTGTTCTACATCTTCAAAACCTGGTAACCTAAAATAAGGTAGCTGCAGTTTGTTTTTCCAAGACGAATTACGCTCTTCAAAATTATCATTGTATAGGTACGATTTTACACCTAGGACAGGAATAGTATCATGTACCATAGGAGCACCTACAGTGGTCATTGGTACTCTGGGTCCATAATGAATTTTACTTACTATTAAAAAATCACCTACTAACAAAGACTTTTCTAAGGACGACGACGGAATAACAAAAGGCTGAAAGAAATACGTATGAACAATCGTAGCTGCAACAATAGCAAATAGGATAGAGGTAATCCACTCACCAGTTGTGGTCTTGGGTTTAAGCTCCCTATTTTCAATATAGGTAACATCTTCCATATAATTGAGGTAGTACAGATAGAACCCAAGTGTAACAATACAGATTAAAGCATCTAGTTTGGTGGTCTTTCCGAAAGCTCTTGCGGTTTCTACCCAAGCAGCAGGAATCATTATAAGATTTACAATAGGTAAAAACATTAAAATCACCCACCACCAAGGGCGAGAAATAATTTTCATCAGCACTACTGCGTTGTAAACCGGCACAAAGGCTTCCCAAGCTTGTCGCCCAGCTTTAATATAAAGTTTCCATGTGCCTAAGCCATGTATAATTTGTAATATCAGTAAAAAGATAAACCACTGTGTCCAGCTCATAATTTTTTAAATGATAATTGTCTAATGACAATTGATTAATTTCTTAGATTCAAATTTGCAGTTTTTCTTGATGATATAAAAATCCTTGTAAGTTCATCTGCTTCATTTAACAAAGATTTACAACTCTCTGAAGGTAACAGATTTTCATCAATAATAAACTCTAACCAAAAATGACTTTCATCTATCTCTTCGATGACAATACTAATTTTGGAAATAAAACTTCGCTTCGATTGTGCAATGCATGTCGCTCTGTAATTAGCAGCTACTGATGTTGCACATCTGATTAATTGTTTTTTAATATGATTTGATAAATAATCGTTTGGTAATCGGGATACCAGCTTTATAATTTGGTGCGCGAATGTCTTTGTGCGATCTTTTAGGTCATTCTTCATTATTCAATCTACATTAGACATTAATTTGCAACACATCCTTCATACTAAAGACACCTTTTTTATCCTTAATCCATTCTGCCGCAACAACAGCTCCCAATGCAAAACCTTGCCTGCTGTGTGCTGTATGCTTAATGCTTATGGAATCGATTTCAGAATTATAAGTCACCTCATGTGTGCCAGGTACTTCAGGAATACGTTTGGCATCAATATGGATTTCATCAGAATTTGGTGGGTCTAATGTCCATTTTTTATAATCAGTATTCTCAATAATTTGCTCTGCTAACGTGATGGCCGTTCCGCTTGGTGCGTCTAATTTTTTGGTATGGTGAATTTCTTCCATCTTAACCGAATAACCATCTACCGTTGCCATGAGTTCACTCAGCTTTTTATTGATTTCAAAAAAGATATTGACACCCAAGCTAAAGTTTGAAGCATATAAAAATGTTCCATTTTTAGCATTGCAATAATCTATCACCTCATCATATTGCTCCAACCATCCTGTAGTGCCTGAAATTACTGGAACTCCAGCATCCAAAGCTTTCTTTATATTGGAAACCGCAGCAGTCGGAATACTAAAATCTATGGCAACATCGGTGTTGGTAAAATCATACTCATCGTTAGCATCGGAAATTTTTAGTGAAATAGTATGCTTACGCTCCAAAGCAATTGCCTCAATGCTTTTTCCCATTCTGCCATAACCGAGTAAAGCTATATTCATGCGTTTAGAATTTGAAATTGAGTGTCAGTCCTAAATCTGAAGAATTCTCCAATTGATTGTATTGATAATGCGGACTTAAACTCAGATTTTCATCAACATTAAACTGTAGTAGATGCGCATCAACATTGGCATCAATAATATTTAAGGCGTATAGTCCTATGGTTACCAAAAGCGACACTTCTTTGTTTCTTCTAAATTGTTGCTGAGCACGAATTAAACCGTCGTTAGAAATCAATGGATTTCCATCGGCATCAGAAAAACTCATCGTCCGTAAAGCCAGCCAATCGTCTTTTGTAGGCATCTCGGTAACGGTCAAACTGTTTGTCGTTTCTGATGTAGAAATAAACACCTGTGCCAATCGCTCCCCAAACAATAGGGATTTTCCAATATTTTTTGTTGTAAAATTGACCAGCACCAGGCAATATAGCAGAGTAAAATGCCGCTTTAGATGGTCTTAAGGGATCAATCTCTGACTTTTCAAAAGATTGTTCTTCGATAACGACTAAGTCCTTATCTACCACAATGCTCGTGCTGTCCTTGTCTTTTTCCTGGGCAAAAGAGATCAGTGCCGAAAACAAACAGAGAACCAGAAAATATGGTGACTTATTTATCACGCTTAACTAATTTTTGAATTCTGTTGAAATCTTCTTCAGAATGAAATGGAATCACAATCTTTCCACCACCATTTTTAGAGACTTTCACATCGATTTTATGGCCAAAATATTCTGAAAAATCCTTAGCTCCTTTTTTGATGTACTTCGGAGTCTCGGTAGTTTCAACAGTTGGTTTTTTATCGTCTTCAGAGTTTAGGTTTTTAACCAATTGTTCTGTAGCTCTAACGGAAAGTTTATTGGAAATGACCTTTTCGTATACCTCGAGTTGGTCTATTTGACTTTCAATATTTACCATGGCTCTACCGTGTCCCATGGAGATAAAACCATCTCGCATTCCGGTTTGTATGATTGGGTCTAGCTTGAGTAAACGCAGATAATTTGCAATGGTAGAACGCTTTTTACCAACGCGCTCGCTCATTTGCTCTTGAGTCAAATTGATTTCGTCAATTAAACGTTGATACGACAACGCGATCTCTATTGGGTCTAAATCTTGACGTTGAATGTTCTCCACCAAAGCCATCTCCAAAGACTCTTGGTCATTGGCGATTCTTATGTATGCAGGTATCGTCTCGAGTCCAATTAATTTTGACGCTCTAAAACGACGCTCACCAGAAACCAACTGGTACTTGTTAAACGCTAGCTTTCTAACCGTTATAGGTTGAATAACACCAAGCTCTCTAATGGACGATGCCAACTCACGTAACGACTCCTCATTAAAGTTGGTTCTTGGTTGAAACGGATTCACCTCAATACTTTCAATATCGAGCTCAACAATATTACCAACCACTTTGTCGGCATTTTTGTCTTCCGCAGATTTTATGTCATTTTCAGGATCTTTCAACAAAGCTGAAAGTCCTCTTCCTAATGCCTGTTTTTTCGTTGCCTTCGCCATTATAATTCATTTTTCTTTATAAGCTCTTTAGCTAAGCTTAAATAATTTGCCGCTCCTTTACTGCTTACGTCATAATTAATGATACTCTCACCATAACTTGGAGCTTCACCTAAACGTACGTTGCGCTGAATAATGGTATCGAATACCATATCACTAAAGTGCTTCTGTACTTCTTCAACCACTTGGTTAGATAGGCGCAAACGCGAATCGAACATCGTAAGCAAGAGGCCTTCTATGTCTAACGCTTCATTATGTATTTTCTGTACACTTTTAATAGTATTTAACAGTTTACCTAAGCCTTCGAGCGCAAAATACTCGCACTGAATAGGAATAATCACTGCATCTGAAGCCGTTAAGGCATTCAAGGTTAACAGTCCCAATGAAGGAGCACAGTCAATTAATATATAATCGTATTCAGATTTTAATTCTGAAATGGCTTTCTTCAGCATGTATTCACGGTCGTCCTTATCAACAAGCTCAATCTCAATCGCGACAAGGTCTATATGTGCCGGAATCACATCCACATTTGGTGCATTAGAAGCCACAATAGCTTCCTTTGCTGATTTGGTATGCTCTAATACCTGATAAGAGCCAATTTCTACGGCATCAACGTCAATACCTAAGCCAGAACTGGCGTTGGCTTGAGGGTCTGCATCTATAAGTAGGACTTTCTTCTCTAGTGCGCCTAGAGAAGCCGCTAAATTTACAGAGGTTGTTGTTTTACCAACACCGCCTTTTTGATTAGCAATTGCAATGATTTTACCCATTAAATGATTTGGTTTATTAAGGGTTTAAAAATACGATTATTTACGAGTTTAGGAAATTGAAGTTGTTAACAGTTTGTTACCGCTCATTTAGGGTTACTAGTCAATCAAAATCTCTAAAATCTGAATCGCTGCATCACTGATTTTAGTGCCAGGTCCAAAAACAGCTACTGCACCAGCATCAAACAAATATTGATAATCTTGCTTTGGAATCACACCACCAACAATCACCATAATATCGTCGCGTCCATAAGCTTTAAGTTCTTCGATAACTTGTGGCACTAAGGTTTTGTGACCAGCAGCCAAAGACGATACACCAAGAATATGCACATCATTTTCAACGGCTTGTTTGGCCGCTTCCTTTGGTGTTTGAAATAAAGGTCCAATGTCAACATCAAAACCAACATCCGCATAGCCTGTAGCGACGACTTTTGCGCCTCTATCATGGCCATCTTGTCCCATTTTTGCAATCATAATACGAGGTCTACGCCCATCTTGTTCTGCGAACTGATCCGCTAACTCCCTTGCGCGTTTAAAACTGCTATCGTCTTTTATTTCTTTGCTGTACACTCCGCTAAATGATTTTATTTGTGCCTTGTAACGTCCAAATTCGGCTTCCAAAGCATCACTGATTTCACCTAAAGTTGCTCTTTTTCTGGCCGCATCTACTGCTAAAGCTAGTAAATTATCTTGACCTGTCTTAGCGGCTTCGGTCAATTTTGCCAAAGCTTTCTCGACGTCTTCGTTGTTTCGAGTGGATTTGATACGGTTTAAGCGTTCTATCTGTTGGTTGCGAACGGTTTGGTTGTCCACTTCTAAAGTTTGTATTGGGTCTTCTTGGTCTAAACGATATTTGTTCACTCCAACTATAATATCTTGACCCGAATCGATACGTGCTTGTTTTCTTGCAGCAGCTTCTTCAATTCGTAATTTCGGAATGCCAGCTTCAATGGCTTTGGTCATACCACCTAATTCTTCAACTTCCTGAATTAAATCCCAGGCTTTATGTGCAATATCATGGGTTAATTTTTCGACATAATAACTGCCAGCCCAAGGATCAACCGTTTTGGTGATATGTGTTTCTTGTTGTAAATAGATTTGCGTGTTTCGTGCTATTCGTGCTGAAAAGTCTGTAGGTAACGCAATCGCCTCATCCAAGGCATTAGTATGTAAACTCTGCGTACCACCAAAAGCAGCAGCGGCAGCTTCAATACAAGTTCTGGCCACATTATTAAAAGGATCTTGCTCAGTTAAACTCCAACCAGAGGTTTGGCAATGGGTTCTTAAGGCTAAAGATTTTGGGTTTTTAGGATTGAACTGTTTTACCAATTTCGCCCATAGCATACGAGCTGCCCTCATTTTGGCGATTTCCATAAAGTGATTCATCCCAATGGCCCAAAAGAAAGATAGGCGAGGAGCAAAGGTGTCTATGTCCATTCCGGCTTCCAGTCCTTTTCTAATGTATTCCAAGCCATCGGCCAAAGTGTATGCCAATTCTATATCGCATGTGGCACCAGCCTCTTGCATGTGATAGCCTGAAATACTGATACTGTTGAATTTTGGCATATTCTGACTCGTGTACTCAAAGATGTCAGAAATAATTTTCATGGACGGAGTAGGTGGGTAGATATACGTATTCCGCACCATAAACTCTTTTAGAATATCATTCTGAATAGTGCCAGCTAATTGCTCAGGTTTTACGCCTTGTTCTTCTGCAGCCACGATATAAAACGCCATAATGGGCAGAACCGCTCCATTCATGGTCATAGATACCGACATTTTATCCAAAGGAATTTGATCGAAAAGAATTTTCATATCCTCAACCGAATCTATAGCAACTCCTGCTTTACCTACATCACCAACGACACGTTCGTGGTCGGAATCGTAACCTCTATGCGTTGCAAGATCAAAGGCTACGGAAAGTCCTTTTTGTCCAGCAGCTAAATTACGTCTGTAAAAAGCATTGCTATCCTCTGCAGTTGAAAAACCAGCATACTGCCTAATCGTCCATGGTCTGCGTACATACATTGTCGAATAAGGACCGCGAAGATTAGGTGCAATACCTGCCACAAAATCCAAATGTTCTAAATTTTTTAAATCTTCTTTTGAGTACGTTGATTTAACATTGATGCCTTCAGCTGTTAGATATTCTTTTTTGTCACAGTTTGGTTTATAAACCGAAGGTTTTGAATTAAGTTTTATATGTTGAAGATTTTTTCTTGACATTTTATGCGTTTTTGAATGAAAAACAAACTATAGATTTTGTCTATACTTAGTTTTAGTCCTCTTTTAATCTATTGGTTTCCAATTTTTCAGAAAATCTTTTCTCAATAATTGGTTCAATTAATGTTTTGCGCTTTTCAATATTTAAAAAAGGATTGATTTCTAGCTCATTTTTCATTTTATCAGCAGGATTTGGATGTTTATTTGTGCCTAAAAGCACTAATTTTTCTGCATCAAAATCAGCCTGTTCTTTAGCTGCACTTTCTTTAATTTTTCGTTGAATCGTTCCTTCTTTTAATTGACTTAATAAGCCTCCGTTAGATTCAATATCCTTAAAAAGGTCTAAGGCTTTTTCTGCTAGTTGTTCGGTTAAACTTTCAATATAATAAGCTCCGTCTGCTGGATTATTTACTTTATCGAAATAGCTTTCGTTTTTTAAAACCAAGAGTTGATTTCGAGATATGCGCTCACCAAATTCGTTGGGTCTATGGTACAAGGCGTCATAAGGTAAATTACAAATAGTATCTGCTCCTCCCAAAACGGCACTCATACATTCGGTTGTGGTGCGAAGCATATTCACGTTGTAATCATAAATGGTTTTGTTACGTTTGCTTGGTGTTGCTATGATTTTGCAATTCGTATTTACATCATATTCTGAAGCTAGAGTTGCCCATAGTTGTCGTAAGGCTCTGAGTTTGGCGATTTCGAAGAAATAGTTTGAGCCGACTGAGACGATGAACGTCACTTTAAGAGATTGCTTCGCTTCGCTCGCAATGACGTTATCTAGATGGTTAAGATACTCATTGGCATGTGCCAAACCATAAGCTAATTGCTGTACAATTGTTGCGCCTGCGTTTTGGTAAAGGCTTAAGTCAATGCTAAATTCATTGGTTTGCTTTACTATGCCTTCAAATTTTGAATGGTCCTCTTTGAGATTGCTGTACCAATTACCTGTTTTAGCTAAGTTACCAATAATGTCTGTGTGTATTGTTGTTATATTATTTGGTGCTTCAGCTTCGCTCAGCGTGACATTATTGATTTTATTAACGAACTCTTTTGATAGGAAATTACATTTTAGATGAACATCAATAGTTATTAAATCGATGTTTGAAAGTAAATCGGTAACTGAAATGTTTTCAGAATGCACAATAAACAAGATGCTTTCTGCACCACGTTCAATAGCGTCTCTTGCAGCGATATTGGCATCGTTTTCATTTTGTACCTCAATAGCTTGACAAATTTTCCATGCTGTGGCTTTACTGGCTGATATTTCTGGCCAGGTTTCAAACTCATCGGAATGGTAAAACGGTTTTACATCAATACCTTCACTGGTGTTCCAAATCAGGGTATCGTTATAATCCGCACCTTTCAAATCGACCTGAATTTTTTGTTTCCAAGCTTTTGAAGATACTCCTTCAAACTCATCAAATAAAGGTTTACTCATCTTGTTTTTCTTTGGCTATACTATCTTCGTATTCAATAATGAAAATATCCTCATTGGGTTTCTTCATATAATAATTCTCACGTGCAGCACGTTCTATGCCTTCTTCAGTACTAAGCTCTTTAATGGCTTTGTTGTCTTTCTTCATTTCATTTTTATAATGCTCTTTTTGGTATTCCAATTCTTTCATATCTGAGTTGAGCTCGTAATGAAATAATAAGGAATGTGCATCAAAAAATAACATCCAGATAGCAAATACTATAAAAACTAACAGGTAAATGTTTTTAAAAGGTTTTAAATATTTGTTATCAAAGATTCCCATTATAAACGCTCGTTAATTATGGTTCTAACGATATCTACAGCTACTGTGTTGTATTTGTTGTTAGGAATAATAATATCGGCATATTCCTTCATAGGTTCAATAAACTGCTGGTGCATAGGTTTTAAGGTGTTTTGATACCTTGTAAGAACCTCGTCTATATCACGTCCACGTTCCGTAATATCTCTTTTTAATCTTCGGATTAAGCGCTCGTCTGAATCTGCGTGGACAAATATTTTTATATCAAACAATTCTCTGATTTCTGGATTGGTAAGAATTAAAATCCCTTCTACAATCATTACCTTTCTAGGCTTTGTAGAAATAGTATCTCCTGTACGATTATGCTTGACAAAAGAATATACAGGTTGGTCTATGGATTTGCCTTCCTTTAACTCTTTTAGGTGCTGCGCCAACAGATCGAAATCGATAGAACGTGGATGGTCAAAATTGATCTTTACACGTTCCTCATAACTGAGGTGAGAAGTGTCTTTATAGTAAGAATCTTGTGAAATAACACCTACCTGACCTTCAGGGAGTTCGTTAAGAAGTGTGTTAACAACGGTTGTTTTGCCACATCCTGTTCCTCCTGCAATTCCGATTATAAGCATTGTGATTTGTAGATTATATTAGTTGTGCAAATTTAACCAAATAGTGTTATTTATTGATGGTTTTTGCAACATCTTCGGCAGTAATGAATTTGCCATAATCATTTCCCCAACTATTGTTAATATAATTCATAACATCTGCCACTTCCTCGTTGGAAAGTCCTAAAGGCGCCATGGCACTGTTATACGTAATGCCATTAACAACCATTTCTCCGGACATGCCATTTTTAATACCTTTAATGCTCTCCTGTTGGTTGTCCCTTAAAAAATCGGCATTGGCCAATGGTGGAAATGCTTTAGGTACTCCTTTACCATTTGCCATGTGGCAAGTGATGCACATATCGTTATAAACTGATTTTCCGCGTTCCATACTGGCTGTTAATTTTGAATCTTTTTGAGCCAAGGATGTCTTTTCCGGATAGTCTACTTTGGTTGTTTTCTTCTTTTCTGAATTACATGAAGTTACCAGTAATACAAGTATTAAAAGCTTAAATATTTTCATCATTTTCTAATCAGTTTTACAATTCCTAAATTTTCTACTCCAACGTAGATATAACCATCTGGTCCTTGTTCAACAGAACGAACCCTTCCGATATCATTGAGCAAACGTTCTTCCTTTACAACCTTACCGTTTTTTATGGTACACATATCCAAATAATTAAATTTTAACGAGCCTACCAATAGATTGCCTTCCCAATCTCCGTATTTGTCACTATCTATAAATGCCATACCACTCGGTGCTATTGAAGGCACCCAATAGTGAAGCGGTTGTTCCATGCCTTCTTTTTCTGTAAGGTCAGTGAATTTTGTTCCGCTGTAATTAACTCCGTAGCTAATAACTGGCCATCCATAGTTTTTGCCAGGTTCAACAATATTTATTTCATCACCACCTCTCGGACCATGTTCATGCGTCCAAATTTCTTTGGTATCAGGGTGAAGCGTCATGCCTTGCTGGTTTCTATGACCGTAAGAATAGATGGCTTTTTTGGCATCAGCATCGTTTACAAAAGGGTTGTCTTCAGGAATACTTCCGTCATCGTTAATGCGATATGTTTTGCCGCCATCTCGCGTAATGTCCTGAGGGTTGGTGTCTCTATCTCCACGCTCTCCGATGGTGAAAAATAAATAACCGTCTTTATCGAATACCAATCGAGAGCCAAAGTGTTGACCTCTTCTTGTATTTGGAGTCGCTTTGTACAACACTTCTAGATCCGTAAGCGTATTACCGTTTAGTTTCGCTCTGGCTATTGCTGTATTGCCGCCATCTCCTTCTCCTTTAGACGACGCATAGGAAATATAAATGTATTTATTGTTCTCAAAATCTGGATGAAGAATAACATCCATAAGTCCACCTTGTCCACGAACATATATTTCTGGTAAGCCAGAAATAGTAGTCTTTTCACCATCTTTAAAGTGAATGAGTTCACCACTTTTTTCAGTGATTAATATAGCTCCATCTGGTAAAAAAGTGAATCCCCAAGGAATATTTAATTCTGGGACTACGACTTCATGGGTATTTTGATTATTGACAGGATTTTTGTCTTGTGCACATGCCGTAAAGCTTAATGTCATTAGTAAGATTACTGCAAATTTTGAATAAAGGGTTTTCATGGTTTTTCTTTTAGGACAAGATACTTAAAAAACATAATTTAATCGAATTGCAGCATAATAATTTATGGGATTTCCTGGGTAATAATAGCGTGGTGCAGCACCATTGAATCCTGTGGCGTTGACCAATATTTGTGATGCATATGTTGTATCAAATAGGTTATTAACTCCAAAGGAAAAGTTTAAGCTGAAATGGTCTCCAAAAGCTTTCTCATAACCGATTTTAGCATAAGTAATACTGTAAGCATCGCTATATAAACTATTACTGTCAGTTATAGGAATTTCGCCAACATGTCTGTAATGAAAATTGCCATATAGCCCAAAGTTGAAACTGTAATCGATACCAAGGTTAAATACTTGACTTGGTACTCCTGTAAGATCATTGCCAGAAAAGTTAGAATCTCCATCTACAAATTCATCAAACTTAAAATTGTTAAGGGTATAATTGATATAGGTATTGATTTTAAGCTTGTCTGAACTCAATCCACTGTAATCTAATTTTAGCTCTAAACCATCATGTCTTGTTTTGCCAGCATTGATGCCTATAAACTCGTCTTGTGCAGTTCTTCTCGATACAACTAAATTGCTAATGTTTAGCCTATAAAAAGAAATACCGTATTGCAATTTTCCTTTTGCTAGGAGTCCTCTACTACCTATTTCGTAGTTCCAGCCGGTTTCGGGTTTTAGGTTTTGGTTGATTTGTCCGTTCGGTAAAAGAGTTTCACTTAATGAAATCGGTGAAAACCCTTGACTTATACTTGAAAACAGATGGATATAATCGGTCAAAGCATGTGAAAGACTAAATTTTGGTGAAACAATAGATTTAAATTTAAATTCGCCTGATTGATCGGGATTATTGTTTGAAACTTCAAACCGATCTTCTAAATCATAAGACGTTGTGTTGAGGTTGATGCCAAATGTGAATGTTGTGCGTGAAGAAAGTTCATAATCACTTTCAAAAAACAAATTGTAATAGCTTCTTTTTTCTTTGAAATCTGAAAGCTCGTTTCCTTGTATGCTTCCAGTTCCCTCTTCAAAATCCTCATATAAATTTTCAAAAGTTTTATACTTGTAATTATCCTTAAAATATTCTCCACCTATAGTGAAGTTCAGTCTCTTTTTAAAAAGCGCAGTACTGCCCAACAACCTAGACCTTAACCCTAAGGCAAAACTATTTTCACTTAAAATATTGAAAGGTCTTGGCTCATAATTGCTTCTGAAGGAAGTAAAAATGCTAGTCACTTGTTGGAAATCTTCGTTGAGTTGATTGGTCCACGTTATGCCGATAATCCCTCGGTCTGAATCTTCAAAACCTTTTGACCTTCCCCAAGTAAAAGCAGCTGAACTGGGACTGTTTTTAAAATCCGACTCATTCAAAGAACTAGGAATAAAAGCCTTGAGATTAACAAAACTTGCTAGAACTGAAATGCCGTTTTTAGCATTGAGTATATGTTTTGATGATAATGTGAACGTATTTCGATAGTAGTCATTGTTTTCGCGATAACCTTCACTCGCTGTAATACTATGCGTGAAATTAATGGCATTCTTATTTAGACCAATATTGAGGTTTGTTAGTTCCTTAATCAGCCCGAATGAACCAACGGTAAACTCGGATGATACCTTTGTTGAATTACCAAAATTATATTTGGGTTTGAGTAGAATGGTTCCTCCCAATCCGGCACCATAACTGCTGGATGTCGCTCCTTTTATAATTTCAATTTCAGATAATGAGCCCAATTCAAAATCCTCAATAGTTGTTTCGCCACTTCCGTTTGTTAAGGGAATGTCCTTAAAATAAGCTCTAATTTTTGATGTACCAAACAGATTTCTTGCTCCAATTCCTCTAATGGTGATGCGATTAGTGTTGAGCGCTCCACTTTGCATAAAAATACCTGGTGTAGAATTTAATATTGGAGAAAAATCGGCATTATTGTATCGTTGTATTTGAGATTGATTAATCACTTCAATGGATGCGGTGGATTTTTTTAAAGATTTAGGTAAATGATTTGCTGTTATAATAACTTCATTTAATTGCGAAGGGTCAGAAGTCAATTCAATGATTTTGAAAGTTGAAAGCTCTATGTCAACAATTTCCTCAATGTAACCAATGCGTTTTACTTGAAACCTACCACTTTCTTTAATTTTGAAATTCCCATTACCATCAGAAAATGCAGTATCTAAAGTCTTTAGGTTAATTATTAAGGTGTTTTCTAACGCAATGCCGTTAGTCTTATCTAAAATTTTCCCATTGAAGTTTTGCGCAAAAGAACTAAATGTAAATAATAAAGAGAAGATTAGAATTTGAAAGACTTTTGCCATAAAGGATAAGGAATAATATAAAGGGCCTAAAGCGAAATTACTCTTTTTTATTTCCAATTTAAAGATTTAAATAAATGTATTTTTTAAGATAAAAAGGTCTTTTACATTTAAGAAATAAATTATATTTGCACCCGTTTTCTATTGTAGTTGTGATTTTGCAATTACTATGGATGCGTTTTGAAAATATAAGATAACCATTTCGGGGTGTAGCGTAGCCCGGTTATCGCGCCGCGTTTGGGACGCGGAGGTCGCAGGTTCGAATCCTGCCACCCCGACTTTAAGTAAAAAAAGCTCAGCATTTGCTGAGCTTTTTTTGTTAGTACCATTCAAAAAATATACCTGAAATTGCTACGGCTATTATCAGTATAATTAATGTTATGATGATGAAAGTTGCTCCAAATTTGGTTTTCGCATCTTTCTGCAGAATATAATCATCTCTTTCTTCGTCTTCTTCTTTTACAAATTTCATAATTTATATTTTTACTTATTAATAAATATCGTCTTTTTATTTACAAATTCCAAAATACCTTCTTTAGATAATTCCCTCCCGTATCCAGAAGCTTTTGTTCCACCAAAAGGTAACCTTGGATCTGATTTTACCATTTCGTTGATAAAGTATGCTCCATCTTCAATAGCTAAAACCTTTTTAGAAGCCTTTTTATAATCCTTGGTAAATATCATAGTCCCTAGACCAAATCTAGAATTAGATGCCATTGCAATGGCCTCATCTAAATTCTTAACTTTAATAATAGGTGCAACTGGCCCGAAGGTCTCTTCTTTAAACACTGGCATATCTTCAGTAACATTTGTCAATATGGTTGGTTGATAATAGGCATCATCTCTTGTGTTACCATAATGTACTTTAGCTCCCTTTTCAACAGATTTAGAAACTTGCTCTTCTAAAATATCAGCTAAATCTGGTCTTGCCAGGCAGGACATATTGGTATCTTCCTTAAGAGGGTCATCATAATTTAGCGCTTTCACTTTTTTGGTGAACTGCTCAAGGAATTCATCATAGATTTCTTCTTCTACCAAAAAACGTTTTGCAGCAATGCAACTTTGACCTGAATTCTGCATTCTAGCTTTAACAATGGTATCTAGATGCTTATCTAAATCGGCATCCTTTAAAATTATACAAGCATTGTTGCCACCTAGCTCTAATACAGTTTTTTTAAGATTTTTGCCGGCAGTTTGGGCAATACTTTTCCCGGCCTTTTCACTTCCTGTTAAGGTTACTGCTTTTACAATGTCATTACCGATAATCTCTTCTATGGTATCGTGATCGGCCAATAAAGTTTGAAAGCAACCCTCTGGAAAACCAGACTTATTGAATAGCTTTTCAATCGCTATAGCGCACCCAGTGACATTAGAGGCGTGTTTTAATAAAGCCACATTACCAGCTATGAGTGTTGGGATGGCAAATCTAAACACTTGCCAAAAAGGGTAATTCCAAGGCATAACCGCCAAAATACAACCTAGCGGATCGTAACTGATATAACTTTCATGTGCGTCTGTTTCTATGATGGCATCAGCTAAAAATTGGTCTGCGTTATGTGCATAGAATTGAATCAAAAAAGCACATTTCTCAATCTCGGCCTTGCTTTCTGTTATGGGTTTGCCCATTTCTAAAGTTATGAGCTTGCTCAGCGAGTCTTTATCTGCCAGCAACTCATCAGCAAGTTTTTGTAACAGTTTAGCACGCTCACTTATTTCGAGAAATTTCCAAGATTTAAAGGTGGCATTTGCCAACTCTAATTTTTTATTCAAAACAACTTTCGAATCTAGCTTGTAGGTTTTAATGTGTTCCCCGTTGTAAGGATTATTTGTATTTATGGTGTCGCTCATAGTTTTGTTTGTTAGTTCAAATTTAAATTTATTGGAGATTTTATCTTAATTCTAATACAAAAATGTTTAACGCTAAAAGTATTTGGCATAATAGCAAAAATCCATATCAAAAGAGTTAAGGTTGGCCGTATATTGATTATATATTAGCGTCAACGACAAATAACAATAACAATTAAACACAAAATAATATGAGTAATAACGGAAATACAGTTTTAGGAATTTTAGTAGGTGCAGCAGCAGGTGCAGCATTAGGAATCTTGTTTGCGCCAGATAAAGGAAGTGAAACAAGACGACGAATCGCTGAAGAGGCTGAGGCGAGAAGAAACCAACTTGCAGAAAAGGCCACAGAATTAAAAGATTCTATTGGAAATTCTATTTCAACACAAAAGGGTAATTTAGATAGTCAAGTTGAATCTATAGTGTCTAACGCAAGTTACAAGGCGGAAGATGTCATTACTACCTTAGAAGCAAAGTTGAAAGACTTAAAGGAAAGAAATAAAAATCTTCAGAAAAACAGTAAATCAACAAAGACAGCAAAAACAGCCTAGTCAATGAGTGTATTTAATGATATTAATAATACAACCGATAAAGCGTCAGAAATTGGTGAGCGTTACTTAAAAACGTCTCACCAATATTTTAAGTTAAAGGTATTCCAACAACTTACACTGACAATGAGTTTGCTCGCCAAGATATTGTTAATTGGTGGCATAGCTTTTATAGGTATTATTTTCTTGGCCGTGGCATTGGCTATTGAGTTGGGTAATGTTTTTGAGAGTTTGGTATTGGGTTACCTATCTGTTGGGATCATATTTTTGGCGGTGGCACTTATAATCTATAGTCTCCGGGCAAAGATCAACAGGTTTATTATTAAAACATTTAGTTTAAAATTTTTCGATTGATATGAAAGTATATTCATCATTTAAAGATATTGAGAACAACCTTAAACGCTTAAGGTTAGAGCGCGATATTGCTTGGGAAGAACTTAAACTTATGAAAAATGAGTATAAAGAAGACCTAAAGCCATTAAACTGGGTAAGTTCAGCTTTGAAACTTACCGGAAAATATGGACTTATAGCTTTAATACGCAAGTGGATATTTAAGTAATTTTATACAGCGCCTACTGTAATCTTACTCACCATTTGTTTCCTAAATTGGTTGGGTGTTACTCCGTATTTTTCTTTAAATATTTTAGAAAAATAGCTTCTACTGGTGAAGCCTATGGTGTACACAATTTGTGATATATTTAAATCTGTTGTTCTCATTAATTCTCTTGCAGATTCTAACCTTACATGTCTTATATATTCGGTAACAGTTCTGGAGAAAAGAAATTTAAAACCATCTTGAAGTTTTGCTTGTGATAACCCACATTCTGCCGAGAGGTCGTCTAGATTATAGTCTAGTGAAGGCTCTTTAAGAATTTTGTTGCCAAGCTTTCTTATTTTCTTTAACTCACTTTTTACCAGAGACGTCGGCAAAGGTACGCCTTGTGACTGTCTATTGTAATGTTGAATATGTAACGATAATATTTGGTAAATTTGAGCTTCCATTTTTAAGATTTTCACCATGCCTTTTTGCTTCACGTTATGCAGTTTTTTGACATGGTCTGCCATTTTAAGATTCAAAGCTCCGTAATGCGAAAATCTATTTTCGTGGTCGGTGTCAACAAAAACATTTTGCAGTTTACTATTTAGAGAAGATACTTTTGTAGTTCTTTTTTTAAGAAAATCTTTTCTTATGATCTGAATGAAATTTATATCTAGTTCGGTATTTTTCTTAAACTTAAAGTAATCAAATCCATCTGTTTTATTGGTAGTTATCAATGTTTGGAATTGTTCTACTAATTCTTCACGGCTATTAATGCCAAACCTATGGTAAAATTCACCGTTTAAATTGTAGATGAAACGAACCGGATTAAACTCGGTGGCTTCTATCTTTAATGTAATATCTTCATGAAATATAATGTTGAATATTATAACATTAACTCCCCAATCAAAAGTAACTACTCTTATGTTTCCTTTTGCGGTATTATTATTAACATCTAACCTAGACTTTCCCCAAGAATCAATAATTTCTCCACCTATACTTTGTTGGAGTTGCTCAATAATCTCTCGAGTGTCTTTAGCACTGATTAATACTTCTTTCATAAATAAGTTAGCTCTATATTAAAGGTTTAAAATCAATGTAGGAATACTCGATTTCTCCTATATGTTCATAATAATCTTTACCTTTTTTCAGCTGATCCAAATATGTGTTTGTATCGGCTTCATTAAAGGTGTATTGTTTTAATAGTTCGTTAGAAAGCAATATATATTCTTCACAATCAATTTTATTTTTTAGCAAGCGGTGAGCTACAATTACATCTTCTCCCACAAGTTTAATGTGTTTTCCTATCTGTACTGAATCTACACCTTTTGCAAAATGGAGTACTATTTTAAGGCCTAAGGTTTGAGATATTTTTTTGCCATCTTTAACATCTTTAAAATCATCATGTAATGCCCTTAACTGTCTGTAAAATTGGGTATAAAAGAATTCACATTGGGCTATTAAATCTTTTAATGGAGGCAACTCACCTCTTTTAAAAAAAAGCACAGCATCACCTTCAATTTCGGACACCTTTAGTCCGATCTCATTAGAATAGATAATTTCGTTTAATAACGACGGTACGACCTTAGAATTTAGCTCATAGTCTGTCTCACTCATAAATTTTGTAAAACCACTAATATCAGGGATGCAAATAAGCATAATTGTATGATTAAAAAATTTATGACAAAGTTCGGCTAATATAACTAATTTACTACTATTTGCATCTAAAAGGGATACATTTTAATTTAAATGAGCACATCTTCGGTTTAGAGTCCTATTAATTTTATAAGCAACAAAATATAACGATACAAACTATGACAATTTACGAAGCGATAAGAAGAGATCATGATATTCAAAGAAATCTATTGGATAAATTGGTGGACACTTCTGGAGACACTGCTAAAAGAAAAGAACTTTTTAAAGCACTTAGAAAAGAATTAACAATACATGCAAATGCTGAAGAACGACATTTCTACAAACCTCTTATCCCAACAGAGATGATGCAAGAGCATGCTAGACACGGTATTGCAGAGCATCATGAAATAGACGAGTTGATTGAACAGCTAGAAGATACCGAAATGGATTCTTCTGCATGGTTAAAAATCGCCAAAAATTTGAAAGAAAAAGTTGAGCACCATTTAGACGATGAGGAACACGCGTTCTTTCAATTATCAGGTAAAGTTCTTAGTGAAAAGCAAAAGAAAGACTTAGCCAATAAGTATAATAACTACATGAAGGATCATAGATAGTTCTATGAAGAAATGCTTTGAAAAACAAAACTGTTGATTTAGATTTCGCTAAGCGGTTATACCCAGCCCGAAAAATTCATCGACAGTTTTGATTTAAAATATGCAACTGACAAAAAGTTGAATATAGTGAGGGAATCTAGAAAGGGTAAAATAACCTATTCTAAAAATGGTAAATCAGTTACTCAAAAAGCCACTCTCAAACGCATAAAAGAATTAACTATACCACCCGCTTGGGAAAACGTAAATATAGCTTCTAATAAAAAAGCTTATATATAGGCTATTGGGAGGGATGAAAAAGGGAGAAAACAATACATTTGCCACTCCAATTGGAACCGGTTAAGAAACCAAACCAAATTTTAAAAAATGTATGCCTTTGGTCAAGGCTTACCTGAATTAAGAAAGAGAGTTGAGACCGACCTTGAGTCGCCTAAATGGACTAAGCAAAAAGTTCTAGCTTTGACTATAAGCCTACTCGAAGAAACACATAATAGAATTGGTAACTCTTATTATACTTCTACAAAAAACACCTATGGTTTATCTACTCTTAGAAGTGGGCATGTGGATATATATAAAAATAAGTTAAAATTTGAATTTAAAGGAAAGCGAGGTAAAACACACCGCGTAACGATTAAGAATAAAAAACTTATAAAATTAATACAGCAATGAGAGGAAATTCCTGGATGGGAATTATTTTAAGTATTACGATGAAGATAGTGCAAAACATTGCGTGGATAGCTCGTCGATGGTCAATGAATATTTACAAGACATTTCCGGTGAGCTCTTTACGGCTAAGGGTTTTAGGAATTGGGGTGCAAGTAAAATATGTTTTGAAATCTTAATGAAGCTAGGAATCGAACTAGACAAAGACCAAGCAAATAAGAAAGTCTTAACAGCTGTAGATAACGCAGTAAAAGCTTTGGGAAATAAAAGAAATGTTGTTAGAAAATATTATGTGCACCCAAAAATTACCGAAAGTTATCTCGATGGAACAATTAAGCCTTATTTCTCCTAAAAAAATGTAAAAGTATCGATGGATTAACAGAAACAGAGACTTCAATGCTTAAGCTTATAAACAATTACAAACCAACATTATGAATTAAATCATTAGTGTCAATTTCTGTAGCATTTGCATTAATATTAACTAAAGCTGTTGTTTATTTTTATGGTAGAAAAGAAAGAGGGATACACCTAGACTAATAAATGGTAGACATCCCAAAAGTAAATTATCTATAATCAAATAAAAAAAGTTATGAGCACATACACAGAAGAAGTCGGAAATAAACTAAACGCGTTGTTGGAAAAAACCTATGACGCAGAGAAAGGATTTAAAAAGGCCGCCGAGAATGTTGATAACCCTTCTTTAAAAGCTTACTTTGAAAACAAAGCACAAGAACGTTATAACTTTGGTCATGAACTAAAGAAAGAGATTAGAAGTTTTAACCAAGATGTGGATAAAGGGGGAAGTCTAACAGGGACAGTACATAGAGCATGGATGGATTTAAAAAGTCTATTTTCTAGTGATGATGAAGAATCCATGTTAGAAGAAGCAATAAGAGGTGAAAAAGCAGCAGTAAATGAATATGAAGAGATATTAAAGGAAACAAGTCTGCCTCTGAGCACTAAATCCATATTGCAATCACAAAAAAATATTATTAATGAAGGTCTAACAAAAATTAATGCGTTAGAAGATATCCATTAATAATTTAGTTAGTAGGTTAGATCGAAGGAGGGCATTTGTCATAAGTGCCCTTCTTTTTTTATATGATTTACGATAGTTTTTAATTTGAATCAGTTAATCATAAGCTGTTGATTAAGTTAACTTTATAGTAAGAAATTTGATAGTCAAGTTTTGAATTTTAAACATTAAAATCATAAAATTATGTTACGTTGGACAATCACATTTGTAGTAATTGCATTAATTGCAGCGATATTAGGATTTGGAGGAATAGCAGGTGCAGCAGCAGGAATAGCTAAGGTAATCTTCTTTATATTCTTGGTACTTTTTATAGCCTCATTATTTAGAGGCCTAGTTAAAAAGTAATTAATTATATTTAAAAGAATAAAATTCCACTTTAACACTAAAAACCATTCATTATGAAAAAATTAATTTTAGCATTTGTATTATTATTTACAATGTCAACAGCGTTAACAAGTTGTAGAGAAACGAAAAACGATGTAGCAGATGATGTAGAAGATGTCGTTGACGATGTAGAAGACACGGTAGATTAAAAAAGAAAACAATCTAGTTTATTGACAAAAAAAAAGACCTCGGCTTAAAACCTGAGGTCTTTTCATTGTAGTCATTCCACCCTCACATAATTTTCAGAGTATATCCTATTGCCATCTTCGTCCAGTTCGATTTGTTGAAATTTATTCGTCTGTAAATCCAATTCAAAAATAAATTCCTTTTTCTCTGCAATTACCTGATCCATAACCGCTGAACCAAAATCCAGGACTTCTGTCAGTCGTTCACCATCGTAATCGTAAGTGCCATAACCAAACCATTCCGAAGAATCTGCAGGTCTGTGTTTGCACCACATTACCTTAGTGTCAGAATACATTTTTAGTTGCCTAAATTCTGGATTCATCTCAAAAGAATCTACAACCACATTGTCTTTGTAGTTATAAAAGCCTGTAAGTTCCCATGTGCCCTTAAGGCTATTAAGTTTGTCTTGTTGTTCTGTTTCTACTTCCGTAGAGTTGTCATTTTCTGGAGCTTCCTTGCAAGAGAATGCAAGAGCCAGAGCGAGGCTAAAGATTAGGAATTTAGATGTCATGATTTGTTAGATTTTGCTATTTAACACCTAAAAATTACGAAATTTAAAGGACAAAGTGAAGCGATTTATAATATTTATAACACCATTGTTAGTGTTGATAACTTCTATGTAAGGATTTAATCAAAAATCCTACTTTTGTCCTGTAATAAAATACAAGATATGTCTGATACAATTGAAAAAATAAAATGTTTGATAATAGGTTCTGGACCTGCAGGCTATACAGCAGCCATTTATGCGTCTAGAGCGAATATGGCTCCTGTGTTATACCAAGGTGAGCAACCTGGTGGTCAGTTAACGACGACTAATGATGTTGAGAACTTTCCAGGATACCCAGATGGTATTACTGGGCCAGAAATGATGATTGAACTGCAAAAACAAGCCGAGCGCTTTGGTACTGATGTGCGACATGGTTGGGTAACAAAGGTGGATTTTTCTGGAGATATTCATAAAGTTTGGGTAAATGATGAAAAGGAAATTCATGCCTCAACTGTTATTATCTCTACAGGTGCTTCTGCGAAATATTTGGGATTACCATCTGAGCAGAAATATTTACAACTTGGTGGAGGGGTTTCAGCATGTGCTGTCTGTGACGGTTTCTTTTATAAAGATCAAGAAGTTGTTATTGTTGGAGCAGGAGATAGCGCTTGTGAAGAAGCTCATTATTTGTCTAAACTTTGTAAAAAAGTGACGATGTTGGTAAGACGCGATGAGTTTAGAGCCTCAAAAATTATGGCTAACCGTGTTAAGAACACAGAAAACATTGAGATATTATACAATACTGAAACTGAAGAGGTTTTAGGTGACGGCCAAGTTGTTACTGGAGTTAGGGTTTTCAATAACCAAACAAATGAAAAGTTTGATATACCTGCAACCGGATTTTTTGTTGCAATAGGTCATAAGCCAAACACTGATATCTTCAAGGATTATTTAGATTTAGATGAAACAGGTTATATTATTAATGCAGTACCTGGTACAAGTAAGACTAATGTTGAAGGTGTTTTTGTAAGTGGTGATGCTGCGGACCATGTTTATAGACAAGCTGTTACAGCTGCTGGTACTGGATGTATGGCGGCTCTAGATGCAGAACGTTATTTAGCAGCTAAAGAATCTGATTTTGAGGTATCTACCTCTACCTATAATTAAGAATTCGTTATAGAACATAAAAAAAGCCGAAGTGATAAACTTCGGCTTTCTTATTTGTAATTAGTTATGGTCTATAATTTCTTCTTTTGAAGCTTAGAGGTATCTTCAAACTTGCTGATTGTAATGGTTGGACTACCATACAAATAAATTTCGCTATCACCAGAAGATGCTATTGTAATACTATCCGAAGCTGAAATGGTTAAGTCACTATTATCTTCTAAAGTAGCATCTACGGTTTTAACATCAAATTTTGGGCTATTGAAGTTTGTTGAGTTATCCAGTCTTATCACAGAGCTGTTTGCTGAGCCTTCAATAACAGCATCAGAACGCAGATATAAATCAAAATCAGCTACTTTACTATTAATAAGTGCATCTAATTTGCTATTATCGCTAAGTTCTACTTTGGTTGAATCTGCCGTTAAATTTAATCGCGTTTTGGATTTACCAGAACTTTTGTAAACAAAATTCTTGGCTCTAATGTTTAAGTAGGCTCTAGAATTATCTGATGTAATTAAAGAGGCATCACCTAGTTCCATAGATGTTAATGATCTAATTTCGCCATCACCTCTTGTTTCAATATGCTGTAGGGCATCACCATAATTAACGGTTATAAGGAGTTTCTTTTTTGAAGTAATTCGCATGGTTTCTACAAAAGTGAGTACACCATCTGCAACATCAAATTGTATGACATCATGTAGGTTGTCATCTGCTTCTACATTTACGGAAGGCTTACTGTTATATACAATTTCAATAGAAAAATCACCATTGACAACAATCGTATGAAAATCATCTATGTACGTTTGTTTAATGGTAACATTTCTGTCTCCTTTAATCTTTTCTTGTGCAAATATGGTTGGAGCTGTCACCATTGTTGCAATCAGAATAAGCAATAATTTTTTCATGTATAATGTTTATTAAACTATAAATATGACACAAATCAAGGATAATGTCACTTTTAAAGCTATTAAACAAATATATACAAAAACCGCCCCAAACTCTATATAGAATTTAAAACGGTTTTTAATTGATTGATTTTTAAGTAATTACAAAAATATTAAAATTCTATTTTTGTGTTTTTTTTTAGCGTTTAGTTTCCTCGTACACTGCCAGAAGAACTATCGGATTTATCTACTTTTTCTGGGCTGCCAGAATATCTGATATCAGCACCACTTGTTGCTCTTGCCGTTAGCTCTTTTGAAGTATTAACTGAAATATCTGCACCACTGGTGGCTTTTACTTTTGAGGTTTCAGCTTTTAAGCCCGAAGCTTCAATATCGCTACCACTTGTAGCTTCGGCAATTAACATTTTTGTTGTTCCGGTAAGCTTTATGTCACTACCGCTGGTAGAATGGCAATTTAAGGTTGTTGTATTAACATCTAACCTTATGTCCGCACCGCTTGTACAGTTAAGTTCTAACTCATCAACATCTATGGTGTTGGTTGAATAGACGTCACTTCCGCTAGTTGCCTTTATGGCTGAAATGTCAACTATATTAAGATTAATTCTTCTAGAAGCCGCTCTTCTTATGTTTTCTGTAGTGTAGATTCTCAATACACCATTTTCTGTCTCGGTCATAATAAGATCGTGAAGATTTTCATCTGCTTCTACATTTAGTGATACATCATTACTTTGTGTAATGTAAAGATCTAAACCTTGGCTCACTTTTATGGACTCAAAGTCATTTGAAATGGTTCTTTCTTGGGTGATAACATTTCGATTGCCATCTACGCCTTCTCCAAAATTCATGGAAAAGTCACAGGACAGCATCAATATGCTTAAAATACTCGTTACTACTACTCTTACTAATGTACTCATGATTTCTATTTTTTTCTGATTGATAATGATGATTGTTTCACCTAAACTGTTGCAATATCGGAAGCCATTAGGAATCCGATACTGCACAGCAAAAGTGATTTGATTGATTGGTTCATTTTTTGATTGATTGATGATACAAATTTGTATGATTTAATTATGGTTTTCAATTTAAAACTGACGAACTGTTGAATCTTTATCCTCAATTGTCATTAACTATAATATCAACACCATCTTCATTGATTTGAACGTTAACTTCAGACCTTTCTTCGTTGGACGAAGATGGTTCAGGAGTGTTTTCGTAAAATGGTGAATCACCTTTTATTTCTATAACGTCGTCCTCCTCACAATTAAGACACTCTACATCATCCTTTATAACTTTAAAGTATTTGCCACTTTTAGCATCTCTAAGAATATTATTGTTATACCCAATAGAGTAGCGTTGATATCGTCTTACATTTTTATCCGTATAAAGTATGGTTCCCTCTGGTATATAAAGAATTAACCTTACTTCTTGTTCACTGAACTTATTGTTAACATCTGTAGTTAAATAAGCATCAAGTTTCAACGTATTACCAGATAATGCATAATTGTAATTAATATTTTCTGCGCGTTTTTTTGCTGTGTTATAATTGCTTCCAGTGGCTTCTTTTTCTACGATTATTGAGGCTACAGAATCTACTGTTGATCTTACAATAAACCGAACATCGGAAGAGACAAGGTTTCGACCATTATCATCTTCAATAATTTTAAATCCGCTGCTATGGTCATAGTAATAACTGTTGTAATTATCCAAGCCAGTCATACTTAAGTTTATAGTGTCTCCGGCTTTTATGTTCAACTCGGTTTTGGCCGTTACTTTAGCATCAAACGCATGTTCTGAAGCTTGCTTTATTCCAATTATCACGAGACCTATAATGGACATTAACCACAATCCTAATAAAGTGAATTTAGCCACATTACCAATAGATTTTAGGTTATTGACCAATATCTTTAATCCTAAATAGAATATAAAGAAGAATGGTATACCTATAGCAAAGAACAAAAGCATTGAGACTAACCAAATTGGAATATTAGCGGCATTGGCCACATCTATAAAGTCCATTCCTGGAAAGTGAACGGCATCCGTAATTCCGATAGAAAATAGAGCAACAATTAGAGCTATCAAGGTGCTAATACCAACTATAATTAAGATGACACCTATAAACTTTGCAATAACTTTAAGGAAGAACATTAAGATGTTTCCTATAGTGTCAAAAAACGTTTGGGAACTAGACTTTATACGATTACCTTGTTTTTTGTAATCCACATTTTTTACTGTATCCGAAATGCTTTCAGTAACATTGTCGAGTTCTTCTAATATCGTATTCCCTTTCTCTTTTAAATTAGCATTCTTTACAGTTTCTGCAACCGAATCGATGCCGTCCTTAATTTTTTTTTCAATGTTACTGATGTTCACAGGATCACCAGTCATGGTCAGTTTTTCGGCTGTGGTCTTTGCTTCTGGTACTAAAGCCCAGAAGATAAGATAAATAAAGATAAACGTACCACCAGAACCTAAGGCTAACAATAACCAGATCAATCGCATCCACATAGAATCGATTGCAAAATAATGACCTAAACCTGCGGCAACACCACCAATATATGAGTTGTCCGTGTCTCTAAAAAGCTTTTTTGTTGGTCTTCGGTCGTATGATTGTTTTGCGCGCGGTTCGTCTTCAAAGATTTCGTCATCAACCAAATAATCTTCTGGTTGTCCCATAATAGCAATGACTTCATCTACTAATTTAATACCAACAACTTGCTTGTCGTTTTCTATACGCTCCGAGAACAGTTCTGCGATGCGTGCTTCAATGTCCGAAATGATTTCCGAACGTCCTTGAGAGTCTGTAAATGAACGTTTTATAGCCTCAAGATAGCGTTGTAATTTAAGATATGCATCTTCGTCTATATGGAAGAATATACCTGCTAAATTTATATTGACTGTTTTATTCATTTTTTCGTTGTTTTTGTACTGGTTACTAGGTTAACTGCATTTTGTAAATCGCTCCATGTGGAGTTTAATTCGTTTAGAAACAGTTTTCCTGTTTCCGTAAGACCATAATATTTTCTAGGCGGTCCAGATGTGGATTCTTCCCAGCGGTAACTGAGTAGTCCAGCATTCTTTAATCTTGTTAATAGTGGATAAATAGTTCCTTCTACAACAAGCATTTTTGCGTCTTTTAATGTGCCCAGAATCTCTGCAACATAGGCATCTTCATCTTTTAAGATGGATAAGATGCAATACTCCAGAACACCTTTACGCATTTGTGCTTTTGTGTTTTCTATTTTCATGTGTGTTTTCTATTTTTTATTAAAGTCACATGCAGTTCGCGCACGCAGCATATTGTTTCATTTAAAATTATTGATTGCGCTCGTGTCATGTGATATGGTTCTTTAATTCAATTAAACTGTTCATTTTTTGATTGATTATTGATGAAATACTGAAATAACACTTTGATTAATTTTAGCGTGATAAATCAGTTTAAATTATTTTAAAAAATTAATGGTCAGCGGATATTTATAGTTGTTTCCATCCCTTGCTGCTAAGCTTGCTCTTACGATCAGTGCTAATTCTATGATAAATGCTATTATAGCTAAGGCGCCTAATCCACCTCCTATATATAATAGAGGGGAGGGTTCACCTACGTTGATATGAAAATCATGAAATCCATGAAAATCGATAAAATCTAAGCCTCTAAAAAGTTTAAAGATGAAAAACGGAACACTTATGGTACCTATAATAATGGCATACAACAAAACACTAATCTGAAAATTAATGGCCTGCTTACCATGTTGATCTATAAATTCTGACTTTTCCTTATTCGCTGCCCATAACACTATTGGACCTATAAAATTTCCAAACGGAATAATAAACCTCGAAAAGGTGGACAAATGTATGAATGTCGCTAAATTTTTATGGTGGTTGTCTATCATTTTTTAAAAGTATATAATAGTTTCTTATACAAATATATGTCTTTAAAAAGGTATTATGTTACGCATAGTACTAAAAATTAACATTTTTTTAACATTAGTAGTGTTGGGATATTTCAATTATTTTAGTGGAAATTTTAAACCCTCAACATGAATATGTCACCGTCTAAACTCAATAAGTTCCTTTTGTTTAAACTACCTGCAGCCTACTTTACGGGAGTAAGAACTAAGCATATAGATGATACAACCTGCGTGGTCTCTGTAAAACACCGCTGGATTAATCAAAATCCATTCAACTCTATGTTTTGGGCTGTACAAGGTATGGCGGCTGAGTTAACGACTGGTGCTTTGGTGATGAAAAAAATAAGGGAAAGCGGTAAAAAGATTTCTATGTTGGTGGCCAATAATAATACTTCGTTTACTAAAAAAGCAACAGGAAGAATCACCTTTAAATGCAAAGAAGGCTATAAAATAGATGAGGCTATTGCAAAAGCAATTGAAACCGGAGAAGGGCAAACCGTATGGCTAAATTCAAATGGTGTTAATAAAGATGGAGTGGAGGTGTCTTCTTTTAATTTTGAATGGACTTTGAAAGTGAAAAGTTAGAAGTAAAAAGTTAAAAGTTAATGTCATTGCGAGCAAAGCGTGGCAATCTCATTAATTCTAGCAATAATTTTATATGTAACAAAAACCAATTTTCCACAACATATAATTGAATCAACTAAAAACAAAAAATATCATGGAAAAATTACCAGACTTTACAGACAGAAATGCCCACGAAATAGATTACCGAATTTACGGTGAAGAAATGCAATATGTAGAGATAGAACTCGATCCACAAGAAGCAGTCATCGCAGAATCGGGAAGTTTTATGATGATGGACGATGGTATTAAGATGGACACCATCTTTGGCGATGGATCTCAAAATGATAAAGGCTTTTTAGGTAAAATTCTAGGAGCGGGTAAGCGTATCCTTACAGGCGAAAGTTTGTTTATGACAGCATTTTATAATGACCTTACGGGAAAACGCAATGTATCGTTTGCATCTCCATATCCTGGAAAAATTATTCCGATAGACTTAAATGTATTTGGAGGAAAGTTTATCTGCCAAAAAGACGCTTTTCTTTGTGCAGCAAAAGGTGTAAGTGTTGGTATAGAGTTTTCAAAAAAATTAGGAAGAGGTCTTTTCGGCGGTGAAGGTTTTATTATGCAAAAGTTAGAAGGTGATGGTATGGCGTTTGTCCATGCAGGTGGTACGATGGCAGAAAAGACTTTGCAAGCAGGTGAAACCTTACGTGTAGATACTGGTTGTCTTGTTGGTTTCACGCAAGGTGTGGACTACGATGTTGAATTTGTAGGAGGCATTAAAAACTCCATCTTTGGAGGTGAAGGTTTATTTTTTGCTAGACTACGCGGACCAGGAAAAGTATATATACAATCCTTACCATTTAGTAGATTGGCAGGACGTGTTTTAGCGTCTGCAGCAAAAGGCGGAGGAAAGTCTAAAGGTGAAGGTAGTATTCTTGGCGGTTTAGGCGATTTGTTAGATGGTGATAATAGGTTTTAGTATTAAGCTTTTGTAAATCAATGACTTAAAATGTAAGAATTCTCTTTTATAATTATTTGTACTCAACGTAGTAATTATACTTTTAACATAATAAGCTGTTAAACTTATTAGATTCTTTCAAATTTTTTATAACTTGAAGTCGTTAATTGAAACAATAGCCTATAGAGAAAAATTACTTTTGTAGAACCTAAAACTTTAAATTACCTATGGCGAGAGCAATGTACGAGTACACTAAAACCGTACTCAGCAAGGTTAGTTTTGATGTGACATTATTCTGTAAGGAAGTGCAAAAAGCAGTAAAACGTTTACTGCCTCACGAACTCGAGGAATTAAGAATTTTTATTCAGTCCCTAATCAATCAAAACCCAGAATTAAATCAATGTCTAATATATTTAAAAACATAAAAAAGAAGCGACTTACGAGTCGCTTCTTTTTTATTTGATGTTTTGCTAGTTATTTTGCTAGTGGACTAACAATCTCAACATTACTAAAAGCTATAGCTCCACGAATAATACCAGAAATTGAACTGTGTAATGCATCAATAATTTGCATCTTAAGTTCACTTTTATGATATATTAAACTTACTTCTCTTGCTGGAGAAGGCTCGGCAAAGTGCCTTAGGTTAGGATTCAACTTTTCTTTAATATCTAAAGTGTGTAGATAGGGGAGAAGCGTCATGCCCATACCTTCGTTAGACAGTTTTATAAGTGTTTCAATACTGCCGCTTTCTAACTGAAAATGATCATCTATCTGATTTTTAAAGGCTTTACATAAGTTAATGACACCATCTCTAAAACAGTGTCCATCCTCTAATAGCAACATATCGTCAATTTCAAGATCAGAAACTTCGAGGGTTTTCTTGTCACGTAGTCTATGGTTGGTAGGTACATAAGCAACAAAGGGCTCGTAATACAAAGGACGCTCTTTTATATTGTCGCTCTCTAAAGGTGTAGCGGCAATAGCAGCGTCTAAGTGACCATCGCTGATACGGGTTATAATTTCTTCAGTGGTAAGCTCTTCTATTTTTAATTTTACTTTCGGGTATTTTTTAATGAAATTATTTAAGAACATTGGTAAAAGGGTTGGCATTACAGTTGGGATGATACCCAATCTAAACTCACCACCAATAAACCCTTTTTGTTGATCTACAATATCTTGTATACGTTCCGCTTCATTAACAATGTTCCGAGCCTGAAATACAATTTTCCTACCAACATCTGTGAGCTCAATGGGTTTTTTACCTCTGTCAAAAATGGTTACATCTAATTCATCTTCAAGTTTTTGGATTTGAGTACTGAGAGTAGGTTGTGTAACAAAGCATTTCTCTGCAGCCTTTGTAAAGTTCTTGTGCTCCGCTATGGCTAAGGCGTATTTAAGTTGTGTGATTGTCATGAGTATTCATTTAGGCTATAAAAATATAAAAACTATTTATAAAAACTATAGTTTAAAAGCTTTAGTTGTGAACTAAATTTGTTTTACACAAAAAATAGAAAAGATTATGACATTAAATAGTATAGGTTTAGATACCGAAAAAACAAAAGAATTAGCAGATGAGTTAAATCAATTGTTGGCAAATTTTCAGTTGTATTACCAAAACTTAAGAGGCATACATTGGAATATTAAAGGAAGAGCTTTCTTCGATCTTCATGTTAAGTTTGAAGAGCTTTATACAGATGCAAATCTAAAGGTAGATGAAATTGCAGAACGTATTTTAACTTTAGGAGCAACACCGTTGCATACGTTTGATGATTACACCAAAGCAGCAAAAGTACCAGTCGGGAAAAACATTTCTCAAGATAATAAGGCAGTTGAGCTTATTGTGGATTCTCTCACTGAACTACTTAAAATTGAACGCTCTATTTTAGAGTCTTCTGATGAGGCCAATGACGAAGGTACTAACGCCATGATGAGTGATTTTATCACCGAGCAAGAAAAAACAGTATGGATGATGAAGGCTTGGTTGGGTGAAACTGTTTGATTAAAAGAGAAAAACCCTTAGAAATTAATCCAAAGGTTTTTACGATTTTTCCTCAATTTTATTATCTTGTATCCAAGAACTTTTTCTTTAAAAAATTCAGGGCTTATCTCACTAATCCTGACACAAGAATTTTAATTTTAGCGAAAGTTCAAAGGTGCGAAAAATCTCATTTTTCAGATATTAAATATATCATAAAGTACTGTTAAAAATGATTAATCGCAGATCATAAAAAAGGTCGTTAGCAACATTGCTAACGACCTTAATTTTTTACTTGGAATATGTCATATTAAAATCTAATATTTAACTCTAAATCTTTGTCTTCAACTTTAAATTTAGCATCATCATATTGTGGCGGTCCCATTAGCATAACGTTGTTAGACATACCGAAGGATTCTTTTGGCATACCATTGTCTTGAAAATCCATTCTTCCATTGCTATTTTCATCGTGCAAAGCTAAAATGGCATAATCACCTGGTAGAACATTCTCAAATGTAATTGTAATTTTCCCATCCTTAATTGCAGATTCTGCATCTTGGATTCCTTTCCCTTTCATAAAGGTTTCAGATGTGTGTAGAGACATTAATACTTTTCCGTTGTCATTAGTTACATTGTCTATTGTAACTGTGATTGTAATACCATTGTCTTCTTCCTGTGAAAATCCAATAGCTGTGGCTAATACTAGTGCGATTGATAAAATAAAATTTTTCATAATAATTGTGTTTAATGGTTATTTGTTTTTGATTGATGATTCAAATATCCGACAAACATTCTCTTTGCTATAATTGTAATTACTCAATTGTAGTTTTAAGGTGATGAGTTGTTAATTTAGCCATTAGCTATTTCTAAATTAATCCTCTGGCTTTTATTTCTAAATACTTGTTAATCGTGTTAATGGTTAGATGCTCTGGCGCTGTTAAAATAGATTGAATACCATGCTTCTGGAGTTCATTAACAATCAGTTTCTTCTCATACATAAATTTTTCTGCAATGGTCTTTTGAAAAATGTCAAAGGTGTTATGAGCTTCAAGATTTGTGAGTTTATGTAACTCTGTATTTTCAAAAAAGATAACTACCAAAAGATGATTTTTAGCAATGGCTTGCAGATAAGGTAACTGACGATGTAATGCATCTAAAGTTTCAAAATTGGTATAGAGTAGAAGTAGGCCGCGTTGGGTAAGGCTTCGTTTTATGTCTATATATAATCTCGAAAAATCTGATTCCGAAAAATCTGTGTTGACGTTGTATAGGGTTTCCAGAATTTTATTCATCTGAGACGGTCTGCGCTCAGCGACTACCTTGTTTTCAACCTTGCGCGAAAACGTAAACATACCTGCTTTATCTTGCTTTTTTAATGCTACATTGCTAATTACCAAAGTGGCATTTATAGCATAATCCAATAAGCTCAAACCTTCAAAAGGCATTTTCATGGCTCTGCCTTTGTCAATAACGCTATATATAGGTTGCGACCGTTCATCCTGAAACTGATTTACCATTAACTGATTACGCTTGGCTGTCGCTTTCCAGTTAATGTTTCTTATATCATCACCAGTAACATAATCCTTTATCTGCTCAAACTCCATGGTGTGTCCAATACGCCTTATTTTCTTTAGGCCATACTCAAATAACTTATTGGAAAATGCCAAAAGCATGTATTTGCGCAACTGTAAAAAGGATGGGTAGTTTGGTACCATGGCATCTTTGGCGAACTGAAAACGTCTGGTCACTAAACCTATGGGTGAATTTACATACACATTTAGGTTACCAAAGTAATATTCACCGCGTTCTAACGGTCTTAATGTATAGGTGATTTTCTTTTTATCGTGTTTGCTAAGTTGTGTATTAATTTCAAAATCGCGTTTCTGATATTGAAACGGCATTTCGTCGATTAATAACAGATCAGTTTTAAAGTTATAGTTATTCTGAAGTGTTATTTCAATAGGATTATCGTCTCCATTACTCAATTTTTCCGGAAGAATTCTAGAGGCCGAAATGCCTTTTTGTTTGAATAATAAGATAATATCAATAAGAACTAACCCAACAGCCACAAAGAATAAAAGTGATGCAATTTCTAATAATCCTGGATATAGATATGCCAGAATAAAAAGTATCACAAAAGCGATAGCGATTATAAAAAACCGAAAGGTTAAATAGGTATGTTTAAATAAGCGCTTCACTATCTCGGAATCTCAATAGTTTCTAATATTTGATCCACAACTTTATCAACCGTAAAGGCTTCCATTTCGCGCTCTGGTGTTAACACCAATCGATGCTTTAGAACAGCTTTGGTACAACGCTTAATATCATCTGGAGTTACAAAATCCCTACCGTTAATGGCAGCATTAGCCTTAGCAGCATTTAAAATGGCAATGGACGCTCTTGGTGAAGCACCTAAATACAAATTGGCATTATTACGTGTATTGTTTACGATAGAAGCGATGTAGTTAAGAAGGTTGTCTTCTACTACGATATGCTTAATTAAATCTTGATAGTTTTTAATGGAATCAGCAGATAACACAGCAGTTATGGTATTAAAATCCATAGTGTCTTGTCTTTTGTGATTATCTACCAAAATTTGAACTTCGTCCTCAAGCGACGGATAATCTACTTCTATCTTAAACAGAAAACGGTCTAATTGTGCTTCTGGTAAGCGATAGGTACCTTCTTGCTCAATTGGGTTTTGAGTAGCGAATACTAAAAACGGTGGTGCCATATCATAACGAATGCCATCCATAGTGATTTGGCGTTCTGCCATAACCTCAAATAAGGCCGCTTGTGTTTTTGCGGGAGCTCTGTTAATTTCGTCAATTAAAACAATGTTAGAAAAAATAGGGCCTTTTTTATACTCGAACTCACTATTTTTTACATTGAAAATTGAAGTTCCCAGAATATCACTCGGCATTAAATCTGGTGTAAATTGAATTCTACTAAAATCCACATCCATGGTTTTTGCCAATAGTTTTGCCGTTACAGTTTTAGCTACACCAGGAACACCTTCGATTAGCGAATGGCCATTAGTGAGTATAGAAATAATCAACAGTTCAATCATTTCATTTTGCCCAACTATGAATTTTGCAATCTCTTGCTTTATCTGCTCAACACTATCTTGCAGAGGCTTGAGGTCAATTCGACTTTTAAAGTCTTCTGAAGCCTGTTCAACAGGTTCATTACTGGTATTTGCCTCATTGAGGTTGGTATCATCTAAATGTTCTGATGATGGCGTGTTCTGATCTTCCATTATAACTTATGTTTTGTAAAGTGTTCTATTTTTTTATTCAGTTCTATGAGCTCTTGCTCACTGTGATTTTTTTTCGATTTTAAAAAGACTAAGTAATCCACTAAAGCTTTAGCGTCTTCTTTTGTGTTGCTAGATTTAACGGCTAATTTTTCAATAAAATTTTGATTGAGCTGATTGGTGTCCAAATAATAATGCGATCTAACAAACTCTAGAAAATAATTAATCTTCTTTTCAATGATATTGGAAAAATCTCCATGTTGGTAGTATAACTCTCCAATGGTTCTGGTAAAATCCACTGTGGCATTTTCCAGTTTATTGATTACAGGTATAATACGTTGGGTGCGTTTTCCTCTAAAAATCACAAACAATATTAGGCCAAACAAGCTGATATAAAACGCCCATTTTAGAGCTGGGTTGTTCAGTATAAAACGCAGAGGGCTGGTGATTACCTTACGCCCACTTTTGTAATTGTTGTCCCAGATAATTTGCTGTTTTGGTAAATAAGATAAAACGGTTGCAGCATAATCTGCTTTATCTGCCATAAGGTGATAATTGGTAAAAGCAAAAGGGTTGGTGTGCAATATAAACTGCCCACCATTTTCACCAACATTTACTTTAATAAAATTTGGATTGGTTTCATCAAAATCATCCTCGTCTTTAGTGGTTACAGTGCCTAAAATTGTAGTGTTTAATGTATCTATAGAGCTAAAATGACTATTTTCTATAACATCCTTAAACAAGCGATTGTTCTTTTGTAAGCTTGGGCTAGTAAATTTATGGTCAGATTCTTTTTTGTAAAGATTATTGTATTGTCTTACTACAGCTATGTTTAATGAGTCTATGGCATTACCGTAAAAGTAATTTCCACTCATAAAAACCGTGTTGCCTTTCTCTGCAAAATCCATTAATGCCAATGATTCCTCTTTATCAAAACTGAGGTAGTTGTTGATAAACACCAATGATTTTGGAGTTGTAGTGTCAACACGTTTTAGGTATTCATAAATTGTCCGTTCTGAGGTCAATATCTCACCGTCAGAAAATGTTTCCAATTCATTAAAAAGAATGTAACAACCCAACGGAATTTTATCGGAAGCAGAGTAAGAGTCTCTCCAATTAAGAGGTTTGGGTTTGGTGACTTCTGCAATCATCATAAAAACGATGACAGCACCAATAATATAGAGCGCTATTTTAGAACGCTTATCCATGCTTAGTCGTTTTTATAAGTTGATTGAAATCGTCTTTATTTTTATTGAAGCTTACTTCATCTATAGGGAACTCGCCATACCAAACGTAGTCGTATATGTAAGACACACGTTTAAATAAGCTTTTTAATTTAGAATCTTTTATCTCGTTAAGATAATCTGAATTGGTTTTGTCATAGTGCCATTCAATAGTTTGTTTACTAGCCAAAACTTTAAGCGTTTTTAGATACATGTATCGTGTAGCTAATCTAAAGTTGTTTTGCTTTATTGCTTTTTTAATAAGCTTGTCAAAATCAACTTGTTCTATGTTTTCTTCAACATAAGTAAAACCTTCTATAGCCTTGTCTTCATTTTTAAAGACAGAAGCTATTGGACTTTGCAACAGAAATTTAATGAGCAGATAAAGTACTATTACTCCTAATAAACCATACACAATATATTCTAAGGTTTGGTAATCCAACCAATCAATATCAAATCCAAAAGTATCTCCCAGCCAAGTGAAAAAGGACCTGAGGATACGTTGTATTAAATTGATGCCACCAGTATCGTTTATGGAATAATTAAAATCGTTTCCTGAGTAATTATCTTTAAAATTGTCTTTAAAGTACGTCACATCTAGATTTGATGAATCGCGTTTCACCACATTATCTTGAGCCCATAACTTGGAAGCGTAAAATGATGCCACAATAGATGTGCTTATATGTTTGAGCTTTGATTTACTCATTAGCACCTATTTGATCTATTTTCTTTTGAAGAAAGACATTGTGCTTCACTTCGTAGAGGTTGTAGTACAGAATACCATAGGATATTTGCGACAAGGCTTGAGTATAAATAAAAGACAATAAAAATGCAGCGAAACCAAAAGTAAATAATAGGGTTGCAAAAGTACTTGAGGTAATATCAACATTACTATCCACAGAAAAATAGGAATAAATACCAATAATAAAACTAGGTACAGAAATAATTAAAGCTGTAATCATAAGATTTAATATCCCAATAACCAACCCGAACAAAATTACACGCCAAAAATTAGAAAAGGTTAAATCAAAACCTTCTGAAATAGCTTCACCAAACCCTTTTTTTGTTGAAAAGATAGACATAAAGGTTAGCCCAAAAATAGCAGTCATCGTAAAACTTAAACCATACTGAATAATCATTCCCAATAATGGAATAAAAGATACTACCATAGAAATAATTATATATACGATGTACAAAAGTCCTCCAATGAGAATAAAAAGTATGATAGTACCTATATTTCTTAAAATGCTTTTCCAAATATTTTTTGAAACAATCTCACCATCATTTTTTACGTATTCAGCGAGATAAGCACTAGAAAAACTATAGTTGATCAAGGATGTGATAAAGACAACTAAAAAGAGAATGATGGCACCAGCAATAAAATAATTGTCGGTAGCTACATTATTGCCCATTCCGAATCTAAAATCACGACTTACCAGTCCCATAAAGCCAGTCACCAGTAGATAAGAACAAATCAATGTTAGGATAATACTGATAGCGTTATACCTTAAATACAAATTGGTATAGGCTTTAAAATTATGTTTTAGAAATAAAAAGTAAGTATTGATAATATCTCCAAACGTACTTCGGGTTCTTAATTCGATATATTTCTCGTTCACGTTAATTCTGGTTTGGGGATTAAATTAGATTGAGCTTCAGAGCGCCCAATAGTCGAAGCTTTATGTAATAAAATAGGATATATGATGTAATAATATATAATGACAAAAAGCGAAATAAAAATAATTCCATAAGCCAAAAACCAAGGCATCTGTTCACCATAGCGTGTTATAAAGCCTTCAATAAAGCCAGCAATTATAAAAAACGGAATGGTACTTACTACAATTTTAAGTCCATCCTTGGCTCCTTTCATAAATGCAATTCGTCTGGAAAATGTTTTTGGAAATAAAAAACTATTGCCCATTACCAGACCAGCACAACCTGCAATTACAATAACAGAAATCTCAATGGTGCCATGTAGCCAAACTGTGGAGGTTTTTTCGAGAATACCATAGTTGTAGAAGAAAGTGATGAAAGACCCTAACATAATCCCATTACTAAAAAGAACCCAAACCGTTCCAACACTAAAAAATACTCCGAGTGCAAAGGCAAATATGGCTACTCTTATATTGTTAATCGTGATTCCTAAGAACGTTCCAATATTGCTGCCGCTTTTGTAAACTGCCATAGGTTCACCTTTTTCAATATTCTCTAAGGTCATGTTTACGTAAGCATCACCCAAGATAAGTCTAATAAAGGTGTCATCGTTTAATGTTGAAATGACGCCTATTATCACAGCCGACATGAATATTAAAAACGAATACAACAAGGTTTTGTGGTACTGGTAAAAAAACAATGGAAACTCATCGCGCCAAAACGAAATAATCTTGTTTTTTGATTCTTTTTTGGTGATATAAATTTTCTGATGCGCTTGCGAAGCCAACGAATTTAAATACAATAACGTCTTGCTGCCAGGATAGTAGGTTTGGGCATAAGATAAATCGTTTGTAAGTTGAATATAGTATGAAGCTAAGTCGTCTGGATTTATTTTAGCATTATTATCCAATGCGTTTTCAAAACCAATCCATTTTTCCTTATTTTGCTTCACGAAAGACGCCTCGCGCATAAATCATTTCAATTATGAATTCATTTAAACTTTTTGAGTTTAAGCGAAAATTAGAAGTTTTTTAGTTCTATTGAGAGCTTTTTTGAGTTGCATAGCAGAGCTACGGAACGATAAAAAGGTAAAAATAGGGCAAAAACAGCAATTTTTTAGCAAACTAAAAAAGATTAAAAGAGTTCTTTAAAACGAATATACATTTCCATGGGCAAATTAGCAATTAACACCGCACAAAATGTCAACCTAGATTACAAGTTAATTGGTTTGGGTGAGCGCATGGTGGCTTTCTTAATTGATGGTATTATTTTAATCACCTATATCACCATTATGGAGAACTTGGTAAACTTATCTGAAATTTTTGATGCAGACGGTTGGACCAAGCGTGGTTTTTTGGGTCTGTTTACCTTGCCTGCATTTTTTTATTCTGTGTTGTGCCATATCATTTTCGGAGGACAGACAGTCGGGAAAATGATTATGAAAATAAAAGTGGTTCGTTTTGATGGTACACCAACGCAATGGTACAATTTTATGGTACGTTGGATGTTGAGAATCATAGACATTTGGTTGTTCTTTTCATCTATAGGAATTTTAAGTATTCTTCTCTCTGATAAAAAACAACGTGTTGGTGATGCAGCGGCTGGCACTGTTGTAATTAGTGTAAAGAAAAAGCATAGAATAACAAGCACAATTCTTGAAGATATCAATGACGACTACGTACCTGTGTTTAGTAATGTTACACAACTGTCAGATAAGGATGTAAGAATTATAAAAGAAGCCTTTACAATCTCTAAAAAGAACAATGATTTTAAGACTTTGACTTTATTAAAAAATAAAATCTGTGATACGCTTGGTATAGAGACGAAGTTATATGACGTTAAGTTTATTGACACTATTCTTAAAGACTATAACTACTATACTCAAAACATGTAAGCAGGATTCCAATTTTGAAAAGCTTGCGCATTCAAAATTGAGAATATCGCTTATCCCGAACGCAGTTTCGGGATCTTAGCAGAATTAAGAATATCGCTTATCCCAAAATAGCTTTGGGATAAATAAGTATAGTATTTCATTAGCACTTCGACTGCGCTCAGTGTGACAGTTGTAGTTTAAAATAATAATCATGTTTTTCCAAATAATAGACATACTAGGAACCATAGCTTTTGCCATTTCTGGAGCACTTGTAGCCATGAATAAGCGCATGGATGCCTTTGGTGTTCTTATTATTGCATTTGTTACTGCTGTTGGTGGCGGAACCTTACGCGACGTAATGATAGGTCTAGAGCCAGTATCGTGGATGCGGAATATGACCTTTGTCTATGTGATAACAGCTTCGGCAGTATTTGCTGTAATCTTTAGAAAGCGGATTTCATATTTGCGAACCTCTTTATTTTTATTTGATACCATTGGTATTGCACTCTACACTGTAGTGGGTATCGAAACGGGATTGGTCGCAGGTTTACATCCCATTATATGTATTGCTTTAGGAACTATGACGGCTTGCTTTGGTGGAGTCATTCGAGATATGTTGTGCAATGAGATTCCTGTAATATTTAGAAAGGAAATTTATGCAACAGCTTGTATATTGGGTGGATTGACGTATTTTCTACTCTTACAATTTTTAGAAGAAAGAAACTATTTGTTTATTATAGCTGGCTTGGTGGTAATTACTGTTAGGCTTCTTGCGGTTAAATTTAAAATTAGCCTGCCAAGTTTGTATAGAAAGGAAGATTAATTGAGCCATTGTTGTCTTCTTTTCTTATTGAAAAGATAAAAACCAACAACTAAAAATAATAGACTTATCAGTGAGCCTGTAACTCCAAGGTTTTCCTGTAGATGATTCTCCATTAATTCTTTACCAAATTGATCTGCAGTGCCGATTAATAACCTTAATAATGACCAAATAATTATTAGAAGGGCCCAAATCTTAATAAGTATATCCAAAGATTTTTTGTTTTTTCGGTTGAGATAAAAGAGCATACATATTACCAAAGCTAAAACAAGAGGTATATAACTGCCCAATACAGCATATTGAATACCTTTTATCAAAAATAGAAATAGTGACAATACGAGAATTACAGTATAAAGAGTTCTAGGTTTATTAGTCATGTCAATTTTGGGTTATGATGTGGTTTATGACTTCAAAAACCAAATTTGTGGTCGATTCTAAATACTCAAAATCAACAGTATCAAATGTATCTTTTGGAGTGTCCTTAAACGGTGTTGTATCACCATTAGCAAACTCTTCGGTAATTCCCAAAGCGTTAAACCCCAATTCTCTAAATGATTGATGATCTGTGGAGTTCACTTTGGTCGTGTGGATAGGAATTTGAAGCTCTGAGGCTTTCTCTCTATAAATTTCTTCAAGTTTCTTAGTTGCCAATTCAATTTCTACGGCCTTATCTAAATCCTTATCCCATCCAATTTGGTCAAAAGTATGAACAGAGTGAATCTTATAATCTTTCTTCTTAAGGTATTTGGCAAAAGCTCTACTACCAACTAAATCTTCTTCTTCCTGATCAAAAAACACAATCATCACATTTTTTTGCCTTACAGGAACATTTGATAATTTTTTTGCGACTCCATAGAGAAGTGCCATAGCGGTTGCATTATCGTTTGCACCAGGACAATTTCTGGCAGTATCGTAATGTGCTCCTAATAGAACATATTCATCAGATTCTATGGTTGAAGGAATGATTGTATATAAGTTAGTCCCTTTAAACGGATTGACTAATAAGTCAATAAAAACATTTGAGTTTGGTTCTCTATAATCGTGTTCTAATGCTTTTAAATTCAACTGATTTAAAACATCAGATAAATATCGTCTGGTCATTAAGCGCTCCTTTGGAGTTGTTCTGCTGTTTATGGTATAATCTGTACTTAAGCTTTTGTTTCCGGTATGTACAGAAACCAATTGGCGCTGTGCGTCAATGGTTTTTGATGGTAAATTCTCAATACATAAATTGATGTCTTCTTGATTTTTGCAACCAAATAAAAGTAAAAGAAGAATAAACGTGAGATTTAGTTTCATGTATTTAAAAAGTTGCTCTAATTTACTTAGTCATAATCAGGAATATTACGACCTAAAACTAAATCTCGTTTAACGTGCAAAATCCCATTCTCCATTTTTGGAAGTACTACACCAGAACCTGCACGTTGTCCCAAACGCTCCTTAAATTCATTCGTTAGGAATTTATCATCCTCAAACATGATATCATCAACATAATAGGCATTGGTATTCGGTTCTTTTACCGTCATGTGTATATGTTGAGGTGCTGAAGTATTAGGGTAGGAGCTTGGTCTAAAGGTGTAAAACGTGTAACTGCCATCAGAACTGGTTTTTACCCAACCACGAATATAGCCATGGCGCTTTGCCCAACCTTTTTCATCACCTTTGGTTTCATATATCCCATTTTCATTAGTGTGGTATATGTAAAGTATAATATTTGAAGCTGGTGTTTTACCATCTTTTTGATATACTGTTCCCGTAATTTTTAGCTTTGGCTCAGAGACTTCGAATTTTGGTAAGGTATCAATGTTAGACAATTTTTTGTCACCATATTCAAATAGAGCTTCGCAACCTTCGCATCGTCCTCCAACAATTTTAGTGGTTTTGTCTTTGGTTTGGGATTGACACGAATAGATGGTCAATGCTATAATTGCTATGTTAATTAATTTCTTCATTTTCAGTGGTCATTTTATCTTCTTTCATCGTTTGTTCAACAGGGAAATAATCCTTAGTGTTCTGTTCAATCGCTTTTTTAAGATTCTCAAGATTGGTTTCTTCTTGTGCCTTAATGGAACTTCCTGCCAATGCCATCATGGATTTAGCTAATATGCCATTTCCTACAGTGGTGGTTTTGGATGTGATTTTTGTTTTACCATCCATTGGAGCCATACTCAGTTTATAGTCCATATCCATAAAATCTGAGGTGAAGGTCATTTCAATGGTCTCGTTAGGTACAATTTTGGTAATGGTTTCTCTAATCACCATCTCTTCTCCATCGGTAATAAAATAGACATCAGATACCGCTCCTACAGTACCAGGTGTACCACTGACACGTTCAACCTTTTGGAATCCTGGTAACCATTCAGCCATTTTGGCTTCATCTTGAGCGACAGCCCAAGCTTCTGGCAAGGGTTTGTCTGCTACAATTTCACTGTCGTAGGATACTTCTGGTTTTAATAAACCCAACAATAAAAAGCCAATGATTAAAACGGCTATGATAATGGCGATGTACTTTAAAATTTTCATGATTATATTGTTTTGATTAGTTAGTATTCAAATTATTATTACCTCTGCGGAACAGGAAACCCACGATCTCGCATCAAGGCTTCAATCTTAGCATCACGTCCTCTAAATTTCCTATAGGCTTCCGCAGGATCCATAGCATTACGTGGTGCAAATAAATATTTCACCAAACGGTCTGCAACTTCACTATCATAAAAGCCACCTTCAGCTTCTCTAAAAGCTTCCGAAGCATCGCTAGTTAATACATCTGCCCACATATAACCATAATAAGCTGTGGCATAACCTTCACCAGAAAACACATGACCAAAGTGTGGTGTTCTATGACGCATTGGCAATTCCTTTGGCATACCGAGTTCGTCCAAGGTTTCGCGTTCAAACTTATCAATGTCGATGTTAGTTGGGTCTGCTAAATGCAACTTCATGTCTATTAATGCTGAGGCTAAATATTCCGTGGTGCCAAACCCTTGATTAAAAGTTGATGCTTTCTTAATTTTTTCTACCAATTCAGCAGGAATTGACTCACCTGTTTCATGATGCACTAAAAATTGATTGATGACTTTGTCGGTAGACAACCAGCGTTCTAATAATTGCGATTGAAACTCGGTATAATCCCTTACCCCTCCTTGTAAAGTTGGGTATTTTACATCTGCAGCAAAAAAGTGCAGAGCATGTCCAAATTCATGAAAAAATGTCGTGGCATCATCCCAAGACACTAAAACAGCTTCGCCTGGCGCAGGCTTTACAAAATTAGAATTGTTAGAAGCCAATACGTTGGTCTCACCTTCAAAGGTGGTAGAACTTCTGTACGTAGTTGCCCATGCGCCAGAACGTTTTCCTTCGCGAGCATAAGGATCTAAATACCAAAGCCCGATGTGTTTACCAGAATCCTTATCCGTCACTTCCCAAACATTGACATCCTCATGAAATACAGGAACAGAACCTTCTTCAACAGGTGTGAATTTATAATTGAACAATTCTCCTGCTACAAAAAACATAGCATCTGTCAGCTTATCTAATTGTAAATATTGTTTGACTTCGTCACTATCTAAATCGTATTTCTTTTGTCTAACTTTTTCGGCATAATAGCGATAGTCCCATGGCTCTATGGTAATGTTGTCACCAAGTTCATTGGCGACCGCTTGCATGTCGGCAACTTCTTCTTTTACTCGAGCTGTGGCTGCTGGCCAGACCTTTAACATTAAATCCATAGCATTTTCTGGATTTTTTGCCATACGGTCTTGTAAACGCCATTCGGCATAATTATCGTAACCCATTAGTCCAACACGTTCTTTACGTAGTCTTAAAATCTCTGCAATGATTTCATTATTATCATATTCATCTGCATTGTCTCCTCTGGAATAATAATTCTCCCATACCTGCTTACGTAACTCACGTTCTGTAGAGTAGGTGAGAAACGGATCCATGGATGAGCGCGTGTTGGTAATGGCATACATGCCTTCTTTACCCTTATCGGCTGCAATTTTTGCGGCTGATTTTATAAAGCTTTCTGACAAACCACCTAATTGGTCTTTGGTTAGATAGGTGACATAGTTTTCTTCATCGTGCAATACGTTATTTGCAAATTTGGTATAGAGTTTTGACAGCGCCTTGTTAATTTCGGCATAGCGCTTTTTCTTTTCAGCATTGAGATTTGCGCCATTCATTTCAAACCTTTTATAGATTAAATCCACAACACGTTGCTCTTGAGGTTCCAACGGATTTTTTTGAGATGCCTCATAAACCGCTTTAATGCGTTGGAAAAGCTTTTCGTTTTGGGAAATCTTAGATTGAAACTCGGATAATTTTGGTGCCAATTCCGCCTGTACTTCCCTAAACTCAGGAGAAGACATGTTACTGCTCATTATACCGTAATAAGCAAAGACCCTTTGCAATTCCTTGCCAGCACTTTCCATAGCGACGATGGTGTTTTCAAAAGTTGGTTCTTCTTTGTTATTGGCAATGGCCTCAACTTCTTTTAGTTGCATTTCCATACCTTTTTCAACAGCTTCCTTTACATCTGCTACGTTCATTTTATCAAAAGCAGGAACACCTTGGTAAGGGCCTTCCCATTCTTGTAGAAGTATATTGTCAGTCATTAATTTGTCTTCGGTTTTTGGTTCGTCTTTACAGCTTGCAAAGAGAATAATACTGCCTAGTGCGGCAATTTTGATTGATTTAGTGATCATTGTAGTTAGTTTATGGTTGTTATTCAAAAGCTAATATTGTCATTCTAAATTACCCGCCTGTCGGTAGACAGGAATTCAGAGTCTTATTCAGTTCGAAAATTTAGATGCTGAAACGAGTTCAGCATGACAAACAATTAAATTTTGCTGATTCAAACAATTAGGTAAACAAGTTACTAAAATCTAAAAAAAGGGAGTCCTAATTATTTTATAAATTAAGGACTGATGATTTGTAATTTCATGTCCATTGATTTTATGAGTTTATCAATTTTGTTGTAATCTTCTGCTGTAATCAATACAACCTGATAGCTATCACTATTTATGTCAATGTTTCTAAGTTTAATTCCTAACTTATTGAGTGCGTTCTCATATTTTGGAAATGCTTCATGAATAAATTTATGTTCTGATAAGTCAATAGTGTCTTGGAATGACATGTCAAGATCAAAATTTGTCTTTAGATTCTTCCTTATATATAAATCTAATTCTGAGGATTCAGAACTTACATCAAAATAGCCATATAAATAAATATTATTTTTGAATTGATAATTTAAAACTTCTTGACAAACAAGCTCATTAGATATATTCCAGTTGTATTTACTGTCAAACTCGGTACTTCTAGTTTTAATTACATTTAAAAGTTTGTTTGCTTCGTCTTGATCAATCAGTGTGTAAATTAGTTGTTCTAGATATTCAAATTGTTGCAACTTTTCCTCTTCAGTTGGTTGATATAATTTCTGTTGAATACTTTTCTGTTTATATTGATTAATTATTGACCGCGTAACATTTTCCTCTTTAAATTTTTGCTTTCTAAAATAAATATAAACCAAAATCGCAGCTATAATTACTCCCAGTTTTATAAAGTACCTCAAATCCATTATTTTATAATTTCCACTTTCCTTATATATACATTATGCAGTGGCCAATCCCCTACGTCTGTTTCCACGGCATTGATTTCATCAACGACATCCATGCCATCAATCACTTCTCCAAAAACTGTATATTCCTTATCTAAATAAGCTGCTCCCGTAGGGCGCTGAATGATAAAAAACTGAAAAGGCGACGCTAGTTTATATGCGTTTTCCATTTCACTACTTGGCATGGAAACAGCACCGCGCTTATGTGTATAGCCACGTTTGGTATCTGGTGGAAGCAAATAATGTCCAATTTTTCTGCGTCGTTTGGCAATGTTATAATCATCACTACTACCACCTTGTATCACAAAATTTGGTACCACTCTGTAGAATTGCGTACCGTCAAAATAATTACGCTTAGTGAGGTAAATGAAATTTGCTCTGTGGAATTTGGTTTTATCATAGAGTAAAATATCGATATTGCCAAAGTCTGTGTAAATACGCACTTTGTTTTCTTTGTGTTCTTTTTCATATTCTAAAAAGAACTCCATGGCATTGTTGTCTGTAAGTACAGGGAATTCTGGTTTGGTTTTCTTTTTAGGGATTTCTTTGGGTTTTTCGACTATAGTATCTTTTTGTTTAGAGGTGTTTGTTTGTTTTGAAGTTTGTTTATCTTCACAATTCAAAAAAAATAAAGCTATAATTATAACCAATCGAAATCTCATAAATGCGCTTTGATACGTTTTTAAAATCCGTAGTAAAAATAAAACATCTTCAACTTTTGGGCGAACAATCGCACGCAAAAATGTCTCCACCATACCGACTGGAATTAGCTGAAAAAATGAAAGCCAAGCATAAAAATGCTAAAACAGCTGGTGTTATGGCATTGTTTTATCCTAATACAGAGTACGAGACTTATTTGGTGCTCATTTTACGTAAAACGTATAAAGGTGTACATTCTGCACAAGTTGGGTTTCCTGGTGGAAAGTATGAAGAAGTCGATAGGGACATAATGGATACTGCGTTACGCGAAACGGAAGAAGAAGTAGGTGTGCCTGTTTCTGCTGTACAGGTTCTTAAACCCATGTCTCCCTTATATATTCCTCCTAGTAATTTTATGGTTTACCCTCATGTGGCTGTATCTGAAGTAAAATTAGATTTTATAAAACAAGACGAGGAGGTAGAGGATATTATCGAAGTGAATATCGATAGTTTTTTAGATGATGCCAATGTTATAACTACAAGAGTGCCAACTTCTTTTAATGTTGAAGTGGATGTTCCGGCGTTTAAATTAAACGGTCATATTGTTTGGGGAGCAACTGCCATGATGCTTGGTGAAATAAAAGACTTGTTAAAACAAGTTCTATAGCTTGTCTTATTTGTTATTTTTGTAGTCGACTAAAACTGAAACTAATTTATGGGATTATTCAAAAAAAATCCTTTCGGACATATACTTTGGGTAAAAAAATGGCTCATTAGAATCCTTGGTCTTTTAACGCACAGGCGCTTTAGAGGTTTTAATGAACTACAGATTGAAGGCTCGGAAATTATAAAGAACCTACCTGATACCAACGTATTGTTCATATCTAATCACCAGACCTATTTTGCGGATGTTATTGCCATGTTTCATGTGTTTAATGCGAGCTTAAGCGGCCGATTAGATAGCATTAAAAATGTAGGCTATCTCTGGAACCCAAAGCTAAATATGTATTACGTTGCAGCTAAAGAAACCATGAAATCGGGATTGATTCCAAAGATATTTGCTTATACAGGCTCTATTAGTATTGAACGTACGTGGCGTTCTAAGGGCCAGAATGTCAATCGACAGGTAAAGATGAGTGATATCAGTAACATTAAAAAAGCCTTGGATGATGGCTGGGTTGTGACGTTTCCACAAGGAACTACAACACCTTTTAAGCCCATAAGAAAAGGAACTGCACATATCATAAAGCATTACAAACCTATTGTTGTACCCATTGTAATTGACGGTTTTAGACGATCGTTTGATAAAAAAGGACTAAGAATTAAAAAGAAGAATATATTTCAGACTTTTGAAATTAAAGAGCCTTTGGAAATTGATTACGAAAATGAATCCATAGCCGATATTGTTGAAAAGATTGAATATGCCATTGAGCAACATCCTTCATTCTTAAAAGTAATTCCGCAAGAAGAACTAGAGGAAAAAGAAAGATTGAACAAAGAGTTGAGGGATTGGTAAGCCCCTTGATTTTCTTTGTTCTTGCCAATAGTTTTATTTTGTTCTGAATAATTGTCGAATTTGACTCAACAACTCAACCAAAATTACACTTCAAGCTTCTTAAGCTCATCATAATTTCTGTTGAGGCGTTTTAATAGGATACCATAAAGTAACTTATAGAATAGCCAAAACACCAATAAGAATACACCAGTAATTAAAATAGTAACAGCGTAAAGCACCATGGTTTGTGTAGAGTTCATGGATTCAACTTGGTCGTGAAATTCTATATTTTCATTAAATTCAAAATAAAGAGATAGAGGTATAGAGATAAAAATCATCACCAGATTAAAAATCACATAGTACTTAATCACCTTTCTGGTTCTAAGAATACTCTCCATTAATTTTTTTGCACTATCGGTAATGGAAATGGCTTTGTATGATTTGAAAAGTAAATAAATAAACAGTACAATAACAACCAAACTAAGAATAGACAGACCGACAAACAATGGGTTTTCATAACTTGTTTCTAAACGTTCTCTGTATTTTTCAGACAGTAGATAAGGAAGTATATTTACCAATATCCAAAATGCAAATTCTGCAATGCTGATATAAAACAAGGTCTTTACAATAGAAGACGATTTTTTATGCAGCATAGGATAGATGTCCGTATCCGAATAGTTTTTGTAATCGGATTTATCCTTGTTCCAATCCTTCTTTAATAATTCTAACTCATCCATAGTATTACGGATTTAAAATTGTTCTTAATTTCTTTTTTACACGATTCATTTTTACTCGTGCGTTAACTTCAGTTATACCTAAAGTCTGACTTATTTCTCTATAGTCCTTATCTTCTAAATACAGAAAAACAAGGGCCTTTTCAATATCGTTTAATTGATGTACTGCATTATACAAAAGCTTCAATTGCTGTTCTTCAGTATCATCATATTCTTCTGCTTTTATTTTAAACTGTACACTATCAAACTCTTGGGTGTTAATCCTTCGTTTCGATTTTCTATACAGGGTAATAGCTGTGTTCAATCCTACACGATACATCCAGGTACTAAATTTAGAATCTCCTCTAAACTTAGGATATGCTCTCCATAACTGAATGGTTATCTCCTGAAACAAATCGTTATGGGCATCCTTATTGTTGGTGTATAAACGACACACCTTATGTACAATGTTTTGATGCTTTTGCAACTGTTCAACAAAACTATGTTCGAGTTCTTTGTTCAATTGATGAAATTGGTTAGTTATCTATTTGTAGTCGTAACTAAAGTATTGTTACAATATTGTTCAAAAATAAAATTTTGGATTTGCTAATCCTTATCTTTGTAAGAGAAATTAATTGCTTCTCATGAATATTCCTAAGTCAAACCTGCCAAGAATAGTTATCATTGGTGGTGGTTTTGCTGGTGTTAATTTATCTAAAAAACTGGCAAACAAAAATGTACAAGTTGTATTAATAGATAAACATAACTATCATACATTTCAGCCTTTGTTATATCAGGTATCGAGTTCGGGATTGGAACCAGATTCCATTGCATATCCTCTGAGAAAAATCATTAAAAAACATAAAACTTCTTTTTTTAGACTTGCTGAAGTTAAAGAGATAGTGCCAGAGCGAAATGAAATTGTTACGGACATAGGAAACCTAAGTTATGACTATCTCGTCCTCGCAACAGGAACAAAAACCAATTTTTTTGGCAATAAAACTATTGAATCCAATAGTATGCCAATGAAAACTGTCTCCCAGGCCTTGGATATAAGAAGTTTGATTTTGCAAAATTTTGAAAAAGCAGCTATTGCAGATTCTAAGGAAGAACGCCAAGCTTATCTTAATTTCGTTATTGTGGGTGGTGGTCCAACAGGTGTAGAGTTATCAGGTGCCATAGCAGAATTGAAAAATCATATTCTACCTAGGGATTATCACGATCTTAACGCTAACGATATGAGCATTCATCTCATGGAAGGTAATGAGCGTGTACTAAGTGCCATGAGCGAACACGCTTCTAAGAAAGCGGAAGAATTCTTAAGCGCATTGGGTGTAAAAGTACATTGCAAAACTTTCGTTGAAGACTATGATGGCGTAAACGTTACCACAAATTCTGATTTAAAAATGCAGTCCGAAACTCTAATTTGGGCAGCTGGAGTTACGGGAGCGCCCGTAAAAGGTCTAAAGGCAGATGCTCTAATGGAAAAGACCAATCGCTACCATGTTAACCGTTTTAATTTGGTTGAAGGCTATGACAACATTTTTGCCATTGGAGATATTGCCCTAATGGAAACTGAAGCTTTTCCCAATGGTCATCCTCAGGTAGCGCAACCTGCAATTCAACAAGGGACATTATTAGGTAAAAACCTTTTGAATCTCATAAATGGTAAGGAGATGAAACCATTTGTTTATAAGGATAAAGGGTCTATGGCCACAATTGGAAGGAATAAAGCCGTGGTGGATTTAAAGCATTATAAGTTCGGTGGATTTTTTGCTTGGTTTATATGGATGTTTATTCATTTAATGTCTTTAGTCGGGTTTAGAAATCGCGTTATTGTACTGTTCAATTGGTCGTATAACTATATCAATTTTGATAAAGCAGCACGACTAATCATCAGACCTTTTAAGAAATAGATTTTACTTGCTTGGATTGTCCCCTTGAGGAGACTTTAGGGGTGTTTTTAATATTCCCAAGACAATTAAATACTGTGCCAAGGCATAGGTGACCATTATATTAATATTGGAAAGTGGAATGGGCTGATAAAATTTATTTAAAGCCAAAATACTGTCAGAAATCATAAAGAATACAGCACCTATAAATACGAGCTTAAAACTCAAGGTGTTAACCTTACCTTGCCTCAAAAATGCAGATGTTGCCATACCTAGAATAATAAGCATGTAAATGGTAACTGGCAAAAGCATCTCTCCCAAACCGTCCTTCAGCAAATAGAACAATCCTGACGCATATATTAAAAGCATAATAATAAACCCGACGGCAGATTGCTTTTGGTTTCTGTGCTTCAAAAACACTAGGATGTACATAATATGGGCTAACAAAAATGCAATTAAGCCAACAGTAAAAAAATGAGATGATTGATCTACCAACATCAACAACACATCTCCTAACAATGAGAATACTAGTGCGAAGAGCGTTAAACTCTTTATGTTTTTTGAAAGATGTACTGAAGTTTTTACAAAAAGGAAAACCAAACTTATAACAATGGCTGGTTTGGCTATGTAATGAGCTGTTTTCAAGTTTTCTGCATTTCCGGTAATCAATTCAAAAAGAACGATGATAAAAAATAGGATGGAGAATTGTTTTTCTATGTTGGTTAGCTTCATGAGTGGAATTTAGGATAAAAAATTCAATTCATCATTAAAATTTTACAGTTCGGTAAAATGGAATTTTTAGCCTTGTAAAAATGATTGAAGTTTGTTTCATCAATTTATACTGAATTTGTTTCAGTATCAAAAAACGAACTTTTAATCAATCAAAAAATGAATAAATTAATCACCATCATTTGCTTATGTCTCATCAACCTAAGCTATTCTCAAACTACAATTTCAGGAAAGGTAGTGGATCATAAAAACCAACCCATAGTTGGTGCCAATATATATTTAGATGGCACTTACGATGGTGACACATCTAACGACGAAGGCAAATTTGTTTTTACTACAGAAGAAAAAGGAACTCAAACTTTGGTTATTTCCTTTCTATCTTATGAAACCAAAACGATTATTGATGATGTTTCAAAACTATCCAACTTACAAATAATACTAAGGGAAGATGTAGAATCTTTGGATGCTGTTGTTTTAAGTGCTGGTACGTTTGAAGCCAACGATAACAGCAAAGTGTCAGTGTTAAACTCTTTAGATGTGGTGACCACGGCTAGCGCTTTGGGTGACTTTGTAGGCGCCTTACAAACACTGCCAGGAACCACGAATGTAGCGGAAGATGGTCGACTGTTTGTAAGAGGAGGAAATGCGGATGAAACGCAAATATTCATTGATGGTATTAGAGTATTCACGCCATATTCACCAACAACCAATAATATTCCAACACGTGGACGTTATTCGCCGTTTTTGTTTGATGGTATTACGTTTTCTACAGGTGGTTATTCTTCCGAATTTGGTCAGGCTTTATCTAGTGTGTTATTATTAAATACTATTGATGAACCCGATCAGGAAAAAACGGATATTGGTATTATGACCGTTGGTGCAGCTTTGGGTAATACCCAGAAATGGGAAAAATCATCCTTAAGTTTCAATGCAACATATATTAATTTAGCACCTTATTTAGCCGTTTTTAAAGACAGAAATGATTGGGAAACACCATACCAAGGAGCGCAAGGAGAAACCGTGTTTAGACAACGTTTAGAAAACGGGATGCTAAAGTTTTATGCAGCTTTTGATACTTCAAAATTTGAATTGACCCAAGAAGATATCAATCTTGAAAATGGATTGGATTTTAAGTTGAATAACAATAATTTTTATCTCAATACTTCCTATAAAGGTGTTCTTGGAAATGGGTGGACCTTAAGTACAGGTTTGAGCTATACCTATGCCAAAAATGATATAGGAGTAATGACAAGTGATATAGAGGATAGAGAAAACTCAGCTCACATAAAACTAAAGCTAAAGAAACGATTCAGTAGTAGGTTTAAATTGAGTTTTGGTGCTGAGCAGTTTGTGACTGATTTTAATGAAAACTTTAAGGACGGATCCATAGATGAAACTTATGGTTTTAAAAATAACATCACAGCAGGTTTTGCTGAGGCAGATTTAATATTTTCAAGGGATTTGGCTCTTAAAGTCGGTGTGAGAGCAGATCACAGTTCAATATTTAATACTACAGATTTTGCTCCTAGAACAGCTTTAGCATATAAGACATCTAAAAACGGACAGGTTTCATTAGCCTATGGCAACTTTTTTCAAAACCCAAATAGTTCTATTTTAAAGTTTGAAAACGATTTAAATTCGGAAAAAACAACACATTACATTCTTAACTATCAGCACGTTAATGACGGTAAAATATTTAGGGCAGAAGCTTACAGAAAAGATTACGATAATTTAATAAAGTATGATACAGAGTTTACAACTTTTGAAAGTAATTACACCACAAATGGTGATGGCTTTGCTCAAGGTGTCGATATTTTTTGGCGAGACAATACAAGTGTTAAGAATTTAGATTATTGGGTAAGCTATTCTTATTTGGACACAAAACGTAACTATAGGAATTTTGAAACATCTGCCCAGCCTAATTTTGCAACTAATCATAATGTATCTGTTGTTGGAAAGTATTGGATAGATAGCTGGAAAAGCCAAGTAGGATTAGCCTATAGTTATTCATCAGGAAGACCTTATACTAACCCAAATACTGATGAATTTCTCAGGGAGCGCACTAAAGCATTTAATAGTCTAAGTTTTAATTGGGCATATCTTTTAGATCAACAGAAAATTCTATACTTCTCGGTTAATAATGTGTTGGGCTTTAAGAATGTAAACGGTTATCAGTATGCTAATTCACCAGATATGAATGGACAATTTAATAGAAGAGCCTTAAAACCTGCTGCGGATCAGTTTTTCTTTGTCGGTTTCTTCTGGACGATCAGTGAAGACGGGAGCGATAATCAGTTGGATAATTTGTAGAATAGCCATTAGCCATTAGCCATTAGCCATTAGCCATTAGTCGGTCATTATTCGTTAGTTTGTACCAATTACATAGATCACCTTCATACTCAAAAGTGCCAGAAGGTTGCATGCCTATTTTTTTAAGAATGGTATTAGATGCGATATGATTTACATCTGCTGCGGCGCAAATTTCTTTTAGTTTTAAATCATTGAAGCCATAGTCTAGTGATGCTATGGCAGCTTCGGTGGCGTAGCCGTTTCCCCAAAATTCTTCTTTTAATCTATAACCTAAGTCATAATAATCAAACTCTTTGCGCAATTCGCGTTCAAATTTTAATCCAGACCAACCTATAAACTCACCTGTGTCTTTCCTTTCCATGGCCAACCGACCAACTCCAAAATCCTTATACTGTTGTAAAACCCCTTCAATTTTAGATTTGCACTGCTCTATTGAAGTCACAGGATTATTGCCTAGATAGATATGAACTCTTGGGTTTGAGTCCATCTCGTAAAAATTATGCGCATCATTTTTGTTGATGGGTCTTAGGATAAGACGTTTGGTTTCGAGTTTTATATTCAATTTATTATGCTTAGTTAAGGTTTCTAGATTATATATTCCATTTTCCAGAGCCTATGTCTACAACGTGACCGCCAACTTTGATTTGATATTCACTATCAGACTTTGTGCCGTTTAAATATAGCAATGATTTTCTGTTCATTTGAAAGCCTTGTTCAACTATAGCTGAAATATGAGGCGATTCATATTTTAATAAATAAGCCAAAAAACACCCGTTGGCACTGCCAGTTGCGGCATCTTCTATTACTTTTTTTCCTTCTAGACAAAACATCCGTGCATTAAAATTATGGGTCTTATCAAAAGTTTCACTGGTGACGAAAAATAATGAGGTTGACAATTTACTAGGGCTGTTAGTTTTGTGTTTTTGGTGAGTTTTTAGAAAATTTTCAAGATCGTAATCCTTAATATTTAATTGGTTCATAGCCTCTAAATTAATCACAGGAATTATGATGTAAGGTAAGCCAGTGCTTATTTCTACGATGGGTTTTGAGGCATCGATGACATTCTTGTCTATATTTAGTCCTTCAGCAATCGTATTAATTTCATAAGTTTCTATGAATTTTGGCTGTGCTTGGGTCATAGTAAAAAGAGCCTCGTCTATAGAGCCAGTGGTTTCAAGGTCAACATTGATAGTAGCATGTTTTAGTTGAATATTGAGTTTAGGTGTTGGTTGTTTAGTGATGTGTTTTGAAATGACAAAAGCAGTGCCCAAAGTGGGATGTCCTGCAAAAGGCACTTCGTATTCTGGAGTAAAAATCCTAACATCAAAAGTATTTCTATTAAGTTGTTTCTTTATAAAACTAACCTCTGAAAAATTCAACTCTTTAGCAATATTCTGCATGGTATCAGCATTTGCCAAATCATCAAAATCTAGAAATACGGCAAGTTGGTTACCACCATATTTAGTTTTGGTAAATACGTCAACGAGATGATAATCTATAGTAGACATTAATCTTTACTTCCATTTAATATTACAACCCATACTTGGTTTTTGGTCCTTGCTTACAGGTTTGTTGTCCACCAGCGCATCCATTGCTGCTCGTATGTCTTCTCCTGTAACTGGTATACCGTTTCCTGGTCTTGAGTCGTCTAGTTGACCTGCATAGACCAATTCTAATTTATCATCGAACAGAAAGAAATCTGGTGTACATGCTGCATCGTAAGCTTTAGCGACCTCTTGGGTTTGATCATACAGATATGGAAAGATATATTCATTTTCTATGGCATTTTGCTTCATTAAGTGCGGTGCATCCTGTGGGTAATTTTCCACATCGTTACTGCTGATAGCAATACACTTTATGCCTTTTGAGATGTAATCTTTTGCTAATTGTGAAAGCTCAGAGCTCACATGAACCACAAAAGGGCAGTGGTTGCAAATAAACATAACCAATGTACCTGTGGTTCCTTTGAGTTTATCTAATGATTTTACTTGGTCGTCTTTTGTATCAACTAAACTAAAGTCTGGTGCTTTTGTGCCTAGTGGTAACATATTTGATTCTGTCCGTGCCATGGTTTTATATCGATTTAATTCCTTAGTTTTATTGCTTTAAAATTACAAAATTTAATGGGCGATTCTCTTAACAAAATGATAACTTTCGATGACTTTACAAAGGTAGATTTACGTATAGGCACTATAATTGAAGTCAATGATTTCCCTAATGCCAGAAAGCCTGCATATCAGTTGACTATAGACTTTGGTGATTTAGGAGTGAAAAAATCTTCAGCCCAAATTACAACCCAGTACCAAAAAGAGGATTTAGTAAACAGACAAATAGTAGCTGTGATCAACTTTCCCAAAAAACAGATTGCCAATTTTATGAGTGAATGCTTAGTAATGGGAGCTGTAAAAGTGGATGATGTGTTTCTATTGCATCCTGAAACTAGGGTTAAAAATGGTTCGCAAGTGTCTTAATTGAACCGTCATTGCGAAGCCTTTAGGGCTGTGGCAATCTCATTGTAAATAACTAAAATTGAAAAGATTGCCACGTCAATCGTTCATCATTCCTCGCAATAACGTTAAAATTCATCCCTAAAAAAGATAGCATTCATCAACAACTTATTGGTACCATACCAGAAAGCTCTAAAGTTAGTATTATCCGTAAATGCTATGATATTTCCTCTACCAATACCACCTATTTTTAAAGGTACCGACAAGCTAAGGCTGTCTAGGTTTTCTTCAGAAATGTAGCCACTTAATAATGGGTTTTTAGTGTACTGAATTGGGTTGTTATAGCTGTTTTTGTCTGGATTGATAAATATCGTTGTGTTTCTAAACATGGCTAATTTATCATTCTTATAACCAAAGTTGATAGGGTGGGAGCGATCTAACTTGGTTTCAAAAATGGCACCACCAATAACCTGTGCTCCTCTAAAATCACCACGCTGCTCGTAGCTTATATTCTTTGCTGTAACATTGTTGTTTTTCTTAAAATCAATTTTCATTAATTCTTTAGAGTTTAACCAACGCAACGCACTTCTGTAAGCTACTAAAGTACCACCATCTTGAATCCAGCTTTTTAATTTTTTGGTATTGTTGTCATTTAGACCTGAGCGAGAATTTACCATAATGATGGTGTTATATCGACTTAGATCAGCACGTCCAAAACTTTTAGTGTCTAGTTTGGTAGCGACGATGTCGTAGCGTGTATCCAATAGATGCCAAATTTCACCAGCATCGTAAGATGTCATGCCATCACCGACCAATAGTGCAACTTTAGGCAATTCTAAATTTCTAAAATTACGACTTCCAAGGTCTATGCCGTCGTTTAAACCTGTTGAAACCGCGTCAATATTGATATGACTTTCCTTTGCTGCATCATCCAAGAATGTATAAATTTCTGAGCTTGATAAATCCTGATTTTTAGCAGGAATCATTATGGTGCCATAGTCATACGATTTGCCATTAGCCTTAAAAGTTTTAAGGCTCACCTTTGCTCTTAGGCCCTTTTTAAGGATTTCGTTCAGAAGTTTTGGAGCATAGTATTCGTGCCACTCAAACAAATAAGCGTAGTTGCTTTTAGAATTTACCCCACCATTTTTATGAGTTAAATTATTAACTTCAGCTCCTGCATTTGCAGTAGTAGTTTCTGTATAGTCTAAATTAAAAGCCAATGGAAATGTCCAAGCAGAAACATCATAAAACAAACTGTCTTGAAATGTTGTACGCTTTTCAAACATGGCATTGATAAGCCTTGTGTTCTTTTGATTTTTTGGAACCACGTAACTGTAACCTTTTTTGTATGATTTTCCATCTGCTGAAAAATCAGATTTAACGTCGTGGAATTTTATGTTGTGACGCTTCAATATTTCTGCAAGATGATACGTTTTTGCGGCATCCTTTTCATCACCAAATACGATGGCTTTATTGCCTTCTTTTGAAGCTTCGTTCCGTGCATTTTTGAAAAAGTTATGCTGGTACTCTAAAATTTCTTCACGCATATTATTCGCAGCTTCAAGCGTTGATAAGGCTGCGGTAAATTGATTTCTTATGGTAAAGGGAAACGTTAATAAGCCATTCTCACTTTCTTGAATATGACCTCTAGAACTCGCTTGTTCAAATAAGATTCCAATACTACCATTAATATCCGGAAAAGTTGAACCCTTGCCATAATAGAAATCATCAAAGCTTTCTTCAGAATAATACAGCGAACCTATTTTATCGAAAGCTTTTGCATGGTATTCTGCAATGCCTTTGGTTAATTCTTGGTTCATTTTTGGTGTTAATGGATGTGTTCGAGACGGAATACCAGGTTGAAAAAAGAAACTGGAATTGGTACCCATTTCATGATGGTCTGTAAGTATGTTTGGCATCCAATTGTGAAAGGTTTCTATTCTTGCTCTAGATTCTGGTAATTGTACAGGCAACCAATCCCTATTCATATCAAACCAATAGTGATTGGTACGTCCACCAGGCCAAACTTCGCTATATTCTCTATCGTTGGGATCTGGATTTAAATTCATGCTACGATTGGTATTTGCCCAATAGGCAAAACGTTGCAGCCCATCTGGATTAAAAGACGGATCGAACAGAATTACGGTGTTATTGAGTAAGTCATCAATCTTCGGACCTTGTGCAGCGGCTAAATAATAAGCGGCAACCAATGCCGCATTAGAACCGCTCGGTTCATTACCGTGAATGGAAAACCCTTGATAAACTACAATTGGTCTGCTCTCTATATTGGCACTATTATTTTCGGTCGCTTCTAAATGTGCGGTTTGAATAGCGTTGAGATTTTGATGATTTTCTGGAGATGTAATCGTTAATAACAAAAGCGGTCTATCCTCAAAGGTTTTACCTCGGTCTTCAATGGTAATTCTATCAGAAGTATTGGCTAAAGCATACATGTATTGTACTAACTTGTCGTGAGTGATGTGCCATTCGCCCACCTCATGACCAATGATACTTTTTGGTGTTGGAATATTAGAATTGTAACTAACATCTTGTGGCAAATAATATGATAAATCCGTTTGGGATTGAGAAAATAGGGTAGTGGTTGCTAAAAAAAGTAAAAGCGCAATATGTCGCATGTAATATAATGTTGGTTAAAGTCTAAAAATAAAAAAACCCTGACGATAATATCAGGGTTTTTCTATAATTTAACAAAGTAGTTTAAATATCATCGAAGCTAATATCTGTAAAGCTATCTGTGCTTTGAGTATCTTCTGGTGTTTTTGCTTCTTGAGCTACAAAGTCATCTTCGCGTTTAAAGTCTTTTTGATGACGTTCGCTTATAACTTCTTCACCTTTTTCGTTAATAATGTAATCGGTCATTTCTGCCAAAATCTCTCTAAATTCAGAGAAGTCCTCTTTATATAGGTAGATTTTGTGTTTTTTATAATGATAAGATCCATCATCATTTGTAAACTTTTTACTTTCCGTGATAGTTAAGTAGTAATCTCCTGCTTTAGTTGCTCTAACATCAAAGAAATACGTTCGTCTTCCTGCGCGCAATACTTTAGAATATATCTCTTCCTTGTCCATCATTCCATAATCGCTCATAGCTAATCTTTAATTTTTAAATTCAAAATCAAAAATCTAAAAAAAAACCTAACTAACAAACAAATTATTGCATTTCTTTTTCAGAGAGTTGCTTAGTGTAAAGCTCTTTGTAGTAACCATCTGTATTGATAAGTGTTTCGTGGGTTCCGGTCTGTATAACCTTACCATCCTCTAATACGATAATCTTATCCGCATTTTTTGCTGAGGAGACACGATGACTAACAATGATTGTTGTTTTATCTTTAGTCAGTTTTACTAAATTTTTGAGGATTTTCTCTTCAGTTTCTGTATCAACGGCAGATAAACAATCATCAAATAAAAGGATATCTGGCTTTTTAATAATGGCTCGCGCAATAGAAACACGTTGTTTTTGACCACCGGATAATGTAATGCCACGTTCGCCTAAAATAGTCTCATAGCCTTTATTAAACCCAATAATATTTTTGTGTACCCTTGCGTTTTGTGCAGCTTCTATAACTTCTTCATCGGTAGCGTCTTCCTTTCCAAACTTTATATTGTTCTTAATAGTATCTGAAAATAAAAATGCATCTTGTGGTACATAACCAATACTTTCTCTTAAACTGTGAAGGTTAAGTTCTGAAATAATTTTATCATCAACTAAAACTTGCCCTTGGTCGATATCGTAAAGACGACCAATTAAATCTAGAATTGTTGATTTACCAGATCCAGTCTTCCCTAAAATCGCTAAGGTTTCTCCTGAATTTAATTTAAAGCTTACATTTTTCAAAGCTTCAATATTCGTATCAGGATATACAAATGACACATTTTTAAATTCTATATCTCCTTTAATAGGAGTAAGTTCGTTTGCTTTATTTCTAATTTCAGGTTCGGTATTTAAAAACTCATTGATTCGCTCTTGCGAAGCTTCGGCCTGTTGTACCAATGAGGTCACCCAACCGACAATGGCAACTGGCCAGGTTAGCATATTAACATAGATTAAAAATGCTGCTATAGTACCAATGTTCTCAATTTCGCCATTCATGTATTGTGTACCTCCAATATAAACTACGATGAGGTTACTAATTCCTATGAGAAGAATCATCATCGGAAAAAACAAAGCTTGTACCTTAGTTAAATTGATTTGTTTCTGACGATTTTGTGCAGAAAGGTCATCGAATTCTGTATTGGTTTGTGGCTCAATACCGTAGGATTTAATAACTGATATACCACTAAATGTTTCTTGAGTGTACGTTGATAGCGTTGATAATGATTGCTGTACAATCGTACTGCGTTTATTAATCAATTTACTTAATTTATATATAGCAACAGAAAGAATCGGAAGCGGCAGTAAGGTATACATTGTTAATTTGGGCGCCGTATTTACCATATATATAATCGCAACGGTAAATAATGTAATGGTGTTCATGGTGTACATTATGGCTGGGCCGACATACATACGGACTTTACCTACGTCTTCACTAATACGATTCATTAAATCACCTGTTCTATTAGACTTATAAAAGTTTAGTGATAGGATTTGATAATGTTGATAAATCTCATTCTTAAGGTCATATTCAATATGGCGAGAGACGTTTATAATAGTTTGTCGCATCAAAAACGTGAAAATACCAGCAATAACAGCAGCACCAATTAAGTATAAAATGTTGGTCATGAGTTCTGCTCTAAAAACTTCTTCTGTTATTTTTCCTTCCAAACGGTCAGAAACCACATTGATGGAAGCGCCAACTAGCCTTGGTGTAAAAAGCGCAAAAACCTTTGCCACAATGGTAATGATAATGCCGACTATTAATCGGTATCGATACTTAAAAAAGTACTTATTAAGATGCTTTAATGCTTTCATGTTGTATATGGTCAGTCAAAAGTATTACGATAATCTTATTTTGACGTTAATATTTTGCTAATCCTCCAATATTCATTTATTTTTGCTCACTGTTTTTAGATAATCTTCAAATAGCCTTAAATCTTAATTTAAATGACTTCAGATATAATACGCGCTAAAGAGCTTTCAAAGATAGATCCTGTTTTTGGTCAAAACTCTTTTGACGATCACGAGCAAATCGTTTTTTGCAACGACAAAGATACTGGTTTAAAAGCAATTATTGGTATCCATAATACAGTATTGGGACCAGCTCTGGGAGGTACAAGAATGTGGAATTATGCTAATGAGTGGGAAGCCTTAAATGATGTTCTGCGATTATCACGTGGTATGACGTTTAAATCTGCAATTACAGGTTTAAACCTGGGTGGCGGTAAAGCGGTAATTATAGGTGATGCCAAAACACAAAAGACACCAGAATTAATGAGGCGTTTTGGTGAATTTGTACACTCATTGAGCGGTAAATATATCACAGCTGAAGATGTTGGTATGACTACAGATGATATGGATACGGTAAGAGATGTGACACCTTACGTTACAGGTATTTCTGAAAGTAAAGGCGGCGCAGGTAATCCATCACCAATAACAGCGTATGGTGTATTTATGGGAATGAAAGCCGCGGCTAAATTTCAATATGGCTCAGATGTGCTTGAAGATAAGAACGTTTATGTACAAGGTATAGGTCATGTGGGTGAGGCTTTAGTTGAGCATTTAGTTAATGAAGGTGCCAATGTTACCATTGCAGATATTAATCAAGAACGATTGGAAGAAGTGCGTTCTAAATATGGTGCTACGATTTATGGAGGGAGTGATATTTATAGCGAGCCTATGGATATTTATGCACCGTGTGCTCTAGGAGCAACTATAAATGACGAGACCATTAACAAAATACAAGCTAAGATAATTGCAGGAGCAGCAAATAATCAGCTTGCAGAAGAAAATAAGCACGGTAAAATATTGCAAGAACGTGGTATCGTATATGCACCAGATTTTTTAATTAACGCTGGTGGCATAATTAATGTTTATGCAGAATTGGAAGATTACGATAAGCAGGAGATAATGCGTAAGACTGAAAATATTTTTAATACAACCTTAGAGATTTTAGATAATGCCAAAGTGAATAATATAACTACACATACGGCAGCTTTGAATATCGCACGAGAGCGTATTGAAACCCGTAAAAGAGAAAACTCTAAATAATTTTTTTCAGAGTTAAATAATAGTATTTTTGCAAGGTGAATCTCAATAGGTTCACCTTTTTTAATAATCCAACAAAAAGTAGTTCTTTACATATGCTAAACAGAAGACACATCAGAATAAAAGTAATGCAATCCTTGTACGCTTTTAAAGGCACTGAAAGTGATGATCTTGCAAAAGACGAAAAATTTTTACTGCATAGTTTAGATAGTATGTATGATTTGTACCTTTCTATTTTAGCCTTGCTTACAGAGCTGAATAAAAAAAGTAAGGATTACAACGAAAAACTTCAAAAGAAACTTTTAGGTTCAGATACTGATAGAAATCCAAACACCAAATTACAAGACAATCAGTTATTGCAATTTATAAGCAGTAATGCTATGCTGCAAGATGTTTTAAAAAAGAGAAAACTTAATTATTGGGACTTGGATTTTGAATATGTAGATATTCTGTTCAAAGAGATTATTAAGAGTGATCTTTATAAAAATTATATCAACGATACAGAGGAATCCTTTAAAAACGATAAACAATTTATTTTGGATGTTTATTCTGAAGTCATTGCACCAAACGATAAGCTCTATGATTACTTTGAAGATAAAAAACTGACTTGGGTAGATGATCTTCCTGTAGTAAACACAGTCATCTTAAAAATATTGAGAAAAGTAAAACTGACATCGCCAGAAACCATATTAATGCCCAACCTCTATAAGGATGACGATGATAAGGAATTTGCAAAAGACTTACTCAAAAAAACAATCTTAAACGATTCAAAATTTGCAGAAGAAATTGCAGCTAAAACCACCAATTGGGATAGTGAGCGTTTGGCAAGTGTAGATGGTGTATTGCTTAAAATGGCGCTTTGCGAATTTCAAAAATTCCCTTCCATTCCGTACAAAGTAACCATCAATGAGTATCTAGAGATTGCCAAAGAATATTCTACACCAAAAAGTAGTTTATTCATCAATGGCATTTTGGATAAAATTGTAAAAGAATATCAGGCAGACAAGCTTCATCTTAAAGCAGGTAGAGGGTTAATGTAGTATATATTGTGCAATAAATTTTTTCAGCCAGATGTTAAGGTCAGCCTAAAAATTTTAATTCGTTGAAATAATTACTACCTTTGCCAGCTGTAAATTAGAATATAATTAATTAAAATATAAATAATGAAAAAGGTAATCTTAGGACTTAGTGCATTATGTATGGTGGCTTTTACTTCTTGTAAAGATGATGCTGCTAGTAAAATTAAATCTGAAAATGTAGCTGTTGCTGCAGAAAGAGATGCAAATGCTGGTGATTTTCCAGTATTGAAAATGGACAAAATGGAGCATGATTTTGGAACGATCATGAACGGAACTCCTGTTGAAACTATTTTTAAATACACCAACACAGGTAATTCAATGTTAGTAGTAAGTAACATTAAGAGTACTTGTGGTTGTACAGTACCATCTAATTACACTAAAGAAGTTGCACCAGGTGAGACGGGTCAGTTTACTGTAAAGTTTAATGGTAAAGGTAACGGAAAGGTTTCTAAATCTTTAACAATGACTACAAATACCGAAAAAGGTACAGAAGTTGTTAAGATTACAGCGATGGTAGAGCAAGATCCAAATGCTCCACAGAAAACTCCTAGTAAGACAGCAGTTAACCCATTGTCTACAACTCCTCAAAAGACGTCTACGCAACCAGGTCACGAAGGTCATAACCACAATTAATAACTAGTTAATGGAAGGATTAGGATCTTTTTTACCATTTATAGCCATCTTCGCCGTGATGTATTTCTTTATGATTGCACCACAAATGAAGCGCGCCAAGCAAGAAAAGAAATTTGCTAGCGAATTAAAGCGAGGTGATCGTGTGATTACCAAAAGCGGAATGCACGGTAAGGTTGTAGAGTTAAACGATAAAGATAGCAGCTGTGTTATAGAAACCATGGCAGGTAAAATAAAGTTTGACCGTTCTGCAATCTCAATGGAAATGAGTAAAAAACTAAACGCACCAGCTACTGTAAAGTAAGCTGATAGCATATAAAATATAAGAAGCCACTTGAAAGAGTGGCTTTTTTTGTGCCTTAAAAAAAAGTATAGGGTAAACTGAGTTCGAGGTGTCTTAAGTATATAAGCCAATTACGGTTACGATTAAATCTAAAACCTTGAATTATGAAATTGATAAAGAAAATAGTATTTGTATTTATTTGCCTTATGCCACTTATAGGTTGGCCTCAAAACTCAGATGAAAAAAGTAATGATGTAGAAAAAGAAGAGGAGGAAACAAAAACTGATAAAAAATCTTATTACACAAAAAGAGGAGAAGAAGATGCAAAGTTTGAACAGCAGTTTAATGCTGAAAGCGATAAGAAAGAAAAGGAATTTTGGAAAGAACAAAAAGCCTACGAAAAGGATTTAAAAAAGAGAGATAAAAAAGCTTATAAAGCATATAAAAGAGGAAAACAGGATGCTTACAAGGAGCATTACCGCCATTGTGACCATCATTGCCATCATAGTGAGTATTACTATAATCATGCGTCGTATTATTATCATGGGTACCATAATCATTATTATTATGAAAGGCAACCTCGCTATAGGCGAACAGGAATTAGAGTAAAAACCCCAAGTGTTAGGATAGGTTTTTAGTTTAAGGTTGATTAATTGAGGAACATGCCGTTCAAATTTTTGAGCGGCTTGTTTATTTATTGGTTGCTGAGCGAAGTCGAAGCACTAGCAGTTTTTATACTTATCATTCAAACCAACACCTTCTATTATCATAGGCGTGATTTTTTCGATGCGATTTATTTTAGTTGCATCTCTTTTGGCTTCAGAAATATACTCGCAATACTCTCTTTGTTTGCCAGGAGTTAAAGTTTTAAAAGCAGTATTCAATTCTGAATTGGACCTAAACACAGTATCTAGCTCATCAGGAATTACAACAGTCTTAGTAACTCTTTTGGGTTTTATTTCCTTACCGGCACGTTGATTTGCTATAGACTCTTTAACATAAGCCAAAACCACAGCGTCATTAATATCATCTATTGACATAAAACGCATTTGTCTTAAGGCTTTAGTTTTGTTTTCTTGTGCATTGATAAGTAAGTTATGCTCATCCTTTAGAAATACTCCATTATGAAACCACAGGCAGAAATGATTTTTAAATGCACCTAGGCCTAACACGTTTTTACCATTAAGGCAATAGGTTGGCATACTCCATTTAACCGTTTCGGTTAATTCTGTTTTGAGTATAATATTTCGCAATCGTGTTAAGGCTTCTGCCCAAGTAGGATTGAGCTCTACATATTCTTCAACGGAGAGGACTTTTTTCATAAATCTAACTTATATATAGTTATGGAGCAACTAAATTAAAAAACAAAACACAAAATTTTAAATTGAAAAATAATATTCATTCAGTAAACAGTTTAAATTGATAAACAACCTAGTTTTTTTGTATTTCATCGAAAAACCTTACAGAAAAAACTTTAACATAATTTTTTGATTAATTTTAAAGGTCTTTATAATCAGGCGATTGGTTAATAGCAAAACAATTAAGCGCCAACTTTACTATAAAAGCAGTTACCACTGGTATACTGCAATTTATTATTTATTTAATTAATTCTAGTCCTATGATGTTGTGGTTAGCTATAACCAATAACATTTTATTCAATGACTGAAAAAATTACCTTCGAGGCCCCACCCAAAAAGAATTATTTTTCAATTTTTAAAAAGTTCGATGACCATCCAATTCCCAAAGGTGTGAAGCATTTAATGCTTGTATTTTTGTTTTCTTTTAGTATGCTAGGGTTTGCACAAACAACTCCTCCTTTAGATGATGTATTATTTGCTGATAACTGTGATGAGATGACAGATACTACAATTTCATATGATGGAGCTAGTCAGAGTGTGTTATGGATAGCACTAGACTATTCAGCAGACTGTAACGATATAACTATAGATACGGAAGGCAGTACCATTGATACAGAAATTGGTCTATTTGATGAATTCGGAGGCCTTATTGCTAATGATGACGATGGTGGAACTGGGTTATTGAGTTCTTTAACAATAAACGAATTGCCTTCAGGGACTTATTATATTGCTACTGGTGGTTTTAATATGGTTTTTGAGCTTTCTGATTTTACAGTAACCTCTTCGTCTACATCTGTAGGACAGATCACTGTAAATGTTACGACAGGTTCAGAACCAGGCTCAGGCTCAGGTTCTGCACCAGCTAACGACCTTTTTGCAGATGCTATTGCAGTTTCTTGTGGTGATACAGTATTAGGTACAACTATTGATGCTACTTTAGATGAAGCTGATGCTCCAGATGGTGCTGACACATTTGCTGATCCAGATAGTCCATGGGTATGGTACTCATTTACAGGAACTACAGCTGGAGAAACAGTAACACTTTCTACGTGTAATGCTGGTTCTGATTTTGATACGGAGATTTTTGTATACACTGGTACTTCTGGTGCTTTAACAAGTGTAGATGAAGGATACGATGAGTGTGGTTCACCAGATTTCTTTGCTGAGACTTCGTTTGAATCCGATGGATCTACGACATATTATATCGCTATAGGCGGATGGAATGTTGGAGATGTTGGTAACTTTGAGTTAAGTGTAACTTGTGAGGCACCACCAGCGTGTGTACCACCAACCATAGACAGTGCAGTCGTCTCAGAAGACTTTTGTGACCCAGATGACGGTAGTGGAACGTTTAACGTAATTGTTGAGGTTTCAGATCTTGGTGATTCATCACCAATGTTCGATGATGGTACTTTACAAACCGCAGTTGCACTAGGAACTAATGTTTTAGGTCCTTATGACAGTGGTACAAACGTTACAATAAATATTGATACAGCTGATGATGCTTGCGATTCTAGCTTAGGTGACTTTACATATACCTGTCCTCCACCAGTACCAGATAACGATGGTTGTGCAGGAGCCCTAACATTAGAATGTGGTGTAACTATAACCGGTAACAATGAAAATGCGACAGCTTCGGGTCTCGATGCTGAGTGTAACGGATTCGCGTCCTCAAGTGCATTGGATTTGTTCTACACATTTGAAGCAGATGGGCTGAGCAGTTATACGGTTGGTCTAGACGATGTAGATGGAGGTTCATCTTTTGATGGAGTACTATTTGTTTACTCTGGTCCATGCGACGACCTTACAAGTATAGGCTGTAGTGACAGTGGTAGCCCGGAGGAAGTGACTTTAGATACGCCAGCAGCGGGAACTTATACGGTAAGAATTTTCGATTACTTCGGTACCGGTGACTTTACGTTAGATTTAACATGTGTGGCACCACCAGCCTGTGTTGGACCAACTATAGATAGTGCAGTTGTCTCAGAAGACTTTTGCGACCCAGATGACGGTAGCGGATCGTTCAACGTAATTGTTGAGGTTTCAGATCTTGGAAATTCATCACCAATGTTCGATGATGGCACTTTACAAACCGCAGTAGCACTAGGAACTAATGTTTTAGGACCTTATGACAGTGGTACAAGTGTTACCATTAGTATAGACGCAGCAGACGACGATTGCGATTCTAGCTTAGGCGAATTCACATTCACATGTCCTCAACCAGCACCAGCTAACGATCTTTTCGCAGACGCTATAGCAGTTGCTTGTGATGATACGGTATTGGGTACAACTATTAATGCTACTTTAGATGAAGCTGATGCTCCAGATGGTGCTGACACATTTGCTGATCCAGATAGTCCATGGGTATGGTACTCATTTACAGGAACTACAGCTGGAGAAACAGTAACACTTTCTACGTGTAATGCTGGTTCTGATTTTGATACGGAGATTTTTGTATACACTGGTACTTCAGGTGCTTTAACTAGCGTAGATGAAGGTTACGATGAGTGTGGTTCACCAGATTTCTTTGCTGAAACGTCGTTTGAATCCGATGGATCCACTACGTATTATATCGCTATAGGTGGATGGAATGTTGGAGATGTTGGTAACTTTGAGTTAAGTATTACTTGTGAGGCACCAGTTAATACACCACCTACAATTTTAGGTGATCAAACTATAACAGTTTCTGTAGAAGAAAATACAACTGACGTCACAGATGTTGATGCTGTAGATGCAGAAGATGATTTGGCTGGTATAGATTTAACATATTCTATATCAACAACAGATGGTGTAGATGGAGCTTTATTCAACATAGACGCTACAACAGGAGAGGTTTCCTTTATAAATCCACCAGATTTTGAAAACCCTATGGATTTTGGAGGTAATAACGGTTATAACCTTAGAGTTATAGTAACAGATTCCGGAGGTTTAGAAGATTTTCAGAATATAACAGTATTGGTAACCGATGTTGATGAAACACCAACACCAGATAATGATTTATTCGCAGATGCTATAGCAGTTGCTTGTGATGATACAGTATTTGGTACAACAATAGGAGCTACTTTAGATGAAGCTGACGCTCCAGATGGTGCTGACACATTTGCTGATCCAGATAGTCCATGGGTATGGTACTCATTTACAGGAACTACAGCCGGAGAAACAGTAACACTATCTACGTGTAATGCTGGTTCTGATTTTGATACAGAGATTTTTGTATACACTGGTACTTCAGGTGCTTTAACAAGCGTAGATGAAGGATACGATGAGTGTGGTTCACCAGATTTCTTTGCTGAGACTTCGTTTGAATCCGATGGATCTACGACATATTACATCGCTATAGGCGGATGGAATGCTGGAGACGTTGGTAACTTTGAGTTAAGTATTACTTGTGAGGCACCGCCAGCGTGTGTAGGTCCAACAATTACTAGTGCTGATGTAGATGAGACATGTAACTCAGAGGGTTCTGGTACCTTCGACGTTGTTATTGAGGTATCCGATCTTGGAAATTCCTCACCAATGTTCGACGATGGTACAACACAGACAGCTGTAACTCTTGGTACAAATGTTCTAGGTCCTTATGATAGTGGACAAAATGTTACCATAAACATAGATACAACAGACGATGCATGTGATGCTTCTTTAGGAGACTTTACATTTACATGTCCTGTAGAAGGTCCAGAAAATGATAACTGCGAAGATGCAGAACCAATAGACTGTGGAGATACAGTATCTGGTTCTACAGAAAATGCTACCAATTCAGGCGGTAATGGTTCACCAGACGTTTACTACGAACTTGCAGGTACTGAAGCAGGTACAGAAGTAACGGTTAGTCTTTGCGGCTCGTCTTTCGATACGTATATTGGTATCCTGGATGCTTGTGATGGATCACAATTATTTGACAATGATGATTCTTGTGGACTTCAGTCTGAGGTGACGTTTACATCAGATGGTGCAACAACGTATTTAATAAGAGTTGAAGGGTTTGCTTCGGCTTCTGGTGCTTACAATTTAGCGATAAGCTGTGAGGAACCACAGCCAGCACCAGACAATGATTTATTCGAAGACGCTATAGCAATTGCTTGTGATGATACAGTATTAGGTACAACAATAGGAGCTACTTTAGATGAAGCTGATGCTCCAGATAGTCCTGACACATTTGCTGATCCAGATAGTCCATGGGTATGGTACTCATTTACAGGAACTACAGCTGGAGAAATAGTAACACTTTCTACGTGTAATGCTGGTTCTGATTTTGATACAGAGATTTTTGTATACACTGGTACTTCAGGTGCTTTAACTAGCGTAGCTGAAGGATACGATGAGTGTGGTTCACCAGATTTCTTTGCTGAGACTTCGTTTGAATCCGATGGATCTACGACATATTATATCGCTATAGGTGGATGGAATGTTGGAGATGTTGGTAACTTTGAGTTAAGTGTTACTTGTGAGACACCAGATCCATGTGATTTACCACTTGAAGATTATTTCTGGACCGGAGCTGTCAGTACCGATTGGACAGAACCAGGAAACTGGGCTGGTGGTATTGCGCCAGGCTTATCAGTATACGGAAACGTGTATATTATAGGAGGTGCACCAAACTATCCTGTTTTAACTCAAAATCTCTATGTAGCTGAATGTTCAAATGTGATTTGTGACCCAGGTACTTCAATAACTGTAAAACCAAACGTTGAACTGACTAACGATGGTATTGTTGATAATTTTAATAACGGAGCTGTTGTATTTGAATCTGATGAAACAGGTTCTGCCTACATAGGTATGGGAATGGGTACCTTCAACGGTGATTATACCGTCGAGCGTTATATACCAGCGAAAAGAGCATACCGTCAATTGGCATCGCCAGTATTTACATCTGAGCCAATTTCAGAAAACTGGCAACAGGATACGCATATTACAGGTCCTGCAGGTAATACGGATGGCTTTGATGTGACGCAGACAGGTAACCCATCAGCGTATATATTCAATAATGATTCTTATTTATATGAAGAATTGGCAAATACCAATGCTACAGGTCTTATGCCAGGTACCATGTATCATATTTTAATAAGAGGTGACAGAAATACTGATTTAACAAATAATGATGCACCGCCTTCAGTGACCACGTTGCGTGCAACAGGGGCATTAGATACTGAAAACGTCGGAGGTTACACCGTATCGGTAAATGTACCAGAGCAACGCTTTGTGGCCTTTGGTAATCCATTCCAGTCACAGGTAGATATGAGTGATGTAGTCAGCTTGTCTACTAATATTGACAATGTATTCTATTGGGTATGGGATCCTACATTAGGAACTAGAGGTGCCTATACCGCAGTATTTACAGACGGTAGTGGTGCGTCATCACCAGATACGGATGCGAATCAATTTTTACAGGCAGGACAAGCCGCTTGGGTATATACCTCTGGAGCTGGTCTTTCTGAAGTGGAAATTGATCAATCTGCTAAAGATAACTCTCAGGTTGAAACTGATATTTTCAGAAATGGAAGTACGGCAGATCAAGGACAATTGCGCTTATCACTATACGAGAGCGGTACATTGGCCAACGGTGGGACCGCTACAGATGCTGTGTTAGTGTTATTTGATAGTAATGGCAATAATGGCGTTGATGCTTATGATGCCGTTAACATTACAAATCTCGATGAGAATTTTGCAACCAATAATGATGGTGTCTTATTGAGTATTGAGAATAGAGCAACACCAGTAGATGAGGATGAGATTCCGTTAGAAATCAATACCTATAGAAGTACCAACTACACTATAGTAGCACAAGGTACAGCTATACAGGGAGCTACGGCGTTCTTATACGATGCTTACTTAAATGTACATACGGAGATACCGGCAACAGGTATAGTAAACTACGATTACACAGTTGATTCTAGTTTACCAGGTACTGTTGCAAATAATCGATTTAAAATAGTATTTTCAAATTCTGTTTTATCAATTGATGATTTAAATATCGCTAATGTACTCATGTATCCTAACCCAACTAATCTTGGTAAGTTCTACTTAAATGTTCCTTTAGGAATGGATGATCTAGAAGTTACTATCTATGATGTGTTAGGTGTAGAATTATACAACAATACAGGATTTAACAGTGGTATGGAAATCACTATAGACCTTGGAGCAGAATTTAGCATGGGTACGTATTTTGTACACTTAAATTCTCAAGGTAAAACAGTAACCAAGAAGTTAATTATTAATTAATAAAACAAACACAATGAAGAATTCAAAAAGCACCTTTATTAAGGTAATTAGTACCGTAGCTATTGTTTTTGCAATGGTAAGTACAACAGATCTAAACGCTCAAGGCCCTCCAGGAGGTGCTACTGACACAGTAGATGCAATCCCATTAGATGGTGGCTTAATCGCCCTAGTTATTGGCGCAGCAGCATTTGGTGTTAAAAAATTGCGCGATAATAAAAAGTGATAAATATTAAAAATTTATTACAAGACATACCAAAACCAATAAGGCTTTTTCTCGGAAAGGCCTTATTGCTTTTTGTTGTATGGAAGATTTTGTATGTTGGGTTTTTATTAGACTCTAAGATTTTAGATTACCCACTAACTACACATGTTGGAGAAGCATCTGCAGAACTACTGAATCGATTTAGTTCAATGTCTGGTTTTGAATCGGTCAGAGAGGTAAAGACAAGTATTTATGAAGGTGAGCGCATTACTGAAGAAACCTCAATGATCTATCACAACAATAAACCTGTATTATATATTGCAGATGTCTGTAACGGTTTAGAACTCATTGTTCTTTATATAGGATTTATAGTATGCATGCCATCTAGCTTTTTTAGAAAATTGCTTTATATTGTATTGGGAGCCATACTGCTAGATGTTGTCAATATTGGTAGATGTATAGGCTTAATTTATTTACGCGAATATTTTGAATATTATTTCGATTTTGCGCATAAATATTTATTTAAAATAACGATTTACGCATTCACCTTTTTATTATGGATGTTATATGCTAGAAAAATAAATTTAAATAATGAATCTGTACAAGTCGAATAAGGCGCGTTTTATTATAGGGCTGTTAATTATTTTTATGCTGTATTCTGTGTACCACATCTTTTTTGCAGAAAACACATTTACGGCATCAATTCCAAGAAAACTTAGACATGTTATTGCACTGTTGTTTACTGTAGCTGTTTATTTTGTAGGTACGTATCATCTCGGTAAGTTGAAGGTTAAATGGATGTCTACCTTATGGCATATCGTACATATTGCCGGCTTATGCATCATAACAGCAATTGGTGTATTTGATTGGTTATTCTTAACAGGAGAACCAATTGTAGCATTAAGCAGGTTCGCCAGAACAATTCAAGAACTATTGCTATCACCAATATTATATGTTGCTATGGGCTTACTCAATAAAACCCTAAAAAACACTTCCACTGTTGCGTCTTGATGTGGAATGTAGTCTAGCTAATTTCTATCTTGTAAAATTGAAAATCGAATAAAAAAATCACTTAATCGAATGATTAATACAAAGTACTATTGATTTTTTAAAGCCGTTAGCTCAGCAATCTTACAAATAACTTCAACTGCCTTTTGCATACTCTCTACTGGTACATACTCATAACGTCCATGAAAATTATGGCCACCAGCAAAAATATTAGGACAAGGTAAACCCATATAAGACAACTGCGAACCATCTGTTCCTCCACGTATAGGTTTAATAAGTGGTGTAATGCCTAAGGATTTCATGGCTTCTTCGGCAATATCTACGATATGTTTTACAGGTTCAACCTTTTCTTTCATATTGTAATATTGATCTTTGATTTCTATCTCAAAGATTTCAGCTTCAAACTTTGTATTAAGATCTAAAACAATTTTATCCATCAGCGCTTTACGAGCTTCAAATTTATCTTTATCGTGATCTCTTATAATGTATTTTAGATGAGTTTTTTCAACTTTACCTTCTATACTATATAAGTGGAAAAAGCCTTCATAGCCTTCGGTATGTTCTGGAGTTTCTAGTCTTGGGAGTGTATTGATAAATTCAGTAGCATAGTACATTGAATTCACCATCTTACCCTTGGCATAACCAGGGTGTACAATTTTACCCTTTACTTTTATGTTTGCCTCAGCGGCATTAAAGTTTTCATATTCCAACTCACCAACTTGGCTGCCATCCATGGTATAAGCCCAATCGGCTCCAAATTTTTCTACATCAAACTTATGTGCACCTCTACCAATTTCTTCATCTGGTGTAAAACCCACTTTTATGTCTCCGTGTTTAATGTCAGGATTGTTAATGAGATATTCCATCGCTGAAACGATTTCTGCGATTCCGGCTTTATCATCTGCACCTAAAAGTGTTGTACCATCTGTAACGATTAATGTTTGCCCAACATAGAGTAATAAGTCCTCAAAATAACTAGGTGATAGAATGATGTTTTTTTCAGCATTAAGTGCAATATCATTGCCATCGTAATTTTCAATAACTCTAGGTTTTATATTTTTTCCTGTAAAATCAGGAGAGGTGTCAAAATGAGATATAAAACCAATAGTTGGTACATCATAATCTACATTACTAGGTAAAGTAGCCATGATGTAAGCGTTATTGTCTATGGAAACATCTTTCATGCCTATGGCAATCAGTTCTTTAGTCAGTTTATGAGCTAAATCCCATTGTTTTTCGGTACTTGGGGTAGTATTTGAATTTGGGTCGGATTCAGTATCTATGGTGACATAGCTTATAAAACGATCTATAATATGCTGTTTCTCTATCATAATGTTGGATTGTTCTCAAAAATAATCAACGGTAGGTTAAGGCACAAGTCTGGGATATGTTTCTTTTAATTTGATGGGAATTGCCTTATTTTTGCACAGCAAATTTTCTTTCATGTATAAAGCAATAATCCGACCAATTCTCTTCTGTTTCGACCCAGAAAAAGTTCACCATTTCACATTTGCCTTAATACGAAATATCTCAAAAATACCAGGAGCAAAAGGTCTTTTTAAAAAGATGTATTTACTCAACGATAAAGCCTTGGAGCGTGAGTTGTTTGGATTAAAATTTAAAAACCCAGTGGGTTTAGCTGCTGGTTTTGATAAGGATGCTAAACTTTATAACGAACTCGCCAATTTTGGATTTGGATTTATAGAAATAGGAACCTTAACACCAAAACCACAAAGTGGTAATCCCAAAAAGCGATTATTTAGGTTAAAGGAAGATTCGGCTATAATTAATAGAATGGGATTTAACAATGGTGGAGTACAAGAAGCTGTTGAACGTTTAAAGAAGAACAAAGGCGTGTTGATTGGTGGTAATATTGGGAAAAACAAAGTAACACCAAACGAAAATGCAGTTGACGATTATGAGATTTGTTTTAATGCTCTTTTTGATTATGTAGATTACTTTGTCGTAAATGTAAGCTCACCAAATACACCAAACTTAAGGGAGTTACAAGATAAAGAACCTTTAACTCAACTTTTAAAAGCTTTACAGGTTCTAAACTTTAAGAAGCCTAATTCAAAACCTATCCTATTAAAAATTGCTCCAGATTTAACTGACGACCAACTTTTAGATATCATAGACATTGTAAAAACTACTAAGATTGATGGAGTCATTTCTACAAATACTACAATTTCTAGAACAGGTTTAAAAAGCAATAATAAAACTGAGGTTGGTGGATTAAGTGGTAAGCCGTTAACTCAACGTTCTACTGAAGTCATTAGGTTTTTAGCTGAAAAAAGTAATAAGGCATTCCCAATCATTGGAGTAGGAGGTATTCACTCAGCAGAAGACGCTTTAGAAAAACTTGAAGCTGGTGCCGATTTAGTTCAATTATACACAGGCTTTATCTATGAAGGCCCTCGACTTGTAAAAGAAATTAATAAGGCAATACTAAAAAAGGCACAGTAAAAACTGCGCCTTTTTAATATTTAGATTCTTCAACATTAGTTTTTTATAAACGATAATGTTTGGCTAGAGTTATCTTTTTTCAATTTTATAAAATACATTCCGTTAGTTAGACTCTCAACGTTAATATTAAGGTCTCTTTCGGATGCAATAAATGATTGCTTTATAACTTGTCCTAAAGTATTATAGATACCGTAAGCATCGGGTAAAATATTGGTTTTAATTGTTATACTGCTTGATGAAGGATTTGGAAAAATAGAAATACTTTCAGTACTAAACTCATCAACGCTTAGTGTTCCGTTGAAAAAATTATCTGCTTTACCAAAGCTAAAGTCACCACCAGTTGCTAATACGATATTATTTTCGTCTAACAGCTCATAAAATCCATTGCCAGAGAAACAGCAAATACCATCTCCGTAACTATCACTTATAATAAAACTGTAGCACTCATTGGTATTAATAGAAAACACTTCAGACTTGGTTGTGAAATCGTCAACACCTTCTTCGTAAGGACCACCAGAATATAATACATTATCGCTACTATCTAAAAATTGCCAAGAGGTCTCTGCAGGCCAATCATCTAATGTAAGATTCATAGTAATTGTAGATGTACTAATTGAAGGTGCACCAACTTCAATATATTGAGGTTTTACTTTATTAAGGATGTTTGTTCCATTTGAGACCGTTAACGCTACATCATAATCTCCAAAATTGGTGTAGGTGTGAGTTACGTTTTGAGTTGTATAATCAATGATGTTATCTCCATCAACATCCCAAGACCAAGAGGTTGCACCAACACTGCTATCTGTGAAATTAACCGTAAAATTGTCTAAACAGCTTTCAGTTTCGTCTGCTATAAAATCTGCACTAAAGCTAGGACAGGCAAGGTTATTTCTAGAGATTTGGTATATAGCATTTATTCTAGCATATTGTTGCGCTGAAAATTGAGTTCTACAAACCTTACGAGAGTAAGACATTACATTCAATGGATCAGCTTGGTAATATTCTCCATTGCCATCTTGCGCGAAATCGAAAAATTCGCAAGCCGCATTCACATTATTGTTGCCTAGTTTAGGATCTGCAGGTGTGTCACAAATGAAATCTCCTGTGGTCTCACAGTTAGAGCCATCAACTAATTCTTCTGTAGAATTATATACATTGCTATTACCATGGGTGTGTGCTAGTCCGAAGAAGTGTCCCATTTCATGTGATAATGTGCTGCCATTAGTGGTACAACTATTTGCCATTAAGATAGTCTCTGGTCCTCCTGGATAATACGCATAACCACATAGACCACTACCAGAACTACTACTTACAATAGAGTTTGCAAAATAAATATTTATAACACCATTAACATTGTTGCCACTAGTTAAAGCATCTTCTTCAAATGTTTCAAAGTCGTAATAAGTATCATTATTTATATAATTAATCCCTTCACATAGAAAAAATTCTAAACCTGCATTAGCATAGAATGTATTCATTATAGCCATAGCATCATCTAATTCAGTAGGTGTTAAGCCACCAAATCCTGCAGTAGTTCTGATGATATGGGCTTTTACAGGAACAGAGGTCATAACTGTAGATGACCTGGAGTTGAGTTGCTCTTGCATAAATTGCTCCTCTAGCACTTTAACTTGTTCCTTAATGGAATTATAATAATTTTCAGCTTCTTGGGAAAATTGGAATCCACATTCATCTGACTGTGCTGAGGCAGATGTGGTAAAACAAAAAACAAGAGTAAATGCGAGTAGCATTTGCGTAAATTTAATCATAGCGTTATTTAGGTTAATAGGTAAAAAGTGCACTAAAATATAAATTTTAGTCAACTTTTGTATGATTTAATCGATGAATGGGGAATAAAACTTTTAATTGAGAATCAGCATTTTACTTTCGGTAATATCTAGAGGTACTAACAAACCTTACCCTATAAATACCATTATTTATGAGTCTAATAACTTAGTCATTTTAAATTTTAAGCTTTACGGCATGTATCAATTTTACTTATTTTAGTGCAAATTTTAATCCTTGGACTACAACATACTTTTTTCCTTTGCTTTGGCGACCTCGGCATTAGCGATTTCACCAGGACCAGACAATATCTATGTTTTGGTGCAAAGTATTACCAACGGAAAGTCTTATGGACTTGCTACTGTAAGTGGTCTAATTACAGGTTGTATAGTGCATACTACACTTTTGGCTTTTGGTGTTTCGGCGATTATTAAAGCAAATGAAGATTTGTTTTTCGCAATTAAGGTATTGGGAGCTATATATCTTCTCTACTTAGCCTATAAAGTATATAAGTCTAGCCCACAACTGGATTTGGATGCCAATACCGTGCCTAAGAAAAGCCTAAAAGGCTTATTTGTTCAGGGTTTTTTTATGAATGTACTTAACCCAAAAGTCACTATTTTTTTTCTAGCGTTTTTCCCAGGATTTCTATTCTCTGAAAGTATGAGTACTGTGATTCAGTTCTATATTTTGGGAGGTATTTTTATGTTGGTGTCTTTTATTATTTTTTCCTCAATTGCTTTACTTGCAGGACAGATAAAAAAGTATATAACAAAACATAGAAACTCAGGTTTGGTTTTAAAATGGCTTCAGATTGTTGTGTTTATTGGGATTGCAATTTTCATTTTATTGTAGGATTTAAAAACGTATTTTATCCCTTATATTTGAACCAATGAATAAAGCGGTAAAACTCATAGAATGTCCAAGAGATGCTATGCAAGGCATTAAGGAATTTATTCCAACGGAAAAGAAAATACAGTACATTCAATCGTTGCTTCGTGTTGGCTTTGACACCATAGACTTTGGTAGTTTTGTTTCACCTAAAGCAATTCCGCAAATGGTCGATACCGCTGAGGTGTTATCTCAGTTAGATTTAAGCACTACTAAAAGTAAGTTACTTGCCATCATTGCTAATGTTAGAGGTGCTAACGACGCGTCTCAACATTCTGAAATTGACTATCTAGGGTTTCCGTTTTCTATTTCAGAGAACTTTCAAATGCGTAATACGCATAAAACTATTGCCCAATCCGTAGTTACACTTTCAGAGATTTTAGAGATTGCAGACAAAGCTGATAAGCAAGTTGTGGTGTATATTTCTATGGGTTTTGGTAATCCTTATGGAGATCCTTGGAATGTTGATATAGTAGGTGAGTGGACTGAGCGTTTGGCAAAAATGGGTGTGAACATTCTATCATTGAGTGATACTATAGGTAGTTCTGATCCAGAGATTATTGATTATCTCTTTTCTAATTTAATTCCTAAATATCCAAAAATTGAATTTGGTGCCCATCTCCATACCACACCAACCACCTGGTTCGAAAAAATTGATGCAGCCTACAAAGCAGGTTGCAGACGTTTTGATGGTGCCATACAAGGATTTGGTGGTTGCCCTATGGCAAAAGACGACCTAACTGGTAACATGCCAACTGAGAAAATGTTGTCTTACTTTACCCAAAAAAAGGCTCATGATTTAAATGCCATGAGTTTTGAAAGTGCTTATAACGAGGCTACTAAGATTTTTACTCAGTACCACTGATTTTTAACCTATTTTACTGCAATCTAGAGTTGTTTCAACACGCAAACAATCACCTTAAACGATTATGTTTTTCTATGTCAATGGTTTGCGCTAAGATTGATATGTAAATTCATGCTGTTTTTATTTTGTAACTCTTGGATTGAATTGAGTAAACAAAAGAATTACGGCAGAATTTTATATCTAAATCCAATCAATGAAACTGAGAAAAACAATAGGGATTCTTTTTATCATTTCGCAAATTGTGTTGATTATATACGCCAAGTTTGTCCCAGAGCGGTTTTTCTGTTGGGCACCTTTTGATGAACATACCTATTTAGATATTGATGTAGAGGTAAATGGTGAATTTCTGACCAAAAAGGAAATAGCAAAAAGGTATCGCTATAAATCCAAAGGCTGGGAACCTAGAAGCATCAACAATGTCTTTAGCATAATTAGGCAATACGAATCTACATACGGAAAAGAGGATAATGCCTCTGTAAAAGTTAAATACGCAACCAATGGCAACGAGGAACGAATATGGTATTTCAATCAATGAAACATATAAAACATAGCCCATATTTTCCACTAAATTTTAATGTAGAAAATATGCAGCCCAATATATTGCTAATGTGCAAGCTATTGTTTCTGTTGCTTGTTGTTCATGGATTTTTAGGCTATATAAGCGATCCTTTTTTGCCTTTTTTGAGGCCTTTGGATACTGTGTTAAATTATCCGGATATTTTCAAGATTTCAATAAAAAGCCTTTTTCTAATTTCGGGTTTGTTGTTACTTTTTAACCTACAGCCACGAACAATGTCCATTATCTTAGGCAGCACATTAATTGTTATGCTAATGGCTTCTAAACCAATGTTTAGAAATCATCTTTTTATATGTGGCTGTGCATTTTTATTGGCAGGTCTAACCCAAAAGAAAGAATTGCCATGGCTATTATATTTACAATTGAGTTTAGTGTATTTTGGAGCTGCAACAAATAAGATTTTTGAACCTGACTGGTGGAGTGGACAGTTTATGCATAATTGGTTGGTAAACTCCCAAGAAAATCAGTTTTACTTATCAGTATCAGCATTAATGCCAGAGATGTTGTTTGCCAAAATTTTATCGTGGAGTTCCATGCTCATAGAGTTTAGCATCGCGATTCTTTTATTGTTTAGGAAAAAACATTTGTTAGCGGTTTGGATGATTATTTTGTTCCATGCAGTATTGTACACGATGACACTTTTTAGGTTCGGTCATTTTTTTGAGGATATTGTCATCATACTCCTCATATTCCTAATCTGGCCTAAATTTAAATCTGAGGTTTATATCAACAGAAATGTACGCCCATTCTTCAGACCTCTTGTAGGATTATATTTTTTGAATAGCGATATTGAATATGAGCAGAATCAAGTAAATACTGACCCTTATTGGCTAAAAGTAAAATCAGGCAACAGAGTTTTATTTGATAGAGGCGCGTTGATTTTCTTGCTAAAATTCACACCAAACTTTTATCTGTCACTGTTTCTTTTTGATCAATTGATAAGATTTGTATTCAACGGCACAATAATGCATGGTATCCAAATTTCTTTGATGCTAATCTTTCTACCCATAAACTTTGGTCATAAAAACACTAAAAAAATAGTTTTAGATGCGAGTTAGCTCAAAGAAAAAAAACATATCGGTTTTAATTCCAGATGGTGAAAGTCATCTCTTACTCTACGTTGTTAACTGTTTATCTCAAGAAAAGGATCTCGATATATATGTGATGTCTAGCAATAAACATAACCCAATGCGATATTCTCGTTACATAAAGGGATTTTCATATTATGTACAAACCCATTCTGATTTAGATTGGATAGAGCACATAAATACTGAAGTAGAAAAGCATAATATTGATCTGATTATGCCAATTTTTGAAACGCGAATAAAAACACTTATTCAACTACAATCAAAAATTAAAGAGCAAGATAAAATAGGGCTCTTGCCTTCTCTGACTGATTACAAGACTGCGTTTAACAAAAACCAACTGACTAAACATTTAGAAGGCAACAAATTACCTTTTGCAAAAAGTGTTACTGTTACAGCGATTGAAGATTTGGAGAAAATAGAAAATCTAGATTTTCCTGTGATAATAAAACCAATTGAAGGTTTTGGTGGAGGTCAAGGCATTTTTAAATTTGATACTATAAGAGACTTAAAAAAACATTTTAATAAGGCAGAATTTAAATATGAAAATATAATACAGGAGTATATTGAAGGTTACGATATAGATTGTAGTGTGTTGTGCAGAAATGGTGAGATTTTAGCACATACAATCCAAAAAGGAAATATGATGGGCGCCAACCAATTTTCCCCTCAGTTTGGTTTAGACTTTATATATGAGGAAGAACTTTATAAGGTCATTAAAAAATTAATGAAATCACTTAATTGGAGTGGAGTAGCCCATATAGATATGCGATATGATAATCATACCAATCAGTTTAAAGCTATAGAGGTCAATACACGATTTTGGGTGTCAGTTGAAGCATCGTTGCTTGCAGGTGTCAACTTCCCTTATTTATATTGCCTATCAAGTTTAGGACAAGAGTTCAATAAACCAGAATATGAGTGTGTGAAATATCTAAGTTTAAAGGGGTTAATAAAGAAAATCAAGCAAGAAAAATTATTTGTTTTCAATATAAAATTTATGAGAAATAACACAGCATTGAAATTTATTTTTACGGATCCTATACCTACTGCATATAAGTTTATCTGGAGAACCAAAAATATACTTATCTCTCGCTTTAGAAAATTATTTTAATCTATTTATTTACCTTCATGTAATGAAATACTAATGTTAAATTGCTCATTTCAAAAGAGATAGTTTATACTAGAATTTACTGTTGTTAGATTAACTATCTGATAACTAGTTATTAATACAATTTTGTATTATTTAAGCTTTTATCTGTGTTAATGAAATATTTAAAAGAGTTAAATATTTAATTTCCATATTGTATATTTGTTTCAAGTGTCATAAGTTGAAAACCTAACTTTTCAGTCTTAGACATCACCCTATAGTAAGTAATTTTAATCCCTATAAAAATGAAATGTTTAGCCCCAATGATGGTGTTAATAGTGGTACTATTTACATCATGTTCTAGCAGTGATGACGGCAATTCTGACGACAATCAATTCCCAGTTCCATCCATGTACCAATTTAGTAGAAATGGCAGTAGTTCGGTAAGCTATAGCCAACAAGCAAATGGCATTGCCATGGCAGATGAGTTTATTTCTGCACTAAGTGATAATGGATCAACTGAAGCGGAATTAATTGGAATGTTTACCAATACTGGTAATTATTTTTCAACGACTACATTAAATCAAAGCCCTTTTAAATTAAGAAGTAATACAGCGGCATCTTTCGATTATTATGCAAACAATCAGACTGTAGCAAATACCATAAAAGCAGATTTTGATGCATGGATTTCTGGTCAGGCAAATGAGGTATATCCTAATTGGAATTCAGCGGCATCAGTAGGTGTTGCAGGTATGCTGGTTGAAGCAGATGGCATTACTACTAGACGGGTTAATGCTAAAGGTATGCAATACAATCAGGCCTTAGGTAAAATGTTACTTGGCGGTTTAATGGTAGACCAGATGTTAAACAATTATTTAAGTATTTCGGTATTAGATGCCTCCACTAATAGAATTGACAATGATAATGAGGTATTAGTAAGTGGAAGTAATTACACCGCTATGGAGCATAGTTGGGATGCAGCATTTGGATTGGCTTTTGGATCTGATAATGCCCAAAACCCTCAGTTTAATCAAGATTTATTTATGAATAAATATATATCTAGAGTAGATGTAGACCCAGATTTTAATGGAATAGCAGATGATATATATGATGCGTTTAAATTGGGTAGAGCTGCCATTGTAGCTAAGGACTATGAACTTAGAGACCAACAAATAGATATTCTTAGAGAAAAATTTTCTGAGATTATGGGTGTTAGATGTATTTATTATTTACGCCAAAGCAGATCTAACTTAGACTCTGACAAGGCAAACGCATTCCATGATTTATCTGAAGGATATGGATTTATTTATGCATTGCAATTTACCCGTAAACCAGGATCATCAGCGCCATACTTTACTAAATCTGAAGTAGATGTGTATCTAGCTCAACTTTTGGAAGGCAATGGTTTTTGGGATGTTTCAGAAGATACGTTGAACCAAATAGCTTTTGCAATAGCTGCTCGTTTTAATTTTACCGTAGAACAGGCAGAAAATTAAAGACAGATTAAAATTATAAAAGTTAAGGCTTTCATTTTTGATGAAAGCCTTTTTTTGTATGTGTTATTTTCTTCTGAATTTAAACTTATTATGTAAAGTAGCTTCCAGCTATAGGTGCAAATTAGAAAGATTTTTCTGAATTCTTCGTTAAATCATTAAGCCTTAATAATCACTTGGTTAGCGTATTTATGAAGCTAAATGTCTGTAAATCAAATTTTTATATTTTTATTTAAAATTAATCTAAATAAACTTTGTAGAATTCCCCTTGAGTATTATTTTTGCACTCGGAATGCAATAAATTATTTATAATAAGTCTTAATAAGAATAATAAACGATTAAAAAATGAAGAAAATTGCCTTGAGTTTATTTGTAGTAGGAGCTTTGTTTACATCATGCTCTAGTGATGATGATAATGGTTCAGCTGGTAACCAAGTCGTCGCACCTGCAACTTTTCAATTTGAAAGAAACGGGAGTACAACCGTAGATTACAACGGACAAACTACACGTATCGAAATGGGTGGTGAATTTGTATCTGCCTTAATTGACAATACCAAGACTGAAACTGAATTAGATGGTATGTTTACCAATACCGGAAATTATTTTTCAACTACAGCATTAAACGAATCTACCAAAAATATAAGAAGTAAAACCGCTGCTTCAATGGATTATTTTTCTGCAAATACAACTGAAGCTAATGTCATAAAAGCAGATTTTGATAGCTGGATAGCAAATCAGGTATCAGAAGTTTTTCCAAATTGGGATAATACAGCTACTGCTGGTAATGCAGGTCAGATACAAGAAGCTGGTGGTGCTATACGCTATGTAAACGGAAAAGGTCTTGAGTATAACCAAGCCATCAACAAAGCATTAATTGGTGCGCTTATGGTAGATCAAATGCTAAACAACTACCTAAGTACTTCGGTTTTAGATGCTGGCACTAACAGAGCAGATAACGATGCTGAAATTTTAGCAGAAGGGAAAAACTACACCAATATGGAGCACAAATGGGATGAAGCGTTTGGTTACTTATATGGTACAGATGATCCTTTAGCGCCACAACTTGGAACGGATAATTTCTTAAATAAATATCTAGCTCGTGTTGATAGTGATGAAGATTTTACTGGTATAGCTCAAGATATTTACGATGCCTTTAAATTGGGTAGAGCAGCAATCGTTGCTAAGAATTATGAAGTAAGAGATGAGCAAGCCGAAATTATAAGAGAAAAAATTTCTGAAATTATTGGCATAAGAGCAGTTTACTATTTACAGTCTAGCAAAGCTACTTTAGGAACGGATTACGCAAGTGCTTTCCATGATTTATCTGAAGGGTTTGGTTTTGTTTATAGCTTACAATTTACAAGACAACCAGGAACTGATTCACCATACTTTACAAAAGCAGAAGTTGATGCCTATATAGCGGAATTAATGGAAGGCAACGGATTTTGGGATGTAACATCAGCAACCTTGGATAACATGGCCAGTGAAATAGCTGCACGTTTCAACTTTACGTTAGAGCAAGCAAGCAATTAGTTAAAAAAAAAGAATAATCAATGTCATATTGAGCTCAGTCGAAAAGCAATATCATAACAAGTTCATTTGTTCCTCGACTGGTCTCAAAATGATCATTATGGTTTGTTGAAAACAATGTATTTTTGCAAACCAAAAAATGAAAAAAATATAACTATGTTAAAGAAAATAGTTTTCATTCTAAGTATTGTTAGTGTAATCGTTGCCTGTTCATCTTCAGATGACAGCAATGGAGGCAGTAATGATAACTTTGATAGAACAGCTCTGTTAACTAATTATGCGGATAATATTATCGTTCCCGCATTGGTTAATTTTCAGTCTAAAATGGCAGATATGGACACCGCGAAAAGCGACTTTATCAATGACATTAACCAAACCAATTTGAATATATTGAGTGATTCTTGGCTAGAGGCCTACAAAGCATGGCAGCATGTGGAGATATTTAATATTGGTATTGCAGAAACACTTTCTGCAGATGAGAATAGCGGATTTGTTGTATTCTTCAATAGGTATCCTGTTACTGTCTCAGATATTGAAGCAGGTGCAGCATCGGGTAATTACGATTTAAATGCTATTTCCTATTATGATGCACAAGGGTTTCCGGCATTGGATTTTTTAATTCATGGCGTGGCAGATTCAGACACAACCCCTTTAGATAAGTTTACAACCAACCCTAATTTTGAAGGTTACGCAAATTATATCACGGATGTGATCGCTCAAATGAGAACAATCATTAATACTGTGGTAAGTGATTGGCAAGGGTCATACAGAGACAGTTTTATAAACAATACATCTTCTAGCGCTACAGGATCTTTCAATAAAATGGTCAATGATTTTATTTACTATTATGAAAAAGGATTGAGAGCTAACAAAATAGGAATTCCTGCAGGTAATTTTTCTGTAGATCCATTGCCAGAAAAAGTAGAAGCATATTACAAAAACGATGTATCTAAAGAATTGGCATTACTTGGGTTGGAAACAATTGAGAAAGTATTTAATGGGCAAGCAATAGTTGGCTCAGGAGCATCTTCCCAAAGTTTTGCATCTTACTTGGATTATTTAGAGAATTCACAGTTAAAGGACGATATCAATGCCCAATTTTTAGCTGCAAGACAACAAATACAATCTTTAAACAATAGCTTTAGTCAACAGGTTATGGAAGATAATACCCAAATGACCCAAGCGTATGATTTGCTTCAAGGTGCGGTCGTATTGCTAAAGGTTGATATGGCTTCTGCGTTTAACGTAAGTATCGATTTTACGGATAGTGACGGAGATTAATTAAAAATAATATGAAACTAAGGGTTCTCTTAATTGGGAATCCTTTTTTTATTTATGCCAAAGACCATAAGCACATATTTAAACACAAAAACCAATGCAGCGCCTTTAGCTGTTTTTAGGATTGGTTTTGGTCTTATGATGCTGTTAAGTATCGTTAGATTTTGGTCTTATGGCTGGATTGAGACATTATATATAAACCCAAAATTTCACTTCAGTTATTATGGCTTAGATTGGGTAAAAACATTGGGCAACTATACCTATCTTATTTTTGTGGTTTGCGGTTTATCAGCACTATGTGTTGCTTTAGGTTTAAAATACCGTATTGCTATAATTACCTTCTTTCTAAGCTTTACTTACATTGAGTTAATGGATAAGACCACGTATCTCAACCACTACTATTTTATAAGCCTTTTAAGTTTTTTAATGTGTTTTTTGCCTGCCAATGCTTACTATTCATTAGATAATTTAATCAAGAAAAAACAATACAACCAAATCCCTAAATGGACAATTGATAGTATAAAATTATTGTTAGGAATTGTATATGTATATGCTGGCTTGGCCAAGATTAATAGCGACTGGTTGTTTAAAGCACAGCCGTTAAAAATATGGTTACCATCTAAATATGATTTACCCTTTATTGGAGAAACCCTCATGCAGCAACATTGGTTTCATGTCGCTATGAGTTGGTCTGGTATGCTGTATGATTTGTGCATTCCATTTTTATTGTTGTACCGAAAAACGCGTTGGGTGGCATTTGCTTTAGTCGTGTTCTTTCATGTATTTACCAGAGTATTATTCCCAATAGGGATGTTTCCGTACATTATGATTGTATCGGCATTGATATTTTTCGATGCTAATATTCACGAGCGAATTATTAGTGTATTCAGAACATTATTCAAAAATATTAAGGCTAGTAAAACCAAACTCAAACCCCAAACCTACCATTACAAAAGACAAAACTTAATACTTCCGGTCTTAACTGTTTTCTTTACCATTCAGTTACTCTTGCCGTTTCGTTATGTACTGTATCCAGGCGAACTGTTTTGGAAAGAAGAAGGTTATCGGTTTTCATGGCGCGTAATGTTAATAGAAAAAACAGGCTATGCCGAATTTAAAGTGGTTAACGGAAAGACCAAAACATCGTTCTTGGTGAATAATTCAGACTTCCTAACACCGTTGCAGCAAAAAGAAATGAGTACCCAACCCGATTTCATTTTAGAGTATGCACATTATTTAGGACAACATTTTGAATCGCAAGGACACGAAAATTTAGAAATCTATGTGGATAGCTATGTGGCTTTAAACGGAAGACGAAGCCAACGTTTTATTAATCCAGATGTTGATTTGCTAAAACAAAAAGAATCATTTAAACCCAAAAACTGGATTTTACCATTAAAGGATGAAATTAAAGGATTATAACTTACTGTTCATATTTGTAATTGTTGGTTACATGGCATTTGCTCAACAAAAAGTATCTGGTACAATTACTAACACTACTGGTCAACCTATCAATAAGGTTGAGGTTTATGATAAAGTTTCAGGTCGATTGGCAACAACCAATACACAAGGGTATTACGAGTTCTCAACTGAGAAAACGGATATAACTTTGGTGTTCTTTTCCTATGAGTTTCAAATTAAGGAAGTGCAGATTACCATTGATGCTGATGTGGTTTTAAACCAAACTCTAGAACCATTGGGTGAGGAATTAACTGCTGTTGAAATTACAGCAAGAAAAACTAAAGTCTTTGAGCTAAGCAGATTAAGGGATGTCGAAGAAACTGCAATCTATGCTGGTAAAAAAACCGAAGTGGTTTTGGTGGAGCAGTCCATGGCAAATTTAGCAACGAATAATGCAAGGCAAATTTACAGTCAAGTCGCTGGATTGAACATTTACCAAAATGATGATGCAGGTTTACAATTGAATATTGGTGGACGAGGCCTAGACCCAAATAGAACGGCAAACTTTAATACCAGACAAAACGGTTATGACATCAGCGCAGATGTGTTGGGCTATCCAGAAAGTTACTATTCGCCAGCAGCTGAAGGTTTAAAGGAAATTCAGGTGATTAGAGGTGCTGCATCCTTGCAGTACGGTACACAGTTTGGAGGACTTATCAATTTTGTAATGAAAGAACCAAATCCTAACAAGCCTTTTGAGTTAGTTACAAGAAACACCTTGGGAAGTTTTGGATTATATACCAATTTCACTAGTGTAAGTGGCACAAAAGACAAGTGGAGTTACTACACATTTTTCAATTATAAAAAGGGAGATGGCTTTAGACCAAATTCAGAATTTGAATCTAAAAACATCTTTGCACACATTGGCTATCAACTTTCGGAACGTACCAAGCTTTCTGCTGAGTTAACCTATCTCGATTATTTAGCACAGCAAGCGGGAGGTTTAACGGACAATATGTTCAAAGAAGATCCCTATCAGAGTAATAGAGCGCGTAACTGGTTTGAAGTAGATTGGTTGTTGTACAACTTTAAATTAGCACATCAGTTTTCAGAAAAAACAAACTTTACATTCAACTTTTTTGGGTTGAATGCGACCAGAAATGCATTGGGATTTAGAACCAATCGTGTAGATCAGGTAGATCCAGGACAAGAACGTGATTTAATAAAAGGGGATTTTAATAATTATGGTTTTGAAGCACGTTTATTGAGTGAATACAAACTTTTCAATAAAGACGCTACGTTTTTAATTGGTTCAAAATTCTATAACGCTAATAACAGCCAGCAACAAGGACCAGGTTCGGCTGGTATTGGGCCAAATTTCAATTTACAGACAGAAGACTATCCAAATTATCCAGATCAGTCCGATTTTGATTTCCCAAATCTGAATATAGCCGTTTTTGGTGAAAACATTTTGTATTTAAATGATAAGTTTTCAATAACACCAGGCTTTAGATTTGAGTATATAAAAACAGAAAGCGAAGGTTTTTATCAACGGATTAATACAGATGCTGCTGGTAATGTTATTTTTGAAGAAACCGTTGAAGACAATCGCGATTTTGAGCGTAATTTCATTTTACTAGGCTTAGGTTTGAGTTATAAACCCAATTCAAACGTAGAGGTCTATGGAAATATTTCCCAAAATTACCGTTCGGTAACCTTCTCGGATATTAATATAAATAATCCGGCATTTACTATAAACCCAGAAATCACAGATGAGGATGGTTTTACAGTAGATTTAGGGTTTAGAGGTAACTACAAACGTTTTGTCTCTTACGATTTAGGTGCTTTTGCATTGGTTTACAACGACAGGATTGGCTTTGTTCAAAAAGGTTTGGATGATGGTCGTGTGGTAAGCGAACGTGGAAATATTGGTAATGCTGTAATGTACGGAGTAGAATCCTTATTCGATTTCAACTTGAAGAAAATCCTTAAAATGAACAACGATTACAGTTTTAACTACTTTATCAATACCTCAATAATTAAATCAGAATATACAAGTTCAGAACAATCAGGTATTGAAGGCAATGAGGTAGAATTTGTGCCAGACCTTAATTTAAAAACCGGTTTAAGATTTGGCTATAAAAACCTTATGGCTAATGCGCAATACACATATTTGGGGAGACAGTTTACAGATGCCACCAATTCTTTGGAGTCAAACTTAAGTGGAGTCATAGGCGAAATCCCAGAATACGATATTTTAGATATTTCGTTATCCTACACTTACAAAATCTTTAAGCTAGAAACTGGTGTCAATAACGTTTTTGATAATGCATATTTCACAAGAAGAGCAACCGGTTATCCTGGACCAGGAATTATTCCTTCTGCTCCGCGAAATTGGTTTACGACGTTAGAGGTAACATTTTAGTAACATTAAAGCAAATATTAGTTGAGTCCTTATTCAGGTAAAGCTTATTGACTAATAAGGTCTTCATGAATTTATACTTAAATATTTTTCAGGCGAGTTAAGTGAAATAAAAAGCGTAAATTTGCACGCAATTAAATCTTAATTGCCATGACAGCACACGAAAACAAAATCCTAGGTGAAGGTCTTACCTACGATGACGTCCTTTTAGTTCCAGCCTTTTCTGAAGTATTGCCTCGCGAGGTTAATATTCAAACAAAATTCACTAGAAACATTACGATTAACATTCCTGTGGTTTCAGCAGCTATGGATACAGTTACAGAAAGTAAAATGGCCATTGCCATGGCGCAAGAAGGTGGTATTGGTGTGCTTCATAAAAATATGACCATAGAACAGCAAGCCAGTAAAGTCCGTAAAGTAAAACGTGCGGAAAGCGGTATGATTATCGATCCAGTAACTTTGCCTATGGACGCTATTGTTGCTGACGCAAAAAATGCCATGCGAGAGCATAGTATTGGAGGAATTCCTATTGTGGATGAGAAAGGTGTACTAAAAGGTATTGTTACCAATCGTGATTTACGTTTTGAGCATGCCAATGACAAACCCATCGTTGACGTTATGACTTCTGAGAATCTGGTGACAGCACCAGTTGGAACCTCACTGAAAGATGCTGAGGCAATTTTACAAGCCAACAAGATTGAAAAACTACTTATAGTTGAAGGTGATAAGCTTGCAGGTTTAATCACCTTTAGAGATATCACTAAGGTGACTCAAAAACCTATAGCAAATAAAGATACTTACGGAAGATTACGCGTAGCAGCTGCTATAGGCGTAACAGGTGATGCTGTAGAGAGGGCAGAAGCATTGGTTAATGCAGGAGTAGATGCTGTAGTTATAGATACAGCTCATGGTCATACAAAAGGCGTAGTAACGATACTTAAGGAAATAAAAAATAAATTTCCAAGTCTTGAAGTCATTGTTGGTAACATAGCAACAGGTGAAGCTGCTAAATATTTGGTGGAAGCAGGTGCAGATGCAGTAAAAGTTGGTATTGGTCCTGGTTCAATTTGTACCACACGCGTTGTGGCTGGTGTTGGGTTTCCACAATTTTCAGCTGTGTTAGAAGTTGCTGCAGCGATTAAAGGCTCTGGTGTTCCTGTGATTGCTGATGGTGGAATACGCTATACAGGTGATATTCCAAAAGCCATTGCTGCTGGTGCAGATACGGTTATGTTGGGTTCACTTTTAGCAGGGACAAAGGAAAGTCCAGGGGAAACTATTATCTACGAAGGTCGTAAGTTTAAATCGTATAGAGGGATGGGTTCTGTGGAAGCCATGAAGCAAGGTAGTAAAGATCGTTATTTCCAAGATGTAGAAGACGATATTAAAAAATTAGTACCAGAAGGTATTGTTGGTCGTGTACCATACAAAGGAGAACTGTATGAAAGTATTCATCAGTTTGTAGGTGGACTAAGAGCTGGTATGGGCTATTGTGGTGCAAAAGATATAGCCACTTTAAAAGAAACTGGTCGATTTGTAAAGATTACCGCAAGTGGTATTCATGAAAGTCATCCGCATGATGTGACTATTACTAAGGAAGCGCCTAATTATTCTAGGTAATAGGTTAATAGTAGTTTACTGAAATACTATAGGTAAATCAGAATTAGGTATTTTCACGATAATGTAAGGTTGGGTGATTACGGTTGTTGCGACTCCTTCAGGACTTAATTCAGAGATGTTCACTACAATATGTTCAGAATCAATAGAAATATTTAAATCTAAACTGTGTCCTCCAGTTGATTTAATATCATCAATTATTGCTATAACTGTGAATTCAGAGAAGTCTATATCCGTCTCTGTAAAACCGTCTGATACATTATTTACAGTGTTCATTTGATTTAATAACGAATCCCAGGAATTCTGGTCTGTAATAACGAGGTTCTGTTGATCTATATTTTCTTCTCCGGCTCCATGAAGATTTCCTTTGGCAATAAGTGTCGCTTCAACCTCAGAAGATTCGGTCTTATTTTCGCTTTCGTCACAACTAAATGAAAGGATTGAGAGTAGTATAATCAGTAGACTTTTTTTCATGACTTATGTTATTTGATTTATAATTTGCCTTACCTATTAATGAGTTGCGTCAAATCTATAGCAACTTTTTAAGCAGTATTCCCTCTAAGTTAGCTCAAAAAAATTAGAATCCCAAGTTACAATAAACCGTATCTTTACGGTCGTTTTAAACAACAAATGAGGAAACACGATTATATCATTTTAGGGGCAGGAGCCTCTGGCTTAATGCTGGCTTATCGCATGGCACAAGACACCTATTTTGATGATAAATCGATTTTAATCATTGATAAAGCAAAGGTTAAAGGTAACGACAGAACCTGGTGCTTTTGGGAAGAGGGTAAAGGTGAGTGGGACGATTTACTCACTAAAACTTGGCCTAATGTTTTCTTCGGAAGCAAAACCTATTCAGAACAGATTGATATTTCTCCATATCATTATAAAATGATCCGTAGTGAAGATTTTTATAAATCACTATGGGAAACTATACTTAAAAAACCAAACATCACCTTTATAAATGATACTGTAGATAGCTTTACTGAACTTAAAGATGGAGTACAGGTTATTACCAAAAAAGGGAGTTATGTTGGCTCAAAACTATTTAATAGTTGGCATAATCCTTCAGTGTATGAGTCTCAAAAAAAGTATCCTGTACTGCAACAGCACTTTGTTGGTTGGTTCGTAATAACTAAAGAGGAAACTTTTGATGATTCAATGGCAACCTTCATGGATTTTACTGTGCCGCAGAACGGTAATACACGCTTTATGTATGTCTTGCCAATGGATAAAAATACAGCTCTGTTTGAATACACCTTGTTTTCAAAAGATCTACTAGAAAAATCAGAATATGAGGGTGCCATTAAAAATTATTTGGAAGAACGAGGAATTGGAGATTATGAAGTTATAGAGAAAGAAAAAGGCTCTATACCAATGACGGCTTTTAAGTTTTCAGAATTGAACTCTAAACATATTTTAAACATAGGCACAGCAGGCGGATGGACAAAAGCCAGTACAGGCTATACCTTTAGGAATACAACAAAAAAAACAAAGGCTTTAATTGGGTTCTTAAAACAGGAAAGTGACTTGTCTAAATTTCATAGAAATTCAAAATTTCACTTTTACGATGCTATCTTCTTAGATGTATTGGCGAATCATAATAATGAGGGAGCGGCATTATTTTCTTCCATGTTTAAAAAGGCTGATGTTAAAACCATATTCAAGTTTTTAGATGAAGAGTCGAGTTTACTTGAAGATTCAAAGATCATTCTTTCAGTACCACCAAAACGATTTATACAGGCTTTTCTAAAGCGATTGTTTTAAGCCTCGGTGTAAACTTGTCCTCGATGAGGTTTTAACGCATCTCTAACAGGTATCATTTCAGACTCATCAACAACTAAGAAAGCAATACTGTGCATTTCACTTAAGGTTTCAACACCTGTTATAGTAATATTCAAATCGTTTATAGCAATATATTCTTTTAGATGAACCAAATGGTGCTCAGCTGTTTTCTGACTGACAGGACCTCTAAAGTCCCATATTAATTTTAGCCTACGCATTGGCAACTGAGTTGCCGTTTTCGACAAAATTTTTAAAGTTGGTCATGTATTTTTTGGTTTGTTTTTTAAAGGCCCTCGGCATTAAAAACAACATGGTATTCATTACAAAGTTTGTAGGTTCAAATTCATTTTTGCAAATCCATTTGGTGTGACCTTGTGGAGTACTTTCAAAGTAGTTCTGTTGTATGTTTCTAACACCTTTTGTGTTGTATGTAGCATGAAATTCATTTGGGAAATTTTGTTTAGTAATGGTTTCGATCAGTTCCATTTTGCGTTTGCCGAAATCGTAGTTTAGCTTCATTTTGGCTCCAAATTCACCAGGTGTACCAGAAATGTGTTCCGCACCAACCAAACCCTCTTGCCAATGCTTCATGTTTTCGGTAGAGTTCATTTTGTTTATGACCTCTTTCAGTGGTTTTTTTATTATAATTTCAGTCGTATATTTCATGTTATAACGATAAAGATTTAAAGATAAATAAAAGCACTAATACTAACTTTAATTTATCGACGTTTCTACCATTTTAGAAGTTGTAATAACCATATTGTTGATCTTCACATATCAATTAAATTATGCGTGCTCTTCAACTTGTAGAATAGGTGATTTATGTTATTTTTGCTGAACCTCTAAATTAAGAGCGTTAGGTTAAATATTGTTAAGATTTAAAGAAGAACAGATATGAAAGTGAAATTTAAATTAATGCTTTTAGCGTTGCTTGCACTGAACGTTTCTTTTTCTCAAGAGAAAGATGAAGTACTGTTGAAAGTAGATGGCGAACCTATAATGACTTCAGAATTTTTAAGGGTTTACAACAAAAATTTAGATTTAGTAAAAGACGAAAGTCAAAAGGATGTCGATGGCTACTTAAAATTGTTTACAGAATATCAGTTAAAATTAAAAGAAGCCAAACGATTAAAATTGCACGAGGATGCAAATTACCAGCGCGAATTTCTAAGATATAAAAATCAACTGACCAAGAATTACCTCTCAGAAAACAAAGTTACTGAAGCTTTGGTTAAGGAGGCTTATGACCGAAGTAATATGGACATTAATGCGTCGCATGTATTAGTAAGGTTGGACGAAAATGCTAAGGACACATTAAATGCATATAATGAAGTTTTACAGTTAAGGGAGCGTGTTTTAAATGAAGGATTTGATGCGGTAAAGAAAGACATGCACAATGGGCAAACCATTTTTTTAGAAGACTTAGGTTATTTTTCTGCATTTAAGATGGTATATAATTTTGAAACGGCAGCCTTCAACACACCAAAGGGTGAAATTTCCATGCCGTTTAGAACCCAGTTTGGTTATCATGTTGTAAAAGTTAATGACAAGCGACCATCAAGAGGTACGATTACAGCTGCGCATATCATGATTGCTTTAGAGCAAAAGGACTCACTCTTAAACCCTGAACAACGCATCAATGATATCTATAAAAAAATACAACAAGGCGAAAATTTCGAGTCTTTAGCAAAGCAATTCTCTGATGATAAAAGCTCTGCTAAAAACGGTGGAAAATTAACGTCTTTCAAAAGTGGTCAACTGAGCTCTACCGAGTTTGAAGACCAGGCTTTTGCATTAAAGAATGATGGAGATATAAGCCAACCTTTTAAAACAGAATACGGTTGGCATATTGTTAAGCGAATAGAACTTAAGCCCATTCAAACTTTTGAAGAGTTAAAACCAACACTTGAGGCAAGAGTTAAAAGAGACTCTAGGTCTAAGTTGATAAATACAGCGATGGTAAATGAGTTGAAAAAGCGTTACGAAATCTCATATAATCCTGAAGCTAAAGCCTATTTTGAGTCTATACTATCCAAAGACTTTTTTTCACGTTCATGGAGACTGCCAGAAGACTTCGATAAGGACAAGACGGTTTTCACAATCAACGATAGACCATTTACTTACAATGAATTTGGCCGTCATCTCATGTCTGCTCAGCGTGCTTATGGAAATAAAAGCGTGCCATTTTCTGTGGTCGTAGATAAAGAATTAGATAAGTTTTTTGAAAGATCGATTCTACAATATAGAGAGGATAACCTAGAGTCAGAAAATCAAGATTTTGCTAATATCCTAAAGGAATATAGAGATGGATTATTGTTGTTTGATTTAATGGAAAAAGAAGTCTGGAATAAAGCCTCAAAGGACTCAGTGGGATTAGAAGCATATTACAACAAAAATAAGTCTAAATATCAATGGAATGAAAGAGTAGAAGTGGTGATGGCTTCTTCTGCTAATGAAGCTAATGCCCAAAAGGTTTTAAAAATGATGAAAAAGGGTAAATCTCAGGAGGACATTAATGCCGAGTTGAATACGGACTCTAAAAAGAACATCATTTTCACCAAAGGCACCTACGATATAAATGATAGTAAGTTACCAACGAGCTTTGAAGTAAAGGAAGGCGTGTCTAAAATTTATGAGCACAATGATGCATTCCATGTCTTTGATGTAAAAGCTGTTTTACCAGCAGGAAACAAAAGCTTGGAAGAAGCAAAAGGTAATGTGATCAATGATTATCAAGAACAACTAGAGTCCAACTGGATAGATGGTCTTTACAAACGTTTTAGTGTTGAGGTCAATGAAGACGTGTTACAGAACGTGAAATCTAAAATTAGAAACCAATAATTTTTTTGAAAAAATCCCTCTATATATTAACCACGTGTATTTTGCTTCACGGTTGTGATTTCTTTAAAACAACTGATGATCGCGAACCCATAGCACGAGTAAACGACTCTTATTTATACAAAGAGGATGTTGCGGACGTAGTACCCGAAGGTGCAAGCAAAGAGGACAGTCTCCTTATGGTCAACGCCTACATTAATCGTTGGGCAAGACAATTGTTGCTTATGGATGGCGCTTTATTAAACCTTTCTGAAGACAAGCAAGAAGACTTTTCTAAACTGGTTGATCAATATAAGAACGACCTCTACACAAAAGCTTATTTAGAAGCTTTGGTGAAGAAAAATATAGATACGGCTGTTAACAAAAATGAAGCTGAAGTATTTTATGAGGCCAATAAAGAGTCTTTTAAACTCAATGATGATCTATTACAGTTTAGATATATAAGTTTACCCTTAAACCCAATTAATTTAGATACCATAAAGAATAGGTTTAGACGCTTCAAATTAAAGGATAAACGCTATTTAGATTCCTTGTCTGTGCAGTTTAAGAGCTATTCACTTAATGATTCATTATGGGTAAAATATAATCAGGTAGCAGAAAAAGTTCCTGTTGTAAATCAAGAAAATAAAAACCAACTGTTAAAAAAAACTAATTTCTTACAACTCAAAGATTCATTAAACCTATATTTGATGCAAGTTAATGACGTACGTTTGCAGAATGATTATGCACCTCTGGATTACGTCATGCCTTCAATAAAACAAATTGTTATAAATAAACGGAAGTTAGAGCTTATTAAGCAACTAGAAAATGATATTACAAAAGATGCAATTAAAAACAATAAATTTCAGATATATAACTAGTACAGCGGCTTTTTGCTGTATGTTCTTTTTTGGTTTTATTCATTCACAAGAAATTATTCCTGATGAAGAAACACCTAAAATAAAAGCTAAGGATAGTATTGTAAACCAAACACGGATTAAAGCCGATGGTGTGGCAGCCGTAGTTGGTGACTACATTGTTTTAGAGTCTGATTTAGATCGTGAAATTGCTCAGTTAGAAGCCCAAGGTGCGGATTTATCTGGTATAACACGCTGCGAACTTTTTGGTAGCCTTTTGGAGAAAAAATTATATGCACATCAAGCTGTTCAAGATAGTGTAATAGTTAACGAACTGTACATTCAGTCTTTAGTAGAGCAGCAAATACAAGGTATCATGGCGCAGACAAATGGCGACATGCAAGGAATGTTAGAATTTTATAAGAAGGATTCTGAAGAAGCGCTTAGGGAAGAAATGTACGAGATAAATAAGAATAATTATCTGGCTCAAGAAATGCAAACTAAGGTCATTAAAGATGTTGAAATAACTCCTGAGGAAGTAAGAACGTTTTTTAATGACATCCCAGAAGATGAAAGACCAACGTTTGGTACAGAATTAAAGGTTGCTCAGATTGTTGTTATTCCAGAGGTTACCGAAGAGGCAAAACAAGAAGTTATTGAAAAGCTTAAAGGTTATAAAAAGGATGTGGAAGAAAATGGAGCCAGCTTTACAACTAAGGCGTTATTTTATTCTGAAGATACAGGCTCTAAAAACAATGGCGGCTTATTGCCAACTATGAATAGAAAGCAACCAAGAATGGTGAAAGAGTTTAGAGATGTGGCTTTCAATTTGCAAGAAGGTGAAATTTCAGAACCGTTCGAAACAGATTTTGGATACCATATTATATATCTCGAAAAAATTAGAGGGCAAGAGTACGACGTAAGACATATTTTATTGAGACCAAAGTTGACGGCAGAAGCAATTCAGAAGGCAAAAGATGAAATAGACATGGTTAGGGAAAAAATAGTCGACGGGAGTATTTCTTTTGCAGAAGCCGCTAGAGAGTTTAGTGATGAAAAAGAGACCAAGTATGAAGGAGGTCAATTAACCAATCCTACAACACAAGACTTTAATTTTGAACTTACAAAAATGGACACTGAGATGTACACTCAGATTCAAGATTTAAAAGATGGTGAGGTTAGTCCAGTAATACAAGATGAAGATAGAATCAATAGAATTAAGTTTAAGATTATGACGGTTACGGACAGAATTAATGACCATAAGGCCGATTACTCTAGAGACTATCTAAAGATTAAGGAATTGGCATTACAGGATAAACAAATAAAAGCCATAGAGAAATGGCAGAAAGAAACCATTGCAGAGACTTACATAAAAATCAATGGTGAATACAGAGATTGTGATTACCAAAGTAACTGGCTAAAAACACAATAGAATATGTCTGATGTTACCACAATCGAAAACTTTGTAAAAAAATATAAGGCACTAAAGCAAGAAATCGCTAAAGTCATTATTGGTCAAGATGATGTAGTAGATCAAATTTTAATCTCTATATTCTCTGGTGGGCACTCGCTTTTAATAGGTGTGCCAGGCTTAGCAAAAACCTTGATGGTAAATACTATTGCCCAAGCTTTAGGTTTAGACTTTAAGCGTATACAATTTACACCAGACTTAATGCCTAGTGATATTTTAGGAAGCGAAATTCTTGATGAAAATCGTCATTTTAAGTTCATTAAAGGGCCAATTTTTGCTAATATTATTTTGGCAGACGAGATTAACAGAACACCACCAAAAACTCAGGCAGCGTTGTTGGAGGCAATGCAAGAGCGCGCTGTAACCGTTGCAGGTCACAATTATAAACTTAACTTGCCTTATTTTGTATTGGCAACCCAAAATCCAATTGAGCAAGAAGGAACATATCCATTGCCTGAAGCACAGTTGGACCGTTTCATGTTTGCGATCAATTTAGAGTATCCTTCTTTTAAGGAAGAAGTGGATGTGGTAAAAACCACAACTACAGATGTTCAGGCATCTGTAAACCCTTTGTTTACTGCACAAGAGATCATTGATTTTCAGAACGTGATTAGACGCATTCCGGTAGCAGATAATGTTATTGAATATGCAGTCTCTTTGGTGAGTAAAACAAGACCAAAAGCAGATTCTGCTGCAGATATTGTAAGGGAGTTTGTAGATTGGGGAGCAGGACCACGTGCATCGCAAAATTTAATCCTTGCGGCAAAAACACATGCTGCTACACATGGGAAGTTTTCACCTGATATAGAAAATATTCAAGCTGTTGCAACAGGAATTCTAAGACATAGAATTATTAAAAACTACAAAGCAGATGCTGAAGGTATAAGTGATGAAAAGATTATTGAAAGCCTATTTTAAATCTTATGAAAACTAGTAAAAGAAGACTTATTCCTGCAATAATCATTTTTTTGATTGGTCTTGCTTTTACCATTATTGGTACACTTTTTAAAATTCAGCATTGGACTTTTGCGAGTGAACTTTTCACAATTGGCAATCTATTTATGGTCATTGGAATTGTTGTAGCCATCCTCATATTATTGAGAATTTATAGGACAAAGCCTTAAATTCATAATTATTCTAAATAATAGAATTTATTAAATTAATATATAAATCCCTGTTTTACTGTTAATTATTCATATAATTATCAGAGATATAAATAGTTTGTGATTTATTTTTAATAAAAATGCGATTTCGTTACATATTTTTAAAAACGCTAAGGAATTCGTAATTTTGTACTGCTAAAAAATTGAATTATCAACCTCATAAAAATACTATATGGCATTTGACATTGATATGATTAAAAAGGTTTACGCTAACATGACGGAGCGAGTTGATGCTGCGAGAGAGATTGTTGGAAAACCATTAACCCTTTCAGAAAAAATTTTATACTCTCACCTGTGGGATGGCAAACCTACTAAAGCTTTTCAAAGAGGAAAAGATTATGTAGATTTTGCACCAGACCGTGTAGCGTGCCAAGATGCAACAGCGCAGATGGCACTCTTACAGTTTATGCAAGCTGGTAAACCTAAAGTTGCGGTACCAACAACGGTACATTGTGATCACTTAATCCAGGCAAAGGATGGTGCAGCTACAGATTTAAAACACGCAAACAGTACTAGTAGTGAGGTATTTAATTTCTTAGAATCAGTATCAAATAAATATGGTATAGGATTTTGGAAACCAGGAGCTGGTATTATTCATCAGGTAGTGTTAGAGAATTACGCTTTTCCTGGAGGAATGATGATTGGTACAGATTCACATACTGTAAACGCAGGAGGTTTAGGTATGGTAGCCATTGGAGTAGGTGGTGCAGATGCTGTGGATGTCATGGCAGGTATGGCTTGGGAGCTGAAATTTCCAAAATTAATTGGTGTTAGATTAACAGGTAAATTGTCTGGCTGGACAGCACCAAAAGATGTCATCCTTAAAGTAGCAGAAATTCTGACTGTAAAAGGTGGAACAGGTGCTATTGTGGAATACTTTGGACCTGGTGCACTTTCAATGTCTTGTACAGGAAAAGGAACTATCTGTAATATGGGAGCTGAAATTGGCGCGACAACATCTACATTTGGATATGACGATTCTATGGAGCGTTACCTTAAAGCAACAGACAGAGAAGATGTTGCAGCAGAAGCAAACAAAATAAGAGAATATCTTACTGCAGATGATGAGGTTTATGCAAACCCTGAGCAGTATTTCGATCAGGTTATAGATATCAACCTTTCAGAATTAGGCCCTTTATTAAACGGACCTTTTACACCAGATTTATCTACAGAAGTAGGTAAGGACATGACTGAAAAAGCACAGGCTAATGATTGGCCAATGCAGGTAGAATGGGGATTGATAGGTTCTTGTACCAATTCGTCTTACGAAGATTTGTCGAGAGCATCATCAATCGCACAACAGGCCTTAGACAAAGGACTTAAAACCAAAGCAGAGTTTGGTATAAATCCAGGATCTGAGCAGGTACGCTACACAGCAGAGCGGGACGGAATCCTTCAGGTGTTTGAAAAATTAGATGCTAAGATTTTCACTAACGCTTGTGGACCTTGTATAGGGCAATGGGCAAGATATAATGACCCTAAAAACGCCCCTAAAAACAGTATTGTACATTCATTTAACAGAAACTTTGCTAAGCGTGCAGATGGTAACCCAAATACGCACGCCTTTGTCGCTTCACCGGAGATTACAGCTGCGATTGCTATTGCTGGTAGATTGGACTTTAATCCAATGAAGGACACGTTAATCAACGAAAATGGCGAAGAAGTGATGTTAGACGAGCCAACAGGATGGGAATTACCTCCAAAAGGTTTCGACGTTAAAGAGAATGGCTATTTAGAACCTGTTGCAGATGGGAGTAAGGTAAATATTGATGTAAATCCTACATCAGAGCGTTTACAGTTATTGACGCCTTTTGAGCCTATTGGAGACTCTATCACAGGAGCAAGACTATTGATTAAAGCGTTTGGTAAATGTACAACCGACCATATTTCTATGGCAGGTCCTTGGTTACGTTTTAGAGGACATTTAGATAACATTGCTAATAATACGTTGATTGGTGCTGTAAATGCCTTTAACCAAAAGACTAATTTTGTTAAAAACCAATTAACTGGAGAATATGGAGGTGTACCAGATGTGCAGCGTCAATATAAAAAGAATGGAATCTGGTCAGTAGTTGTCGGAGACCATAATTATGGTGAAGGATCATCTAGAGAACATGCTGCCATGCAACCAAGACATTTGGGAGTAGCTGCTGTAATTGTAAAATCATTTGCGCGTATTCATGAGACTAACCTTAAGAAACAAGGTATGTTAGGACTTACGTTTGTTAATGAGTCTGATTACGATTTAATACAAGAAGATGATATGTTCAACTTTTTGGATTTAAATGAATTTGCACCAGATAAGCCATTACATGTTGAGGTGGTTCATGCAGATGGTTCTAAAGATACCATAGCATTAAATCATACTTATAATACGGCGCAAATTGCATGGTACAATAAAGGTTCTGCATTAAATTTAATTAAAGAGCAGAATAGATAATAAAGTACTTTATATATAGATTGTGAAAGGCCCTTAAAATTTAAGGGCTTTTTTTATTGTAAGGATTTGTAAAATCTTACGACATAAGCCTTAATCTAACAAAACCTTCCCTAAAAATGCAGTCAATATGGTTCTTTGACGATGTTAACCTTTTTAAGGTGCTCTGTCCACACAAGTTCAAAAAATATAAGGATTGCCACGACTTTAATTCTTACAGAAAGAGTGATTATATTTATTTTGAAGAAGACAATGCCAATAAGATTTACCTCATAGAAAGAGGGAAAGTCAAAATAGGCTATTACAAAGAAGATGGCTCTGAGATTATTAAAGCCATTCTAAGTAAAGGAGAGCTTTTTGGTGAAAAAGCCATACTGGGAGAGCAAAAAAGAGATGAATTTGCACAATCTATAGACAATAAAACGTCAATTTGTCCAGTAGGAGTAAATACAATGCACCAATTGATGAGAGACAACCAAACCTTTAGTTTTAAAGTCTATAAGTTTATTGGCTTTAAGTTTAAAAAATTAGAACGTAGGCTTCAATTATTGATGTTTAAGGATACTAAAACCCGTCTTGTAGAATTTATTAATGAGCTTTGTGCAGATTACGGTTACGATTGTGAAAAAACAGGAAATAAGATCATAAAGCATCCTTATACACAAAAAGATATAGCCTCTTTAATCGGTACTTCACGACCAACTCTCAACATCTTAATGAACGAGTTGAAGAACGATAACCATATAGATTTCAATAGAAAAGAAATAAAATTACTCAAAAATATAGCTTAGTGTTAGCTAGCTAACATTTTATCACAACTTCACACTTTAATTTTGGAATACAAATTTTAAAATAAAAAAAGTGATGATTAAAAAAATGTTTTTTGCAGCCTTGGCATTTGGTTTTTTTGCCACGTCTTGCAGTAGTGACGACGACAACAGTCCAACAAATTCTGAGTTGACTTTAAACCTGAGTGGTTTAGAAGCCTTAGGAACAGATTATGTTTATGAAGGTTGGATTATTGTAGATGGAAACCCGGTTTCTACCGGTACATTTAGTAGCGTAGTTTTTCCACAGAGTTTTTCGGTAAATACTATGCAACTAAATGAGGCCTCGGCTTTTGTGCTTTCAATTGAGCCAGCTGTTGATAATGACCCAGCACCAGCAGCCACTAAGATATTACGTGGTGAGTTTTCAGGCAGTACAGCTTCAGTTAATACGGATCTCATAGGAGATTTTAGTAATGCTTCGGGAGCCTTCTTTTTAAGAACTCCAACGGATGAGACTTCTGGTAATAATATGAATGATCAATATGGTGTTTGGTTCGGTACACCAGGTATGCCACCATCTCCAAACTTTAATTTACCGACTTTGCCAGTTGGATGGGCTTATGAAGGATGGGTTGTGGGTGACTCAGGGCCTTTATCGACAGGGACTTTTACACAATTCAATGCTGTAGATAGTGCCGCACCTTTTAGTGGCACCGCACAGGCAGGACCACCAGTGCCTGGAGAAGATTTCTTTATGAATGCACCAACAGGCGAAACGTTTCCATTGGATATTAGAGGAAGAACAGTAGTGATTTCGGTAGAGCCTGTACCAGACGATTCGCCTGCTCCTTTTGCTATAAAACCTTTAGTTGGAACTGCTGGAAATGATATCGCACCAGCAACCCATGCTTTTGGTCTAAATCTAGCGTCTTTACCTACGGGATTAGTGACCAGAAATTAAAAAGCTACATTTATTTTGTTAGATTTGAAGCGTATGTATTCTTTATTGAATAGTACGCTTCATTGATATTAATTTTTATGGTTAAACGCAAACGGGTAAATATTTCAAGTATCATATTTGTAGTAGCAATTGTTCTTCTGATAATTCCTGCAACACGTACCCACATTCAAGTGGTTTTGCATAAAGGATTGAGCTATATCAATCAATCATCACTCATTGAAGAAGGTGATAGGGTAACGGTATCATATCCCAATTGGAGTTTAAAATCAGACAATGGTGCAGTTTTAAATTTCAATGACACAAAAAATAAAGTGGTGTTGATTAATTTCTGGGCTACTTGGTGTGCACCGTGTATAGCGGAAATGCCAAGTTTGCAAAAGCTATATGAAAAATATGGTGATGAGGTTGAGTTTTTATTTGTAACTAACGAGTCTGCTAAGACCATACAGGCTTTCAAAAACAAAAAGAATTATACATTTCCTGTTTACATCAGAAGGTCTGACGTTCCAAAAGAATTAATTACAAGATCAATTCCTCGAACTTTTATCATCAATAAAAAAGGAGAGATAGTCATTGATGAATCTGGTGCTGTGGATTGGTATAGTGAAACTGTGAGAAACCAGTTAGACCAATTGCTGGCAGAGTAACCTATTTAAAATACTTAAACGGTACGATTAACATTCCAAAATTTTCACCTTTTTCCTTTCCTAAATGCTTGTGATGGATTTTATGCGCACGTCTAACACCACGTGCATACTTATTATCGATATTACGCAACCACTTAAAACGCTGATGTATAAATATATCGTGAACAATAAAATAGGCAATACCATACATTAAAATCCCCAAGCCTATAGGCAATGTGTACCATAAGCCTTCATAATTCCAGAGATAGAAGCATATTATGCTTACTGCAGCATAGAAGATGAAGAAGGCGTCATTTCGCTCAAACCAGCTATCGTGGTCTTTGTGGTGGTGGTCTTTATGGAGACTCCATAAAAACCCATGCATTATGTATTTGTGTGTAAACCATGCATTAAATTCCATAATAAAAAATGTTCCTAAGAAAATCAATATCCAAAAAACAGTTTGCATAATAGTCGTCTTTTAAAAATTTAGAGTAAGTTCAATTGATATTTTACATAACTCCGAGTAAGTAACTCTACTTTTTTATAGTTGGGTACGCGTATTCTCGCAGATTTAATTTCTAAAGCAGGTGTCTTTTTGAGTTTTTGTAATAATTTATTGTAATAACGGTAAGCCATAAACACACCAAATTTAGCGTCTAAAGGTAACTGTTTTATACCATTTAAGCCCTTTGCAAAGTCTGCTTCAATGTCTGAAATGATATTTTGTTTAGAAATTTCATCTAAATTGTTTAAATCCGTATTAGGAAAATATGTTCTATTTAAACCTTCAAAATCTGCTTTTAAATCGCGTAGAAAATTTACTTTTTGAAAAGCCGAGCCCAAACTCATTGCAGAGTCTTTTAAGTCTTCATATTTTTCATTATCTCCTTTAACAAAAACCTTTAAACACATAAGCCCAACAACGTCCGCAGAACCATAAATATAGCTTTTATATTCTTCCTCAGTCAAATAATCCTTTTTACTAAGGTCTAATCTCATACTGTCCATAAATGCATCGACAAGATGTTTGTCTATGCCGTAGTTATGATAGGTTTCTTGAAATGAATTTAAAATGGGGTTTAAACTAATTTTATCCGTTAAGGCATTTTCCAAATCCTTTTCAAAATTTTTGAATAGCTTTTCCTTATCGTAATCGTGAAAAGTATCTACGATCTCATCAGCAAATCTTACAAACCCATAAATATTGTAGATATCCTGCCTTATGCTATCGGATAACATTTTTGTAGCCATTGAGAACGATGTGCTGTAAGCATTTGTTACTGCTTTGCTACACTCTTTAGATACGTTGTCAAAAATTGATTTCATAGGCTTAATGTAAATAACTTTTAATGTTCATTCTTTTCAATCAATTCAGCTACAAGCTTTCCTGATATTAACGATGGTGGTACTCCGGGTCCAGGGACTGTAAGCTGCCCAGTAAAGTAAAGCCCATCTACTTTTTTACTTTTTAATTTTGGTCTTAAAAAGGCGGTTTGTCTTAAGGTATTTGCCATACCATAGGCGTTGCCTTTGTAAGAGTTATATTCACTTATAAAATCATTAACACAAAATGATTCTCTAAAAAGAATATGTTCTTTAATATCTTGATTTGTTCGTTTTTCAAAACGATTAATTATAATATCAAAATATTGTTGTCTAAGCTCTGGAGTGTCTTCTAATCCTGGTGCGATTGGGATGAGGAAGAATCCCGTTTCGCAACCCTCTGGAGCCATGCTAATGTCCGTAACAGACGGAAAGTTAACATAAAATAATGGATTTTCAGGCCATTTCGGATCATCATATATTTCCTCAGCATGATTTTCAAAGTTAGTATCAAAAAACAGATTATGGTGCTCTATCCGTTTAAGTTTTTTACTAAAACCAACATAAAAGAGTAATGATGAAGGAGCAAATGTTCTTTTCTCCCAATAAGTTTCTGAGTATTGTCTATTTTTTTTATCTAATAAAGTTTCCGTGTGGTGATAATCTGCACCACTTAAAACGATATCTGATCTAACAGTATTCCCGTTGATTATTATACCTATAGCTCTATTGTTTTCTGTAACAATTTTTTCAACATTGCTGTTAGTATTAATCGTTACTCCTAGTTCCTCAGCCAATTTCCTCATGGCTTTGACAATTTCGTACATTCCTCCTTTTGGATGCCATGTTCCCAATCCAAAATCTGCGTAGTTCATAAAACTATAAAATGACGGTGTTTGACTTGGTTTTGCACCTAGAAATAACACGGGAAATTCTAAGGTTGAAATTAATTTTGGATTTTTAAATTTCTTTCTAATTTCAGAACTGATCGTCTTAAAAAACCGATCTACTTTTGTAACTGTTTCCTTAGTAACCAGTTCAAAAGGGGAGACGCCAGGTTTTAAAACTATTTTGTTTATGGCAATATCATAGTGATCTTGAGCTTGAGAGATAAATTTGCGTAGAGGTTTTGAGCTGCCTTTTTCTATGCGTTCAAATTCTTCACAAATCTGGTCCATGTGGTCGCCAATAGTAATAACTTCATCAGAAAAGAAAATTTTGTAGGCAGGACTCAATTTGTCTAATTGATAGTAATCACTTGTGCTTTTCCCAAAATCATTGAAAAACTTCTCAAAAATATCTGGCATCCAATACCAGCTTGGACCAATATCAAAAGTGAACCCATCTTTAATGAGCTGCCTAGCTCTTCCTCCAACGGTATCATTTTTTTCATAAATTGATACGTTGTATCCAGCTTTAGCTAAATAACAGGATGCAGACAATGCTGAAAAACCCGAACCTATTATAGAAATTATTCTACTCATTTATATATTAGACATTATCTAATAATGCTTGTATACTTTTGTATGCCTCAATACCTTCTGGAAGATTATCTAAATCTAATGAGTTTAGCATTTGTCCTAAAATCCAAAGTTTGGTATTGGTTTTACCTACAAGTAAATTATTAAAATCATTTATGTACTTTTCAATGTTATCCTTCTCTGGTTTAACGGTAAAGTAGGATATATAAATGATTTCATCATAGTAATTTTTGAGATCTACCAAGCTTTCTAATGGCACACTAAATCCAAGAAAAATAGATTGATATCCTTTACTGACCAATTGGTGATTAATAAACATCAGGCCCAATTCATGTATTTCATTTTCAGGAAGGTACAGTACAAATGTTTTTTTAGACTTGTTAACCTGTTTAGATTGAATTTTTTCAGTATTGATTAATATTTTTTGTCGTATTAGTGATGATAAAAAATGCTCATGGGCAGGAGTAATAGTATCAGTTTGCCATAAAAGACCTATTTCCGTTAAAAGCGGAATAAATATATCGTAGAAAATTGCATCGAAGGGTTTTTCTTTTAATAGGCCATTGTAAGTATTGTAAAAAAGAGTTTGATCAAAATTTAGCATTGACAGCTTAAAGGCATTTATTGCATGACTTTCAAAATTGTTTTCTGATGCTATTTCTCTAACTAGAAGGGGTATTTTGTGCTCTTCAATAGTTGCTATTTTAGAAATTTTATACCCGTTATTATTAAGATAACTAACGTTTAATAATTTCTGAAAATTGGCGAGATCGTAATATCTAATATTGGTGTCAGTACGCTTAGGTTGAAGCAAATTATAGCGCTTTTCCCATATTCTTATGGTATGGGCTTTAATACCTGTAAGATTTTCTAAATCTTTAATACTAAATTGATTCTTAATATTGTTCACTTTTTTTTACGAATAGTTAAACAAAAATAAGATTAATATTCGTAAGATTAGTTTAATTAACAAAAAATAAGGAAAATAAATGAGAAAGTGCGCACGAGAAGACTCGAACTTCCACGGACTAATGTCCACCAACCCCTCAAGCTGGCGCGTATACCAATTCCGCCACGTGCGCAAAGTAATGAAGTAAAGATAAAAAAAAAGTTAAGCTTTTTTTGCTTAACTTTTTGTGACCGGGCTGGGGCTCGAACCCAGGACCCTCTCCTTAAAAGGGAGATGCTCTACCAACTGAGCTACCCGGTCAATAATTGTTCTCTTTAACGAGGGTGCAAATATAAAATGTTTAATTAATAAAACAATACTTTTTTTGCTTAAATTTTTGTTTTTTTGTGGTGTGCTTCTCTAGTCAATTAATAATCAAAACATAGCGCCAATGATAGTAGTTTTAATGGGATATATGGGATCAGGAAAATCTACTATAGGTAAGGAATTGGCTACTCTTTTGAAATACAATTTCTTAGACCTTGACGACTATATTTCTGAAAAAGAAAACGCAACGATTTCAGATATATTTAAGGATAAAGGAGAAATCTATTTTAGAAAGAAAGAAACTGAATATCTAAAAGAAATCATCAACTCTTATAATGATATTGTGTTGGCTCTCGGTGGAGGTACTCCATGTTATGGAAATAATTTAAAGATTCTAAATGATGATAAAAAGGTTGTGACTATTTATTTAAAGTTATCGATACCGCTTTTAGCTACAAGGCTTTATGCAGAACGTGATAATCGACCATTGATTAGCCATTTAAGTTCAGAAGAAGAATTGTTGGAATTTATCGGGAAACATATTTTTGAACGTACGCAATATTACAATCAAGCACAGCATATAATCACTACAGACAATCAATCAAAGAAAGACATTTTAGAAACTATTCTATTGGAGTTAATCTAAATAAGCTTCATAAGGTTGTTTAGATAGATTTACATGCACATGTTCAAAAAGTGAAGTAGATAAAGAGATACCTTTAAAATCAGCCTTAACAGGGAATTTTTTATGATTGCGGTTTACCAAAACAGCCGTTTTAAATTGTTTTAAAGGCACATCTAAAAAGTGTTTTATACCATATATAAGTGTACTGCCAGAATTTAAGACATCATCAATGAGTACAATAGATTTATTGGTGTAATCTTCTTTATCAATTGATGTTTTTATAGGGCTAGTCGGTTCTTTTTTGTCTATAGTAACCTTACATAGATTAGACTCAATATCAGAAATCTTATCTAGCTGTTGTTTTATTTTTCGAGCTAAAATGTAACCGTTACTTTCAATACCAGCTATTACAATTTCAGTTTCATCAACATTACAGTCATAAATCTGATAAGCTATACGTTTTATCTTATGCTCAATTTCCTTGTGACTTAAAATTGTATTTTTTGTTAGTGTCATTTGCTATTTTTTACAAAGATAAAGAATGGTTATTTATTATTCTTCCTCATAGAAGTCATCAATATCTCGTCTGTCTTTTTTTGTAGGTCGCCCAGTTCCTTTTTTCCTGTAATAATCTTTGCTATACTTTAAGAGTTCTTTAGCAGCAAATGCATCTTTAGGAGTTGTATCCGTTCTATAAATATCTACAAGCTTGGCACCGACACGATTTGGAGGTATGTCATTAACCGTTAATTGGTAAATGACTTGATCCTTTCTTAACTCAATTTTATCCGTTGGATACACCTCTCGCGATGGTTTTGCTACAACACCATTAACTTTAATGTGCCCTTTTTTACAAGCTTTTGTTGCAACACTGCGAGTTTTGTAATACCGCACACACCATAAATATTTATCAATACGCATATATTTTTTAACTAAAATCTACGTTAATCTTATTGTACAAAAATATTATTTTAATGTATCTTGCGGCCAATAATTAAGCAATAATGAACCTTGTAATGGATTTGTGGTAACCTATTACATGAAATACTAAAAATATGAAACTAAAATCTCTAAAATTAACACTTTGTTTAATGGCACTTGTAGTCGTCTTTAATTCTTGTAAAGAAGATGATGGACCTACTGTAACATTTGAAGAAAGAGATAGAACCGAACAGCAAATGGCAGATAAGGATTCTATCATGGATTATTTAAATACACATTACTACAATTCTAGCTTGTTTGAAAGTGGTACCAACCACAGAATAGATGATATCCTTATTACTGAATTGTTAGAGGGCGAAACTGTACCAGACGGTAATACTCTGCTTATTAATGCTGTAGAAACACATTCTACAACCTATCTAGAAACTGATTACGAATATTATATTTTACGACTTAATCAAGGTGGAGGGGAAGCTCCTAAATTTACGGATGAAGTACGTGTAAGATATGAAGGGTTCTTAGTTGAGACTGAAGATATATTTGATGGAGTAGCTACACCAATTGATCTGCCTATGCAAGGTATAGGATTTGCTGGTGGAGTAATTAGAGGCTGGCAACTTATTTTACCAGAATTTAATACCGCGAGTAGTTTTATGACTAATAATGGTATTGTAGAATATGACGATTATGGTTTGGGAGTAATGTTTATCCCATCAGGATTGGCTTATTTTTCTGGGAGTCAACCAGATATTCCTGCATATTCTAGTTTAGTTTTTAAGTTTGAATTGTTACAATATCAAGAAGATGATCATGATAGTGATGGTGTGCCTTCACACCTAGAAGATCTTAATGGTAACCTTGATGTATTAGATGATGATACTGATGAAGATGGAGCGCCAGATTATATAGATTTGGATGATGATGGAGACGGTGTGTTAACCATTCATGAAGATTTAAATGAAGATGGTGATCCAACCAATGACGATTCAGATAATGATGGTATTCCTAATTACTTAGATGCAGATTCTACTCAATCTAATCAGGAAGATTCATAGATTCTATGTTATAAAAATAAAAAGCCGCTCATGAGCGGCTTTTTTTATTTGATATTTATCGATACTTTTTATAAAGCAATAGATAAACTTAAGATTAATTGATCTGGTCTTGTATCAATTCTACTTGCTGTGCCAGAACCTAAATTGTTGTTTATAAAAGTAGCTTCGTTATCATTAAAGCCTCTTTCATATCTCAGATCGATTCCAACTTTATTGAAGCTTAATCCGATTCCGAAATTTAGACCTACTGTAAAATCGTCTTCTACATAATCTATTTCAATCCCATCAAATTCTGTATCAAGGATATATTGTAGTGAAGGACCTCCAAAAACACTTATTGGCCCTAGAACTTTTAGACCTACCAAAAGAGGTGCATCAAGTTTCTTTACATTAAAGTCATTATTCTCGTAATCACTCTTAGTTGCTGTGTAGATTAATTCTGGTCTAAAATAGAGTCTGTCTCCAATTTTCCCGAAGATACCCACATGGTAACCGATATTACGATCAGGGTTTTTTGCATTCTCACCGATGGATTCAAAGTAATCTCCGTTGGCACTATAGTTTAAACCGCCTTTAAACCCAAAAGCGCTTCCTTCCTGAGCACTTATACTAAAACTAAATAATGCTAAAATTGCAGCTAAGAAAGCTGACTTTTTTAAATTTTTCATATTGTTCGTTTTTAAGATTAGGTATCTAATATCAAAAACGTTGCCAAGATGAAGTTATTTTCTTTTTAAAACTTTTTTTACCGCTTTCTCTATAGCAGAACTATTCAAACCATATTTATCCATGAGTTGAGCTGGCGTACCAGATTCACCAAATGTATCGTTTGTAGCAACAAACTCTTGAGGTGTTGGTTGTTGCAATGCCAAAACCCTGGCAACACTCTCTCCTAGACCACCTAGATAGTTGTGTTCCTCCGCAGTTACTATGCAGCCTGTTTTAGAAACAGAATCTAAAATGGCTTTGTCGTCTAAAGGCTTAATAGTGTGGATATTGATAACTTCAGCACCAATACCTTCTTCGTGTAATGCTTTTGCTGCTTCTAGAGCTTCCCAAACTAAATGACCTGTTGCCACTATGGTAACATCGTTTCCGTCGGTAAGTTTTACAGCCTTTCCTATTTCAAAATCACCATTCTCTGGAGTGAAGTTAGCCACTTTAGGTCTTCCAAATCTCAAGTAAACAGGACCATGATGTTTTGCTATGGCTAAAGTTGCTGCTTTAGTTTGGTTGTAATCACAGGTGTTAATTACCGTCATTCCTGGTAGCATTTTCATTAAGCCAATATCTTCAAGAATTTGGTGAGTTGCTCCATCCTCACCAAGAGTTACACCAGCATGAGAAGCACATATCTTAACATTTTTATCTGAGTAGGCAACACTTTGTCTTATTTGGTCATAAACTCTACCAGTAGAAAAATTAGCGAAAGTTCCAGTAAACGGAATTTTACCTCCAATGGTCATACCTGCCGCAATACCAATCATATTGGCTTCAGCAATTCCAACCTGAAAAAAACGTTCTGGGTGGTTGGCTTTAAACTCATCCATTTTTAACGAACCCGTTAAATCAGCACAGAGTGCAACAACATTTTCATTGGTTTTACCCAACTCTGTTAAACCAGCTCCAAAGCCAGATCGTGTATCTTTATTTCCTGTGTTTGTGTATGTTTTCATTCTGTGATTTTCAAACTGTAATTAATTTTTATTGTCTTTTTTTTATCTGAAATCTTAATGGCTTCAAGTAAAGTATTTTCTGTCTCAATAATTTTTAAAATTAAACCATCAGGAAACTGAGGGAAGTTATTATCTTCCATACCAGATTTTCTAAAAGCAATTTCAAAGAACTTTTTAAAGATTGCACTATTATTGACTTTATAATCTATATCTGTAGCAATTGTTAATATCTCTTCTGGCTTATCATCAGGAAAAATATTATAGATATTAACTTCTCTATCTAAAACTTTCATCGTCTCACCAATATCTTCAGTTATAAGATTAAAACTTTCATCACTTTCCGAAAAAGGTAAGAAAGAGTCTAAATTTAAATTGAAAAAAATAAAATTTTTATTAAACTCAAATGTAAGAAGTAATGATCCTTCTTCAGTATCATAAATAATATTACTTTTTGCTTTAGAGTAATCTTCTGATGAGTTTTTAATCAAGGACTTTGCTAAATCTAGAGCCAACTTATTGTAGTTGGTCCAAAGGTATTCCCCATCTTTATTAAAACCAATAGATATAGTGTCGGTAGTTGTTTGTCGTTTACTGGGTATAACGTAGTCAACAAAATAATCTATTTCAATCGTTTTTTCTTGAGAGAAGGATAGCGAAGTTATTAAGAGAAAAAGTATAAATAATTTTTCCATATTAGTAGTCTCCTAAAGTTTCAGGATTTTGCGCTAAGCCTGTTTCTAGCTGTTCGTCATTTGGTGCTTTACCATGCCAAGCATGTGTATGCATCATAAAATCCACACCATTACCCATTACGGTTTGTAACAGAACACAAACTGGCTTTCCTTTTCCGGTCATTGCTTTAGCTTCAGCCATACCTTTTAGAATGGCTTCAATATCGTTACCGTTTTTTATTTCTAATACAGTCCAGCCAAAAGCTTCAAACTTTGCGCTTAAATTTCCTAAAGGCAAAACGTTATGAGTGGCTCCGTCAATTTGTTGACCATTAACATCTATGGTAGAAATTAAGTTGTCTATTTTGTTCCCAGCGGCATACATTATAGCTTCCCAATTCTGTCCTTCTTGTAACTCACCATCACCATGCAAACTGTAAACTAAATGCTTATCGTTATTTAGTTTTTTAGTTTCAGCAGCACCAATAGCCACAGACATTCCTTGTCCTAGAGAACCAGAGGCTACACGGACACCTGGTAAGCCTTCGTGAGTGGTTGGGTGACCTTGTAAACGAGAATCTATTAACCTAAACGTATTGAGTTCATCGACAGGAAAATATCCAGCTCTTGCTAAAACACTATAAAAAACAGGTGAGATATGACCGTTGGAAAGGAAAAATAAATCTTCTCCAACACCGTCCATTTCAAAACCATCCTTGGTTTCCATAATTTCGTTATAAAGCGAAACAAAAAATTCGGCACAACCAAGTGAACCTCCTGGATGACCAGAATTTACTTTATGTACCATACGTAAAATATCTCTACGAACTTGAGTAGTTAAATCTTCTAATTGCTGAATGTTTGGCATATTACGTTGCTTAAATTGATGGTGCAAAAATAGTTTTTTATAAGCCCCTTACAAAAACGGATTGTAGTCACTTATTAACGATTTTGAGGATTTGCTAACAATTTTAAATTTTATTAAGACATGAATGCAATTGAGTTATTTATATTTGCCAGCAGACATACTTTTAATGAATTTTAAACGCTTAGCAACAGATAAAGACACAAAGGCCAGAGCTGGAGTTATAACTACGGATCATGGTACAATTGAAACTCCGATTTTTATGCCTGTTGGTACGGTGGCTTCTGTTAAAGGAGTGCATCAACGCGAGTTAAAGAACGATATCAATCCAGATATTATTCTTGGTAATACTTATCATTTATATCTAAGACCACAAACACCAATTTTAGAACAAGCTGGTGGGCTACACAAGTTCATGAACTGGGATCGAAATATTTTGACGGATTCTGGTGGTTATCAAGTGTATTCATTATCTGCAAACCGAAAAATTAAGGAAGAGGGAGTAAAGTTCAGGTCTCACATCGATGGGAGTTATCATTTTTTCACTCCAGAAAATGTAATGGAAGTACAACGCAGTATTGGAGCAGATATAATAATGGCATTTGATGAGTGTACACCATACCCTTGTGATTATAACTATGCAAAACGCTCTATGCACATGACGCATCGTTGGCTAGAACGCTGTTTAACACACTTAAAAAAGATACCTTTTAAGTACGATTATGAACAAACGTTTTTTCCAATAGTTCAAGGAAGTACCTACAAAGATTTAAGAGTACAATCTGCTGAGTATATTGCTAACGCAGGTGCAGAAGGAAACGCAATAGGAGGCTTATCCGTTGGCGAACCTGCAGAAGAAATGTATGCCATGACCGAAGTTGTATGCGATATCTTACCAGAAGATAAACCAAGATATCTTATGGGAGTCGGTACACCAATCAATATATTAGAGAATATAGCGTTAGGTGTAGATATGTTTGATTGTGTGATGCCAACAAGAAATGCCAGAAACGGTATGTTGTTTACAGCTCATGGAACCATTAACATTAAAAACAAAAAGTGGGCAGATGATTTCTCACCAATAGATGAAATGGGAATCACTTTTGTAGATACCGAGTATAGTAAAGCCTATTTAAAGCATTTATTTACGGTTAGAGAGTTGCTAGGTATGCAAATAGCTACTATTCATAATCTTGGTTTTTATCTGTGGTTGGTAAGAGAAGCGAGAAAACATATTATAGAAGGTGATTTTGGAGTTTGGAAAGACAAGATGGTAAAACAAATGGATAAAAGATTATAAGGCTTGAAAATCTTAGATTGGTACATATTAAAACGTTACTTGTTCACATTTCTCATAATGTTGCTGCTGTTTATTCCTATAGGAATTACGGTAGATCTCGCTGAAAAAGTGGGTAAGATATTAGAAAACAAAGCTCCTTTTGGCGAAGTAACCGCTTATTATATGGACTTTACGGTTTACTTTGCTAACCTGTTATTTCCACTGTTCTTATTTCTATCCGTGATTTGGTTTACGTCTAAGTTGGCCAATAATACAGAGATTGTTGCTTTTTTAAGTTCAGGAGTGTCATTTTCTAGATTTTTAAGACCCTATTTAATAGGTGCGACTATTGTAGCTGGGTTTGCTTTGGTATTGGGTATGTATCTGGCACCGATTGCAAGTCAAGGGTTTAATGAATTTAAATTTAAATATTTAAAAAAGAACAAACGAGTACAAAAAACAAGTGACGTTTATCAGCAAATCAATGATAACGATTATATCTATGTAAGTAATTTTGTTCCTGAACGAAAAGTGGGCATGAATTTTACTTACGAACATTTTGAGGGCAATGAATTGAAGTATAAAATTTTTGCAGATAGAATTGTTTATATAGAAGAGGACAGCACATACAGACTTAACTCTTTTCTAAAAAGATCGTTCGAAAACGGAATAGAAACTGTAGAAAAGGAAAGAAGAAAAGATATAAAATTGCCTTTTGAACTTGAAGACTTAACACCTGTTGAATATGCAGCTGAAACCAAATCCTATGGAGAGCTGTTAAAATTTATTGAAGCAGAGAAAAGACGAGGTTCACCCAATATAGGTCGTTATGAGGTTGTTCTGCTCAAAAAATGGAGCTTACCGGTTTCCATATTTATTCTTACCATTATAGCTGTGGCGGTTTCATCCGTTAAACGTCGTGGAGGTATGGGAGTCAATTTGGCATTTGGTATTGCCATAGCCATGATCTACGTTTTCTTCGATAAGATTTTTGGTGTTATGGCAGAACAGTCTAATTTCCCTGCAATCATCGCGGTATGGTTTCCTAATGTATTATTTGGTATTTTAGCAGTATACCTTCTGCAAAATGCCAAACGCTAAACTAAAGCATTACCTTCATTTACACTTGCTGGTTTTCATTGCTGGTTTTACAGCTATTTTAGGTGAATTGATCACTATTGGCGCTTTAGCTTTGGTCTGGTATAGAATGGCTATTGCAGGAATTTTGATGTTCTTATACATTAAAATGATCAGATTAAACATTAAAATCACCAAACGTACCTTTTTGCAATTTTCTGCTGCTGGTATCATTATAGCGTTACATTGGATCACTTTTTTTGAAGCCATTAATCAAGCTAATGTATCCATTGCATTGGCTATGTTTTCTTCGGGCGCATTTTTTGCTTCGTTTATAGAGCCTATATTTTTCAAAAGACGAATTTTAGGTTACGAAATCTTATTTGGTCTAATAGTGATTTTGGGTGTATTCTTAATAACTAGTAGTGAAATGGGCTACATCAATGGTATTGTTTTAGGTCTGCTTTCAGCATTGTTTTCAACCTTGTTTGCGGTCATTAATGGACGGTTTATTGAACGTTATAATGCTACGGTGATTTCGTTTTACGAGTTTATAAGTGGTGTACTTTTTTTAACGGTATTTATCCTTTTGTCAGGTATGGAATTCAATGTTGAATTTTTTACGCTTTCGCAAATGGATTGGATCTATATTTTCATTTTAGCATCAGTCTGTACTGCATATGCTTTTATAGGAGCGGTTGAAGTAATGAGATATATTAGTCCGTACACTGTAATCTTAAGCTATAATTTAGAACCAGTTTATGGTATAGCTATGGCATTGATATTATTTCCCGAAACGGAGAAAATGTCTCCACAATTTTATATAGGTGCTACTCTGGTGATTGCAACTGTACTTATGGATGCGGTATTGAAAAACTACAAAAAGCGAAAAACCAAAACCAATACAATTATCAATTAACTTATTATATTTGCATACTAACTAAAACAAAAAACAATTTCAAATTGTATGGAATACTTAGAGTTTGAATTACCCATAAAAGAACTAGAAGAACAGCTATCTAAATGTCAAATCATTGGTGAGGAAAGTGATGTAGATGTCACCGAAACCTGTAAGCAGATTGAGAAAAAACTAGCTGAGACCAAAAAAGAAATTTATAAGAATCTCACAGCTTGGCAACGTGTTCAGTTGTCTCGTCATCCAGACAGACCTTATACTTTAGACCATATTAAAGCGCTTTGCGGAGAGACATTTTTAGAACTTCATGGAGATAGAAATGTTAAGGACGACAAAGCCATGATTGGTGGTCTTGGAAAAATTGGAGATCAATCGTACATGTTCATTGGACAACAAAAAGGTTATAACACAAAAACAAGACAGTACCGTAATTTCGGAATGTCGAATCCAGAGGGTTATCGTAAAGCCTTGCGCTTAATGAAATCTGCCGAAAAATTTGGAATTCCTGTGGTGACTTTAATAGATACTCCTGGTGCTTATCCAGGACTGGAAGCTGAAGAGCGAGGGCAAGGAGAAGCAATAGCAAGAAATATTCTAGAAATGTCACGTCTTAAAGTGCCAATCATTACTGTCATCATTGGAGAGGGAGCTTCAGGTGGTGCATTGGGTATTGGAGTAGGAGATAAAGTGATGATGTTAGAGAATACATGGTACTCGGTTATCTCACCAGAGTCTTGTTCTTCTATTTTATGGAGAAGTTGGGAATATAAAGAACAAGCTGCTGAGGCATTAAAACTAACTGCTAAGGATATGAAGCGCATGAAGCTTGTGGACCAAATTATTAAAGAACCACTTGGTGGAGCTCATACTAATAGAGAAAAAACATTTTCAGCTGTTAAAGATGCGATAGTTAAATCTTATGAAGAGCTCAAAAACTTATCACCAAAAGAACTGGTGAAACAACGCATGGAAAAATATGATGAAATGGGAGTCTATAAAGACTAAATCCACTAAACATAGGCAACTAAAAAAAACTGAGGTTTAGCTTCGGTTTTTTTTTATCGCTATTAACAATATATTTAAGTTATTAACAGTTAGATTGTTGAAGACCTGTTGAGATTGAAAATTGATTAGTATGCAGTTCGTCGATACTATTTAACTACTTTTGTTCCTTATGAAACAACCAAAACCAATACCTGGCTATAAAGTCGATAAAAGTACTATTATTAGTTTAGAGAAGGGTAAAATACCACCTCAAGCCATTGATTTAGAAGAAGTTGTACTTGGGGCAATGATGATTGACAAAAAAGGGGTTGACGAAGTAATTGACATTTTAAGTCCGGAGTCTTTCTACAAAGATGCCCATAAACACATCTTTGAAGCAATTTTCAAATTATTTGAAAATAGTGAACCAGTCGACTTATTAACCGTTTCGAGCCAATTAAAGAAAGATGAAAAACTAGATTTAATTGGAGGTGATTTTTACCTCATTTCTTTAACACAACGTGTGTCATCTTCAGCTCATATTGAGTTTCATGCTCGTATTATCCTTCAAAAGTATATTCAAAGAAGCTTAATTAAGATTTCGAACGAAATTATTGAAGAGGCTTACGACGAAACCAAAGATGTTTTTGATTTGTTGGACAATGCTGAAGCCAAGCTTTACGAAGTTACTCAAGGTAACGTTAAAAAATCAACAGAGACAGCTCAGAGTTTGGTTATCCAGGCAAAAAAGAAGATAGAAGATATTTCGAATAAAGAAGGTCTTAGTGGAATTCCGACAGGTTTTGATAAAGTAGATAAGTTAACATCTGGCTGGCAACCTTCAGATTTAATTATTATCGCTGCTCGTCCTGGTATGGGTAAAACCGCTTTAACATTAACTATGGCGAGGAATATTGCTGTAGATTTTAATCAGGCTGTAGCATTTTTCTCTTTAGAGATGTCATCTGTTCAATTAATTACTAGGCTAATATCTAGTGAAACAGGCTTATCTTCTGAAAAACTAAGAACAGGAAAATTAGAAAAGCATGAATGGGAACAGCTTAACGTAAAAGTTAAGACCCTAGAAAAGGCACCACTGTTTATTGATGACACACCATCATTGTCTATTTTCGACTTACGTGCTAAAGCGAGAAGGCTAAAATCACAATACGATATTAAAGTCATTATGGTTGACTACTTGCAATTAATGACTGCTGGTGGAAGTCAAAAAGGGGGAAATCGTGAGCAAGAGATTTCAACTATCTCACGTAACCTTAAGGCTTTGGCTAAGGAATTAAGCGTCCCGGTTATTGCGTTGTCACAGTTATCTCGTGCTGTAGAAACACGTGGTGGTAGTAAACGACCATTGTTATCAGATTTACGTGAATCTGGTGCGATTGAACAAGATGCGGATATTGTGTCCTTCATTTATAGACCAGAATATTATAAAATTGATGAGTGGGATGATGAAGAACGCTCACCAACCGAAGGACAAGGAGAATTTATAGTGGCAAAGCACAGAAATGGTGGATTGGACAATATAAGACTGAAGTTTGTTGGCCATTTAGGTAAGTTTGATAATCTCGATGATTTTGATACGCCTTTTGGTGAATTCCATTCAAAAATGAATGCCGCAGCCAATGATGATACTTTTAGACCAGATAATTTACCAAACCCATCTGATGCTTTTGATGGGCCTGAAGATGACGGAGTACCTTTTTAACAGCATTTTATAAGTTTCACAATTCTTTTTTGACGTATCTTTACATTTCGCTATTTTAAGAAAATTGCCTCATGTTAGAACAGAGACGCACAACAAATATTCTGTTGTTGATTATAGTAATTCCACTAGTATTTTATCTACTTAAAATACTCTCATTTATATTTATTCCATTAATATTCTCAATGTTTATTGCGTTATTGTTTTTACCATTAATGCGGTGGTTAGGCAGACGTAACGTACCTAAATTTATTAGTATAATTATTGTTTTGCTTTTGGTTGCAGGTGGTTTAAAATTGGGAGTTGAATTGGTGAGATTATCTAGTAAGGAAATATTAGCAACAAAATCTGAGTTCATTCCTAAGGCAGAGGAGAAATTAAGTGATTTAAAAGTTTATGCTTTTGAAAATTTTGGGATTGAATTTGAAGACAATAAAAACCCTCTGGCTCAATTTTTTCAAAAAGAAAATTTAGGCTCTACAATTGGGTTTTTAAATTCATTTTTAACGATGCTTTTAATGACCGTGTTTTTTGTGGTACTATGGTTGGCTGAATCAATAAATGTTCATAAACTTCTAAACAACACATTGCTGAGGCAAAAATATACTTCTGTAAAAACATTTATGAAGATTGAAAAAGATCTTATAAAATTTATTAAGGTAAAAGTATTAGTAAGTGCCCTAACTGGCTTATTTACGGGTTTAATGTGTGTGTTTTTTGATGTGAGTTTCCCTATTTTTTGGGGTCTATTTGCATTTGCCATAAACTTTGTGCAGATGGTTGGTTCGTTTATATCTGTGATTTTCCTTTCAATCTTTGCCTTTGTAGAGTTAGACCCAACAAGTACGTTGTTCTTTTTTGTACTGGCAATAACTTTAGTACAAGTAACTTTTGGAGCCATTTTAGAACCTATATTTATGGGTAAATCTTTTTCAATTAATGTTATTGCTGTTTTAGTTATGCTTATGTTTTGGGGTTTTCTGTGGGGAATTCCTGGACTAATAATGGCGATACCAATAACTGTATTTATCAAAATTATTCTAGACCAATTTCCAAGTACTAAAATTATTGCTAGTTTGCTTTCTGGTAAGCAAACTACATTAGAATAGGATCATAGTTTTTTTGCTGTAAAAATGTAATTTTAAGTATCTTTCTACTTTAAAAATTACTGGTATGGTACACGGCACTCACAATGCTCAAGATGATTCTAGAAACGATTCTATTCTTATATCTATTAATGATGAACTTTTTAAGCGTAATGAAGCTAAGATATCTGTGTTTGATAGTGGTTATTTAGTAGGTGATGGTGTTTGGGAAGCCTTGCGGTTACATAATGGTGTTTTGGTTTTCTTGGAAGATCATTTTAAACGTTTGTGGCAATCAGCAAATACTGTTGGGATGTCGTTACCGTTTACAAAAGAAGAGCTGACAAATAGAGTTTGGAAAACCTTAAATGCCAATAACATGACGGATGGTATTCATGTTAGAATAATGATTACAAGAGGCATAAAAAAAACACCATCACAAGATCCAAGGTTAACAATTTCAGGACCTAATGTGGTCATAATTCCTGAGTTTAAAAAAGCATCCAAAGATTCAAAAGAAAAAGGAATTAGCTTATTTACAAGTACAATCAGAAGAGGTTCGCCAGATTATTTAGACCCAAGATTAAATTGCCATAGTAAACTGCATGAAGTGCAAGCGTTGATTCAGGCCATAGAAGCTGGTGCAGACGAAGCATTGATGTTAGATGTTAACGGTTTCGTTTCTACTTGTAATGCCACAAATTTTTTTATTGTGAAAGATGGTGAGGTTTGGACGTCAACCGGTAAATATTGTATGAATGGTATTACCAGAGCCAAAGTTATTGAGGTCTGTAGCTCAAATAATATTCCTTGTAAAGAAAAAGACTTTTCATTATTTGATGTGTACGGAGCTGATGAGGCGTTTGTAACCGGAACTTTTGGAGGTTTAACTCCAGTGACAAAAATTGATGGTAGGCCAATAGGTGAGGGGAGTTATGGGGAAATGACAAGAAGACTTAGCGGACTCTACGAGTCGTTAATTGAAAATACAGTAAAGAATGGCTAAAACAAAACGTATATGTTTGTGGTCTGGGCCGCGCAATATTTCAACAGCTTTAATGTATTCTTTCGCGCAACGATCAGATACTAAGGTATTTGATGAACCACTTTATGCTTTTTATTTAAGACATCATCCTGAAGCACATAGTTATCATCCAGGCGCAGAAGATATTCTAGAAACCATGGAGAATGATGGAGATAAAGTTGTGAATATGATGTTGACCAATACTGAAAAGCCAGTGCTGTTCTTTAAGCATATGACGCATCATTTATTGGATTTGGATAGGGATTTTATGAAACAAACCGTTAATGTTATTTTAACTAGAGATCCAAAAGACATGTTGCCCTCTTTTGATAAGGTTATTAAAAATCCATCACTTCATGATGTAGGTTATGAACTGCATATAGAATTACTGGACTATTTCAAAAAACATGATATTCCTTTCACGGTGTTAGATTCTAGAAAAGTATTAGAAAACCCTAGAAAAACACTTCAAAAGTTATGTGATTTTGCTAAAATACCTTTCGATGAAAACATGTTGTCTTGGCAGCCACAACAACGAGAAGAAGATGGATTATGGGCTAAATTCTGGTATCATAATGTGCACAAATCAAGTGGATTTCAAAAGTATAAAACAAAAGAGAAACCATTCCCAGAGCATCTTAATGAACTTCTAAACCAGAGTCAGCCACACTATAATAAGTTACTAAGATATGCTTTATAGGTCTTAAAAGAATTATAAATCACATAGCGATAGACTAAAATTTGACTATATTTCGTTCTAAATCTATGAACTTGAAAAAAATAACCTTTTTACTACTAGCACTTTTCTTGAGCTTTAATTCGTATGCCTCTTATATTCTTATTCCTATGGATGCAGAATCACAAGAGAATCATTTAAAGGCTTATGGTGTTACGTATTGGACGCTTGAGCGAGAGCTTAAGGTGAAATGGTTACTCAATTACAGAGGCGGTTCATTTTTGTTGCCAGATGCAGATATCATTCAACGCGAATGCCAAATAAGAGGAGTATCATTTGAAGTTATTTCAGATTCTAAAGCTGCCGAAATTTTAGACGAAATAAGCAGTCCTGCCGTAAACCAAGAAGCTGTAGTTCTAGAAAAAGCTCCGAAGATTGCAGTATATACTCCTTATGGGAAACAACCTTGGGATGATGCTGTGACTATGGTTTTGACTTATGCTGAAATTCCTTATGAAACGATTTATGATGAGGAGGTCTTAAAGGATGAATTATTGCTCTATGATTGGTTACACTTGCACCACGAAGATTTTACTGGCCAATACGGAAAGTTCTACAGAACATATCGCTCCGCTGCTTGGTATATAGAAGAAAAGAAAGCCGCCGAATCCTTGGCAACAAAATTAGGATATGATAAAGTATCTGATGCCAAATTAGATGTAGCATTGAAGATAAGGGATTATGTTGTCGGTGGTGGATTTATGTTTGCCATGTGTTCTGCAACAGATAGTTTTGATATTGCACTATCTGCAGAAGGAGTTGATATCTGTGAACCTATGTTTGATGGAGATGGCAGCGATCCTGGTTATCAGAATAAAATAGACTATTCAAAAACATTTGCCTTTAAGGATTATATTTTAGAAAGAAGTCCAAATGTGTATGAGTTTTCATCCATAGATATGACACAGAAGCGTCAAATCCCATTCAAAACAGACTATTTTTCTCTAATGGAATATTCTGCAAAATGGGACCCTATTCCAACCATGTTGACGCAAAACCATACATCTTTGGTAAAGGGTTTTATGGGACAGACAACATCATTTACAAGAGATCAAATAAAATCTAATGTTTTGGTTATGGGTGAAAATAGAACCAATGGTGAAGCCAAATATATTCATGGTATTAAAGGAAAAGGTTTCTTTACGTTTTACGGAGGTCACGACCCAGAAGATTACACCCATAGAGTAGGAGATCCAAAAACAGAACTAGATCTACACCCAACTTCGCCGGGTTATCGATTAATACTCAACAATGTTTTGTTTCCAGCTGCTAAAAAGAAGAAGCAGAAAACATGATATCATATAAGTTTTTTTGTATTTTAAACTGGTAATTAATCCAAGTTAAAATGGGAAGAAAAGAAGATATACTAAATAAAATTCAAATTTTAATCACTAATCATTTTGACACTCCAGAACAAGCATTTGCTTTTTTTGACAAGGATGGAGATGGAAAACTATCAAAAGACGAAATTAAACGATTATTGAAGCAAGCTGAAATTAGTGGTTTTATTCGTGGTATTGTATCTTCAAAACTTATAGAAGGCTATGATACGGATGGTGATGAACTTATTGATTGGGAAGAATTTAAGCTTGCCATTGATGAAATTTCAGATGAATCTAAATAGATTTTAGATGAAATATTTTCAAAAAGAGATTAGATTAAGAGCTCATCCCAGAGGATTTCATTTGATAACCTCTGAAATCTTAAACGCTATTCCTGAAATTAAGGAGATTTCTATTGGTCAATTACAAGTCTTTATAAAGCACACTTCGGCAAGTTTAACTATAAATGAAAATGCTGATTCAACAGTTAGGCAAGATTTCGAAAGTCACATAAATAAAATGGTGCCTGAAAATCAACCCTACTACAAGCACACCCTTGAGGGCTCTGATGATATGCCTGCTCACATAAAAGCATCTTTAATGGGCTCATCAGTTCAAATTCCGATAACAGATGGGAAGCTTAACTTAGGTATATGGCAAGGAGTTTATCTATGTGAGCACAGAAATATTGCTTCTGGAAGACATTTAGTGATTACAGCTTATGGTAAGTAAGATTAAAAACAAAAAATCCGATTCGTGAGAATCGGATTTTTTAATAAGCGAAATGTTGTTATTAATTTGGCTAAAAGCCTTATTTAATTTTTTTAACTATAGCTTCAAAAGCTTCTGGGTGATTCATTGCTAAATCGGCTAAAACCTTACGGTTTAAATCGATATTGTTAGCTTTTAATCCTCCCATAAATTTTGAATAGCTCATTCCATGTTGTCTTGCACCAGCGTTAATACGCATTATCCATAACGAACGGAATGTTCTTTTTTTGTTTCTACGGTCTCTATACGAGTATTGCATCGCTTTGTCAACCGCATTTTTTGCTACTGTCCAGACATTTTTACGTCTTCCCCAGTATCCTTTTGCTTGCTTAAGAACCTTTTTTCTTCTAGCTCTCTTCGCCACTGAATTTACTGATCTTGGCATTTCTTTAATTGTTTTTTGTAGTAGGCGACCAAAATTGGTACTTGCTAAATAATTTTGCCTAACTCCAGGGTTTATAAATTGTTTTAACCGATTAAAACAGGGTTACTTTAAACGTAACATTGTTTTAATATTGTCCTCATCTGCTTTGTGTACCAAAGTATCATGAGTCAATCTTAGCTTACGCTTTTTAGATTTTTTTGTCAATATATGACTCTTAAAAGCGTGCTTTCTTTTAATCTTACCAGTGCCAGTTAGTTTGAAACGTTTCTTAGCACTCGATTTTGTTTTCATTTTAGGCATTTTGTCCTAGTTTTAATTTACGTTTCGCTTATTTTCATCCACCGAAGCCTAGGCGTAGGTGGTTTTACTTATTCTTTTTAGGAGCAATGAACATAATCATTCGCTTACCTTCAAGCTTTGGCATTTGTTCTACTTTACCATACTCTTCAAGATCTTGTGCCAATCTTAATAATAAGATTTGTCCTTGCTCTTTAAATACTATAGATCGTCCTTTAAAGAAAACGAATGCCTTTAATTTGGCACCATCTTTTAAAAACTTAATAGCATGTTTCTTTTTAAATTCGTAATCGTGGTCATCTGTATTAGGACCAAAACGAATTTCTTTAACAACAACTTTTGTTGCTTTAGATTTTAACGCTTTTTCTCGTTTCTTTTGTTCGTAAAGAAACTTTTTATAATCCATGACCTTACAAACAGGTGGCTTCGCATTTGGCGAAATCTCAACCAGATCCAAACCTTGCTCGTCAGCCATGGAAAGCGCTTTCTTAATAGGATATACTCCTACCTCTACGTTGTCTCCAACAACTCTTACTTCTTCGGATCTAATTTTAGAATTTATACGGTGTTTATCCTCTTGGGATTCACGTCTGTTATAACTTCTTCTGTTTCTACGTATTGCTATGACTTATATATTTAAATTAAACGTTAATTATTTAAAAGTTTTTAAACTTTTATTTACTCTTTCTTTTATAATTCTCGAAAAGTCTTCTACACTTATTGTGCCAAGGTCTTCACCACCATGTTCACGCACAGTAATTGTATTATCCTTTTCTTCTTGTTCGCCTACGATAATCATAAACGGAAACTTTTGCATTTCAGCTTCACGAATTTTCTTACCTACAGTTTCATTTCTGTTGTCTGCGAGGGCGCGAATTTCGTCATTTTCTAGCAAATTTAAAACTTTTTCGGCGTATTTTTCATATTTCTCACTTACAGAGAGTACAATAGCTTGTTCTGGCATTAGCCAAAGAGGGAAATTTCCGCCAGTGTGTTCTAGTAAAATAGCAATAAATCTTTCCATACTTCCAAAAGGCGCACGGTGAATCATAATTGGTCTGTGCATCTCATTGTCACTGCCTTTGTAGGTAAGGTCAAAACGTTCTGGTAAAGTATAATCTACTTGAATTGTACCTAATTGCCATTGTCTTCCAAGGGCATCCTTAACCATGAAATCCAATTTCGGTCCATAAAAAGCCGCTTCACCAGTCTCTACAATATAATTTAAACCTTTGTCAATTGCAGCATTCAAAATAGCATCTTCGGCTTTTTTCCAGTTTTCATCACTACCTATATACTTTTCAGGATTGTCGGGATCTCTAAGCGATACTTGTGCTGTAAAATTTTCAAACCCTAATGAACCAAAGACATATAATACTAAATCAATGACTTCCTTAAACTCGCTATCTAATTGATCAGGCGTACAGAAAATATGGGCATCATCTTGCGTAAAACCTCTAACACGTGTTAGGCCATGTAACTCACCACTCTGTTCATATCTATATACCGTACCGAATTCGGCAAAACGCTTAGGAAGTTCTTTATAGGAATAAGGTCTGTTGCTGTATATTTCACAGTGATGTGGACAATTCATTGGCTTTAAAAGAAACTCCTCATCTTCTTTAGGTGTTTTTATAGGTTGAAAACTATCCTCTCCATATTTAGCATAATGCCCAGAAGTAACATACAGCTCCTTTTGACCAATATGTGGGCTGACCACCATTTCATAACCTGCTTTCTTTTGAGCGGCTTTAAGAAAGTTTTCTAAGCGTTCTCTTAAAGCAGCACCTTTCGGTAACCATAATGGTAAACCCTGTCCAACCTTTTGTGAAAAGGTGAAAAGTTCTAACTCTTTTCCAAGTTTTCTGTGATCACGTTTTTTGGCTTCTTCCAGTAACTCTAAATATTCTGTCAACTCTTTTTGTTTCGGAAACGATATTCCATAAACTCTAGTAAGTTGTTTTTCGTTTTCATCACCTTTATAATAAGCCCCAGCAACACTCAGTATTTTTACAGCTTTGATAATACCTGTATTAGGAATGTGGCCACCACGGCATAAGTCGGTAAAAGTTGAATGGTCGCAAAAGCTAATAGTACCATCATCAAGGTTTTCAATTAGGTCAACTTTATATTCATTCTTACCTTTATAATAAGATAAGGCATCAGCTTTAGAAACTTCTCGCATTTCAAAATTGTGTTTCCCGCGAGCAATCTCTATCATTTTATTTTCAATGGCCTTAAAGTCCTTCTCAGAAATGACATCCTCTCCGAGGTCTACATCATAGTAAAACCCATTTTCAATAGCAGGACCAACCCAAAGCTTTACATTAGGGTATAGTTCTTCCAATGCCTGAGCTAAGACATGGGCAGATGAATGCCAAAAAGCTTTTTTACCTTCATCATCTCTCCATGTATATAATGTAAGACTGCCATCTGTGGTCAATGGAGTGGAGGTTTCAACAACTTCGTCATTGAATTTTGCTGAGATAACATTTCTTGCGAATCCTTCGCTAATATCTACAGCCACTTCATAAGGAGTTACATCTTTATCAAAAGATCTAACAGAACCGTCAGGCAGAGTAATTTTTATCATTATATTTTAGTGTAAATTTTAGCCCACAAAGATATACCTATATATATAAAGGACAAAGTGAAGTTTCTAATAAATATTTATGGTATTCCGCTTTTACTTTTAAGGAGCAAAAGCGGCGGGCTATCCGCTATATCTTTTGTTTTATACAAAAGGATGCCGCTACTATCCCTAATACACCAAATTAATAGCCTTATGATAAACAACTAAAATAAGTGAAGTATAGTTAGGTTGCTATTAGTTTGTAAAAATTTACTATTGTAATCGACTATAAACAAGATCATTAAAAGGGTTATAAAAAACAAATAAAAATAAAATTAAAAAAGTCCTTGCTATAAAGAAAAGGTGTTCTATATTTGCGCCCCGTTAGCGACGCGTTTGTGTTGTGGGCGGCAGTTCATTTCCATAAAAAGTGCGGCATTGAAAAAAAATAAAAATATTTTTCGGATAGATGTTGCGGGAAAGGAAAAAGGGTTTTATATTTGCACCCGCTTAAGCGATAAAGTGCTTAGGAAAGCGATTAAAAAGTTCATAGACATATTGAATTGACAGCGTAAAGTTTTGGTTGGAAACGGCCTAAACAGAACAAGAGAATAGATCATTTAGAGTACAGATTTTAAGAATTCCTATCAGAAGTTAAGAGATAGCCGCAAGGCTTAAAATTTAACGATGAAGAGTTTGATCCTGGCTCAGGATGAACGCTAGCGGCAGGCCTAACACATGCAAGTCGAACGGTAACAGGGAGAAGCTTGCTTTTTCGCTGACGAGTGGCGCACGGGTGCGTAACGCGTATACAACCTACCTTTTACAGGGGGATAGCCTTTGGAAACGAAGAATAATACCCCATAGCAAGTGATTTTCGCATGGAAGACACTTTAAAGATTCGTCGGTAAAAGATGGGTATGCGTCCTATTAGCTAGATGGTGTGGTAACGGCACACCATGGCAACGATAGGTAGGGGCCCTGAGAGGGGGATCCCCCACACTGGTACTGAGACACGGACCAGACTCCTACGGGAGGCAGCAGTGAGGAATATTGGACAATGGGCGAGAGCCTGATCCAGCCATGCCGCG
>NZ_CP138982.1:0-767500 GCF_047126865.1 Winogradskyella sp. MIT101101 | reverse complement strand
CCAATTCCTGACAAACTCCGAATGCTATAAAATGATGATCAGCAGTGAGGGCATGGGTGCTAAGGTCCATGTCCGAGAGGGAAAGAACCCAGACCATCAGCTAAGGTCCCCAAATGTATGTTAAGTTGAATAAACGAGGTTGGATTGCACAGACAGCTAGGATGTTGGCTTGGAAGCAGCCATTCATTTAAAGAGTGCGTAACAGCTCACTAGTCGAGCGATCCGGCATGGATAATAATCGGGCATAAACATACTACCGAAGCTATGGACTTGTAAAAGTGGTAGGGGAGCATTGTAGTGTCGTCGAAGGTGTACTGCGAGGTATGCTGGAGAAGCTACAAAAGAAAATGTAGGCATAAGTAACGATAATGCGGGCGAGAAACCCGCACTCCGAAAGACTAAGGTTTCCTCAGCTATGCTAATCAGCTGAGGGTTAGTCGGGACCTAACGCGAACCCGAAAGGGGTAGTGGATGGACAACAGGTTAATATTCCTGTACCTGCTCACGCTAAAAGTGACGGAGGCGAATAGTTAGTGCGCACTGACGGAATAGTGCGTTGAAGCCAGTGGTAACACGGCGATAGTACACTGAGGCTACGGCCAAGGTGATAATCTAGCGAATCGACTTCCAAGAAAAGCGAGTGAAGCAGCCCGTACCCTAAACCGACACAGGTAGTTGGGATGAGAATTCTAAGGAGCTCGAGAGATTCATGGCTAAGGAACTAGGCAAAATAGACGCGTAACTTCGGGAGAAGCGTCGCCTGTAGCAATACAGGCCGCAGTGAAAAGATCCAAGCGACTGTTTATCAAAAACACAGGGCTCTGCTAAATCGAAAGATGACGTATAGGGCCTGACACCTGCCCGGTGCTGGAAGGTTAAGTGGAGGGTTTAGAGGTTTACCTCGAAGATCTCAAATGAAGCCCCAGTAAACGGCGGCCGTAACTATAACGGTCCTAAGGTAGCGAAATTCCTTGTCGGGTAAGTTCCGACCTGCACGAATGGTGTAACGATTTGGATACTGTCTCAGCCATGAGCTCGGTGAAATTGTAGTATCGGTGAAGATGCCGATTACCCGCAGTGGGACGAAAAGACCCCGTGAACCTTTACTATAGCTTAGTATTGGCTTTGGATAAGTAATGTGTAGGATAGGTGGGAGACTTCGACCCTGCGTCGCCAGGCGTGGGTGAGTCATTGTTGAAATACCACCCTTTGCTTATCTAGAGTCTAACCTCTGATCAGGGACAGTGCTTGGTGGGTAGTTTGACTGGGGTGGTCGCCTCCAAAAGAGTAACGGAGGCTTCTAAAGGTTCCCTCAGCACGCTTGGTAACCGTGCGCAGAGTGCAATGGCATAAGGGAGCTTGACTGAGAGACATACAGGTCGATCAGGTACGAAAGTAGAGCATAGTGATCCGGTGGTTCCGCATGGAAGGGCCATCGCTCAAAGGATAAAAGGTACTCCGGGGATAACAGGCTGATCTCCCCCAAGAGCTCACATCGACGGGGGGGTTTGGCACCTCGATGTCGGCTCGTCACATCCTGGGGCTGGAGAAGGTCCCAAGGGTTGGGCTGTTCGCCCATTAAAGTGGCACGCGAGCTGGGTTCAGAACGTCGTGAGACAGTTCGGTCTCTATCTACTGTGGGCGTTAGAAATTTGAGTGGATCTGACTCTAGTACGAGAGGACCGAGTTGGACCAACCTCTGGTGTACCAGTTGTTCCGCCAGGAGCATTGCTGGGTAGCTACGTTGGGAAGGGATAAGCGCTGAAAGCATATAAGCGCGAAACCCACCACAAGATGAGATTTCTTTAAAGGGTCGTGGAAGATGACCACGTCGATAGGCTACAGGTGTAAAGGCGGTAACGTCATAGCCGAGTAGTACTAATAACCCATAGGCTTATTGTACGCCGTTCTTTTTATAGGTACGAATTCTATTAAATAGATTTCCAGTTAATTATCATATATCCAATGACGATTCGTCGTCTTTTTCAATATGTCAACAATATTAGTGTTGTATATGTTTATAGCAACCAAGACTTAAGGTGGTTATAGCGACGGGGCTCACCTCTTACCATTCCGAACAGAGAAGTTAAGCCCGTTTGCGCCGATGGTACTACTATCTGTGGAAGAGTAGGTCGCCGCCTTTTTTGAATCCCGATTCTTACAATAAGAATCGGGATTTTTTTCGTTTATAGAGTTGTCGATTTTTAAAATTAGTAGAAAATAGAAGTGCTACTTCTTCTTAAATATACTATCCAAAATAGTATTAAGGCCTTTGAAAAGAAAGTAAATAGCAGATGCACAAAGGATTGCAGCAACAATAAGTATAGGTATATATAGTGATTTTTCTTGATTGGAAATTGCAATATGCATCATAAATGGCCCTAAAAACATTAATAAAAGGCATAAAGCCATTTGCCTGATACCTTTGGTCAATATTTCTTTGTCTGTTCTGTTATTTTCGTCCATAAATGATACTTTGTCTAACACTTTTATGTTCTTGAAGTAATTTTGAGGCTTCTTCTTGAGAAACATTTAATTCGTTCATAATCATTTTAATACCTCTGTTTACTAGTTTATTATTGCTTAATTGCATATCTACCATTTTATTGCCTTTCACCTTTTTTAATTGAATCATGGTAGTAGTAGTAATCATATTCAATACAAGCTTTTGAGCTGTACCAGCTTTCATTCTAGAACTTCCGGTTAAAAACTCTGGACCAACAATAACTTCTATAGGATATTGAGCAACCAAGCTCAAAGGGCTATTTTTATTGCAAGTAATGCAGCCAGTAATAATATTTTCTTCATTACATTTTTTTAAAGCGTGCACAACATAGGGTGTGGTGCCCGAAGCTGCAATACCAATTACAATATCATTTTGTGAAATGTTGTATGATAGCAAATCTTGCCAACCTTGTATTGTAGAATCTTCAGCATTTTCTACAGCTTTTCTAATGGCGCTATCTCCTCCAGCAATCAAGCCAATGACCAAATCATGGGAAACTCCAAAGGTTGGAGGACACTCTGATGCGTCCAGTATTCCTAATCGGCCACTTGTTCCAGCGCCAATATAAAATAGTCGTCCACCTTGCTTAAGTTTTGTTACCACTTGGTCTATTAAAGCCTCAATTTGCGGTAATGCTTTTTCTACTGCCAAAGGAACCGTTTTATCCTCTTTATTTATATTGGATATAATCTCATTAATTGTCATTTTTTCGAGATTATTATAGTTGGAATCTTGCTCTGTTGTCTTTATAAAATCCATAGTATAAAGGTAGGAAAAAGTTTTATTTGTAGGTGTGCGTTAGCGGTAAAAGCAGCATCCTCTAACGGTGAACCGTTAGAGATATAGCGAATGACGCGACCCTTGGGTAACGCCATAACTATTTTACTCTACTGTATAAATAATTTCATCTACTTCTGACAGTCTAAAATATCCAAATGGGTAATTATCTGGATCGGTTTCATTAATACAATTACCTCTCACGGTTGCAGGTTGTGTTTCAAAAGGGCCACCTCCTTCATCGCTACTTTGTTGTAGCAATATGAACATAAACTCATAAAAACGTTCTGAAACTCCATAATTGCGAATGGTAACTACGTCTCCTGCTTCAAGATCTTCTTCTGTGTAATATCCAAAAATTTGATTTCCGTTTGTAAATTCATCATCATAAACTTCTAGAGTTGGAACAACCGAAATGTCACTTATAAACTCGAAAAAATAATAATTATCTTCATTTTCTGGATCCGTATAATACGCTTTAAGTTCAATATCCTCTCCTGTAAAGCCTCCGTCATTGTTTTGTTCAATATAATCAATTGGCGTTACAGATTTTAAGGTTTCGGTTGCTTTATAAATTTCATTATTATAATTGACTGTAAGTGTGTAAATTCCATCTATTATAGGAATAAAATTATTATTTAGGTAAATACCTGTATCATTATCTTCTGTAAAACTAAAAACATTGTTGTTCTCGTCCGTAATAACGACCATTGCACCATTGGCTGGCACAACATTTTCATCAAAGAACGGAGCAGATAAACTTAATTTTATGCTTTGCTCATTGCCTGCTGTATTTTTAAACCAGTTAATTGAAGCTTCTATAATTAATCTTGGCTCAGCTTCATTGAGGTCTATATCAATAACGTCTTCGCATCCAAGGCAAAAGGTTAATATCGTTACTATGTAAAATATCCTTTTCATGGGCTAAAATTTAAAATTATAAGAAACAGAAGGAACAATACCAAAAATTGCAAGCCTAACAGCTTCGTTAGTTCCGGTTATTCTATTTTCACGAAATGAAATACTCGCCGCGTTCCTGCGGTTATAAATATTATAAATCCCAAATACCCATTCCGCTTTAAATTCCTTCTCACTTTCTGGTTTTGGGTTATAGTTTACAGCAATATCTAGTCGATGATATGATGGTAATCTACTAGAGTTTCTAGATTCATAACTAGGTATAACAATACCATTATATGCATACTGACCATTAGGGAATGTTGCTGGTTGGCCTGTTTGAAATAAAAAATTAGAGCTGAATGTCAATTTTTTATTGAGTTCATAATTTGCTGTTAATGATACATCATGAGTTTTATCAAAGGCTGTATTATACCAATCACCATTATTTATTCCAGACTCAACTGCCGTTCTGCCTGGCGTTTTTTGTTCGGATTTAGATAGTGTATAGGCTAGCCATCCTTTTAATTTACCCTCATTTTTTCTTAATAGAATTTCGAGTCCGTAGGCTCTTGCTTCTCCGTTTAAAATAACTTGTTCTATGGCATTGTTCGCAATAAGGTCTGCACCGTCTATATAGTCAATTCTGTTTTTTATTTTTTTGTAGAATGTTTCAACTTCTAACGAAAACAAATTATCTTCAAATGATTTGAAGTATCCCAGCGCCACCTGATCTAACATCTGAGGTTTTACATATTTACCACTGGGTGTCCAAACATCTAATGGAGTAGGTGAGCTAGTGTTAGACAACAAATGTAAATACTGATTCATACGGTTATAGCTCGCTTTTACAGATGAATTGTCAGTAAGTTGGTATGCGATTGAAACCCTAGGTTCTATATTCGAAAAGGATTCAATGACGTCGCTTCTCTTAAATGTTTCTGTGCCAATGGGTTCAGCTTTTTCGTAAATCCCAATATCTTCATTGTAAATTACAGGATTGTCATTTTCATATACATTTAATTCATCTTGGCCCAAACGATGAAATGTACTAAAACGTGCACCATAACTCACCGATAATTTATTGTTTAGTTTATGCTCAGCATCAAGATACAGCGCATTCTCAAAAGCATATTTGTCTATGAGTTTAAAAGGATTAATACCAGAAGTTTCAGTAGTAGGATTTATCTCTCCTGGGTTGAATTTATAATAAATACTATTTAAACCATATTCAAGCTTAAAGTTGTTATTGATGTAGTGTTTAAAATCGTATTTAAGGTTAAAATTTCTGATACCAGACTCCCAGTCAAATTCCACAAACGTGAGTTCTAATCCATAATAGTAATCTGAATAGATGAGTGATAAGTTTGAAAATATTTTATCTGAAAACAAATGATTCCACCTAAAATTTAAAACCGTATTTCCATAGGTGTTTGCGAAACTATTGGCTAATTCAAAGACATCACGTCCAAAATAACCGGAAAGGTAAATGCTGTTATTTTGATTGAATTTGTAGCTCAATTTTGTATTGAGATCGTAGAAGTAGGCAATGTTGTCTAAATCGAATAGTGGTAAGAATAAATGAGCATAACTACTTCGACCACCAATTAAAAAGGAACCTTTGTCTTTTTTTATGGGACCTTCTGCCAACAACCGACTTGATATTAGTCCAACTCCACCATTCATGTGAAATTCACTACTGTTACCTTCCTTTTGATAAATATCCAAGACTGAAGACACGCGTCCTCCATATTTTGCGGGAATTCCACCTTTATACAATTTTATGTCCTTTATAGCATCTGGATTAAAAACTGAGAAGAACCCAAACAAGTGCGAAGAATTAAAAATTGTAGCTTCATCTAAAAGAATAAGGTTTTGGTCTGCAGCGCCTCCTCTAACATTGAATCCAGAAGAGCCTTCACCAGCATTGGTAACACCAGGCAATAGGGTTATGGATTTTATAACGTCAACCTCTCCAAGCACGACAGGCATTTGTTTTATGGTGTTTATAGAGAGTGCGTTAACACTCATTTGAGGCTTTTTAATATTCAGTTTTTCAACATCTTCTTTAATTACAACCTCATCGAGACTTTCGGCAGATTCTAAAAGTTTAAAGTTTTTGGTGATGTCTTTATTGAGTATAATAGTTTCTGAAATCGTCTTATAACCGAGATAGCTAATCTGAATTTCATAACTGCCCTCTGGTAATGTAATAGAGTAGAAGCCATATTCATTGGTCATGGTACCTGATTGAATTTTTGGCACGATGATATTAACACCTATAAGAGTTTCGTTACTATCGGAGTCCGTGATGGTTCCGCTAAGAGTAAATCTTTCTTGTGCTGAAAGTAAAAGAGAAAAGAAGATTAAAACGAAAAAAGTTTTGGCAATTCTACCGTTCATGATAAATATTTGGACACCATAAAAATAAAAAAGCTTCATTTTGAATGAAGCTTTTTTAACTTTAGTTTATAATAGAATTTAATGTATTGCTTGGTCGCATGGCATTACTTACTAATAACTCATTAGGGTAGTAGTAGCCATCAATATCTACGGACACGCCTTGTATAGTGATTAATTCATCTAAAATTTTGGCTTCGTGTGCTTGTAAATCCCTAAATATCTTAGTGAACTCATGTTTTAGGTCTAAATCTTTATCTTGGTTTGCTAACGCTTCCGCCCAGTACATTGCCAGATAAAAATGACTACCTCTATTATCTAGTTCGTTTACTTTTCGAGATGGACCTTTTTTATTTTGAAGTAGTTTTTCGGTAGCATCATCTAGGGCTTCACCAAGAATTCTTGCTTTTTCGTTATTGTTAACTTCAGCATAATGGTCTAGTGAAACTGCCAAAGCTAAAAACTCACCTAATGAGTCCCAACGTAAATGGTTTTCTTCAACAAATTGCTGAACGTGCTTAGGTGCAGATCCACCAGCACCAGTTTCAAATAGTCCACCACCATTCATTAATGGTACAATGGAAAGCATTTTGGCACTGGTACCCAATTCTAAAATTGGAAATAAATCCGTAAGGTAGTCTCTCAGTACATTCCCTGTTACAGAAATTGTGTCTTTTCCGGCTTTTACACGTTCTAAGGTAAATTCAGTAGCCTCGATAGGAGATAAAATTCTAATATCTAAATTACTAGTATCGTGGTTAGGTAAATACTGATTTACTTTTTTAATCAATTCAGCATCATGAGCTCTGTTTTTATCCAACCAGAAAACAGCAGGTGTTTTAGAGGCTCTAGCACGTGTAACAGCTAATTTTACCCAGTCTTGTACAGGTGCATCCTTTACTTGGCACATTCTCCAGATATCTCCAGTTTCAACAGCATGACTTGTTAAAACATTTCCATCTGCATTAATCACTTCAACTTTTCCGTTAGAAGCAATTTCAAAAGTTTTATCGTGCGACCCATATTCTTCAGCTTTTTGAGCCATAAGACCAACATTTGGTACTGTACCCATTGTAGTCGGATCAAAAGCACCATGCTTTTTACAAAAATCTATAGTAGCAATGTAAACACCTGCATAACTACTATCAGGTATAATAGCTTTAGTGTCTTGTTGTTTACCTTCTTTATTCCACATCTGACCAGAAGTACGAATCATCGCAGGCATTGATGCATCTATGATAATGTCACTTGGTACATGAAGGTTGGTGATCCCTTTATCTGAATTTACCATAGCTAAATCTGGTCCATTATCAAAAGCAGCATCAATATCTGCTTCGATTTCTTCACGTTTAGCTTGTGGCAGTTCCTCTAGATTATCTAATAAGTTTCCGAAACCATTATTAACATCAACACCTATATCTTCAAACGTTGCAGCATGTTTTTCAAAAACAGGTTTAAAATATGTTCTCACGGCATGACCAAAGATGATAGGGTCAGAAACCTTCATCATTGTTGCTTTCATGTGTAATGACATTAAAACATCTTGAGACTTAGCATCTTTGATTTCTCTTTCTAAGAAACTTAATAATGCTTTTTTGTTCATTACTGTAGCATCTACAATCTCTTTAGCCTGTAAAGCCAAATTGTCTTTTAATACAGTTTGGTTGCCGCCACTATCTGTGTGAACGATTTTTACAGTAGTAGCCTTATCAATAGTAACAGACTTTTCGTTATGAGCAAAATCACCTTCACTCATTGTAGCGACATGCGTTTTAGAGTCAGAAGACCAAGCTCCCATACTGTGTGGGTTATTCTTGGCATTATTTTTAACAGCTTTTGGTGCACGTCTGTCTGAGTTACCTTCTCTTAAAACCGGATTTACTGCACTACCTTTAACTTTATCATAGCGCGATTTAATCTCTTTCTCAGTATCACTTTTTGGATCTTCAGGATAATCTGGAAGTTTATAGCCCTTAGATTGTAATTCTTCAATGGCATCAGTCAACTGAGGAATAGAAGCACTAATATTGGGTAATTTAATAATATTCGCTTCTGGCTTTTTAGCCAATTCACCTAACTCTTCTAAAGCATTTGGAACTTTTTGTTCATCGGTTAAATAATCTGGAAAAACAGCTAAAATTCTAGCTGCCAAAGAGATGTCTTTGGTTTCTAGAGTTATTCCTGAAGATTTTGTAAAGGATTGAACAATTGGTAAAAAAGAACGAGTTGCTAAAGCTGGTGCTTCATCTGTTTTTGTATAAACAATCTTTGCTGTTTTGGTCATAGGTCGTTAAAAATAAAATGATTGTGCTGTGCTTAATTTTAAGCTGTGCAAATATACAAAAACAGTAGCGTTTTGTTGGTATGAGATTGATAAGAGCTTTCTGAATTTATTGAGGATTTAATAAAAATTGTAATGAAAAATGAAAATCCACACTTAATCCAAATATTGAAGGGATTATAGCGCTAGTGATTGATTGGACCAATAACAAAGAATGCACTATAAAACAAAAAGCCATATCACTACAGAAAACTGCGCTGACATGGCTTCTCTTTGAAACAGTACTACTACGACTTATTTAGTATTACACTAACTCAGCTGTATGGCTTTCGCCATCATCCTTTTCAGTTCAAGCGTTGCTGTTTCGGTGAAACGTTTCATATCTTTCAAAATGTATTGACTTGATACTACTTTGCTTCTTAAGACTTGTTTTTCTTGATGTTTTCTTTTTTACCATTCACTTGCGTGTTTGTTACGTCTAAAAACAATGCTCATCCCTTTCGCGTTCACTTTCGATTCCGTTACTTCTTCAAAGCTTTCCACTTAAAGTTTATAATCTACAAAGTATATTATAATACTTAAGCTTCTTGGCTAGTTACACAGCACTTGCCTACACAAGCAACTCACTAACCTCAAAAAACAATCTCAATATATAAAGAACGTTACTTTATTACAATTTAACATAAATTCAAAATTTCTTTTAAAACCAAACTGAGTTTGTTGTTAATTGTTTAGCTAAAGTATATTTATATTGCGAATGTGCAAATTATTTTAGCAGTTAGATATGCACAACTTATAAACCGAACTTATTAACAAAAGTTAATAACGAAAAAAGCCTTCAATTTTGAAGGCTTTCTCTGTAATATGTGTGTTAGATTATTTTCTAACTTCTTTAATTCTTGCTTTTTTACCAGTAAGACCTCTAAAGTAGAATATACGTGCTCTACGTACTTTACCTCTTTTGTTGACTTCGATTTTCTGTAAAGCTGGCAAGTTAATTGGGAAGATACGCTCTACACCAATTGTTCCTGACATTTTACGGATGGTAAAAGTTTCTGAAGTTCCTGTTCCTTTACGTTGTAATACTACACCTTTAAAGAACTGAGTACGTGTTTTACTTCCTTCTTTAATCTCGTAATACACGGTAATTGTATCACCTGCGCTAAAGTTTGGAATATCTTTTCTGGTTACAAATTCGTCTTGTACAAATTTTACTAAAGAATCCATGTTTTCTCTTTTATAATGGTTGCTTTATACCAACATTCACGATTTTCGCCAGAGGTTAATCTAAAGTGGGTGCAAATATAGTTAAAAAGTACAAAGTAAAAAGTACAAAGTGAAAAGTTTTTTATTGCTGTATAGGTGTTTATTTGTGAAGTCGTTTATTTGTTTATTCGATGATTGGTTTTGCTCATTAATCATTATTTATCACTTATTATTCATCAATAGTCATTCGTAATTAATCATCCAAAAGATCTGGTCGTCGTTCTTGGGTTCTTTTATAGGCTTGCTCTTCGCGCCATTTTTCTATTTCTCCAAAATTACCACTGAATAACACTTCCGGGACCTTCATACCTTTATATTCTCTGGGTCTGGTATAGATTGGTGGTGCCAATAAATTATCCTGAAACGAATCCGTTAGGGCAGAGGTCTCATTGCCCAATACACCAGGGATTAACCTTATTACTGCATCACATAAAACGGCAGCTCCCAACTCACCTCCAGACAACACATAATCGCCAATTGAAATTTCCCTGGTAATAAACTTATCACGTACACGCTCATCCACACCTTTATAATGACCACAAAGAATAATGATATTCTCTTTCAATGATACTTGGTTGGCAATACTTTGGTTAAGACGTTCACCATCTGGCGTCATATAAATAATCTCATCGTAATTACGTTCTTTTTGTAAACCAGAAATACATTTATCAATAGGTTCTATCATCATTACCATACCAGCACCGCCACCAAACTGGTAATCGTCAACTGATTTATAATTGTCGGTTGTATAATCCCTGAGGTTATGAAAGTGAACTTCTACCAAACCACCATCAATAGCACGTTTAAGGATTGAGGCCTCAAACGGACTTTTTAAAAGTTCTGGTAAAACAGTGATGATATCTATGCGCATTACAATTTTTTAATAGTATGCAAAGGTAGGTTTAATTGAGATATTTTGAGAAAAGTATTTTATCGACATTAAATGAGGTTATCTTTTTAATTTTTACGAAGTCAAGTGATCATTTAGTTACCTATTCATCTGGTCTTCCAAAAAAAATGCAAGTCAGTATCTGCTTCAAACCCTAATCTTTTATACAATTTTTTTGCAGGATTATCGTGCGCCGTTTGTATGGCTAAACCTTTGTTATTTTCAGAAATGCAAAGTTGTTTGGCTTTGTTTATTAGGGCTTCACCAATGCCTTGTCCTCTGTAATTAGAGTCTGTAAATAGATCGTTGAGTAAATACATGGGTTGCATGGATACGGAAGAGAGCAGCGGATAGAGTTGTGTAAAACCAACAGCCTTAGAATCTACATAAGCCATAAAAATTATTGAGTCTTGATTTTTAAAACGCTCTATTAAAAATTGACGTGCACCTACTTCGTCTGAAGCTTGCTTATAGAACATTCTGTAGCCATTAAACAATATTACTAAATCTTCTAAGTGGTCTATATGTGCTTTAATTATGTTCATAAAAAAATCCGCAATTAAAATTACGGATTTAAAATATAGTTTTATTAGTGATTTAATTTCATTTGCATTTTGACTGTGCTCAATGAGACAGCATATTATGCCTTATTCTTATTAATCTCATCTTGGAGCTGACGCCTTACCTTTTGCTCGCGCTCTAGGGCATTTCGTCTGTGCTCTTCAAATTCCGTCTCTACTTCCTCGAGTTTATGTTTAGCTTCTCGCGTTGCAGAGTTACTGCCTTTAAACTTATAAATAAAGAATAGTAAGAATGCTGTAAGTGCAGCAATTATCGTCCACATAATAATATTGTAATTGGTTTTGCTGGTCTGCATTCCCAATAATGCCATATTGTTTTTTTCTTCGTTGGTTTGGTTTAACGTGGTTTGTGTGTTGCCAAGCTTTGCTTGTAGGTCTTCAATTTCTTTGGCCTGATTAGCAACGGTGTTTTCAGAATTCTCTAATTTTTTATAGGTTGTCTTTAAGGAATCCAATACGTTGGCTTTTAGTTTTAAAAGCCAAGCCTGTTTAACGGCTTCGTAAGGTTGGCCGTTTGTGCCTTTAAAATTTCCAGACTTTCTAAAAACATACTCAAACTGGCTATCTATATTACCGCTGTTTAATGATAGCTGTTCTTCTGCATCATTATTGTTCGTTTGTCCATTTACAGATTGTAGGCTATATGTAACTATAAGAATTACAGCGACTTTGGTTAAGAATTTCATCTTAAAATAATTTTGGTTGTATAAGATTAATTAAGGTGCCAAGATAATGAATTTATGTGCATATCATAAATAATTACCTAACAAATAGCCTCTCATTTCCGAGAGGCTAATTATATACGAAAGGAATATCTTTTTAGATGTCTATAGTACTTAAATGATTGATATTTGTAATATCACTACTGTCTAAACTATATTGGTACAATCCGTTTTCACCTATTAAGACTAAAATACCATTGTTAATGATGACATCAAAACTGTTAACGTCAAGAGATGTTACTAGTTCAGATTCTTCTGGGTTTGAAACATCAAACACTTTAACTTCATCATCACATACAAATAAATAATCTCCATAGAGCCCAATACCAATAGGTCGTGTTAAGTTTCTAGAGGACACTAATACTGGATTGGTGATTTCCGTAACATCATAAATTTCTAAGACATTAATATTTACACCACAGCCAATATTGGTATGTAAAGTAACAAAGGCATGGGTTTCATTGGCAACAACAGGATCGCAAGCCGTAAAATGTTGTACATCCGACATATAAGTTGGTGTTTCCGGATTGTCAATATTATAAATGTACATACCGTTTCTAGAACCCATATAAAGATAGTTCTTGTAGTTAAAAAGTGTTTCTATATTAAACCCAATTGGTACCGTATTAACCTGTACTGGGTTTTCCCTGTCCGTAATACTGAATACATTGAGGTTAGAGTCATCCACGACGTATAAATAGTCCACATAAAGTGCAAACCGAGCCAATGAGCCTCCTTGTCCTGTTTCCGAAAATGTATTAGCGTCGTTAGACGATGTGCTATCTGAGCTACAGCCTAATAAGACCAATGCTATAATTATAGTTGTATATATTTTTCTCATGGCTGTTAGTTTATAAGTTCCCAATCTACAATAACTTCATTGTCCTCTATCGGATAATATATAACACCTTCTGGCGACCATATCTGAGGAAATACATTCTCTAAACGCTTTGTTATGGTTAACGTTTCTGTAGCTTCGTCAATTTTAAAAGCTATTAAATCTGTTGCATTATTGGCGTATAACACATCTTCTTTAATACTTAAATCTGAAGAGCCTAAAACTTTAATGAAACCAATATTTATGGGATTTGTAGGATCGGTATTGTTTATTAAATGAAATCCTTGATTCACTTCATTAACAAAAATGAAGTTGTCCTTAACATAGATTTTACCTGAGTTTTCGATAGTTCTTGGAGTGTTTTCTAGAATAGTTGAAGCTTCAAAGTCAGAGCGCTGCATAATCACTGGTTCATAAGAACCAGTAGGGAAGGGGTCAATATCGTCAGCATCATCACTTCCCCAGCCAATACAGGCCTGAAAAAGTAAAGAGGATGTCACCGTGAGCAACAAAAAGAATTTTTTCATAATTAAATTGAGAGGTTTAGTTTCTTAATAGATGCGAACTTTCCTAAATGGTTGCGTTGAATACCAGGTTAATTTCAAAATTCATTCCGTATAAAACAAAAAAAAAATCTTGCCGTTAGACAAGATTTTCTTCTTTTTTCTTTTTCACAAAGATCTAATAGTAAGCATAGCGTCTTACTTTAGAAATATATTTCGCAAGTCTAATAACCTGATGACTGTAACCATATTCGTTATCGTACCATATATATAAGATAACGTTTTTACCATCACCTCTTACAATTGTGGCTTTACTATCGTAGATAGATGGTGCAGAACTTCCGACAATGTCACTAGACACAAGCTCGTCGCTCATTTCGTATTTTATTTGCTCTACCAAGTCTCCTTCAAGAGCATATTTTTTCATGATGGTATTCATGCTCTCAACAGAAGTTTCATTTTCTAATTCTAAATTTAGAATTGCCAATGATCCATTTGGTACAGGAACTCTAATGGCGTTAGAGGTTAGTTTACCTTCTAAAGTTGGTAAAGCTTTGCTTACAGCACTTCCAGCTCCGGTTTCGGTAATAACCATGTTTAAACCTGCGGCTCTACCACGTCTGTATTTTTTATGGAAGTTATCCACTAAGTTTTGATCGTTGGTATAAGCATGAATCGTCTCTAAGTGACCAGATTTTACTCCAAATGAATCTTCGACTGCTTTTAAGATTGGAGTAATAGCGTTTGTTGTACAAGATGCGGCAGAGAAGATATCTACTTTATCAGGATTGTGCTCTAGGTGGTTTACACCATGTACAATATTTGGTACTCCTTTTCCTGGTGCTGTTAATAAAACCTTACTAACACCTTTAGCCTTTAGATGTCTACCTAAAGCTGCTTCGTCCCTAAATGCTCCAGTATTATCAATCACTAAAGCTTTATCAATGCCATATTTGGTGTAATCTATATCTTCAGGCGCATTTGCTGAAATAATATTAACCGTAGTTCCGTTAATTATAAGCGCGCTATTTTTTACATCAACGCTTACGGTACCAGAGAAATCTCCGTGTACAGAATCGTTTTTTAAAAGTGAAGCACGTTTCTCTAAAACCGTTTGATTGATTTCGCCACGTGTTACAATAGCTCTTAATCGTAATTGATTGCCTTTGCCAGTACGTGTCATTAACTCACGTGCTACCAAGCGACCAATTCTACCAAAACCATAAAGTATAACATCTTTTGGTTCAATGGCTTTTCTTTTCTTTGCCTCTCCCAATTTGGCAGAAACAAATGCTGTGGCATTGTCGTACTTTTGGTCTTCTAAGTGATATTCATATGTTAACTTACCAATATCTAACTTTGCTGGTGGTAAGTTTAATTTTTTGATGGCTTGAGCAATCTCAACAGAATCAAAAATAGAAATTGGCTTCTGAACAAATTCACCTGCATACTCGTGCAAGTTTAAAATTTCGCTCACCTTTCTGTCAATTAATTGATTTCTGAATAAAACAAGCTCAATGGAATTGTCATACCAAAGGTCGCTTATAGTTTTTATAAACTCAACTGTTGCTCTGCGACGGTCTGCTTGAAACGCTAACTCTTTTTCGTAAGTGTCGTTAAAACCCATTTTGTTTTGGTTTAGTGGTTTTTAAATTTTGCGCAAAAATACATATTTCAAACGTTTTCGTAACGCTTTTTACCGAAAATAAAAAACCCTTTAAAGAATATTTCCTTAAAGGGTTTTTCAGATTTAATTTTTGATTGATTTATCTGAAATTGTAAACTACTTTTTCGCCTTCTTTATTAATGACCTCAATTTGAAGTGGGTCATTAAACTTTCGAGTTCTAAGTGCGTTTTGAGCATCATCCACCGAATATAATTTTTTACCGTTAATTTGGGTGACAATACTGCCTTCTTCAACTCCATTTTTTCTCCAATAGGATTCCAGTTCTGGATAATCTGATAATTTGGTCAGTTTTAATCCGTAGTCTAAGTCATATTTTTTTAATTCTTTTTTCGGAATATTCTTAACTGTACCAATTGTAGGAATTTCTAGAATAGAATTCTTTAATAGTGTTACAGGTACCACTTTTTCATTGTCATCCCTGATTAATGTAACATCAACAATGTCATTTGGGCTTTTGGTCTTCAAATAACCCGAGAGGTCAGAGAATTTATTAATTTCCACTCCATCAATCTTTTTTATAATATCTCCTGATTTTAATCCAGCCTTCTCAGCTCCGGTATCTTCTGTAATTTCACTAACATAAAAACCTTCGGTAATATCGGTTCCTATTTGTTCTGCTGATTTTCCATTTAATGAAAACCCTTGCACACCAAGAATTCCATTTTGAACATTTCCAAACTCCATGATATCGTTCACAATTTTTCGGGCAATGTTGCTTGGTACAGCAAATGAGTAGCCAATGTAAGAACCATCCCTAGAGGAAATAGCTGTATTAATGCCAATTAAATCTCCATTGGTATTAACCAAAGCACCACCAGAGTTTCCTGGATTTACAGCAGCATCAGTCTGTATAAAAGACTGAAGATTTCTACCACTTAAATCTCTAGATTTTGCACTGATTATTCCTGCGGTTACGGTAGAATTTAAGTTAAAAGGATTACCAACAGCCAAGACCCATTCGCCAATTTTTGCATTGTCGGAGTCACCAAATGCCATAAATGGTAAATCTTCATCTGCTTCAATTTTAATAAGCGCAATGTCGGTAGCTTCATCAGTACCGATTAGTTCCGCCATGTAAGACTTGTTGTTGTTTAAAGTAATGCTAATCTCGTTGGCATTCTGTATAACATGATTATTGGTAACAATATATCCTGTAGGTGAAATAATTACTCCACTACCAGTACCTACTTGTGCACGCTGAGAATTGCGACCAAAAAATAAATCTTGCATGGTCATTGGTGCAGATACAATTGCCGTATTTTTAACGTGTACTACTGCATCTATTGACTTTTCTGCAGCTTCTACAAAATTCGGAGCTATGTTAGGTGAGTTATTTAAAGTTGTATTTGTTGGAACATATATTGGTAAATCAGAAACCTGTTCTACGGCCAATTGTTCCTTATCTTCTTGTTCGACAAAAAGCTTGTAACCTCCTAAAGTCAGCAGGCCACCTAATGCAGAAACGAATACTAAAGTTAAAATCTTCTTCATAATTTCATAGGGTTTATGTTTAACTATTTAACGTTTAAAGTTAGATATTTATTGAATTTCATTTTCCATTTTAACGACTATTTAACGCCAACTTTAACGACGTTTTAACACCTTATTTTCCTTGCTATTATTCTTATATTTGTTTCCAGAATATGGCAATAACATTTTATAAATATCAAGGCACCGGAAACGACTTTATCATAGTTGATAATCGTTTACTAGAAATCGACAAAAATAATACCAAACGCATTGCAGAGCTGTGTGACAGACGTTTTGGCATTGGAGCGGATGGATTCATCCTGCTAGAAAATGACAAAAATTCTGATTTTAAAATGGTATATTATAATTCTGATGGCAATGAGAGCAGTATGTGCGGTAATGGTGGTCGTTGCATGACATCTTTTGCAAAGTTCTTGGGCATCATTGAGGGTAAAGCAGAATTTTACGCTATAGATGGTTTGCATAAAGCAAGCATTGAAGAGGACATAGTACATTTACAAATGCAAGATGTAACCACCGTTGAAGTATATGAAAAACACCTTTTTCTAGATACAGGTTCTCCTCATCATGTAGAAATGGTATCAGATATTGAAAATTTTGATGTGAAGAACTGTGGTTCTACTATTAGATATGGAGAGCCTTATGGTAAAGCTGGAAGTAATGTGAATTTTGTTGAACAAATATCTGATAACAAGTTTGCTGTAAGAACTTACGAGCGTGGAGTAGAGGACGAGACCTTATCTTGTGGAACGGGAGTCACTGCAGTAGCACTAGCAATGCACAAAAAGGTAAGACAACCAGTAATGAAGTAACCCTAATAACACCAGGAGGCGAACTAAGGGTGAAGTTTGAAAACAATGAAAAAGGGTATAACAACGTTTGGTTGATTGGGCCTGCAACACAAGTTTTTAAGGGGAAGATAGAATGGTAAGATTAAAAGGCGAACATATCTATTTAAGAGCCTTGGAACCAGAGGATTTGGAATTTGTACACAAGGTTGAAAATGATACTGCACTTTGGCATTTAAGTGATACTCAGACACCCTATTCTAGGTTTTTGATTAAGCAATATCTCAAAAATGCCAAGCAAGATATTTATGAAGCTAAACAATTGCGTTTAGCTATATGCACAAATGATGACAATACAATTGGTCTGATAGACGTTTTTGATTTTAACGTTAAAAACAAACGTGCAGGTATAGGAATTTTAATTAAAGATGAGCCTAATAGGAGCAAAGGCTATGGTAAGGAAGCACTGCAAATACTGGTGAATTACTGTTTTGAAGCGCTTCATTTGCATCAGGTGTTTGCAAATATTTCAGAAAACAATGAAGCCAGTTTAAAACTGTTTGAAGGTAGCGGCTTTAAAAAAATAGGATTAAAAAAGGACTGGAACTTTGATGGAAAGCAGTTCTCTAACGTGTATATATTACAAAACATTAAAGAGTAACACATGTATATAAAAAAGATACTATGGGCAATAGCCTTAATCGGTTTGGTGATTTTTGCAGTCATTGCCTATTATATTTATGGAGCAATGTTTCAGCCCAATACCGCTTTTAACAATGAAACGGCCTATATCTATGTACCTACCAATGCAAGATATTCTGAAATAAGAGAGCAATTAGAACCTTTGTTAGATGATATCGAAACGTTTGATGCTTTGGCGCGTCAAAAAAAATACACTTCAAATATAAAGGCTGGGCGTTTTGCGATTGAAAAAGGAATGAATAATAACGAAATTATTAATTCAATTAGAAGTAAAAACCTACCTCTTAAAATAGCATTCAACAATCAGAACAGTTTAGAAGATTTAGCGGGAAGAATCAGCACACAGATTGAAGCTGATAGTTTGTCGTTAATCAATGCTATGACAGACGAGGATTTTTTAAGTGAGAATGGATTTACACGTGCTACAGCATTGGGCATGTATTTACCAAATAGTTATGAATTCTTTTGGAATACCTCTGCAAAAAATTTCAGGGATAAGATGCTAAAAGAATACAACCGATTTTGGAACGACAATAGAAAAGCTGAAGCTGAAGAATTAAACCTTACACCCAATGAAGTTATAACCTTGGCCTCTATTGTACATGAGGAATCTAAACAAGCTGACGAACAGCCAAGGGTAGCAGGAGTTTATCTCAACCGATTACGAATAGGCATGGCGCTACAGGCAGACCCAACTCTTAAATTCGCTGCCTACCAATTACCAAAATACAAGAATACAGTTATCAGACGTGTATTAAATGTACATAAAGAAATTGATTCACCTTATAATACCTATAAAAATAGAGGGTTACCACCAGGACCAATTGCCATGCCAGATTTATCCGCGATAAAGGCAGTTTTAAATCCTGAAAAGCATAGTTACCTTTATTTTGCTGCAGATGCCAAGCGTATTGGTTACCATAGGTTTGCTAAAACTTTGGCTCAGCATAACAATAATGCGAGGGAATATCAAAGGTATTTATCGTCTCAAGGTATCAATAGATAGATTTGAAATGGGCAAAATTCCATATCATTTTTATATGTTGCGTTTCAGGTTCACTCTTTTCACAATCTAAACTCAATCAATTTCTAAAGCCAAGTGATACTTTAAACAAGCCAAGACGCAATGCTGTTATCATTTCTGAAAGTTCTTTGGCGACTTTAGCTCTCATAGGCTTAGACCAATTATGGTATGCGGATTATCCTCGTTCTAGATTTAAAACCATTAATGACAGTGGCGAATGGTTACAGATGGACAAATTTGGTCATGTCTTTTCATCATATCAATTAGGTAGAATAGGGGCTAATACACTCAATTGGGCTGGTATTAGCAAAAAAGATCAGTTGTTATTTGGTTCAACTTTGGGTTTGGGTTTTTTAACAGCGGTTGAGGTTATGGATGGCTTTTCTGAAGAATGGGGTTTTTCATGGACGGATATGGTTGCAAACGTTACTGGTACTGGGCTTTACATTGGGCAAGAATTACTTTGGAAGGAACAAAGGATACTATTAAAATATTCATTCCATCGTACGGATTTTGCCAAACAACGACCAGATAAATTGGGGAATGGTTTGTTTGAAGAATTTTTAAAAGACTATAATGGTCAGACTTATTGGTTGAGTGCCAATCTCAATTCCTTTTTTAAAACAGATTATATTCCAAATTGGTTAAATTTAGCTTTTGGTTATGGCGCAGATGGAATGTTAACCGGTGATCCTAATGATCCTTTGTTTTTAAACCAAAATAGAACACGCCAATACTACTTGAGTTTAGATATAGACCTAACCCGAATTAAGACAAATTCCAACATCTTAAAAACCATTTTTGACGTTTTTAACGTAATTAAGATTCCTTTTCCAGCAATTGAGTTAAATAGTGAAGGTCGCCTAAAGATGCATTATTTCTACTTTTAACAAGTATTAATAACTGTTAATCGGTTGATTTTCAGTATTTAAATAAATGTCGTATATTTGCACGCGAATTTAGTAAGACCTTTTGGGGAAAGTTTTGCTAGTTTAAAATTAGCTGTTATGACAAAGAATAGCATTAAAAAATTTTTATTACCATTTGCAATTTGTTTATTAGTTGCAATGGGATTATATCCAGATTCTACGCTTAATACAGAGTTGTATTCTACAGAAGGGTTAGAGCTAGATTATAATATTTCTGCAGAATTGGCAATGGCAGATTTTTCAAAGGAATCTAAGTCAAATATATTCTCACCTCACTTGGGTAAATCTTTTGAAGGCTTTAAAGAAGCATTGGCTTTTAAAGAGTCTAGAGGTAATTACTTTACAGTAAATACATTAGGTTATTTGGGTAAGTATCAGTTTGGTTCCGAAACGTTGAAACTTATTGGAATCTACAACCCAAATCAATTTTTATACAATCCAGAATTGCAAGAAAAAGCATTTATTGCTAATGCGGCGCGTAATAAATGGATTTTAAGAAAAGATATTAAGCGTTTTGATGGAAAATTTATTGCTGGTGTAAAAGTGACCGAATCTGGTATTTTGGCTGCTGCTCATCTTGCAGGACCAGGTAGTGTTAAAAAGTTTCTTAGAAGCTATGGTGGCAATAATGTTGCTGATGCCTATGGTTCAACCCTTAAATACTATATGAAAAAGTTTTCTGGTTACGATACTTCTATAATTAAGCCAAATAAAAAAGCTAAAGCCAGACTTTAATCTTTTTGTATAATAAAGATAGCTGGTCTCTTATGTAGATCTTCTTTGTTGTGTTTCCAATCTTTGGCAGACATTGTCTTTATAAATTCAGTAGGTAGGGTTAAATCGCAAGCAACGCAAACTCTGGTTTGAGGTTGAAGTACACTAGACAAATCATCAAGCATTTTCATGTTTCTGTATGGTGTCTCAATGAAAATCTGTGCTTGATTATGTTCGGATGAAAATCGTTCTAAAGATTTTAGTTTAGACTTCCGCTCACCTTTATCTATTGGTAAATACCCATTAAAGCAAAAACTTTGACCATTCATCCCAGAAGCCATAAGTGCCATTATAATTGAAGACGGACCAACTAAAGGCACCACTCTTATATTCATTTGATGTGCCAAACTTACAATGTCAGACCCAGGATCTGCAATGGCAGGACAACCAGCTTCGGAGAGCAACCCTATGGACTCACCTTCTAAACATGGATTTAAAAAAGTGTTGCGCTCAGCTTCCGTAGTGTATTTATTGAGTATGCTTAGTTTTAATTTAGGCTGGGATTTACCTGGTGATATACGTTTTATAAAACGCCTTGCTGTTTTTTCATTTTCTACGATGTAGTAATCTATATCTTCGATTACTTTTTTTATTGAAATAGGTAACACCTCTAGTGGCGGATTGTCACCTAAACGTGTTGGAATGAGATATAGCTTACCAATTGTCTTACTCATTACTGTATAACAAGTTTATGGGTTATTTGTTCTCCGTTGTCAGCACGGATTTGCAATAAATATAGACCTTGCGACAATTGCGATGTGTTGATTTTTTGAACCGCATCAGAACTTTTATTTTTACTATTTATAATCTTGCCTTGTAAATCAAAGATTGTCATTTCGCTTTTTATGGTAGCATTCACTGATGAAAAATCAATTGTGATCTCATTTTCTGCCGGGTTGGGATAAATAGCAACATTGTTCAAATCAAAATCTTCTGTGCCAAGTGAGGTATCCACCAGCTTACTAATGTCCCCTCCAAGAGAGCATATATAAAGTTCTCCATTGATGTCTTCCCCAAAAGCGACCAAACTTCCTGAAAACCCTTCAAAAGTTGAGTTCCATGTTCCGTTTTCAAATTCTATATAACCTATTTCTTGGGTGCAAACATCTGCAAAGAAATACAATCCATTAAAACCAGGAAATTCTGATCCTCTGTATCTGTATCCTCCGGTAATTGAGCACCTACCACCAGAATGTGCATATTCGGCTACAGGAAATGTTAAAGAGCTCATAGGTGGACAACCAGATGTGTTGTAGGTATTATTACCTTCATAACATCTCCAGCCATAATTGAGGCCTGCTGAAGTTGATGGTGCATTGTTTATTTCTTCCCTTGCGCTTTGCCCTACATCAGCAATCCATATATCGTCATTCAAACGGTCAAAGGAAAATTTCCATGGATTACGTAACCCATAGGCCCATATTTCTCCTCTGGCACCAGCAGTGCCAACAAATGGATTGTCTGCTGGGATTGCGTATGGGTTAGACATAGTTGAATTATTAACGTCTATACGTAATAATTTACCTAGTAAAGTTCCTAAATCTTGACCGTTATCTTGTGGGTCGCCTCCCGAACCTCCATCTCCACTTGAAATGTACAGGTAACCATCTGGCCCAAACTGCAATTCACCACCATTATGATTTGTGAATGGTTGTGTATATGTGAGGATTATCAATTCAGAATTAGGATCTGCTTGTGATGAATCCGTACTACTACGGGTAAATCGGGACACCACAGTTTCATTATCAGTCTGTCCAACTACGTCTCTGGTGTAATTAACAAAAAAATAACCGTTTGTGGCATAATTAGGATGAAAGGCCAAACCTAAAAGTCCCTCTTCACTACCTCCACTTTCTACACGCGCCTCAATATCTAAAAACGGTGTAGTGTTTACAGAACCATCAGCATTAATGATTTTAATGATCCCGTCTTGCTCAGCAGCAAACAATCTATCGTCTCCAGCATGTTTAAGATTAACAGGTCTGTCTAGTCCAGATGCGAATAATTCCAATTCTAAATCTTGCGCATTGCCTAAGGCGAAGCATAGGCAACATATAAGTATGGTAATGTTTTTCATATCATTTTTTTAAGAAAGTTGTGACACTAAGATACAAAAAATAGAGCAGAGGTAAGAATTCCGTTACAGTTGATTATTCTTTTAATTTAGCTGAAAGTATTTTTGAAGTGGCTTCTAAAAGATCAAAAACATACTCAAAATCGCTTATGTCTCCATAATAAGGATCAGGGACATTTTTATCGGAAACTGAATTATTCTCCTCTAGGAACAGTTTCACTTTACCAATGTCATCATTATTTCTGGCGAGACTGATAATGTTGTTATAATTAGAAGCGTCCATAGCGTAAATATAATCGAAGGTATCAAAATCTGAAACCCTAAATTGCCTTGCACTTTGCCCACTTATGTCAACGCCATGTGTTTTGGCAACCTTTATTGAGCGATGATCTGGGCTATTGCCTATGTGATATGCTGCCGTGCCAGCTGAATCAACATAAAAACTATCTTTAGGAAGCTTTGATTCTAAGATACCATGTGCTAAGGGCGACCGACATATATTGCCGAGACACACCACAAGTATACGAGTCATTATTCTATTTGGGTTTAGAGCGCTAATTTTTTAGCCAAATCTTCAACATACTTTCTAAATTGTTTGTCAGTTGAAGACAAGTTATCTACTGTTTTGCAGGCATGAAGTACTGTAGCGTGGTCGCGCTGACCAATTTGTGAGCCTATACTAGCCAATGAAGCTTTAGTATATTTCTTAGCAAAGAACATGGCTAATTGACGAGCCTGTACGATGTGACGTTTACGTGTTTTAGATTGCAAAGTACTTACGTCCATTTGGAAGTAATCAGAAACTACTTTCTGAATATAATCTATGGACACTTCGCGTTTGGTGTTTTTTACAAACTTCTCTACGATATCCTTGGCAAGGTTTATTGTAATTTCCTTTTTGTTGAAAGAAGATTGCGCAATTAATGAAATGATAGCGCCTTCAAGCTCTCTTACGTTGGTTTTGATGTGCTTCGCAACATACTCAACAATTTCTTCTGGCATTTCCACGCCATCCCGATAAAGTTTGTTTTTAAGAATAGAAACTCTAGTCTCAAAATCTGGTGTTTGTAATTCGGCAGAAAGTCCCCATTTAAAACGTGATAATAAGCGCTGCTCAATATCCTGCATATCTACAGGTGCTTTATCACTAGTTAAAACAACTTGCTTACCATTTTGGTGTAAGTGATTGAAGATATGAAAGAATACATCTTGGGTACCAGTTTTACCCGATAAGAATTGTACGTCATCAATAATGAGCACATCTATAATTTGATAGAAATGGATAAAATCATTTCTATTATTCTTTTTTACTGAATCTATATATTGTTGTGTGAATTTCTCAGCAGAAATATATAGAACCGTTTTCTCAGGATATTTGTCCTTGATGTCCACGCCAATAGCATGCGCTAAATGTGTTTTTCCTAAACCGACACCACCAAAAATTAACAACGGGTTAAAAGAAGTGCCTCCTGGTTTGTTGGCTACTGCAATTCCTGCATTTCTTGCCAAACGATTAGAATCTCCTTCTAGGAAATTTTCAAACGTATAACTAGGGTTTAATTGAGATTCAATTTTTACATTTCTAATTCCAGGAATTACGAAAGGGTTTTTTAACTCAGGACTTTTGTTATCAAAAGGAACATCAACATCTTGAGATTTTACAGCACTTCTGTTTGAGCTAGGGATCTTTTCTGTAAACGGTTGCTTGTTGCCATAAGTGTTTTCCATCTTTATGACGTAAACCAGTTTTGCGTCTTCACCTAGTTCTTTAGTAAGCGATACTTTTAAAATTTTAACGTAATGTTCTTCTAACCATTCGTAGAAAAATTTACTAGGTACTTGAATGCTCAACGCATTTCCGGAAAGTTTTACAGCTTGTATAGGTTCAAACCACGTTTTATAAGCTTGTGGTTGTATATTATCTTTTATAAAGGCGAGACAATTACTCCATACAGATTCCGCTGTGATCTCCATTCGTTAAGTTAAATTATTTGTTGTTAGTTAGATTAGCAAAAAAAAAGAGAACTAGGATTCTCTTGCAGTTTTGAACACGACAAATATGTGAACAAAATTCTTAAAAAAAAAATCAATATCTGTTGAATTTTAAGAAATTTTTCCTCATGTTTAAAACATTTGAAAATTACAAATTTTTTCCTAAACACAAGCATATAATTGAATTTTAACGAAACAAGTATTAGAGTGCGCTATGGCGAGACAGACCAGATGGGTGTTGTATATCATGCCAATTACGCTGTTTATTTTGAAGTAGGTAGAACCGAGTGGTTACGGCAGTTTGGGCTGAGTTACAGTGGTATGGAGGCTGAAGGTATTATGTTGCCTGTAATTTCACTATCTATAAATTACAAAAATTCAGCACGTTATGACGACATGCTTAAAGTAAAAACTAAGTTAAAAAAAATGCCTTCGGCCTCAATAGAATTTGAGTATGAATTAAGAAGTGAATCTGATGAATTACTGGCAACTGGATCTACTATATTGGCGTTTATAGATATGAAACGAAACCGACCGACGCGTTGTCCAAAATATCTTTTAGACAAACTGCAAAATTATTCGTTATAATTCGCGTATCTCTACGCCAAAAAACTGATTAAAAAGTTCAAAAACCTTTAAACTGTCATTTTTTCTGACAGATATTTCCAACAAACAACTTAGCTGTAGGTTTTGTTTGTTTATTTTAACTTGATTTTCTTTTATCAACCGCATCACTTTACTCAGGTTTTTGTACTCAAATTTTAGCTGAAAAGTCGTCTTAATAGTTTTTTGAATAATTTTTGCAGAGTCTAAAGCTAACTGTGCTCCTGTTCTGTAAGCATTGATTAAACCTCCAACACCAAGTTTTACTCCACCGTAATATCTTATTACTACTATAAGAATATTGGTAACGTTGTAAGATTGTATTTGACCATAAATTGGCATGCCAGCTGAGTTATTTGGCTCACCATCGTCATTTGTTCTGTATTTTATCGTTTCAGTGCCTATTTGATACGCATAGCACCAATGTCTAGCTGCGTAGTGTTCCTTTTTTAAGTTTTCAAGATGAGATTTTACCTCGTCTTCATTAATAACCGGAAACGCAAACCCAAGGAATTTACTATTTCTGTCTTTATAAATATCTCCCTCAGAAGGTTTTGCTATAGTATAATATACGTCGTCATTTTGCATAAAAGTATTGCGAATATAATAATTGAATAAAAGAAAAACATATGTGAGCTATGATTATATATAATTATATCCTTGTTAGGAAATTGTAAGGACAGCGTCTAAGAAAATATGCATCTTATAATTAAGCCTGAGTTTTCAATTCTTATAAAGGTTGGTTATATTTGTTTAAAAAGAGCCCTATGAAAAAGATTACTTTTGTAGCCCTATTGATTGGGCTTGTTCAACTTGTATATGCGCAAGAGACTGTTGGATTGGTGTTTGATGACGTTAATCTAGAAAAATCCAATGGTTATACATTATTTAATGCACTTTCTGATGATAGAGTGTTTCTCATAAATAATTGTGGTGAAGCTGTTAAACAATGGGACTTCTCAGGCCAAATAAGTACTAATTTTTATATTCTAGAAAACGGGAATATCCTACAGTCTAACAGATTTAATGCAGATATAAGAGATTGGAATAACAATATTCTGTGGAGTATTGATTTTTTTAATGATTTAGGTTTTAGTATTCATCATGATATCGAGCCTTTACCAAATGGGAATTTTCTGGTATTAGTTAGAGATACTTATACGAATGCGGAAATGATAGCACAGGGTAAAGACACTTCTTTTGAAGAAGCTATTTTTGCTTTGGATAAAATTGTAGAAATACAACCCGTTGGCACCAACTCGGCCAACATAGTGTGGGAATGGAAGTTTTTTGATCACATGGTGCAAGAGTTTGATAGTAGCAAACCTAATTTCGGCTCTGTTGCTAATAATCCACAGCTGTTACATATGGATTATGATGATGGCAATCCCGTGGACTACACACATACCAATTCGGTAGATTACAACGAAGACTTGGACCAAATCATTATTTCTGCTAGACATACGCACGAAATTTACATAATTGACCATAGTACAACAACTGCAGAAGCGGCATCTCATTCTGGTGGTATATATGGAAAAGGTGGTGACTTTCTTTGGAGATGGGGAAATCCTGAAGTATATGATAAAGGTACTATAAACGATCGTAAACTAGGCAGTCAGCATGATGCTAAATGGATTCCTGATGGCCCACATGAAGGCAAAATATCGGCATTTAGTAATGATGGCTATGGCACTGATTTAACTGCTTCGTCTATTCATATCATAGATCAAAATGACACTAATGGTGTATATAGTCTTTCGGCAGGAGAGTTTTTGCCGAACGACTACTTCTGGTCTTATGATGGTACAATAATGGGTGAAGTAATGCAAGGTTCATCGCGTTGTGGTATGCAAATAATGTCTAATGGGAATGCGCTTATCAATGAAACCGACAAGGGCAGGATTTCTGAAGTTGATGGTTCTGGTAATGTAGTCTGGGTATATATAATTCCGGTTGCAAATGGATCTAATATAAATCAATTCGAGGATCCAGATGGTAATAGTGCGTTTAGAGCACATCGCTACCCTGAAAATTATGTTGGCTTTACAGGCTTAAGCTTTGATAATACAGGTATTATAGAAAATGTGAATTCTATTTCTGAGAATTGCAGCAATCTCCTGTCAGTTGAAGATACATTTTTTAACGACTTAAGCGTTTACCCTAATCCAACAAATGGTATTCTACATTTTGATTTCAGTAAACCTCTAGACCAAATAGAAGTTTACAGTATTACCGGTAAGATGGTATTGGCCAAAACGAATTCCGACTTTATTAATTTAGAAAGTCTAGCCAAAGGAATGTATATGGTTAAAATTTCTACAGATAGTAATTCTGAATTTATCAAAGTGCTTAAAAACTAAGCAGTTAAAGTGTTACTAAACCTATTGAAACTAGGGCAAGTATAATCCCTAACCAATTTTTTACGGATATATGTTCTTTAAAAAGAAAAAGGCCTATTAAAGTTGAAATAGCAACAATGGCTACATTGTTGATTGTAAAAACAGAGGAACTCTCAAATCCATCGACGCGCAATGCTTTTAATATGTAATGCATGGAAGCGTAGTTTACAATACCCAGAATAATACCAAAGGGTATGCTTTTTAATTTAAAATGGTCTTTTGCTATTATAGATTTATAGCTTAAAATTATAATTCCGATAATGCCAGCTATCCCAAAAATTATAGCTAAAAATAAGGCTTTATTTCCATCTGGTGCAAAGTGATTTACACTAGTGTCAATGATTCCAGAACCTAAAAACAATATAATAGGTAAATAGATGGATTTGGTTAAAACCACATCTGACTTTGGTTTAATTGAGGTTAATAATACAGCTATTAGTGCTAGAATTATGCCAATCACTTTTTGTAAACCAGTACTTTCGTTGTAAATAACAATTCCGAATAATACTGGGATTATAACACTCATCTTACTGGCAACTGAAGCTACTGAGAGTCCATTTTTTTGTGCGGTAAGCGCCAAAACATTAAATATTGCGATAAACATAAATCCTAATCCGATTGCTGCAATAAACCAATCTGCATTGATAATATTTAGATTTATTGTTTCATCATACAGAGCTATGCCAGTTATAAAAGCTATAACATAGTTTACAACAATAACCTGCAATGTGTTAACATTGTATTTGCTTAGAGTTTTGAATACAACAAATATTGCAGTAGAGGATAAGATGCTAAGGATTAAGTAAATCAAAAGAGGTCTTTTTTAATTTCAAATAAGTTGACTATATCTTCTTTGGTTTCATCTATATTCCAAATGTTAAATCCCATTGATGCTGCTGTCTCGGTATTTTCTTTTGTGTCATCTATAAATAGACATTCAGTAGGATTAAGATTATTTTCTTTTATAACAAACTCAAATATGTCAGCATTGGGTTTTCTTAGGTGTATTTCTTGCGAAAGATAAAACTTATGAAAACAGTTTTTAAAATCTTCATAGAACTTTACATTTGATTTAATAAAATCAATATGCATATCATTGGTGTTGCTCAATAGTACAAGCTTGTAATTGCCACTTTGAGCCAAATCTCTTACGAAATCCAAACGATTTTTCGGGAAATCCTTTAGGATATAATTCCACGCTTCTATGATTTGATTCTCGTTTAAATGCGGAAATTTTTTCAAGTAAAAGGCAATAAAATCTGAGGTGGAAATTTTTCCAATTTCATACTGAATATTTGCAGAAAGCATGTCGTCTTCAAAAGTTTTCAACCCAAAAAGCTCTAATGCATTTTGCATTGCACCTTGCTTGTCTAGGTTGATGAACACATCACCAAAATCAAAAATCAACGTTTTTATCATATTCATTTTCCGTGTAAACTGAAGTCTCATTATCTGTTCAAATAAATTTTTAGTGCGTCTTTACTAATTCTGGATTCCGAAATAAGTTTTCCTGTAAATAGCGGAGCTCTAACACCATCTTTAAACTCAACATTTCCGGTAAAAACACGTGCTTCGTCCCATAGGTTTTCATCGATAAAAGTTTGAAGTGTTTTTAAACCACCTTCAATTATTACAGAATTAATGTTCTCTCCATGTAAAAGATTGCAAATTTGTTGAGCTATTGGTTTTTCAAAATCAATAAGATTGTTCGTTATTCTAATGGTTTTTACTTTATCGTCAAACACATTAAAATCAGAATTTAGTTTCTCATCTTTATCTAAAACAATTCTAATAGGATTTGACCCTTTCCAATCCCTAACAGTTAAGCTTGGGTTATCTTCAATCACAGTATTTGTGCCAACTAAGATAGCTTGTTCTTCTGCACGCCATTTATGGACTAACTGCCTAGAATACGGGTTGGTAATCCAAACAGGTTTCTTTTCATTTTTTGTTTTTGGTGCGATAAAACCATCACGTGTTTCAGCCCACTTTAAGATAATATAAGGACGCTTTTTGTTATGAAAGGTAAAGAATCGCTTATGATGCGCTTTACATTCCGCTTCCATAACACCAACGGTTACTTTACAGCCTGATGCTTTAAGTTTTTCAACACCTTTACCAGAGACTTCTGGGTTATCATCAACGCAGCCAATGACTACGGCTGGAATTTTATGGGTAATGATTAAGTCACTACAAGGAGGTGTTTTGCCGTAATGACTGCAAGGTTCTAATGTTACATAGATGGTACTATTGCTCAATAGCGATTTGTCTTTCACCGAGTTAATGGCGTTAACTTCAGCATGGTTGCCGCCATACGGACTTGTAAAGCCTTCACCAATAATAGTATCATTGTAAACAATTACAGCGCCAACCGCAGGATTAGGTCTCGTGGTACACAATCCGTTTTTTGCGAGTTGTAAACAGCGATTTATATAGTATTCGTGACTGTGCAATTAAAGTTTAATTTTTACATTTTGAGTTTCATCGACGTTATATGTGGAAGAATAACCAAATACTTTATATTTTATTTCTCCTTTATACTGCACTTCTAGTTTTTGGGATATTAAACTGCCCAATAAACCTCCTAGGCTTTTTTTGTCAATGATGCTGTCTGTATCAAAAGCAACAGTAAGCGGAATTTTAAAGTTGTTTTTAGAAGGAACATCAAATGATTCCGAAACAATATTTGCGACTTCCGTATCGTTAATAAAAACTTTTAAATCATCGGTTTTTAGTGTGCCACCAACGTCATTCGGGTTAATGAACAAAGCATCTGCACTGAGTGTAATTTTATTAATGTTAGAATCAACAACTTCTATATTTTCCAGTCCCAAAAACTCAGGTTGCTTATTTACAGTACAGTTAAAAACCAGTGAACAAAACAGCGAAATGAATAAAATTCTTTTAAGCATAAAACGGTAATTATAACTATCTTCATACCGAAAAAAAGTCAGTATAAATTTCATAAATTAAGTGAGTAAAGATACTATTGTTATTCGAGAAATAGAACAAAAGGACGACCCTAAAATAGCTAAGGCCATTCGGTCTGTGTTAATCGAATTTGGTGTACCTAAAGTAGGTACAGCTTATGAGGATAAAGCATTGGATTGTATGACTGAAACTTACAGTAAGCCTCGAAAAGCGTATTTTGTGGTTGAAAAAGGAAACACCATTATTGGTGGCGCCGGAATTTCTCCTTTAGACAATTACGATGGCAACGTATGCGAATTGCAGAAAATGTACTTTATGCCAGAAGCTAGAGGTAAAGGTTTGGGTAGTAAAATGATGGAAAAATGTTTGGCTTTTGCAAAACAAGCTGGTTTCGATCAATGCTATCTAGAAACCATGCCATATATGGACGCTGCCAGAAAATTGTACAGAAAGGTTGGTTTTGAGAGCATAGAAAAACCCATGGGAGATACAGGTCATTACTCTTGTTCCGTCTGGATGCTTAAAGATTTATAGTATTGAAAGCACTCGAACTTAAACATATCTTCCACAAGGAATTAGATGCCATCTATGGTGAAAATGAAGTTGAAAGTTTCTTCTTTCTATGTACCGAACACTATCTTAATGTTCCTAGAATACAATTGACTTTAGAGCCTGAATTTACATTCACTAAGCCTGAAACAAATACCTTTTTTAATGTTCTCGAAGAATTAAAACAACAAAAACCAATTCAATATATTTTGGGAGAAACAGAGTTTTATGGTTTAAATTTTAAAGTAAATGAACATGTACTTATTCCACGCCCAGAAACTGAAGAATTGGTTGATTGGATTGTTAAATGTCATTCTGAGAGAAGCGAAAAAACCCAAATAAAGATATTAGATATAGGTACAGGTTCTGGCTGCATAGCCATTAGTTTGGCAAAGAATTTACCACATGCAAAAGTTTATGCTTTAGATGTAAGTAAAGAAGCATTAGCAATAGCCAGGAAAAATGCCGAAATCAATAAAGTTGACATTGAGTTTATTGAAGTAGATATCTTAAAGTTGAGTGAGGATTCTTTCCTTTGGGAAGATGTCGCTTTGCGACAGATGGGCTTATTTGACACAATAGTGTCCAATCCACCATACGTTAGAAACCTAGAAAAGATAGAAATAAAACCCAATGTATTAGACAATGAACCACATTTGGCGTTATTTGTTGAGGATGAGAATCCCCTTCAATTTTATAAAGCAATCACAAAGTTTGCTGTTAAAAACTTGAAGCCAAAAGGTCAACTATTTTTTGAAATTAACCAGTATCTTGGCGATGAAACTAAGCAATTGTTAATAGATTCAGGTTTAGGTGAAGTAGAATTGAAAAAGGACTTGAACGGCAACTATAGAATGTTAAAAGGAATAAAATAACAAGAAAATTAAAAGCAACATTTTCCTTCCATTGGAAGGATTAAGGAAGGCGTATGAAAAACATATCAGTATTTTGTGGAAGTAGTGAAGGAAACGACCAAGAAATTATTTCAATAGCCTATCAGCTCGGTAAAACTTTAGCAGATAGGAATATAGCATTGGTTTATGGTGCCGCAAAGATTGGTATAATGGGTAAAGTAGCCCAGGGAACTATTGATAATAACGGAAAAACGATTGGTGTAATTCCACATTTCTTAAAGACCAAAGAGATTGTTCATACACAGCTTACCGAACTGATTACTACGGACAACATGCACGACAGAAAAGTAATCATGTATGATAAAAGTGACGGTTTTATTATTATTCCAGGTGGCTTTGGCACTATGGATGAGTTTTTTGAAATCACAACTTGGGGACAATTGGGTTTGCATACCAAACCCATCGGAATTTTAAATATCAATGGTTACTATGATGCGTTAATAAGCCAATGCAAAACCATGGTAGAACGTGGATTTTTAAAACAAGAAAATCTAGATGCAGTAGTCATTGATGATACGATTGATGGTTTACTGGAAAAAATGAATAACTATGTGCCATTACCAGCACCAAAATGGTTGAATAAAGAGCGATTGTAAATTGTTATTCCTGCGCAGGCAGGAATCTCATGCTATGAAAAAAAATATTATAATATTAGTTTTAATTTGTTGTTTTTCTTGTGAAAATGGGAAGAAGCAAAGCCCTGTTTTTGTTGCTGAGGATAAAGTAATTGAGCCAATTGATTCTATGGTTTTTTATAAGGTTAAATCTACAGAAAAGGTTGATTTTAATAAGAGTCCGGTTGATATTAAATCTTTAACACTTAATAATGAGAAGTTTTGGATAACTTCTGGCATGGTAGATTCAAAACATTTAAATGAAGAATTTTGTGATTATAAGAACTACCATTTAGAACGAACATATTATCTATCAGATAAAGAGAACGATGGTTCAAGAAATATTTTGAAAGTATATGTTAAAGATGATGAACATAAATGGAATAGGGAAACGTCAAATGAAGAATTTAGCAAAGTATTAATCAGGGATGCGTCGATAAATCTATGGAATAATATTCATGTAGGAATGTCTATAGATTCACTCGAAAAACTAATCTATAATGAAGAGTATCATAAAGGCTATGGAGTTTATAAACTATATTCAAAAATATTTGAGGCCTCATTTTATTTTGAAAAAAACAATATTGATTCAATCAGAATCTCTAGAAGATGTTTTTCGAAAAGATTGCCCAGCTTATATTCAAAATATTTCAAAACAAATGGTTTGGATTCAAGCTACAATATTGCAGATCAAATAGAGCCAAATGTTTTTTATGCTGACTTTAATAGTGATGGAAGACAAGATGTAGTTTTCCTAATCAAAAACTCAATCAATAATAAAAAGGGTCTAGCTTTTTTTCATTCATTAAATGATTACCATATAGTTGGTTGTGGAGAGGTTACATCAGCTTTAAAGGTGGTCAATTATGATACTTTTGGTATTGACAACTCTAAAATTGCATATGAATCGGTTAACGATTCTACTTCAGGAGATATTATTGGATATAATAAAATAGAGCTAAAACATATTGCATTAAGCATGAAAGAAACGGAAGGAACATCAGGATTATTAACTTGGAATGGTGAGAAATATATTTATATACACACAGGCGACTGAAGTCAAATTTAAAAGATTTCTGCCTTTGCAGAAGTGATAGCAAATGAACGCACAACAAAAAATACAACAACTTCGCGAAGAACTTCGCCTACACAACTACAATTACTACATTCTCGATAATCCTACGATTACCGATTACGAGTTCGATATTAAGCTAAAGGAACTTCAGGCTTTAGAAGAAGCACACCCTGAGTTTTTTGATGCCAACTCACCGACACAGCGTGTAGGAGGTGCAGTGACCAAGAACTTTAATACGGTCGTTCATGATTTTAGAATGTATTCCTTGGATAATTCGTATTCCAAAGAAGATTTATTGGATTGGGAAAAACGCATCAAAAAAATGGTGGATGGTGAGGTACAATACACTTGCGAGCTTAAGTATGATGGGGCTTCAATGAACCTCACATATGAAAATGGTAAGCTGCTGAGAGCAGTAACACGTGGTGATGGAGTACAAGGTGATGAAGTAACGACTAATGTAAAGACCATTAATACAGTACCGCTTCAATTAAAGGGTGATTACCCAAAACGATTTGATATTAGAGGAGAAATCATTCTACCTATTGAAGGATTTTTTAAAATGAACGAGGAACGTATCGCTAATGAAGAGGAACCTTATAGAAACCCAAGAAACACAGCATCAGGAAGTTTAAAATTGCAGGATAGCGCAGAGGTAGCTAAACGACCATTAGAATGTTTGTTATATAGTATAAAAGGAAACAACTTAAATATTTCCACACAGTTTGAAGGTTTGCAAAAGGCTAGGGAATGGGGTTTTAAAGTGCCAAAGGAAGCAAAATTGGTCAACTCAATTGATGAGGTTTTGGAGTATGTTGAATATTGGGATAAACATCGCCACGATTTACCATACGAGATAGATGGTGTTGTAGTAAAGGTAAATAGTCTTTATCAACAAGATGAGTTAGGTTATACAGCAAAAGCACCACGTTGGGCAATGGCGTATAAGTTTAAAGCAGAGCAAGTTTCTACAAGACTTAATGAAATAACATATCAAGTTGGCCGCACAGGTGCTATTACTCCTGTTGCTAATCTAGAACCTGTGCAATTGGCAGGTACAATTGTTAAGCGAGCATCACTGCATAATGCGGATCAGATTGAAAAGTTGGATATTAGGGAAGGAGATGAGGTGTTTGTGGAAAAAGGCGGTGAAATTATTCCTAAGATCATAGCGGTTGATTTAACCAAACGACCAGAGAATTCCCAACCTACTGAGTATATTACTAGTTGTCCAGAATGTGAAACAGAATTGATACGGCCAGAAGGAGAGGCTAAACATTATTGCCCTAATTATAATGGTTGTCCACCTCAAGTTGTGGGACGTATTCAACATTATATATCCAGAAAGGCTATGGATATTGAAGGGCTCGGAGGCGAGACTGTGGCTCTTCTGGTTAAGGAAGGGTTAATTTCTAACTATGCCGATTTATATGAGTTGACCGTTGAACAAGTGATACCTCTGGAGCGTATGGCAGAAAAAAGTGCTGAAAATTTAGTGAATGGTATTGAAGCTTCTAAGCAAATCCCTTTTGAACGCGTATTGTTTGCCTTGGGTATTCGCTATGTCGGTGAAACGGTTGCCAAAAAATTGGCAAAGCACTATAAATCAATTGACGCACTGATGCATGCTCCAATCCTAGATTTGGTCTCTGTGGATGAGATTGGTGAGCGTATTGCAGAAAGTGTTGTGGAATTCTTTTCGTCCGAAGAAAATAAAATAATTATTGAGCGTTTAAAGTCATTTGGTGTGCAGTTGGAAATTTCAGCGGATAAGTTAGCTAATCAAACCGATAAGTTAAAAGGGTTATCGATTGTGGTTTCTGGTGTTTTTGAAACTGTGTCTAGAAATGAGCTTAAAAAGCTTATAGAAGATAATGGAGGTAAGGTATCCTCGTCTATTTCTTCTAAAACAAGTTATCTGGTGGCAGGAGATAAAATGGGTCCAAGCAAACGTACAAAAGCCGAGAGTTTAAACATACCAATAATCTCAGAACAGGAATTTTTAACTTTATTGAAGTAAATACTTACAAAAAAATATGCATTTCATCGATAAAATGTATTTTTTTATCGTTTATATGTATAATAATTATATATTCGCTTTATAAATAAGGGATTAATTAATGTTTGTAAATAAATTATTAAAAGTAATATTATTGCTTTTAGGTGGTGTCTTCATAATTCTTCAAGGCTTAGCTTATGAAAAAGAGGGTGCTGCGGTAAGTGCGTTTATGCTTGTTTTATTGACCATTCTATATTGTAGATGGACAACTAATAAGTCATTGTTCTTCTTTTGGTTTTTGGTCGCTTTTACGGCTGGGCAACTTTTAAGTTACATCTCGTGGTATGGGCCAGAGATAAAAGTAGGAGAGGTGGATTATTATTATTACGGTGCTAATGTCTTATATATTATATCCTATTTATTCCTAATAGTAAAAATTGCATCATCATTTAAGTTAAGAGATATATTTAAAGAATTATCAATACCAATAATGATTCTCTTGCTTTTGGATGTGTTTTGTGTTGTACTGGTTACGGATACTACTAAAGGAGCTCTCACAGGATATGAATATACATTGGAATTTACCTATAATGCAGTGATTATGGCTTTGCTTTCTGTGGCGTTAATTGATTATATGTATAGAGATGATAGAAAATCCATGCTGTTCTTAATAGGATCTATTTTTATTGTGTTTTCTGAAATTATTCAGCTAGCATATTATTATGTGTTAGAAGACAAAAGCTTGATTTTTGTTTACTCATTATTTTTAGTAGTTGCGTTTTTATTCTTTTATCTACAGTCGCAATTACAGCTTTCTGAGCCACAGCCAAACTATATAGATGAGCAATTAGAAGCTTAGTTTTTTACCGATAATAGGTATGGCTTTTCTTTGGTTGTACAAAATAATTGCGCTAAGAACAAACGTTGCAATGGCTGTGTAAAACAATGTGCCTCCATCTCCCTGCACTTCAATTCCCAATTTTGTAAGATGCATTACAATAGCACCACTCATTAAACCTAAAGCCAATAATGCACCAGCCCAAATGGTTTTTGGTATTAAAAGTAAAATACCAGCTATGAGTTCTAATATGCCAATACCTATTCTTCCGTAAGGTTCTAAACCAACAGTTTCAAATATATAAACACTGACGTCATCTGCAGTAAACTTAAAGCGAAGCGTTTGAATTAGAATTATGGCTACAACAATTCGTAGTACTAAAATGATTTTGTCAGATTTCATAATTTCAATGGTTGAATTGAAATCTTAGACGATTCTATTCTTTTAACTTACAAAAGAACTTATACGATTATTGAAGCACCATCTGATTTTACAGGTTCACCTGGTTCAAAATAGAAGTCAATTTTACCAAGGTACAAACCATAAGCACCAACCTGATTTATAAGTACATTTTTACCTGCGCTATTCTTTTCTATAGTTGGTTTTGGTAAGAAGGTGTGTGTGTGACCACCTATTATAAGGTCTATATCTTTTGTAGCTCTCGCTAAGTTCAAATCACTAACCCTCTCTGGTCTATTTCTATAATGATAACCAATATGAGACAAGCAGATTACTAAATTGCATTTTTGTTCTTCCCTTAGAATACGAGACATGTCTTGGGCAACCTCAATTGGATTATGGTAAACCGTTTCCTTATACATATTTTTATCAACAAGACCTTCAAGCTGAACACCTAAACCAAACACTCCTATTTTAATACCGTCTTTTACTAAGATCTTATAGGGTTTTACATGTGTGTCCATTACTGTGTTCGAAAAATCATAATTCGCAGAGACAAATTCAAATTTAGCATGTGGTAGTTGCGCATATAATCCATCTACGCCATTATCAAAATCATGATTACCAATGGTCGCCAAATCGTAATCTAACATGCTCATTAACTTAAATTCCAGCTCACCACCATAGTAATTAAAATATGGAGTACCTTGAAAAATATCACCAGCATCAAGTAAAAGTGTATGAGGATTTTCTTTTCTAATAGATTCTACTAAAGTAGCTCGTCTTGCCACACCACCTTTATTAGCGTTACGCTCATGGTCTGGTCCAAAAGGATCTATATGGCTGTGTACGTCGTTTGTGTGAAGTATGGTAATCTTTTTGGTTTCTGGCCCAAAGGATTGCAAACCTAATCCGCCCAAACCCAGTAATGCTGTTGCTGCCGTAGATTGCTGAATAAATTGTCTTCTTTTCATGTTTAATCCTCTAATTTTATAAAGCGATTATCGCGTTTCGGGTTGATCGTATCTTTCTTTTTAAAATAGTCAATAAGTACGTTGCGTATTTTATAATCCAATACGTATAAGCTGTCGTTGGGATGAAAAAACGTCATGCGATCACCACCATTATATAAATAGTCGTTTGTCGCGACATGATATATGGCGTCTTTATCGATAGGTTTTCCATTTAAAGTAGCAGAACTAATTTCAAAATCCTTTCCAAGCACCAATTGTAGGTGATTAGAAATGGGATGAGCACGCTTGGCTTGTGCTAAATATTGCATCATATCCAAAACTTGTTCTCCTTTCATCGCTACCACTACTACAGAATTTTCAAAGGGCATAACCTCAAAAGCAGTTCTAGTTGTAACATTTCCTTTGGAAATTATAGAACGAATCCCACCATGATTTAAGAGTACTAAATCAATATTTTTTCCTGTGCGTTGCTTAAAAACAGGATTGCTTTCTTCAAAAACAGCGTCAGCCATGAGGTTACCAATAGCAGTATTTAGTTCACCGTCAGTTTTAGAATAGGTTTCTGGTGCGTAGGATATTATACTATCTAGGTTCTTATTTACGTTTTCCCTGTAGGGTTTAATAAAATTTTCAATTGCGGTATCCGAAGCGATATCGGCATTGATTTCTATACGTTTACCTTCAATTTTAGAGATGTGCGTTTCGTTATGGCACGAAAAAATGAACAGTAAAATAAACAGTTTAAAAAGATGTTTAATTATCATTGAATAACTTCTATATAGTTAACGGATATTTGCAAGTGCTTTTAGTAAATTTGCACAAAGTCTAAAGATAAATGTTTTTAAAAGCTTTTAAGGAAAAATCGAACCGAAAGTACATTAATAAATTGTTAGATATTCCAAAAGCGGCTGTAAATAACAATAAGGTTAAGAATATCGCGGTTTTGCTTAATGCTAATGAATATGATGATTTTGAGTCGTTTAGACTGTATTTTAAAGAGCTGAATTTAACATCTCCAAAGCATAAAGTTGTTGCTTTTGTTAATGATGATAAATATGAATCTAGTCAATGGGAAACGTATTTTAGTCCAAAAGACTTCGGATGGAAAGGCAAATTGAACAATATAGATTTACAGTCTTTTGTTGATGAAGATTATGATGTATTAATCAGTTTTTATAAGCAGGAAAGTTTAGAATTGAATTTAATAACAGCACTTTCAAAAGCAAATTTTAAAGTTGGATTGGCCAGAAATGATGAACGGTTGTACGATTTGATTATAGATCTTAAACCAAAAGAAATAGAAACGTTTAAAAAAGAATTTAAGAAATATCTCAACATTTTAAATAAAATATAATGACCAAATTTATAGGTACAGGAGTAGCATTAATAACACCTTTTAAAGCAGATCTTAGCATAGATTTTGATGCTCTAGAACGATTAGTAGAACATAATATTGAAAACGGTACGGAATACTTGGTAATTAGTGGTACTACAGGAGAAAGTGTTACTATTACAGCAGAGGAGAAAAAGGAATTAACAAAGTTTATCATAAAAGTTAACAATGGAAGGTTGCCGTTGGTCTTAGGCATTGGCGGTAACAATACTAAAACAGTAGTTGATGAAATTAAGACAACAGATTTATCTGGTATTGACGGTATCTTATCTGTATCACCGTATTACAGCAAACCAACCCAAGAGGGTTTGTATCAACATTTTAAGGCCATTGCTGAAGCGACTTCAAAACCAATCATTTTATATAATGTCCCAGGTAGAACGTCTAAAAACATGGAGCCAGAAACAACTTTACGTTTGGCAAAAGATTTTGACAATATCGTTGCGGTAAAGGAAGCAGGTAATAATGTACATCAGTATTTAGAATTGTTAAGAACGAAACCAGATGATTTTTTGGTAATATCTGGCGATGATGATTTAGCCCTAGGAGTAGCCTTAGCAGGTGGTTCTGGTGTTATATCGGTAATTGGGCAGGCTCTACCTAAAGGGTTTTCAGAAATGATTAGATTGGGAATCGCAGGTAAGGCAAAGGAAGCTTACAAACTTCATTTTAATTTAATGCCAATCACCGGACTTATATTTTCTGAGAACAATCCTTCAGGTGTAAAAGCTGTTTTAGAAGCCTTAGATATATCAAAACCACATGTTCGTTTACCATTAGTGGAAGCGACGGACGGACTAAAGAAAAAAATCACAGAGGCTCTTAAAGTTTTAGGCAAAAGTTAAACTTAATCTAAATTACATTTCGCAATAAAAACTAAGGTTATTTTAGCATATAATATTTGTTTTTTAAATCCGTTAAAAATGCATACTTTTGCATCCTGTTTAAAATTTATGAAAAGAGGACTTTACATACTATTCACAGCCATTATATTGGTATCTTGTAGCGACTTTCAGAAAACGTTAAGATCTGATGATGTCGCTGAAAAGTTTAAAATGGGTACTGAATTGTTTGAAGCTGGCAAGTGGAGTAAAGCCCATAGGCTATTAAATCAGATTTTACCTCAGTATAGAGGTAAGCCTCAAGCTGAAAAGTTAACCTTTATGCATGCTATGTGCTCTTACCGAATGAGAGATTATTATATAGCAAGTTATCATTTTGATAAGTTTACGGATATTTATCCGCAAAGTGAAAAAGCTGAAGAAGCTGCTTTTTTAGCTGCAAAGGGTTATTATTATAATTCGCCTGTGTATTCAAAAGAGCAGAAGGAAACAGTAGAAGCTATTGAAAAACTGCAATTGTTCGTTAATGCTTATCCAAATTCGCAGTATCTGTCAGAGGCCAATACACTTGTTAAAGAATTGGATTTTAAACTAGAGAAGAAGGCTTTTGAGATAGCAAAACAGTATGATTTAATTAGAGATTATAAAGCTTCAATTAAATCATTCAATAATTTTTTACTTGAATTCCCTGGCACTACATTGAGAAATGAGGCCATGTTTTACAGGTTTGATGCTGCTTATAATTTAGCAATATTGAGTATAGATGAACTGAAAGAAGAACGTTTAAATAACGCTTTAGGTTACTATAACGCATTAAAAAAAGCTTATCCTAATTCAGAGTTTTTAGAAGATGCTGATAGAATGAAAGAGGAATTACAACAAGAGTTAAATACATTTACTACAAAAAGTTAATCATTATAAAGATGGATTTAAAGAAGACCGATGCACCAGTTACTACAGTAACTTATAACAGAAATGAAGTTGATGCTCCAACGGATAACATCTACGAAGCTATTTCTGTAATTGCAAAGCGTGCAGAACAGATTAATACAGACATTAGACGTGAGTTGATTGACAAGCTTGAAGAGTTTGCAACTTACAACGATAGTCTTGAGGAGATTTTCGAAAACAAAGAACAGATTGAAGTATCTAAGTTTTACGAAAAACTGCCGAAACCACATGCACTTGCAGTGAAAGAGTGGTTAGATGATAAAATTTATCACAGAAATACTGAGGATACTCAGGAATAATATTTCATGTCTATTCTAAAAGACAAAAACATTTTATTGGGCATTACCGCTGGTATTGCCGCTTATAAATCTGCTAACTTAGTAAGATTATTTATAAAAGCAGGCGCTAACGTTAAAGTAGTTATGACGCCTGCTTCTAAAGATTTTATAACTCCACTTACATTATCCACCTTATCCAAAAATCCAGTCTATTCGTCTTTTGTAGATGAAGAAGATGAGGGACAAGTTTGGAATAACCATGTCGATTTAGGTCTTTGGGCAGATTACTTTGTAATCGCTCCAGCTACGGCCAACACCATGGCCAAAATGGCAAATGGTGTTTGTGATAACATGTTGTTGGCTACATATCTTTCGGCTAAATGCCCTGTTTATTTTGCTCCAGCTATGGATTTGGATATGTATAAACACGAATCCACTAAAACTTCATTTGAAAAGTTAACCTCTTACGGAAATAAGATGATTCCTGCTGGTACTGGCGAATTGGCTAGTGGTTTAGTTGGAGAAGGCCGAATGGCAGAGCCAGAAGATATTATTGACTTTATTGAAAAAGATATTCTGAATCAATTGCCTCTTAGAGGAAAAAAAGTTCTTATTACTGCTGGCCCAACTTACGAAGCTTTGGACCCTGTACGCTTTATAGGAAACCATTCTAGCGGTAAAATGGGATTTGAAATTGCAAATGCAGCTGCTAATCTTGGCGCTGAGGTAATTCTGGTCACAGGACCCACACATCAAAAAAACGCACATAGTTTAGTAAAGGTTGTGCCTGTGGTTAGTGCAGAAGAAATGTACAATGAAGTACATAAACATTTCAAGAATTCAGATATAGCGATACTTTCAGCAGCTGTTGCAGACTACAGACCAAAATCTGTAGCAGATAAGAAAATAAAAAAGAAAGATTCAACGTTTAGTGTTGAGTTAGAGAAGACGAAAGATATTCTAAAATCCTTAGGAGAAACTAAGGAAGATCAATTTTTGGTTGGCTTTGCACTAGAGACTAATAATGAACTAGAGCACGCAAAAGGAAAATTAAAATCTAAGAATTTAGACCTAATTGTACTTAATTCTTTACAGGATAAAGGTGCGGGTTTTGGAGTATCGACAAATAAAGTTACATTTATAACATCGTCTAACGATATTATTGAACATCCGCTTAAGTCAAAGGCAGAAGTTGCTAACGATTTAATGAATCAGATTTTAAAACAATTACATGCGTAAGATATTAGTTTTATTGGCCTTTTTACTATCATCAACAGTTGTGCTTGCCCAAGAATTAAACTGCACGGTTAATGTTATAGCTCAGCAAACAGGTAACGACAATAATGTGGTTTTTAAGACTTTAGAAAAACAACTTAGTGAGTTTATAAATAATACACAATGGACGGAAAAATCGTTCAGCGCAGAAGAGCGCATTAATTGTAGTATGGTTATAAATGTAAATAATTACGAAAATGATAGATTTAGTGCAACGCTTCAAGTATCATCTTCTCGACCAGTATTTAATTCAACATACAGCTCGCCAATATATAACTACAATGACAGGGATTTTAACTTTCAATATTTAGAATTTCAGAATTTGGTATATAACCCACGTCAATTTGAGTCTAACCTTGTTTCGGTATTGTCATTTCATGTATTTATGATTTTAGGTATGGATGCAGATTCTTTTGCACTCAACGGAGGTGACGAATATTTTGCCCAAGCACAAACTATTGCTAATTATTCACAGCAATTAAATGGGCAAGGGTGGAAGTTAGAAGATGGCTTACAATCGCGTTTCGCCCTTATAGATAATTTATTGTCACCAACGTTTAAGGAAATTAGATCAACCATGTATAACTATCATATAGATGGTTTGGATATTATGGCAGATGATGCCAAGAAAGGAAAATCCCAAGTTGTTTCAACACTATCAGAACTACAAAAGATTCACAGAAGACGACCAAATTCCTATTTAATGCGTGTGTTTTTCGATGCGAAATCAGATGAATTAATGGATATACTTTCCGGTGGCCCAAGTGTCAATATTACCGAAGCGGTAGATATTTTAAACAAAATTGCACCGATGCACTCCCAAAAGTGGAGAAACATTAAGTTTTAATTTTTACATCATTACGAACTTGCTTTTACTGAACTTGTTTCAGTAACTCAGAATCGATACTTTTGTAATAACTAATTACAAATTATTGCTCACCTCACTTTACATAAAAAACTATGCGCTTATAGACGAACTCAATGTTCAGTTTAATAATGGGTTGACCATAATTACTGGTGAAACTGGTGCAGGTAAATCCATTCTTTTAGGTGGCTTGTCATTGGTTTTGGGAAAACGCGCAGATCTTAGTCAGGTAAAGAATACGGATGAAAAATGCATAATCGAAGCAACCTTCGATGTTGCCAATTACAATCTAAAAGCACTTTTTGCATCTTTAGACTTAGACTACGATGTGCAGACCATTATAAGGCGTGAGATTTTACCATCAGGAAAGTCGCGAGCCTTTATTAATGATACACCTGCGACCCTAGACAGTTTGGTTGCTCTAAGCTCATATCTTATCGACATTCATTCACAGCACCAAACACAGCAATTGATGCAAGACGACTATCAATTTAAGGTCATTGATGCATTGGCAGATAATGGTGCAAACTTAGAATTGTTTACTAAACAATTAAAGGCGTTCAGATCATTACAAAAATCTTTGGAAGATCTACAAACTTCTAAAGCAGAAATGCTCAAGGAGTACGATTATAACTTGTTTCTGACTAAAGAACTGAATGAGATTGATCTAGAATCAGTAAACCTTGAAGATTTAGAGTCGCAATATGAGCAGCTTAACAATGTTGAAACTATTGGAGAAAGGCTAGGTAATACCAGAGCTATTTTAAATACCGAAAATCAAGGTGTTATCGACCAATTAAATACTGCAAAACAAGAGCTGAATAAAATATCTACATTCGGAAAGGCCTACGATTCGTTATTAGAAAGGGTTTCGAGTGTAACTATTGAATTAGACGATATTTTAACAGAACTAGACAATCTTGAAGAACAATTATCCTCATATCCTCAAGAGCTAGAACGTATTAGCGCACAACTTCAAATCATTAACAATTTACTTCAAAAACATGCTTCTAGCACTATTGAAGAATTAATAGAAATAAGAAAAGAGTTAGAATCCAAAATTTCGAATACAGAAAATCTCGATGATGAAATTGCTGAAAAAGAGCAAGAAATTAAAAATCTTAATAAAGAATTGAATCAAGTAGCAGCAAAGATTCATAATAATAGAGAAGAAGTTATCCCTCTATTAGTACAAAAGTTGGAGGTTATTTTATCCGATTTGGGTATGCCAAATGCCAAGTTCAAAATAAACCTTGATGATTTGGGACATTTTACATCAAACGGAAAAGATAGCCTAGAGTTTTTATTTACAGCAAACAAAGGTTCAAACTTTAATGAATTGAAGAAGTCTGCTTCAGGTGGAGAATTATCTCGGATTATGTTGGCGATAAAGTCCATTCTATCTGAATATATGCAGTTACCGTCCATAATGTTTGATGAAATAGATACAGGAGTTTCTGGCGAAATTTCAAACAAGATGGGTGACATAATGAAGCAGATGAGTGGCAAGATGCAAGTCTTTACCATTACGCATCTGCCTCAGATTGCTGCAAAAGGAAATACACATTTTAAGGTGTTTAAAACAGATATGGATAATACAACGCATACACAATTAAAGCGATTGGATGAAGACGAGCGCATTGTGGAAATTGCTCAAATGCTAGGTGGTGTAAACATTACCGAATCTGCTATGGCACACGCCAAGCAATTGCTCAATTAAATATTTAGAATTCAAAGTTTAAAATTCAAAGTTTTGTTAACTTTGACTATATTTCAAATAACTGACAAACAACTAACAATTATGGCATATAACTTACTAAAAGGAAAAAAAGGAATCATTTTTGGAGCATTAGACGAAAACTCAATTGCATGGAAAACTGCAGAACGCGTCCATGAAGAAGGTGGCGAATTTGTACTGACCAATGCACCTGTTGCTATGAGAATGGGACAGATAAATGCCTTGGCCGAAAAAACAGGCTCTCAAATCATTCCCGCAGATGCAACATCTGAAGAAGATTTACAAAAACTTGTAGAGCAATCTATGGAAATTTTAGGTGGTAAATTGGATTTTGTATTGCATTCCATTGGTATGTCTATTAATGTGAGAAAAGGAAAGCACTATACAGATCAAAATTACGCTTGGACACAAAAAGGAACAGATGTCTCTGCAATGTCCTTTCATAAGGTAATGCAAACTCTTTACAAGGCGGATGCCATGAATGAATGGGGAAGCATTGTAGCCTTAACTTATATGGCTGCCCAACGCGTTTTTCCAGATTATAATGACATGGCAGATAACAAAGCGTATTTAGAAAGTATTGCACGTAGTTTTGGGTATTTCTTCGGAAGAGATAAAAAAGTACGTGTTAACACCATTTCTCAATCACCAACTCCAACAACGGCTGGTAGTGGAGTAAAAGGCTTTGATGGCTTCTTAGCTTACGCAGATAAAATGTCTCCATTAGGTAATGCAACAGCTATGGATTGTGCCAATTATACCGTTACCTTATTCAGTGACCTTACAAAACGAGTAACCCTACAGAACCTTTATAACGATGGTGGTTTTAGCAATATGGGAGTGAGTGATGCTGTTATGGATGCTTTTGTAGATAGTCAGTAATGAGAATAGAATTATAAATTTATCCAAAAGCTGTGTTGCAATTTGCATCACAGTTTTTTTTGTTTATAACATGTTAACAGTGATATATTTAACAGTATTTTAACGTTGTTATTTACATTTCATCGATTTGTGGTTAAGGCATAATAATCTTCTAGATAATTAACATATTTTTAATGAATTACTAACTTAAAATATGTTTTTATGAAGAAAATTACTTTACTCGCAAGCTTATTATTTGTATTTGCGATGGGTTATGGACAAACCTTTCCCGGAACTGGTACACCAACCGATACTCAAGGACCTGGAGGTGGTACAGCTGCGACTTGTGGTACCGCTAATGAGTTAAATCTTACTGTTGCAGTTACAGGAGTAGGTGTTTTAGGCGTAACCAATTTATTAGATCAAGTAGATATTGATATTACCCACACATGGGATGCTGATATAGATATCTTTTTAATTGCACCAGATGGTACTACTATTGTAGAATTGACGACTGATAATGGTGGGTCTGGAGACGATTATGCGGGTACTCAATTTAGAGATAATGCAGCTACTTCAATTACAGCTGGCTCTGCGCCATTTACAGGTCCGCACATGCCAGAACAGCCGCTATCAACATTTAATGGTGTAGATGCAGACGGTACGTGGACTTTAAATTTCTGTGATGATGCAGGCGGTGACACAGGGACTTTTAACAGTTGGTCATTAACTTTTGCTCCTGTACCAACTTGTACTCCTCCGGCAGGTTCAGCTACATTAGGTACTGTTGATTGTGGTGCTGGTACTTTTGCAGTGGATTTTGACGTTACGGATCTAGGAGACGGTAGTCCAGCAATTTTTGACGGTACAAATACTTTTCCTGTTACTGGTACAGGTCCTTTCACTCTAGGAGGATATACAACAGGAACACCTGTGACATTTACTTTGCAACATGGTTCTGATCCAGTGTGTGATGTTAATTTAGGTACTTTTCAAGACACATGTCCTCCTGTAGAGGATGTTTGTATGGGTGCTATAAATATCCCTGTAACAACGGATATGTGTACTGGTATTACTACAGGAAACAATACTAACGCTACAGATTCAGACTTAGATACACCTGCACCACCTGCTGCAACATGTACATCGTACGGTGGTGGAGATATATGGTTTAGTGTAACCGTACCTGCTAGTGGTAATGTTACTATATCTGGTGATACTTCTAATTGTTGTTCTTTTTTATGGTATGAAGTGTATGAAGGGGCTGATTGCTCTGGTTTAACGTCGATTGCTTGTTCCGCTACTTCTGGAAATGACCCTTCTGCGTATGAAATGGCGCTCTCAGGTAGAACTCCTGGTGAAACGCTTTGGATTAGAGCATGGGACTCTCTTAATGATGATGGGCCAGGCGATTTTAATTTCTGTGCTTATGAACCAAGTTGTGCTGCACCTACGGTAACTATACCAACTGACCCAATTGATTTTACTAATTGCCCTGCTACAGTGGATGTAACGATTTCTATTGATGATTTGGGAGATTCTAGTACTTTAACTATTTCTGGTGAGGATGATATGGGTAATCCAATTGGTACTGGTGGTACTGCAACTGCTACAGGATTATTCACAATTACAGGCGTACCTGTACCACAAACAGGGTTTTCTATTAATATTGAACACGAGTCAAATGCGACATGTGATGTTGTTCTTGGACCTTTTGTGTTAGATTGCCCTCCACCTAACGATTTATTTGCTGATGCTATTGCGATATCATGCGGATCATCAACTTTGGGCACTACTTTCTATGCAACACAAGATGAGGCTGGTGCATCAGATGTAGCTACTGTTGAAGCAGACACTCCAGCTGATAATGACTCTCCGTGGGTTTGGTATTCTTTTACAGGTAGCGGTGTAGCAGAGCGTATCACTTTATCAACTTGTAATCCAGGCTCAAGTTTTGATACTGAGATTTTTGTTTATACAGGAACTTCAGGGGCGTTGACTTGTATTGATGATGGCTACGATGAGTGTGGCTCACCAGACTTCTTTGCAGAAACTTCTTTCGATTCTGATGGTACAACTACGTATTATATTGCCATTGGTGGTTGGAATGTAGGTAATGAGGGTGATTTTGAGTTATCTGTGAGTTGTGCTACTTTGGGTGTTGATGATGTAGAAAATGAAGCAGCATTTACTTATTATCCTAACCCAGTAAAAAATACATTGACATTAAATGCTCAAAATAATATTGAGAATGTGACGATGTATAATATGTTAGGTCAAGAGGTATTAAGAGCTATGCCTAATGCTCTTGATAGTGATTTAGATATGTCTTACCTGCAGTCAGGAACTTATTTTGTTCGTGTTACTATTGGTGAAACGAGTAAAACAGTTAGAGTAATTAAACATTAATTTGATACATATTTATGAAAAAAGCTGCTTTTAAAAGCAGCTTTTTTCATTTACGTAAATTTAAGCTAATGAAATCATTATTACCTTACGTTTGGATATTAGTATCTTCGGTTTGTCTAAATGCACAAATTTCATTTGCAAACTTGGCAGAGAACTATGGTGTTGTTGTTAACTGTGGCAATTCTAATTTTGGTAGTGGTGTAAGTTTTTATGATTATAATAACGATGGTTTTGACGATTTAACATTAGCATCGGCAAATAATTATCCGATTCGATTCTTTTTAAACATTGGTGGATTTTTTGTAGAAGAGCAATTTAATTTTGATCATATAGGGACTAGCAAACAAGTTAATTGGGTTGATATAGATAATGATGGTGACGAAGATTTGTTTATCACGAGTAACACAAGTTCCAATAAATTATATCTCAATGATTCAAATTTTAACTTTGTTGATATTTCTGAGAATGCAGGAATACTTCAAGAGATAATGTTTACTTATGGATCTTCTTGGGGAGATTATAATAATGACGGTTATTTAGATTTATTTTTAAGTAATAGAAGTGAGTCAATACCTAACGTGTTGTATAAAAATAATGGAGATAATACATTTACAATTGTGAACTCAGAAGTAGGAATTATAAATTTTGGCAAACTTTCATTCTGTGCGGCATTTTTTGATTTTAATAATGATGGTTTTCAAGATTTGTATGTTGCCAATGATAAATCTATTTATAGTAATGATTTGTATAAAAATAATGGGGACGGAACTTTTACTGAAGTAGGGTTAATCACTGGTGCTGATGTTAGCATAGATGCCATGTCATTAACAATTGATGATTATAACAATGATGGTTGGTTAGATATATATATTACAAATGAAGCAGAAGGCAATGTGTTTCTTAAAAATAATGGAGACGAAACCTTTACTGATATAGCCCCATCGTCTCAAACATCAGTTTTTAGCGAATGTTGGGGTGCCGTTTTTTTAGATGCTGACAATGATAAGGATTTAGACTTATATGTCAGTAGTGATCATGATGGTACAAACCCAAATTTTTTGTCATCAGCTTTTTTTCAAAATAATGCCGATAGTACTTTTTCTTTGTTAAATAACGCAGTGCCCAATGATTTTGCTAAAAGTTATTCTAATGCCATAGGTGATATAGATAACGACGGGTTTCCTGAAATAGTTGTAAATAACGATAGTCATAGCAATATATTTCTGTGGAAAAATCAGACAGAAAATTCAAATAACTGGTTAAAGGTAAAATTAGAAGGGACTTTGAGCAACCGTAATGGAATAGGATCTTTTATTGAAATTTCTTTAAATGGAGAAAAACAATACAGATATACGTTATGTGGGGAAGGTTATTTATCACAAAATTCCGCTACTGAAATTTTCGGATTGGGTACAGCTGAAAACATAGATTACGTAAAAGTAAAATGGTTAAGCGGAATAGAAGATGTCATATATAATGTTTCTTCAAATCAATTATTAAACATCACTGAAGGTTCAACTTTATCATTGGATGAAGTAGAAAATGAAGCAGCATTCACTTATTACCCTAACCCAGTAAAAAATACATTAACATTAAATGCTCAAAATAATATTGAGAATGTGACGATGTATAACATGCTAGGTCAAGAGGTGTTAAGAGCTATGCCTGATGCCCTTAATAGTGATTTAGATATGTCAGAATTAGCAAACGGTGCTTACTTTGTTAAGGTAACTATTGCTAACACTACAGAAACGATTAGAGTAATTAAACAATAAGTTTCTAAAGAATAATAGACATTTAAAAAGCCGCTATCGATTAGCGGCTTTTTTTATTATCTTTAAAGATATATTATATACCTGTTATGATAGGGAAGAATGTTAATAACCATTTAATTAGTTTAATTATAGTGCTTGCAGCTTCGCCCTATAATCTATTCGCCCAAATTTCTTTTAATAATTTTTCTACCGAAGCTGGTGTTAATGTTGTATGTGGTAATACATATTTAGGCAATGGAATTAGTTTTTATGATTATGATAATGATGGGTGGGATGATATAACTATAGCATCTGCAGATGGTGACCCAATACGCTTTCTAAAAAACATTAATGGTAGTTTTGTAGAGCAAACCTTAAACATAGATCAAAATAATTGGCAAAACAGACAAGTTAACTGGGTTGATATAGATAATGATGGTGATAATGATTTATTTGTAACAAGCGATGACACTCATGTTAGGCTCTATGAAAATTTGGGTAATATGATTATGAATGATATTACTAACACAAGTGGAATGTTAATGGAAACATTTTATGTTTATGGTGCATCTTGGGGAGATTACAATAATGATGGGTTTTTAGATGCTTTTTTAAGTATTAGAGACTACGACACCCCCAATATTCTGTACAAAAACAATGGAGATAATACATTTACACTGGCAAATGCCGAAGCTGGCCTTCTAAGTGAAGGTATGTTGTCTTTTTGTTCAGCTTTTTTAGACTATAATAATGATGGTTATCAAGATATATATGTTTCAAACGACAAACCAAATACTCATAATCTATTGTATAAAAATAATGGTGACGGTACTTTTACGGAAGTAAGTCAAATTTCTGGATCTGATGTTTACATAGATGCAATGAGTGTAACCGTAGATGATATTAATTCAGATGGGTGGTTAGATATTTATATTACAAACGATGATTCCGACAGTGTTCTGTTATTAAATAATGGTGATGAAACCTTTACTGATATAGCAGTTTCTGCACAAGTTACATTTAATAGCTTAGGTTGGGGAGCTGTTTTTATAGATGCTGACAATGATAAGGATTTAGATTTATACGTTAGCGGAGAAACTAACGGTACTGTGCCTGGTTATTTATCTTCGGCTTTTTATATAAATAATAATGATGGCACTTATAGTATTAGTAACTCATCGGTTCCAAATGATTATGCCAGCAGCTTTTCAAATGCCATTGGTGATACTGACAACGATGGTTATCCAGAAATAGTTGTTAATAATATCAACCACGATAATATTTTTCTTTGGAAAAATAATACAGAACCTAATAACAATTGGCTCAAGGTAAAATTAGAAGGAACTCAAAGCAATAGAAATGGAATAGGATCTTTTATTGAAATTTCTATTAATGGCGAAAAACAATACCGCTATACGCTTTGCGGAGAAGGTTATTTATCACAAAATTCTGCTACTGAAAGTTTTGGTCTAGGTACTGCAGAAGTCGTAGATTACGTAAAGGTAAAATGGCTAAGCGGAATAGAAGACGTCATATATAATGTTTCTTCAAATCAATTATTAAACATTACCGAAGGCTCAAACACCTTGTCAATGGGAGAATTTGAAACTCAGAACTCTCTATTGTACTATCCTAACCCAGTAGAGAATACATTGACATTAACCGCTCAAAACGCTATTGAAAATATCGTTCTATATAATATGCTAGGCCAAGAAGTACATAGAACGACACCGAACAATGTTGAAAGTATATTAGACATGTCTACTTTACAAGAAGGAACTTACTATATTAGGGTAATTATCGCAGATATTACTGAAACGGTTAGAGTAATTAAACAATAGATATCAAAATTTAAATAATGAAATGCATTTTAGAATTACATTCTCTCTAATACTATTTTTTGTATTAAGTGATGCTATTGCACAGATAAGTTTTGAAAATCAAGCTACGGAAATCGGAATAAATGTTACTTGTGGAAATACGCTATATGGTAGCGGTATAACATTTTATGATTATGATAATGATGGTTGGGATGATATAACTATTGCTTCAGCTGAGGGTGACCCAATACGATTTTTAAAAAATATTAACGGAAACTTTGTAGAGCAAACCTTAAATATTGATTCCAACAACTGGAAAAATAAACAGGTTAATTGGGTGGATATTGATAATGACGGAGATAACGATTTGTTTGTCACTAGCGATAATAGTAGCAATAAGTTATATGAAAACCTTGGTAACATGATAATGGAAGATATCACCTTATCTTCAGGTATGTTAACAGATGTGCTTGTTACCTATGGAGCATCTTGGGGCGATTATAACAAAGACGGATTTTTAGATGTTTTTTTAAGTAATAGAAGTACTTCCATTCCTAATGTTTTGTATAAAAACAATGGAGATAATACATTTTCGCTTGTAAATACTGAAGCTGGAATTATTAATATTGGTACGTTGTCATTTTGTTCAGCGTTTTTTGATTATAATAATGACGGTCACCAAGATATTTATGTGGCAAATGATAAAATAGAGAACGCAAATACACTGTATAAAAATAATGGTGATGGTACTTTCACTGATGTTAGCGTGGAATCTGGTTCTGATATTACAATTGATGCTATGTCTGTGACCATTGATGATTATAATGCTGATGGCTGGATGGATATTTATATAACAAATGACGTTCCTGGCAATGTGTTTTTAAAGAACAATGGTAATGGCACATTTACCGATGTAGCACAACCTACAGGCACAACATTTAATAGTGTGGGTTGGGGAGCTGTTTTTTTAGACGCTGATAATGATACTGATTTAGATTTGTATGTAAGTGCCGAACACAATGGCTCTGTCCCTGGTTATTTATCTTCGGCATTATACGAGAATTATAATGATGGTTCGTTTAATATCATCAACTCTTCAATACCTAATGATTTTGCGATAAGTTATTCAAATGCTATTGGTGATACCGATAACGATGGCTATCCAGAAATAGTAGTTAATAATATTAATCACGACAATGTCTTCCTCTGGAAAAATAATTCTCCATCAACCAATAATTGGCTAAAAGTAAAACTAGAAGGAACAGAAAGTAACAGAAATGGAATTGGTTCTCTAATCGAAATATCTATAAATGGAGTAAAACAGTATAGATATACATTATGTGGTGAGGGTTATTTATCCCAAAATTCTTCAAGCGAATTTTTTGGATTGGGTAGTGCTACAGTCGTTGACTATGTTAAGGTTAAATGGTTGAGTGGAGTGGAAGATATCATCTACAATGTTGGAGTTAATGAACAAATACTTATTGTTGAAGGTTCTGCATTATCAATTAATGATAATGAATTGTCTTCAATGAAAATTTATCCAAACCCTGTTAAAGATAGATTTATGATTAATTCAGAAGCTGATATTGATAAGGTATTGATATTTAATGTGTTAGGTAAGGAGGTCTTAAGGGTTTACTCAACTGAATTATATGAAAATATTGATATAACTCATTTACAAGCAGGCACTTATTTTGCCAAAGTTACTTCGTCTAATCATTCTAAAACAATTAAAGTCATTAAATACTAATGGATATACTACGAATTGAATTAAATATTCTTTTTATATTTAGTGTAAAAGAATAAAACCCCTTGATGATTAGAATTATCTTTTTTTCATTGATTCTACCATGTCATTTGGCCTTTTCACAAATCAATTTTGTAGATAGGGCAAATATATTGGGTCTAGATGAGCATACTGGCAACTCGGTTTTTGGAGGTAGTGGCGCGAGTTTTGTAGATTTTGATAATGACGGATTGGACGATATAACATTAGCTACAGGAGCAGGTGTGCCTGTGCAATTTTATAAAAACATTAATGGTCAGTTTTTCGTAGAAACGTCTTTTTTTACCAGCCCTAATACATACAACTACAGAACGAGGAGCGCATGCTGGGTCGATTACGATAATGATGGTGACAAAGATTTTTTTCTCACTAGCGACACTGATGGCAATAGGCTTTTTAGACGAGAAAATAACTCTTTAGTTGATGTTACGGTATCTTCAGGTTTCCCATTGGATAATTTATACACCTATGGAGCATCTTGGGGAGATATAGACAATGATGGCTGTTTAGATGTTTATTTATCAAATAGGATTGGAGATACGACCATTACAAACTATTTGTTTAAGAATAATTGTGATGGCACTTTTTCTGAGGTTACAAATAGTATTGGGTTAAACAACTTACCAGCGCTTAGTTTTTGCTCAGGATTCTTTGACTTTAATAATGACGGTTGGCAAGACCTGTATGTAGCTAACGATAAGTTTAAACCCAATTACCTATATAAAAACAATGGAGATGGCACTTTTACGGATGTCAGTCAATCATCTGGTACAGATGTAGTAATGGACGCCATGTCAGTTACCATTGACGACTTTAATGCTGACGGTTTTTTTGATATTTACATTACCAATACACCAGAAACCATAAGTACACCGCAACCTGGTTGCGTATTGTTTAAAAATAATGGTGATGAAACATTTACAAATATAGCATTCAATTCCGGGACTGATTTGGATAGCTTTTCTTGGGGATCAAGTTTTTTGGATGCAGATAACGATAGTAACATAGATTTATACGTAAATACTCAATATAGCGGAGAGAATATGTACGCTACGTATGCATTTTATGTAAATAACGGCGATGAGACATTTGATAATTCCACCATTTCAGGATTTCAAACAAATGCCTATAGAAGTTATGCTTCTGCAATAGGTGATTATGATAACAATGGAGTAGTAGAAATTCTTGTTAATAATGATGTTGACCAAGAGCCATCACTTTGGGAAAACATCGAAGTACAGAGTAATAATTATATTTCAATAGATTTAGAAGGTACAGTTAGCAATAAAGATGCCGTAGGATCCATTATTGAGATTTCAGTTAATGGAACTAAACAATACCGTCATGTAATGTTAGGCGAAGGGTATTTGTCCCAGAATACCGAAACACATCACTTCGGGATTGGTAATGCTACAGTTGTTGATTATATAAAAATTAAATGGCTTAGCGGTATTGAAGACATTGTCTATAATGTATCGCCAAATCAAAAGATAAATATTATTGAGGGCACATTTTTGTCTGTTAATGAATTTAATGATGATTCTATAGTCAACTACTATCCTAATCCTGTAAATGAAGAATTATTTATTAATTCTAAAAAGAAAATAGATTCACTAGAAGTTTTCGATATCACAGGTAGAATAGTATTTGTGTCATACCCTTTGGTAAATAATACTAAGATAAATTTATCTTTAATAGAAAGCGGAAACTACTTTGCTAAATTGACCAGTAATGGTAAGTCAGAAATTATCAAATTCATTAAAAAATAGAAGTTGAAGCTCTATTGTTCATTTTATTATAAAGTTATGTGATAGCTTTAATTACCTTTGTGTTTTGCGCAAACTATGTTTTTTTCATTTATAATTCCTGTATTTAATAGACCAGATGAAATTAAAGAACTTTTAGAAAGTTTTTTAGGTTTAAATGTCGATTATAAGTACGAAATAGTTATCGTAGAAGATGGCTCTACAGAGACTTCAGAGTCGATTGTGAATGACTATAAGAAGCAATTAGATATTTCATATTATTTTAAACAGAACTCTGGCCCTGGTGATTCTAGAAATTTTGGAATGCAAAAAGCCAAAGGGGATTATTTTATCATTTTAGATTCTGATGTTATCCTGCCTTCAAATTATTTAACTGAAGTAGATACTTTCTTAAATAAGAACTATTACGATTGTTTCGGTGGGCCAGATGCTGCACATCCTTCTTTTACTAATCTCCAAAAAGCGATTAATTTTGCTATGACGTCTTTTATTACCACAGGCGGAATAAGAGGAGGTAAACAACAGGTGGAAAATTTTCAGCCAAGAAGCTTTAATATGGGCTTATCTAAAAAAGCGTTCTTGGATTCTGGCGGGTTTGGTAAAATACATCCCGGTGAAGATCCAGATTTATCTTTACGGTTATTAAATTTGGGTTATAAAACAACATTAATTAAAGATGCCTTTGTATATCATAAACGACGCATATCCTGGTCTAAATTTTATAAGCAAGTATATAAGTTTGGTATGGTAAGGCCTATCCTTAATCAATGGCACCCTCATTCCAAGAGTTTAGTATATTGGTTTCCAACTCTATTTAGTTTAGGCTTTTTAGTTTCAATATTGCTACTGGTTTTTAAGATAGCAATGCCATTTTATGCTTATCTTTTTTATTTTATAATAGCATTTTTAGTATCATTAATTGTGAACAAAAATATAATAGTGGCTTTTCAGTCTATTGTCGCAATTATAGTACAGTTTTTTGGATATGGTTTTGGGTTTTTTAAGTCAACATTCAATTTGGTGGTTTTGAGAAAACAGCCTCAAGAGGCATTTCCTAATTTGTTTTTCTAGATGACCTATGAACGCTAAGAAAAAAATGAAAATATCTGAGTATCTAAAGCGACGAAATGTTAAGCGCTTTAGTCTATTTGTGGTTATAGCTTTTGTGTTTCTTATTTTTTCTAAACTTTCTAATGATTACAAACAGACTATAAACTTAAAAGTAAACCTGATAAATATTGATGATGAAATTATTCTGAATAACGACTCATTAAACACCATGGAAGCTTTAATAGAAGCCAAAGGGTTTGCCTTAATACCATTTGTTTTTAAGGATTCTAAAGAGGTGGTTTTGGACGCAAAGACAGATATAGTGACAATGCCAGATTATTACATTTTTGATGTACAAAAACACAGGTTTTTAATAGAAGGACAACTTGGCTCTGCTTACAAAGTATTGTCCCTGAAACCAGATACTTTGCTGTTGTCTTATTCAACAAGAGCATCAAAGTATGTTCCTGTAGTTTTAAAAACCAGTGTTGATTTTGCTGCCGGATATGATATCATAGGCGATTATGAATTAAGCATAGATAGCGTTAAAGTTGTTGGGTCATCAGAGAAAGTAAATGAAATACAATCAATATCTACAGAAGAGTTAAGTCAACAAGAGGTCAATTCTAACATTAGCAGAAGTTTAAATTTTGAGAGGTTACAAGATATTGAGATCTTTCCTAAAAATATAAGCGTAAAAGCAGAAGTTAAACGGTTTACAGAGGGCACAATTGAATGTCCGATAACAATAATAAATAAACCAGATAATGTTGAAATTAATTATTTCCCAAAGACGGTGACAATTACATATTATGTAGATTTAGATAATTATAATGCTATTGACGCTTCAGATTTTAGAGTAGAATGCGATTATGAGGCTTTAGGAGATGACCAATCGTTTCTTGTTCCAAAAATTGTTAAAAAACCAGAGTTCGTTAAACGTACAGCTATGAAGCAAAAGCGTATAGACTTTATTAAATTATAAGATGATAGTAGTTGGTCTTACAGGTGGTATAGGTAGTGGTAAAACCACTATAGGCAAAGAGTTTCAATCTTTTGGCATACCTGTATATATTGCGGATGAGGAGGCAAAGGCATTAATGAATCGCTCTAAGGTTATAAAACGAAAACTAATTCAATTATTTGGTAAATCTGCATACAAAGACGATATACTAAATAGACCTTATCTCGCTTCAAAAATTTTTAATGATAAACAACTTTTAGTTAAGATGAATGCTATTGTTCATCCCAAAGTGGCCTCACACTTTAAGCGCTGGTTAAAAAAGCAGGAAAGTCCTTATGTTATAAAAGAAGCTGCAATTATTTTTGAAAACAACATGGAGAATCAATACGACTATATTATTACTGTTGTTGCTGACGAAGATTTGAGGATAGAAAGAGTAATGCATAGAGATAATGTTTCTAAGGAAAGAATAATAGCGATAATAGAAAATCAATTAACTGATTATGAGAAGATTGAGAAATCAGATTTTGTCATTGTTAATAACGATTTAAATGTGGCAAAGCAACAGGCTGCAGAAATCCATGAATCTATCCTTAAAAAAATTAAATAACCTTACTCTGCTTTTGTTAATGTAAGGTTAAACCTAATTTGTGCTAAATGTTAAAATGTTAAATTTGGCTGATGGGCAAAAAGCTATTCATCTTATTGGTGGTATTAATGAGTCTATCGCTCATTGGTATAATCTTTGTGCAATCATTTTTTATTAATAATAGTTTAGAAAATGAGGAAAAGAATTTTACGTTAAGTGTTACAAGAGCGCTCAGTTTTGTGTCGAGGGATATAGAAGAATTTGAGCTCAAGAAATACACTAGTTTTATTCAACCTTTTATTGCAGATAACAAAGTGCCGGATTCAACAATACTCAGGCAATTGTATATCACCACAGAAGATGACGTTAATGACGAAACCATAATTCATAGAAATACGGTTTTAGAGGAACGCTTTAAGGTGCCCTCATTGTTCTTTGAAATTGATGCAGACAGCATAGATGTTCCTAGTTTTACTAACGAGCGTGTGACAGAGTATTTTAGTAATAGAAGGCTAAGTGAGAATGATCTGAGTATAAAACCACAACGACGTTTGGTAGAATATTCTAGATTACCAGAAATTGAAAAGCAAATATATGAAGCCACTTTTAAGACGCTTCTTAAAGATGTGCCAATTCATAGAAGGGTATCGATACCATTTGTAGAAAATATGTTAGAACGGGAGTTGCGTAGCGAAGGTATAGATCTAGACTTTGATTTTGCGATATATGATGATGACTTGGCGACTAAGATTCAAACCTTGAATTTTGATAAAAACCCAGAAACAACCGTTGGGATACCAGTCTTTTTAGACAATAACAACGAAAGCAATTACACGCTTTATGTAGATTTTCCCAATAGAAAAAAATACCTATTGTCTTCAATAATGTGGATGGTGGTATTGTCTATTGTTTTTACGGGTATTATCATTTTGGCATTCTCTAGTGCTATTCACCAATTGATAAAACAGCGAAAAATATCGCAGATAAAGACGGATTTTATCAATAATATGACGCATGAGTTTAAAACGCCAATAGCAACTATAAATTTAGCGTTAGATGCCATAAGAAACCCTAAGATAATTAGCGACCAAGATAAGGTAAAGCGTTATTTAGGAATGATAAAGGATGAGAACAAACGCATGCACGCACAAGTAGAAAATGTGTTGCGTATTTCTAAGTTAGAAAAGAACGAGCTTAATATTAGTAAAGAGCGTATTGAGTTACACGACTTAATTGAAGATGCTATTACACATGTAGAATTAATAGTTGAGGATAGAAAAGGTTATGTAAAAACACATTTAAATGCTGCCATGTCATCAGTTTTGGCTAACGAAACACATTTTACAAATGTGATAGTCAATATATTAGATAATGCCATTAAGTACTCGGACGATGTACCTAAAATTGATGTTTATACCGAAAATATCGGTAATAATGTTATATTAAAGATAGCAGATCAAGGAAATGGTATGTCTAAGCAAGTTGCAAAACGTGTGTTCGAAAAATTTTACAGAGAACATACAGGTAATGTACATAATGTAAAAGGGCATGGGCTTGGATTAGCTTATGTAAAACGAATAGTAGATGATCATCAAGGTCATATATCAGTAGAAAGTGAAAAAGGAAAAGGCAGTACTTTTATTATAAAGTTGCCGTTAATATCATAAAAACGAATCATGGAAGAACAAAACAAGAAAATTCTTTTGGTAGAAGACGATCCAAACTTTGGAACCGTTTTAAAAGATTATTTAATGATGAACGATTACGACGTTGTCCATGCCAAGAATGGAATGGAAGGTTTTGAAAAGTTCAAAAAAGACGATTACGATCTTTGTATCTTAGATGTAATGATGCCTTATAAGGATGGATTTACACTGGCAAAAGAAATTCGTGAGAAAAATACAGACGTACCAATTATCTTTTTAACGGCAAAAGCCATGAAAGAAGATGTGCTTAAGGGCTATAAGGTTGGTGCGGATGATTATCTAAACAAACCGTTTGATAGCGAAGTCTTATTAATGAAGATAAAAGCCATTATGCAACGTAAAGCAACAGATTCTGTTGCAGATAGTAAACAGTTTGAATTTAAGATAGGTCGTTTTGATTTAAATTCTAAACTACGTTTCTTAAAGTTTGATGGTGGTGAACCAACAAAATTATCTCCAAAAGAAAACGAATTGTTACGCTTGTTGGCACTACATGAAAATGACTTAATGCCAAGAGAGTTAGCATTGACCAAGATATGGAGAGATGATAACTACTTTACTTCACGAAGCATGGATGTTTATATTGCTAAGCTTCGTAAATACTTAAAACCAGATCCAAAAGTTGAAATACTAAATATTCATGGTGAAGGATTTAGATTGGTAGTTAACGGTAACGACAAATAAAAAAAGAAAAAACCCAACTTGTTAAGTTGGGTTTTTTTATAGCTGTTTTTCAATATAGCTAATTATTTTATTCACATCGGTTTCAAAATCAAACCACACTATACTATCGTCTTTTTTGAACCAAGTTAATTGCCGTTTGGCAAAACGTCTGGTGTTTTTCTTTATTTCTGAAATTGCAAAATCCAAGGTAGAATTACCTTCAAAATATTGAAACAATTCCTTGTAGCCAACTGTATTCAGTGCGTTTAAATTTTTATAAGGCAACAAACTTTCAGCTTCTTCCAATAGTCCGTTTTCGATCATTATATCAACACGCTGGTTGATTCTATCGTATATGGTTTGGCGCTCTGCCTTAAGCCCAATGCTTATGGTTTTAAACTGTCGCTTCTTTTCAGGATTGGTTAAAAATGATGAGTATGGTTTCCCAGTGCCAATACAAATTTCTAAGGCTCTAACCAAGCGTTGTGGGTTATCAATAGCAATGATTTTGTAAGCAACTGGGTCTAATTCTTTAAGTTGGTTTTGTAAAGATTCTATTCCAATATCTTCAAATCTTTTATTGAGTTCTATCCTAATGTTTGCGTTTACATCAGGAAAATCATCCAATCCCTTTGTAACGGCTTTTACATATAAACCAGAACCACCAACCATAACGGCGACAGGATTATTTTGGTGAATATCTTTAATTGCAGAAATTGCATCACGTTCAAAATCTCCAACCGTATAGATATCTTTAATGGATTTATGTTGAATGAAATGATGGTTTACTGCGCTCAATTCTTCAGCAGATGGTACAGCGGTACCAATATTCATTTCTTTATAAAACTGACGAGAATCGGCAGAAATTATTTTGGTATTAAAATGTTGAGCCAGTTTGATACTTAGAGCTGTTTTGCCAATAGCTGTAGGCCCAACTATGGAAATGAGTGTGTTAGTCATAGTGTAACTTACATCCGCATTTATGGCAGAACTCTGCACCATCTTGATGTTTTACCGCAAGACAATTAGCACAGCATTGCGTGTTAAGTGTTACTGTTTTTAACTGCGTTTCTTCTTCTTTAGTAATTTTATCCTTGCTGTTAGTGGCTTTAGTATATTCAGCAGAAACAATTCCGGTAGGCACAGCAATAATACCATAACCCATAACCATAATCACCGCTGCAATAAATTGCCCTAAAGGAGTCACAGGTGCAATATCTCCAAAACCAACAGTAGTTAAGGTTACAATACACCAATAAACACTTTTTGGGATATTTGTAAAGCCACTGGCAGCTCCTTCCACTAAATACATTATGGTACCAAAAATTACAGAGGCAATAATTACGGCAAATAAAAAGACTGAAATTTTTGCTCTACTGGCTTTAATGGCACTTGCCAATTGGTTTGATGCGCCAAGGTAACGTGCCAATTTTAAAATTCTGAATATTCTCAGTAGACGCAAAGCACGTAAGGCAACAAGTGCTTGAGACCCTACGAAAAATAGTGATAAATATTTAGGTATAGTTGATAAAAGATCAACGATACCATAAAAACTTGTAATATACTTTATAGGCTTGTTTACTGTAATAATACGAACTATATATTCTATAGTAAACAATATGGTAATAACCCATTCACTTACATTTAAAAAAGCGTGATACTTTTCATCAAAACTGCTAATGCTTTCTAGCATTACTAAAACAATACTAGCGAGAATAGCAATGAGCAAAATGATATCAAATAATTTTCCAGCTCTAGTATCAGCTTCATAAATTATCTCATGCAGTTTGGTTTTCCAAGTATGTTTGTTGTCGTTTTCCACGTTTTAAAAATACAAAAAGAAAAGTTTAGATTTTCTCTAGGACTATTACCGTATTATTTTGTGTCTCAACAACAGTATCCATAAACGTTTTAAGGTAATCATAAAATTCTGGAGCATAGATAGCCTTATCAAATTTTACTTTAAAATATAATGTTAACTGATTGTCTTTATTTTCAACATTAAATAAAAATGTACCTGATTTGTTTGGTAGTGCATAGTTAACAGAACCAGGAATCTCTAAAATATTTAAGTCGTCTCCCAAGTCTATATTCATAATATAGGTATAGGTGTCTTTATAACCAAAGTCTATCGGGTAGGTGCGCTCTTGTAATTTAAATGGGTTCTCTTCAAAGAATTTTATAATAAAAGGATTTAAATAAATTTTATTACCAATAAACTCTGGTTCTAAGGTAAAGTGTATTTCCTCTTCAAAATCATAACTGTTTTTTTCTAAGTCAGAAACATTATGCTCTTCAATACTGATTTCCGTATACTTATCAGCTCTCTGTTCCTTGTATGTTTGAGAGTTTTCAGTATACATACGTTTTAGATCATGGGCTTGGTATCCTGTAGACTTACTTTCTATAACACCTCCAAAAACATCTTCTTCAAATGAGTCAATTTGTATGGTGTGTAGCCTTGTGGAATAATCTTTTATCTCAATATCCTCCCAATAACTACCATCTTCTAAATCCATTAACCTTCCATATTGATTAAGTACTCTAAACGGTAATTCGCCAAAAGACAAGTACGGTTCAGTGGCATCTAAAAAGTAATCTTTGCCATCTATGGTGGTTTTTAAAATTAAATAGTTGAAATCTGTTAAAACGGGATAGATCTTGGTAGCAAAACCATTACCACGAGTAGACACTAAAATAGGAAAGACTTTGAAACCTTCGGAAGATAATAGGTTTTCCAATAGCAAATTGATTTCAAAAGCATTTCCGATTTTTTCTTTAACTGTATTTTTTACAGATACTTCATGTCTCTCATATTTTTGGTTCCATTTGTAATTATCCAAAACAAATTGATGAATGGCCTTAGCTTTTTCTAAATTATCAGGCATTGAAGTTATATCGTCTGGGAGTATATTTTTCGCAAGACTTTTTTTGCTGATTTGCCTTCCGAAATCTTTGTCCGATTTTAGTTCCTTGTCAACATCTGCCCAAGTTTTTGTGAGCTTATCAACACTTCCATCAAATCCTCTTATCACGCTTAGTTCGTATTCAATTCTTGCTATATAGTTGAGTGGTGTAGTAGTGAAACCTTCTGGTTTATAAGCAGGAATATTTTTCATTACATATTTAGCTATAGCACAGTCAGCACCAACATCTCCTCTTAGATCAATACAGTTCTTTTTTAAGCTTGTTTCGTTAACCTCTAATGGTATAGAACCTACAAGCTTTATGTTATATTCGTAATTACCTGGGATGCTGGTGTTATATTCACTATATAATACAGGATCCGGACCTTGAAAATACCAAGGCTGGTACTTAGACATAAAACGAGATTGTGTTTCATAGCTGTAAGTAATAACACTTCCAACTTTTACATTGGGTAAGACAAACTTTACTAAGGTGTAATTTTCATTTTCTTCTTCAAAAATAGCATCTTGGGTTAATTCAGTTTTCACTGTTTTACCATTTTCTAGATTATAGGTAGCGCCTCTTATTTTAAGAATTTTTTCTTTAGAGGATTTGCCTTTATAAAGTTTTACTTCAACTTCACCACGTTCAATACCTTCTTTTCTTAGGATTTTTATTTTTTGCTCAAGCTGAAACCTAAGCCAGAATGTTTCTTCATCAACAAAACTATTACCATAATCATATATGACCAGTGCATTTGCAGTTGAATCTTTTGCATAAGATGTATATTCTAAGTCACTTTTAGAAACCTGCATAGCTACATTGTAGTTTTGGGCAAAGCAAAATGAGGAAAAAAGAATTGTAAGCAGCGTAAATTTTAATTTCATGCGTTTTGTAGTTCTATGATTTTTAGTCGTTTATTTCTGCGCATATAGCTCTGTATGATATGCTGTGTGTCCCTATTATTTTGCATCGGTGTGATAAGTGATTCAAGTATTTCGCGATTGTTTATCTGGTGATTAAGATCAAAAAAACCAATACCTTTAAAAATACCATCTTCAATAAGTATTACACTTTTTTCATGCACATCTCTCCCCTTATCAATAAGTATCATATCTTTATTATCATAACTGTTTTTTAGGATGACTTCATTAGCTCTTTTGTTGTAATCTTCAGGTGTTTCACCACCTATGCAAGCACCATGGCAACTTTCAATTCCATAATTAAAACAATTTGTTATAGATTTGTCTATGCCACAGAGTTTGTTACACAGCTCGTACACTTCAACCATTCTGTTCATAAAAAAAATACCACTTTTTCTATTGGTGAACGTCGTTATTGGTTTTTCGTTAGGCTTAATATGACTAATCCTAAGATTAACGTATCCATTTTCATCAACAAAACTATAAAGACCTTGAGTAAATCGATTACGTTTTAAAGCTCTATTTAATATAGGTTTGTTTTTCTTTATTTCTTCACTTTCCTTTAGGAGAGCAACGAGTTCACTACCGGTTTTTTCATAAGTAACAGCATTGACCTGTACTTGTATTTTCTTCGATTTAGAATTTTTATTAGTAAAGTGTTGTATAATTCGTTTTCTAATGTTGTTACTCTTGCCAATATATATAATATTGCCTTGCGCGTCATGGATATAGTATACTCCTGTATCGCTTGGTAAATCTTCTGTTATTTCTTTAAGATTCGGTGCTAATTTTGACTTCTGTTCAATTTTTACAGCATCCTTTATAATCTTTTTGCTAGTATCCTTATTCAACAGCATTTTAAATAACTTCACAGTAGCCATGGCATCTCCATTCGCCCTGTGCCTATCACTTACAGGTATACCTAGCGCTCGTGTCAGCTTACCTAAACTGTAGGATTCCATATCTGGCATAAGCTGTTGTGACAGTTCTACTGTGCAAAGTGTTTTGCGTTTAAAGGGAAAACCAAGACGTTTAAATTCTGTTTTAAGAATGCGATAATCAAAATCGGCATTATGAGCCACGATGATGCAGTCTTCCGTGATTTCTACAATGCGTTTGGCGACTTCATAGAATTTAGGCGCATTTTTGAGCATGTTAGAATTTATACCTGTAAGATTAACAACAAAGGGTTGAATTTCACGCTCAGGATTTACTAAGGAAATAAATTGATCGGTGACTTTATGACCATCAAATTGGTAAACTGCTATCTCTGTGATACCTTCTTCATTATACTTACCACCTGTGGTTTCTATGTCTAGTATTGCGTATATAATTCTAAAATTGGGAGTTTACTAATAAAGCACTAAGTTAAAAAAGTAAATGCTATCCGTATAAGAATATTAATTATAATTTCTAGCTCCAAAGATGCTGCTTCCAACTCTGATCATATTACTGCCGCAATCAATAGCTAACTGGTAGTCACCGCTCATGCCCATAGATATAGTTTGCAGTTGGCAGTTTTCTGTTTGCAGTGGTTTTAGCGCATCAAAGGTGGACTTTAAAAATTTAAATTCACTTTCTACTTGTTTCATGTCATCTGTAAACGTCGCCATTCCCATGAGGCCAACAATCCTAATATTTTTTAATTCTGAAAATGCTTCAGATTGAAGTAGGGAAGAAGCATCCTTAGCTGACATCCCAAATTTGCTATCTTCTTCAGCAATTTTAATTTGAAGTAAACAATCTATAACCCTATCATGACTTTTGGCTCTTTTGTTGATCTCTTTCAATAGTTTGAAGCTATCTACACCATGAATTAAACTCACAAACTCAGCCATATACTTCACCTTGTTACGTTGTACATGACCAATCATGTGCCATTCAACATCCTTTGGCATGTCCTCATACTTATCAACCATTTCCTGAATTTTGTTTTCTCCAAAAATGCGTTGACCTGCGTTGTAGGCTTCCATCAAATCACTAATAGGTTTGGTTTTTGAAACCGCAACTAGAGTAACTTGTTCTGGTATGGTAGATTTAATATTTTGTAAGTTCTCTTTAATACTCATAAATTGTTATTCCGCTTCTTAGTTTAGGTAATATATAAGTGCTTTTTGGTGGCATTTTTAAGCCTTCGTCAGCAATTTGCTTCATTTGTTCAACATTAGATGGGCACATACCAAAACCAACCACAAAGGCGCCACTGTCCACACTGCTTTTTATGGTAATCATCTCGTGCTGACCATTGACATACTCTATGCGATTGTCATTACGAAGATCTTCAATACCTAAAATGGGTTGCAATATAGTTTTGTATAATAATTGCGCATCTAGCTCATCTAAAGCGTTGTTGAACTGGTAATTGGTCTTCCTTAAATATAAAGAATAAAACTCACCATCTAAGTACATGCTAAAATGATGAGGTTTAGAAGGTTTGTATGGCATAATACCTCTGTTTTCTATTCGATAACACTCATCTAGTTTTATGAGAAACTCTTCTTTAGTAAGTCCATTTAAATCGGTAACCAACCGGTTAAATTCATGAATGACCAAATCCGATTCCGGAATTAAATACGACATAAAGAAATTATAAGACTCACTTCCATCATGGTTCGAGTTCTTTTCTTTTTCGTCTTTATACAACAAATACGATGAGGCAGATCTATGATGACCATCTGCTATGTAAATGGTTTCCATTTGTTCAAACTCACCTTGAATTGTCCTAATGGTATCTTCATCATCAATTTTCCAGAGATAATGCGTATCTCTGTAGGTCATTGTAAATTCAAAAATGGCATGACCTTTTTGAGCATTTTTAATTATGGAAGAAATTAAATCATTGTCTGGGTAGGTGAGGAGTACTGGCTCTGCATTAAAACCAACGGTTTTAAGGTAGGTTTTAAAGGTTTGCTCACGTTTGGCAATGGTATCTTCGTGCTTTTTAATGACATCATTTTCGTAATCTTCAGCACTTGTTGCAGCGATAATGCCGTTAAATTCTTGTCCGTGTCTATTTACGATTTTATAGACATACAGTGAAGGTTTTTTTTCTTGAACAAATACACCATCTTCCTTAAATTCCTCGTAGCGATTTTTTACCAACCTATACCGTTCCTTCCCGATGACTTCTTGGGCATACTTATAGCCAGGATTTACAATATGAAGAAAACTATAAGGATTATAATCCATTCGAGATTCGCGCTCATCTACTGTGTAACTCTGGTAAGGACGCGCCGCAACCAAGCCAACTATGGCTCTTGTTGGTTTTACGGCTTTAAATGGGATAATTTTTGCCATGCATTTAGTATGAAGTGTGGAGTGTAAAGTAAAAAGTATTAAGTATTGGTTTATATTAGTTTGAACCGAATTTTTTAGGATTTAATATCATGTAATTTAAAAGTTTAGCGACTTCCTCTGATGCATTATATAGTTCTTTAAATTGCTCTGTAGAAATATACTCGCACGCTAGAGCAAATTCCAACCATGTTTGGGTTTCTCCATTTTCTGCGTCGCTGTCTGTAAGTTTACTGATAAAGTGTTTTTGATAACGTCTTTTTCTGTAGGATTCAGATAGATTAGCACAAACACTTCGAGAGGAACGCCTAACTTGGTCTGTTAGAGAATAGGTTTCTTCTTTTGGAAAAGATTTTGAAATATGATAAATATCCATAGCCAATTTGAACCCTTTTTTATAAGCCAATAAATCTTGAACCTTCATGATTAAATATAATACTTTTCACTAGACACTAGACACTAGACACTAGACACTAGACACTAGACACTAGACACTTATCACTTTACAAACTGCTTAGAGACTTTCTCTGCCTTTCTACTTTCGGAATAATCATAAAAACCTTCACCAGATTTAACACCTAGTTTGCCAGCCTGAACCATATTAACTAATAATGGACAAGGTGCGTATTTAGGATTTTTAAATCCATCGTACATTACATTCAAAATTGATAAACATACATCAAGACCTATGAAATCCGCCAACTGTAATGGGCCCATTGGATGTGCCATACCTAGCTTCATAACGGTATCAATCTCTTCAACACCTGCAACTCCGTTGTAAAGTGTTTCAATAGATTCGTTGATCATTGGCATTAAAATACGATTGGCTACAAATCCAGGATAATCATTAACTTCCGTTGGGATTTTACCTAAGGTTTTAGATAAATCCATAATGGTTTTTGTGACTTCGTCACTTGTATTATAACCACGAATGATTTCTACCAATTTCATTATTGGTACTGGGTTCATAAAGTGCATCCCGATAACCTTTTCTGGTCTAGAGGTTGCAGCTGCTATTTGTGTAATGGAAATGGAAGACGTGTTCGTTGCCAAGATGGTATCTTCACCACAAATGTCATCTAGTTGCTTAAAGATTTTGAGTTTGAGGTCTACGTTTTCGGTTGCAGCTTCTACAACCAAATCGACATTCTGTACTCCAGATCCTGAATCGGTAAACGTTTCTATGTTACCAAGGGTTTCTGATTTGTCAGCTTCAGAAATTTTTTCTTTAGCAACCATTCTATCAAGATTTTTAGAAATGGTAGCCATGCCTTTTTCTAGTGAAGCTTCACTAATATCAATAAGGTTAACTTTAAATCCAGATTGAGCAAAAGTGTGGGCAATTCCGTTTCCCATTGTTCCTGCTCCTATTACTGCTATGTTTTTCATTTATAATGTATTTGTCATTGCGAGACTTTTCTAAAGTCGTGGCAATCTGTTTGTATAATAATTTAAAATAAAAATTGAGTTTCAATTAAAAAGATTACTTCAGTCATTGGCTACGCCATATACTTTCAATCAAAATATATTTTAATCTCAGTAATCTTCGTAATGACGTTTTGTTTTAAAACTGATTAATAATCATATTCGCTACACGCAATGCTTCAGTGCCATCGTGTAATGTCACGACTGGCTTTGTGTTGTTGTTAATCGCATCTGCAAAAGTTTCGAGCTCGTCTAAAATGGCGTTGTTGTTTTCAATTTCGGGATTGTCAAAATAGATTTGCTTTTTTACCCCTTCCGCATTTTGAAGAATCATATCAAAATCACCTGGATTTTCAGGTGCATCTTTCATTTTAACGACTTCACATTTCTTTTCAAGAAAATCAACCGAGATATAGGCATCCTTTTGAAAGAATCTTGTTTTACGCATATTTTTTAGTGAAATACGACTTGCGGTAAGATTGGCAACACAACCATTTTTAAATTCAATACGTGCATTGGCAATATCTGGCGTTTCACTTACAACAGAAACTCCACTGGCAGAAATATGCTTTACAGGCGAATTTACCACACTAAGGATAATATCAATATCATGAATCATTAAATCCAATACCACTGGCACATCTGTACCACGAGGATTAAACTCAGCCAAACGATGGGTTTCAATAAACATCGGATTTTCAATCTTATCCTTTACACCAATAAATGCAGGGTTGAAACGCTCTACATGACCAACTTGTCCTTTAACTCCATGTTCTGCAACCAATGTTCTTATGGTTTCAGCTTCTTCAACCGTATTGGTAATAGGTTTTTCTATAAATATGTGCTTCCCTTTTTTAATGGCTTTTTTGGCACAATCGTAATGTGAAAGGGTAGGAGTTACAATATCTACAACATCAACAGCATCGATTAAATCATCAATGGAATCAAAATACGTGTAACCGTACTCTTCAACAACACGTTTGGCGTTTTCTGGGTCAGCATCATAAAAACCTACAAGCTCATATTTTGTAGATTGTTTTAGTAGTCTAAGATGAATTTTACCAAGGTGACCAGCACCAAGAACACCAGCTTTTAGCATGTTTTTCAGTTTTTAACAAAAATAGGCGTTTTGAATCAGAAATTTAAAAAAGAAAATATAAAATACTGTGAATTCAATAATTCAAATTTAGGATTGGATTTTGCTTTTCTTTCAATTAATTTAGCGAGAAACTAAACTAAGATTTGAAAGATACATTTAAGCATCAAGGGATGCGACAGCAATTGGTTGAAACTCTTACAACAAAGGGTATTAAGGATGAAGCGGTTTTAAAAGCCATTGGTAAAATTCCGAGACATCTTTTTATGGATTCTGGATTTTTAGACCATGCTTATGTCGATAAAGCGTTTCCTATTGCTGCAGATCAAACTATTTCCCAACCTTATACGGTGGCTTTTCAGTCGGAATTGTTACAAGTGAAGCCTGGTGATAAAGTTTTGGAAATCGGAACAGGAAGTGGTTATCAATGTGCTGTATTGATTGAGCTTGGAGCTAAAGTTTATAGTATTGAACGACAACAAGAGCTATTCAAAAAAACCTCTAAATTCTTACCAAAAATAGGCTATAGAGCAAAAAAGCTCATTTTTGGAGATGGCTACAAAGGTTTGCCAGAGGAAGCACCGTTTGATAGTATTATTGTTACGGCTGGTGCACCATTTGTGCCTAAACCATTATTGAGCCAGTTAGCAATTAACGGACGCTTAGTAATTCCTGTTGGTGATGACGTGCAAGTCATGACCTTATTTATTAGAAAAGGTCCAAAGGAATTTGAAAAACATGAGCTTGGCGAGTTCCGATTTGTACCCTTGTTAGAGGATAAAAATTAATCAACAAACTTTTTATACGCTTCTTCGCCACCAACTATTGGTAACACCAACTTTGTTTTGTCTAACTCAATTGTCAACTCTGTACCTGGTTGTGGGTGCAGTGTAAACTCCTGATCACTAGAAAAAATCATTAACCCGATTTGTTGACCAGCCTTAATGATTTGGTCGTCTGGTTGCAAATCGAAAGTAAGACTGTAAGAACGGCCTGGTACCAAATCCTCTTCTTCTGTTAGAGATTTATAGTTCTTCGGATCTGCCCATCCACGCGTAATGATGTTGTCGGTAATTTTCACATCACTTCCTTCTTGCCATGGCAACGAAACCAACCAAACAGATAGATTTGCAGCTGATTTGTTGCTAGAAAGCGTGATACTCACTTTAGGTACACCTGATATATGGAGGTCGTTTTTTAATACTGGCGTTACGTATAACAATCTGTTTTCAGAACTTTTAGCAGTTGCCAAATCTTTTCCAGAAAATGACACATCGTCGATTAAGGTTTCTCCAACTTCTGCTGTATCATCTAAGGATAACCCTCCAACACCATTACCACCTGGTGTAAGCCTTAACGTAACGTGTGTGGCACTCGGATTTGGATAATCTGCATATGCAGTTGGTTGTTGCCTGTCATCATGTTCTCTTACGATATGAGCTTTGTGTTTTTCTTTATCAACACCATTATCTACACCATGCAGATATTTAGTAAACCATTTGTTCATCATTGAAGTAGGAGGTGGTCCACCATGACCATTTTGGTGATAATAAATTTGTGTTGTTAAGCCTTTGTCCTTTGCTGCTTTATATATTCTGTAACTGTGTTCTGGCATCACGTTCCAGTCGTTAAAACCATGAGACATTAGCATTGCGGCTTTCATATTATCCATTTGGTTCAAATAATCACGACCAGCCCACCAATCATTGTAATCACCAGTCTGTCGGTCCATATTGTCCATCATTTCGGTATCTCGTACTACTTTATTGTTGTGTGCACGCTTATCTTCATCTCCACTATGCACAAAATCGTATAGTACATCTATATCTTCACCTAAATAACCACCAGGCGAACGTACCAATCCGTGTGAACGATAGTAATGATAATAGGAAGTATTTGGCGCAATAGGAATTATGACTTCTAAACCTTCAACACCAGTTGTGGCAGCAGCTAATGGTAAAGTTCCGTTATAAGATGTACCTGTCATACCAACTTTTCCTGTAGTCCAATAAGCTTTAACTTCTTCGTTGCCATTACGCTCCGTATAACCTTTTGCACGTCCATTTAGCCAATCGATTACCGCTTTAGGAGCTAAAGATTCGTTTTTACCACCAATGGTTGGCGCTCCGTCAGATAAACCTGTTCCTGGTGATGAAGAGTGAACCACAATATAGCCTCGTGGCACCCATTTTCTAATGTGTGAATTTGAAATGATTGGTCGTTCACCGCGTCGCTTTACTTCTGGGTGGAAACGTTCTTTTGATTTACCTCCTAGCTCATGTTTTACATCCCACATTGTCCCAGGCGCATCGGCTGCAACTCCAGCAAAGTATGGGCTTGTGACATAAATGACAGGAAGTTTTAAGCCTTCTGTTTCGGTTTGTTCTGGTCTAGTTACCGAAACATGCATTCTGTCTTTTTCTCCATCTCCATCGGTATCAAATTCGGTTTCAACCCAAAGATCGTGTCTTAACCAATTATCTGGGTTATTGAAGGCTTCTACGATTTGAGCTTCCCCATCCTTAAAAATGGGCTTAGCGTTTTCTGTAGTGGTTTGGGCAAAGCTTAGGATTGAAATTGCTAATGCTATGATTAGGCTTGAAGTGGATTTGAATATCATCGGTGTGTGGTGTTTTTCTTGTTATAAAAGTAAGGAGTTATTGTTAGACCTCAAATAGGTTTTTAAGACTAATTCTACAAATTTTGTCATTCCGCACTTGATGAGGAATCTATTTTTAAGGTGGATTCCTGCCTTCGCAGGAATGACAATCAACATCATCAATTCTTAGGCAAATACTCCTCAGGAATTGGATTCTCTTTAGTCTCCTGCATCCAGTAGATATTGATAATCCACCAGCGTTCTCCATCGTTCATTAATTGGATGCTATTGATGCCTCGCATAAAAGGCTTTTCGTCGTCTTTGTTTTTAAAGGATTCGTAGGTGCTGAATACCTGGGTAATGTTTCCAAAGGTGTCTGTTTCTCGTTTAATTTCCACCTCGTGAAAACCGTTTTCAAACAGCCATTTCCCAGAGGATTTTATATAATCATCTGGTGTCATATAACGTGCTATTGTCTCACCTTCTTGGGTTTTACCTGTTGGAATGAGCTTCGCGTTTTTGTGAAACAGATGTTTAAACAAATCCCAATCGCGCTCAATCCCAGCATCACCAGAGATAACCGAATATAAAGTTTCGATGGTGCTGTCTAATGTAGCGACGTTTTTACTGTAGTCTTTGGTTTCTTCTTCTTGTGCTGGAAGGCTAATTGAAGCAAATAGAAATAGTAAAAGGATATATTTTTTCATGATTATTGATTTTATTCATATGATAGATTCCTGCCTATGCAGGAATGACAACTTGATAAATTTAAAAGAATTTCAGCCCAAACAAAATAGCATCACTTTGAAATCCACTTTGGTACGAACGGATGTAATCCACTCTTAAGAAACGCCATTTTCCCCAACCTATATTATCGACTCCTATGCTGTATTCTTGGTAAGGCTTAAAATCTGTTGTGGCCAATAAATGTGCTCCGACAACCAAATTAAAGTTGAGCTTGTTCAGCAAAGGTACTTTTCCTAAAATAAAACCATTAAAATCGTGCTCTGCATGTGCTTCTAAATAAGCATCATTGGTACTGCCAGCATAATATGGTAAGTTGTTGAAGATATTGGTATAATTGCCTTCTGTACTCACATGGGTTTGGTTACCATTAAAGTGTTGGTAGTCCACAAAGGCGATATCATCAGCATTAAAAAACTTGCCTGCTCTTAGGTTGTATCTAAACCGTCCTTTATCAGCGATGTTAAAAGATTGATACAATCTTGCTTTGACTTGGTCAAAATTATAATCGCTATTGGTGGCGCCAAAGCCTTTTTCGTAACTCAAGACCAGAGTAGGGAAGGCGTCATTTCTAATATTGAATTTACTATCAGGATAACTGAGATACTCTTGTCCAAAGTTGATTTGCGCCGTCACATTGGCTTTTAGAATATTATGGGTTTCAAAAGGAGCCACTCCATAAGCGGTTTCATCCAATGGATTATTACTCGTGTACATATCATCGTCTTCATTGATAAAGACTTGATCTGTAGTGTTGAAGAGTGCTTTTCGTCTGTCGTAGCTTAAGGTGGTGTAAAACCTAAAACCATTAAACAATTCTTCGGAATAGCTGAGCTGTAAAAAACTTCTATCATACAGTTTCATATAGTTGTCTTCAAAAAACAAGGTGCTAACACTATTGATAAGTGGTGAAATTGGTTCTGAAGGATTAAACTGTTCTGCACTCACACCTCCCGAAAGCGTTAAAAACCGTCGGCTTATATTGTTGAATTTATAAGTTAAGGAACCTGTTGCCCTTAAACGCTCGTCAGAAAATCCATATTCTAAATTAGCATTGGCTCTAAAAAAGCGTTTAAATTCGTCATAATTTTTGATGTAGAACAGATTTGCTTTTGCTGTGTAGCCTTGAACCGTATTAAACTGAGGAACAGTTGGAATATCCCATCCAGCTCGAAAATCCTTATGCGAATTTTGATAGGTGTAGCCCAAGATACTTCCTAATTTGAATTTATTATTGGCTCGATCAATAGAATCAAGATAGGGTTTAGATTCCTTCACAATTTGAATACTATCCTTTTTGATGTAATCCGTACGTTCTTCAATAGTTAAAGGTACTGGCCTTAGAGTTTTCCAGAATAGTGAATCCTTCTTATTGGCCTCGTTTTCAAAAGCCACAATTTCTCGCCCGAAATCTGCTTTAGTAAGTCCTGTATTAAATTCATAATCACTATAAACTGCCGTAAAACGCCCATCACCTTTTATACCCAAAAATTGGTATTTAAAATCGATGCTTTGCGAAATCACTGCCCACATATCAATAGCTTCAGAATACGAAAAACTTTGCTTCAGTGAAATAATGTCCACAACAGGAATACGAGCTTGTACACCAGTGATATCCAGTTCTAAAGCATAAATAGTCCATTGATCCTCAACTATATAGATTGTTCCGGAAAAGACTGGGTCGTTTTCACGTTTAGGAATCACATTTATTTTATTGATAAGATTACCACGCTCGTCATAGAACACACCTTCTAGCTTGTAGCGATAATACCCAAAGGCGTTATTGGCAATAGGAGAAACGATTTCATTGCCAAATTCAACTGTATTATTGTAAAAATTATAATTCACATCAATGGCAGTATTGAAACTAAAACCGTTATCATCTCCACTGACTTTAGAGGCTGTGATTTTTTCCTTGAGCTTGTCTGGTCTTAAGAATTGGATTTTGGATATGGTTTCAGAAAGATATATAATGCCGCTACGTGTAGAATCCAGCCCACCACCTAAATCTCCAACTTCCTGGCCTAATATTTTTTCGGGAGCGTCCTTGATTTTTATCAAACCTCTGGAATAGAAATTGGCTTCAAAAGATTGTATTTTTTCAAGATTTTCCTTTCGATTTGCTATAGCTTGACGCATAATGGCATTGGCAGGATTGTCTTCTGCATCTATAACCACTTCACCTAGGGAAACCGATTCCTCTTGTAGTGTGACATCAATGGTATAGGGAAATTTCTCGATGGTCACTTTTTCCCTCACGGTTTTGTAGCCTAAATACGTATATATAATAGTGTAAGTCTTTGGTTCTGTAATGTTGAGTTCGTAATAGCCATCATCATTGCTGGTAGTACCTTTGTAAGTGTTTTCGATAAGAATATTTACAAATGGTAAGGGCTCGCCTTTGGTGTTTGTAATGGTACCGACAACTTGTGCCGAAGCTATAAAACTGATGATAAGAAAGCCAATACTGAGTAATAGTCTGTTCATTGAGTTTGATTGATGGTTATATGAATATAGACGCAATTTTATAATGAAAGGTTGCCTATGTAGTTTCAAACATAGATTAAAAAAACACTGCTGAAAGTTATAACAATCTTAAAGTTATCGAAAACTTTTCTTAATGCGGTCTAAGTTACGCTTGTTATCGCGGTCTTTAATGGTTTCGCGCTTATCGTAGAGTTTCTTTCCTTTTGCTAATGCAATTTCCAATTTTGCCAAACCCTTATCGTTGATAAAAAGTCGTGTTGGTATAATAGCATTACCCTTAATGTTGACTTCTTTTTCTAGCTTTTTGAGCTCACGTTTATTCAAAAGAAGTTTACGCTCAGCCTTTGGTTTATGGTTGTAGTGGTTACCAAAAGCATACTCTTGAATGGTCATATTTATCACAAAGAGTTCACCTCTGCCGTTAAATTCACAAAACCCTTCAGCAATTGAAGCCTTGCCAGCTCTTATTGATTTAATCTCAGTGCCAGTAAGTACAATTCCAGCGGTATATTTATCCAATAGCTCGTACTGGAATTTCGCTTTTTTGTTGAGTATGTTGACCTTTTTTTGCATGGATGGCAAAGGTAGTAAAGTAAGTTTGAAGTTTGAAGTCTGAAGTTGGAAGTTTTCTCGGAGAGGCGCAGAGGAGCAATGTATTGAAGTGTGGAGTGTAAAGTATATAATGTAAAGTTGGATTTGATTTGAACGTTAAACATATTGTAAACTTATCTTTATTTTTGCGACTGAAAGCACTTAATACTTCTATATGAAACGATTTTCATTTTTATTTTTTGTCGTTTTGATTTTTGGCTGTAAGAATGAATCAAAAGTTGAGAACTTATCTGCTGATGATATAATCAATAAGTCTATTGAAGTAGCTGGTGGTGACAGTTTTAAAAAATCGGAAATAAACTTTGACTTTAGAGATAGGCATTACTATGCCAAAAGAAATCATGGAGACTTCTTATTGATGCGTGTTACTATTAATGCAAACAACGACTCAATTTATGACGTTTTGACTAATGCTGGTTATGAACGAAAATTGAATGATATGATTAATGTGGTCGTTCCAGATTCGATGATTACTAAATACTCAGCTTCTGTAAATTCAGTGCACTATTTTTCTGTGTTGCCTTATGGTTTAAATGATAAAGCCGTAAACAAAACCTTAATTGGAGAAGAAGAAATTAAAGCTAAAAACTATTACAAAATCCAAGTCACTTTTAATAAAAATGGTGGAGGAGAGGATTATGAAGATGTTTTTTTGTATTGGATTGATAAAGAAAGTTTTAAAGTCGATTATTTAGCCTATTCGTATAACGAAGCTGACGGAAAAGGAATGCGATTTAGGGCAGCCTATAACGAACGTTACGTCAATAGCTTACGCTTTGTAGATTATAACAATTATAAACCCAAAGATAAATCCATGAAACTTCAAAATTTGGGAAAAGCTTTTGAAAATAATCAGTTGGAACTACTCTCTAAAATTGAACTCGAAAATGTTAGGGTTGATTTAATTAATCTTTAATAGCTCAGAGGTTTTAGCATCTTCTGTCACTGTCACTTTATAGAGACTTGCGTTGTCATCTTCTTGCATCATTTCGTATTTCTTTTTTCCTAAAATAGCATTTGTAAACATTGGAGTAGTATTACTATGACCAACGATTAAAACGGTTTTCCCCTCGGTTTGCGCCATAAATTCCTTGGCATCCATATTACGTGGATCATAAAAGGTAAGCTCTAAGTTTTTTGACTTTGCTGTTGGAGTCGCTGTTTCTTTGGTTCTGTTGTAGTTAGTAGAATATACAGCGTCCAAGGCTATACCTTCAAAATGTTTGGCCCATTTATCAGCACGAGTTTTCCCTGCTTCCGATAAATGTGGATCTTTATCCTCCTTATCTGAGGTATCTTTTTCAGCATGTCTTATTAAATAATAGGTTGTGGTTTTTCCTAAATGTGTTTTCTCTAAAGGTCCTTCCCAAATGACTTGCTCTATCATCCATTTACCGCCTTCCTTGGATAGTAACATATAATCCACACCCCAAAAACCGATAACCTTTGCTGCTGCAATATGGTTGCTAATTTCTAAGACTTCTGCTTTTCTAATCACATCATCACCCTTTTGCTGATTGTTTTTCTTTATACGCTTAGCAAAATCAATAGCCTTGTCATAAGTCATCTGGTCATAATATTCGTATTCTCCAGACTCTTTGTTCTTCCAATAGCCAAACTTATACAATCTAGGCTTTAAGGCTGCTTTTAGTTTAAGCGTGTCCCCTTTGTAAAAGCCATCTAAATAATTGTTTAATGTGGTTTCAATTTGCGCTTTGTCTGATGTGTCTTGAGCAAAAACAGAAAATGAAAATAATAGCAAAAGTGTAGCGAGAAGTGATTTCATAATGAGAGCGATTGATTAATTCTCTCAAATATAAAGTAGAATCGCTATGTTTTTTTTAAATGTTTGTTAAATAAGTTTTATGAAGCCTTGAAAATATTGGCTTCATTTGACATGGCAACACCAGAGGATGTTCCTATTCTGTGCACACCAATTTCAATATACTTTAAAGCCGTTTCAGCATCTCTAATACCACCAGAAGCTTTTATCTTCAATTGGTCTTTAACACTCTTCTTCATGATTTTAACGGCAGTTAAAGTAGCACCACTTGTAGAGAAACCAGTTGAGGTTTTTACAAAGTCAGCTCTGGCATCAATACATATTTCGCAAGCTTTTACGATTTCATTTTTAGACAGTTCGCTGATTTCTAGAATAACTTTTAAGGTATTTAGTCCAATAGCACGTTTTACATCGCTTATATCTTTTAGAACGGCAACATGGTTTTTACTTTTAAGGCGTCCGATGTTTATAACCATATCAATCTCGGAGGCTCCGTCTTCAATAGCTTTTTTGGCTTCAAAAATTTTAGCTTCGGTGGACATGGCTCCTAAAGGAAACCCGACAACCGCACAAATTTTAACATTAGATCTTCCCAGGGCTTGTTTTGCAATAGGGACATAGCAACTATTTACACAAACAGAATAGAAGTTGTGTTTTAATGCTTCATCGCAAAGATTAAGGATATCGGCTTCGGTCGCTGTTGGACTCAACAATGTGTGGTCTATGTATCTATTTAATTCCATTTATTTATAAGTAGGGTTTTGACAAAAAAATAACTATAGTAATTCCCTTTCGGTTTGAGGGAATACCAGACAAGCTTAATCGTGTCTTAAGTAATGTTGGAATTAAATAGCTCGGTAAAATTAACGATTTATCCGTTAAAATGTATGTTAAAACTCATATTTTATTGTGCATTTCATCGAAAAGTTCAATCTGAAACCTTAATTGCCTGAGAGTGAATTATTAAAAATGAGTAAACTTTACTCAACTACTGCTGTCACTGTATAGCCAGCATTTCTAAGTAGATTAATCACACCGTTTTTACCCGCTAAATGCCCTGCGCCTACACCAAAAAAAGTTGGTTGTTCTATAGCATAATCAGTGATTTTTGATATCCAATTCTTGTTTCGCTCATCTAATAGAATATCTTGATGCTCCGAAACGGTAAGATTGTTTTCATCATTCATCAGTTCTAATAGCTCTGTAATGTTTTCTTTTTTATAGATGTCGAGCATTTTGGCAAAACTTGTTTTATCATATTGAAGATTGTCTTCTGCCATTCTAACTAAATCGGCATATTGGTCCTTTAACGGAATTTCGTCAAATACCTTGAGTTGGTCTTCGACGGTTTCCAATCCTTTAATGTCTTCGTTCTGTTCTTTGGCAACTTTCATAAACTCAAGCTCAAAAGATTGCATAGGACAATCTAGCATTTTTGGATATAAACTAGAACTCAAGAAAAAGGGCTTTACGTTTTCCATAAGTTTTAATGGCATGCCTAACTGGTTGGTGAGCAGCGAGTCAATCGCTTTATATTCATTATCAGAAACATAATCTTTTATGCTTTCACCTTCCGAAAGATAAATGCCAGACATTAATTTTGTTTGCATGGTTGGGTCGTCCATGTCTAATTCTAATACAATTTGAGATGTTTCATCGAGAGCTCTTTTAACGTCGTCTTCTAGTGTAGCATCACAGGTCAGATGAATTGTACCAAAAAGATAAGATGGGTTTTCGAGACCGTTGCCTTCAATTTTCCAAAGCGTGGAGTTTTCCAATTCTTGGGCATTTATAGAAAAAATGGATATGAGTGTTGCAACAAATGCAGATAAGATACGTTTCATTTTAAAGGTTTTGAATTGTCTATAGGTAGCTTAAAACTTGGTTTTGTTACAAAAGGAAAGCAACACGTCAAACTACCGATAGCGACTCGGCTTGAAATCAATGTTGCTTTAACCAACCAATCATAATAAAGACTGATTTTAGGCTCAATTGTTACACAATGGTTTAACTTGATGTCTTTTAAATTTCGGAAAGCGGATTGTACTTTGTAATAAGCGGTAAAACGTCTATGATTTACCTGCAGTCTGTTGGCTGCTTTCTTTTTCCAGAATACTTTGTACCCAAGTCATGGCCTCGGTTAGTGTGTCAAAAATCTCGTAAGGCTTGTCGAAAAAATTACGTTCGTATTCAGCATTTTTTCGCATCACATCCGTTTTGGGAATCATAGCAATGGCAACCAGATTAGGTATGGCTTCTGTTTCTGCATAAATTAAAGGGTTAACAGAGTAGGACTTCACCCGATTGGAAACATAAACCATATTTTTCCCACTAAAATGTTCCTTAATAATTTTGTTAAGATCCTCATTATGTTTTGGCTCAACAACAACACCTTCTTTTATTTGATTGATTAAGAAATCATCAAAAATAAAGCATTCTGTATCTTCAGTACTAAGATATTTAATGATTCCCATAAGTGATTTTTTGAGTATCCTCAAGATACAAAAATAAAACCTATAAAAAGAAAAGCAACGCTCATTTTCTAAAGAAAACTCGCGTTGCTTCTATCAACCAATCAATCAAAAAAATCGTTATTCGGTGTCCTCAATGACGAGGTCCCCTTGATTTCTAAATACTAACTTATCGTCAAACTCATCTAGTAGAATAATACTATCCGTTGTTACTCGTTCTGCTAAAATCTCTTTACTCAGTTCATTTAAAACTTCTTTCTGAATCACACGCTTTACAGGTCTCGCTCCATACTCAGGATTGTAACCTTTATCAGCCAAGTACGCTTTAGCTTCTGATGTCGCATCAAACGTAATACCTTGTTTTGCAATCATTTTTGAAACACCTTTTAATTGCAGATCAACAATATCTACAATGTTTTCCTTTGATAGAGGAGTAAACATTATGGTGTCATCAATACGGTTTAAGAACTCTGGTCTTACGGTCTGTTTTAACAATCCAAGTACATCAATTTTTGCAGCTTGCATGGCTGACTCAATATTTTTTGTAGCTTGAAAACGCTCTTGTATAATGTCACTTCCCATGTTGGAGGTCATTATGATAATAGTGTTCTTAAAATCTGCAATACGGCCTTTGTTATCCGTTAAGCGACCTTCATCCAACACCTGTAATAAAATATTGAATGTATCTGGATGCGCTTTTTCAATCTCATCCAATAGCACTACGGAATACGGCTTGCGTCTTACGGCTTCAGTAAGCTGACCACCTTCGTCATAACCTACGTATCCTGGAGGTGCACCAACCAATCTACTGACTGCGTGTCGTTCTTGATATTCACTCATGTCGATACGTGTCATGGCATTTTCATCATCAAATAGATATTCTGCCAATGCCTTTGCCAGTTCTGTTTTACCAACACCAGTTGTACCTAGGAACAAGAAGGTTCCTATTGGTTTTTGTGGGTTTTGTAAACCAGCTCTAGATCTACGTACAGCATCACTAACGGCTTCAATCGCTTCTTCTTGTCCTACTACACGTTTGTGCAATTCATCTTCAAGTTTTAGCAATTTTTCACGTTCGCTCTGTATCATCTTTGTTACAGGAATTCCTGTCCACTTCGCTACAACATCAGCAATGTCTTCATACGTCACTTCCTCTTTAATTAAGGCTGTTTCCTGTTGTTCTGCGAGTTGCTTTTGGTGTGTTTCAAGCTGTTCTGTGGCTTCCTTTATTTTTCCGTAACGGATTTCTGCCACTTTACCATAATTACCTTCACGTTCGGCACGTTCGGCTTCCAGCTTATAGTTTTCTATGTCTTGTTTTATGTTCTGAACGTTTTCAACCAATTCCTTTTCAGATTTCCACTTGGCATTCAATTCGTTACGCTCTTCCTTAAGATTTGCCAGTTCAGCCTTTAAGGACTTTAATTTGGATTCATCTTTTTCGCGTTTAATAGCCTCGTGTTCAATTTCGAGCTGCATAATCTTTCTATCCAAAACATCGAGTTCCTCTGGTTTAGAATTGATTTCCATACGCAGTTTAGAAGCCGCTTCGTCCATTAGGTCAATCGCCTTATCCGGAAGAAAACGATTGGTGATATATCTGTTGGATAGTTCCACAGCACCAATAATCGCTTCATCCTTAATACGCACCTTGTGATGTGTTTCGTATTTTTCCTTGATACCACGCAGGATTGAAATCGCACTTTCGGTATCTGGCTCATTGACCGTTACCTTCTGGAAACGACGTTCTAAGGCTTTATCTTGTTCAAAATACTTTTGATATTCGTCCAATGTTGTAGCACCAATAGCTCTGAGTTCTCCACGCGCTAAGGCAGGTTTTAGAATGTTAGCAGCATCCATGGCACCTTGTCCGCCACCTGCGCCAACAAGGGTGTGAATCTCATCTATAAAGAGTACGATGTCACCTTCACTGGTGGTCACTTCTTTGATGACCGCTTTTAGACGTTCCTCAAATTCACCTTTAAATTTTGCACCAGCAATCAATGCTCCCATATCCAAGGCAAAGATTTGCTTGTCCTTTAGATTTTCAGGTACGTCACCATCGATGATTCTGTGCGCCAAGCCTTCTGCAATGGCGGTTTTACCAGTACCAGGTTCACCGACCAAAATTGGATTGTTCTTGGTACGACGCGATAAAATCTGAAGTATTCTACGAATCTCTTCATCGCGACCAATAACAGGGTCCAATTTTCCATCTTGTGCCAATTGGTTAAGGTTTTTGGCGTATTTGCTCAAGGAATTGTAAGTTTCCTCTTGACTTTGAGACGTTACGCGATCTCCCTTACGCAATTCTTCAATCGCAGCGTTTAAACCTTTTTCCGTTACGCCTTGGTCTTTTAAAATCTGTGCGATTTTGCTTTTGGACTTAAAAATAGCCAAGACCAAATGCTCAATGGATACAAAGTCATCGTTCATCTTTTTAGCGATGATAGATGCTTCGTTAAGGGCTTTACTGGCTTCGCGGGAAAGCATAATCTCGCCACCAGAAACTTTAGCAAAGCTCTCTAGTTCCTTGTCTAAAATCTGTTGTAGTATAGACACATTAACATTCAGCTTCTTGAGCAAAAATGGTAATACGTTTTCATCAACATTAAAGAGCGCCTTAAAAATGTGCTCATTTTCTATCTGTTGATGACCAAAGCCTTGGGCAAGCTGCTGCGCCTGCTGTATGGCTTCTTGTGATTTAATTGTATAATTATTAAAATTCATCTTTTTATTATTGCTTTAATTGTCATTGTGAGCCTGCCTGTTGGCAGACAGGGACGCAGGACGCGGCAATCTCTCGATGAGATTCTTCGCTAGCGCTCTGAATGACAATACCATTGTCTTATTGTTATGTTTTCCTATCTTTATTCAACAATCTTACCAATACTAAAAGGTAAGAAAAAAACGACAAAATGTCTGATTTAATGTGATTTATAATGACGTTTTGTCAATCTGTAAGTTGTAATTAGTCTTGCGACTACTTTATAAAATAGAAACTATGTTTAAAAAAATATTCGGGTCGTCCGAACCCAAGAAAGAAGAAAAAATATTACCATGGATACCACTTACCAGTACTGAACAACTCAGTACCATAGAAGACCAATCCAAAACCAAAACCCAGTTGATATTTAAGCACTCTACACGTTGCGGTATCAGCAGAATGGTAATGAACCAGTTTGTGTCTGGTTATGATCTCGACTTAAATGCCGATTTATATTACCTCGATTTGCTCAGTTATAGAGACGTGTCTAACGAAACAGGTCATAAATTCCAAGTGCTACACGAATCGCCACAACTTTTAGTGATTAAGAATGGAGTGGTAGTGGCACATGCGTCTCATGGTGGGATTAATGAATTAAACCTAGAGCAGTTGGTGTAAAATACGTAGTGTTACGTATTGACTTGTAGTTTTTTTAATTTTAAATTCGCTTAACGTCTCACATAGACAATTTAAAAAGTCAATATTTAAGTATTGTAGAAAATACCAAAACAAATGATCATAGGATTATCAATTGCATTAGTATTAGTTGGAATAGCTTCCTTAATTATTATTTACAAATGCAAAAAATCCAAACAAGTTTTAACATCTGAAATTGAGAAGAAAAAAGACTCAATTAAGAAGAAAATCACCGAAATAAAGGAGCTGAATTCGAGTATTGAAAATCTGAATTCTGAACTAAACGAAAAGAATAAAATACTCGAAACGAAAAACAGCGAAATCACTTCTCTAAATTCAAGTTTAGACAGATATAGCGAAATAGTTTCTGTTGAATCTGAATTAAAAAACAAAAATCTCGATTTAGAAAAGCTCGAGTCCAAATTCAATGAATTGAATTTAAAATATATCGACTCAAAATTGATATACAGAAATTTAGAAAAAGATATTCAACTCTACAAAAATGACCTTGAATTTGTAGAACTTGGGATTTATGAACCAATATTTGATTACGATACTTCAGAAAAATACAAAGAGGAACTATTAAAAATTAGAACAGAGCAAAAACAATTAATTAAAAATGGTAATGCTTGTATCTGTAATACGAATTGGCACGTCGGAAATAGTAGAAAACAAGGGGAAATAATGACTCGTCGTTATATAAACCTAACTTTAAGAGCATTTAATGGAGAATGCGATACTTTAATCTCAAAAGTAAAATGGAATAACGTAAAACGCTTTGAGGAAAGAATAACAAAAGCTTTCAATGCAATTAATAAACTTGGAAAATCAAATGACGTTTATATAACAGATGAATACTTAAAGCTAAAATTAGATGAACTTCATTTGGCATATGAACTTGAGCATAAAAAGAGACAAGAAAAAGAAGAACAAAGAGCAATCAGAGAAGAGCAAAGAGAAGAAGAAAGAGCATTGCGTGAATTTGAAAAAGCTCGAAAGGAAGCTGAAGAAGAAGAAAAACGTTTCCAAAAGGCTTTGGAAAGAGCACAAAAAGAACTTGGGTTAGTGAGCGGTGAAGAACTTGAAAAACTGAATAATCAAATTTCTGAACTTCAGAAAAACCTTCGAGAAGCACACGAAGCTAAAGAAAGAGCAATTTCAAGAGCACAAGAAACAAAATCTGGTCACGTTTATATAATTTCAAATATAGGTTCATTCGGAGAGAATATTTATAAAATTGGAATGACAAGACGACTCGAGCCAATTGACAGAGTTAAAGAATTGGGAGATGCTTCAGTTCCTTTCAGATTTGACTTACACGCTCTCATTTTTACTGAAAATGCACCTGAATTAGAAGGTTTGCTGCAGAAAGAGTTTGATGATAGAAGAATTAACAAAGTGAATTATAGAAAAGAATACTTTAGAGTTACATTGGACGAAATTGAAGAAGTCATTAAAAACAAGTACGATAAAGAGGTAGAATTTATTCGTGTTCCAGAAGCACAAGAATATCGAGAAACAAAATCATTAATAAAGCAATTAGAGCAAGCTCAAAAAGAACAAACTGATTCTGAAATTGATAAATATCCAGATAGTCTATTTTAAATAAGTACTTGCTACAACAAAGTCCTCGCGGACTTTCTATCTTTCTTTATTTCCTAACAATTAAATCAATAAGAACCGATAAAATTATTTAGTTCTAAACCTTAACCAAAGTCACAGATTGCAAACCAAACCTACACCATAAGAAGGTCCAGTAAAAATGTTGCGTCCATCTAATAGGTGAGCATAAGTGATATAGATTCCAAAGTTTTTGAAAATGTTATAATATAGAGTTGCACCCACTTTATGATAACTCACGCCAAGTTCCCTAAAGTTTTGGGGAGCGGGAGTGCCTCTATAATCTATACCTCCTATGGCGTATTGAAAATCGTAATATACATCGTAATACCAGTTTTTTGTTGCTTTCCCAGCCTTAAAAACAAAGGGTATGCTGTTGGATACTTCTTCTAGTTTATAGCTAAAACCACTTTGCACTGTAACAAACCAGTTAGAGTTCCATTTGTAATGCGCCATGGCTCTGGTATCTATTACTGTGGCTTGTTGCCCTATATCATTTAATCCTCCAATTTTATAGTCATTGATCGGAGTAGAAAACCCTAAAGCTGCACTGAGCTGTAATTGTCCATTTTGAGTGGTTTTAGTGTAGAATCTATATTTGGAAAACAATGAAATGTCCTGTAAGCTTTTATTGGTGTCACTTTCTAAATAAGGTAAACTTACCTGAACATCTAAGTTGTCCAATACACCATGCGACGCAAAAACACTGATGTAGGTTAGTGTTCTGCTGAGTGACGAAGGTTCTCTGCCTATGAGATAGCTTTTGCTGTCTTCATAGCCATAGCCTAATACCAATGTGGTATTACCCTGTCCACGATAAAAGCCATCAATTCTACCTTGGCAATAACTGCTAACAGATAATAACATAAAACACAACAGGACAATAACTCTCATAAAACCGGTAAACTTTGATGTACAAGATATACGAAAATTTTGTTGTCTTAGTTTTTGGTTTATAAAACACGCACCAAATCAAAACCATAAAAAAACCTCCCGTTCCCGAGAGGTTTTCTATTTATTAACCATTCAATCTATAAGAACTGATAATGTTCTTTAGTTTTAATTTTAAATCTTCACCAGAGTCATAGACCATTTGGGCATCCGTTGGGAAACGTACTTGTCTTTGGTTTAAAAGGACTCTGTCGTCTCTATTTAAGGCTCTTCTGTCGCCTCTAAATCGTCCAAAAACGTTTTCAAAGGTGAAGCCACTATCTATGGTAAAGGCATCAATCACCTGGTTTTGTTTTAAATCCGTGTAAACTACATCTGCAATCACTTGAGCGGATTTGGTTTGCAGGACTTCAAAAAAACGTGCCCTTACATTAACGATCTTATCGACTTTAATGTCGTTACCTAAACTGTCTTTGGCTACGTTGCCGTTATCATCCAATAAATATTCCCATCCATCTACAATTTGCCTTTCTCTCAACAGTTGTCTTTCATTGATTCGCTCTGGCGAAATATTGATTCGCTTTAACTGTAATTCCATGGCATAATCATAATTGATATTATTATCTGCATTGGCGTGATAACTCGTCCAGAATTGATTAAGGCCATACGTATTAAAATCCAACAGCTCAGCTTCCAATTGTTGAGGTATGATTTGATGTGTTTCGTTTTTAATAGACACATGTACATAATCCATACCTGTAAGGTGCGCTTCTTGCATTAAGGATCTCACATCCTCAAAATTTGGGTTGATACTATTGACATAATCAAACAACCTATAAGCTTCTCTCGCATTTAATTTATCATTGGTGTCTAACAGATCCAATCCTTTATCCATAAGATAATCAGAGGTTTTATATCTGTAGTCAACCAAGGCATTACTGTAATCTTTAAACGTGAAGCTTATGGTTCTGTTACCAATCTTTAAAGGCATGATGCGTTTTATAGCGTTTTGCCTTGCTTCTAAATCGGCATAGCTTTCGTAAATGGTTTTGTATAACTCAGGATTGCCATCTTGCTTTAAGTGTGCAATACGTGCCAAATCCTCTGCCAAGACTTTATCATAAGCATCCTTAAGCATCACCACATAAGCTTGCTTACGCTTTTTGTCTTTGTTGTTTTCTAGTTTTCTCAACGCTTCAGAAATAGCTTGGTCATAATTACCATGACTGATGGCGCTTTCAATTTGTTTTTTGGCACTACAAGATACGAGTACCGAAACAAGTGCTGTTAAAAGTAAAATTCGTTTCATAATCTTGTGTTTTATAGGTTATACGTAGTATAAACCAATCATTGTGCCAGACTTTATTTTGATGCCAGAAGCAGGAAGTATGAAGCACGAAGAAAGCGCGTCATTACTAGAGAAATGTAATAAATGAAAAAGCTTGAAATCGAAAGTGTTTAACTCTCAACTTCAAGCTTTGTGCTCCGAGCGTAAGGCTCTGTTATTTCTTTTTCTTCGGATTAAAAACAGGCAATAATTGTGTTTTTACTTGACCAAATCCAATACGTACATCGTCATTTTCGCAATAGCCTCGCATAACTACAGTATCGTAATCATTAATGAATTTACGCTCTGTACCATCTTTTAGTTTAATGGGTTTAGTGCCTTTCCATGTGAGCTCTAACATAGAACCATAGGAATCTTCAGTTGGTCCAGAAATGGTTCCGCTACCCATCATATCACCAGAATTTACAGGGCAACCGTTAACCGTGTGATGTGCCAGTTGCTGTGCCATACTCCAGTACATATATTTAAAATTGCTTTTGCAAATTATAGTTTCTTTACCACCTTTAGGAATGATACCAGCTTCTAACTTAATGTCGAAGCTATGCTTTCCTTTGGTTTGTAAATAGGGTAGAGGCTTTGGATCTTGTTTTGGGCTCTCCACTCTAAAAGGTTCAAGTGCATCAAGAGTTACAATCCATGGTGAAATTGATGATGCAAAGTTTTTTCCTAAGAAAGGTCCTAAGGGTACATATTCCCATTTTTGAATATCTCTTGCCGACCAGTCGTTAAAAACGACAAGTCCAAAGATGTATTCTTCTGCTTCTTCAATAGGAATTGGCTCACCCAGCTCATTGGCATCAGTGGTGATAAACGCCATTTCCAATTCAAAATCCACTAATTTACTTGGTCCAAAAACAGGTTTGTCCGCTCCCTCTGGTAACGTTTGTCCTTGAGGTCTGTGAATAGGAATATGCGTTGTAATAATTGATGAACTACGACCATGATACCCAACAGGTAAGTGCAACCAGTTTGGCATTAAGGCGTTGTCCTTACCGCGAAACATAGTGCCTACATTTGTGGCGTGCTCTTTACTCGCATAAAAATCGGTATAGTCACCGACTTGCACTGGCATTTGCATTTCGATTTCATCCAGTCGAAAACAAATAATTTCTTTGTGCTTGGTGTTGTTTTTTAATTCGTCATTTTCGGCATCAAAAATTTCAGCAACACGATTACGAACCGCTCGCCAAGTTTTTCTACCATCAGCAATAAAATCGTTTAATGAATCCTGAAGAAAAATATCGTCTGTTAACGGGATTCCGTCAAAATAGCCCAATTGATGAAGCGCACCAAGGTCAATGGCTGTATCTCCGATTCGTGTACCTATGGTAATGATATCTTCTCTTGTGAGGAAAACTCCAAAAGGAATGTTCTGAATTGGGAAATCGGAATATTTATTTACGTATAACCAAGAGGCTCTATTTGGATTATTGGCTGATAATGGCATATATAATTGTTGATTAAATGTTATTAATTTCTATTCAAACCTACATAATTTTTGATATTAAAACTAATTGTATTCCTTATTTTTGTTGCTGATTTAATAAAGACTTTATTTATGCAACGCGACGAACAAATTTTTGAACTCATAGAAGCTGAAAGAGAACGCCAAACCGATGGTATAGAGCTAATTGCCTCAGAAAACTTTGTCAGTGACCAGGTCATGGAAGCTGCAGGTTCTGTATTAACCAACAAATATGCTGAAGGTTATCCTGGTAAGCGCTACTATGGTGGTTGCGAAGTGGTGGATGAAGTTGAGCAAATTGCTATTGATAGAGCTAAAGCTTTATTTGGCGCGGCTTATGCCAATGTGCAGCCACATTCTGGAAGCCAAGCCAATACAGCTGTTTTTGCAGCATGCTTAAAGCCTGGCGATACTATTCTTGGATTTGATTTATCTCATGGTGGTCATTTAACACATGGCTCTCCTGTGAATTTTTCAGGAAAACTTTATAATCCGACATTCTATGGTGTAAAGAAAGATACAGGTTATATTGACTATGATATGTTAGCAGATCAGGCGGAAAAAGTAAAGCCAAAAATGATTATTGCTGGTGCGTCTGCATACTCGCGAGATATTGACTTTGCCAAGTTTAGGGAAGTTGCTGATAATGTTGGCGCCGTGTTATTGGCTGATATATCGCATCCTGCTGGATTGATTGCCAAAGGCATTCTGAATGATCCGATGCCACATTGCCACGTGGTAACAACAACGACACATAAAACCTTAAGAGGGCCAAGAGGTGGAATGATTATGATGGGTGAAAACATTGACAATCCATTTGGAATCACTTTAAAAAGTGGGAAACTTAGAAAAATGTCAGGTCTTTTAGATTCTGCTGTATTCCCTGGAAATCAAGGTGGACCTTTGGAGCATATCATTGCAGCCAAGGCTATTGCTTTTGGTGAAGCGTTAACCGATGATTTCTTACATTATATGCTACAAGTGAAAAGCAATGCTGATGCTATGGCGAAAGCGTTTGTGGCTAAAGACTATAATTTAATTTCTGGTGGAACGGACAACCACATGATGTTGATTGATCTTAGAAATAAAAATATTACTGGTAAAGATGTTGAAAACGCATTGGTAAAAGCAGATATCACCGTGAATAAGAATATGGTACCATTTGATACCGAATCTCCTTTTGTGACTTCAGGTATTAGAGTAGGAACTGCAGCGATTACAACAAGAGGCTTAAAAGAAAACGATATGAGCTATGTAGTGGATTTGATTGATGAGGTCATTACCAATTACGAAAATGAAACGGTATTGGAAGGTGTTGCTAATAAAGTGAATGAATTAATGGGAGGGAGACCTTTGTTTACTGCTTAGAAAATATTTAGAGACAGACCTCACAGGTTTTCAAAACCTGTGAGGTCTAAAGATTGATAAAAAAGCCATTCAATTTAATTTGAAGAGGCTTGTTTAATGTTTTTACAATTTAGCAAATAAATCATCAAGCGATTTAAAATCTCGTCTCTTGTAATCTGTTCCATCTCTTTTATTTAAATAATTTATAAGATCCTTTTTTGAACCAGAAGACCAGAAGTTCCAAGTATCAGTTAAAACGTTATTTTCTTTAACAAGAACCCGTCCAACTAATGAATTATCTTTTAATTTATCGGAAGAGTCATAAACACTAATATTATTGCCTTTTTGAAAAACTAACCGATATAATCTTTCATCTTCATTTACGTTGAGGAATTTAATTTCTTTTGTTATTTTATTTTGAGTATATGATAGATTAACTTCTTTAATTGTTCCATTGTCGATAGGTTCATAGTCATCATCACTTTTAAAAATTGTAATCAATTTATTTTTAAAAGGTTGATTCACACTTATTTTTCCAATTAAAACAGTACTGTCTTTTAAGACAATTTCACCTTCATAAAAAGGTTTATTGATGTCTAGTGTGTTACAGCAATCACAGTCGGAGCTTTGGCTATTTATTAAAAGTAAATTTGCATTAATTAAGTCTAAGTCTTGAGCTTTTAGACTTGGTGAGTATATTACTATAAGAAAAAGTAATAAAAAGGCGGGTAAATTTTTAGAAATCATATTAATTGAGATTTAAGAATTTATTCTTTAAGTTCATCAATAATTATTCCAAAGCCATAATTTAATCTTCAAAAACCACACTCTCATAAGCACCAGCATCAGATGGATTGGCGCGAGCGACATTTAAAATATCAAAAGGTACTTGACTAGTAAATGTTGCATTGCCAATACCATCAGCACCAGAGTCTGCACCAATACGCATTAAGTTTTCAAAAGGATCTTCAAAATCTGGGTCTTGGTTAAAGACATTGCTTTCGTAGAACGTGGTGTTATTAAACTCGTAGTTGCCAGTTCCGCTGAGGTTATCATTATCAAAGCGCAAGAGGCAATTGGTGAACTTAAAGTTGAAAACTGCGCCTTCGTTTTCCAATAAAAATTCAGGATTATCATTACCGTAAATGATACAGTTATTAAAATTGGCTTCCGTTAAATCGTTAATGACTATAGCATCTTCTTCAATTAAAGTGAAATCATTGAGGAGTAGGGCAGGAAACTGTCTAAAACTACTGTTCCAATAATTAGCTATGGTGCAATGTGTAAAATTGTATTTTCCACCAAGCGTCCCAGCAAAAGAAGATTGTCCGGAGTTATTAATCACCACATTTTCTGCTGTAATAGAAGTTGCTCTCCCTAAAATCCCAAACCCACTGGAATTGTATACTTGTGAGTTTGTAATGGTCAATTTATCGTTTGGTGCATCTTGATCTCCTTCCGAAAGAATACCAATAGTTGCATTTTTTATGGTCGCACAATTGATGGTATTGTTTTCACTACCATTAAACAGCCAAATGGTTCCCCATTGACCAGGAACATCTTCAAAAAGAGGCTCTAAACGATTACCAGAAAGAATGACTTCATTTTCCAATACTTCTTGATCTGTGCTTAGTTCTCCATTGATGTTTAAACTTCCTCCATCAGTGACGATGATACCAGAATCAGCATGGAAATGTACGCGTGTACCTGCTTCCATGGTTAGTGTTTGTCCATCATCAACGCCAGCATAACCGTAAATCACATAAGGTTTTTCGTTAGTAAATGTGAGTTCGTCATTTTCTAAGAAGCGACCTTGTAAGGTGGTTTCGTCATCATCTCCATCACCATCAACATCAAAAGTCAAGGTTTCTATAATACCAGTGGTTTCATCCCTTGCAGGATATATAAAAACTGCATCTTTTACCAGAGTGACTAAATCTACATCTTGCTGATTATTACCAGAGTCAAACAAGATTCGATCTGTATATAAAAACTGAATATCGGACGCAGAAAGTGTTTCAATATCTATGGTGGTTTCAATAAAAATAAACAGGCTGTCATTTGCCAAAAGCTCTACATCCTCAAAGAATTTTCCTTCTTGTGCACCTTCAAGTCCTGTTGTGCCATCAACGTTCATTCTGTAAAAGGAATTCACGCCATTTTCCAATTGAATCGTTGGGATGACAATATCATCATCACTTCGGTTATATACTTTTAAATTGTACGTGCTAGAACCAATGTTGGTAAAAACAGTATCTAAATAAACAGTGTCTTTTGCGAACTCGAGACTTCCGGTGCTTGGAGAGAAATCAAAATCCTTACGGCAAGAACTCCAAAATAATAATACAACTAGGCAAATAAAGAATGATAGCAGTCGCTTCATAAACAAAATAATTATGGCTTAAAAATATAACTTTTGAAGTTAGTAATTATTATGAAGAGGGTTAATTAATGCAGATTGTGTCATTCAGAGGGAAGTATGACCGAAGAATCTGTTTATTTGTGTTAATGATTATTGAGATTCTTCACTCGTACCTCGTTCTGAATGACATAGGCTAATCCTTTACATTAGCTGCTTCACCATATTCCTCAATCAAAATGAGAAATAATTGGCTATTTAAAACCAATGCTTCTAAAAGCTCCATTTTCTTTTCATCTTTTAATAACTCAGAACTGATGCCTTTGGCAGAACAGAAATCGTAAAAGAGCTTGGTTTTATTTTCTGGAATATTAAGATTTTCAGTAACAAGCCTTTTATTGAAAAATGAACTCGTGCTGAAAAGTGAGTCCATCTGTTTATAGGTTATTGGTGTGTACTCAGGTAATTTTTCCTTTTTTCTTTTAAAAAGCTTAACGACCTGGCCTATTAGGTAAACAAAATCAACTCCATACGTGGCACCAGCTGGTTGATATAAACCTGGATTGTTCTTTATATCCTCTTTTATTAAATTATGAAGCTCTGTGTTGTAGGTTTCAACTTCAAAAACAGGTTGCTCGGGTTCTGCCTTCACTTCAACCTCGTCTAACGCGTTTGTTATTTTTTTAAGTTCAAAAACATTGGGTTCTTCAAAATGAGTTTGGGTTAAAACCACGGTTTTTTGATGGTAAAAGATGGACTCAAAAGCAATGGTATCGCTAACCTTGGCGACGATACTAAAGTTACCGTCTTTGTCTGTAACCGTAAGCCTGTTCTGGGTTTTGTTTACTACTTTAATGTCCTTAACCGTAGATTTTGAATCGTAAATTTTTCCTTCTAAGGTTTGCCCAAACAATAAAGTATTGAAGAGTAATAGGCTTAAGACTAAAAAGAATTGACGCATAGCGATGGATTGGTGCAATAAAGAAAAGCTTTTAAGGCAAAACACAAGGACGTATTAAAAAAACTTTAACCTAAATTACTGTTAATTGAAAAGCGCTGCGATTTCTGGTGTAATGCGTGTTGGCCTCTTGGTTTTGGCATCCATAAAACACCATTTGGTTTCAGACGTTGTAATTAGCTTACCGTTATTTTGATTAAAAATTTCAACATGACGAATGGAAGTGACACCTTCTGACTTTGATACATAGGTTTTAATATTGAGCTGGTCACCTAAAACGGCCTGACTTTTATACTCAATATGATGGCTCACTAAAACCCAAAAGTAGTTTTCTAGTATATCTTGTGAAGTGTTCTGTAGCCAATGTTTTTCAGCAATGTCTTGCACCCATTGCACGTAGCGCACATTGTTGACATGGTTGAGTTGATCTAAATCGTCTTTGGTAACGGTAATGGTTTTTTTGAAATATCTGCATCAAATAGTTATTGATGCTTAAAGATATTATTTCTTTGAGAAAAGACTTTTAATACCAAAGAAGAATTTGCCAAAAGCTGTACGTTCTTTTTCACCATTTTTAATAGCTTCTCGTTTTGCGATGCGTTCAGCCTTCCATTTGGTTCTTCTGGCCTTATTTCTCTCTTTCCATTTTTGATGATGTTCTCTAATAGCTCTGGATTTTTCTTGTTCAGCTTCAGAAGCCACTAATTCTGGTTCATCATAACTCATATTGCAATGGTTAGTGTATTGTTGAACAGCAGTAATACCACCAACGATAACTTCACCTAATAGCAAATCTTCATCTAGTTCAATTACTATGTTGTAAGTGTTGGAGTTTCCGATGGTAATTTCAGTTGTTTTCATACCTACATAAGAGATAATTAGTACATCACCTGTATTTACCTTTATGGAATACTTGCCATCAAAATCAGTTTGAGCACCTGTGTAAGTCCCTTTAATAATTACCGAAGCACCTGGCAGTGGCAAACCATCGTCTGCTGTTGTAACTATTCCAGAGACTGTTCTTTGATTTATAACTGATGTTGCGATTTTCCCTTTTACTTGGGGTGTATTTAAAGAATCAACTTTTACAGTTCTTGGTTCGCCTTGTGCATGTATGTCTTGATGACCTAAAGCCATAAACGCAAATAGACCAGACGCGGCTATGGACAAATAGTTGTTTTTGTCTTTTCTGGCTAAAAACATTTCCCTATTGAGTTGTTGTGTTTTAAATCTGCCACAAAGATTGTTTTCGTTTTCGAAAGTCTTTATGACTTGTTCATCTGTTTTGGATGTAAAATCGATAACGGTTTTGTTGCAGGCAGCACAGTGACGGCCTTTTTCTTTAGGTGTCATTTTATTCCAATCTTCATGGCAAGGCTCTGGAATACTAATGGAAATAGTTTTTTTCATGGTTGTTTGATTTATACATCAAAGAACCAAAAGCAAAGTATAATATAAAATGTAGAATGAGGGAACTGTCCTTTTTGGTGAGTGAAGTTTACTTTTCCTTTATTTTAACCTCAAAGAGTTTGTCCCAATTTTTACCGGTGACAAAGATCGTTCCGCGTTCAGGATGGTAGGCAATACCGTTAAGTACATCTAATTCGTCATGCTGCGTCACTAGTTTTTTAAGTGGTTCAAAATCAATGACACCTTCTACACCTCCTGTTTTAGGGTTAACGATAACCACACCGTTTCTATGATAGATATTGGCGAAAATTTTTCCGTCAATCCATTCTAACTCGTTAAGTTGAGGTATTTTCCCTTTTTCAGTATAGACCTGAATATGACTTTCTTCGGTCAGGGTTTTAGGGTTTATGTACCATATTTTTTCTGTACCATCGGATTTGTAGAGGGTTTCGCCATCATTACAAATTCCCCAACCTTCCTTGCTTTTTCCGTAGTTAAATGAACTTAGCTTTTCCAAAGTATTTACATCATACACAAAGCCTCTGTTTTCTTTCCATGTGAGCTGATATATTTTATCATCAAGAATAGTAAGTCCTTCACCAAAATAGGAATCGTCTAAATTGACGTTTTTTAAAACCTCACCAGTTTCATAGTTTACTTTTCTAAGCTTTGATTCTTTATACTGGCCAGTACTTTCATAGAGTTCTCCATTATGAAACTCAAGCCCTTGAGTGTAAGATGAAATATCGTGAGGATAGGTATTTACAACTTCATAAGTATATATGGTCGGAATGATATTGTTATAAATCTTAATAGGCATGGATACCGTTGCAGATTTATCATCATAAGTTACCGTTGCAGAAATTATCTTTTCTCCTAAAGTTATGTTGTTGAGTACAGCATCTTTAGTAATAGGTTCACCATCCAATTGATAATCAATGCTAGTGATATTAAGTTGTTTCGGATTATTAATGGATAAATTTAACGTATCTCCAAGTGTAAAAGCTTTGGCTTTAGAGTTTATAGATAAACCTGTTTGTTTAGAAGCATTAGTGTCTCCGCAATTAGTTAGTGCAAGGCTTAAACAAATGAGAACAAAGTATTTATATAACTGCATAGATTCAATGAATATTTTTGGCAAGTTATTAATAAAAATTCAGTTTAAAAATCATTGTTAAGTTCAAGCAGGGTATTAGAACTTCATAACGAGAATTACACCTACAATAAAATAGGGTTTTTTATAATTTTCAGCATGGCATCGCTAAGGTTAAACTTAAAAAAATAGTGTAATGTTCTGTTTTGCAGCAGGTTTAATTTACATTAGATTTTCTAATATTTTGTTTGGGTTATAGTATTAAAAGGTTGTATCTTTGCAGCCGGCAAGTCCTACACAACCAGCTCCTGCTGAATCCCCCAGGACGGGAACGTAGCAAGGGTACGCGGTCGTAGCGGTGTGATGTAGGTAGCTTGCCTTTTTTTGTTTATTCTTGCGAAGGCAGGAATCTCTTCATTTAGTTTACGAATCCATCAGTATTTCATATCATCATTCTAAATTTTTGCTATTGGAATTTTGTATTTTGCAATTTGAATTTTTATAAGTTATTATGTCTAAAGTTGTTTTAATCACAGGTGGTTCTTCGGGAATTGGAAAATCGGTTGGCGAATTTCTTAAAACCAAAGGTTTTGTAGTCTATGGAACAAGTCGTAATCCTGATAAATATCCTGATAGTAAATTTCCTATTATAGCTTTAGACGTTACCAAAACAGAAAGCATAAAAAGTTGTATTGCTGAAGTCCTAAAGCTCGAAAATAAAATAGATGTCTTAATTAATAATGCTGGTGCAGGCATTACTGGTCCTGTAGAGGAAATTCCTGATGAAGAAATTAAGCGCAATTTTGAAACCAACTTTTTTGGGCCTATCAACGTGATTAAGGCTGTTTTACCAAGTATGCGTGTGCAAAATTCTGGATTGATTATAAACATTACATCCATTGCTGGTTACATGGGATTGCCGTTTAGAGGTGTTTATAGTGCGAGCAAAGGTGCTTTGGAATTAATTACCGAAGCTTTTAGGATGGAGCTCAAGGATTTTAATATTGAAATGACCAACGTAGCACCAGGCGATTTTGCTACTAATATTGCGGCAGGTCGCTATCATGCGCCTGTATTGGAAGATTCACCATACAAAGAAAAATACGGACATTCTTTAAAAACAATGGATGCTCATGTTGATGAAGGTGGAGATCCTAATGAAATGGCAAAAGCGATTCATAAAATCATTCAGACGTCTCAACCAAGAATACATTATAAAGTTGGTGCCTTTATGCAAAAGTTTTCTGTGGTTTTAAAACGAATCCTTCCAGATAAAGTTTATGAAAAAATGCTGATGAAGCATTATGAGTTATAGTTGATATTTGGTACGCTATTTGAGGTATGTTCTTCAAATCTAGCTATTATGAAATCTCAGAAACTCTTCCCCATATTGCTTATTACTGTTTTGTTTTTTGGCTGTGACGATTTTTTAGACTGTGTTGCTGGTCGTAACCCAAGTTTGCCAGATAAGACATTTCCCATTGCTTCTACCAGTACTTATTATTATGTAGATATTTCAGCTGAGATAAAAAATGAGCCAAGGGATAATAATTACGATTATTTTTTTGAAATTAATGAAGCCGATTTACCAGAAGGTGTGGGTTACTTTATAAATAACAGAATTATTAGCTTTGAAGGACTGCCTGTGGAAACAGGAACTTTTGAAATTGAGGTTTACTTATATGTAGAAGGCCCAGTTAATGTAGAATACGATGATGATGGAGATGCCTACTATACGGATACTTTATGCAATCACAGTACACAGAAGACGTATACCTTAATTGTTCAATAACTTGTTAATATATTTTGACTATTTCTTTGAAGTCAACCTAACGAATAGTTGTAAATTTGCAGCAACTAAAAACACAACAATTTTCTATGAAATTTTTTATTGATACAGCAAACTTAGACCAAATTAAAGAGGCTCAAGATATGGGCATTTTAGATGGCGTAACAACAAACCCATCTTTAATGGCGAAGGAAGGCATTACTGGTACGGATAACATTATGAAACACTATGTTGATATTTGCAATATTGTAGATGGAGATGTTTCTGCTGAGGTTATATCTACCGATTTTGATGGCATGGTTAGAGAAGGTGAAGCTTTAGCTGAATTACACGATCAAATCGTTATTAAATTACCAATGATAAAGGATGGTGTAAAAGCTTGTAAATATTTTTCTGATAGAGGTATAAAAACTAATGTTACATTGGTGTTTTCTCCAGGACAAGCAATACTAGCCGCAAAAGCTGGTGCAACTTATGTATCTCCATTTATTGGTCGTTTGGATGATATTTCTACAGATGGTTTAAATCTTATTGCAGAAATTCGTCATATCTATGACAACTACGCTTTTGAAACACAAATATTAGCAGCCTCTATTCGTCACACTATGCACGTTATTGATTGTGCTAAATTGGGAGCAGATGTTATGACAGGTCCTTTAAGCTCAATCGTTGGCTTATTAAAGCATCCTTTAACGGATATTGGCTTAGAGAAATTCTTAGCAGATTACAAGAAAGGAAATTAGAAAAGAACTGATTTATACACTTATAAAGCATCTTAACGTTTAGCGATAAGGTGCTTTTTTTGTAGAAGTCCTTCAAGGGTTTCGTTAAACTCAGAGCTAAAGATATTGGCATTAGGATGCAATATCACAGCATTCTCATCAACAATAATAGCTTTATTTAGATAGTTTACGGCCAATGTCTTACGTGCTGCTTTAGAATCCTTGAACTTAAATTCATTAATTGTAGGAAAATCATAATTGTTGATAATGTTTTTCCAGAATTTATCGTCATTATCGTTAACGTTAATGGATATAAAATCTACCTGTGGAAACATCACTTTTAACTCCGCAACTATATAATGACTGTTTCTATACTGGCTTTTAGAGTTTGAAGACCAAAAATAGATGATGGTCGGTTTATTAATAATAGATCTTAGATAGTGCTCTGTATCATTATAGTTGACCACGGCTAAATTAGGTAGAGGATTTCCTTGTCTCAAAAGGCGTAATGAAGACACCAAATCTTTCATAGAGGCCTTATCCTCTTCATTGGTACTCTTTGCTAAATAATAATCAAGTAATTCGTTAGCTTCCGCTTCTGTGTGGTTGTAACTGACGTAATCTTTGGTCTTGTATTTAAGCAAATTGTTTTTTATGGCTTCATCAGAAACAATACTATCAACTAAATCTAATTTAGACTTGTTGTACGCTAGAGAATGTCTATCAAACTTACTGTGATATGGATTGTTTTTATAATAAGTTTTTATGGCCAGATTATCAATATTAGAAAATAAAAAACGATTGTAAGAAAAGAAATGACTCAAATGATTAGCATTATAGTCTATGTTATCCCTATGTGCATAAAAATCTTCTGGTAAATCTTTAATGTGAATAAGTTTGTTGTTCCCAAAGTAGGCAAAAGGATAAATTTCCTTGTCTGCATAACTATTGTAATTGATATTGGCTTCAATTATGGATTTAAAAAACTCGGATTCGTCGTTGTATTCTAAAAACTGATAAAATTCTTCCAATTGTCGCTTTCGTCTTTTTTCAACAAATTCATTGAAAGCCTCAGGTTCCATTTTAGAGTATTTCACTAATTTTTTGGCCTCAGACTCATTAGAAAGGTAAGTTTTAATAAGATAATTGTTCTTTTTTGCTCCTTTTCCAGTAAACACCAATGATTCGTCAAAATCATAAGTGTTAAGTCTAAACATTATACTATCAGAGGGTTCTAATAATACCGTTTGATATTCGCCACCATGCCTAATTAAATATAGGCCAGACTCTAGATTTTCTATTTTATGTATAAATCTGTTATTTGCGTCGAGATTAAGTGTATCAAAGACTTCTCCCTGAGTATTGTGAAGTATTACACTTTTATTTTTGGGATTTATGATTTCACCACCAATATAGGCATAGTCATTATTTTCTCCACTGCTAGATTTACATCCAAGGACAATGGTTAGCAAAAGTAATGATAAAGCTATGTGTCTAGTCAACATGGGGAATTTCATCAATTTAGTGTAACAAAAATATGTGTTGAAACCTTCATGCCTTGTTAATGCCACGTTAAATCTTGTTATAAGGTGCTTTTATTTCGCTTAATCGCTTAAATTTTCTACTTTTGCGCCAAATTTTAAAGCTATAAAATGTTATCAGTTTCTAATCTTTCAGTACAGTTCGGAAAACGCATCCTTTTTGATGATGTCAATACTACATTTAACAATGGAAATTGTTACGGTATCATTGGTGCCAATGGTGCAGGAAAGTCAACGTTTTTAAAGATTTTAGCAGGAAAAATGGATCCAACATCTGGAAACGTTCACCTTGAGCCTGGTAAGCGTATGTCTGTTTTAGAGCAGAATCACAACAAACACGATGAGGATACGGTTTTAGAAACCGTTTTAAAAGGTAACAAACCTTTATACAAATTAAAGACCGAAATCGATGCGCTATACGCTGATTATACAGACGAGAATGCTGAAAAGATAGGTGAGCTACAAGTTGAGTTTGAAGAAATGAACGGCTGGAATGCCGATTCTGATGCTGCGGCATTATTATCCAACTTAGGCATTAAGGAAGATTTTCATTATACCTTAATGGCAGATTTAGATGGTAAGCAAAAGGTACGTGTACTTTTGGCTCAGGCTTTATTCGGAAATCCGGATGTATTGATTATGGATGAGCCAACCAACGACTTAGATTATGAAACCATTTCTTGGTTAGAGAATTTCTTAGCAAACTATGATAACTGCGTTATTGTGGTATCTCACGATAGACACTTTTTAGATGCCGTTTGTACACATATCTCTGATATTGACTTCGGAAAGATTAACCACTATTCGGGTAACTATACGTTTTGGTACGAGTCGTCTCAATTAGCAGCAAAACAACGTGCTCAACAGAATAAAAAAGCTGAAGAGAAGAAGAAAGAATTGGAAGAGTTTATCCGTCGTTTTTCTGCTAACGTTGCAAAATCCAAGCAAGCAACCAGTAGAAAAAAGATGATTGATAAGCTGAATATTTCAGATATTAAACCAAGTAGCAGACGTTATCCTGCCATCATTTTTGAGCGCGAGCGCGAAGCTGGTGACCAAATTTTACATGTTGAAGGCTTATCGGCAAGTTTAGATGGTGAAGTATTGTTCAAGAATATTGATATCAACTTAGCTAAAGGTGATAAGGTTGTTGTGTATTCCAAGGATTCGAGAGCCACTACGGCTTTTTATGAAATCATTAATGGAAAGCAAAAAGCGGATTCTGGTAAATATAATTGGGGAGTAACAACAAATCAGTCTTATTTACCATTAGATAACAGTGAATTCTTCAACAACAAATTAAGTTTGGTGGATTGGTTACGTCAATGGGCAACCACCGAAGAAGAACGTGAAGAGGTATACATCAGAGGATTCCTTGGTAAAATGATTTTCAGTGGAGAGGAAGCCCTTAAAACTTCAGACGTATTATCTGGAGGTGAAAAAGTACGTTGTATGCTAAGTCGTATGATGATGATTAGAGCCAATGTGCTTATGGTTGACGAACCAACCAACCACTTGGACTTGGAAAGTATCACAGCTTTTAACAATGCCCTTAAAAATTTTAAAGGAACAGTAATGTTAACCACGCACGATCACGAGTTTGCACAAACTGTTGGTAATAGAATCATTGAGCTCACACCAAATGGAGTCATTGACCGTTACATGACTTTTGATGAATATATGAGTGATAAAAAGATTAAGGAGCAGCGCGAGAAGATGTATGCTGTGACGGCTTAGTATGTAAACTCAATAACAACTATTCTTTTGTGGAAATAATTGTTGAAGTCTGGTCTGAAATGCAGTATGCCATTAACGAAAATTTCGTTTTGCATTAATCCACCGATTTCTCTTCTTTTATAGTATTCCATCATTAAAGTGTCATGCTCTTTTATTTCATAAATAGCTCTCATATATTTACCTACACCGTTTGAGTAATAAGTTAATAAAGAGTCTTTTTTTTCTTCGACGAATTCTAATTCAATATTATAAACCTCTTTTTTTAAACCACTATTTTCAAATTCCGCACGTGTTTCATCGGATAGAAATCTAAACTTATCCCAATCGGTTTCTTTAGGGTCAATTAAATCTTTTAGATATTGCTCGTAAGCTTTCTGAAGAGATATATTTGGATATACTTTATCTAGATTATTTTCAAAATCAAAGACTAATAAATCTAGAGCTTTAGTTTTTCTTTCGCCCAGAATATTTTCAAACTTTTGAATATATTCATTGGTCTGATTTTTACAACCAAAAAGAAAGACGACAATAAACAAAGGGCGTATAATTCTCATTATTTAAGCTTCCATCTCACCCTTAACCCGTTCCACAATAGCAACCGCCTTTTCCAATTCATCATTATGAACAAAGACTTCCTGAAAGCCTTGGTTCATGGAGCCATAGCCAGCTAAACGTTGCGATTCGCCTTCGTCTTTAATAATTGGAATAATCCCAGTATTCTCTAATTCGCTTTTTAAACGTGTTACAATAACGAAGTTACCGCTGTAAACTTTTGTATATTCTGAAGTACTCATAACTATAGGTATTAAATGATAACATTAAGTTACAACTTTTTGGTAAGATTTCCTACGTCAAGAATCATTTAATATGCATTAATGTAATTCAAATAACCTATATCATAAGTTTTGACTATAAAAACATTAGATAAAAAGATATAGAGACTTTATTAGATGCTCATAATTTCATAAATTTATAGACAACGAAATTAAAACTGATAAAACCAAATACAAATGGATAATAAGAATACTGAAACCTTTGAGCTTAATGAAAGTACAGCTAGTAATTGCCCTTTTTTAAGTGGCAAACAAAATGCAGTTGGTGGAGGAGGAGTAAAAAATAGAGACTGGTGGCCAAATGAACTTAAACTGAATATCTTAAGACAGCATGCAGCAAAGTCAAATCCGCTAGGAGAAGATTTTAATTACGCTGAGGCTTTTAACAGCATAAACTATGACGAATTAAAACAGGACGTTTTAAACCTCATGACCGATTCTCAAGATTGGTGGCCAGCAGATTATGGTCACTATGGTGGTTTTATGATTCGTATGGCTTGGCATAGTGCTGGTACATATAGAGTTGGAGATGGTAGAGGTGGAGCAGGTACTGGTAATCAGAGATTTGCCCCAATTAATAGTTGGCCAGATAATGGCAATCTAGACAAAGCCAGATTGTTATTATGGCCAATAAAAAAGAAATATGGAAACAAAATTTCTTGGGCAGATTTAATGATTTTAGCTGGTAATTGTGCATTAGAATCTATGGGATTTCCAACGTTTGGTTTTGCAGGAGGACGAGAAGATATATGGGAGCCAGAACAAGATGTTTACTGGGGAAGTGAAACAGAATGGGGAGCAAATGAAGCACGTTACGGTAATAGTGATAATTATAAAGAGCGTGATTTAGAAGATCCTCTTGCAGCCGTAATGATGGGTTGGATATATGTAAACCCGGAAGGTCCTGATGGTAATCCAGATCCTATGGGCTCTGCTAAAGATGTAAGGGAAACATTTGGTCGTATGGCAATGAATGATGAAGAAACTGTAGCTTTGGTTGCAGGTGGTCATACGTTTGGTAAAGCGCATGGAGCTGCAGATCCTAACCAATTTGTAGGTGCAGAACCACATGGAGCACCTATTGAGCAAATGAGTATGGGTTGGAAAAATTCATACCAATCTGGTGTTTTAGAGGATGTCATTACTAGTGGAATTGAAGGCGCATGGACACCAAATCCGACTAAATGGGATGCCGACTATTTTGATGTATTATTAAATTACGACTGGGAATTAACTAAGAGTCCGGCAGGTGCTCATCAATGGAGACCAACGGCTGAGTCTAAAGCGAGAATGGCACCTAAAGCTGGTGACCCAAACGGAAGACAGGAATTAATGATGACAACGGCAGATATTGCCTTAAAAACCGATCCTGCGTATTTAGAAATCTCTAAGCGCTTTCATAAGGATCATAAAGCATTCGAAGATGCTTTCGCTAGAGCTTGGTATAAATTAACCCATAGAGATATGGGACCAATTGATCGATACTTAGGACCCGAAGTGCCAAAAGAAGAATTGATTTGGCAAGACCCTATCCCAAAAGTAGATTATACATTAACAGATTCTGATATTGAATCCTTAAAGAAAATGATTCTTGCATCTGGTTTATCGATTTCAGAAATGGTAAAAACAGCTTGGGCTTCGGCTTCAACCTATAGAAATTCAGACAAAAGAGGTGGTGCTAATGGTGCACGATTACGTCTAGAGCCACAACGCAGTTGGAAAGTGAACAACCCTGAAGAATTAAATAAGGTTCTTAATGTTTTAGAAGGAATTCAAAATGAATTCAACGGAACAGTTTCAATGGCTGATCTTATTGTATTGGCAGGTACAGTTGGTGTAGAAGAAGCAGCAAGACATGCAGGACACAATATTTCCGTGCCATTCTCTCAAGGAAGAGGTGATGCCACCCAGGAGCAAACAGATATTGAACAATTTAACTACTTAAAACCATTAGGTGATGGTTTTAGAAATTATCAGAATTCTAATGTAGATGTTGCTGCTGAAGATTTATTAATTGATAAAGCAAATTTAATGTCACTTTCTATTCCAGAAATGACTGTACTTGTCGGAGGTATGCGTGTATTGGGAGCTAATTTCGATGGTTCTAAACATGGAGTGTTTACCGAAAATGTAGGGCATCTTACTAATGATTTCTTTAAGAACTTAGTAGATATGACTTATACCTGGAGTGCAACTTCAGAAGATGAAAAATATTTTGAAGGAAGAGATCGTAGAACAGGAGAAGTAAAGTTTACTGGTACAAGAGCTGATTTAATCTTTGGATCTAATACCGAATTAAGAGCGGTAGCTGAAGTTTATGGTGCAAATGATGCTGAAGAAAAATTTGTAAAGGATTTTGTTGCTGCTTGGACCAAAGTAATGGATGCAGATCGATTCGATTTAAAATAAGACCGATTAACAGTTTATGAATAAAAAAGGAATGTAATTTTTTAAATACATTCCTTTTTTAATGTGTCATTTCTGCCTTTCTACTTACTAAGCTCAAGATAAACTACGGCAGGAATCTTATAACCTTTTAAGAAAATATAAAATTATGAACGAACAAGAATTATTCTTTAACACCATAAAATCTGGAAAAGAGGAGAATGTAAGGTTGCAACTTAAGAGAAATCCAGAGTTGGTTAACATAAAAGATTCAAGAGGATTTACGCCATTGATTTTTGCTGCCTACTTTAATCAAGAAGCTATTGTTAAAACACTTCTGGAGTATAACGCAGATGTCGATGCTAGTGATTCGGCTGGAAATACGGCTTTAATAGGTGTGTCTTTTAAAGGCCATACAGGTTTGGTAAATTTATTGCTTCGGAATAAAGCAGATGTCAATGTTCAAAACAATAATGGAGAGACAGCTCTGATTTTTGCAACCATGTACGACCAGCCACTTGTAGTAAAAATGCTCTTAAATAAAGGAGCGGATAAGTCTTTAAAAGATAATAATAACAAAACAGCACTGGATTATGCTGTTGAAAAGGGATTTAAGAATCTTGAAGAAATTTTGAAATAGAAAAAGATTATCAGAAATAGAATTGAAACTGTAATTCTAAAATAAAAAAGACCTTTCAGGTATAGAAAACTTGAAAGGTCTAAATATATATTGTAAGTTAATTTTTAATTAATTCACATGCTTTTCCAAAAACTCAGCAACACCTTCGTGAGTGGCTTGCATTCCTGTTTTACCTTTGTTCCAGTTGGCTGGGCAAACCTCACCATTTTCTTCAACAAATTGTAAAGCATCTACCATACGTAAAGCTTCATCAACATTTCTTCCTAATGGTAAATCGTTCACTATTTGATGACGAACGATACCTTCCTTATCAATTAAGAACAACCCTCTGTAAGCGATTAATTCGCCTTCAGCTTGTAACATATCATTTTCATCATAGTAATAATCACCAGCCAAGACATCGTAATTCTTAGAAATAGTCTTGTTAGTATCAGCAACTAAAGGATAGGTAATACCTTGGATGCCACCTTTGTTTTTTTCCAATTGTAACCAACCAAAGTGCGATTGCTCTGTATCTGTAGATACGGCAACAACTTCAGTGTTACGAGACTTAAATTCTTCCAGCTTTTCTTGAAATGCGTGTAATTCCGTTGGGCAAACAAATGTAAAATCCTTTGGATAAAAGAATAACACAACGTGCTTTTTTCCTATAAATTGATCTAAAGAGAAATTTTCTTCAAATTCGCGACCGTTAACAACCGCTTGTGCATTAAATTGAGGTGCTTTTTTTCCTACTAATACAGCCATTTTTTTAATTTATTTTTTATGTTAAAATTTAAATTCGGCTGCAAAGTTACGCATCAATATAGGATTGACAATGAAGATGTATTTTAAATATTTATTAAAAGATATAGCTAGTCTATTTGCTTCTTAATTGTTTGATTTTAATTTTGAAAGCTGCGAAAAGTAAAGTCATAAACGGACTAATTATGCTAAAGAAAGCATAAGGGATATATGCCGTGGCACCTGCGTAACCAAATAAAACCTTTGAATGGTAAGCTCCGCAGGTATTCCAAGGAATTAAAACCGAGGTTACAGTACCGGAATCCTCAAGTGTTCTACTTAAATTTTCTGGTGCCAATCCTCTGTCTTCATAAGCTTTTTTAAACATTTTACCAGGAACAACTAATGCTAAATATTGATCAGATGCTGTAAGATTTAATGCAAGGCAACTGGCAACTGTACTGGCAAATAATCCAAATACACTTGTAGCCATTTTTAGTAAAGAGTCCGTAATTCGAGATAAGGCACCTATGGCATCCATAATGCCACCAAATACCATTGCACAAATAATTAACCAAATGGTGCCTAGCATACCTTTCATGCCACCAGAAGTGAAAAGGTCATTAAGTTCTGCGCTCGAGGTTGTAACAGCCGTGTCAACCGTTAAAGCATTCATTACTCCTTTGTATGCTGATTGAAACGTTAGTGTCTCTGCACCAGCGATAGTGGTAATGATTTGAGGTTGCGCAATAATTGCAGTTATTCCGCCTAATAAAGCTCCAATTAACAAAGCAATAAGAGGAGGAGTTTTTTTAATTATCATTAGGATTACTATTACTGGAACAATAAAAAGCCAAGGACTAATATTAAAAGCACCATCTATGGCATTTAATTTATCATTTATTTGGGGTGTCCCAGAAGTGTTAATATTAAGACCGATAATAATAAAAATAATAAGTGTAATAACTATAGTAGGTATGGTAGTAAGAGCCATGTACTTAATGTGAGAAAATAACTCTCCGCCAGCCATTGCTGGTGCTAAGTTGGTGGTGTCACTTAATGGTGACATTTTATCTCCAAAATAGGCGCCAGACAGTACAGCTCCAGCTGTCATTCCTATATCTATTCCAAGTGTTTTTCCAATACCAATCAATGCTATGCCTATTGTTGCCGATGTGGTCCATGAGCTTCCTGTTGCTATTGAAATAATTGCACATATGACCACACTAGCAGCAAGAAAAATTGTAGGATTTAGAATTTGTAATCCATAATATATCATTGTAGGTATTATGCCACTGATTAACCATGTACCAGCAAGTGCTCCAACCATTAAAAGTATGAGTAATGCACCAGTTGTGGATTTTACATTTTCTGCAACCTCTTCGAGCATTCTTGTGTACTTGACCTTGTTAAAAAAGCCAACAATAGCCGCAACTGCGGCACCCATTAAAAGAATAAATTGATTACTTCCACTTAAGGCATCATCACCATAAACATATATATTGTAAGCCAACATACCTACTAATGCAAAAACAGGTATTAATGCTTCCCAGATATTAAGCTCTGTGTTATCAATAATATTTTGGTCTTCAGTGTCAATTTGAGATAAATCGTTGTCTTGCATTATAATTCAGTTTAGTTTTGTAATGTTACGACATTCTCTTTTTTATCACAAATAATATGTGCAATTCAAATGCTTATTCACTAATACATATAATATTTAAAAGATTTTAATATAGGGTAATTGAACTTTAGTTTGTCTTATTAGAACATGGGTTAAGTTATTAGTGTAAACTTTACATAATAAAATGATTTTAAATTATGTATTTGGCTTATCGATATGCAAGAAATGTTTAAAAAGATTATTCCTGTAGTTTATCGAAAAAATGTGACAAAAGAGTATACTATCTGTGTCACATTAATAATTAGACCATAAAACTGATAAGTTATGATCGCTTCTGTATATTTTGTGTTGTTTTTTGTAATAATACTAGCATTTTGTATATACTTAATTGCTATAGGTAGATCTACGGTATTATCCAATGATTATTCTTATCCTCAAAATAATATTCATTTTCTCAGTCGTAAAGTACAATCAGTTAGTTTTTCAAGATTAAAATTACACTTTGAGGGAAACCAGATTAAAGGTACTGAAGTATCAAGTTTTAAAAACGAAACTCATATAGAATTGCAAATAAAAAAGGAAAATCGTCAGCTTAAAAGAAACTTGAAGACCTTAAGTTATATAAATTTTTTAGAAGCAAATTCTGATGTTGTTCACAATTCTAAGCGAGATGAGGAAATAAAAAATTTAAAAACGAGTGTTCAGCGTCAGATTATAAAAAATACAGATTTATTGAATAGATACAGGTTAAACAATTAAAAATCCGATTAATTATTTATTTTCTAAATTGTATTTTTACGGGTCTGTATGGATTCATTAACTCAGATCGTTTTAGGTGCAGCTTGTGGAGAAGCTGTCCTTGGTAAAAAAATAGGAAACAAAGCGCTTTTGTTTGGCGCTATTGGTGGTACAATTCCAGATTTAGACGTCTTTGTTGGATCTTTATTGTACGGCAATGAGATTGACGCCATGTTGTTTCATAGAGAGTTTATGCATTCCGTATTATTTTCGGTTTTAGGAGCATTTTTGTTGGGCTGGTTGGTGCACAAATTGTACAATTCAGGAAAACGATTACATACCACAACACAAAAAGACTGGACCAAACTTTTCTTTTGGTCATTATTCACCCATCCGATTTTAGATTGCTTCACACCTTATGGTACGCAACTATTTGCACCGTTTTCAAATTATCGCGTGGCTTTCAATAATATTGCTGTTGCTGATCCTTTATATACGGCTCCGTTTTTAATTTGTTTGATTATTTTGATGTTTTTCAACAGAAAAAGTAACCAAAGACGTTTATGGCTAAAATTAGGAATCGGTATCAGTTCGTTTTATATGCTATTGACCATCTTCAACAAGATATATGTTGATAATGTTTTTGAAAATTCACTTTCTGATAAAGGCATAAGCTATTCAAGATATAGTACACAACCTGCCATTTTAAACAACGTGCTCTGGTATGGTATCGCAGAAACCGAGGAGGCTTACCAAGTTGGTTTTTATTCTTTGTTTGATGCCTCTAATCGTTTTTCTGATTGGCAAACCATTCCAAAAACAAGAGCGTTGACAAAAGCAGAATATAATGACATTAGAGACTTGGCATGGTTTAGCAATGACTATTTTAATGTAGAGTTAACAGCTGATGATAACTATTTATATAAAGATTTAAGATATCCACTGGTAGAAACTCGCAATGGCTACAAGGCGGTTTTTAATTTAAGATTGTTCAAAGATGGAGACCGATTGAACATGAAACCATTTGCGCCAGAAATGGAGGATTTTGAATATACTATGGATGCCCTTTGGCGAAGATTGAAAGGGAGGTGATTAAGACCCGACAGGTTATAAAAAAAACTGGCAGGTCTGGTCTTTAATTATACCTTTTCGGCTTCAAGAATATTCAACTCAATCATACAGGCTTTCATCATGTCATAGGTACGTTCAATATCAGCATCTAATCCAATAGAAAAACGTATCAGTCCATCACTTAATCCCATAGCTTCTTGTTCATCTTCTGGTATTTCGGAAGATGTAGAGCTTCCTGGAGCACTGAATAAGGTTTTATAAAATCCTAAACTCACAGCTAAATATCCTAAGTTACGTTCTTGCATCAATTCCATTAAGGCATTAGCTTTGTCTAATGTGCCAACATCGATGGTCAGCATTCCTCCAAATCCGTATTTTTCGTTCATCATGGATTTAAACAACTTATGTGATGGGTGAGAGGCTAATCCTGGGTAAACGGTTGTTAGACCATCGTTTTCAAATTTCTCAGCCAAATACGTTGCATTTTGGCTGTGTTGTTGCATTCTAATGTGAAGTGTTCTTAAGTTCTTCAATACTGAAGCAGAGCGCAAACTATCCATTGTAGAACCTAACAACATGGCTGCACCGTCATTTACATTTCTCAATTGGTCAATAAATTCTTGTGTTCCACAAACCACACCACCAACGGTATCAGAAGATCCGTTAATGAATTTTGTTAAACTATGAATAACCACATCTGCACCTAATTTTACAGGAGAAATCGATAATGGGGAAAAGGTATTATCTACCACTAATTGTAGGTTGTGTTTTTTGGCTAATTCAGCTAGACCTTCAATATCTGCAACTTCTAACAAAGGGTTGCTAACAGACTCACAATACAACACTTTGGTTTTTGGTGTAATGGCGGCTTCAACGGTTTCTAACTTTGTGATGTCCACAAATGAGGTGTTTATACCTAATCGAGGTGCGAAGTTCTTTAGGAAAGCGTAAGTTCCACCATAAATGGTTCTACTGCTTATAATGTGTTCGCCAGAAGCACAAAGTTGCAATAACACTGGTGTTATGGCTCCCATTCCAGAAGCTGTTACCGTCGCTGTTTCTGTGCCTTCCATAGCAGCAAGTGCTTCGCCTAAATATAAATTTGAAGGCGAGGAATGACGTGAATATAAGTAACATCCATCTGCATTGCCTTCAAAGGTATCGAACATCGTTTTTGCCGATAGGAATGTATAGGTTGATGAATCGGATATTGATGGGTTAACACCACCGAATTCTCCAAAATATTGTAAATCTTGTATGTTGTTTGCAGGTTTAAAATTCATAATTCTAGTATTATTGGTTTTAACAAAAGTCATTATATATAGACTAATAATCAATAGTTAAACTATTATTTAGAAAATAAAACTATATTTATTAAGTATTATAGTTATATATTCTTATTTTGTAATCATAAGAGCGTTGTAACAGAAAAAATATAATTATGATGTACGATGAAATTGATAAAAAACTATTAAAGCTATTGCAGCGAGATAGTAAGCAAACTAATAAGGCACTTGCGTATGCATTAGGTTTATCGGTTACAGCGGTTTACGAGCGAATTAAAAAGCTTGAAAACAATGGTACTATTAAGAAATATGTGGCATTAGTTGACCAAAAGAGTGTGGATAAAGATTTTGTGGTATTTTGTAGCATTAAATTAGTTCAGCATACTCAAGATTATGTTGTTAAGTTTGAAAGGGAAGTGGCAAAACTTAACGAGGTGTTGGAATGTTATCATATTAGTGGAGATTATGATTATCTTATCAAAGTTTTAGTTGAGGACATGGAGGCGTTTAGGGAGTTTATGGTAAAAAAATTAACCACAATAGATCATATTGGCAGTACTTATAGTATGTTTATGATCAACGAGGTAAAACACACCACAGCAATTTCAATATAGCTTATGCAAAGCATTCGGTATAGACTTATAGAGTTTTTTGTGATTTTTGTATTGGTTCCCACAAGCTTTGCTTTGGAGTTCAATATCTGGATTAAGATGGCCATAGGTTGTCTGGGCTTTGTATATGTGGTCTATATACTTCTTAAGGTGGAAAACAACAAATTCAAGATTAGGCAACACATCAACTGGAAACAATTTTGGATGCGTACCGCAATAAAGCTAATTTCTATCAGTATGTTGACAGCGATTTACATGTATATCTTCGATGTAGAAAACTTATTTGTTGTCATAAAGAATAAACCCATGTTCTGGGCTTTGATATTGTTTATTTATACCATTTTTTCAGTCTATCCTCAAGAACTGATTTATAGAACGTTTTTCTTTCAACGTTACGAATCTTTGTTTAGAAATGACGCCCTTTTTATTTTGGTGAATGCTGCACTATTTTCCTTAGCGCATCTTTTCTTTAAAAACACGCTGGTGATGGTGTTGACTTTTATTGGCGGAATTCTATTTGCACTTACCTTCAAAAAAACAAAATCCACGCTTTTGGTGTCTATTGAACATGCTATTTATGGCTGCTGGCTGTTTACGGTTGGTATGGGTGAAATGCTCGGATTTCCTTCTTAAATCGATTTTAACTCCAAGTTAATTCTTTGCTAATGATATAAATTGATTGGTATATTATCTATATCTTAATATGACTATTTAAATCAGTCTTATGAAACTATCACAATCAATATCGAGAAGAGCCGTTATAAAAAGTTCAATTTTTGGGGCACTTGCTGTCTCAATTCCTAGTATTTCATTCGCCAATCAAATTTTATCTTATCAAAATAATGATGAAAAACTGTTTCATCGTTACCCTTCAATAGATGATGAGATTGTTAGTGAGGTAGTCGGTAAGTCGCATTTTGACCTTGACCGTGTTAAGGAATTGGTCGATAAGCGTACTGAGTTGGCTCGTGCCACATGGGATTGGAGCTTTGGAGATTGGGAATCAGCCATTGAAGCAGCTTCGAATGTAGGTAGAAGGGATATTGTGGATTACTTGATGAGCAAAGGAGCTAGGCCAACCATGTTCACTTATGCGATGCTTGGAGGTTATAATATTGTAAAATCAATGATAGAAATGACACCAGGAATTCAGAAACTTCAAGGTCCACATGGTATAAGTTTATTGCAACATGCTGAGGTTGGATTAAGGATGAAGGACAAAATGACAAGTCAACAGATTTTAAATTCCGAAAAACTTATAGATTATTTGCAAATGTTGGGCGATGCTGGTGGTGAGACGTATGAAAAACTGGATGAAGATCAAATGCCAAAATATTTAGGTGATTATCGTTATGGTGATGGAGAAAATGAAGGGTTTTCGGTAAAAGTGAATATGCGCAAAATGTTATCTCTGGGTAAATTGGGCAAGTTCGGTGGAGGTCTGTATCCTGTAGGTAATAACAAGTTCTTGTATAATGGAATAAGTTCAGTATATATAACATTTCAGGTTGAAGATGGTATCGTTAAGTCTTTAACTATCAATGAGCCAGACCTTACTTTAGTGGCAAAAAAGGTCTAATAGTTTATAGTTATTTCTAGATTTTATTTCCATTGCCTTCCGACAAAACATTTGTACTTTTGCATCTCATTTTGCAATACAATGAGACTACTTTTTATTCTTCTACTTATAGCAGGAATTAATGGCAATGCCCAAGAACATCCAATGGGTATTAAAATGGGTGGAAACATATCCAATTTATCTGGCGATGGCACTGATAATTTATCTTCAATGGTGAATTTTCATGCAGGATTTTTTATGGAGATAGATGCCGCTAAGGATTTCGTTATTCAGCCAGAATTACTTTTTTCAGTATATGGATTTAAGCTCGATAGTGAGGGGAATACATCTAATGTTAGACTCAATTATATAATATTGCCTGTTATGGCCAAATATTTTGTTTCAGAAAAATTCAGTTTTGATGCTGGTCCACAGGTTGGTTTGTTAGTGACGGCTAAAAACGGAACAGGTTCTTTAGCAGATGTGAAATCAGATTTTTACGATAGGGATTTTGGTATCAATGCAGGAGCAAGTCTTGTAATTTCTGAAAAAGTTAGTGCTTCGGTGAGATATTATTTCGGATTAACCGATGTCACTGCAGCTGATTCCAAAAATTTTAATAGAGCATTTCAATTAGCATTTCAATTTAAAATAAATTAAAACATTATGAAATCATACGATGTAGCAATAATAGGTTCGGGTCCAGGTGGATATGTAGCGGCAATCCGTTGCGCGCAATTGGGCATGAAGACAGCTATTATTGAAAAATATTCAACACTTGGGGGAACTTGTTTAAACGTAGGCTGTATTCCTAGTAAGGCCTTATTGAGTTCTTCTCATCATTATGAAGAAGCTACAAAACATTTTGAAGACCATGGTATTGAGATTCCTGGTGAAATCAAAGTAAATCTCGAAAAAATGATAGCTCGTAAGCAAGCCGTAGTTGACCAAACCACAGGTGGTATTGATTTCTTAATGAAAAAGAACAATATCGATGTTTACGAAGGTTTAGGTTCTTTTAAGGATGCAACACACATTAAGATTGATGGCAAGGACGCTGGAGAAATTGAAGCAAAAAACACCATTATCGCTACAGGTTCAAAGCCATCTAATTTGCCTTTTATAAAATTGGATAAAGAGCGAATCATTACTTCGACGGAAGCTTTAAAACTAAAAGAAGTGCCTAAACATTTAATCATTATTGGAGGTGGAGTTATTGGCCTGGAGCTTGGCCAGGTTTATAGACGTTTAGGAGCGGAAGTCACAGTTGTGGAGTATATGGATAGAATACTGCCAACTATGGATGCTGGCTTATCTAAAGAACTGAACAAAGTCTTTAAGAAAGCAAAATGCAAGATGGAAGTGTCTCATAAAGTACAATCTGTTGAACGTAAAGGGGATGAAGTGATTGTAAAAGCCGAAAACAAGAAAGGTGAGGTTGTAGAATTTAAAGGTGATTATTGTTTAGTTTCTGTCGGTCGTCGTCCCTACACAGATGGATTAAACGCTGAAGCTGCCGGAGTAAAAATCAATGATAGAGGGCAGGTTGAAGTAAACGACCATTTACAGACTAGCACTAAAAACATATATGCTATTGGCGATGTGGTAAGAGGAGCTATGTTAGCACACAAAGCTGAGGAAGAAGGAGTATTTGTAGCTGAAACTTTAGCAGGACAAAAACCACATATCGATTATAACTTAATTCCAGGAGTGGTTTATACATGGCCAGAAGTTGCTGCTGTTGGTAAGACCGAAGAAGAACTTAAGGAAGATAAAGTTGAATATAAGGTTGGGCAATTTCCATTTAGAGCTTTAGGGAGAGCCAGAGCAAGTGGCGATATCGATGGATTTGTTAAAATCTTAGCCGATAAGACTACAGATGAAGTATTAGGTGTCCATATGATCGGAGCACGTTGTGCTGATTTAATTGCAGAAGCGGTTACAGCTATGGAATTTAGAGCATCTGCTGAGGATATTTCGAGATATTCGCATGCACACCCAACGTTTGCAGAAGCCATTAAGGAAGCGGCTTTAGCTGCTACTGATGATAGAGCTTTGCATGCTTAGCTTAAGTTAATTTAGGTTATCTAAAAAGCGAACTGGCCACTGAGCGAAGTCGAACTGGTCACTGAGCGAAGTCGAACTGGTCACTGAGCGAAGTCGAAGTGTGGTTCGCTTTTTCTATCTTCAATGCTTTATGATTATAGCTCTTTCATCAAATCCGCAATACGTAACCTTTTAGAATAATCTCCTTCATTAACGTCGCGCACAAAACAATAGGCGCTAATCTCTTCGTTTTTCACCTTTTCTGTAAGTTCTTCAACGGTATTTGGGCCAAACTCTTCGGATTTTGAGATGTAATAGAATTCGTGTTCGTAGATAATGTTGCTTACTTTCTTTTTGTACTTCTGCTTTAGGTAAGATTGAATATCTTCAACGGAATTGAGTTCATCTTCGTAATTCGTCGTATTTATATACATTGCAAATTCTTGCTTGTCCTGATGATTCAAAACTAAGATATCGTCATCCTTAAAATAGGCTTTAACTGTAATGATACCATCTTCTGTTTCTATGGTAAAGATATTTTGGATATCTATATCCCATGACGTTTTTATAGAAGCATCCTTTCGTTCAATTTCCAGGATGTTATCTTTTCTAAAGGTGTAAATAGCTTTCTTCTTAGAAATACCATTCACCAGAACCCACTGCTGATTTATAAAATGGGAATCGTGATGCCGATCAAAATCAAAAGGTTTTAGATTAGGAATGGTATTGTGTAGATAATCGTTCATTATAAGCGGTTAATAAATAATAGTAAGGGCTATTATAACGTTAGATTTGGTCTTTTATTCATTTAAAATTAAAATTTTTATAGAGGTTTCAAAATTTTTCACCTGGAACTTCGATTAATGGTTGTAGCTTTCCGACAAACTGTAACATGCTCATTAGTAAATAATTGAAAATAAAAAATGGTGAATTGTAAGATTAGTTTTGTAATTATTATAGCTAAAGCTTAATTTTATAAAATATTGCTTCCCATATGGTTAACTCATTAAGACCTAAACGAATATAATAAAGTAGGAATTTTATTAAAATTAATGTGACGTCATAATAAATCCCGTGTCTTAACCTTAATAACCAACGTTAACAGACTAACAAATCAATTGACAACTGAAGCTGTTCATAGCCTAACCGATGAAGCGCTTGTAGAAGCTATCGTAAAAACCAACGACACTATGTTGTTTGAGGTGCTGTACGATAGATATGCTACAATGGTTTATAATAAGTGCTATGGATTTGCCAATGGAGTTGACGAAGCCAAAGATCTTACACAAGATGTATTTTTAAGAGTCTTTATAAAGCTGGCAAGTTTCAAAGGGAAGTCAAAATTTTCTACTTGGCTGTATGCTTTTACATACAATCATTGTGTAAATTATGTGACCAGAAACACCGCCAAAAAGATTGAAAAAAAATCTGTAAGTTCAGAAAGTATTGACATTCAAAATATAGGTGAGGATATTGATTCTACACGTGAGTTCGAAAATATGCGACTAGAGCAGTTAAAGCTAGTGATGGAGTTGATTTCGCCTGATGAGAAAATGATATTATTGCTAAAGTATCAAGATAATTTATCCATTAAGGAATTATCTGAAGCTTTAGATATTGGTGAAAGCGCAGTTAAAATGCGCTTAAAAAGAGCAAAAGAAAAACTTGTACGTAAGTACGATAATTATACGAAAGATGGAAAATCCATTTAAGCAAATAAACAAGCCTTTAAAGGAAGTTCCGCCAGAACTTAAGGCAAAAGTCATGCACGATATTGCAATGGCCAAGCTGTTTATGGAATTGGCTGAGTTATTTTCGTATAACATAGGTCATATCATTGATAGTGTAACCAGCAAAAGAAAAAAGTAATACTTAATATACCCTAACATTAAAATTAATAAGTATGGACAAAGTGAGTGAATTTTCAGACGTAGCAATGAAGTCCCTAACCAATATATGGTTAGAGATCACTGAAATTTTTCCAAATATAATAGGTGCACTTATAGTACTTATCATAGGATGGATTGTTACTAAATTGGTTGTTAAACTAATAAAGAAAATTTTAAAAGTTGTCAAGGCCAATAAGCTAGATGACAAATTAAACGAAATCGAAATAATAGAAGGTAAAAAGCTAAATTTCGACACTATAAAAGTAGTTTCTAAGATTGTCAAATATCTGATGTATATCGTCATATTTGTGACTGCTTCAGAGATAATGGGATTAGCTATTATTACAGAACAGATTAGTGATCTGCTATCTTATCTACCACAATTATTGGCTGCTTTAGTCATATTTATTCTTGGTTTGTTGTTTGCAAACTTTGTAAAGAATGGTTTAAAATCATTATTTGAATCTATGGATTTATCTGGTGGTAAAATGATCAGCCAGGTGGTCTTTTTCTTAATACTGACCTTTATTTCAATCACGGCATTAAACCAAGCTGGGATTAATACTGAGATTATCACCAATAACATAAACATGATCATTGCTGCATTTCTATTGGCATTCGCCATTGCTTTTGGATTTGGAGCGAGAGAAGTTGTTGGGAAATTGCTCAGAACTTTTTACGCCAGAAAAACATTTGAGGTAGGTCAAAAAATAATTTTCAATGATCAGACCTACACCATTGATGAAGTGAAAAGTATCTCTGTAGTTCTAAGGAACGAAAATGGAAGACTAATAGTGCCAATAAATGACATTACGGAAAATCAAGTACAAATGCAGGACCAACTATAAGGTTAGGGTTATAGATTTTATTTTATAATAAAATGTGGTCCTGCCGTACTTGACATATAAAAGGCACTTTTCATTGATTTGATAAGTGCTTTTTTATTTTAAATATTTTTCACTAGACACTATTTCCGCTTTTTGTTTCTACGATTATAATTTTTATCACCACGGGTTTTAGGCTTTTTGTATTTCTTGGCTATTTCACGTCTGTAAGAACCACCTAAGTTCTCTTTTTTATTCTTTTCCTTTTTCTCATGGAATGCTGGCCCAACGTCATCATCAGATCTACGTTTTATAGGATTATTGTGCTCACGTATTTGCGGCCGTTCTTCCTCAATGAGTTCAGTAGAAATTTCAACGTCTTCAGGAATGTCAATCGTTTCAATTTTCATGTCCATCAAGGCTTCAATACGCTCTCTGGCTTCTTGTTCTTTTTCTGTTGAAAAAAGCAAAGCATTACCTTCTTTTTCTGCACGCCCAGTTCTACCGATACGGTGCATATAGTTTTCAGGATAATCTGGAGTGTCAAAATTGATAACATGCGATACATCGTCAATATCCAAACCTCTGGCCATAACATCCGTGGCAACTAATAATCGATGTTCTCCCTCACTAAACTGTTCAATACTTCGTAACCTATAGTTCTGGGTTTTGTTGGAATGAATAACACAGCTATCACCAGGAAACAACTCTTCAAGCTGATCAAAAAGACGATCCGCCATCTTTTTATAAGCCACAAAAATCAATACTCTTGAAAATTCATCCTTGTCTTGAAGCAGATGTTCCAGAAGATTGACCTTGGTGTAAAAATTAGGAACATCGTAACGTTGCTGTTTGATATTCTCTAAAGGAGTACCGGAAACAGCAATGGAAATCTTCGTCGGATTGATGAAAAAATCCGTTATCAATTCATCCACATCTTGGGTCATAGTGGCAGAGAACATAATGTTTTGTCTCCGTGGTGGTAGAATATCAAAAATATTCATCAGTTGATGTCTAAAACCTAGATCTAGCATCACATCTACTTCGTCAATCACTAATTTCTGTATCGATTTTAACTGCAATACACGACTAACAGCCAAGTCATACAATCGACCAGGTGTAGCGACAATAATATCCTGACCTTGCGCCACAGCTTGTTTTTGTGTATTGATGTTGGTACCACCATATACACCCAAAACACGATTGTTAATGTACTTCGACATTTTTTCAATCTCTTCCACAACCTGTACCACTAACTCTCGTGTTGGCACCAAAACTAAAACCCTTGGATTGTCTTGTCTCGAATACTTAAGATGTCGTAGAATCGGAAGCATATAGGCAAAGGTTTTACCAGTACCAGTCTGTGCAATACCAACGACATCCTTACCGGAAGCCACAACATTGAAAGCCTCTGCCTGTATTGGAGTTGGGCTTTCAAAGCCTAAGTCTTCAATAGCGTTGTATAAAGGGGTGTTTAAGTTTAAATCTTGAAATGTCACAGTTTATTTTTAAGCGACAAAGATACGTTTTAAGAATTAAAGGCCTCTTAGCATTCAAAATCCAAACTGGTTTTAAAATTTTTTACTCCAAGTTTAATTTTCGGTAAATTGCACTAATTATTTTTCTATTGAGAACAACACTTAAGCATTCACTAAAACATCCTGAAAATTTCAAGCAACAATTGCTGGTTTGGGCACAGCAATTCGATGATGTGGTTTGGATAGATTCTAACAATCATTCAGGCAAATACAGCAATTTTGATGCTGTTTTAGCGGTAGATGCCTTTACATCCATAAAAACAGATTATGTTGATGCTTTTGAGCGACTTAACGAATACCAACAATCAACTAAAGATTGGATTTTCGGTTACCTCACTTATGATCTTAAGAATACTACAGAAGCGTTAGTATCCAATAATTTTGATGGCTTAGCATTTCCGGATTTATATTTCTTTCAACCAAAAAAACTCTTTTTAGTAAAAGGAGATGAAGTCGAAATTCAATATTTAAAAATGGTGGACGATGAGATTGAAAGTGATTTAGTAAAGATCCAAAGATCTAACAATCTAACAGTCCAAAAATCTAATGATCTAATAAAAATCAAACTCAGAATCCATAAAGACGACTACTTCGAAAAAGTCAACAAAATGCTCGCTCACATCCAACGAGGAGACATCTACGAAGCCAACTTTTGTCAAGAGTTCTACGCTGAAGACAGTCAGATTAACCCATTAGAAACGTTTAACAAGCTTAATGCCATATCAAAACCGCCATTTGCTACCTTCCTAAAACTAGAGGATAAATATTTGTTATCAGCTTCACCAGAGCGCTACATCAAAAAAGAGGGTAATAAGGTCATTTCCCAACCTATAAAAGGAACTGCAAAGCGGTCAGAAGACAAGAATGAAGATAATAAGCTTAAGGAAGCTTTGTCTAAAGATGAAAAAGAACGTAGCGAGAATATTATGATTGTGGATCTAGTACGAAACGATCTATCACACACAGCAGAGAAGGGAAGTGTAAAAGTTGAAGAGCTGTGCAAAGTCTATACGTTTTTGCAGGTGCATCAAATGATTTCAACAATTTCTTCAAGAGTTTCAGAAAATATTAAGCCTATTGATATATTGAAAACCACTTTTCCAATGGGAAGCATGACGGGAGCACCAAAGATTTCAGCAATGAAAATTATTGAGGAATTGGAAGAAACTAAGCGTGGTTTATATTCTGGTTCAGTTGGCTATTTTACACCAAATGGTGATTTCGATTTTAATGTGATTATACGTAGTATTCTTTATAACGAGACAAAAAAATATGTGTCTTACTCCGTTGGTAGTGCCATTACAGCTAAAAGTGACCCTTTAAAAGAGTATGAAGAATGCTTGATTAAGGCCAAAGCTATGCGAGAGGTTTTGGAGAATTAGTTTTCGGTCACAGTATAAGGTGTAAAGCAAAAAGCAATCAGTATTATTAAGCTTTGCATATTTGCGCCTTCGCGAGAAACTTCACGATTCTAATGAAATCCCTATTCAATATGTGTTCTAAAACTTTTCTTAACCCTATCAAAAATCAATTTTACTCGAGAGTTGCTGATGTTCTTTATTTTGGCAATGTCTTCAAAATCAAGGTTTCCAAAAATATACAAATCCACTATGTTAGAAATGTTAATAGGCAGCCAATTATAAAATCGCCCAAATACTTCAGGAGATCTTTTGGTGGGTAAGTTAGAAACGTCAAAAGCTCTAAGTATTGAGGTCTCCTTGTCTTCGTATAAATAAAGCTCATTGTCTTTTTCTCGTTGGTACGAAATGTCGTTAAGCTCAGTATTTAATATTAAATCCATATCAGCATCTATGGTATAATCTTCACCGAGTTTTGCGATTTCTCTTTTACGCATTTCACTTGTGCTAATGGTATTTTTATGAAATACTTCTTTTTTAAAGAGCTCATTCATATAATCATCAACCAGCTTAAATAATTCTAGTTTTATAGCATGGCGTTCAGCATCGATATTAAACCCATTATTGTAGAGCTGTATAATGCATTCATCAATAATTCCGTTGGAAGAATACATATTTTTTGGAAGAATACCAGAGGTTTCAGCAATATAAATTCGGTGTTTTACATAAGGGTGCAAATAGCTTACTGCAGAAAGAACTTTTTTATCAAAGGTAATTTTTGCAGATTTTGAAGAGAGTTCTTGTAATGTGCTCATAACCTTTTGTTTTTGTGTTCTTTAAAGTTATCTATAAATAATCATATTTTCAATAATTTTTATCATTTTAACGTATGGAATTGCAGCACTAATTGTATATCGTATCTTTACGAAATGCTTGAGAATTTTAAAAGCCACTTACAACAAAAACTACCTTTTCTTTTGAAAAGTAAAGTAATCATTGCCATTTCTGGCGGAATAGACAGTGTGGTTTTGGCGCATTTGTATAAAAAACTGAATCTTAATTTTTCACTCGCCCATTGCAATTTTAATTTACGTGATGAAGAAAGCGATGCAGATGAAGCCTTTGCATTGGATTTAGCTGAAGATTTGGATGTTGAAGTCTTTGTCCAGAATTTTGATACTGAAGCTTATGCCAAGGATTTTAAACGTTCCATCCAAATGGCAGCTCGAGAACTGCGCTATAATTGGTTTGTTGAATTGGCAGAGCAATTGAAGTTCGATTATATTTTAACAGCACATCACGCAGACGATAATCTCGAAACCTTTCTCATCAACTTCACTCGTGGTACAGGGCTGAATGGCTTAACGGGAATCCCGATGAAGAATGAAAACATAGTTAGGCCAATGTTGCCATTTTCAAGACAGGAAATTGAAGCTTACGCAAAAGAAAACCAAATTAAATGGAGAGAAGATAGCAGTAACTCATCCCGAAAATACTTAAGAAACAAACTGCGACACGAAGTCGTTCCCATTTTAAGGGACATTAATCCTCAGTTGTTGGATAGCTTTCAAAATACATTAAACCATCTCAAAGACACTACAGATATTGTTGCAGAAAGTGTTGATGCCGTTGCAAACAAGGCAATCGTTTCTTTGGATGAAGATGATGTGTTTTTCAAGGTTTCAGAATTCAAAAATTTGAAGAATCCAAAAGCGTATTTATTCGAACTTCTAAATGAATTTGGATTTACCGAGTGGAACGATGTTGTAAATCTCTTGGATGCACAATCTGGAAAGCAAGTGTTTTCCAGCACACATCGTTTGGTAAAACATCGTGACTATTTGATTTTGTCTGAGAGGAATTCGAAAGCTAGCATAACTATCACAATTGGAGTAACCGAAGTGCAAAATGGTAAAGTGAAAACACCTTTAGGGATTATATTTTTTGATGAAGCAGACGCTATAAAAGAAAATACCAATACAACTATATATGTGGATAAGGACAAATTGCATTTTCCTTTGGGACTAAGAATTTGGAAGGAAGGAGATGTGTTTCAACCTTTGGGAATGAAAGGTAAAAAGAAAGTCAGCAAATATTTAAAAGATGAAAAATTGTCTTTAATCGAGAAAGAAAAAACATGGGTATTGACCTCAAATAATGACATAGTTTGGATAGTTGGAAAACGAGCAGATGAACGTTTTAAAGTGACTGATAAAACAGAACAAATTTTAAAAGTAGAATTGGCTAATCCGTGAGAATCTGTGTAACCTGCCTGCCGGCAGGCAGGTCCGTGTCAAAAACAATGAAACTAAAAGGAAACATAATAGTCATCCCAAACCGTAAAATCTTCAAAGGGGAAATCACCATTGAAAACGGTAAGATTAAATCCATCGAAGAAAAGGACTGTAAAGAAAACCATTACATCCTACCAGGTTTTGTAGATGCACACATCCATATAGAAAGTTCCATGCTCGTACCAAGCGAATTCGCTAAAATAGCTGTAAAGCATGGTACAGTCGCAACCGTTTCCGATCCTCACGAGATTGCTAATGTTCTTGGAGTAAAAGGTGTAGAGTTTATGATTGAGAACGGCAAACAAACACCGTTTAAGTTCAATTTTGGCGCTCCAAGTTGTGTGCCTGCTACAAGTTTTGAGTCGGCAGGAGCTGTTATCGATTCCGAAGCTATTAAAACCTTAATGGCAAACCCAGATATTAAGTATTTGGCCGAAATGATGAATTACCCAGGAGTCATTTACGATGACGCCGAAGTACTTAAAAAACTGGAATGGGCAAAACACTACAACAAGCCCATTGATGGTCATGCGCCAGGATTGCGAGGAGATGATTTAACCAAATATATTTCGGCAGGTATTTCTACAGACCACGAATGTTTCACCTATGAAGAAGGCTTAGAAAAACTTCAAAAAGGAATGAAAGTCATTATCCGAGAGGGTAGTGCCGCCAAAAATTTTAATGCACTAATTGGCTTACTCGATCAGCATTTTGAAAATATGATGTTTTGTAGTGACGACAAGCACCCAGATGATTTGCTGTTAGGACATATTAATCAACTTTGTGGAAGAGCAGTAGAAAAAGGCATAGATGTTTATAAAGTTCTTCAAGCCGCTTGTGTGAATCCTGTAAAGCACTATAATCTCAATGTCGGCTTGCTAAAGGTTGGAGATGATGCAGATATGATTGTGGTCGAGGATTTAAAAGACTTTAAAACGCTTCAAACGTATATCAACGGTGATTTGGTTTACGATAATGGAGTCTCAAAAATTAAGCATGTTGAATTTGAAAACTTAAACAATTTTAACACAGATAAAAAAGTGGTTTCAGATTTTAGGTTTGAATCGAATGCGAAACAAATTCGAGTTATAGAATGTTTAGATGGTGAGTTGGTAACCAATGAAATTATCGAAGATTCTAAAATTGAGGATGGCAATCTAGTTTCAAATATTGATAATGATGTCCTAAAAATGACCGTTGTCAATCGCTATCAGAACGATAAGCCAGCAATAGCATTTATTAAAAATTTCGGATTGAAAGAAGGTGCCATTGCAAGTTCTGTTGGTCACGATTCTCATAATATCATAGCGGTTGGAGTGTCTGATGAAGCCATTTGCGAAGCAGTTAATCTTTTAATTGAAAATGAAGGTGGAATTTGTGCCGTTTCAAACTCAGAAGACCTGTCTGCCGAACAGGCAGAAAAAGTGGTTCCACTTCCTGTTGCAGGCATCATGAGCGATCAAAATGCAGAAACTATTGGTAAACAGTATTCAGAATTGGATAAAATGGCAAAAGCATTAGGCAGTAAACTTCATGCTCCATACATGAGTTTGTCCTTTATGGCACTATTGGTTATTCCATCTTTAAAATTGAGTGATAAAGGATTATTCAATGGAGGCGATTTTAAATTTACTTCTGTTGAACTTTAAGCACTAAACTAAAAATCATTCAACATTACGCTCAATTTATTATTGACTTTTCAATAATAAGCTCGTATTAATATATATTTCATATATTTGGATAGAGTGCGGTTAGAAATAGTCAACCCTTTGGCAAATTTTCTACAGCATTCTTATTTTTTGTTCAAATATTAATAAAATTAATCTGATAAGCTGATGATGAATGTAAGCGAAACACTTTCCGAAGTAAAAAATTATATAGATGGTAAATTTGAAAGAAATGGCCAGAACTCTATGGATGTTTTAAGTCCATTAGATGGAAGTAAGATTTCTTCAATTCCTTTATCCACAACTCAAGATGTAGATTCAGCAGTACAAGCCGCGAAAAAAGCATTTCCATCATGGTCTGATATGACCTTTAAAGAACGTGTTCAAATCTTTTTCCGATATCGCACTTTACTTGAAAAAAATATGGAAGAACTAACGGAGTTAGTTCAACTAGAAAATGGTAAAACCTATGGCGAAGCTAAAGCTGAAGTTGAAAAAAGCATGGAGCTTTGTGAGTTTGCAGTTTCCATTCCACAAATAATCACAAACGAAGTACAGGAAGTAAGTAAAGGTGTTGAGTGCAGAATAGAACGCAAACCTCTTGGTGTTGTAGCGTCCATTACACCTTTTAATTTTCCGAATATGGTACCACATTGGACATTACCAAATGCTCTAGTACTTGGAAATACAATGGTGATGAAACCATCGGAATTGGTGCCACTAAGCACAGTTCGTATGGCAGAATTGCTTAAGGAAGCTGGACTTCCAGATGGTGTGTTTAATATTGTTAATGGCGGTAAGGAAGTGGTTGAGGCCATTTGTGATCATGAAGAAATTAAAGCAGTGTCGTTTGTAGGTTCTACTAAAGTAGCGAAAATTGTATATAAACGTGCAACTTCAAACTTAAAACGATGCGTGGCTTTAGGAGGCGCAAAAAATCATTTGTTGGTATTGCCTGATGCCAATCCAGAAATGACAGCTTCAAACGTTGTGGCTTCTATGTCTGGTTGTGCAGGTCAACGCTGTATGGCAGCTTCTGTAATGGTTGGTGTAGATAAAGTACAGCATATTATTGACAGAATGGTAGAGGAAGCCAAAACCATAATTCCAGGTGAAAATTTAGGCTCTGTTATTACAAAAGAAGCTAAAGAACGCATAGAAGGCTATATCGCTGAAGCGGAAAAAAATGGTGCTAAAATTTTGCTCGATGGTCGTAATGTAACTGTAAAAGGAAAAGAAGGCGGCTATTACGTTGGGCCAACCATTATTGATTATGTAACTACTGACATGTCTGTAGCTCGTGAAGAAATTTTCGGACCCGTAATTTCAATATTACGTGCTAAAGATTTAGACGAAGCTATAGAGATAGAAAACGGTTCCAATTATGGTAATGCAGCAGCTGTATTCACACAAAGTGGAGGATTGGCAAAACAAGTTATGGAACGCGCAAGTGCAGGAATGATTGGTGTTAACATTGGAGTCCCTGTGCCTAGAGAACCATTTTCTTTTGGAGGTTGGAACGAATCAAAATTCGGAGTTGGTGACATTACAGGTCGAAGTTCCATAGAGTTTTGGACTCAAAACAAAAAAACAACCATCAAATGGAATCCAGAGGCAAAAACTAATTGGATGAGTTAAGAGGACACAAGATTTTATATTGAATGAAACTGTATTGGTCACTTATTTCAATTATTATATCAAATGTCACCTTGAGCGCAGTCGAAAGGATTTTAATTTACATCAAACCAAACCAATTAAATGGATAACAATCAAATCATAAAAAACAACCTTGACTACACACTCTTTTCCTGGTCAAAACAAGGTGGACTCAATCCAATAAACGCATCACATGCCAAAGGCTCTTATGTCTATGATAGAGATGGTAAGAAATACTTAGACTTTTCTTCTCAATTGATGAATGTTAATATTGGTCATGGAAATCAACGCATTACAGATGCTGTGGTAAAACAAATGCAAGAAGTAAGTTATGTGTATCCAGGAATGGCAACTGATATTCGTGGTCAATTAGGTAAGAAAATTGCTGAAATTACACCAGGAAATCTTTCAAAAACATTCTTCACACTAGGTGGAGCAGAAGCCATAGAAAACGCTATTAAATTAGCGCGAATGTACACAAAACGACATAAAATTATTACACATTACCGAGCATATCATGGTGGCACTTATGGTGCTATGACAGCAGGAGGAGACCCAAGACGATTTCCTTCAGATAGTCAGGCCATGCCAAATGTGGTGCATGTTGAAAATCCTTATGCATATCGTTGTCCTTGGAATTCTAAATCTATTGAAGAATGTGGTGAACGTGCCATTGCACACTTAGAACGCGTTGTTCAGTTTGAAAATCCTGATAGTGTTGCAGCCATATTATTTGAAGGCGAATCTGGTTCATCAGGATGTATAAAATATCCACCGATGTATTTAAAGCGTGTTCGAGAGCTTTGTGATAAATATGGAATTATGATGATTGATGATGAAGTCATGAGTGGTTTTGGTCGTACAGGAAAAATGTTTGGTATCGACCATCACAATGTCACACCAGACATCATGTGTTTGGCAAAAGGATTAACTTCTGGGTATTTACCTCTTGGAGGTGTTGTGGTCACTGATAAAATTGCAGAATATTTCAATGATAATCCTATGGTAATTGGGTTGACCTATTCTGCGCATCCCACTTTATGTGCAGCTGCATTGGAGAATTTAAAAATTATTGAAGAAGACAATTTAGTAGAGCGAGCAGCCGAAATGGGACAATATATCGAAGCTGAAGTCGAAAAACTAAAAGCAAAACATCCATCAATAGGAGACTTTAGAAATACAGGATTGCTTGGTTGTATAGAATTGGTTAAAAACAGAAAAACTAAAGGACCTATAACGCCTTGGAATGCTAAACCAAGTGAGATGGAGGTTACTAATAAAATGGCTGCCAAGATTAGGGAATTGGGCATGTTTACCTTTGTACGCTGGAACTGGATTTTCATTGCGCCTCCTCTAAATGTAACAAAAGAAGAAGTCGATGAGGGTCTTAGTATTATTTCTCAAGCTATAGCTATTGCTGACGAATACTGTAATTAATTAAATGAGTAAAGACATTGTAGAATTACAAGAAGATGTATCTAGCTCTTCACTTTACAGTGAAGATTTAGCACCTGTACCTACCAACCAAAGAACTTGGAGCAAATGGCATTTGGCTGCTATTTGGATTGGTATGGCGGTTTGTATTCCAACATATCTTTTAGCTTCTTATATGATTAAGACAGGCTTAAATTGGTACGAAGCTCTTATCATTATAGGTCTTGCGAATTTAATAATCACTATCCCAATGGTGCTCAACGGCCATGCAGGCGTAAAATATGGTATTCCATTTCCTGTGGTTGGCCGAGCCGCATTCGGTACTAAAGGTGTTCACTTAGCTTCAGTCACTAGAGGAATCATTGCTTGTGGTTGGTTTGGTGTACAAACTTGGATAGGTGGATTGGCGATTTATGCGATTTTTAATGCGATTACAGGTTCGACAGGAGAGTTGGGTTTGTCTATTGGCAAATTCGTGAGCTTCGGTATTTTCTGGTTCATTAATATGTATTTCATCTGGAAGGGCACCGAAAGCATCAAATGGCTCGAAACCTATTCGGCACCCATCTTAATTATCATAGGTATTGTTCTGATTTATTGGAGTTATAATAAAGCTGAAGGGTTTTCAATTGTATTAGACCAAAGTGTTCAGCTTGAAAATACTGCCGCAACTATCACTCATGAAAATGACACTTATTTTCTAAATCTTAATGCATTGCATGATAAAGAAGGAAACCTGAAAGTTTCAGAGTATAATATCGTTTCCAATGAAAATACAACTTGGGAAACTTTTACAAATCAACCTATAGCAATTTCTAATCCTGAAAATGTTAAAGTACAATTTAGAAACACAGAAGGAGAATCACCAGTGTTGTCCAGTGTCGTTACAGCAAATATTGTCGACCCAAATTCTAAGGAAAGTAAATTGTGGCGTTATATTTTATGGCTTACTGCTATGGTTGGTTTCTGGGCTACTATGTCCATAAGTATAGCAGATATTACGCGTTATGCATCCACTCAGAAAGATCAAGTTGTGGGACAGTTTTTAGGGCTTCCGGCAACCATGATGCTCTATTCTTTTGTCGGGATCTTTGTGACTTGCGCAGCAATTATTAACTTTAAGGATATATTGATTGCAGATGATGCGCCTTGGGATCCGGTTTCGTTAATTGCAAAATTCAAAAATCCGGTCGTCGTTATTGTAGCCCAGGTGTTTATGATAATAGCTACGTTGAGTACCAATATAGCGGCCAATGTTATAGCACCATCCAATGCATTTTCAAATCTATGGCCTAAAAAGATTAGTTTTAAAACAGGCGGAACAATTACAGGAATAATTGGCATTTTAATCATGCCTTGGTGGTTATTGAACGAAATTTCAGGATTCTTGATTTTTGTAAGTGGTTTGTTGGGTCCAGTTCTTGGAATTCTGATTGCCGATTATTTTTTAGTCCGAAAGAAGACAATGGAACTGGCTGAACTCTATAAAGAAGAAGGAATCTATTCCTATAACAAAACAGGCTTTAATAGAGCCGGAATGATTTCATTAGGAATTGGTGTGTTTGCCGCACTGATTGGTTATTGGGTACCTGCATTGAGTTTCTTGTATTCACTATCTTGGTTTACAGGATTCATCATTTCGTTTGTCCTGTATTATTTATTAATGAAGAAAAAGTAAAATGTCTATACTGATTAAAAATGGTCGTGTTGTTACGGCTTCCGAAAGTTATATCGCTGATGTCTACACAGAAGGTGAAAAAATTGTTGCCATTGGTAAGGACTTAAATTATGAAGCTGATAATGTAATAGATGCTGCTGATCGCCTCGTATTTCCAGGAGGTATTGACCCTCATGTGCATTTAGATATGCCTTTTATGGGAACCTATTCTAGTGACGATTACGAAACAGGAACGCGTGCTGCTTTGCATGGAGGCACTACAATGGTTATCGACTTCATATTGCAAACACAAGGAGATACGCTTCATAACGCATTAAAAACTTGGCAAGGCAAATCTAAAGGAAAAGCCATTGGAGATTATTCATATCACATGGCAGTTACAGATTTCAATGATGATGTCGCAAAAGAAGTAGTTCAGATGATAGAAGAGGAAGGCATTTCCTCCTTTAAAACGTTTATGGCCTATAAAGGCGCTTTGATGATTGACGATGGACAAATGGTGCAACTCATGAAGGTGGTAAAAAAACATGGTGGTTTGGTGACTGTCCATGCTACAAATGGCGACATGATAGATTCGCTCATTGCAAAAAATAAAGCACAAGGAAATTTATCACCTTTATACCATTATTTATCACAACCAGAAGTTACCGAAGCGGAAGCTTCAGCACGTTTTGCAGATATGTTGCACTATACTGATTGTCCCGGTTATATTGTGCATATGACTTGCGAAGGAGCATTAAATGCGGTTAGAAAAGCCACACAACGTAATCAAAAAGTATTTGTGGAAACCTGTACACAGTATTTAGTTTTAGATGCTTCATTATATGAAAAAGATTTTGATGGTGCTAAATGGGTAATGAGTCCACCATTACGAGAAAAGAAAGACCAAACAGCCTTATGGTCAGGAATCAATCAAGGGTTGGTACAAGTAGTTGGTACAGATCATTGTCCATTTATGTGGGAACAAAAGAAAATGGGAAAAGATGACTTTTCAAAAATTCCAAATGGTCATCCAGCCATAGAGCATCGTATGGAAATTTTATTTTCTGAAGGCGTAAACAAAGGCAAAATATCACTACCAAAATATGTTGAAGTGGCTTCAACCAATGCGGCAAAAATATTCGGCATGTATCCTAGAAAGGGAACCATTGCCATAGGAAGTGATGCTGATTTAGTGGTGTTCGACCCAAAAAAGGAACACACAATTTCAGTGGATACACACCATATGAATGTAGATTATTCAGCCTATGAAGGAATGAAAATAACAGGAAAAACCGAAACCGTAATTTTAAGAGGACAGGTCGCGATTGAAGATGAAGAATGTAAATTGAAAGCAGGACACGGACAATTTATTCCTCGAGGAACAACAAGTAAGACAGTTATCTAAACGATTAAAAATATCAATAAACAAACAGTAATACAATGCCAAGAAAAGTAAAATCAGGATTGATACAAATGAGTCTTCCAATGACGGAAGGAGAAGGGACCATTCAAGAAATAATGGATGCTATGTACGACAAACACATTCCATACATTGAGGAAGCTGGAAAACAAGGTGTTCAGATATTATGTTTACAAGAAATATTCAATACACCATATTTCTGTCCTGGACAGGATAAAAAATGGTATACTTCTGCAGAATCCGTGCCTGGCCCAACCACTGAAAAAATGCAGGTCTTAGCTAAAAAACATAATATGGTGATTATCGTTCCAATTTATGAAAAGGAATCACCAGGGGTATTGTATAATACAGCAGCAGTCATAGATGCAGATGGAACTTACTTAGGAAAGTATAGAAAAAATCATATTCCACATACCACTGGATTCTGGGAGAAGTTCTTCTTTAAACCTGGTAATATGGGATATCCTGTGTTTCAAACTAAATATGCTAAGGTTGGTGTTTACATTTGCTATGACAGACATTTCCCTGATGGCGCAAGAGTTTTAGGTCTTAATGGAGCTGAGATTGTTTATAATCCTTCAGCAACTGTAGCGGGATTAAGCGAATACTTGTGGAAGTTAGAACAACCAGCACATGCAGCTGCTAATGGCTATTTTATGGGTTGCATAAATCGTGTTGGAGAAGAGAAACCATGGAATTTAGGTAAGTTTTACGGACAATCATATTTTGTTGACCCTCGCGGACAAATTTTTGCTGAGGCTTCTCGAGATGATGATGAGCTCTTAGTGGCAGAGTTTGATTTGGATTTAATAGAGGAAGTACGCTCTACTTGGCAATTTTTCAGAGATAGAAGACCGGAAACCTATGGCAGATTAACTGATTTATAAGATATGGCAGAATATAAAAGACCAACCACGAAGGAAGAATTCGATAAGAATTTCAAGCAGAAAAAACCGTTGATGAACGATACTGAAGCCTATTATGAAGCTTCACGATGCTTGTTTTGTTATGATGCACCATGTATTCAAGCGTGTCCTACGCATATTGACATTCCGTTGTTTATTAAACAGATTCATACAGATAATGTAACAGGAGCTTCAAAAACGATTTTCGATGCCAATTGGTTAGGAAATGCTTGTGGTGTTGTTTGCCCAACAGGTGTCTTGTGTGAAGGTGCTTGTGTGTACAATCATCAGGATGTGCCACCAATTCAAATAGGGAGACTTCAAAACTATGCAACAAATACAACCATTAGTGAAGACAAAGTCATTTTTAAAGCAGGGAAATCAAATGGTAAAAAAGTAGCGGTTATAGGTTCGGGTCCAGCAGGAATTGCATTTGCAAGTGAAGCAAGGACTATGGGTTATGAGGTAGATGTTTTTGAAGCAAAATCATTGCCATCAGGATTGAATGTTCATGGTGTTGCACCATATAAAATAACCAATGAAGAAGTTTTACAGGAAATTGAATACCTTCAGAAACATTTAGGATTCAATATTAAATACAATTCGGCAATAGATTCCAAAGAACAAATAAAAGAATTAGAGCATAATTACGATGCCATCTTTTTGGGAGTAGGATTAGGAAACACAAGAACTTTAGGATTAGAAGGAGAAGACAAAGCCAATGTTGTAGGAGCTGTAGAGTTTATTGAAGAGCTTCGTAAAAAACAGCACAAAATGAAAGTCCCTCAAAAGGTTGTTGTGTTAGGAGGTGGAAATACAGCAATGGATGCAGCTTCAGAATCGGCTAGGATGGGAGCCAAAAAGGTAGTTTTAGCGTATCGAAATTCCAAAGAGAAAATGGGAGCCTATGGTTTTGAGTATGATTTAGCTATAAGTGCTGGAGTAGATAGTTTGTTTCATGTTACGCCTTTAGAGATTGTAGGAAACGGAAAAGTTGAAGGTGTGAAATTTGCAAAAACAGAAATTGTTGAAGGCAAATTAAAAACCAATATAAAAAACACTTTTGTAGTGCGATGTGATTTGGTCATTAAAGCCACAGGACAAGCAAAACAAGGACATTTATATGAGCTTATTGACAATCTCAAAGTGGATCATAAAACAAGAATAGAAACCAATGCTGAATTTCAAACTTCCAACCCAAAATATTTTGCAGGAGGAGATGCTATAAACGGAGGTGCTGAAGTTGTAAATGCTGCTTATGATGGAAAAATGGCAGCACGTGGTATGCATAATTGTTTGAATAAAGAATAATACCAGATGTCATCCTGAACTTGATTCAGGATCTCATTGTAGTAGAGCAAGTAAAATAGATTTTGTATCAATTTCGGAATGAAAAAAACAAAAATATGATAGACTTATCCATAAACTTCGCAGGCATTAAATCACCGAATCCGTTTTGGCTCGCATCAGCACCTCCAACAAATTCAGGATATCAAATAATGAAAGCTTTTGATGCTGGTTGGGGAGGAGCCGTTTGGAAAACGCTTGGTGTTCCGGTAGTAAATGTATCGAGTCGTTATGGTTCCGTAAATTACAGAGGTACCAAAATGATGGGATTCAATAATATCGAATTGATTACGGATAGACCATTAGCTGATAACCTTCGTGAAATTGAAGAAGTTAAAAAATATTTTCCCGATCATGCAGTCATTGCGTCTTTAATGGTGGAAAGCAGAGCCGAATGGGAACAAATTATAAAAGATGTAGAAAATGCTGGTGCAGACGGTATTGAACTTAATTTTGGCTGTCCTCATGGAATGTGCGAACGTGGTATGGGTTCAGCTGTGGGTCAAGAACCAGAAGTATTGAAAACTATTGTTGGTTGGGTGAAGGAAGCATCAAATATTCCTGTAATCACAAAATTGTCACCAAATATTTCACACATTACAGACCCAGGATTGGCAGCCGTTCAAGGTGGAACAGATTCCATATCCCTAATCAACACTATTAAAAGTATTGTTGGCATCGATTTAGATTCTTATGCACCTTATCCAATCGTAGATGGAAAGGGAACTAATGGAGGGTATTGTGGTCCTGCTGTAAAACCCATTGCTATGCACATGCTCAAGGATTTAGCACAGCATCCAGAAATTGGTAAAGTACCATTATCTGGTATTGGAGGCATTGAAACATGGCGTGATGTGGTTGAATTTATTTTACTGGGAGCGACCTCAGTTCAGGTTTGTACAGCAGTAATGCATTATGGTTTCGGAATTGTACGTGAAATGGAAGCAGGTTTACGACAGTTTATGGAAGAGAAAAATTACCAAACAATTTATGATTTTGCCGGTAAAGCCTTGCCAAATGTAACGGAGTGGAAGCATTTAAATCTCAAACATAAAGTCGTTGCCGAAATAAATGAGGACAAATGTATCGGTTGTGATTTGTGTTACATCGCTTGTGATGATGGAGCGCACCAAGCCATTGCCTTGTCTGATGATCCAGCAATCAGAATTCCGAGTATTATTGAGGCCAATTGTGTTGGTTGTAATTTATGTTCTTTGGTTTGTCCTGTTGAGGATTGCATTACCATGGTAAAAAGAGATGATGGTAAAGAAAATGTTACATGGCACGAACGTACTGAAAATGATGACATTCCGGTAACTTTCGACGATGATAGAGCAGGAGGTAAAGGACATTATGTGCCAACACCTCAGGATGCTTTAAAACACAGGAAGTAAAATCCACTACACTTAATGTGAGATATAACCTTTTTTAGATGATTCTTTAAAAGGTTTTTTTAATGGCAATACTTATCTTTAGGCTTTTAAAAAATTATACCAAGATCATGATCAAAAAAGTTTTCAGCTTAATTTTAATCGCATTTTTACTTTATAGTTGCAAGGATGACAAGCATCAAGCTATAGATTCACCTGAAATAGCGGAAGGTGAAAACACCTACGCAAAGGACAACTACACCAAAAAAGAGGTGATGATTGCAATGCGCGATGGTATTAAATTGCATACCACTATTTATTCACCTAAGGACACTTCAAAAGAATATCCGATACTAATGATGCGAACGCCATACAGTTGCAGACCTTATGGTGAAGATGAGTTTAAGGCAAAATTAGGTCCTAACAAATACCTCATGGAAGAAGGTAATATTATGGTGTATCAAGATGTGAGAGGTCGCTGGAACAGTGAAGGAGTTTACGATAATATGCGTGCTTACATTCCTAATAAAACAGAAAATCAAACCGACGAAGCCAGTGATACTTATGATACTATTGAGTGGCTGATAAACAATGTTGAAAACAACAACGGAAACGTTGGTACTTATGGTATTTCCTATCCTGGATTTTACGCTACGTATTCTTTGTTAGATGCACACCCAGCGTTAAAAGCAGTGTCACCTCAAGCCTGTATTGGAGATTTCTTTTTTGATGATTTTATTCACAATGGCGCTTATTTACTGAGTTACTGGCGCGCCACTTCGGTGTTTGGCTATATGAAGGATAAACCAACTACTGAGGCTTGGTACGAATTTCCAAATATCGGTACTGAAGATCAATATCAATTTTTTGTGGACAATATACCGTTGAGTAAGCTTGATAAATTCTACAATTCCACCAATGTGTTTATGGAACAACTAAAAGAGCATGTTACTTATGATGAATTCTGGAAAAGCCGAGGCATCATTCAACATTTAAAAGACATTAAACCAGCAACAATGGTCGTTGGAGGGTTTTTTGATGCTGAGGATTTGTATGGTCCATTCAACACATATAAAAGTATTGAGAATAATAGCGACAACTACAATACTATAGTTTTTGGTCCTTGGAGTCATGGTGATTGGGCGAGAAGTAATCCAAGACAAGTGATTGGGAATATCCATTTTGGTGATAGCATTTCGGATTATTTTCAGAAGAATATTGAAACCAAATTCTTTAACCATTTCCTTAAAGGTGAAGCTAATGGTGAAACTGGATTGGCTGAAGCGCATATGTTCAATACTGGTACTAAAGCGTGGCAAACTTTTGAAGCATGGCCACCTAAGAATACCACAAAGGAAAGCTATTGGCTACAGCCAAATGAAAGGTTAACTCAACAACCAAATCGTATGATGGCAACGTCTGATTTTATCAGTGACCCGTTGAAACCAGTACCATATTCCGAAGACATTAAAGTGGTCTTTACACCACGAAAGTTTATGACCGATGACCAACGTTTTGCGGCAAGACGACCAGATGTATTGGTGTTTGAAACTGACATACTTGAAAAAGACATTACGTTAGCCGGAGATATTTTAACAAAGCTAAATGTGTCCACAACAGGGACAGCAGCCGATTGGATTGTAAAAGTCGTTGATGTGTATCCTTCTGATATGGAAACACCAGAAGACAATGAAGATGTACAAGATCATCTAAAACTTAGTAACTACCATCTATTGGTAAGAAGTGAAGTTATGAGAGGACGCTTTAGAAACAGCATGGAAAGGCCAGAACCTTTTGTACCAAATCAAAAAACAGCGGTAAATTTGAAGTTGCAAGATGTGTTCCATACGTTTAAAAAAGGACATAAAATTCAAGTACAGGTGCAGAGTACCTTTTTTCCTTACATAGACGCCAATCCGCAGACCTATGTGGATAATATCTTTGAAGCAAAGGAGTCGGATTTTAAAGCACAAACGCATAGGGTGTTTAATGATTCTTCAATAGAGTTTACAGTTTTGAAGGAATAAATATTTTGGGCTAATGAGTTTCACGCAAAGTCGCGAAGACGCAAAGATGTTATATCTTGATAGATTTTTAAAATCTTATACATCTATTTTAGATGTCAAAATTAATTCTTAAATATTTCCCCTTTGGGGAAATGTCCGTAAGACAAAGGGGATGCCAATAATCCAACCAACATACAAACCACCATTCTGGGCAAAGAAAAGCTTTACATCAACCGTATTTTCAGGTTTAGCAAGACGTGTAAAAGGTGTAGTACAAACACGAGAACGCATCACGTTACCAGATGGTGACTTTCTCGATTTAGATTGGAGTTACGCTGAGCAAAAGTCTAATAAGGTCATTGTTTTGCTTCATGGTTTAGAAGGCAACGCCCAGCGACCCTACATCACAGGAACAGCAAAATTATTCAACGAAAACGGCATTGATGCCTGTGCGGTCAATTTTAGAGGTTGTAGTGGTGAACCCAATCTTTTGTATCGCAGCTACCATTCTGGTGCAACGGAAGATTTGGAAGCCGTCATCAACAGTATATTGGAGAAAAACCAATACGACGAAATTTACATTAAAGGCATCAGCCTTGGCGCTAACATGGCTTTAAAATATGTAGGCGAACGTGATGACGTACCAAAAGAAATAAAAGCAGTTATCGCCATTTCTACACCTTGCGATTTAAAAGGCTCATGTGATGCATTGTTGAGCTTAAAGAATAAGCATTATGCGATTCGGTTTTTAAAACATTTAAAAGATAAATTGAAACCTAAATTATCACAATTTCCTGATAATATTAATATTAAAGATTTTAGTTCAATCAAAACTTTAATTGGATTCGATGAAGTTTATACCTCTAAAGCCCACGGTTTTAAGGATACTTCTGAGTATTATGAGAAAGCGAGTTGTCTGCAATTTTTGCCGAACATAAAAGTGCCAAGTTTAATAATCAATGCACTTAATGATTCGTTTTTATCTGCGGAATGTTATCCAGTTAAAGAAGCCAAGCACAATCCAAACCTTTTTTTAGAGATGCCAAAATACGGCGGACACGTAGGGTTTATTGACAAACGTAACATATATTATAATGAATGGCGTGCGTTGGATTTTATAAATGAACTTTAATTTGTAGATTTAAACAAACAAAAATCTATGCTCAAAAAAGTTTTCGCCAGTGCCGTTTTTGGTGTAGAGGCTTCAGCCGTAACCGTTGAGGTTAATGTAGATAAAGGTGTTGGTTACCATTTGGTCGGACTTCCGGATAACGCGATAAAAGAGAGCAATTACCGTATAGCAGCAGCACTTCAAAACAATGGCTATCGTATTCCAGGGAAAAAGATTACCATCAATATGGCGCCTGCCGACCTGCGAAAGGAGGGTTCAGCATACGATTTAACCTTAGCTGTTGGAATACTGGCTGCATCAGGCCAAATAAAAGCCGAAAACTTAGAAGATTACCTCATTATGGGCGAATTGTCCTTAGATGGAAGTTTGCAGCCTATTAAAGGGGCATTGCCAATAGCTGTGAAGGCTAGGGAAGAAGGTTTTAAAGGTTTTATTCTGCCAAGCCAAAATGCGAAGGAAGCTGCTATTGTCAACGATTTAAAAGTTTATGGAGTCGATAACATCACTCAGGTGATTGAGCATTTTGATAAAAATATTCACATTGAAGAAACCATTATAAATACACGAGAGGAGTTTTATAAAAACCTCGATTTTCCGGAATTTGATTTTGCGGATGTAAAGGGACAGGAAAGTATAAAACGCTGTATGGAAATTGCAGCAGCAGGTGGTCACAACATCATTCTTATTGGTCCGCCAGGTTCGGGTAAAACCATGTTGGCAAAACGCTTACCAAGCATTTTGCCACCAATGACGCTTCATGAAGCTTTGGAAACGACGAAAATTCATTCAGTTGTAGGTCGTGTAAAAGCCCATGCTGGCTTAATGGCGCAGCGACCGTTCCGAAGTCCGCATCATACAATATCGAATGTCGCACTCGTTGGAGGCGGAAGTTATCCACAACCAGGTGAAATTTCATTATCACATAACGGAGTATTATTTCTGGACGAATTACCAGAATTTAAACGCGAAGTTTTGGAAGTGATGCGGCAACCTCTGGAAGATCGAGAAGTAACCATCTCTAGAGCGAAATTTACGGTAACCTATCCATCATCTTTTATGTTGGTTGCGAGTATGAATCCAAGTCCTGGTGGTTATTTTAACGATCCTGATGCGCCTGTGACGTCTAGTCCAGCTGAAATGCAACGCTATCTCAGTAAAATTTCAGGACCTTTGTTAGATCGAATAGATATTCATATTGAAGTGACTCCAGTGCCTTTTGAAAAACTATCGGATGATAGAAAAGGCGAATCTTCAGTGGATATTAGAAAACGTGTGACTAAAGCGAGAGAGGTGCAAACCGAACGCTTTAAAGAATTGGAAAATGTGCATTATAATGCGCAGATGAACACCAAGCAAATTCGTAAATATTGCAAGTTAGACGAGGCGTCATTGAAGCTTTTAAAATCCGCCATGGAACGCTTAAATCTCTCTGCCAGAGCTTATGACAGAATTCTTAAAGTTTCACGAACCATTGCCGATTTGGAAGGTTCTGAAAATGTTTTGGGCGCTCATATAAGCGAAGCTATTCAGTACCGTAGTTTGGATAGAGAGGGTTGGTTAGGGTAACTGTTTTCTATTTGCATGTCACATTGAGCACAGTCGAAATGCTATGGAGCAATTTTGATAAAATTTATAAATAATTATTATGAAAAATATAGTCCTGTTGCTTTGCTTTTTTATTTTTTGTTGTAATACCAAAAAGGAAAAGAACACTGGCAACGTAACTACTAAAATTGAAAACGAAAAAATACCAACCCTCAACCTCGAACAAGCCAACCGTTTAGCAGAATTACCACTTGCTTGCGTTGGCACTGAATATCCTAATAAACTCGGTCAAACCTTAGGAAGCGATGACGATTTAAAATCACCAAAAACATTACATCCAACCTTTTACGGTTGTTTTGACTGGCATTCTGCTGTTCATGGCCATTGGAGCATGGTGAGTTTATTACGTCAGTTTCCAGATTTGGAAAAGAGAACCGAGATGCAGAATTGGTTGTTGCAAAGCATTTCAGAAGAAAATATTAAAAAAGAAGTCGCCTATTTTCACGGTAAGCACAATAAAACTTACGAGCGTACTTATGGTTGGGCATGGTTGCTCAAATTGGCTGAAGAACTGCAGAAATGGAATCACTCTACAGCAAGGGAACTGGAAAATAACCTCCAACCGTTAACAGATTTAATCGCCAATAAATATTTAGAGTTTCTACCAAAACTCAACTATCCTATTAGAGTGGGAGAGCACCCAAATACAGCCTTCGGGTTAAGTTTTGCCTACGATTATGCAGTAACAGTAGGGCATTCAGAGCTGAAAGCTGTCATTGAAAAACGAGCCGAGGATTTTTATATGGATGATCAGGATTGTCCGTTGGAATGGGAGCCAAGCGGATTTGATTTTTTATCTCCTTGTTTGGAAGAAGCGGCTTTAATGAAGCGTGTATTGTCTAAAGATGAGTTTATGGTTTGGGTAAACGATTTTATGCCAGAGCTCAACAACGAAGATTTTGATATCGAAGTCGGTAAAGTCTCAGACAGAACGGACGGAAAGCTCGTGCATTTAGATGGTGTCAATTTTTCAAGAGCATGGAGCCTCAACGAAATTGCCAAAGGCATTCCAGAATTTGAGCATCTTAAAAATATAGCCAATCAGCACATTAATTACTCTTTACCAAGCATTGTAGGAGATAGCTACGAAGGAGGACATTGGCTAGGTAGTTTCGCTATTTATGCCTTGAATTCCATAGATAATGATTAGGAAATTCTTCAAAAATATAGGACCTGGTCCATTGGTAGCGGCAGCATTTATAGGTCCAGGTACTGTAACACTGTGTACCTTGGCTGGTGTCAACTTTGGTTATGCACTACTTTGGGCATTAGTGTTATCGGTTTTGGCAACTATTGTATTACAAGAAATGGCAGCTAGATTGGGTATTGTGTCCCAAAAAGGCTTATCCGAAGTTATTAGAAAAGAAATAAAAAGTCCAGTAGCAAGAGGATTAGCCATTGGTTTAATGTTATCGGCTATTGTGGTTGGTAACGCTGCTTACGAAGCTGGAAACATTAGTGGAGGAGCTTTGGGAGTGCAAACGCTTTTCGGTAATCCTGAAATTGTCATTGGTAGCTCAAATTTCACAGTTATTCCCATGGTTATAGGTGCTGTAGCCTTTATTTTACTCTATATTGGAAATTATAAAGTGCTTGAACAAACCTTAGTAGTTTTGGTAATCCTGATGAGTTTAGCATTTTTAACCACAGCTATTATTACAAAACCCGATATTTTGGAAGTGGTAAAAGGTATGCTCATTCCTAAATTTCCCGATAAGAGTATTCTCACCATTATTGGCCTCATTGGTACAACTGTTGTACCTTATAATTTATTCTTGCATGCATCATTGGCAAAGACCAAATGGCAATCCAAGAGTGATTTAAGCTACGCAAGAAAAGACACTATAATTGCCGTCATTTTAGGAGGTTTGGTGTCGATGTGTATAATTATATCTGCTTCTGCTATTCCACACCAAGATATTTCAAATGCATCAGATCTGGCCAAAGGACTTGAGCCTTTGTTCGGTGTTAATGCCAAATACTTTTTGTCCATCGGTTTGTTTGCTGCTGGTATTACAAGTGCTATAACTGCACCTTTGGCAGCAGCTTTTGTAGCGAGTGGCTGTTTGGGATGGAAAGCAAATCTTAAGTCACCAAGATTTAGAGCGGTTTGGATGTTTATTCTTGTTTTAGGTGTCATATTCTCTTCAATTGGATTTAAATCCATTGAAATCATCAAATTTGCTCAAGTCGCTAATGGTTTGCTCTTGCCCATTATTGCAGGATTTTTACTCTGGGTTATGAACAAACGGATTGTCCTTGGGAACTATACAAACTCAAAACTTCAGAACGTTTTTGGAATTATAATTCTAATAATCACTATCTTTTTAGGTGTAAAAGGAATTTTGAGTGTTTTTAATCTTATCTAAATGTTTTATTGAATAATTATCCCCTTGAGGGGACTTTAGGGGGTGTTTTTATGAGTCTTTTAATAAAAATAGATATCAATGCTGACGTAGGAGAAGGTATGGGCAATGAGCCTGACTTAATGCCACATTTGTCATCGTGCAATATTGCCTGTGGTGGTCATGCGGGCAACACCTTTACAATGACTGAAGTCGTAAGGTTAGCTAAAGCGCACAATGTTAAAATTGGTGCACATCCATCGTTTCCTGATAAAACTAATTTTGGAAGGGAGATTATAGAAATGACAGCCGCAGACTTATATACTAGTTTAAAGCAGCAAATTAGAGTACTTCAAAATGTATTGCGTTCAGAAAATGCTATGTTACATCACATAAAACCACATGGTGCTTTGTATAATTTAGCCGCAAAGGATGAAAAAACAGCAAATGTGATTGTTGAAGTTATAAAAAGTATTGCTTTGCCTTTAAAACTTTATGCGCCTTACTTTTCTGTTATTACTAAAGTAGCGGAAGCAGAAGGTATTGAAGTGACTTATGAAGCTTTTGCAGATAGAAACTATAATACAGATCTTTCTTTGGTGTCTCGAGAAATGGATAATGCAATTTTAACGGAAAAGGATGAAATTCTTAAACATGTCTTAAGGATGATAACGCATCATAAAGTAAGTACAGTTGATGGGATAGAAGTACTTATAAAAGCATCAACTTTTTGTGTTCATGGAGACACTAAAAATGCTTCAGAAATTTTAAAGTTTTTGAATGAAAAACTGCCCGAATATAAAATTCAAATCAGTTAAAAATTTATGTCTTATAATTTGAAATTTTCTCGCTATGGAGAACGTGCTATTTTAATAGAATGGCCAGCGATAATTGATGAAAAAATTCTAAAAGACATCTTGAATTTTAAAAATAACATCAAAAAATATATAATTAAACAAAAAGTTGAGATAATTAACACATATAACTCAATATTAATAAATTATAATTTTACTATTGATAATATCAATGATGAAATTTCGAGTCTAAAAACTATATATAATGAACAAAATGAGGTTGAGTCCACTAATGCTTCTATTTGGGAAATACCTGTTTGTTATAATACCGATTTCGGTCAAGATTTAGAAGATTTTTCGAATCAAAAAAAGCTATCCAAAAGCGAAATAATTGAACTTCATTCTAACGAAATTTACACAGTATATTTCATAGGTTTTTTACCTGGATTTTTATACTTGGGAGGACTCCATCCTAAGCTCTATTTAGATAGAAAGTCAACACCCAATCTCAATATTAAAAAAGGTTCGGTTGCCATAGGGGGGCAGCAAACCGGAATCTATCCGCAAAACAGTCCTGGAGGGTGGCACATCATAGGTAGAACTCCGATAGAATTATTTGTGCCTTCTCAAAATCCACCTTGTTTTGTAAAAGCAGGTGATAAAGTAAAATTCAGGCCTATTGAGGAGAGTGAATACTTAGATATTGAAAACCGTATGTCTAAATCAGCATATCAATTAAAGCCCATAAAACAAAATGCTTAAAGTTTTAAAACCTGGATTTTATTCTACGATTCAAGATTTAGGGCGTTTTGGCTTTAGAAATTATGGAGTGCCAGTTTCTGGTTTTATGGATGCATATTCCGCTCAGTTCGCCAACCTGCTTTTAGGGAATGATATGGATTCAGCCTTAATTGAAATGACCATGATTGGTGGCGAATTTCAGTTTACAAAACCAACTACTATAGTCATTTCAGGAGCAGTAATGAATACAAAGTTGAATAATAGTTTGGTAAAACAAAACGAAGTCATAGGCGTGGAAAAAAATGACATTATAAGTTTTGGAAAGACTAAAACGGGATTTAGAACCTATTTAGCCATAAAAGACGGATTTAAAACCAATGAAGTTTTAGAAAGCCAAAGCCAGTACAGTCCCATTACAGAATCCAACACCATCAGTAAAGGTGATACTTTAGAATATGTGAGCTACGACAGTAGTTACAATGCATCCAAGGCATCAGTAAAATTTGATGATTCTGTAGTGTTAAGTGATATTCTCGAAGTGTATAAAGGACCAGAGTTCAATAAATTATCAACCGAGCTAAAAACGCAGCTTATTAATTCTGAACTTAAAGTTTCAAAATACAATAACCGCATGGCCTATCAATTAGAGCCACTTTTGAAAAATAATCTTGAGTCTATCCTAACCTCACCAGTTTTGCCGGGAACAGTTCAGCTTACACCAAAGGGCAATTTAATAGTTTTGATGCGAGATTGCCAGACCACTGGAGGTTATCCTAGAGTACTTCAATTAACAGAAAAATCCATTAATGTGTTGAGTCAAAAAACTACTGGAAACATCATAAATCTTAGACTAAAAGGCTGAAGTTGTAAGAAAACAATTAATAATAATTTTTTTTGTTAACTAATTTCAATAATTTAGGCTCAACTATTAATTAATTTGAAGACTTATTATGAAAAAATTAGGATTACTTATTCTTGGTGTATTACTGGGTGCCTTGGCGATGTATTATTATTGTTGTGGGTCTATCGAAATGGAGAACGAATCTCCAATCACAGAACCAAAAGGGTTGATTACGCCCAAAGAGGCAAAGACTTTAGATCAAGCGTACAACATTAAACATCGCATTATTAATGATTCTCTTTATAAGAATTCTGCTGACGGAGGTGATAATCGTTCTTCTTGGTGGAAACTTGAGGATATTCAGAACTACATTAATTATGCAGAAAACCAAGCTGGTGAATTAGGTTATACCATGGATGGGATCCGTGTTTATTTAGGAGCACATCCAAATTCTGGCAAAGAAACAGGATTAACAACGATGTTCTTTATACCAACTGGTTATATGAATAAGTCTCAAGGTAGCGTCTTTCCTATGTTTCAAGAGAGTGGAGATATACCAGGTGGTTCAGGGTTAAATCATGGAGGGAATGGAATGCCACCAGGAGCTAATTATCCACAGTAAAAAACTGACTAAGATGGAATGAATTTTAACGTATTCCTTTTCCATATATTAGAGTTAATTGCAGCCGTTGCTGGATCAATCTATTACATTAAAACTAGAGATTATAAAATAAAACCATTTGTATGGTATCTCTGGATAATGGTCATTGTTGAGACAATTGGTATGTACGGTTACATACTTCAGTATAATTTTGATAATGAGATATTTATTTGGATAAAAAATAGTGTTTTTTGCTACAATTCATGGCTTTATAATCTATTTAACCTAGCAACAATTCTTTTGTTTGGGGTGTTTTATAACAAGCTGATAAAGAGTAAAATAGATAAAAGTATTATCAAGCTAATTATAATTTTATATGTAATATTTTCGGTATTGTATTTTGTTTTTTCTGGCGGGTTTTTTATAAAATCAATACCCTATGATTTTCTTTTAAGTACATTTGTCGTTTTCGTTTTTGTGATGCTATATTATAAGCAATTGTTGAATAGCGAAAAGATATTGTTCTTTTATAAATCACCATATTTTTATATAAGTTCAGGGCTTTTATTATGGTTTTTATGTGTTACTCCATTATTTATCTTTGATGCATATTTCTATGAGATCAATCAAAGTTTCATTGAATTTAGAAGTTTGTATCTTCTAATTGCTAACATTTTTTTATACGTATGCTTTACATTTGGATTTCTTTATACAATTCAATACAAAAAACCATCAGCAACGAGGAGATTGCCTTAATTTCTTATGTGATTTTCTTTTTCCTGATTATAATTGTTGTCTTTGTTCTGTTTTTTATCATGTTTCAAAAACGTAAAAATCAATTATTGCTTGATAAAATAAAACAACAAAAAGAGTTTGAAGAAGAATTGGCTAAAACCCAACAAGAGATTCAAGAAGAAACTCTAAAGCACGTAGGCAGAGAATTGCATGATAACGTTGGGCAAATGCTTGTGCTGGCCACTATGCAAATGAAATCTGCAGTAAAAGTGGTTGGAGAAGAGGTTAAATCTAAAGTTGCTAATGCTTCTCAATACTTAAAAGAATCGTTAGACGAAGTAAGAGCTTTATCAAAATCCTTAAATAGTGATGTCATTTTCAATTTAGGGTTTGATGCCACAGTAAAGAATGAAATTGAACGCCTAAATAAGTCAGGTTTAATACAAGCAAATCTCACTATTAATGGAGATAATGTAGAATTTGAAAACCATAAAGACGAAATCATTCTCTTTAGGATTTTACAAGAGTTTACTTCAAACACTTTAAAATATGCTGAAGCAGAACATCTGAATGTTGAAATCGAATATCATAAAGAATTTTTGAACATTAAGGTAGAAGATGATGGTAATGGTTTCGAATTAGCTACTGCAGAGCAAGGGTCTGGAATGACCAATATGAAAAAACGTGCAGAGTTGATAAATGCAGATTTTCAATTAAACACACAACCTGAAAACGGTACGAAACTCAATTTAAAATACCCATACCGAACACTCTAACTTTCACAAGCTTGCCATAAAGTATCCTTTGGCAGAGGTGCGGTTATGATTATATTTTCTTTCTTTACAGGATGAACAAACTCCAGTCGTCTTGCATGAAGACTAATGCTCGCATCTTTATTACTACGATCAAAGCCATATTTTAAATCTCCCTTTATAGGGCAGCCAATTTTAGAAAGCTGACAACGGATTTGATGGTGTCTTCCGGTTTCTAAATCAACTTCCAGCAAATAAAAATTATCTAATGCTTTAATGATTTTATAATGAAGAATAGCTTTTTTACTGCCATCAACCTCTTTGCTATATGCTGTTGATTTATTTTTTTTCGGATTCTTTTTTAGCCAGTGGATTAATTGGTCTTCTGTATTCGGAGGTGGATTTTTTACCAAGGCCCAATACGTTTTATTGGCTTTTTTTTCTGCGAATAATTTATTTAGTCTTGGTAAGGCCTTACTGGTTTTAGAAAACAGCACAATACCTGTGGTAGGCCTATCTAAACGATGCACAACACCTAAATATACATTCCCAGGTTTGTCGTATTTATCTTTTATGTAATCCTTTACAACATCACTTAAAGGTTTGTCGCCAGTTTTATCACCTTGCACAATATCACCAGCACGTTTATTGACAACGATGATATGATTGTCTTCGTAGAGGACTTGAAGATTACTTTTATTTGAAAGGATTTTGTTTGACATTAGAAATTAGACACGAATTTCACGGATTAGCACGGATTTTTTTACACTAATTTACACAAATGGTTTTTTCTCCTCTGGGGAAATTAAAAGGGGCTTTTAGTACTGCTCCTTATCATTAGGAAAATCCTCAGACTTCACATCTTCTACATATTGAGAAATAGCGTTGGTCATGTCATCATAAAGGTTCATATAGCGACGTAAGAAACGAGGATTAAACTCATGCGTCATCCCAATCATATCATGAAGCACCAGTACTTGTCCATCCACGCCATCGCCAGCGCCAATACCTATAATTGGTATAGAAACGCTTTCTGCGACTTGCCTGGCCAAATCTGCTGGGATTTTTTCTAAGACAATGCCAAAACAACCCGCTTTTTCTAACATTATAGCATCTTCCTTAAGTTGTAAAGCTTCTTGTTCTTCTTTTGCTCTAACAGTATAGGTTCCAAATTTATAAATAGATTGTGGTGTGAGTCCTAAATGTCCCATAACCGGAATTCCAGCATTTAAAATACGCTTAATTGAATCCTTTATTTCTTTACCACCTTCAAGCTTTACGGCATGTCCACCAGATTCCTTCATAATACGTATGGCAGAACGTAAGGCTTCCTTTGGGTCACTTTGATAGGTTCCGAAAGGTAAATCAACAACGACTAATGCTCTATCAATAGCACGTACAACAGATGATGCGTGATAAATCATTTGGTCTAATGTAATAGGTAAAGTGGTTTCATGCCCAGCCATAACATTACTTGCAGAATCGCCTACCAAAATTACATCAACACCTGCGCCATCAACAATTTTTGCCATGGTGTAATCGTAAGCGGTAAGCATGGATATTTTTTCGCCTTTGGACTTCATATCCACAAGGGTTTTTACGGTGATTCTTTTGTATTCTTTCTTGGCTACAGACATAATGATTAAATTAGTGATGTAAAAATAAAGAGATTTGTTAAACTTTTGTTTATTCTACGATAGAAATACGGCATCAGTCGTATTTTGATTAAAATTTTATAAGATGAAAAAACTGTTACTGCTTTCAGCGTTCTGCTTCACATTGATTGTAAACGCACAAAAAACTGAAAAGGAAAATGTAAAAGCAACAATCGTTGAATTTTTCGAAGCTTTCCATAAACAAGATACCACAAAGCTTAAGGCTATGGCAAAAGGCGATATAAAAATGCAATCCATTTCGGAGGACAAAGAAGGCAAGACAGTTTTACAAGAAAGTGACTACAGCCAGTTTCTTGAGAATATCGCTAGTATGCCTAAGGACAGGACGTTTGAGGAAAAATTGTTGGATTTCAATATTCAAGTAGATGGAAATATGGCAAATGCTTGGACACCTTACGAATTTTGGTATAATGGCAATTTTAGCCACTGCGGAGTGAATTCCTTTCAGCTTATAAAGGTAAATGATGAGTGGAAAATTATTTATTTGGTCGATACAAGAAGGAGAGAAGGGTGTATTACAAATTCCAAAAACTAAAAAACAAATTCCAATTTACGTTTGAGTAAGAGTTCCTTCCCTCTGGGAAGGCTAGGATGGGCTTTTAACAATCCGACATATGAACACCAACAGCCAAACCACCTTCCGAGGTTTCTTTATACTTGGTATTCATATCTTTTGCAGTTTCCCACATGGTGTTGACGACTTTATCTAATGGAACTTTTACATTTTTCGGATCTGTATCTAATGCCAATTCAGCAGCATTAATAGCTTTAATGGCTCCCATAGAATTACGTTCTATACATGGAATCTGTACCAATCCACCAATTGGGTCGCAGGTTAAACCTAGGTGATGTTCCATCGCAATTTCGGCAGCAACTAAAACCTGTTCTGGTGTTCCACCCATCAATTCGCATAGCGCACCTGCTGCCATGGCTGAGGACACTCCAATTTCTGCTTGGCAACCTCCCATTGCTGCAGATATAGTCGCACCTTTTTTAAAGATACTTCCAATTTCGCTGGCCACTAATAAGAACTTTTTAATGTGCTCAAAGTCTGCTTCATGATTTTCAATAACCATATAATACATCAAAACTGCAGGAATTACTCCAGCACTACCATTTGTAGGTGCAGTAACCACACGACCAAGGGAAGCGTTAACTTCATTTACAGCTAAGGCAAAACAACTCACCCATTTTAATATTTGTCTGAATTTAACTTCAGTTTTTCTAATGGTTTGCAACCATGCTTCAGGGTTTTCATATGTATAATCACCTATTAAATTTTTGTGCATATCGTAAGCACGTCTCCTTACATTAAGTCCGCCTGGTAGGTTACCTTCTGTGTGACAGCCTGTGTACATAGACTCTAGCATTGTCGTCCATATACGTTGTAATTCGAAATCGATGTTGCCTTCATCTCGTATGGATTTTTCATTTTCCAATACAACTCCAGAAATTGGTAAATTTAACTGATGGCAATATTTTAGAAGTTCATCTCCTTTTTCAACAGGATAAGGAAATGTACAGTAGAAAATAATTTTATTGGCCTTAGAAATTTTACGCTCTTCCTGTACTACAAAGCCTCCACCAATGGAATAGTAAGTAGATTTATAATTTCGACCATTTATAAGAGCAGTAAAAGTAAGTCCATTGGCATGAAACGGTAAAAACTTACGATTGAATTTTATCTGTTCCTTTGGGTTAAAAGGAAGTGCTTTTTCACCATTAAAATTTAAGGTATTTGTAGTTTTTATATTAGCCACAGTTTTGTCAATATCCTCAACCGGAACGCGCTCAGGATCGGATCCACTAAGACCCAACATTACAGCATAATCCGTGGCATGTCCTTTTCCTGTTAGGGATAATGAACCATAAAGATCTACAGTTATGTTTTCAACCTTATCAAAGCGGTTTTTATCTTTAAGTTCTTGTATCCAGCGCTCAGCAGCACGCCAAGGCCCTAAGGTATGTGAGCTCGATGGTCCAATACCAATCTTAAGCATGTCAAAAACAGAGATACATTCCATTTGTGTTCTAAATTTCTATTGCAAATATACATTATGTTTATCTGGATTTTTTATAAAAAAAACAGCCTTGATTTTTAATCAAAGCTGCTAGCTAATTTATATGTAGGTTAAGTTAACGTTTTATAAATTCTTCGATTCCGTATGCGCTCATTACAGCATTTAAATCAGATAAATCTACACGGCCAACATTTTCAGCAGGTACCAAAACAACTCTGAATACTTGCGCATCTGTGTAAGAAGGGTCTAATGTCGAAAAGTCTATGGTTCCGTCTAAAAAGAATCGGACATCATTTTGTGTAAAATCAAAATTATAGACTAGAGTTCCATCTTCAAAATATTCCGTTTGAGGTAATGGTCGCCATATGTCCTGACCATTGTCTACTTCCCATGAAATATAAACTAGGGCAACAGCTGTAGGTCCAACCTCAAAACCATAAGGTTCTATAAGTTCATAGTTATCTTCAGGAGTGAAATCTAGAACAATTTCAAAAGCTGGAGGAACACCAACACCATCTTGGCCGTCCTGGCCATCAAATCCATCAAAACCCGGAGGACCTTGAGGGCCTTCGCAAGCGGTTAATAATAAAGCAAATACTGAAATAAAGGTTAAAATACGTTTCATGATATCTAAAGTTTTTCTTTATAGCATCAAAGGTTATTCCAAAGTGATGCTCAATAAGAAATACTTTCTCAAAAAGAAATCTGACATCATGTCACATTTTTTGTCATGGCATAGAACTTGACTTATACTAGTCGAGTTAAAAATTAAAAACACAACAAAATATAGATATTAATTATGAGTAAGATTATTGGAATTGATTTAGGTACAACCAACTCTTGCGTTTCTGTAATGGAAGGTAACGAGCCAGTTGTAATCCCAAACGCTGAAGGTAAGAGAACAACACCTTCGGTTATTGCCTTTGTAGAAGGTGGTGAAATTAAAGTTGGTGATCCAGCAAAAAGACAAGCAGTAACAAACCCAACAAAAACGGTTTATTCTATTAAGCGTTTTATGGGTAACAAATATTCTGAATCTAAAAAAGAAGCAGAACGTGTGCCGTATAAAGTGGTAAAAGGTGACAACGATACTCCACGTGTGGATATTGATGGTCGTTTATACACACCACAAGAATTGTCAGCTATGATTCTTCAAAAGATGAAGAAAACTGCTGAGGATTATTTAGGAGCTGATGTAAGTAAAGCAGTTATTACTGTGCCAGCATACTTTAATGACTCACAGCGTCAAGCAACAAAAGAAGCTGGTGAGATTGCAGGATTAAAAGTAGAGCGTATTATCAATGAGCCTACTGCTGCGGCCTTAGCTTACGGATTGGATAAAAAATCTAAAGACCAAAAAATCGTTGTATTCGATTTTGGTGGTGGTACACACGATGTTTCCATTCTTGAATTAGGAGACGGAGTGTTTGAAGTATTATCAACAGATGGTGACACACATTTAGGTGGTGACGATATTGATGAAAGAATCATCGATTGGTTAGCTGATGAGTTCATGAATGATGAAAATATGGACTTACGTAAAGATCCTATGGCTTTACAACGTCTTAAAGAAGCAGCTGAAAAAGCGAAGATTGAATTATCATCTTCTGCACAGACAGAAATCAACTTACCTTATGTAACCGCTACCGCTAGTGGACCTAAGCACTTGGTACGTACATTGACACGTTCTAAATTTGAGCAGTTAATCGATGATTTAATCAAACGTACTATTGAGCCATGTGAAACGGCATTGAAAGCAGCAGGATTATCTAAGTCTGATATTGACGAAGTAATCTTGGTAGGTGGTTCTACACGTATTCCTGCAGTACAGGAAGCTGTAGAGAAATTCTTCGGAAAAGCACCAAGTAAAGGTGTAAACCCTGACGAAGTTGTAGCATTGGGTGCTGGTATTCAAGGTGGTGTATTAACCGGTGACGTAAAAGACGTTCTTTTATTAGATGTTACTCCATTATCACTAGGTATTGAAACCATGGGTAATGTAATGACCAAGTTGATTGATGCCAATACAACGATTCCTACAAAGAAATCGCAAGTATTCTCAACAGCAGCAGACAATCAGCCATCGGTAGAGATTCACGTATTACAAGGTGAGCGTCCTATGGCAGCAGATAACAAAACGATTGGTCGTTTCCACTTGGATGGAATTCCACCAGCAAGACGAGGAACACCTCAGATTGAAGTAACGTTTGATATTGATGCCAACGGTATCATTAAAGTGTCTGCGGAAGATAAAGCCACTGGTAAGAAGCAAGATATCCGTATTGAAGCGTCATCTGGATTAACAGAAGAGGAAATCGCTAAAATGAAGCAAGAGGCTGAAGCTAATGCAGAAGCAGATGCAAAAGCTAAGGAAACTGCAGATAAGTTGAATCAGGCTGATGCAATGATCTTTCAAACTGAAAAGCAATTAGAAGAATTTGGTGATAAATTATCTGATGATAAGAAGAAGCCAATTGAAGAAGCTTTAGAGGAATTGAAGAAAGCTTATGAAACTAAAGATATCGCGGTAATAGATCCAGCTTTAGAGAAAATCAATGAAGCATGGAAAGTTGCTAGCGAAGAGATGTACAAAGCACAGGCCGAAGCACAAGGTGCACCAGAAGGTGGACCAACGGATGCGGGAGCAGGTGCAAAAGGACAAGCTCAAGATGCTAACGATAGTAGTGATGTAGAAGATGTAGACTTTGAGGAAGTGAAGTAAGTTAGATTTTTCATTGACTAGGTCGAATCTTTGATTTCTGAATTTATTTCAGAATCTAGAATATAAAAACGCAATCATTAATTTGATTGCGTTTTTTTGTTGCTACAAACTTAAAAAATGTTCAATTTATAGTCATAGACTCTCATTTAATCGGATTATTTGTGTTTTATTTAAGAAATAAGCTAGCTTTCGTCATCATTTAACCCAAATCGAATGAATAAGCTAATCATAAACTTCACTCCTACCGGAATGATACCCACTAAGGACATGACACCTCATGTACCTGTTACAGTCAATGAAATTGTAGAAGATGTTCACCGTGCGTACGAGCTAGGCATAACTATGACTCACATACATGCCAGGGATGAAAAGACTGGTGTACCTACTTACAAAAAAGAAGTTTACGCTCAATTGATAGAGGGTATAAGAAAATACGCGCCAGACTTAGTGATTTGTACATCGCTTAGTGGTCGTAATTTTAATACTTTGGATAAGAGAGCAGACGTATTATCTTTAGAGGGTGACTTAAAACCAGATATGGGCAGTTTAACCCTAAGTTCTTTAAATTTTAATAGGGTAGCGAGCATGAACGCTCCAAGTATGATTGAAGACTTGGCAAAAACAATGAAAGCTAAGGGAATTGTACCAGAATTGGAAGTATTTGATGTAGGTATGATTAACTTTGGAAAGTACTTGGTGAAGAAAGATTACATAAGGCCTCCATTATATTATAATCTACTTTTTGGAAATATTGCCTGCGCACAAACCAATTTATTACATACAGGTGTAATGCTTAATGATATTCCTGAAGATGCTTTGGTTAGTGTTGCTGGTATTGGTAATGGACAATTGATGATGAATTCTTTGGCTGTTGCTATTGGCAAAGGAGTAAGAGTTGGTTTAGAGGACAATATTTGGTTTGATGCAGAACGCACACGGTTAGCTACCAATACTTCGCTAATAGAGCGGATACATACAATAGCCAAAGCCAATAACAGAGAAATTATGACTCCGTCAGAGTTTAGAGCTCAAATGGATATGGAGCCTGGCAATGGTCGCTATGGTCGTATTTATAAATAACCATTAATTTATGGAAGGAGACAAAAAAGGCTTATCCTATAGAGTTAAATGGATGTCCAATATCATAAAACATGGATTATTTTGGCATGGTGTGCGTAACAATTTAGCCAAGATTGGATTGGATTTTATGCCATATTATTGGGTTAGGGAAGCTACTAGCCCTGTTACACCTCCAGAAATTAGGGGAGAAGATAAAGATTTTGAAATAACCACTTTTGGAGAAGCTGAAATTAATTACATAAAGAATACCATAATAGGTATTGAGCAGAAAGATTTACTAGCTGACCTTAAAAACGGTGAAATTTGTATCGGACTAAAGAACAGAGAGGAAATTGCGGCTTATATGTTTATAAAGTGTAAACCATTTACTTTTAGAAAACGTTCTTTTGATTTGCGACCTACGGAAAGCTATTTACATAGCATGTACACTTTTGAAGCCTATAGAGGCAAGAACCTCGCACCATATTTACGCTATCATAGTTACAAGCATTTAGAAAAAAAAGGCATAACAAACTTTTATAGTGTTAGTGAATATTTTAATAAATCTACGATTAGGTTTAAGAAAAAATTGAATTCAGAGCCAATGAAACTCTACTTGAGTTTAGTAATCTTTAAGAAGAAGACAATTAATTTTACATTAAAAAGTTATTAGAAATGGTTGCTTATCATTCACTTAAAAAGATTTTTACTGATCAGGTTATACGATATCAAAGGAGATTGGTAGTTTTTAATGCTACTATGAATGCTCGTAAAATGATAAAGGAAGTTATTAGAAATAGTAACATTCCAAAATTAGAACCTCACGAAATTGAGGAAGCTAAATCTTTCTATAAATCTAAAGGTTATAAATTAAAAAACACCTATTGGCATAGGTTTTATAAATTTGCAAGTGGTGAATTTCATAAGGACTATCTTCCTTTAGATATCTTCAGACCAATAATGGAACCTAACCTCAACAGAAGGTTGTATTGGCCGGCATTTGTAGATAAAAATTTAATGTCTAATATATTTAAGGAGTTTAACCAACCTAAAACAGTAGTGAGCAATATTAATGGTTTTTATTACGTAGATGAAACTATAGTAAACGAAACCACTGCCATCGAAGCATGTAATAATATTGACTCTGAATTTATAATTAAACCCACTGTGGATTCTGGCCAAGGAAAAATGGTCAAGAAATTTAAAGTATCAAATTATAAAACTTCAATTGATAATAAAAGTATTATTGATTTGTATAAGCTGTATGATAAAGATTTTATTGTACAGAAAGTAGTTGATCAGAGTGATAAACTTAGTGCGTTAAATGCATCAACACTTAACTCACTTAGGGTAGTCTCTTATTTAGATATTAAGGGGAAAGTGAATGTACTAGCTGCTTACTTACGAATTGGTAAGCCAGGAAGTGACACGGACAATATATCTATTGGCGGTATGGCTTTTGCTGTTGATAAAGAGGGGTGTTTATATGGTAAAGGATTTATTCATAGACAAAAGGGCGGAAAGTCAGATTTAAGTAAAGCACCTTCAGGCGTGCCGTTAGAAGGTTTTCAAATTCCAAATTATGATAAAGTTAAGGAAATGGTCAAAGCTATGCATCCATTGGTGCCCATGTTTAAAATCATTTCTTGGGACATCGGAATCGATAAAGACGACCTACCTATATTAATTGAATATAATACCTTTTATCAGAATATAGATTTGCAGATGTTTACTGGACCGTTTTTTGGTGAATTTACAGATGAGATATTTCGTTTAGGTCTAAAAACTAATTAGATAGTACAAGATTTCATTTTTTTTAACTTAACCCAACAAAGTATTATTAATGGAAAATAATAAAAAAGGTTTTATCAATAGGATAAAGTGGGTATATAAACTTTCCAAACATGGTTTGTTTATGCAAGGTCTGCGTAATAATCTTGCCAAGATTGGTATAGATATAATGCCATATTATTATTTCATTTCAACTAAAGATACTGCCGTTCCACAAAAAATAAGAGGTGAAAAAATAAATTCAAAGGTTACGGTTTTTGATGAGTCAGATTTAAAATTGATAAAAGCTTCAATTAGCGGCTTAGATCAAAAAGATTTTCTTGAAGATCTAAAAAATGGTGATATATGTATGGGCATAAAGCACAATAATGAAATTGTTGCCTATTCTATGATTAAAAACAAACCCTTTTATTTTAGAAAACGCTATTTCCATTTAACCGAGAAAGATATCTATATTCATAGTTTATATACATTTGACAAGTATAGAGGAAAGAATATTTCACCCTATATGAAATACGAGCGTTATGGATTGTTTGAAAAGCAAGGAGTAATTTACCACCATGCTATTACTGAATATTTTAATAAATCTGCTTTAAGAATACAATACAAATTAAAGGCTAAAACCGTAGCCCTATATCTTAGTGTTATATTATTCAAAAGTTGGACATTCAACTATACATTAAAGAAATATTAACTTCATGATATGTACCATTTCTTTAAAAAAATAACGTCAAAGTATTTCAGTAGTTTAAGAAAACGCGTTCTCGATTTCAATCATGAAATGAACTCTCGCAATAAAGTTAAAGCTTTAATGCGCAATATTGAGGTTTCTAACTTGAATGCAAATGAGATTAAAGAAGCAAAATCATTTTTTAAGTCAAGAGGTTTTAAGTTAAGTCATACGGATTGGCATGCGTTCTACAAATCCATGAATGGAGAATTTCATAAAGATTATATTCCATTAGGCTTATTTAAAACTAAAATTTCACCAAAGCTTAATGAAAAGATACAGTGGCCAGCTCTGTTGGATAAGAATATAATATATCGAATATTTAAAGGTTTTGAACTACCAAAACGGGTGGTTCAGAATATTAATGGCTTTTATTATATAAATGATAAACTTGCTAATTTAGTTGAAGCCATAAATGAAATAAGTAAAAACGGAAAGCAGTTTATCATCAAACCAAGTATAGATTCAGGTGGTGGTAAAAAGGTTGTAGCTTTTGAGGTTACAGGACATAAAACCTCACATAAAAATCTAAGTATTGAGGACCTTTTAAAACTATATAAAAAGGATTTTATTGTACAAGAGTTTTTAGAGCAAAGTGAAATAATGCGTAAACTCAACCCTTCAAGTTTAAATACCTTACGGGTAATAACATATCTAAACGGTAATGGAGTAAATATACTTTCTACTACTGCTAGAGTAGGAGGTTTAAATAGTCGCACGGATAATTACTCCTCTGGTGGCATATTGTGTGGTGTAGATGATTATGGAAGAATTAAAACCAAAGGTTATTCTAAAAAGGGCTTAGCTTTAGACAAAACATATTCTGGAGTAAAGCTTATCGGATACACTGTACCTAATTATAATCAAGTCGTGGACATGGTAAAATCCCTGCACGTAAGAATTCCATATTTTAAACTTGTCTCTTGGGATATCGCCATTAATAAAAATGATGAGCCTGTTTTAGTTGAGTATAATACCTATAATCAGGGTTTAGAAGTTCAAATAGTAACAGGACCGCTATTTGGTAAGTTTACGGATGAAATCTTAGCAAAGGCACTAAAATAGATTAATAAAAAGAGCACATTTATGTCTTTATATCAACGTTTTAAAAATTCATATATCAAGCGAATACCTACTATTCAGCAACGATTGACGCAGTTGCAATTAGAGATTAGTGCTAGACGGTATATGAAATCTTTAATGGCAAAAAGAAATTTGCCAAAACTAAGTGCTAAAGAAATAAAAGAAGCCAAATCTTATTACAAAGCAAGAGGTTATAAGTTGAAAAACACCTATTGGCACAGGTATTATAAAGGTATAAATGGTGAGTTTCATAAAAATTATGTCCCTTATGATATTTTTAACCCTAAGATTAATCCAAGGTTGAACCAAAGCAGGCAATGGCCAGCATTATTGGACAAAAACTTAACCTACAACTTATTTAGGGAGTTTAACCAACCTAAGCGTATTGTTCAGAATGTTAATGGCTTCTATTATATAAACGACGAAATTGTGGGTTTGCAAGACGCCATTAACGCTTGTGGATCTATTGAAGGCAAATTAATAATTAAGCCAACTATAGATTCTGGACGTGGAAAAATGGTTAATACATTTAGTGTCCTTAATTCCAAGACCACTTATAAAGATTACAGTATCGAAAAACTGTTCAGATTGTATGGTAAAGATTTTGTGATTCAAGAATGTTTAGAACAAAGTGCCGTGTTGAAATCTCTCAACCCTTCGAGCCTAAACACCCTTAGAATTGTGTCTTACTTAAATAATGAAGGAGTACATATATTATCTTCAGTTTTGCGAGTTGGAAAGTTAGGAAGCTCTACAGATAATTTCTCAACAGGAGGTCTTTTTTGTGGCATATTACATGATGGAACTTTAAAAGGAAAAGGTTATAATCCTAAAGGTGAAGTTGTAACTGAAACTTCAACAGGTATTAGTATAGCAGACTGTAAAATACCCAATTATGCTAAAGTGCAAGAAATGGTAAAGTCCATGCATCATGTGGTTCCATATTTTAGGATTATTGCCTGGGATATAGGAATAAACAAAGACGATTTACCATACCTAATAGAGTACAATACTTACAAACTAGGTATTGATTTACAAATAGCAGATGGACCGTTGCTTGGTGATTTTACAGATGAAATTTTAGCTTTAGCCTTACAAAATTCTTAAGCTTTTTTATAATTGTTGATTACTTTTCTTCTTTTTCCGGAAGATAACGGTGGAATTTCATCAACATACGTAATGACAACATTGGCATCGTGACCAAAGTCAGATTTTATACTGGTAATTAATTCATCTTCAAATTCAAAATTATCGCCTTGTAGATTTAGTTTTACTTCATATTCTTTTTCCCCTTGCTGTATAAACTGATACTGCTTTAGTAAATGGTAGTAGTTGTAAAACTTAGTATAAACCACAAACGAAGACACAATATTGCCTTTAGAATCGTGAATGACATCCATCTTACGACCCTCAATTTGTTCTAATACCTCTACGCCATCTTCATTTAAAGCAAGTTTTGCAATATCACCAGTATCATATCTAATTATTGGCATTGCATAGTTAAACAAATCAGTAACTACAATTCTTCCAAATTCACCTGGTTTAACAGGCTTGTCATTATCGAGATTCAAAATTTCTACATGGTAACTAGCATGATTAATTACAAAGTTGTTGGGTGATTGCAGCGTTTGCTGGGCAATCATACCCACTTCTTCGCTAGAATATCTTGAAAGTACTTGTGTGTCTAAATGCTTACCCAAAGTTTCTTTTGTATAAGGATTTAAATATTCTGAGTTTGCAATAGCAGCTATTATGCCTGTATCTTTTAAAAAGATATTGTTTCTTTCTAAGTATTGGGCGATCATTTCATAAGAAGACGCAAAGCCTAACATGGTTTTCTTAGACTGCCTATCTTTTTTTATAAGACTTAAAAAAGCTTCAATTCTTTCATCGGTCAATCTAGAGATATCAAACTGAACGGCATTCTGCAGCCAAGCTTTTAATTTACCCTTTTCATTGTGTCCTCGCCAAACTTCAAGTTCATATAATCTATTGCCAATTTCAAAACTGGCAGCATTAAAGAAGTAAATGATATCAGCATGATTTCTGTTGCGTTTACCTTTGTTTTGATATAAGAAAAAAGGAACTCCAGTAGAGCCACTCGTAGAGACTTTAAAATTATCTGCATCCTTAAATTTATAGGACTGAAACTGTTCAAAGTTATCCTGAATGGTCGTTTTTCTTATTACGGGAAAATCTGAAATGGTTTTAGCATCATTAAAATTACCATAGTACGGAGTCGTTTCAACCGCATGCTTAATAATGTTGTTGGTATGTTGATTCTTTAAGTCTTTAGCCTTATCAGAATTAGGATGCTTAACGCCAAGTTTAACTTCATTGAGTTGGTTTTTTATAAGCCCTCCTTTAAGGCCATCAAGTGTCCAAAAAAACTTATTTCTTACCGAGTTAAGAAGCATAAGGCACTTTTTTAACCAGAATTTTAGAACTCGCTTTTTTGTCCTTTATCGTATTTATAGGCACACCAAATGCTAACTTATGATCACCTATAGGCTTTAGAACTAATGCTCCTCCTCCTATGGTAGTATAATCACCTATGGTTGTATTTTGTGCAACTGATGCGCTTAGGCATATCGTAGAACAAAACCCTATTTTTACATTGCCGCCTATTGTGGCACCAGATGCTAAGCTCGAAAAATCAGACATTATAGAATCATGTCCTAGAGACGATTTTGTATTTAAAAGACAAAACTTCCCAACTTTAGCATTAGCGTTTACTATAGCTCCAGGCATAACTACGGTACCCTCAGGTATTATAATATCATTTGCAAGTATAGCGCTGGGATGTACTATAGGAATAAACTCGAGGTTAGGCGCAACGTCAATAATGTTCTTATATGCAAGTAACCGTGTATCATTATTGCCAATACCAATAACAATTCCGTCAATATCAAACTTTTTGATGAGGCTTGGCAGTAATTCTAAATTACCTAAAACCTTAAATCCATATACATCATCATTAATAGGCTTATAAGAATCTATAAAGCCCAAGAAATTGTGAGTATTATTCTTCTGTATAATATCCACAATCATCTTAGCGTGGCCAGATGCACCATAAATTAAAATATTTTTCATATAGTAAGTTATTATAGAACCCTCTTAAGTGATTACCATTAAAGTTTGTTCATAGATTTGGTTGCATGTCAAAGATATTAACAATTGTTAATAAATAGCATTTATAAGGCTAACAGTAAGTTTTTATCTATTAAAAGACATTTTATTGATGTATTTAAGGTTAATTTTACCTTCATTTTGTAAAATAGAAGTTTCTCTAATTTAGAATATTCGTGCCTTTCCATATATCATTTAAGGATAATGTTAGACCAAAAAATCTGGCTGTAAAACTGAGCTCTAAAGGTGAACAATCTGTAGTAAAAGGTCATCCTTGGGTCTTTTCAAATAGCATTGTAAAGATTAATGATGATGCAAAGACAGGAGATTTAGCAATCGTATTCAGCAAAAACAAAAATAAGGTTATAGGCTTTGGATTATACGACGATAAATCACCAATCCGTATTAAGATGATTCACAATGCAGAAACCAAGGCGGAAATTAATACAGATTTCTTTCACCAAAAAATAGAACTGGCTTATGACAAAAGGTTAGAGCTACTGCAAACTAATACCAATAGTTATAGACTGTTATTTGGTGAGAATGATGGTTTTCCTGGTTTAATAGCAGATGTTTATGATTCGGTTTTAGTTGTAAAATTATATTCCGAAATATGGCTTCCTTATTTAGAACCTATAGTAAAAAGTTTGCAACAAGTTTCTATGACAAAAACCATAGTGATGCGTTTGAGCAGGAATCTTCAAAACAGTAAAAATCATAATCTTGAAGATGGTAAGGTAATCTATGGTGATTTAGAAAATGAGGTTGTAGAGTTTATAGAACATGGAGTTAAATTTACTGCCAACGTGATAAAGGGCCATAAAACAGGCTACTTTTTAGACCACAGGCATAATAGAAAAAGAGTAGCAGAGTTAAGCTCGCACAAAACAGTTTTGGATGTATTTTCTTATGCAGGTGGATTTTCTGTACATGCATTAGCTAATGGAGCAACTGAAGTCACAAGCTTGGACATAAGCAAGCAAGCACTAGAAATCGCTATAGAAAATGGAAGCTTGAACGACTATTCAGGACTTCATAAAACCATTGCAGGTGATGCTTTTACCGAAATGAAAAAATTGATTAAGAGAGGCAAACGTTATGATGTCGTTGTAATCGACCCACCAAGTTTCGCCAAACAAAAGTCTGACGTGGAACTGGCAAAGAAAAAGTACGCACAGTTGGCATCACTAGGAGAGAAGCTCACAGCAAAGAAAGGATTGCTGGTATTGGCATCTTGTTCTTCAAGAGTTCTGGCTCAATCTTTTTTTGATTTAAATAATAGAGTGTTAAATGAACAATCCAGACTTTTCGAAACCGTTCTAAAAACCCAGCACGATGTTGATCATCCGATTTCATTTCCTGAAGGAGCCTATCTAAAATGTGGGTACTATAGATTTTTAGAGTAAAAAGTACTATGCATGCATAGCAATTATTAGTATATTTGCTCAAATCAATTTCAGGCATGAGTACTCAACTAACCCAACTCCTAAACATAAAATACCCAATCATACAAGCACCAATGTTCTTGGTGTCTAACGTGGCTATGGTTACTGAAGCGATGAAAGCTGGTATTGCAGGTTGTATTCCTGCGTTGAATTACAGAACACTTGAAGAGTTAAGAGATGCCATAAAAGAACTGAAAGCAAATAAGGTTGAAGGAGGTTCTTTTGGTTTCAACTTAATTGTGAATAAATCCAATATTAAATATAAAGGGCAATTAGAAGTCATTTGTGAAGAAGGCTGTGATTTTATTATTACCTCTTTGGGAAGCCCAGAGGAAACCATCAGACAAGCACATGCCGTTGGTATTAAGGTATTCTGCGATGTGACGGATTTAAAGTTCGCCAAAAAAGTGGAAAGCCTTGGAGCTGATGCAGCTATTGCTGTTAATAATGAAGCAGGTGGTCATAGAGGAAATTTATCTCCAGAAGATTTAACGAGTTTATTAAACAAGGAATTATCCATTCCCATAATTTCAGCTGGTGGAGTAGGTTGCAAAGAAGATATTGATAAAATGTTGAGTTACGGAGCAGCAGGCGTTTCTGTTGGAAGTCCATTTATTGCTTCAATTGAAGCTGGTGTCACAGACGAATATAAACAAGCTTGTGTAGATTATGGTGCTGATGATATTATAATGACCGAACGTATTTCTGGTACTCCATGTACGGTTATCAACACGCCTTATGTTCAGAAAATTGGCACTAAAGCCACTTGGATTGAAAATCTACTGAACAAAAATCGAAAACTAAAAAAATGGGTGAAGATGATTCGTTTTTCCATCGGAATGAAAGCCACAGAAAAAGCCGCTAAAAAAGCGACTTATAAAACAGTGTGGGTTGCAGGACCAAGTATTGAGCATACTAAGGAAATCCTTCCTGTAAAAGATATTGTTGCGAAACTTATAGATTAAGCAGCGCTAATTCTTCCTTTAGCTTTTTTTTCTTTTGTTTACCAGTAAAAATATTGAAGGTATAACTGGCAGTAAGACCACCTAACATTGTAGCCACAAACTCGCTGGTATCAAACTTGCCACTAATAATATTACCGTCATAGAATTCTTTAGAAAACCCAGCTAGAGAAGAAAGTCCGAAACTATACCAAAAGGCCTTACTTTTACTTTTTGTTTTAGAATACACTAGGGCATATGTTCCGCTAGATATGGCTGTACCCACTGCAAAATGTAAGCCATCATCTTCTAGAGTGACTTGCGATGAACTTAGATTAAAAAATACAAAAGCAAGTAACGTAATAATAATTTTCATGATTGGTTGGTTGATTGAGCGTAAAGTAATCTTTTATAGATTAATCTTTTAGTATAATCGTTAGAGCTTATATTTATACGATTAAATGGTAAGACTATATTTCCTTTTTCATTCAGAGATGATGACATTTTTATTTCTCTACGATGTAGTGGTAAACTACAAAACCGCTCATCATGAAAACCCTAAAATTTCTTTTCATTTGTTTTTGCATTAATTTATCATTCTGCCAAGTGGGTATTGGTACAACAGATCCAGACCCTTCCTCAATTTTAGAAATAGAAAGTACTACTTCAGGCATATTGATTCCAAGAATGACAGAGTCAGATAGGCTTGCCATAGCATCACCAGCCGAAGGACTTATGATATATCAAACCAATTTATCTTCTGGTTTTTGGTTTTATGATGGTTCTAGTTGGAATCAATTGACCTTCGGGGCTTCTGGTGAGTTTCAAAGTATCGGAGGAATTGTTCAAAATACTACCAATATTGGTAGCGATGATTTCGTATTTGGAAGTAATGTATTATCAGGTTCAGGCTCACGATTCTTTTTTGATAAGAGTAAAGGTGCCTTTAGAGCAGGGCAAGCTTTAGGAAGTGAATGGGATGATATTAATGTAGGAAATAATTCTACAGCTCTAGGTTCAGGAAATACAGCCTCAGGTGATGGAAGCTTTGCCTTTGGGCAGTTTGCGACAGCATCTGGCTCAGGTTCGGTGTCATTTTCTGGCAGCAACGCAGCAGGCAGCCAGAGTCTGGCAGGTATCAACAGTGCGACAACGGGAACTTTTGCAATAGCATTGCAAGGCGGTAATGCTACTGAAGAGTCCAGTATTTCAATAGGACCAAGTTCATTATCAGAAGCTCAAGAGGGCATTGCTATAGGAAGCTCAAGCACGGTATCAGCATCGGCAACCAATGGTTTGGCATTAGGTTCATCCAACTCGGTCACTGCTGCCAACGGAACGGCCATTGGTTACAATAATACAGCCTCAGGTGATGGAAGCTTTGCCTTTGGTCAGTTTGCGACAGCATCTGGCTCAGGTTCGGTGTCATTTTCTGGCAGCAACGCAGCAGGCAGCCAGAGTCTGGCAGGTATCAACAGTGCGACAACGGGAACTTTTGCAATAGCATTGCAAGGCGGTAATGCTACTGAAGAGTCCAGTATTTCAATAGGACCAAGTTCATTATCAGAAGCTCAAGAGGGCATTGCTATAGGGAGCTTAAGTACGGTATCGGCATCGGCAACCAATGGTTTGGCATTAGGTTCATCCAACTCGGTCACTGCTGCCAACGGAACGGCCATTGGTTACAATAATACAGCCTCAGGTGATGGAAGCTTTGCCTTTGGTCAGTTTGCGACAGCATCTGGCTCAGGTTCGGTGTCATTTTCTGGCAGCAACGCAGCAGGCAGCCAGAGTCTGGCAGGTATCAACAGTGCGACAACGGGAACTTTTGCAATAGCATTGCAAGGCGGTAATGCTACTGAAGAGTCCAGTATTTCAATAGGACCAAGTTCATTATCAGAAGCTCAAGAGGGCATTGCTATAGGGAGCTTAAGTACGGTATCGGCATCGGCAACCAATGGTTTGGCATTAGGTTCATCCAACTCGGTCACTGCTGCCAACGGAACGGCCATTGGTTACAATAATACAGCCTCAGGTGATGGAAGCTTCGCCTTTGGTCAGTTTACAACAGCATCTGGCTCAGGTTCGGTGTCATTTTCTGGCAGCAACGCAGCAGGCAGCCAGAGTCTGGCAGGTATCAACAGTGCGACAACGGGAACTTTTGCAATAGCATTGCAAGGCGGTAATGCTACTGAAGAGTCCAGTATTTCAATAGGACCAAGTTCATTATCAGAAGCTCAAGAGGGCATTGTTATAGGGAGCTTAAGTACGGTATCGGCATCGGCAACCAATGGTTTGGCATTAGGTTCATCCAACTCGGTCACTGCTGCCAACGGAACGGCCATTGGTTACAATAATACAGCCTCAGGTGATGGAAGCTTTGCCTTTGGTCAGTTTACAACAGCATCTGGCTCAGGTTCGGTGTCATTTTCTGGCAGCAACGCAGCAGGCAGCCAGAGTCTGGCAGGTATCAACAGTGCGACAACGGGAACTTTTGCAATAGCATTGCAAGGCGGTAATGCTACTGAAGAGTCCAGTATTTCAATAGGACCAAGTTCATCATCAGAATCTCAAGAGGGCATTGCTATAGGAAGCTCAAGTACGGTATCGTCATCAGCAACCAATGGTTTGGCATTAGGTTCATCCAACTCGGTCACTGCTGCCAACGGAACGGCCATTGGTTACAATAATACAGCCTCAGGTGATGGAAGCTTCGCCTTTGGTCAGTTTGCGACAGCATCTGGCTCAGGTTCAATGTCATTTTCTGGCAGCAACGCAGCAGGCAGCCAGAGCCTGGCAGGTATCAATAGTGCGACAACGGGAACTTTTGCAATAGCATTGCAAGGTGGCACAGCTTCTGCATCCTCAAGTGTTGCTATCGGAAATGGTTCTCAATCATCAGGAAATAATAGTGTAGCTATTGGTTTATCAACAATTGCTTCTGGTGATTGTAGTGTTGCCATAGGCAACGATGTAAGAGCCTATTCATTTTCCGAAACGGTTTTTGGATTTAATGAAGAGGTTTATACTCCTGCAAGTATTACAATTAGCGATGAAGATGACAGATTGTTTGTAGTTGCTAATGGAAATGCTACTCCTTCAATTCCAAATAACAATAATGCATTCACAATACTTAAAGATGGAAGAACAGGTATAATGCGTATCCCAACAACCAATATTTTAGAAGTCAACGGAAATGCTTCAAAAACTACAGCAGGTGATTGGTTGGCAAATAGTGATAGACGTTTAAAGAAAAACATCAATACGTTTAGAGAGATGGACGCATTGCAGAAATTATTGCAAATGCGAGGTGTCACTTATGAGTGGGACGATAACCAAACAGGAAATAACAGACCGGAAGGGCAACAATATGGATTTGTAGCTCAGGAATTGAAAGAGGTGTTTCCTGAAAATGTGAGTATGGATAACCAAGGGTTTTATCAAACGGCTTATGGTACTTATGATGCGCTATATGTGCAATCCATAAAAGCTCTAAACTCTAAGATTGAAAATTTAGAACAAGAGAATATGGAACTTAAAGCTAAGCTTGATGAGTTATACGAGATGGTGAAAGCACAGTATGAGCGTGAATAGAAGGGGTAACCCTAATAGTAACATAAATGTCACATTGAGCGAAGTCAAAATATCAAATCACTTATAACACGAGGTTTTTGACTGCGCTCAAACTGACACAGGCGGTTACTTTATCGGAATATAAAACTCAGTTTTTAATTTCTCTTCGGCTACACGTCTGGCATCACTGATATATTTTTCTCTGCAAGGAGCATCTCTTAACTCATAGTCCGTTTGGAGCAACCATTCATTAAACATATAGTCATAGACGTCTGCAAAGTGTTTGTAACTGCCTTGATAAAGAAAAGTGGCAAACTTTCCACCTTTTAGCGTTTTTACACCAACATCTCCATTGGGTTTAGCATCTTTATAAATAATTAAACACGCATCGTAACGGATTTTGTTAGGTTCCGTAATCTTTGGATCATCGTGAGGCAAGCCAATATGGCGAATACCTTTGGTAAACAATTGCTGTGCTTTTACCTCTGCCCAAAGTTTTTCCCATGCCAAACCATAGTCTAGATCTTGATAAGCGCCATACATAGTATAGTACAAACATTGTTGATCTTCTAGCTCTTGAATTTTTGGTTTTTTAATGTTGAGTTCTGTTTTCATGATGTTCTGTTTTTTGATACTTCGACTGCGCTCAGCACAAGTTATTTCTTTTTTGTTACGATGTTGGCTTGGCGTAATGCCAAAATGATTTTTAAACGCTTTAGATAGGGAAGACGGAGTTTCAAAACCTACACTATACGCAATGTCTTCAATGGAATTATCCGAATAGCGAATGAGTTTTGCTGCAGCCTCAACACGAGCTCGTGTAATATAAGCACCCAAAGGCTCACCCAACAAAGCACGAGTGATACGATGAAAATGATATTTTGAAAAATGGGACAACTCTGCCAAATGTGCAATATCAATTTTAGCATCTAAATGGTTATGTATATAATCCAATACACAGTTTAGGTTTTCCAGATAACGCTGTTTTGCTTTTGGTCGCTCTGCCATTGGTCTATCGTTTATGGATAACAAAACTAAAGGTATTGTTTGTGTTTTACTTTTCCAATCTTGCGCAATTGTCTATAAAATAAAAGCACTATAGGTGTGAATCATTAGAATAAACTCATTATCAAAAAGTTAGAGTTAATTATATAGTGTGGTTGTCGATTAATTAACCTACCTTTAAAGGAATCAATCAACTTCCTCATGCTAAAGTTCTTTCAATATCGAAACAGAATTTTGTTCATACAAAATCAGAGGTCTGGTAGACCTTTGATTGAGATGGCCGTTTGCGGACTTACTTAATAGTAAAATAAAAGCTATGATTAAGTTTTTTAGAACTATTAGAAAAGAACTACTTACCAAGAACAAAATAGGGAAGTACTTACTCTATGCCTTAGGTGAAATCATACTTGTAATTGTTGGTATTCTCATTGCCTTAAATCTTAACCAACGTAGCGAACAAAAAAAAGCAGAAGCTAAAATCGATGCCATTTTTGAAGACGTACTTAAAGATTTAGAAACAGATATAAGTAGAAGCACAGCGTATATTGACATCTATCAAAGAAAGGACTCTTTACTAAGCTTAGTGCTAAACACAGACTTAACTTATAAAGACTATGCTAAAGAAGATAGTGATCCTATATGGCGAGCAGCCTTAACAATGGGTTTTTACACCCCATCCGATAATGCTCATAAAGTTTTAATGAGTAACATTGATGCCATTCCAGAAAAATATAGTCAATCCGTTTCTTTTTTGAATGAGTTGCATGGTACCAGAAGGCAATCAGTAGAACGTTTTAATAAACGACTGAACGACCATGTTATTGAATCTAATGATATTCTTGCAGAAAAGCCTTGGTATACCGAACCAGATCATAAAAAAAGTACAGAGGCCATAATGTATAGACTTAATGATTATCGCTATAAAAATAGAGTTAAAAAATATCATGGTATAGTTATTAGAAATCATAGAAGAACAATTTTGTTTTATAGAGCACATGCAGTTAGGTGTTATGAGGAAATAGCATCTGTCTTAAACAAAATGACAGACTCACTTGATTTTATTACTGATGAGGAAGTGCTAAACCATTATGTTGGTAGCTATGTTAGAAGCACAAACCATGAATCTAAAGCAGAGATAACAATCAACAATGATGGCTTTTTAATAGTAAATAGAGAACATCCATTGCAAGAAGATGGATTAATTCATATTAGTTCTGAAAGTAAGTTTTCAAGTGCTAATCCTATTGGTGGTGTGTTTACCTTTAATAAAAGTAATTCAGGAGATAATATCACCATGACTATTCACGAAGGTCATATTCCGGTTACCTATACCAAACTAAATCCTTAGAGTTATGATAAAATTCTTTAGGAAAATCCGTCAAAACTTACTGAACAAAAATAAAATTGGCAAGTATTTACTATATGCTATTGGAGAGGTTTTATTAGTTGTTATTGGCATTTTAATAGCACTCCAATTAAACAACCAAAACGAATTAAGAAAGCAAAGAATTGTTGAAATCGATATTTTAGAAGGTATTAGAAAAGACATTTTAAGGGACACCATCGATTTAAATACCAATATTCGTGGAACTAGAAATGGGATAGAAACAGTTAGTTTTTTAATCGACCATATATTAAACAAAAAAGAATTAAATAAAAATTTTATAGCCGAACTACATTACATCACAGTTAGTAAATCGTTCATTATTTTACATGATTCTCATTTTCAAGAAGCTAAACAAAAAGGCCTATCCATTATCTCTAATGAGACCTTAAGAGATGACATTAATAATCTATATGAGTTTGATTATGAGTTCCTATCCTTATTAGTAAACAATACTGAAAATATTGATTATAGCAACATTTTAAGTCGTGAAATTGGACCCTATTTTGGATATGATGGAACAGATTTGACAATGACTAGCTTATCTTATAAAAAGTTTTTAGAGCATAGTGATAACATACTTTATCATATTAATAGTAGTAGAGGAGGTAAATATCAACTTTTATATATACATAGGAAAACATTAGAAGCTGCTTTAAAAGTTGCTGATAATATTAAAATTGAAATTGATGCACTAAAAACAAATTAATAAACGCACCTAACTAATGCTAAAATTCTTCCGAAAAATCCGTCAAAACTTACTCAACACAAACAAAGTTGGGAAGTACTTGCTCTACGCTGTTGGTGAAATCATTTTGGTTGTGATAGGTATATTAATAGCGCTTTCCATTAACAATAAGAATGAAGAACGTAAAGCTGCAGATTATACAAATCTATTATTTAGAAATACACTTAAGGAACTTAAATTTAATATAGAAAAGGCAAATGCTAAGGTCGCCTATTTTAGATTTCAGAACTATTGCTACTATAGAATAATTAATAAAAAAGCGACTAAAGATAATTACAAACTTGATGGTTATGCATATTTATTATTTAGTGGCAATGCAGTAGAACTTTCTGATGATACATTTCAAAAATTATTGAATTCCGACGAAAAATTAACCCAAGAGCAAGATGACTTGCTCTCTAAATTAAAGCTCGTCTACAGTAATTTTAAAGGAGAGGTAGACTTTTTGGATACTGAGATTTATGAATTCATCTTTGATTTGCATAAAAAATACAAAAACGAACAGCCATGGTACCCTAACTTTATTAGTTACCAGTCAATAAGTGACGATATGGTTGACTATTTCCTCACTGATCCTGAATATATAAATGATGCTACATACTTTTATACAATTGGTTCTGCTCAGCAAAATAATGGTGTAAAAAAATTCAGAGAAAGCGCCATAATAACCTACGCTCAATTAAGTCATCATTTAAACATACCTCCTGATACAGCGATAGTAAAAGATTTGACTGGCTATAGACATTATTTGGGAACATATACTAGTGATAATTCTACGTTGCACATTAAAGAGGAGGGTAATCATTTCATACAAACTGTAATTGACAATAACGATTCTACTAAGATTGAAAAACTTCCACTATATCTTGATTCTAAAACCCTTTTTACGAATAAGCAATACTATGGCAATTTAACCTATGATGATGATAACAAAGTCAAAGGAATGAATTTCTATAGAGGTGGTCGAAAGATAACTTGGAAAAAAAATTAAATAAAGTCTTATGATAAAATTCTTTAGACGAATTAGATACAAGCTCATGGAACAAAACAAAACATCCAAATACTTTAAATACGCCATAGGCGAAATTGTACTTGTAGTGATTGGGATTTTAATAGCACTTTCTATTAATAATTGGAACGAGAAGCAGAAAGAAAAGAATCAAATTAGAAATATATATGCACGTATTGTTAAAGACTTTGAAAATTCTTCTAAAGAAATTGAACGCGACGTTGCAGTCATGGAAGCCAGGTTTTTTTTAATGGATCGGATTATTAGAGAAGAGGTTAATCGAGACTCCCTATTAACAAACACTGATTATTTTCAAAAATATTTTTTTTCAACAACTGGTTTCCCAGACATTAAGATTATTGACACAGGAGTACGTGTGCTCGAATCTAAAATAGAGCTTAATTACGAGCTTAATAATGAGTTATCTGAAGCCTTGTCATTGTTATATAGTCAACTTCTATTTGAAATCGAAATAGATGAGAAATTTCTAACTAATAAGTTTAGTGAATTAACGAGTCATATCCAATATAAAGGAATACGAGTAGATTATAGGATAAACAATAATAGATCCACCTTTGTAGATATGATTTTTGAAGATGACTTATTTAAAAGTCATTTTTTTGCATATTCTAGATCGCACAGAGCCTATAGTAGATTGTTGAATAAATTTAAAACTCGAGGCACCATTTTAATGGATAAAATTAAAACAGAATACCATATAGAATAGCCAATATGCTGGCATAATTAAAGCAATGGATAATGATAAAGTTTTTTCGCCAAATTAGATACAATCTCATGGCACAAAGTAAAACATCAAAGTACTTTAAATACGCTGTAGGAGAAATTGTACTTGTGGTGATTGGTATTTTAATTGCGCTCTCAATTAATAATTGGAACGAGGATAGAAAAGCTGCCGAAAAATCCAAAACCTTATTGCAACAGATTCATAAAGAACTAGCTTTTAATATAGGAAAGGCAAATAATGTCATTGAGCAATATAGAAGTAAAGACAAACTAGTTTTTGATGTAGTTAATAGAAATGTTAATTATGAATACTACACAAATAAAAGCATGTCTGCATTTATTATATTGAGTCAAGAGGCTGTTGAAATAGCAGATGATGCCTTTAAAAATTTAATGGATAAACAAGATGATTTCACCAAAGAGCAAGATTCAATTATTTCTAAACTAAAAGAAATTTACGGTACCAACAAAAAACGAGTTGATCTTACGGATGACATTACAACAAATTTAGTTTTAGAGTATTTTAAGAACTATAAGAACGAAAAAAAATGGTATTACAATATGATTATGAACAATCAATTAAATGATGAAGCCATAAACTATTTACTCACAGATTCTACATATTTAAACCTGGTAGCAAATTTTCAAATTATAAATCTAAATAATTACAAAAGATATACTAATATATTTAGACGAAACGCCTTAGATACTTATGAAGAATTATCAAATTATCTCAAAATAGTAAAGGATACCACTATAATAAAAAACTCGAAAGCTTACGACCATTACTTAGGCACGTATACTAATGGTATTCGTACGCATGAGATTATAAGAGCGAATAACAAATTGCTAAGCATAAGTTATAGTAATAGTAACCCCGAAAATCAATTTGTGTTTAATTTTTATCCAGATTCAAAACACACATTTATGATGAGGACTCATCTTTTTGGTGAATTATCATATAACTCAAAAAACGAAGTTATTGGGTTTATTGTATCTAATGGTAGCCAAAGACGGGAATTTAAAAAAATCAAATAAGAGTTATGATAAAATTCTTCCGAAAAATAAGATACAACCTTATGGCGCAAAACAAAACAGGCAAATACTTAAAATATGCCATTGGTGAAATTGTTTTAGTAATGATTGGGATTCTGCTAGCATTACAAGTAAATACATGGAATGAAAACAAAAAATCGAAAATCAAATTCAATAAGTTATTAATAAATGTTTTTAATGACCTTGAAGTTGATCTTAAAGTAGCTCAGGGAGTTATTGACTTTTATAATAAAAAGGACACTCTTGGTTCTAATATTATAAATGGTAAATATTCGGTGTCAGATTATAAAAATAATGTAATTCCAGATATTTTATTTTTCGGTCATACAGGATTCTACGTCACAGATATGGGATACAACGCATTAATGGAAAACACTGATAATATACCTAGTGAATATGAACAACTTATAGCTGATTTAAATCGACAATATATCATAACTGCGGAGAGGATAGAAGCTAATTTGAAAGTATTTTCAAATATTGTTGAAAGTACAAGAACACGTTACGCACTCAATTTTCCTTGGTATAGTCAAATAGATTCTGTTAGCAATGAAAAAAGACGGCAATATTCAGTAAATAATCCAATTTACAAAAACGAAGTGCGGTTGTACAAAAGGTATGGGATTGAAAACTTTTCACGTTCTGTTAAACACTTTTATCAACAGGGTTTACCCTTATTCCTTACATTAAAAAAGGTAATAAATGACACGAGCCCATTACCTAGTTTTTTTCCGAAAAATGCCGATGGTTTTGATAGTGTTAAATCCGATTATTTAGGCAACTATTTATTTTCTAATGGCAATGAACTTATTGTAAAGGAAATCAATGGCTTTTTGTTTATATATATTAATGATAGCCCTTCAGCTATACTATCTTTCGTTTCAAAAGATATATTAAAAAACCATAATAATGGGCGGGTTTTAACTTTTAAAAGAGATAAATCAAACAAAGTTATAGGTTGGACTAATGGAACTGATAACATAACTAAAGTAATTGCTAATGATTAAATTCTTTAGGAGAATTAGATATAACCTTATGAATCAGGGAAAAACCACCAAGTACTTTAAATATGCTATTGGCGAAATCATTTTAGTGGTTATCGGTATTTTAATTGCCTTACAGATCAATACCCAGAATGAATATAGAAAAGATAGGGTCTATGAAATCCAGGCGCTTACAGAAATATATACTTCATTAAAACGAGATGCTCAAAATAATGACAACATAATGACCAACGTAAAAAGAAGAGATAACGCCATCAACTATATACTCTCTTTTTTAAACAGCGGAAAGATTGAAACGGACTCAGTTTTTATGTATAACTTAAATCAATCCTGTTTGGATAATAAAATAAATTATGACAAAGGAGCCTATGAGACTTTAAAATCAAAAGGTCTAGAATACATTAAGAATGATTCTTTACGAAGTTTAATTGTTAGAACCTATGAGCTTTCTTTCCCAAGAACCGAATTCTTTGGAGATGAAAAGAGAAGTGATTTAGTATTTGAAAAGAAAGGTATGTTATTGGAAAAACTATTGGATTTAGACATTGTAGCCCAAGATAAAACCTTTTTTATATCAGAATCAGTAACCTTAAATACAACTGAAAAGAGAACCGCCCTAAAACGTTTGATGTATCAGCAAATCCAATTATCAAGACGTTATAAAGAACTACTTAACAGACAATTAATTTATATTAATAGACTACTAACACCATTAGGCAAAGAGCTTCAAAAATCAGAAACTTAAAGGATTTCAATAATTTCATAATAGTTCAATATAATTAGAAGTCAATGATATTTAATTAATTATTAAACATTAAGAAAAACCAACCTCTAATGATAAAGTTCTTCCGAAATATTCGACAAAAATTACTGACTGAAAATAAAATCAGCAAGTATCTGCTTTATGCCATTGGTGAAATTGTTCTGGTAGTTATTGGAATATTGATAGCCTTAAGTATTAATAATTGGAATGAAACTGAAAAACAAAATGTCAAGAACAGAAATCTGATTGTTAGGTTGAAAAATCAAATTTCTCAAAATATTGACATTACCAAAGGGGAAGTAGAAAGTTCAAAATTGCAAACTAAAAGAATGGGCGCTCTAATCTCAATGCTTGGAGAAACGCTAGGAGATTCGAATAAAATTAAAGCAGACAGTTTGATTTTTTATTCAACAAAAGATTATTATATAATTCTTGATATGAATACAATTAACGAGGCGCTAGATAATGGAGAAATTTCTTTAATAGAAAATGACTCATTGAAATTGATGATTTATAAATTATTATCTTTTGTCGATTTGATTAAAGAACGTGAATCAATAGCTAATGAAGATAACAACAATTTTTTGGTGCCTTATATTTACAAAAATGTTAATAAAAGAAGCAATAAATCTAATCTTTTAGAAAATTACAGAAAACAAATAGGGCATTCTAAATTAGAAGAAAATAACTATCGCGATATAGCTATGGATTTAGAATTTGAAAATCTAATCGATTCAAGATTATTATATGCGATTGAATTATCATTATTATATCAAGAGTTGAATAGAATTTTAGAGAAAACAAAAGAAATACTAGATAAAGAGAAATAACGAAAGCATTGATAAGTCTTTGCAGCTATAGGAAAACTTAAAAAACTCAAAACATTATTATTATGAAAGTTTTTACAAAATGTCTCATAGGGTTTTTAATCCTCGCTGTTCTTGGATGTGACAAGGAAATAGAAGAAGGCGTAAAACAAAGTGACCTAACTAAAGATGTTGAGATGATAACCGACTTTGGTACAATTATTTTGCGTTTATCTGATGAAACACCAAAGCATCGCAATAACTTTATCAAGTTAGTGAATCAAAAATTTTATGATGGTATTGCTTTTCATCGGGTAATAAATGATTATGTCATTCAGGCTGGGAACCCAACGAGTAAAATGTCACAAACCTATAATCCTAAAGGTGATCCAGAATTATCATATACAATTGAAGCTGAGTTCAACAACAACCTTTTTCATAAGCGTGGTGCTTTGGGCGCGGCGAGAAATCGAGATATTATGAATCCAACTCGTTTATCCAGTGGTTTCCAGTTTTACATCATCCAAACAGGAAAACAAACGGATAGCACTATAGATAATCACACAGAAAAGATTAATTTTTTAACGGCTAAGAACAGTGTTTTTAATCAACCAGAATTTAAGCAAGAATTTTCTAAATATCAAAAACTAATCGCATTACCAGACGAGGAAGCAAGCGAAGATGATATTACCGAACTTCTTGTGCTACAAAAAAAAGTAGATTCTTTAACTACTGTAGAACTTGAGAAAATGCAAAAATACAGCGTACAAGAAGCTCATAGAGACGTTTATAAAACCATTGGAGGTGTACCACGTTTAGATCAAAACTACACCGTTTTTGGTGAAGTTGTCCATGGGATGAATGTTGTTGATAGCATTGCACAGGTTGAAACCAATAAACAGAAGTATCCCATAAATGATATTCGTATAATTTCAGCTAGGATGATTAAAAGAAAATTGTATGACTAAAACACGTTCTTCAGCTTTGTGTTTTGTTTATAGTGTAACTTGTCAACGTAACTAGTTTGTAACAAAACACCAACTTCCACGACACATAAGTAAAACAAGTTCAAAAGTTTAAAAAAAGAGAAATCATGATACAGTTTAAAGGAGCGCTCGTTTTAGGAGCACTAATCGGAGCAGCAGCAGGTGTACTTTTAGCACCAGAAAAAGGAAGTGTTACCAGAGACAAACTCAAAAAAGAAGGTAAGGAGATTAAAGACCAGTTGGTCGACGATTTTACAGAAGTTAAAGACGATCTGTCCAAAGCTGCTAAGTCTGGTAAGGATAAATTTAAGGAAGACCTAAAGGATTTTGCCTCTAAAGCAAGTTATAAAACCGAAGAAGCCATTACCTTTTTAGAAAAGCAATTGGCCATTCTTAAGGAAAAGAATAAAAACCTTCAGCAAACAAGCTAACACTATGTCACTACCTGCTTGTCTGCAGACAGGCGAGCGAGGACAATTGTTTCTACATACATGAATTCTTAAGAACTGTAAATTTTAGATAAACTCATATCAGTTCTAAAATCACGTATTTAGGTTAAAATTATAGTGTTATAAAACCTAACTTTATAACTTGAAAGCTAACACTATAATTTTACGTATCCATTGAAAATTAAACGCATTATCATCGTAACGCTTCTTATCATTGTTACGGTTTTTATATTTCTATTATATTGGTCGGTTGGTAGTACGGACAAGATATACACTAAGGCCATTATCCAAAACATTGAGGATTTAGAAACCACCAACTTTAGGGATTACGACTCCGTGGAATTGGTGCCAAGCGATTTGTATAAAGCCGATGATATTAAAAGATTATTTCAAGGAGAACAATACAGAGCGGCTTGGTCGGCCAAAGTAAAAGTGCCCATTGTGTTTTTAGATACCCTAAAAGGTGGCATGACCATCTTAAAAGAAGGTGGAGGCAAACAGACGCATTCCCTAAAACTAAAAGGTGCTGATAGTGCCACCTACACCTTACGTAGCGTTAATAAGGATGCAGAAAAATTAATCCCAGAATTTTTAAAAACATTAAACTTAGAAAATATTGTTGTAGATGGTATCTCTGCACAACATCCTTTTGCAGCAATCTTAGTAGCAGAGTTGGCTGAAAAAGCCAATGTGTTGCATACAAGTCCGCAAATGGTTTTTGTTCCAAAACAACCCAAATTAAAACAATTTAATGAGGATTATGGCAATCGTCTGTATTTATTGGAATATGAAACCGAAAGTGACATCAATTATACTAAGTACAATGATATTGTTGAGATTGTAGAGACTGATGATTTACAGGAAATGAAATTAGAACTCAAGGACAGCCTCCTTGTAGATATTCCAGCATTGGTAAGAAGCCGATTGTTTGACATGTTAATTGGCGATTGGGACAGACACACCAAACAATGGGGTTGGGCAGTTCAAAAAAAGGATTCCATCTATAAAGCGATACCGATTGCTGGTGATAGGGACAATGCCTTTTTTCATTTAGAAGGTATTATTCCATTGATATTATCACGAAAAGAAGTGGTAACAGAACTGCGTCCTTTTGATGAGGATATCGATTATATGGAAGGGTATGTATATCCGTTTGATCGTTATTTTCTGCTGAATACTCCAAAAGATTTCTTTATACAAGAAGCTAATGCATTACAAGAATTGCTTACTGATGCTGCCTTAGAGGAGTCTCTAAACGTTTGGCCTCAACATATCAGGGATTTGGATGCTGATGACATATTGGAAAAAATAAAGAGTCGCAGAAATGATCTAAAGGCATATGCAATTAAATTTCATAACATTATACAAGACCAAGGCAAGGTAACAGAACCTTTAAATGGATCTGATGATATTAGCTTACCCAAAGATTTATTGAGCTGCTTTGAATGTTACCAATAATTTAGATTAGGAGCTGTAGGTTTTCTTTAATGGTGTTCCATTCTTCTTTTAAAATGCCATAACAGCAAGTACTACGCCTAAAACCATCATTCATCACAGTATCCTTTCTTAAGATGCCTTCAAGTGTTGCACCCAATTTTTCCACAGCTATACGCGACTTTTTGTTGCGCTCATCAATCCTGAATTCCACTTTTTCGAATTCCAAAGTTTCAAAAGCATATTCTAGCATTAAAAGCTTCATATTAATATTAAGTCCTGTACCTTGAAAACGGTGTCCTATCCATGTCCAACCGATATGCAACACTTTGTTCTTCCAGTTGATGAGTCCAAAACGCGTAGAACCAGCATAAGCTTGCTTTTCTTTATCATAAACTAGAAACGGAATTGTGGTTTTATGATAATAGCCATCCACAGCCACTTGTACATAGTCCCTCAGTTTTTCTGGTGAAGAAATATCTGATGGAGAATAGAAAATGAGATCTTTTTCTTGGGCAATGGATTCTAAATGTTTGTAGTTGCTCAGGTCTAAGAGACTAAGTTTTACTCTACTGTTTTCTAGGGTTGGTATGTTCATAAATCAAAACTAAAATATTCTTATTGACTTGAAATTCCGACAACGTCGGAAGCAACGATTTTCAGAAATAATGAGCCCAAAAGACTATTAAAACTATATTCAAGGATTGAAAGGTAAAATATAAATTGAAAATAAACTCATGATATATTGGCGAATGGTGCTTTGCAATTTCCTAACAGATCGTTTTGATTTTTTGATTTTGCTGCGCAATATACTTTCATTTAAAACAGTGTATTAAACTCAGTAGTGTATCAAGACAAAATGAATGAAAGAAAAAGTTCTTAAATACAATACACTTCGACTGTTCTTACGCTAAAGCTTTAGAGAAACGCGTGTGCTCAGTGCGACATTCAAAAGCAACAGAAATTAATCAATACTTTAATTATACTTTTATCGTCATTGAAAGCGCAGCGCGGCAATCTGTTTAATGGTTGGTTTTTATTATGATGAGATTACCACGTCACTGCGTTCCTCGTAATGACAAACCTATTAATGACTTGCAACTCAAACCAAATTATTAATATACTCCACATTAACCACATGTTTCCCTTCAAAAGGAAGAATCGTAACACGATTTCCAAAAAGGTTAATAGCTCTAGCAGATTCTTCTTCAATACGTGCTATATCCAAATACTCATCATTAGTACCATAAATTAATTTTACTGTCATTCCTGCGAAGGCAGGAATCTCATCCAAGTACGCAAAATCTTCCGCTGTTAACTCTTTAGGAATACCACCAGAATGCAACACCAGTTGATGACATTGCAACTGTCGTCTAGCCATATAACGCATAGCAACGCTTACACCTTGAGAATAGCCAAAAACAATAAAGTTGATATCTTCAGGGATTTCCTCAGCTTCAAAAATGGCATCAAAATAATTCATAATGCTTTTGGTTCCGGCTTTGGTGTTGTCTCGCGTTAACCAATTAGCTCCAACATGCATTTTCGGCTGAATATAGTATTTGCTTGGAGCTTGCGGAGCGATGATGTAATTTTCTTCAGTATTTAATTCTTTAAAATATTTGAGAAAATAGCGACTTAAATAACCCATGCCATGACATACAAACCACACGTTTTTAGTATGTTCTGTAAGTTGGTTTAAAGTAGAGTAGGAGTTGCTGGTTTGGTAGGTGATTTCTTTTTCTTCGGAATTCATTATTCTTGGTAGTTTCAGTATTTTTGTAAACGACTTTAAAAATACTGCTTTCTATGCAAATATCTAAAGAAGACTTCTTGGCAAAAGTTAATGCTGCGAGTAAAAACACATTAATGGAAACCCTTGAAATTGAAATAGTGGATTATGGAGATGATTTCCTGGTGGCGAGAATGCCTGTAACACCAAAAGTGCACCAACCCGATGGTGTTTTGCATGGTGGCGCAACAGCAGCATTAGCCGAAAGTGTCGGTAGTTTTGCTTCCCATATTTTTACAGATAGAGAAAAATACTTTATCAGAGGGTTAGAAATTACGGCCAATCATCTTAAAAGCATTAGTGAAGGCTATGTCTTTGCCAGAGCGACTTTTTTACATAAGGGACGTACAACGCAACTTTTGGATATTAGAGTCACCGATGAAGCCGATAACTTAATATCCATTTGTCGTTTGTCAACCATTTCACTGCCAAAAAAGAAATAGTTGATGACGGTAGATTCATTTTTTGAAACTCTAGAAAATCAGTATAAAAATCAGTTACCATTTGCGGTTTATAGCAGACCAATCAATTCAGTTATAAAATGTTGGTTGCAACATGATGATAAGCTGCACAAGACGTCAAATTTTACAGAAAGTGGTTTTGTCTTTGCACCATTTGATTTAAATAATGACAGTATTCTTCTACCTCAGGAACATTGCCAACATTACACGCTAGAAGCTTCTCATCTCGACTTAGAAACAGAAATCAACATCACTTCTATTGATGCTCAAAGTAAAGACAAACACTTAGCATTAGTTTTAAAAGGTATAGAGACTATTAAAAAAGGTGATTTAGAAAAGGTGGTTTTATCTAGAAGAGTAAAAAAAGCCACGCAAACCAATAATCCTTTAGCCATTTTTAAACGACTGTTCAATACCTATAAAAATGCAATGGTCTATTGCTGGTATCATCCTAAAGTTGGTTTATGGCTTGGTGCCACGCCAGAATTATTGTTTAAGGTAGAAGGTAAGCAATTAACAACCATAGCATTGGCTGGTACGCAAGCAACGCAAACTGGAAAAGAAGTTTCTTGGAATGCTAAGGAAATAGAAGAACAGCAAATTGTAGTAGATTATATTAAGAAACAAATAGAACCATACTCTAGTAAAGTTAATGTAACAGAGGCGGAAACGGTTAAAGCAGGAAGTTTACTTCATCTAAAATCAAGAGTTACAAGTCGTATTAATGACACAACAGATTTAAAATCCATCATAGAAGCTTTGCACCCAACACCTGCTGTTTGTGGTTATCCAAAGGAAGCATCAAAAGAATTTATTCTTCATCATGAACATTATAATCGCGAATATTATACAGGATTTTTGGGTGAGCTGAATTTGAAACTTTCCAAAACCAGAAATACCAATAGACGGAATGTTGAGAATAATGCCTATTCGGTAGTTAAAACACAATCTAACTTCTATGTAAATTTACGTTGCATGCAGATAAAGCATGGTGATGCCTTAATTTATGTAGGCGGTGGAATTACCAAGGATTCCGATTCTGAAAATGAATGGGAAGAAACGGTAAACAAGACCAAAACGATCAATAAAGTACTGGAATAAAGCCATTGATATTTCTTACCTTTGCAATTAGATGAAGCATTCTAAAATTCCCTTGTCCCAGACGGTAGTCACCTTATGCAAAACGCATAATATAAAACACATTGTTATATCTCCAGGAAGTAGAAATGCACCTTTAACCATTGGGTTTACTCACGATGATTTTTTTGAATGCTATAGCTTAGTTGATGAGCGATGTGCCGCTTTTTTCGCATTGGGAATTGCTCAACAACTGCAAGAACCTGTTGCTGTGGTTTGCACTTCGGGAAGTGCTTTACTGAATTATTATCCTGCAGTTTCAGAAGCATATTACAGTCGTATACCGTTGGTGGTACTTTCTGCTGATAGACCAAAACACCTCATTGGTATTGGTGATGGGCAAACCATAAAGCAGAAAAATGTTTATGGTGAGCATAGTTTATACAATGCAAACCTAAAATTAGACTTACTAGAAAACAAGCGTAGAAATAAAGATGATGAGTTGCCGATTCTTAAAAGTATAGAAAACAAACTCGAGTACTTTTTAGGTCTACAGAAAGATATACAGACCTATAACGAATCCGAAATCCATGATGCTTTAACTGTAGCGAAATTGGAATCTGCTCCTGTACATATAAACATACCTTTTGACGAACCATTGTATGATACTGTTGAGGAGTTAACAATTAAGCCAAAGCCTTTTAATTTAAAAAGCAGAATAGAGAAGATTGATGATTTTGAAATTGATAGTTTATTGGATCTATGGCACAGTGCTAAACGTAAAATGATTTTGGTAGGTGTGCTTCAACCCAATTCTATTGAAGAACAATGGATTCAGCAGATAGCGGATGATGACAGCATTTTGGTTTTTACAGAAACGACTTCTAATCTAAGTCATCCAGATTTTTTCCCAAGTATAGATAAAATCATTGCACCATTAGAGGCCGAAGAATTTAAAGCATTACAACCAGATATTCTTTTAACTTTTGGAGGTTTGGTCGTTTCAAAAAAGATTAAGGCATTCTTGAGACAGTATAAGCCAGAACATCACTGGCATGTGGATATGTTAAGGGCTAATGATACTTTTTTTAGCTTGAGTAAACATGTTCAGTTGACTCCAAATACTTTTTTAGAAACATTTTTGTCTAAAGTAACACACCATACAAAAAGCACCTATAAATCGTCTTGGTTATCTGTACGAGAGAAGCGACGAAAACGCCATCAATCTTATTTAAAAACCATTTCCTTTTCAGACTTCAAGGCTTTTGATTCGATATTAAAAAGTATTCCTAAAGATAGTCAGTTACAGGTTGGTAATAGTTCAGCCATTCGATATACCCAGTTATTTCAATTACGAAAAGACATTAGTGTTTTCTGTAATAGAGGTACTAGTGGTATTGATGGTAGTACAAGTACAGCCATTGGGTCAGCAGTTGTGAGTAACCAACGTGTCACTTTTATAACGGGCGATTTGAGCTTCTTTTATGATAGTAATGCCTTGTGGAACAATTACACACCTAACAGTTTTAGAATTATAGTTATAAATAACGGAGGTGGTGGCATCTTTAGAATCTTACCAGGTCATAAAAACACGGAAAATTTTGATACTTATTTTGAAACCAAACATCCGTTAACAGCAAAGCAACTTTGTGAAATGTATGGTTTTGAATATCATAATGTGTCAAATGAAGCGGCATTAAATGAAAGCTTAGATTCTTTTTATTCAGTATCTAGTCAACCTAAATTGTTAGAAGTTTTTACTCCTTCAACTGTTAATGATGAAATTCTTCTAGATTACTTTAAATTTATTAAGTAAACTTAAAGTTAAATCTGCCTAAGATGTGACTTGTCTGTTTTTAATGTGTCTAAAAAATACTTACCTTTAGTGAGACAATTTATTTAAACTAAAACAATTATTACAATGAGTAAAAGAGACGAGTTAATTGCAAAATATGCAGCAGATTTAAAGGAAAAATGTGGTGTAAATCCAGATATGGATTTATTGACCAAAGTAACTGTAGGTTTAGGTCCTTCAATTTATAATGCTGATTCATCTACAGTATCAGGTTCTGATGAGAGTGAGTTGGCAACGGTTAAGAATAACTATTTAATTAAAAAATTAGGCTTAAAGGATAGCGCTGATTTAGATAAAGCTATTGCGTCTGTCATGGATACTTACGGTCAATCTAACAGAAACAAATATAGAGCTGTAGTATATTACTTATTATGCAAGCATTTTAATAAAGCGTCTGTTTACTAATAGATAAATTTTTAAATATAAGAGAAGCGTTATAATTTTAATTATAGCGCTTTTTCTTTGTACTAATATCAATACCTTTGCATCATGATACATTTAGGCGAATACAATACATTAGAAATACTTAGGGATACAGAACCGGGTTTGTTTTTGGGTGATGGTGAGGATGGTGAGGTACTCTTGCCTAATCGTTATGTGCCAGAAGAATTTGAAATAGGCGATAAGATTGAGGTATTTGTGTATTTGGATAATGAAGAGCGACCAGTAGCTACAACCGACACGCCTTATATAAAAAAAGGTGATTTTGCTTTATTGCGCTGTAACCAGGTAACTAATTTCGGAGCTTTTTTAGATTGGGGTTTGGTAAAGGAATTGTTCTGCCCATTTAAGGAGCAAGCCTTTAAAATGAAAGCAGGTGGCTGGTATTTGGTACATTGTTATTTAGATGAAGAAACGGAGCGTTTGGTAGCTTCGAGTAAAACCAATCATTTTTTAGACAACAAGGAATTAACGGTCTCCCAATTTGATGAGGTGGATTTAATAGTATCGCATCCTTCAGAAATAGGAATGAATGTCATCGTAAACAAAAAACATCTTGGCCTAGTATTCAACGACGATATTTATAAAGACATTAGTGTTGGTGATCGACTAAAAGGTATAGTGAAGAAAGTACGCCACGATAATAAGCTGGATATTTCCTTAAGCCAAATAGGCTATAGAAATATAGAGCCAAATGCAGAACATATATTAAATGAGTTGCAAGACAACAGTGGCTTTTTGCCATTACACGATAAATCGAGTCCAGAAGACATAAAGGAGCACTTACAAATGAGTAAAAAGAGCTTTAAAAAAGCCATAGGGTCGTTATACAAAGAGCGTCAGATTACTATTGAAGCAGATGGAATACGACTGGTTGATTAAACTAAGCACTTTTTCTTATAACTCTTTTGTGAATGGTGTCTAGACCTTCGTATAAGTTATTAAAGCAAATGTCTTTCCATTCACAAAAACTACTTTCAATTTCAGCATTCATTCTTGTGGCACTATTATAGCTAACGATACCATACGCAGTTAAGTTTGGTAGAGTAGCTCTAGCATCTTTTATATCTAGTAAAGAAATAGAATAAGAGTTGACTCTATTTGCTATAATTCCGAAGGGCTTAGAATACCCAAAATGATTCAGAACATCATCAAGTGTTTGTCTCACTGATTTTAGATCTATGTGCGTCCCTTCATTAAATTCTACAACAGCCAAATGGTCAAAAAAGTGCACAGTACCTACGTCTGATTGTGTTTGTTTAACAATTTGAGATGCAACGTTAGAGTTTGCAATTGTCATAACTATATGTCTTTAATTAACAACTAAATTTTCAGCACTTTAAATAAGCGCCTATTATGTGACACATTAACTTTAAAAAGGTCACTTAAAATATTGAAAATTGTAACACTATAAGAATTGTACTACACAATAATTTTAGTTGTTAAGACAGGATTTCCTCAACCCATGCAATAGCATCATTAATATTCTTGAACGCTTGTCGGTTTGAGGTGAAAAAATGATTTTCAATTTCAAATACTCTTTCAGTTAAAGTATTGTAAGTAACAATAGCATACGCTTTTAAGTTAGGAAAGGCTTTGTTGAAAATTGTAACATCATGTAGGTTTATGGAATAGGAATTATTTCTGTTGGCAATATAGCCAAACGGCTTATCCATAAAGTGATTCCTTATTTCGAGGCCAGCTTCATAGAAGTTAGCATAATTAAGATCTACACCTTCGTTGAAGTTAGTGATAACATAATTATCAAAGAGGTATAAATCACCTATTTCAGATTTGTAAACACGATATTTTTTGCTCTTCAGGTTAAGTTCATTAATCATTATTGATTAAGGTTAGGGTTAATAATAAGGGTATGTAAATATATTATTGCACCTTAAAAAATCAAATAAAAATTACCTTTAATTCATTATTATTAATTCCTTATTTTTGTTGTCAAAATATTGAAAAATATGAGTCATATAGATTGGAAAGTTGCCAAGTCTTATGAAGATATAACATATCATAAAAGTAATGGAGTAGCCAGAATTGCTTTTAATCGCCCAGACGTACGAAATGCCTTTCGCCCAAAGACAACTTCAGAACTTTACGACGCATTTTATGATGCCAATGAAGATGTAAATATTGGAGTCGTTTTGTTAAGTGCAGAAGGACCGTCATCAAAAGACGGCATCTGGAGTTTCTGCTCTGGTGGTGACCAAAAGGCAAGAGGGCACCAAGGTTATGTCGGTGAGGATGGTTACCATCGTTTAAATATATTAGAAGTTCAACGTCTTATCCGTTTTATGCCAAAGGCAGTTATAGCTGTTGTACCAGGTTGGGCCGTTGGTGGAGGTCACAGTTTACATGTGGTATGCGATCTAACCCTTGCCAGTAAAGAACACGCTATTTTTAAACAAACTGATGCAGACGTCACCAGTTTTGATGGTGGCTATGGTTCGGCATACTTAGCCAAAATGGTAGGTCAGAAAAAGGCACGTGAAATATTTTTCCTCGGAAGAAATTATTCAGCCCAAGAAGCTTATGAAATGGGAATGGTCAATGCGGTTATTCCACATGCTGATTTGGAAACGACTGCTTATGAATGGGCACAAGAAATATTAGCTAAATCGCCAACTTCAATTAAGATGTTAAAGTTTGCTATGAACCTTACGGACGACGGCATGGTTGGGCAACAGGTGTTTGCTGGTGAAGCTACAAGGTTAGCCTATATGACAGATGAGGCAAAAGAAGGAAGAGATGCCTTTTTAGAGAAAAGGAAACCCAACTTCGATAAGAAATGGATTCCATAATCTAACACATTTTGAATGAAAGAAATTAAACCATGGCTTTCTGCCATGCGACTAAGAACCTTACCGCTTTCTGTTTCAGGAATTATTGTAGGCACTTGTTTTGCTTGTTACAATGGTCGTTTTAACTGGTGGGTTTTAGTATTGGCTATTTTAACAACCATAAGCCTACAAATACTTTCTAATTTAGCCAATGACTACGGAGATAGTGTTAACGGAGCGGATAATGATGATCGTGTTGGGCCACGTCGCGCTGTACAAAGTGGTAAAATCACTCCAAATGAAATGCTCGATGCCATTAAGTTTAATATTGTAGTGGTCATTATTTTAACGCTGTCCCTAATTTTAGCTGCTTTTGGCCCCACTAATTTTTTGTTTTTATTATTATTTGTGTTTTTGGGTGGTATTTCAGTATATGCCGCATTAAATTACACCATGGGAGATTCACCTTATGGTTACAGGGCATTGGGGGATATTTTTGTATTTGTTTTCTTTGGACTTGTGAGTACTATGGGCAGTTACTTACTTTACATGCAAACCATAGACCATGTGGTTATACTACCTGCAATTGCCTTGGGTCTGTTGAGTGTTGGTGTTTTAAACCTCAATAATATGCGAGATCTTAATGCAGATGCCAATGTTGGTAAAATTACCTTAGCTGTTAAGTTGGGTATTCACCGTGCCAAGCAATACCATTTTCTTCTCATTATAGGTGCTATGGTGATTACGGTAATATTCTCAATTCTATATTACGTAGCGCCATACAATTTTTTGTATCTACTCGCTTTTATACCATTGATCTTTCACATTAAAAAGATAAAAGCCGCTAAGCAACCTAATGACTTTGACAGTCAATTAAAGGTCTTGGCATTATCCACATTTCTCTTTTCACTCTTGTTAGGTATTGGCTATATTTTGTATTAAATTTAAGGACGTATTATCCTTTAAAATTTAAAACAGATGAAAATTACATTTTACGGTCACGCCAGTTTGGGCATACAGATAAAAGATATTCATATTCTTGTTGATCCGTTTATTTCAGGCAACGAGAAAGCTTCAGAGATTGATATAGAAAGTCTTAAAGCAGATTATATTCTGGTGACACATGCGCATCAAGATCATATTTTAGATGTTGAAGCCATTGCCAAACGTACAGGAGCTGTTATTGTTTCTAATTACGAAATCGTAACGCATTATCAAAACCTAGATTTAGAAGGGCATCCTATGAACCATGGTGGCTCTTGGGATTTTGAATTCGGAAATGTAAAATACGTTAATGCCATACATACGTCGTCGTTTCCAGATGGTAGTTATGGCGGACAACCAGGTGGTTTTATTATAGAAGGAGAACATAAAAACATTTATATTGCTGGTGATACAGCTTTAACTATGGATATGAAGCTCATCCCAATGCAGACCAAACTCGATTTAGCCATTTTACCGATTGGAGATAATTTTACCATGGGAGTAGAGGACGCCATCATAGCCAGTGATTTTGTACAATGCGATAAAATTTTAGGCTACCATTTTGATACCTTTGGCTATATTGAAATAGACCACGAAGACGCCAAACGTAAATTCTTTGATAAGGATAAAGATTTAATGTTATTGGATATTGGTGAGAGTGTTGAGCTTTGATTTTTTTACATCTGATAGATATAAGGCACTTTTGCTGAGCACTTCGATAAACTCAGCATGATACTTGTAAGCATTAAGCGACTTCATACCTCTAAAGTTATATGCAAGCTAAAGAGACTGTCACACTTCACTTAAAAATTCGTCTTTACTCTAAATTCAATAAATGAAAAAAATACTTTATTTAATTACGCTTATAACAATTGGCTGTTCTTCACCAAAAGAAAATTCACAATATCAAAAGTTAACTGACTACCAAGGACATTATGAATATGTGGGAGAAACAACCTTAGACCTTGTAGCATCAGAATTTGACACTACGCTTTATGCTATATTGGACAATTCTAAATATCCGTTGAAGCATGTTGAAAAAGACAGTTTTGTTAACATAAGAAATAAACCAGTTGTTTTTGAAAGAGATGAAAAAGGTAAGGTTTTAGGTTATAAATCGGATGGTCAATATTTCAAGCTATTGAATAAGGAATTTAAAAAAGTTGAAATGTTCCCGCGAAGAGCACTATTCAATAATGCTGAGGACTATTCTTATAACAAACCTGAACAAAAAAATGATGGTTTGACCTCAGGAGATTTATTTAGGGAATTTGCGAATCCTGAACCAATAATAAATATGGTAAAGGAAACCATTAAGGGAAATTTTCCTGAAGTACACAGCATTCTAATTTTTAAAAATGACAAATTAGTACTTGAAGAATACTTTTATGGATATGATGCTAATACACCACATCAATTAAGATCCGCTAACAAACCCTTATTAGGTGGAATTCTTGGAATAGCAATTGACAAAGGGTTTATAAAAAGCGAAAAAGAAAAACTCTTACCATTTTTTGACACAAAGTATCAAAACATTCAAAATATTGACGACAGAAAAAAGGAAATCACCATAGAGGATTTCTTGACTTATCGCCACGGAATGGACTGTGAAAATAATAATCCGGATAGTAAAGGAAACGAAATGCGAATGATGCAAAGTGAAGATTGGGTAAAATATACGCTTGATTTACCTATGGTAGCAGAACCAGGAGAATACTCGTCATATTGTACAGGCTGTGCACTTACTCTAGGCAGTTTGGTTGAAATTGTAACAAATGAAAAAATAGAAGACTTCGCCAGAAGACATTTCTATGAGCCAATGGAAATCACCAATTATAAATGGATTTTTGAACCAAATCCAACCAGTAGAAATACATTCTGCCAAATGTATATTACACCGAGGGATTTAGTGCGATTGGCAAAAATGTACAAAGATGGTGGTACGTGGAATGGACATCAAGTAATTTCACAGGAGTGGATAGATAAAACCTTTGATATGGAAGAAGGCGATTATGGCTATTTGTGGGAGCATAAATATTTTATGATTGACGGTAAGCAATATAATTCTTATTTGGCTTCTGGAAATGGTGGACAGAAAATAAATATATGGCCAGAGCTTGATATGATTACAGTATTTACAGGGGGAAATTACAACTCATATGAACTTTATGGAAAAAGCACACCACCGAATGAAATGATTCCTAATTATATATTAAAAGCTGTAAAATAAAACTAGCACGTAAATAATTTTAAGTAGTTGGTTTCCTTCGGACAGGCTTATAGGTTTTGCTAATCAACTATTTAAAACTATTTTTTTTAACTGAGGACTGCACACTGCCAACTGACTTCATCCACTCATTCCGCAAATCATCAGAAACCTTCCCAGTACCATCATGTTTCCAACCTGGTGGCTTAATTAAGTATTGAAATCTGTTTTTTACAGATTTTCTACCTGTAAATGCATCCTTAAACAAATACCACCATTCAATAAATGCAATTCTAATTGGGTTATAGGTTTTTATATTCTTTACCAAGCCGTAGGTTACTTTTTCGTCTTCCAGCTCTGGTTGAAAAGTCCCAAAGAATTTATCCCAAATGATTAGAATACCTGCATGATTTCTATCTAAATAAATTGGGTTACTACCATGATGTACACGATGGTGCGATGGTGTATTAAAAATAGCTTCAAACCATCTCGGCATTTTATTGATGGCTTCGGTGTGGATCCAAAATTGATACAACAAACTAATGGACATTTGCAACAATATCATTGCAGGATGAAAGCCCAACAATGGCAACCATAACCAAAAAATAAAGGTATAAAAACCACCAGACCACGTTTGTCGTAATGCTGTACTTAGATTGTAGTGCTGCGAGGAATGATGCACAACATGCGATGCCCAAAACAAGCGACACTCATGCGAAATACGATGAAACCAATAATACGAGAAATCATCAGCAAAAAACAATAAGGCAAAAGACCACCAAGCTACAGGGATATCAAACAGTCTAAAATTGTCATAAATAAAAAAGAAAACCAATAAGACCAGAGCTTTACTGGCAAAACCAAGCATCACATTACCCAATCCCATAGCAATGGATGAAAACGCATCCTTAGTCTCGTAAGATTTAATATGCTGCTTAGCAGTAACATACAATTCTAGCAGCATGGCCAAAATAAAAAACGGAATGGCGTACAGGATTATGTTCGGAAAATCTGGCATTGATTTTTCTTTAAAAATAGAAAATTTTTAAAACAATCGCTCGTCTAAAAAAAGGGAGTTGCGTATTTTTAACCTTTGATTTTTTGAAATTATTATTTATGAAATTTAAACTATTAATTTTAGTATTCTTTTTAGCCTTAAACAGTACCTTTTCACAAGTTGACGAATCGCAAACCGGAGCATGGTACATGTACTTTTTCAGTCATCAGTTTAAAGATAGTCAATGGGGATTTCAAGGGGATTTTCAATATAGAGATTGGCAAGGTCTCGGTGATATGGAGCAGTTGCTGTTACGTTCTGGGATTACCTTTTCTCCTAAAGATGCTGGAGTAAAATTCACGTTGGGTTATGGTAACGTCACCACAGGTCAATTCGGAGAAAGCGATGAAACCTCTGGAGAGAGCAGAATCTACCAAGAAGCATTGATTCCTCAAAAGTTGGGCAATAGATTTTACTTAACGCATCGTTTTAGATACGAACAGCGATTTGTTGAAAATCAGGATTTTAGAACACGTTATCGTTATAACTTGTTTTTGAATGTGCCTTTAAATTCCAAGGAATTGAGTCCGAAAGCCGTTTATTTGGCATTATATAACGAACTGTTTATCAATGGTCAAATGGATATTGGAGACGGAAGGGAAGTGCAGCTATTTGATAGAAACAGAACCTATTTAGGTGTTGGCTATGTATTGAATCCAAAAATTCGTTTTCAGTTCGGTTGGATGAACCAAAAGACCAATGCTTGGGGAAAAGGGCAATTGCAATTTAGCATGCACCACAATATTTAAAATGATTAAAGCCACCTATCATAAATATATTCTAAACTTTAAAAGGCCAAGTGGCACCTCAAGAGGTGTTATGACTACAAAGGAAACTTGGTTTATTATTCTGGAGGAAAACGGAAAAAGAGGTATAGGTGAGTGCGGTATTTTAAGAGGCTTAAGTATTGACGACAGACCAGACTACCAAGAGCGACTAAAATGGGTTTGTGAAAACATCAATTTAGGTAAAGAAAACTTGGTCAGTGAGCTTGTTGAATTTCCAAGTATTCAATTTGGTTTAGAAACCGCTTTTAAATCTTTGGAAAGCGCAGATGAATTCACCTTATTTCCATCAGCTTTTACGAAAGAGTTTGATAGTATTCCCATTAATGGTTTAGTATGGATGGGCGACGAGAGTTTTATGCGCCAACAAATCAAGGACAAAATTGCATCTGGTTTTGATTGCATTAAACTGAAGATTGGTGCTATTGATTTTCAAACGGAATTAGATATCCTTAAATCCATTAGAAAAGAATTTTCGGTTTCTGATATCGAATTGCGAGTTGATGCCAATGGTGCTTTTTCAAAAGATGAGGCTTTAGAGAAACTGAAGCGTCTTTCTGAATATGTAATTCATTCAATAGAGCAACCCATAAAACCCAAGCAATTTGAAGCCATGGCAAAACTTTGTGAAGTCACGCCTTTACCTATCGCTTTGGACGAAGAGTTGATTGGTGTGTTCGCTAAAGAAGACAAAAATGATTTGCTTCAAACCATAAAACCGCAATATATCATCTTAAAACCGAGTTTGATTGGTGGTTTTGTCGGAAGCCAGCAATGGATTGACTTAGCTGAACAACTAAATATTAAATGGTGGATAACAAGCGCTCTTGAAAGTAATGTAGGGTTGAATGCCATTTCCCAATGGACCTATACGCTTAAAAATAGTTTGCCACAAGGTTTAGGCACTGGAAGTTTATTTACCAACAACTTTGATTCGCCATTAACCGTAAAAAATGGTACTTTGCAATACGATAATCAACAACCTTGGAATTTTAATTTATAGCTATGAATTATATACAACAAGCCTACAAAGGCCAGCTTTATTTATGGATGTTCTTTCTAACAACGGTTATTGTTGGAGGTGTTTTCTTTGTTAACTTCATCATCTACTTAACATATGATCAGGCAGATCTAGAGGCGGCTTACGATCTTTTTGCGAACATCCCTTCAAGCTTAAATTTGGCCATAAACTTAGCACCATTTGCTATATTATTAGGGCTATTGTTTCTATTAGTGAAATTTGTGCATCAACGTAGTATATTATCACTAACCACAGCAAGAAATAAAGTAGATTTCGGCAGGGTTTTCTTTTCGTTTATGATGATAGCTGTATTTACTTTAGTAAGTTTTTTCGTAGCCTATTCAATAGATTCCTCAGAAATTGTTTTTCAGTTTGATGCCAGCAAGTTTGCCATACTATTTTTGGTAAGTATTATTTTATTCCCTTTTCAAATCGGTTTAGAAGAGTACTTGTTTAGAGGCTACCTAATGCAACATCTTGGTGTGTTGGCTAGGAACAAATGGTTTCCATTGATATTTACCTCAATACTATTTGGTATTGCACATAGTGCCAACCCAGAAGTTGGAGCTATAGGATTCTGGAAAATGATGATTTTCTACATTGGTACAGGATTGTTACTGGGTATAATGACCTTGATGGATGATGGATTGGAACTCGCATTAGGATTTCATTTAGGTAACAATTTATTGGCATCGCTATTGGTAACTGCAGACTGGACAGCATTACAAACGGATGCCATTTTTAGAAGCACCGCAGAACCATCAATGAGTATTATTGGTGAAATATTAGTTCCTGTTTTGGTAGTATATCCAATAATGTTGTTGATTCTATCTAAACGCTACGGATGGAACAATTGGAAAGAGCGTTTATTCGGAAAAGTAGTTCCTCCACAAAAAGAAGATTATAAAATTATTAAATAATGACACCTACTTTCAATAAAGTTCATAACCGATTTAAGTTTAATGGAATTCATTTTAATCATGGAGATTTAAATGAAGTTGCCTATAGCGTTATAAAAGAAGGAGACCCTTACGAAAAAGAAATAGGTAATTTTTTAATCGATTGGTTAAACAATGATGATTACTTGGTCGTTAAGACTTCGGGTTCCACCGGCCAACCTAAAAAGATAAAACTACAGAAACAGGCTATGGTAAACTCTGCCATTGCTACTGGTGATTTTTTTGGATTGCAACCTGGCGATAAAGCATTGCATTGTTTGCCTAGCCATTATATAGCTGGTAAAATGATGTTAGTGAGAGCTATGGTATTGGGATTGGAAATAGACTTTGTAGAGCCAAGTTCAAAACCGATATTTAATTACGAAAAGCACTATGACTTTAGTGCTATGGTGCCGCTTCAGTTAAAGCATACTATAGATTATGTCAACAATATAAAAACCATAATTGTAGGTGGTTCTATGGTAACCAAGCCATTGCTGAAAAAAGTTAAAGAAGCACCTTCAAAGTTTTTCGAAACTTATGGTATGACTGAAACCGTGACGCATGTGGCTGTTAGACAACTGCAATCAAAAGCAGGTGACGGAGAACCATATTTTAAGGCGTTGCCTAATGTTGAATTTACCACAGATGATAGAAGCTGTTTGATTGTTCATGCACCTAACCTGGTTAAAGAGCCACTGGTGACCAATGATATTGTGGACTTACAATCTAAAACCAGTTTTAAATTACTGGGACGTTACGATAATGTTATTAATTCGGGCGGAGTAAAACTGTTTCCTGAGCAAATAGAGGAAAAATTGCAACCTATAATCAATGAGCGTTATATTATCGCTGGAGAAGATGACACTGATCTAGGTGAAAAGTTGGTTCTCATTGTTGAAAATTCAAAAGAATCCACAGACCATATTCTTAAGAATATTAAGGAATTAAAAACATTGGATAAGTTTGAAATCCCAAAGAAAATCTATGTCATTGATAAATTTTCTGAAACCACAACAGGAAAAATACAGCGTAAAAAAACCATAAAAGCGGTTTTGAGTAGTTAACTCATTCATACGCATACTTCACTCATTTCCAGTTTTATTTTCTAGGTAAGGTGCATAGTTTTATATCAACTATAAACACCTAACCAATAAAACGACTATTCACATTATTACTTGCTTTGATGATGACATCGGCAAGTTTTGCACAGGAAAAAAACATTGAAACAGAATCAGTTACACTTGATAATCTGATTACATTTATTGTAGAACATTATAGTGTTCAAACCGACTCGACCGAAACAAAGAACATCACATTCCTTATTGAGACTTACGCTGATGATTTTAATACAGAAGATAAGGTAATTCTAAAACAAGCTTTTAAATTGTTGACTAAGCGAGTTACTGAGGACGATCTCATTAGTATTGTTACGTATTCAAGTTTTAGTGGCATTGCACTTACTCAAGTTGAAGCTACTGACATAAAAAAACTACTATATGTTATTGAACATCCAAAGTCTAGCGTGAAAACTTTTGAAGAAGATGGCATTGAGCTCGCTTATGAGTTTGCGAAAGAAAACTTTATTGAAGATTCTGAAAATTCAGTAGTAATGATTCGTATTCCTAATAGAAAAGATGAAGTTGCAAAAACGGATTCTAAGGATTCAAATAAAACAACCAAAAAGAAAAGTAATGCTGTGGTCTTAACAGCTATTGCCTTATTACCAGAACTTATAGCTGTTATTAAAGATTAAAATAAACTAAAAAACCCAATGCCATCGCATTGAGTTTTCAATTGTATATCTAAAAGAAATTAGTTTTGTGCAGAAAGGTTTTTCATTTCTTCCTCAACCATTTCATAGAACTGATCGATTTTTGGCATCACAACGATTCTTGTACGTCTGTTTTTTGCTCTGTTTTCGGCAGTATCATTTTCAACTAAAGGTACGTGGTAACTACGACCAGCAGCAACCAATTGTTGTGGGTTCACTTCTAAATCCTCTAATACTCTTACCACAGAAGTAGCACGTTTTACACTCAGGTCCCAGTTATCCATTAAAGGTGGCTTGCTATAAGGTACGTTGTCAGTGTGTGCTTCAACCATAGCCTCAAAATTAGGTTTGCTGTTTACTACTTTGGCAACTTTTCCTAAAATTTCCTTAGCACGGTTGGTTACTGTATAGCTTCCACTTTGAAATAATAATTTATCTGCGATAGAAATAAACACAACACCCTTTTCAACATTAACTTCAATATCTGGATCGTTGATGCCTACTTCTTTCTTAAGACTTGTTACAATAGCAAGTGTCACGCTGTCCTTACGCGATAATGCATCTTGTAGACGTGTAATTTTAAGGTTACTCTCTCTTAGACTTTCTAATGACTTTTCAAGGTTTTCTGCACCTTTACTGGTAAGCTCAGTTAAATCTTGTGAGCTTTTTATCAAGGCTTCATTGCTCTTTCTCATGTCAGCCAACTGATCTTTCATCGTTTCGACTCTAGCATTAGCTGCAGCAGCATCAGATAGACATTTATTTAATTTAACAGTCGCAGAATTCAATAAATCTTGAGTTTCTTGATGTTTTGCTTCAAGCGCCGCGTACTCTTTCTTCGACACACAAGATGCTAACAACACCATTGAGCAAACACTTAATAACATTAATTTCTTCATAATTTGAATTATAGTTTTAGTTGTTAATTATAACATATCAAAATTATAGAAAAGAGTAGTTGTCTAAACAATGATTAACAAAAATTTTAACAGTTTTATAAACAATTAAAATTTTCGCTTTTTTTTGACAAAATAGGACCAAACAATAGAGTTGGTATTATAGTAGTTGGGTCGTTTTGGAAGTTGTTTGCGTTGCGCAAGGATTCGTCCCAATCCTTTGTAAAATGACGCATGAGCTCTCATTATAGCCCAAAAATACTTCGGTTTAAATTGGAATAAAAACCGAAATGCGGCAATACCATCGAGCTTTAATCTAACGACAGATCTGGTAAAAAGATTAGAATCTGTGTTTTTTACCAATGTAAATAGACTGTTTCTAAAGTTTAAGTAGGTTTTTCTGGGATTGGTATTGCTCAATGTGGCACCACCAACATGATAAACGGTTGAGGTTCCTACATACCTTGCTTTGTGGTTGGTGTTAAAAGCTCTCCAACATAAATCAATTTCTTCCATGTGGGCAAAATAGGATTGGTCAAATCCGTTTAGTTCCTTAAACACGGAATTTTTAATAAAAAGGCACGCTCCAGATGCCCAAAAGATGTCTATAGTATCATTGTATTGGCCGTTATCTTTTTCAATGGTATCAAAAATGCGACCTCTGCAAAAGGGATATCCGTATTTATCTATAAAGCCTCCAGCTGCACCAGCATATTCAAAATAGTCTTTGTTTTTATAGTCTAGGATTTTTGGCTGAATAATTGCAGTTTGAGTGTTCGCGTTAAACTCATCAACAATGGGCTTTAACCAATTTTCAGTGACTTGAATATCGCTGTTTAAAAGGCAGAGTAGAGGTTCTTCAATATATCTCAGGGAATCGTTATAACCTTTGGCATAACCACCGTTTTCTGCATTCTGAATGGTGGTCACTGTTGGGAAATGTTCAGAAACAAAAGAAACGGAACCATCCGTTGAAGCATTATCGGCTACATAGATTTTAGCATCATGAGAATAATTGACAACCGAAGGTAGAAACTGCTTGAGTAATGCTTTACCATTCCAGTTTAAAATTACTACTGCGATGTCTTTTGTTGTGTACATTTATACTGTGGTGTAATCTGGAATATCTTTTAAAAACACATAACGTTCTGCTTGCATATCCATTTCACAATAATAGTGATTAATTCCGTTGGTTACCATGAGATAAGTTGCATCTAGCTGTAAATTATAACGTGCTATTTGGTCAAAAGTGCTTTGGTCTATGGTTATATTGTATGATTTACATTCAACCATAAGGTGAATACTTCCATCAGGATTAAACACCACAATATCGTACCGTTTTTTCAATCCGTTGATGGTTAATTCCTTTTCAACGTTGATTAAAGATTTAGGAAATTTCTTCTCATTGATTAGAAAATGGACACAGTGCTGTCTTACCCATTCTTCGGGTTGAAGGATGATGAATTTTTTCCGAATGACATCAAAAATAGAAACTTTATTTTCTGTACTTTTGAGTCGGTATTCAAACTTAGGAAAGTTGAGGTCTTGCAATGCTTAAGTTGTAATATTTCAATCAAATTTAAGGACATAAAGGCAATATTCAATAGACAAACTCCAAATTCCAATAGTGTATGCTCATTTTTAGGAATTTAGAGTTTTTAATTTTGGAATTTTAGAAAACTTTGGACGAAGTAAAACAACTAGTTGGCGCGATTAAAAAAGGGGACATCAAGCCCATTTATTTTCTCATGGGAGAGGAAGCCTATTATATAGACAAGATTTCGGATTTTATTGAAGATAATGTGCTAGATGAAGCTGAAAAAGGTTTTAACCAAATGGTGCTTTATGGCCGTGATGTTTCTATTGATGATATTGTAAGTAACGCCAAGCGTTATCCAATGATGGCGGAAAAACAGGTGGTTATTGTCAAGGAGGCTCAAGACTTAAGTAGAACCATTGAACAATTGGCAAAATATGCCGAAAATCCCCAGCCAACCACGGTTTTAGTTATTAACTACAAGTACAAAAAAATAGATAAACGTAAAGCGTTATATAAGGCATTAAATAAACATGGAAGTGTTGTTTTTGAAAGTAAGAAACTATACGACAATCAAGTACCAGATTGGATAAGGCGTGTTCTTAAAGGCCAAGGTTACGATATTTCTCCAAAGGCTGCCCAAATGCTTGTTGAGTTTCTGGGAACTGATTTAAGTAAAGTGAATAATGAGCTCGATAAGTTAAAAATCGTTCTCCCAAAAGGCACTCAAATTACTCCAGAGCATATTGAAGAAAACATTGGGATAAGTAAAGATTTCAACAATTTTGAACTTCGAAAAGCGGTTGGAGAGCGTAATGTGGTAAAAGCACACCAAATAGCAAAATATTTTGCAGATAATCCTAAGGATAATCCTATGGTGGTTACAGTTTCATTATTGTTTAGTTTCTTTTCTCAGTTATTGCACCTTCATGGCATGCACGATAAGTCACCGCGAAGCGTAGCTTCAGCCTTAAGAGTCAATCCATATTTTGTAAATGAATATTTAACAGCTGCTCGTAATTATCCGATGAAAAAGGTGAGTGCTGTTATTTCGTTGCTTCGTGAGTTTGATGTAAAAGGTAAAGGTGTAGGTGCCAATGCGGTACCTCAAGGTGATTTGCTTAAAGAGTTATTGGTTAGGATTTTGGGTTGATGCTTGACGAATCGTAACCCTGTTTAGTTTGAAAGGTCAAAGCCTATTCAACAATCAATCGTTTTGTTACGCTATTACCACTAGAAGTTTCTTCGATTTTAATTAAATAGACACCAGAGTTCAAATCAGAAATGTCAATTTGTTTCTTGTTGGAAGTTTTTACCAATTGCCCAGTTATAGAATAAATCCTTGTTTCAAGATTATTTTGACTTAAAGTAATTAGCCTCTTAGCAGGATTTGGATAAAAAGAAATAGATTCAGTTTCTATATCAGAAGTACTTAAAGTTGAAGTATTAAAACTGTACAAACCAGCATTTAGTGAAGAATTTTCCTCAGCTGAAACATAGTACTCATCCGCATTCAGTTGAATGATACCTTCAATCTGTGGCGAATAATTTGCTGGCACGCTTACGGAAGTTTTCGTAACGGTCCCATTAGAAAACAATCCAGAATGAAAACCCTCTAGTTCAATTAAAAATGCTCCGTTTGCATCATAACCAATCAACATTACAGCATTACTAAGAATATTAAATGTTGCACCGGAAATTAGACCTTCTGCGGCTATTGTGTCCACCATAGAAACACTATGCGTGCCTGGTGTTTTGGGCAACTCATAGATATTTGTGTTGCCATCCATCCAATTTTTTGAAAACACGTACAGTGAATTGTTATAATGAATTAAGCCTTCAGCATCAAAGTTTGTTGCTAAAGGGCTAGGTGTAAAATCAGTTTGGTTACTGTAGCTGAAATTAATCTCGTCTGCTGTTACTGACGTACTAGCAAAATAATCTACAATCGCTATACGATAGACTTTTAAATTTGTTCGGTTACCTTGGTAGTTTCCAAAATCACCAATGTAAATATATGTGTCATCATGTGTGAGATCTTCCCAGTCTGTGTTTGTGGCATTTGTTATAGTTACGGTTCTAGTCACCATACCAGTTGAGGTGTCCACATCAAACAGTTGGTTGGTTGTTGCAGAATCGTTGTGGGTTATAAGCGTGTTGTTTAAATACAGTAATCCTGAAGTTTCACTAACTGAGGCACTTAAAGCGGTTTCTAGAGTGAATTGCTGTGCGCTCACACATAAAATGGAACAAAATAGAATGATATTAAAACATGCTTGCTTTACCATAGAACATTTTGAATAATGTCTAAATGTAGCAATTCTAAAGATTTGGGCATTAAAAACTACATAAGCCACAAGAATTTGGGGTAAAGTGTAAAAGTTAATGGACTTTAAAAATCTAAAACCCTATGATAGTGCAATAACTCATCATCACTGTTGGGCAAGTTTCCTAAACCTATTAAACTAAAGCCTAAACGTTCCAACAGTTTTCGTGAAGCAGCGTTCTCTTCTAGGGTATAACCGCTTAGTTCGGTTAAGCCATAATTTTGTTGCGCCACATGCATTAATTTATTGGCAGCCTCATAGGCGTAGCCTTTACCTTCATATTGAGGTAGAAAAGCAAAACCTATATCTGGATCTTCCCTGTCTTCTCTATGGTTTATGCCACAAGTGCCAAGTTTTACGTTATCATCTTTTCTTAAAATAACATTGTTGCTATAACTATGTTTATTAAACTGTACAAGTGCTTTTTCTATAATGTGGTTTTCTGCCTCTTTAATGGTTCTTGCTTTTCTGTCGTCAATAAACTGAATCCATTTTGGTGTATTCATTAACTCTAAAATAAAGGGAGCATCTTCTGTTGTTACTGGTCTAATATGGAGTCTTTGTGTATGAAATGAATTTTCTGAAGTCATTAAACATCGAGAAGTTTTTATTCGGTTGGCTGGGAATATGTTATTTTTACATAACAATTTAGCATTCAATATACAGAATTATTACATGAAAATATTATCAAAAGAGCAAATTTACGAAGGTGATAAACTCACTACCGAACGCCAAAACATCTCATCTACAGACTTAATGGAACGTGCAGGAACCCAAATATTTAATTGGATTCATATGCGAATGCAAGGCGCACAAGTGCCTATTCATGTGTTTTGTGGTATTGGTAATAATGGAGGTGATGGTTTGGTTTTGGCTCGTCATTTAATTACACATGGTTATAATGTGGTGACTTATATTGTTAATTGTAGCGATAAACGGTCTAAAGATTTTCTCATCAATTATGACCGTATAAAGGATGTCACCAAGGAATGGCCAATTATGTTGAGTTGTGGCGCAGATTTTTCGGAAATTGTTATCAAAGAAAGAGATATAATCGTTGATGCTGTTTTTGGTATTGGGTTGAATAGACCACCTAACGAATGGGTTCAGAAGTTATTTCAATGGTGGAGATCTTCTAAGGCGTATACATTAGCAATAGATATTCCTTCAGGATTATATACAGACAAAGCTGTTGAGGATGAAAATGCCGTAGTTCACGCTGGTTATACCTTAAGTTTTCAATCTCCAAAATTGGTATTCTTTTTACCAGAGACAGCTAAATATACAGTACAATGGGAAGTTTTGGATATTGGCATTGATAGAGATTATCTCATGCAAACTGAAACGGAAGCAGAGCTTATCGCAAAGTTAGAAGTTTTACCGCTTTATAAACCTAGGGATAAATTTTCGCACAAAGGTGATTTTGGTCATGTTATGATTCTCGGTGGAAGCTATGGAAAAATTGGAGCTGTAAATTTGGCCTGTAAAGCTGCACTCAGCTCTGGTGCAGGATTGGTAACGGCTTATGTACCAGAATGTGGTTACCAGAGTTTGCAGACATCGTTGCCAGAAGTTATGGTGATTACAGATGAAAAACCCAATTTTATTAGTAATATTAATTTCAATATTGATCCAACAGTGGTCGGAGTAGGTGTTGGACTCGGAACAGAGGATGAAACAATAAGTGCTTTAGAAATTTTTTTGAAAACAAATAAAGCCCCTTTGGTTATTGATGCTGATGGATTGAATATTCTTTCAAAGAAAAAAGCGCTATTGAAATTATTACCTGAGCAATCCATTTTAACACCACATCCTAAAGAGCTGGAACGTTTGATAGGGAAGTGGTCAGACGATTTTGAAAAACTTAAAAAGGTAAAAGCATTCTCTAAAAAATACAAGGTTATTGTACTGATTAAAGGTGCTCATAGTATCACCGTATTTGGTGATAAACTGTATGTAAATACTACAGGGAATCCAGGCATGGCAACTGGAGGAAGTGGAGATGTGCTAACCGGAATAATTTCTGGTTTGGTTGCTCAAGGTTATGAGCAGTTGGCTGCAACTATTTTTGGTGTTTATCTTCATGGGAAGTCAGCAGATATTGCTTTGGAGGATCATGGCTACCAAAGTTTAATTGCAAGTCACATTACAGATTATATGGGTAAAGCTTATATCGATTTATTTAAACAACCCGAAGAACCACAGGAAGAGGCACAAGAAGAACAGCAACAAAAAGCGAAAAAACAAAGAGGGAGACCTAAAAAACGATAGATACACTTGCTTATAGAACATAAAAAAAAGCCTTCATTTAGAAGGCTTTTTTTACTTATTCCACTAATTATATTTTTAATTCATTAAACATCTTCACCAATTTAGGATTGGATGGTCTTGGTGCATCCGCACTAACAATATTACCATCAGGATCAATTAAGATAAACCTTGGGATGCCTTCAATGGCATAGTCTTTTACAAATTGTGAGTTCCAGTCGTTATCAGCCATTAATTGCACACCTCCAAGTTCTTTTTCCTTCACCATTTCTACCCAAGTATTATGAGCGGAGGCTTTATCAATAGAAGTACTAACAAATGCAATGTTTTTACCATGAAATTGTTTTTCTACTTCTTTTAGTGAAGGTATTTCCCTAATACAAGGTCCACACCAAGTTGCCCAAACATCTACATAGACATACTTTCCTTTTAGGTCTTCTAAAGATGTTGTACCGCCCTTATGATTTTCGTACTCTACAAATTCTGGAGAAGGCATTCCTTTTGCCAGCTTCTTTACTTTGTCATACTTAGCTGTTAATCCTTCTTTGAATTTTTCATCAGAAGACATGGCCATTAAGCCATTGTAATAGGCTTCATTATGCTCGTTATTTGGCGAAATATCATAACGTAATCTATTGGAAAGATCAGCCTTTAGAGCTGAAAACGTGTTGTTATTGATATCTTCAAAAACTTCAGATGGATTTTTGCTGTCACTTATTTTAGAAGCGTAATGACCTTGTACCAGTCTTTTGTAACTGTCAAGCTTGGCATAATCTTCTTCGTTATTATAATCAACGGATTGCAATAACTTCATAAAATCCTCAGATGGTTTAAATTCTTCTTTTTTTGCATAGTAAGCATGGTAAGATTTATAGCTTTGAAGGTCTGCAAAATGTTCATAATCAATATTTTTATTTTCTAAAGCTTTGAGGTCATCACTTATGTTTTCTGCACTTTTAAGCAATTCAAGCTTAGTGCTTTTTACTTCATCCATAGTAGCAAGAAATTCTGCTTCTTCCATAGCAAACACCTTTGCAAAATCTAAGTTAGATTTTTCATCAGCTAAAACTTTTTTGGCTAAATAGTTATTATTTTCAGATCCTATACCAGTAAACTTTATGCTTTCATCAAACTCTTTTGTATCTACAGTAATATGAATATCGTCACCTTGTTCTAAGTATAGATAAGCTATTTCCCTTCCGTGATCGAAAGTGTAAGTGCCATTTTCAATTTTTAGAGTATCAGCAAAGGTTCCATCGTCATTTAGAGCTATTTCTTTTACTTTTTCTCTGCCGTTTAGAATAGTAACAACCTTATTAGCAGGATTTTCAATCTTACCTGAAAGTAATGCATAATCGATTTTTGGTTCTTCTTTGCATGCAAAGAGGGAAACTGCAATACAAATGACAAATAATCTTTTCATAATTAATGTTTTGTGAGTATCAAAAATATAAATTATAAGGAGATATTCAAGAGAATATGATTTATTAACAAATTGTTGTGAAACCAAAAAATATTCTCAATTTTGAAGGATATAACTTAGAATCTATGGATAACTATCATATCATTTCTTCTGAAACAATTGATATTGTTACGATATACAATATTTTTAAAGAAAACAAAAAATTAAAACTCTCTCAGAAGTCAATTGATAAAATAACAGCTTGTAAAGCTTATTTAAATGAAAAGCTAGCCAATAATAAAAAGCCAATTTATGGAATAAATACAGGCTTTGGCTCGCTTTATAATGTAAAGATTTCTAATGAAGACTTAACTAAATTACAAGAGAATTTGGTGATGTCTCACGCATGCGGCACTGGTGATCGTGTTCCAGAATCCATTGTTAAAGTGATGCTGCTTTTAAAGATTCAATCATTAAGTTATGGACATAGTGGTGTGCAGTTAAAAACCATTGAGCGGCTTATAGACTTTTTTAATAATGATATATTTCCTTTTGTATTTACACAAGGGTCATTGGGAGCATCAGGTGATTTGGCGCCCTTAGCACATTTAGCTTTACCGCTTTTAGGAAAGGGAAGTGTTGTGCATAAAGGTGAAAATTTTGAAGCTTCAGAACTTTTAACAAGATTTGGTTGGGAGCCCATTAAACTTGAAGCTAAAGAAGGTTTGGCGCTTTTAAATGGCACACAGTTTATGAGTGCTTATGGTGTTTATTTGTTATTGATGTCTCACAAAACATCATATATGGCAGATATCATAGCCTCTATTTCTTTAGATGCTTTTGATGGGAGATTAGATCCTTTTCACGATTTGGTCCATGATGTAAGACCACATCCAGGTCAGAGAAAAGTTGCAAGGAGATTTAGTGAACTTTTGGAAGGAAGTGAACTCATCAATAGAGAAAAAGAACATGTGCAAGATCCATACTCGTTCCGATGCATTCCTCAGGTACATGGAGCTACAAAGGATACTCTGGACTTTGTAGAGAAAGTGATTTTAACAGAAATCAATGCTGTTACGGATAACCCAAATATCTTTCCTGATGAGGATATGATAATTTCTGGTGGTAATTTTCATGGGCAGCCCTTAGCTTTGGCTTTAGACTATTTAAAAATTGCCATGGCTGAAATCGGTAATATTTCTGAACGCCGAATATTTCAATTAGTTTCAGGGTTACGAGGTTTGCCAGCGTTTCTCGTAGATAATCCTGGATTGAATTCTGGTTTCATGATACCACAATATACAGCAGCTAGTATTGTTAGTGCTAATAAACAATTGGCTTCACCTGCTAGTGTGGACAGTATCGTTTCTAGTAATGGACAAGAAGACCATGTAAGTATGGGAGCCAATGCTGCAACTCAAGCCCACACCTTAATTAAAAATGTAGAGCGCATCATTGCTATTGAGTTGATGAATGCTTCACAGGCCTTAGAATTTAGAAGACCATTAAAAACGTCTCCTTTACTTGAGTCTTTCTTGGAACACTATAGAAAAGAGGTTCCATTTATAAAAGAAGACCAGGTGTTACATAATGATATTGAAGCTTCAATACGGTTTATTAAAGAGGTTGATATAGAAGTAGAGGAGTTGTTTTTAAATAATTATGGTGTGGAAAAACATTGATGTTCACACTCTAGCTATTCTTTTCTATAAGTTCATTGGCCCAGCTAAAAGCGTCTTCTAATTCGGTAAATATTTCAAAAGGTTTGGTAAAAAACATTTGCTCAATTTGAGCATTAACTTTGGCTTTATAATTACTGGAGACCACGGCAAACCCTATTAGATTGTCAATTTTTGCAGTTTCATAGTAGATTTTTGGATCTACAGAATACGAATTGACTCTATGTGTTATGTAAACGAAAGGTTTGTCCGCATAGTAAGCGTCAGTTACCTCCACCAAAATGTTGTTATAATCTGGTGTAATATTTACTCCTTCTTTCATAACAACAACGACATAATGATCATAAATCGTCATATCACAAAAGTCGAAGGTTAGGGATTCTTTCATGATTTAAATAATTCAACGGTTCCCTTAATATATAAAAAAACTCCTCAATATTTGAGGAGTTTTTAGTGTTTATTTTCTAAGTGTTTAGGACTCAGTAGTCTTGCTTGAAGATTTAATTTTAATCTTCAATTTATCATTTTTAGAATCCAAATCCATGGTAATGGTATCACCTTCATGGATTTTAGAATTGATAATCTCCTCAGCAAGAGCATCTTCTACATATTTTTGTATAGCTCTGTTTAGTGGTCTTGCACCATATTGCTTATCAAATCCTTTTTCAGCAATATAGTCTTTCGCTTTAGCTGTTAATTTAAGTTCATAACCTAAATCTTTAATTCTGCTTATAAGCTTCACTAATTCAATATCAATAATCTTATTGATATCTTCTTTTTCTAGAGCGTTAAATACAATGACATCATCAATTCTGTTTAAGAATTCTGGCGCAAAGGCTTTTTTAAGTGCGTTTTCAATGACTGCTTTGGCATAATCACTTTCTTGGGCTTCTTTAGCAGAAGTACCAAAGCCTACACCAGTTCCGAAGTCTTTTAATTTGCGCGCACCAATATTAGAAGTCATAATAATTATGGTGTTTCTAAAATCAATTTTACGACCAAGGCTATCTGTTAAGTATCCATCATCAAGAACCTGTAATAACATGTTGAAGACATCTGGATGTGCTTTTTCAATTTCATCTAAAAGTACTACAGCGTATGGCTTACGTCTAATTTTTTCAGTAAGCTGACCACCTTCTTCATAACCAACGTATCCTGGAGGTGCTCCAATTAAACGAGATATCGCAAACTTCTCCATGTATTCACTCATGTCAATGCGTACTAAGGCGTCATCGCTATCAAATAACTCGCGAGCCAATACTTTTGCCAATTGAGTTTTACCAACTCCTGTTTGGCCTAAGAATATAAACGAACCTATTGGTTTATTAGGGTCTTTTAATCCAGCTCTGTTTCTCTGAATTGCTTTAACAACTTTTGCAACAGCAGTATCCTGACCGATTACTTTTCCTTTAATAAGGTCTGGTAATTGAGACAATTTATTAATTTCAGTCTGTGCAATTTTGTTTACAGGAATACCTGTCATCATAGATACGACATCAGCTACATTATCTTCGGTAACCACTTCTCGGTGCTGTTTGGTTTCTTCTTCCCATTTTTCTTGGGCTGAAGCAAGCTCCTTTTCTAGTCGTTTTTCATCATCCCTTAGCTTTGCAGCTTCCTCATACTTCTGTTTCTTTACAACACTGTTTTTGGTTTCCTTAACCTCTTCTAGCTTCTTCTCTAACTCTAGAATCTGCTTAGGCACGTCAATATTTGTTATATGAACTCGAGAACCTGCTTCGTCTAAGGCATCAATGGCCTTGTCTGGAAGGAATCGCTCAGTCATATAGCGATTAGTTAATTTTACACAAGCTTCAATTGCGTCATCTGTATAATCAACATTATGGTGTTCCTCGTATTTACCTTTAATATTATTTAGGATTTCAATTGTCTCTTCAACAGTTGTTGGTTCAACAATGACTTTCTGAAAACGACGTTCTAAGGCACCATCTTTTTCAATATACTGTCTGTATTCATCTAAAGTTGTGGCTCCGATACATTGAATCTCTCCTCTAGCAAGAGCAGGTTTAAACATGTTAGAAGCATCTAAACTACCAGTTGCTCCACCAGCACCAACGATTGTATGAATTTCATCAATGAAGAGAATAATGTCATCATTCTTTTCTAGCTCATTCATTACCGCTTTCATTCGCTCTTCGAACTGACCTCTATATTTTGTTCCAGCAACTAGACTAGCCAAGTCCAAAGTTACTACACGCTTATTAAATAAAGTACGCGATACTTTTCGCTTTACAATTCTAAGTGCCAATCCTTCGGCTATAGCAGACTTACCAACACCAGGTTCTCCTATTAAGAGAGGGTTATTTTTCTTACGTCTGCTCAATATCTGAGATACACGCTGTATTTCTTTTTCTCGACCCACAACAGGATCTAGTTTGCCTTCTTCAGCAAGAACGGTTAAGTCTCTTCCAAAGTTATCTAAAACAGGTGTTTTAGACTTCTTATTTGTTTTGCTAGATTGGCTTCCACCAAACGGGTTTTGTTTTGCATCCTCTTCTTCTTCATTTGCATCATCATCTGAGAATGATTCTGACTTTGGCTCATCTAGGTAATCATCTTCGCTTGTAATCATAGATTTAAATTCTTCTTTAACGTTGTCATAGTCAACTTTAAGTTTGTTCAACAATTTAGTAGTTGGATCATTTTCATTTCTTAAAATACACAATAATAAATGTGCAGTATTTATAGAGGTACTCTGAAACAGTTTTGCTTCTAAAAAAGTTGTTTTTAAAGCACGCTCAGCTTGCCTTGTTAAGTGCAAGTTTTTCTTTTCGTTAGATGTTGTTGTTATATTAGGATTAGCAGGGCTTAAAATTTCAACTTTTCGTCTCAAATGATTAAGGTCTACATCCAATGAACTTAATATATCTATTGCCTTTCCGTTTCCGTCACGAAGTAATCCCAACATTAAATGTTCGGTACCAATAAAATCGTGACCTAAACGCAGAGCTTCCTCTTTGCTATAAGCTATAACATCTTTAACTCTTGGGGAAAAATTATCATCCATAGTAAATTCCTTTCTGCTTTAAAAATAGTAAAAACATATTATCTAAAGAACAAAAACCATACCTTAAATATTATGTGTAAACGAATAGACTAAAAAAGCATTTTAAATCAAAGCAAATATCAAGATACTTATTAACGAAAAAGATATTAAAAATTGTTAATAAAAACTCCTAAAAACAAGCCTTAAATTCTCTTTAAACACTACCAAATTGGTTATATTAGCACGTTTTGAAAACCTACAAAAAATCTAATTAATTTTATATATGGCAGAAGGAGAAAAACTCATTCCAATTAACATTGAAGATGAAATGAAATCGGCTTACATTGACTACTCAATGTCAGTCATTGTGTCACGCGCGTTACCAGATGTAAGAGATGGTTTAAAGCCAGTACATAGACGTGTACTTTATGGTATGCACGAACTTGGTGTTAGATCAAATACAGCACATAAAAAATCGGCAAGAATTGTTGGTGAAGTTTTAGGTAAATATCACCCACATGGTGATACTTCAGTTTATGATACTATGGTACGTATGGCCCAAGAGTGGAGTTTGCGTTATATGTTAATTGATGGTCAAGGTAACTTTGGTTCGGTTGATGGCGATAGTCCAGCAGCAATGCGTTATACTGAGGCTAGAATGCGCAAGATTTCTGAAGACATGTTGGCAGATATTGACAAGGAAACAGTAGATCATAAATTAAATTTTGATGATACGCTTGAAGAACCAACGGTTTTGCCAACGCGTATTCCTGGTCTTTTGGTTAATGGAGCATCTGGTATTGCAGTTGGTATGGCTACAAACATGCCTCCGCATAACCTTACGGAAGTTGTTAATGGTACTATAGCTTATATAGACAATAACGACATTGAGATTGATGAGTTGATGCAACATATTAAGGCACCAGATTTTCCTACTGGAGGAACAATTTATGGATACGATGGTGTAAAGGAAGCTTTTCATACAGGTCGTGGCCGAATCGTTATGCGTGGTAAAGCCAATATTGAAGAAGTTAATGGACGTGAATGCATTATCGTAAACGAAATTCCTTACCAAGTCAATAAAGCAGATATGATTAAGAAAACTGCAGACTTGGTAAATGATAAAAAGCTTGAAGGTATTTCTACCATAAGAGATGAATCTGATAGAAACGGAATGCGAATCGTTTATGTTTTAAAGCGTGATGCGATTCCTAATATTGTACTTAATAAATTATACAAGTACACCGCATTACAATCGTCTTTTAGTGTTAATAATATTGCTTTAGTAAATGGACGACCGCAATTATTAAATTTAAAAGAACTAATTCACTACTTTGTTGAACATAGACATGAGGTTGTTGTTAGACGTACTACTTATGAATTACGTAAAGCTGAAGAACGTGCTCATATTTTAGAAGGCTTAATTATAGCTTCAGACAATATTGATGAGGTTATTAAAATTATTCGTGCATCTTCAAATGCAGATGAAGCTCGAAACAATTTAATTGAACGATTCAAACTTTCCGAAATACAAGCCAAGGCCATTGTTGAGATGCGTTTGCGTCAGTTAACTGGTTTGGAGCAAGACAAATTACGTTCTGAGTACGAAGAAATAATGAAAACCATAATAGATCTTAAAGATATCTTAGACAAGAAAGAGCGTCGAATGGATATCATAAAGGAGGAGCTTGAAGTGGTAAGAGATAAATATGGTGATGACCGTCGTTCGGTTATAGAATATGCAGGTGGTGATTTGAGTATTGAAGATATGATTCCAGACGAAAAAGTTGTCATTACTATTTCGCATGCAGGTTATATTAAGCGTACTTCACTTACGGAATATAAAACCCAAAATAGAGGTGGAGTAGGTCAAAAAGCATCGACTACTCGTAATGAGGATTTCTTAGAACACCTATTTGTAGGTACTAACCATCAATATATGCTGTTCTTCACACAAAAAGGAAAATGTTTCTGGATGCGTGTTTACGAAATTCCTGAAGGAGCTAAAACATCTAAAGGAAGGGCTATTCAGAATCTTATAAATATTGAGCAAGATGATAAAGTGATGGCTTTCATTTGTACACAAGACTTAAAAGACCAAGACTATATCAATAGTCATTATGTCATTATGGCGACAAAGAAAGGTCAGGTTAAGAAAACATCTTTAGAGCAATACTCTAGACCTCGTACTAATGGCATCAATGCGATTACCATTAGAGAAGATGATACGTTATTGGAAGCAAAGCTTACAACAGGTGAGAGTCAGGTAATGTTAGCACTTAAATCTGGTAAAGCCATTCGTTTTGAAGAAGCCAAGACCAGACCAATGGGAAGAAATGCTTCTGGTGTTAGGGGAATTAGATTACAAGATGAAAAAACAGACGAAGTAATAGGTATGATTGCAGTAGATGATATGGACAGCAATATCCTAGTTGTTTCTGAAAATGGTTATGGAAAACGTTCTAGTTTAGATGATTACAGAATTACCAATAGAGGCGGAAAAGGTGTAAAAACTATTTCTATTACAGAAAAAACAGGTAACTTAGTATCTATAAAGAATGTGACAGATGACGATGATTTAATGATTATCAATAAATCTGGTATTGCTATTCGTATGGAAGTCGCTGATTTAAGGGTAATGGGAAGAGCAACACAAGGTGTAAAACTCATTAACTTAAAAGGCAATGACTCTATTGCTGCAGTAGCAAAAGTCATGAAAGATGACGATGAAGATGTTGAAGAGTTAGATTCTGAGCTGTCTGACAATCAGGCACCTAATGAGGATGGCACGGCTATTGATAATAATGAAACTGAAAACTAAAAATTAACAACAAAATTATTTATTACAAGATGAAAAAATTTATGACATTAATGTTGCTTTTGGCTATTACATCTATGTCTTTTGCACAAAAGAGTGAAGTAAAAGCTATTGAAAAAGCAGTAAAAAATTCAAATTTTGCTGATGCTAAATCTGCTGTAGCAGCTGCAGAAGTATTAATTGGAAATATGGATGATAAGACCAAGGCAAAATTTTATTTCCTTAAAGCTCAAGCACTATACGCTAATGGTGCCGGTACCGATGCAAATGTTGACGAAGCAATTGCTACTTTAGACCAACTTAAGGAGTTAGAGTCTGGAATGGGCAAACTCAGGTATACTGAAGAGGCTAACGAAATGAAATCCCAGATGTTCAATTCTTTTATAACTAAAGCTAATAATGCTTTTAATAATAAGGATTACAAAACGGCCGCAAAGAGGTTTGAGAAGATTTACAGAGTTTCACCTCAGGACACCATGTACTTATTCAATGCTGCATATTCTGCGGTAGAAGATCAAGATTATGACACAGCCTTAGATTATTTTATTCAGTTAAAAGATTTAGGCTATACTGGTGTTAAAATGAACTACTATGCTACTAATAAAGAGACTGGTGAAGAAGAAATATTTGCTGATAAAGCAGGTAGAGATTTGTCTGTAAAGACACTAAAAACCCATGTTAAGCCTAGAGATGCCCAGTCAGAATCTAGGAGAGCGGACATAGTAAAAAATATAGCCATCATTTATGTTACTAAAGGTGAAAATGAAAAAGCCTTAAGTGCTATCCAAGATGCAAAAGAAGATAATCCTAATGATTATAATTTAATTCTTTCAGAGGGTAATGTTTATCTTCAATTGGGTAATACAGATAAAGCTGCTGAGTTATATAAGGAAGCTTTAAATATGGACCCAGAAAATCCTGAATTAAATTATAATGTAGGTGTATTGGCAATGGAAGCTGAGCAATACGATTATGCAATTGAAGCTTTTAATAAAACCTTAAAGTATAAGCCAAGTTATGCCGATGCAGCTTTAAATTTGTCTGCTATAGAAATCAATAGAGGTAATGCACTGAATGACGAAATGAATTCATTAGGTACATCATCAGCTGATAACAAACGCTATGAGGAATTGAGATCTCAAAAGAATGAGCACTTTCAAAAAGCTGCAGAACATCTAGAAAATTATGTAGAGAAAAACCCTAATACCAAAAATCTTGATATTCTTGGTCAATTGAAGAATATATACAGCGCATTAGGTGAAACTGAAAAGTTTAAGGAGATGAGAGCAAAAGTTGAAGAAATTGAAGCTGGTTCTGGTGGAAATTAATCTTTGAAACTATAAAATTAAAAAGCGACTATTACCAAAATAGTCGCTTTTTTTATACAATCTTTTTAATGACTCTTAGCCTATGTGTATGTGAGTTTTTGTCAACATTATAGATACCACTATGGTCTAAACGATCTATTCGCACTTTACCGTGTGCATGGATAATGTAATTGTTTTCCATAATAATACCTACGTGGATGATATCACCTTCGGCATTATCAAAAAACGCTAGATCGCCAGGCTCACTCTCTTCAATAAAACTTAAAGCCATACCTTGAGCTGCTTGTTGAGAAGCATCTCTCAATAATTTATACCCATTTAGCTTATAAACCATTTGTGTAAAACCAGAACAATCAATTCCGAAGGGTGTTTTTCCTCCCCATAAATACGGAGCATTCAAATACAAAAAAGATGTTTGGATTATGTTGGTCTTTTCATTTTTTGATGTCAACCTATTACCATCAAATTTGTGCTTAAGAAGCTCTAAGCTATTTAAATCTGACCCAAGTGGAATTGGGTAGAGATTATTTGATGCATCGGAAACAAATTCTACTAAATCTTTCGATAAATTTATATCTGCTTCTAATAATAATTTGTACTGAGATTCTTCAATCTCTAGATACTGTTTATTATCTATCCACCCTTCGTATTTGTCATAGGCAAAACGAATACGGCTCCATTTCTTTCGTTGCTCAAGCACTTTAAACTGATCACCATACAGAGCTTGCGTTACCATTTCACTAGTATCGCTAGGTTCTAATCGTATGGGTACAATTCCTAAATTGCAAATGCCGTATTGCATAGAAAAGTTTTAAGCGCGCTCTAAGACCATTGCAGATGCACCACCACCACCATTACAGATAGCAGCTGCACCAATTTTGGCATTATTTTGATGCAATACATTAATTAGGGTAACAAGGATTCTTGCACCAGAACATCCTAAAGGATGACCCAATGAAACTGCACCACCATTAACGTTTACGTTTTCGTCGGATAATCCTAAAATTTTCATGTTTGCTAAACCAACAACTGAGAAAGCTTCATTAAATTCAAAATAATCAACATCTTTTAACTCAATATTTGCTTTAGCTAACGCCTTTGGTAATGCCTTTGCAGGCGCAGTAGTAAACCATTTAGGTTCTTGTGCTGCATCCGCATAACTTTTTATAGTTGCAATTGGTTTTAATCCTAATTCATTAGCCTTTTCCCTGCTCATCAGTACCATTGCTGCCGCACCATCATTAATAGTGGATGCATTTGCAGCGGTAACCGTACCTTCTTTGGTAAAGGCAGGACGTAAAGTAGGAATCTTTTCCATCTTTACGTTGGTGTATTCTTCGTCTCGATTAACTATTATAGGCTCACCGCGACGCTGTGGCACTTCAACAGGAACGACTTCATCATCAAACTTACCAGCATCCCAAGCTGCTTTAGAGCGCTCATAAGATTGGATTGCGTATGCATCTTGATCTTCTCTACTAAACTTATATTCTGTGGCACAAGCATCCGCACAAACTCCCATGGCATGTTTTTCATAGGCATCTACCAATCCGTCTTTTTGCATACCATCTTCAAGTGTTGCAGGTCCAAATTTAGTAGCACTTCTTGCATGGTAGTAGTGTGGTATTGCACTCATGTTTTCCATTCCACCGGCTACAACAATTTCCGCATCTCCAAGTTGAATAGCTTGGGCAGCTTGAGTAATGGCTTTCATACCAGAAGCGCAAACTTTATTAATAGTAGTACAAGGCACTGTATCTGGAATACCTGCGTAAATGGCGGCTTGTCTTGCAGGTGCTTGTCCTGTACCTGCTTGTACAACATTTCCCATCAATACTTCATCAACCAATTCAGGTTTTAAACTAATTTTATCTAAAGCTCCTTTAATTGCAGTAGCGCCTAATCTTGGTGCCGGAACACTAGATAAGCTTCCTAAAAAACTTCCTATAGGTGTTCTTACAGCAGATACAATAACTACATCCTTGTTCATTATATTTATGTTTAATTTAGTTGCTGCGAAATTAATCAATTTTTGAGAGATTTTAGAATGTAATTAGGATTATAGCAGCCTAAAATTTTATTATTTCTTACTTTTGATTGTGTATGAAGGAACTTCTCAACAAATGGTACAAAAATCATGCATTAGTATATAAAATACTATTGTTTCTGTCCACTACATTATTCATAGTCTATCTGTTTCCTAAGACAGGGAAGTTTAGATTTTCTTTTGAAAAAGGAAAGCCTTGGCAGTCCGAAAACTTATATGCCCCTTTTAATTTTGCGATAAAAAAAGCACAGGAGGAGATTGAGAGCGAAAGATTGGAGGTAGAAAACAACGCTTCAGTATATTTTGATTTAAATACTGAGGTTAAGGATTTAGTGCTGTCAGAATATTTAAAAAAATTCAATCAAACATTTAAAGACACATTAGATTTAAACACCAATGAATCTAGTCTATATAAGAAAGGAAGATCTTTTGTTGATTTGCTGTATTCTAACGGCATTTTAGATACGGACTATAATTACCCCAACACTAAGCCAGTGGTTTTAGTATCTTCAAACACAATTGAAAAGCAACTACAGTATGAAGATTTAATTGAAATCGGACAATTGCGACAACGTCTTGATGATCATTTTTCAGAATCACCATCTGCAGATCGTAATAAAATTATCTCTCTCTTTTTTGATATTGTAAAACCGAATATTACACTAAACGAGAGTTTAACCCAAAACGCCTTAGAGGAAGAACTTTCTCAAATTTCCCAAACCCGAGGTAGTATAGATAAAGATCAGCTCATTATTTCAAAAGGTCAAGTCGTTGAGGATGAAGAGTATATAATATTAAATTCCTTAAAATCTGAGTATGAATCCCAAGTTTGGAATACCGCAAATTATAACTGGGTGCTTGTCGCATACACCTTATTGGTTGCATTAGCGCTTTTGATGTTATTATTATTCTTAAGAAAGTACCGTATGGAGGTGTTTTTGAACAACACAAAAGTCACCTTTATATTTTTCAATGTAGTTATAATGATTCTGTTAACTACGTTGGTAATTAGCTATAATTCTCAGTATATCTATGTTGTACCACTTTGTATTTTACCATTGGTGTTAAAGGCATTTTTTGATGCTAGGTTAGGGCTTTTTGCACATGTGCTTACCGTATTGCTTTTAGGATTTATAGTACCTAATAGTTATGAGTATATGTTCTTACAGATAATCGCGGGAATTGTAACTATACTTACCGTTTCAGAATTATATAAGCGCGCTAATTTATTTATTTCAGTAGGTCAAATAACACTTATTTATATAATAGCATATTTTGCATTTTTTGTAATTCAAGAAGGGCAGGTAACAAGCTTAAAATGGGAAACTTTCGGCCTGTTTATATTATGTGGTTTGGCAACATTATTTGTACAACCCTTAATATACATTTATGAAAAGGTATTTGGACTGGTTTCTGACGTATCCCTACTTGAACTTTCAGACACAAACACAAAATTATTAAAGGAGCTTTCTAATAAAGCACCTGGAACTTTTCATCATTCTTTAAACGTGGCCAATTTAGCTGAAGCTTCTGCAAATGAGATTGGAGCAAATGCTATGCTTGTAAGGGTAGGCGCTTTGTATCATGATATTGGTAAGATGAAAAATCCAACTTATTTTACTGAAAATCAGAGTACAGGCATAAATCCGCATGATGAATTATCGAATCGCGAAAGTGCCAGAGTTATAGTAAATCATGTTATAAAAGGTATAGAGATTGCAAAAAAGCACAATTTACCAGATCGTGTGATTGATTTTATAAGAACACACCATGGTACAAGTATGGTGTATTATTTTTATATGAAGGAAAAAGCAGAAAATGAAGATTTAAAATTAGAGGATTATTCTTACCCTGGACCAAAGCCTTTTAGTAAAGAAACGGCTATTTTAATGATGTGCGACAGTGTTGAAGCTGCTTCAAAAAGCCTCAAAGAACCTACAACTACAAAAATTAATGACTTTGTAGAGAGTATTATAGACAAGCAAATGGAAAATGGTCAGTTTCTAAATGCCAACATTACATTTAAGGAAATTCAGTCCATTAAAAAAGTACTAAAGCATAAGTTGGCAAACATATACCACCTTAGAATTGAATACCCTGAGTAATAAAACAAAAAAGCCTCACTATTTCTAGTAAGGCTTAATGTGATCGCGACAGGATTCGAACCTGTGACCGTCTGCTTAGAAGGCAGATGCTCTATCCAGCTGAGCTACGCGACCCTTCTTCAAGGATTAACTACGTTGATCCTGAAAATAGGTTATTGTAAAAAGCGTTGCTTTTTACAAAAGCTTCAAACAAATTTTTATGAAAATAAATTTTCAACAAAATCTTATTTAAGCTTTTTGTCGGGGTGGCAGGATTCGAACCTGCGACCTCCGCGTCCCAAACGCGGCGCGATAACCGGGCTACGCTACACCCCGAAAAATTGGTTATCAATTCAATATTGCGGAGAGACCGGGATTCGAACCCGGGCAACACTTACGCGTTGACAGATTAGCAATCTGCTCCATTACCACTCTGGCACCTCTCCAAAATTAAAAGAACATTTCTTAAAATTCCACAAACAACAAATAAAATTTCTTTTACCTGTTAAGCGGGTGCAAATGTAACTTTTCATATTAAAGAACGCAACAAATTTTTTGAATTTTTTGTCAAATTTCTAATGACTTTGATAACGACAATTATATACTTAAATTTATCTCATTATGTCTAAATATAAAAATGACAGGGCCTTCACTGACTATGTGCACAAGCATATGGCTACTAACATAATTTATAAACCATTGCAATGGACTGAAGTTCAGCTTAGAAAAGATTATGCCAAATATATAGATATGATGGACGGTATCGACTATGTGTTTAGATGCGGAAATGAAATTAAAACAATTCAAGAACGCTTTAGGGATAAAAAATATAAAGGGTTTTCTGATTTTACAATCCGATATAGAAGGGATGAAAATAAAATTGAAGACCGTCATGAGTCTGAGTACTATAAGATAAAAGCACATTATTTCACCTACGGCATCATAGATAGCACTAAAGCAGAAATTAATAAGTCAACAACTTTTCTTAAATATGCAATTATCGATTTAAAGAAGGTCTATGATAAATTGGATTCTAAAGATATTTTTATTTCAGATAATGGTAAAAATAAATGTAGAATAGTTGATGGTAACCGTATTGAATGCCCTGTAAAATATAACACAGATGGCTCGTCATCATTTTTTCCAATTGATATTTCTTATTTGGTTAAACTTTGGGGCGATGACATTATTATTTCTCAAAAGGGGTTTTTATAACAGTTAAAATTTAACTCTATTTTGTCAATAGAATATGTCATTTTTCAATAGCTTCGTATTGCTATGCCAAAAGAAAATCCACTCATTAAATTTACGAAAAAAGGCATCTATTGTCCGCAAGGAAAATTCTATTTAGATCCATGGTTTCCTGTTGATTATGCTATAATTTCCCATGGTCACGCAGACCATGCACGTTGGGGAATGAAACGCTATTTATGCCAACATGACTCTAAAGCTATTCTTCAACACCGCATTGGAGCAGATATAAAAATTGAAAGTTTAGGTTATGAAGACCCAATAACTATTAATGGCGTAAAAGTGAGTTTTCATCCTGCTGGTCATGTGATAGGATCGGCACAAATCCGATTAGAATATAAAGGCTACGTGGTCGTGTTTACTGGTGATTATAAAACGCAGCCAGACTTCATTTCAGCACCATACGAACCTGTAAAATGCCACACATTTATTACCGAAAGCACCTTCGGTTTACCGATATACAATTGGAAGTCAGAAAAAGAATTACAAGACGACCTACAAAACTGGGTCAAAACCAATCAATCTAACAATAGAACCTCAGTGTTTCTAGGATATTCATTAGGGAAAGCGCAGCGCTTAATGTCTTTGTTGGATGGTTGCGACGAAATTTACGTGCATCGCGCCATTAAAAACTTGAATAATGCCATCGAAGGTTCAGGAATAGATTTGCCAAAAACAAAACTCTGGTCAGCCGATTTAGATAAGAAAACACTTCAAAATAAAATTATTATTGCACCACCAGCGTTGTTGGGCTCTCGAATGTTGAAACGTGTGCCTAATGCAGCAACGGCCATATGTTCAGGTTGGATGCAAATTCGTGGCAACCGTCGTTGGCAAGCTGTGGATGCAGGATTTGCAGTTAGTGACCATGCAGATTGGAATGGTTTGATTTCAGCAGTTAAAGCCACAGAAGCCGAACAGGTTTATGTCACTCACGGTTCTCAAGCGATATTTTCAAAATATCTAAATGAAATAGGAATAAAAGCTGATGAGCTAAAAACCGAATACGGAGACGAACAAATGGCACAAGCTGAAAAGGAAACTGAAAAGGCTGAAACCGAATGAAGCAGTTTTCCAATCTCATATCAGCCATAGAAATCACCAATAAAACCAATGCAAAAATAGATGCATTGGTCAATTATTTTGAGACCGCACCAGACAAAGATAAATTGTGGCTAATCGCACTATTCACAGGAAAACGTCCTTCACGTCCTGTAAAAACAGCATTGATGAGACAATGGTGCATGGAAATCACAGAACTGCCAGAATGGTTATTTCTGGAAAGCTACAGCACGGTTGGTGATTTGGGCGAGACCATTGCGCTTTTATTGCCGCAACCAACACATCAGCTTGATTTGACGTTGAGCGAATGGATGAAAGAACTCAAAGCTTTAAAGCCAAAAAGTGACGAAGAAAAAAAGCGCTTCGTATTAGAAGCTTGGTCAGGATTACAGCAACAGGAACGTCTTATTTTCAACAAATTGATTGGTGGCAGTTTCAGAATAGGTGTTTCTAAAAAAACATTGGTAAATGCATTGGCAAAACTTACAGGTATTGATGCTAATCAACTGATGCACAGTATTATTGGAAATTGGGATATTGATTCCATTTCATTCGAAGAATTAATAAAAGGCACCCACATCAACTACGATAATTCTAAACCTTATCCATTCTGTTTAGCTTATGCTTTAGAAAAGGAATTACCAGAATTAGGTGAACCTAACGATTGGATTGTTGAACAAAAGTGGGACGGAATTAGAGGACAAATCGTAAAGCGAAATAACGAAATTTTCATTTGGTCTCGTGGTGAGGAATTGGTGACCCAGCAATTTCCTGAATTGGTCGAAGTGATTTCAAATTTTAGTGATGATTTTGTAATCGATGGGGAAATATTGGCCATGAAAGATAATGCAGTGCTGTTATTCAACGATTTGCAAAAACGCTTGAATCGTAAAAATGTCACAAAAAAATTGCTGGAAGAAGTTCCTATTGGTTTTTATGCTTACGACATTATGGAATTCAATGGCGATGATATTAGGGAAACGCCTTTTGCCGAAAGACGAAAAATTTTAGAAACAATTTTTAATTCGATAGCATTGCCTGCACAACTCAAATTATCATTTATTGTTGATTTCAAAGAGTGGGATGACTTACATGCGATAAGAGAAAACTCAAGAGCCATTAATAGTGAAGGATTAATGCTGAAACAAAAAGCTTCACCATACCATACAGGACGTAAAAAAGGAGATTGGTGGAAATGGAAGGTTGACCCATTGACGATTGATGCCGTAATGATTTATGCGCAAAAGGGTAGTGGTCGACGTAGTTCAAAATATACAGATTATACATTTGCAGTTAAGAAAGATGATGCTTTAGTAACGGTAGCAAAAGCGTATTCAGGATTAACGGATAAGGAAATCACGGAAATTTCACGTTGGGTCAATAAAAATGCAATTGAAAAATTTGGACCAGTGCGTACTGTAAAACCAGAATTGGTGTTTGAAATTGCATTTGAAGGTATTGCGCTCAGCAATCGTCATAAATCTGGTGTAGCTTTGAGATTTCCAAGAATTTCACGTTGGCGAAAAGATAAACCCGTGGAAGAAATTGACACTATTGAAAATGTGAAACAACTCATTACTGCACCTTGAGCAAATTCAACGAGAGCATAGGATTACAGATTATCCACAATTGGATGGCGGAGAAAGCCCAAGCGCCTTTTCCATTTCAAACGCAAACTTGGCAGCGTTATGCCAATGGCTACAGCGGAATGGTAGTGGCACCAACGGGTTTTGGGAAAACATATTCTGTGTTTTTGGCTGTCGTTATTGATTACCTTAACAATCCAGATAAATATCCAAAAGGTCTGAAACTACTTTGGATAAGTCCGCTAAGAAGTTTAGCAAAAGATTTAGCAAAAGCGATGACGGAAGCCGTTGATGAGATTGGTCTGGATTGGTCCGTACAAGTTAGAAATGGCGATACGCCAACCAATGTTAGAAGAAAACAGGAACGTTTAATGCCAGATATATTACTTACCACACCAGAAACTATGCATTTGCTGTTTTCACAAAAGAAGAATTCACGTTGGTTTAAAAATGTAAAATGTGTCGCTATTGATGAGTGGCACGAACTTTTAGGAAACAAAAGAGGTGTGTTGACAGAGTTGGCACTCTCGCAATTGCGAAGCTATTCACCGAAACTTCAAATTTGGGGAATAACAGCGACTATCGGTAATCTTGAGGAAGCAAAGCATGTTCTATTGCCATATCCCAATTTAAAAGTCACTCAAATAAAAGCAAAACAAAAAAAGAAAATTGATATTGTTTCGGTCTTGCCAGATGAAATAGAAGTTTTGCCGTGGGCTGGACATTTAGGTGCCAAAATGGTGGATAAAATTCTTCCTATTATAGAAAATAATACTACGACTTTAATATTTACAAATACACGTGGGCAATCAGAATTATGGTATCAATTGCTGCTTAATGCCAATCCAGAATTGGCAGGATTATTGGCAATTCATCATGGTTCTATCGATAAAAAATTGCGGAATTGGATTGAGGATAGCATTTCCAACGGTTACTTGAAAGCTGTTGTTTGCACCTCGTCGCTGGATTTAGGTGTGGATTTTAAACCTGTAGATTGTGTCATTCAAATTGGTTCAGCTAAAGGCATTGCACGTTTTATGCAGCGCGCTGGTCGCAGTGGTCATTCGCCTTATGAGCGTTCCAAGATTTATTTTATACCGACCCATTCGTTGGAATTGGTGGAAGTTTCGGCATTAAAGGAAGCTGTGAAACAAAATAAAATCGAAACACGCGATCCAATGGTAATGACGTTTGACGTGTTGATACAGTTTATTGTAACCAACGCTGTGGGTATGGGATTTGATTCTAAAAAGCTATTTATTCAAATAAAAGAAACGCATGCCTTTAGTTTTATTACCGAAGATGAGTGGCAATGGTGCTTACAGTTTATCACTAAGGGCGGAAAAACGTTGAGTTCTTATGAGGAATTTCATAAAGTAATTAAAGATGAAGATGGTCTTTACAGAGTAAAAAGCCGACGCATTAGCATGCTACATCGAATGAATATTGGTGCTATTGTGAGTGAAGTGATGTTAATGGTCAAATTCTTTTCTGGTGGCTATATTGGTATGATTGAAGAGTTCTTTATTTCGAAACTAAAGCCTGGTGACAATTTTATTTTGGCTGGACGTGTTTTAGAGTTGGCACAAATTAAAGATATGACCGTTTTGGTTCGTCGAAGCAAAGCGAAAAAAGCCGTGACGCCAAGTTGGTTGGGTGGTCGTTTGCCTTTGACGTCTCACCTGAGTCATTTTATGCGGTTAAAATTATCTGATGCGCTTGAACCTGGACGATTAGAAAAAGAATTACGTTTTTTAAATCCTTTGATTTCTAGACAGGATGCTCATTCCCATATTCCAAAAGATGATGAGTTTCTAGTTGAAATGATTGAGACCAGAGATGGTCATCATTTGTTTATGTATCCATTTGAAGGCAGATTGGTACACGAGGTGTTTTCGGCATTGATGGCATACAGAATCAGTAAATTAAAGCCATTAACCTTTACAATTGCGATGAATGATTATGGTTTTGAATTATTGAGTGACCAACCGATTCCTGTTACTGAAGATAATATTTCAAAATTATTAAGCAAGGAAAATCTGATGGACGACGTGATAGCGAGTATTAACGCGTCAGAAATGGCATCTCGAAAATTTAGGGATATAGCAGTAATAGCTGGTTTGGTAGTGCAATCGCAACCAGGTGCTCGAAAGAACAATAAAAGTTTACAATCTTCGTCTGGACTTATTTTTCGGGTTTTAGAAGATTATGAACCTGATAATTTGTTATTAAAACAAGCCTATACGGAAGTGTTCAACCAACAATTAGAAGAGGTACGTTTACAAGCTGCTTTTGAGCGTATTTCAAAAAGTAAAATTGTTTTGAAACATGCTAAATCTTTTACACCTTTGAGCTTTCCGCTTAAAGTTGATAGTCTTCGAGGAACTATGAGCAACGAGAGTTTGGATAAACGAATTCAGCGTATTAAGGCACAAGCATTTAAGATTGATTAATTGAATATCATTACCGAAAATATTTCCGTAAAAAACGAAACGTTGACACTCACCAATCAACGCGCCATCTATTGGAAACGTGAAAACGCGCTCATTCTATCCGATGTACATATCGGCAAAACCGCACACTTCAGAAAACATGGTATACCCATGCCTGATGGTGTGCTTCAGAACGATTTAGAACGTTTGAAACAATTGATTCTTTATTTCAAGGCTCAAAAACTATTGATTGTTGGTGATTTATTTCATGCGGAAGCTAACGTAGATATGGACACTTTTCAATTATGGCTAAATCAGTTTGAAGATTTACAAATCGTTCTGATTAAAGGAAACCACGATAGACTTTCAAAAAACATAGTTTCAAAGTTTGATTTTGAGATTGAAAAAGAATTGGAAATTTCACCTTTCACCTTTGTGCATGAGCATTTAAAAAAACATTCAGAACAATTTGCAATTTCAGGTCATACCCATCCTGGTGTAAGGATAAAAGGTAAGGGCAAGCAATTTTTAAAACTTCCTTGCTTCCAAGTGAGTGAACATCAAATTATATTGCCTGCATTCAGCTTATTTACTGGGTTGAACACGCGCTCTCAGCCAAAGGACTCGGTTTGCTATGCCTTTACAGATACCTCGATTTTTAAATTTTAGAGCAGATTAGAATTATTTTTTCGTCGTCTAAATTGGTTGTAAAGAACAAATATATAGTTCCACCATCCTTTACTTTAAATTTTTTACGAATGTCCGCCACAGATAGCGGAAAATTCCGAGTCGTGATATTTGCTTTTTGAATTTTTAATTTAGAAAAAGCCTTTTTATTAAAAGGAATAACATTTTCAATAGTGAAACGTCTTCCGGGAAAATCAATTAATGTTTTAGAAGTATATAAATGTGAATGTTTATGAAGTTTTTTAACTACCAAAACAGAACTAACCGAGTTAAAGGCTCCAGCTTTTAAAATGGCTGAATTAGGTTCATACAGCAAATTTAGAGTATTGGAATAATCAACTTTTGCAGTAGATTCTTCATCATAATAGAAGTCAAAAGTTTGTTGGTTTTCTTTTTGAATATTGATAGTTTTAATTAAAACAGATCCAGAATAGTTGCGTTCTAAAATCCACAATAATTCTTTCACTTCGTTATTAACTGCAACGACGTGAATTTCCTTGACGTTACTTATTTCTAAAAGTGTGGCAGAAATATCCAATAAAGGCGATGTTTTTATCATCACGTTTTCTGCATATTTTAAAAATAACCCCTGATACGTTTTAACGTTTGGCGTACAATCCGTTATTAAAAACACCTTGTTTTTTGAATCGTCCCTTCGAGAAGGATCGATGTAAATCCAATCGAACTGCTGGTCCAATTTTTTTAAGATTTCATTTCCATTTTCATTTCTACATTCAACATTTGAGACTTTTAATTGCTCAAAATTATGTGCTGCTATATCAGATAAATGTGTATTGATTTCACAATGGATCACATTTTCAACTTGTTTTGAAAAATAAAACGCATCAACACCAAAGCCGCCTGTGAGGTCTATTAAATTTTTTCCAGAAACCAAATCAGCTTTGTATTGTGCTGTGATTTCAGAGGATGTTTGCTCAATGTTCAGTTTGTTGGGATAATAAATGTTTTCAGTTTTAAACCAGGTTGGTAACTTTTTTTCTGAACGTTTTCTCGCTTCAATCTGTTCAATAACCAGTTTGGCATCAATACCTTCAAAAGGTAAACCTTTCAACAATAAACTGGAAACATCTGAATTGATATGCGAATTAATGAATTCCTGTACTTTAATATTTAAAATAGCCTTGTTCAAACTATAGCTATAATCCTTTGGTAAGTTTATTCACTACTTTGTATTCTGATAAAAATTCTTTTAAAATAACCTTAATGGCTGTATATGCAGGTATTGCCACAATCATACCAACGACACCGAATAAAATTCCGGCAATAATAATTATAAGGAAAATTTCTAACGGATGCGATTTTACACTTTTAGAGAATATAAACGGTTGGCTGAAAAAATTATCAATCAGCTGTGCCGCGATAAAGCCTATCATTACATAAGTGGTTTTAGGTAAAATCACCAAGCTAAAGCTTTCGCCTAAGTTACTAGACATACTTAGCAAAAGCATTAAAAAACCACTGACTAACGGACCTACATAAGGCACAAGGTTTATTAAAGCACATAAAAATGCTATAACAACTGCATTATCAATACCAAAAATCAATAACACAATGGTATAGATTACAAATAGAATAAAAATCTGAAGAATAAGACCCACAAAATAACGTGACAATAGGTCTTTAATTTTTGTGAATGAGCGCTTAGATCGCATTTCGTTGCCCTTAGGAACGAAGGTCATAATACCGTCTTCAAATAACCTACTGTCTTTTAAAAAGAAGAAGGAAATGAACAGAACAGAAAACAGGCCAATACTAAAGCTTCCCAATCCGCTAATTAGACCATTGAAGAAATTTGGAATCAATGAAAAATCTAGCTTAGACAGTAAGTTAGAGTCCTTAATAGATTGTTCTACGTCAATATTATTGAACTCAAAATAGGTTACGATTTGCTGATAGAGGTTTTCAACATTGCTCTCTAGTTGTTGAAGGTTTAGTAACGATAATTTTTGTCCTTGATCCGCAATTAGAGGAATAAACATACCAATGAGCCCAATCAATAACCCAATAAAAAAGACCATGGTAACTACAACGGCAATGGTATTGTTAAACTTCAATTTCCGTCTTAAAAACAAGACAATAGGTCTTCCGATGAGCGAAATCACAGCTGCAATCGCTATATAAACTATAACAACTTGAATTTTATAAAGAAAGAATAAAATCAGGGCAATGGCCAGCAATATGCCTAAAGCTCTTAAAATACCATTTGCGATGATTTTTGAATTCATTAGTTTTAATTTACTCAAAGATGCTGAAATAAATTCAGCAAGACAAATTTAAAGATTGAGTTGCTTTGTTAATTCGTAAAGCGCAATGCTTGTGGCTTGTACTACATTCATACTACTATTGTTCCCGTACATATTGATATGTAAAATAGCGTCACACAGCTTTATTACATGTTCTGAAATTCCAAAATTTTCATCGCCTAATACTAATACAATAGATTGGTCGGTTTCTAACGTAAACTGACTGAGTTCAGTACTACTTTCAGTGATTTCTAAAGCGATCAGATAATGGTTTGTTGCTTTTAAATTTTTAATAACCTCGTTAATATTCGCTTCAACTTTATGATTCACATATTTTTCCGTTGAGCGTGATGTTTTGGTCATGCGCTTTCCTAATGGAATATTATCTCCACAGAATATAATTTGCTCAATACCAAAAGCATCAGCTGTACGGAACAAACTCCCAATATTTGGTGCGTTGGTAATGTTGTCACATACCAAAGTAATGGGATGTTTTTTGTTTTTTAAAGTTGGAAGTGTAATGGGTGAGTTGCATTTTAAGTAGTCAGTGTTGAAGTCTAGCTTCTAGTTTTCCTCTCTAAAGTATCAATTCAGTTTTCAAAAGCATACTTCACAATATTCGCGCCCATTTTAAGCGCTTTTTCGCGTACGTTATCAGGGTCGTTATGGACTTCTTGGTCTTCCCAACCATCACCCAAATCGCTTTCAAAAGTAAATAAGAGCACAAGTCTCCCTTCATGAAAAATCCCGAAAGCCTTTGGTGATTTGCCGTCGTGCTCATGGATTTTTGGTAAACCATTTGGGAAATCAAAGGCAGTACTAAAAATAGCATGATCCTTTGGTATTTCTCTCAGTTCATTATTAGGAAAAACTTTTTTGAGCTCTTTTGTGATGTAAGGTTCCATACCGTAGTTGTCATCGATATGAAGAAAACCACCTGAAATGAGATAATTTCTTAGGTTTTCGGCATCATCATCGTCAAAAAACACATTGCCATGACCTGTCATATGCAACAGCGGAAATTGATAAATATCAGTACTACCAACTTCTACCGTTTGTATGTTTTCATTGATATTGGTGTCAATGTTGTCATTACAATATTTTACCAAATTTGGTAGTGCTGTTGGGTTACTATACCAATCACCACCACCTTTGTATTTTAGTACTGCAACGTCTTGGGAAAAAAGTTGGGAAGTAAAAAGTATTACGAATAAAGCGATTAAGTTTTTCATAAATTATCCATTTACAAAAGCTACGGAATGGCAAGCTGTAATTGCGGCCGTTTCAGTCCGTAAGCGCGTATCACCCAAAGTTACTGGAATATAATTAGCTGCCAAAGCCATTTCAATTTCCTTAACACTAAAATCTCCTTCTGGCCCAATTAAAAGGATACAGTCCTCATTTGTTATCAACTCTGATTTCAAAGATTTTTTATCAGTTTCCTCGCAATGTGCAATAAACTTTTGACCTGAAAATTCTTGATTTACAAAATCCTGAAATGACATTGGAGCATTAAGCTTTGGCAAATAACATTGAAGAGATTGCTTCATAGCGGATTGAATGATTCTTTCAAAGCGTTCTAGTTTTACAACCTTGCGCTCACTATTATCGCAAATAATCGGTGTGATTTCTTCAATACCAATTTCAGTAGCTTTTTCTAAAAACCATTCGTAACGGTCGTTCATTTTTGTTGGTGCTACGGCCAGGTGCAAGTGAAAATTCCGTTTGGGTTGTAAATTTTTTGAAGTAATATTCACAGAACAATGCTTTGCGTCTGCTGAAATTAACTCTGCCTCAAACAGCCAGCCTTTTCCATTAGTAATGTGCAATTGGTCTCCAACTTTTTTACGAAGCACTTTTACAATATGTCGGCTTTCGTCTTTATCGAAACTAAATACACTATCGTTTTCCGATATATTTGGGTTGTAGAATAATTGCATTAATCGGTAGCTTCGGTATATTTTAAAACGGTAATCTCTTCTATAGGTTTGGCATCGTAAGTTTTAAGCACAATATAATACCATTTACCTTCTTCAATGTCTAAGGTAAAAATATCATTAGTATTATGATTTTTTATGGCTTCTTCAAATTCTGGGTGCATTTTCCCTTCAGGAAACCAGCCTAAATCACCACCACGATTGGCACTTATGTCCATGGAGTGTAGTTTTGCCAAAGCGTCAAATCTATAGCCTTGTTTGTATTGTGCCATAATTTTTGCTCTCTTTTTATTGATATCCTCCAGGCTCATTTTATTACCATCAAAATAGATATAGCTGGCTCTGTAGTGTAGCACGTTTTCTTTGTCAATAATTTTATAATAGGTGGTTTTATCTTCGCTTTTTACAACTTTTTTGGCACCTTTTGAGAGTTTAAAAAGGTCGTCTGCCAATCGTGTTTTGTGCTTTTCTTTATTGAAGGTATAGAGCTTACTCTTATTGGCTTTTTTATGGGTTTTGGCAAATGTTTTTGCTTCTTCCTTAGTGCTTATGGAATCTAATTCTTGTTCTAATGAATCTTGTGAAAAACTTAAGACTGGAATAAAAAACAGTAATGCTAAAAGTTGCTTCATGTTATATAGAGATTGATTGTACCACAAAACAAATAAATTTTAAAGTGAAATTGAGCTATAGTGATTTAGCTTATCAACAGATGTTTTAACAATTTAACCTAATCTGTTTTTTGAAAGTACTTCACCAAACTAATAACAATATTTAAAATTAATATTAGCTGAGAAACAGATACTGTTACTATAATAGTAACTAATACCTTAGTATTTTTTATTGGATTGTCAAAAAGTGGAAATCGAGAATTTGCACCTGATGGACTGACAAAATCATAAAAACTTAAAAATATTGTAAATAATAAAACGCCAGCTATTGTTATCGTAGTGTGAATTTTAGAAAGACCATCTATCAACTTTATATTTCCTTTAAAAAGAGACCAATAAATTAAGGCTAATATTAAAACTGATAAAAACATAAATACAAAAATATCCGAATATAGAATGACAGAATATGTACCAACGATATTAAAAACAAAAGTCAATTTTAGAAGCTTAGATATTAAGTAGGCTAAAGCCATTAGCAATGCTAAAAAGAAATAATATTTATGAGTTTTTAGTTTTAGCATTATATCTTCAACCGAGCCGTAGCCATTACATCAAAATCAGCAAAATTCTTTTCCAGATACTTTAAGTAGCCGACAATAGCAATCATAGCAGCATTGTCTGTGGTATATTCAAATTTTGGAATGTATGTAGTCCAACCATGTTTTTTTTCGGCGTCTTTTAAGGCTTTTCTTATTCCTGAATTTGCCGAAACACCACCACCTATGGCAATGTGCTTTATGCCAGTTTGCTTTACGGCAAGCTTTAATTTATCCATTAAAATACCAATGATGGTGTATTGTATGGATGCGCAAATATCATTCAGGTTTTCTTCAACAAAATTAGGATTGGCTTTCGTTTCGCGCTGTACAAAATAGAGGATGGCAGTTTTTAATCCTGAGAAGCTAAAATTTAAGCCATCAACTTTTGGTTTGGTAAACTTATAGGCTTTTGGGTCTCCGAGTTGTGCTCTTCTGTCAATTTCTGGACCAGCAGGATAACCTAAGCCTAAAACTTTTCCGCTTTTATCGTAGGCTTCTCCAACCGCATCATCAATAGTTTCTCCCAAGACTTCCATTTCAAAATGGCTGGTCACTTTCACTATTTGTGTGTGGCCACCAGAAATGGTCATGGCCAAAAAAGGAAAAGGTGGTTTATTGTGGTTATCCTCAGCTATAAAATGTGCTAAAATATGCGCTTGCATGTGGTTAACGTCAATCAATGGAATATCCAAACCATAAGCCAAGGATTTTGCAAAGGAAGTACCCACAAGAAGCGAACCCATTAAACCAGGTCCACGAGTAAAGGCAATAGCACTTAATTGGTCCTTGGGAATTCCTGCCTTTTCAAGCGCTTGATGCACAACTGGGACAATGTTCTGTTGATGTGCTCTCGATGCTAATTCTGGCACCACACCACCATATTCTGCATGTATTTTTTGGTCTGCAACAACATTGCTTAAAATTCTGTCGTTACATAGTACAGCAGCCGATGTATCATCGCAAGAAGATTCAATACCAAGGATATAAATATTTTCTTTTTCCATAGTCGATATTAGGCACAATAATTGTTAATTTTACCAGATAAGGTAAAACATTGTACAATACGGCATTTTGTGGTGTACAAATGTAGTGAAGATTTCATCAATTCATAAGCGTAAATTCTATCAAAAGAGTACTCAAAATAATAGGAAAAATAGTGGGCATATTTTTGTTGCTGTTTCTTATTATTTTTCTAATTCTGGGAATTCCTGCCGTACAGACTAAACTGGGTCAATATGTAACGGATAGGCTCAACGAGGATTATAAAACAGATATCAATGTTGGTCGCGTTGGACTTCAACTTAATGGAGATGTAGAATTAAAGGAAATTCTTATAAGAGATTATAAAAGGGATACGCTCTTTAGCATTGGTGAGCTCAACACATCGATTATCAGTTTCAGGAACCTTTATAACAGCAAATTGAATTTTGGAGACATAGACATTCAAAATTTGATATTTAATCTAAGAACTTACGAAGGTGCAACGGATACAAACCTGGATGTTTTCGTGGCAAAGTTTGATGATGACAATCCACGAAAGGAAAAAAGTGAATTTTTGTTTTCATCGAGTGATGTTTCTATAGAAAATGGTGTATTTCGGCTTATTGATGATAATAGAGAAATTCCTAAAATATTAGAGTTTACAGAACTCAATGCCAATACAACTAATTTTTTGATTGATGGGCCAAATGTTAGCTCACGTATCAATACCTTCAATTTCAACCATAGCCAAGGCGTTAGGGTAGAAAATCTTACAGCAGATTTTGAATATACTCTAAGCCATATGAACTTTGGTAATCTCGATATTAAAACGAAAGGATCACAATTAAAAGGGGATTTAAGGTTTGGTTATAAACGAGAGGATTTAAAGGATTTTACAAATAAGGTAAATGTTGATGCGAGTTTTAGGGATTCAAAAATCAATTTAACAGAATTAAATGCATTTTTTGATGAGTTTGGGGTTAATCAAAGTGCAAGTTTCAATGCTGATTTAACAGGCACTTTAAACAATCTAACAGCCAATAATCTTAATACCAGCACCACACGTAATACAAGAATTATAGGTGACGTCACTTTTAAAAACCTTTTTAGTAATAATGAAGAAGGTTTTACTATTGAGGGCGAGTTTCAAAATTTAGCCTCTAACTACAATGATTTAGTTGCTTTGCTTCCAAATATATTGGGGAGATCCATGCCTACTTTTCTTTCAAAGGTTGGAAATTTTAAAATCGTGGGAAAATCTTATGTTACTGCAAAGCAAATTGATGCAGATATTACCATAGATACCGATTTGGGTTTTATCGATTCCAATCTTAAACTTACAGAGATTAATGATATTGATAATGCTGTATATGTAGGTAATGTTATATTTGATGAATTTGATATAGGTGCATTAATTGATGATCCGTCATTGAAAAAGGCTTCGTTAGATTTAGATGTAGACGGTAAAGGCTTTACAGTAGACAACCTAAGAACTGATGTAAAAGGCGATATTTTTAGTTTAGAATATAATGATTATGTATATCAAAATATAGTTGTGTCTGGTGATTTAGGTAATAAAGTGTTTAATGGAGAGTTAAAAGCGGATGATGCCAATTTGCAACTAGAGTTTAATGGTTTGGCGGATTTCTCCCAAGAGCAAAAAAAATTCGACTTTAACGCTAATGTAGGCTACGCCAATTTAAAAACGCTGAATTTTGTAACTAGAGACAGTATATCAGAATTCAAAGGACTTGTAAATATGACCGCAACAGGCTCTACATTTGACAATGCCAGTGGAGCCATTAACATAACAAACACAACGTATAAAAATCAGGACAACACATATAACTTTCAGGATTTTGACATTGTATCTACTTTTAATGGTAATGAACGTACCATTGCAATTAACTCTCCAGACATTATTAATGGAAATATAAAGGGGCAGTTTAAAACCAATGATATTTTGGATTTGGTTGAAAACTCCATAGGTAGTATATATACCAATTACATTCCCAATGAAGTAGAAGGTGGTCAGTATATAGACTTTAAATTTAATATATATTCTAAAATTGCCGCAGTCTTTTTTAAGGATCTAATATTAGGTAAAAACACGTTTATAGAGGGTAGGGTAGAAACGGACGAAAGAGGCTTTGAACTAATGTTTAATTCTCCCGAGATTAAATTTAGAGATTATTTTGCCAATAATATTAATGTATCAGTAGATAATAGCAACCCACTTTACAATACTTTTATTGAAGTAGATAGTCTTGGAGCTGGAGTGTATAATGCATCAGATTTTACACTTATAAATGTTACTAAAAGAGACACCTTACTCGTTAAGACCGAATTTAAGGGTGGTAAGAACAATCAAGATGAATTTAATCTCAATCTATTTTATACCATTGATGAAGCCAACAAATCTATAGTTGGTTTCAGAAAATCTGATGTAAAATTTAAAGGTTATGATTGGTTTGTTAATTCAGAAAAAAATAGCTTTAATAAAATACGTTTTGATAGGCAGTTTAAATCCTTTGATATTTTTCCAATCACCATAAATCAGGGTAATGAGGAGATAGAGCTTTCGGGTATTATTAATGATAGAGCCAATAAAAATATAAGAGTAGATTTTAAGGATGTGCAATTGGTTAAGATTACGCCTCGTATAGATAGTCTTTCATTGAGAGGTATCGTAAATGGTAAACTAGATATTGTTCAGAATAATGGAGTGTATCTTCCTAAGTCAGATGTAGAGATAAGCAGCCTTTTTGTAAATGATTACGACCTAGGAAATTTAACAGCAAGTATAGTGGGCAATAACTCAATTACAGATTATAATGTAGATGTGTCTCTTGTCAATGATAACTTAACATCGCTATTGGCAAAAGGAACAATCGATGTCGCAGAACGCAACCCGAGAATAAACTTAGATGTCACTTTTGAAGAGTTTTTACTAGACCCACTGAATCCGCTCGGAGAAGGTGTTATAAGTAATATAAGAGGTCTTGTTTCTGGAAATGCAAAAGTCACAGGTAGCTTAAGACAACCAAGTATAGATGGAGAATTATTGCTTGATAGAGCTGGTCTTTCCATTCCGTATCTTAATGTAGATTACGGATTTGATTTCGATTCTAAAGTCTCACTTCGTAATCAGCAGTTTATTTTTAATAATGTTGCCATGACCGATTCTGAGTACTTTTCTAAAGGTACGCTCAACGGCTATATTGAACACAATAATTTTTCTGATTGGAAATTAGGTTTAAGGCTAGAAACAGATAGACTTCTGGTGTTAAACACAGAAGAGTCTGAAGATGAGCTCTATTACGGAACAGCTTTTGTTTCTGGGAATGCAGCCATAAAAGGGCCAACAGATCAATTGGTTATTGATGTTGACGGAAGCACAGCACCTGGAACGGTGTTTAATATTCCCTTAAATGATTCTGAAAGTTTTGGTGATAACTCATTTATTCATTTTTTAAGTCCAGATGAAAAGAAAGCTAGAATTAACGGCGAAGTTACCGAAGCTATAGAGGTTAAAGGACTAGAGCTTAATTTTGATTTAAATGTAAATCAGAATGCAACAATAGAAATAGTAATTGATAAGGAGTCTGGTAGCACTATAAGGGGTAAAGGCGAAGGTAACCTAGTGTTCTTAATCAACACTAACGGTACCTTCAATATGTGGGGAGATTTCTCAGTATTTGAAGGGGTTTATAATTTTAGATATCGTGGTTTAGTAGAAAAAAGATTTGATGTAGAACAAGGCGGAAACATTGTTTGGGAAGGTGACCCAATGAAGGCGCAAATAGATATTAAAGCTGTTTACCAAGGCTCGGCAAACCCATCGGTATTATTAGACAATCCAATAAATCAAAGCATTCCTGTTGAGGTTGAAATTCATCTTACGGGTCAATTGGAACAACCAGACCCACAATTCGATTTTAGGTTTCCAACAGTAACCTCTACGGTAAAATCTGAGTTAGATTACAGGTTAGCTTCTAAGGATGAGCGCGATAACCAAGCATTAATATTCTTGGCAACAGGAAGTTTTGCAAGCGGTGTAAATGATGTCAATTTTTCTGGTACTATAGCAGAACGTCTCAGTGGTATTGTCAATAATTTATTGGGAGGTGATAATGAGGATTTACGTGTTGGTGTAGACTTAGAGCTTGGTCAAGATACGCCAGAACTGCAAACCAATAGTAGAGTGGGTTTAACATTGCAAACTAAAATATCAGACAGAATTTTGGTAAATGGAAAAGTTGGTGTTCCTTTTGGTAGCGCAGCACAGACAACCATAACAGGAGACGTACAGATTGATTGGTTACTTAATGATGAGGGTACACTACGAGCAAAAGTATTTAATAGAGAGAACACTATTAGAAACTTTGGTGAAGAAATAGGCTATACCCAAGGTGTCGGATTATCATATAATGTAGAATTCGATACTTTTAAAGAGTTGATAGATATTATATTTTCCGGAAAAAACAAAAAGGATAAAAAGCTAAAAAAAGAAGAAGAAAAAAAGAACAAGGAAGAGGATTCTATGATGCCAGAATATATGTCCATGAAGAAAAAAGAAGACAAAAACTAAGTCCTAAACTACACTTTTCTGCTTTTTATTAAAATACTTATTAACGAAAACGTTTGAATTAGTTTTCGCTCTGTTTTTTTATCATAATAGCCGCTTTTTTGTTTGCATTGTTTCTTAATTTTACTTTCAAAAGAAATACGTTAATGTCAAATTCAATTAAAAAAATAGGAGTAATGACATCTGGAGGTGATTCTCCAGGAATGAATGCAGCCATTAGATCTGTGGTAAGGGCATGTGCTTATCATAAAATTGAATGCTATGGAATCTATAGAGGTTATGAAGGAATGATTGATGGAGATTTTGTGCAAATGGATGCGCGTAGCGTTAAAGGGATTATTAATAAAGGAGGCACTATCTTAAAGTCTGCAAGATCACAAACATTCAGAACAAAAGAAGGAAGAGCCAAAGCACACGAGGAATTAATTAAAGCAGGTATTGATTCCTTTGTGGTTATTGGTGGAGATGGAAGTTTTACAGGTGCCATGATATTTAATCAAGAATTTGGTTTTCCGGTAATGGGTATTCCTGGTACTATAGATAATGACATTTTCGGTACAACACATACTTTGGGGTATGACACTGCGCTGAACACAGTTGTAGATGCCATAGATAAGATACGAGATACAGCAAGTTCACATAATCGATTATTTTTTGTTGAAGTTATGGGTAGAGATGTTGGTCATATTGCTCTAAATGTAGGTATTGCAGGCGGTGCTGAAGAGATTTTAATTCCAGAAGAAGACTTAGGTTTAGATAGATTAGTTGAATCTTTACGAAGAAGTAAAAAATCCGGAAAATCATCAAGTATAGTTGTTGTAGCTGAAGGTGATAAAATAGGAAAAAGTGTATTTGAGCTAAAGGATTACGTGGATCAGAATATGGAAGGTTACGATGTAAGGGTATCAGTTCTTGGTCACATGCAACGAGGTGGAGCTCCATCGTGTTTCGATAGGGTTTTAGCAAGTAGAATGGGAGTAAGGGCTGTTGAAAGTTTAATAGCAGGAAAAAGCAACTTTATGGTTGGTCTTAAAAATGATATTATTGATTTAACGCCATTTGACCAAGCCGTAAAAGGAAAATCTAAAATAAATATGGAGCTTCTTAGAGTTTCAGATATAATGTCAATTTAATATAAACGAAAAATTAATTAATAGTAAGATATATGTCAAATTTAAAATTAGGAATCAACGGTTTTGGTAGAATAGGTAGAATTGTATTTAGAGCTACTGTAAACCGTGATGATGTAGATGTTGTTGCAATAAATGACTTATTGGACGTGGAGCATTTAGCATATTTATTAAAGTATGATTCCGTACATGGAAGATTCGATGGAGAAGTTGAAGTAGAAGACGGAAATTTAGTAGTTGATGGTAAATCAATTCGTGTCACTGCAGAGCGCGATCCTAAAAATTTAAAATGGGATGAAGCTGGTGCTGATATCGTAGCTGAGTGTACAGGTATTTTTACAACTTTAGAAACTGCTCAATACCATATAGATGGTGGTGCAAAAAAAGTTGTTATTTCTGCACCTAGTAAGGATGCACCAATGTTTGTTATGGGTGTGAATGACAATGAACTTAACGCAAGTCATACCATTGTATCAAATGCATCTTGTACTACAAACTGTCTAGCGCCTTTAGCTAAAGTTATAGAAGATAATTTTGGTATAGAAGAAGCATTAATGACCACAATACATGCTACTACATCTACTCAATATACTGTAGATTCACCTTCTAAAAAGAATTATAGGTTAGGACGTAGCGCTCTTAATAATATTATCCCAACTTCTACAGGTGCTGCAAAAGCAGTGGGCAAAGTAATTCCTGAGTTAGATGGTAAATTAACAGGTATGGCGTTTAGAGTGCCTACAGCAGACGTTTCTGTTGTGGATTTAACTGTTAAGACCAAAAATGAAACATCATTAAAGGAGATTAAAGCTGCTGTCAAAAAAGCGGCTGAGGGTTCTATGAATGGTGTTGTAGGTTATACTGAGGATGCCGTTGTTTCTCAAGATTTTGTAAGTGAGGTAAGAACAAGTGTTTTTGATGCTGACTCTGCGATAGAACTCAACTCTACGTTCTTTAAACTTGTAGCTTGGTACGATAATGAGTTTGGTTATTCAAATAAGTTAGTCGATTTAGCTCAGAAAATCAATAGTTTATAAAATGAATTTGAAATTCTGTAGAAGTTTGAACATCTCTCTTTCTACGGAATTTTGATATAAGAAAGCATATGATTTTAATTACTGACGGTGGATCTACTAAGTGCGATTGGATTGCTATAGATAAGAATGGAAAACAAGCAGCCGATAAAATAAGGACTAAGGGATTAAACCCTGCCATTATTGAAGAAAAAAAGCTCAGAAAAACCATTAGGAAGAATAAAGAGCTCATGGCTCTAGTTTCTGAAGTAACGCACATCTTTTTTTATGGTGCAGGTTGCGGAACCGAAAAACCTCGTCTATTACTAAAGTCTGTTTTAGAAGATTATTTTCCTCAATCTCTAGTTGAGGTCAGAGAAGATACATACGCTGCCGTTAGAGCTTGTATTAATACTAAGGACGAAGCCGCAGTGGTGTGTATTATGGGTACTGGTTCTAATTGTAGTTACTTTGATGGAAAACAATTGCATCAACGTGTAGATAGTTTGGGTTATACTCTTATGGATGACGCCAGCGGTAATTATTTTGGCAAACAACTCATAAGAGATTACTATTTTAACAAAATGCCGGAAGTAATTAAGTTGGCTTTTGAACACAAGCATAACTTAGATGCAGACTTTATTAAGTACAACCTGTATAAGCAAGCCAACCCAAGTGCTTATTTGGCGGACCATGCAGAGTTTATGTTTTTGAACAAAGATTCTGATTATGTTGTCAATCTAATAAAAAAGGGAGTTCGTCTTTTTACCGAAAATATGATACTTCAATTTAAAGAAGAATTAAAGAAGGGAGTTCCTGTTCATTTTGCGGGTTCTATAGCTTTTTTCTCTAAAAATGAAATTGAAGAAGTTGCAAAAGAGTACGGTTTTAAAGTTGGGAATTTTGTTAGAAGACCTATTGAAGGACTTGTAGATTATCATGTTAAGAATTTATAGTATTTAATAAGCTGTTAATAAATCTTAGTAGTGCTATTGTAAAACTTATTATTTGGTTATATCTTTGTGCAGCAATAAAAAAATGAAACGCAATTATGTTCGAATTTGATCAGTATTTAGGATTTTTAGCATTTTTAACCATATTAACTATTGGGTTTTGGTTAATGATTTTCCTTTTAACTTTTGTTATCCCTTACTGGGTATTTGGTTCGGCTATAGAGCGTTTTAAGGAAATTAGAGAAGAGAAGAAAGCAAAGCGTGAAAGTCTTTCACACTAAACATAACTACAAATAAATATAAGAGCGCAATTAGCGCTCTTTTTTTATGCTCAAAAATTAGGTAATTTAGTGAGCTAAATATCAACTTATGAAATTCCTATTCGTCTTCATTTTACTTTTTTCAATAAATCTCGATGCCCAGCAAATATTACCAGAGCGTCAACGCGCTGAAGTAGTAGATGATATTTTGAAGGATCGATTTGATAATCTACTACCAAAATTGATGGATGACACGGGTTTTGATATGTGGATTTTAATTTCAAGGGAATACAATGAGGATCCAGTTCTTAAGACCATGTTACCTGCAACATGGCTTAATGCAAGACGAAGAACAATTTTAGTGTTTTACAGAGATAAAGAGAACAATACTATTGAGAAATTAGCTGTGGCGCGTTATAATTTTGGTGAGAATATTATTTCTGCTTGGGACAAAGAAAAGGAACCGAACCAATGGAAACGATTGATTGAAATCATTGAAAAACGGAATCCTAAATCAATTGGATTAAACTATTCTGACCACTTTAACATTGCTGATGGCTTGGTAAAAACAGATTATGAAGCGTTTATGGCTCATTTGCCAAAACAATTTAAATCCAAAGTAAAATCAGCAGAGCAACTCGCTATCGGATGGATTGAAACCCGAACCGAAACCGAAATGGTGATTTACAACCAGTTGGTAGATATTACCCATAATATTATTGCAGAAGCATTTTCAGAAAAAGTCATTACACCCGGAATTACGACCACAACAGATGTGGAGTGGTGGATACGCGATAAGGTAACTGCTTTGGGCTTAGAAACATGGTTTCACCCAACAGTAGATGTACAGCGCACAGCAGAAGAATTAGGGAACCATCTCTATGCATTTTCAAACCGACCAGAAGATATGGTTATTTTGCCAGGAGACTTGTTGCACTGTGATTTTGGAATCACCTATTTAAGGTTGAATACTGACTGCCAAGAATTGGCTTATGTCTTAAAACCCAATGAAACTGAACCACCAAAATTTTTGATTGATGCGTTGAAAGACGGAAACCGAGTTCAAGATATATTTACCTCAAATTTTGAAACAGGAAAAACAGGTAACGCAGTTTTAAAAGAATCCTTAGATGAAGCAAAAGCTGAAGGTTTGCGACCTGCAATTTACACACATCCTTTAGGAACCTACGGTCATTCATCTGGTACCACTTTAGGTATGTGGGATTCGCAAGGAGGTGTCCCTGTTAATGGAGATTATCCGTTGCATGAAAATACAGTATATGCCATAGAACTAAATACAACAGTTACAATACCAGAATGGAAACGAGATATCAGAATTATGCTAGAAGAAGCAGGATTCTGGGGAAAAGATGGTTTTAGATATGTTAATGGTAGACAGACTAAATTATTAACTGTTCCTAGAGTTAAAGAACACTTAGGTGATTAAAATTAATCTGGATGAATAAAGCGACCAGCTGGCAATCCTTTTCTTAAATTCTCTTTACATTGTCTATGTTGGGCTTCAAATGTCTTTAGACTAGTTCCTTTACAAATGCCGTAGGAATAATGGTATCTTAAAATCTCTAAATCTATGGCTGTTAAATGTTTACTGTCAGAATAACAATTTGCTACATAATTATCACAATCTAAATCGTCTTGTAGATAGAACCAACCTAGAGTTCCAAAAAATAATTCTCTAATCTTTTGAATTGTTAATTTTTCTGAAAACATACGACTTTTTACAATTCTTAAATAACCACGTTCAATTTGATTTTTTCCATTCCATGAGATCCAATAATCAGATTTTTTTTTATTCTTTATCTCATTAAGATATTCGTAATCGGTATCATAGTAAATGACATAGTTAGAATCTTCTATTTTTTTAACTTTACTGATTTTAAGGCTATCTACTTCTTCATCTATTTTTTGAGCAAACTCCATAACATCACGTATAACCGATTTAGACATATTTTCTGAGAAATAGATTCTAATATCATCTTTCCAATATTTCATTGGTTTTGTATTGGAAGAATCTTTATGTATGGGCTGAAATGCAATCTTCTTATACAATTCTAAAAAAGTAGAATCTTTATATTCATAAGGTACAGCAACACCTTTTGGAGATATAAAACGATCAACTCTTATCAATGTATCTCCATTTTTAATTATAAACCCTAAAGAGTCACTTGGCTTATATTTTTCCTTAAAATGATCTTTCGGTACTAAATAACGCTTTTGGATATCTTTTTCTTGACTATAAATAAATAGTGTTATTATAAAGTAGGTTAACGATAGGTATATTTTTTTACTGTTCATTTTTACAGATGGATTTAGCTTTATTATTAAATTCTATTAAATCGGGTCTGGTAAATGGTCTGGGGTATATTTTAAAATAGTGTGATCTCAATAAATTGATGTCAAATTCTGATAATTTATTGGAATTGACGTATTTAGAATGTAATAAACTTTCAGTGGGTAATGATTTTCTTGATACAAATGGACCTAAGCTCATGAAAAACATTTGTTTTAATTTTTTGAGCGATAACTCCTCATTGTTTAAAACACTCTCATCTATTAATAGAGTTCCGCTATAAAACTTGTTATTATTATCTGAGATAAGATTATAAGTCGCCTTGCTATATGGACTTAACTCATCAAAATCCTTACTGTCAGTTTTAAAATTTGGAATAAGCGTGTCTGAAACTTTTATTACATAATTAGAATCATCTAAGGATTTTGAAAATGATAACTCAAAATTATTTACACTGTCAATTTGTTTAAAGAAGGTGATAAAGTTTTTCTTTAATTTTCTGGGAATATTCTTATCAATGAATACAATTATTTTACTATTCCATTGTTTAGTTTCAGCTAGTTTTCTATTCTTAGGTAATTCAAATTGTATAGCGTTGATGAGGTCTCTTATAGACTCGTTTTTTTTGAAATATTTACAAAATTTCTCAACATCTTTAATTTCAACTTTACCACTTAAGTTTACTAATGTATCCTTATCTAAGATTATATAATCTCTAATTTTATCCTTTAATTCTTTATCTAACGATTTAATTGAAACATAATCCTTCTTTTCGTCAAAGTCTAATACAAGATTTGATTGTGAAAAAGATAGTTGGTATACTAATGTTGTTATAATTAAAACGAGAATTTTTTGCATTCCTAAATATATAAAAAAGTAAGAATTATAACACTTTTTTTGAATGCCTATAAAACAAATAAGAAGCCAATAATCCTACAAGGGTAAATATGCCCATAATACCAAAAGCATGTTGTAAACCAACAGCACCAGGATTAGCATCCAAGAAAAAGCCCATCAACAAACCAGCGAAGATATCTGGTGTATAGCCCACAACAGAAATAAAACCAACTGCAGTTCCTGTGACGGCTAAAGGGATTTTTGCTTCTTCGAGCGTAGCAAAATATAATACTCTTGCAGAATACACACCAATTGCCATGGTACCGATTGATAATACAAACAGTAGAGTGGTGCTATCATTTATAATTCCTAAATAAAATATAAGGCTTGTTATAGTCATTAATAGAAACCCTATGATTATCCATAACGAAGCTCTTGTTCTGTCAGCAAGTAAACCGATAACGACACCAATTACTGGTCGCATATATAAAAGAGACGTTCCAACTTTTGCAGCTTCAATTTTATTGTAATTCATAACTTGTTCAGCATACTTACTAAATAGATCAGTCATTTTGTATCCGTAATAGGCGCAAAGAATTATAATCATTAGTAGCCAAACCGCACGGTACTTCATTACAATTTTAAAATTCTCCATCGTCAGCAGTTTGGCATTATGCTCTAATTTAATATCCTCTTCTTCGTTAAACCTTAGTAAAAAGAAAACTATAAAACCTATCAGCATTACTGCGATTGAGGTATATCTAATGACTTCTTTAAACGCTACACGACGTTCTTCAATTGAGGTCAGCTCAATGTCCTTTGTGATAAACAGAGAGAATATCACTACTCCAGCCGAGCCAAAAAGTGCGGCAACCAATCCGCGTCCACCATCTAAAAATCCAAATGCTATGCCTTGTTTGTTTGAGCCTCCCCAAATTCTGGTCGCTTTTATCATTGCTGCCCAAAACAAGAAAATAGTAGTGAAACCCCAAAATCCATAGAGGATATGAAGATTGACAAGGGTTGGGTAAGTTGACAAATAAAAGCCTCCTAAAGCAGTTAAAATTAATGCTACTGACATTAAAACATTCGGTTTGAATCTATCTGCCAACGGTCCGCCAAAAAGATATGATACCAAGGCAACGGTTCCGTATGCTGCAAAACAACTACCTATTTGCGTATCATTAATTGAGAAGGATTCTAAAAAGGTAGTCCTAAAAATACGCTGTAGTACAAACGGCAAAATAAAAACAGCCTCTGCTGCTAATATCAATAATAGTATTACATACAGAGGCTGTTTTTTATTGGTGTCTTGCTGCATTTAAACCTGTAAAACTCCTAAATTGAAAGGTTTCTCGATAGGAGCGTGGTTTGCAGCTTCTATACCCATACTAATCCAGGTTCTTGTGTCCAAAGGATCAATTACGCCGTCCGTCCACAATCTTGCTGCAGCATAATACGGTGAGACTTGGTTATCGTATCTCGATTTTATTTTGTTGAATAGTTCTTCCTCTTTTTCTTTAGTAATGGTTTCACCTCTCTTTTTAAGTGAAGCCGTCTCAATTTGCAACAATACTTTTGCAGCGGAATTTCCACTCATTACTGCTAGTTCTGCACTTGGCCAAGCCACTATTAATCTTGGGTCATACGCTTTTCCACACATGGCATAATTTCCCGCTCCATAACTATTGCCAATCACGATGGTGAATTTTGGAACCACAGAATTACTAACGGCATTAACCATCTTGGCTCCGTCTTTAATAATGCCTCCGTGTTCGGATTTACTTCCTACCATAAAACCTGTAACATCTTGCAAGAAAACAAGTGGGATTTTTTTCTGATTGCAATTCGCTATAAAACGTGTAGCTTTATCTGCTGAATCATTATAAATCACTCCACCAAACTGCATTTCACTTGGTTTAGTTTTGGCACCAGTGGTTTTTACAATATGACGTTGATTGGCAACAATTCCAACCGCCCAACCATCAATTCTAGCGTAAGCTGTAATGATAGTTTTACCATAACCTTCTTTGTATTCCTCAAATTCAGAGTTATCAACCAAACGCTTTATAATGTCTTTCATATCGTATTGGTCTGCTCTGCTCTTTGGAAGAATTCCATAAATGTCTTCAGGATTTTCTTTAGGCTTAGCAGGTTTTGTACGGTTGTAGCCAGCCTTATCATAATCGCCTATTTTATCCACTATGTTTTTAATAGTATCTAAAGCATCCTTATCATCCTTTGCTTTATAATCAGTAACTCCCGAAATTTCGCAATGTGTAGTTGCTCCGCCCAAAGTTTCGTTATCGATAGTTTCACCAATCGCAGCTTTTACTAAATAGCTCCCAGCAAGAAAGATGCTTCCGGTTTTATCAACAATAAGCGCTTCATCGCTCATTATAGGTAAATAAGCACCACCAGCAACACAACTTCCCATTACGGCAGCAATTTGAGTGATGCCCATACTGCTCATCACAGCATTATTTCTAAAAATACGACCGAAATGTTCTTTGTCTGGGAAAATTTCATCTTGCATCGGTAGAAACACTCCAGCACTATCAACGAGATATATAATAGGTAATCGATTTTCAATAGCGATTTCCTGAGCTCTTAAGTTCTTTTTTCCTGTAATAGGAAACCATGCTCCCGCTTTTACGGTGGCATCGTTGGCAACTACAATACATTGTTTACCTTTTACATATCCGATCTTTACAACAACTCCACCAGATGGGCAACCTCCATAATTTTCATACATATCCTCACCAGCAAAGGCACCGATTTCAATGGACTTGGATTTAGGATCCAAAAGATAATCAATCCGCTCGCGAGCTGTCATTTTTCCTTTGCCATGATGTTTGGTGATACTTTTTTCCCCACCGCCAAGTTTTACTTTGGCCAAACGTTTTTTAAGATCAGAAAGTAGAAGTTTATTGTGGTCCTCGTTCTTGTTGAATTTAATATCCATAGGCATTGCCCACACAAGTGGGTATCTATTTGTTGTAATTTTATTTTGCACGAATTTACAAAACCAATTGTTGTATAAAAAGTGAATGTTTTGTTAAATAATATTACATGGAAATATATTCCTTGGAATATAAATTTAATTTTCTTAAATTTGATAAACTAAAAAAACAACAGATGAAAAATATATTAGCCTTTGCAGGCAGCAACAGTTCAGATTCAATAAACAAGCAATTATCTATATATGCAGCATCCTTGGTTGAGGGTGCTAAGGCAACTATATTAGATCTTAATGACTTTGATTTACCTATTTACAGCAAGGATTTAGAAGCGGAAAAAGGCATACCAGAGAATGCTACAAAATTTTTGGATTACATAAAACAAAGTGACGGAATTGTATTGTCTCTTGCAGAAAATAATGGAGCATATTCAGCGGTATTTAAAAACTTATTCGACTGGCTTTCTAGAGCTGAGCAGAAAAATTGGTTGGGTAAACCGATGTTGTTAATGGCAACATCACCAGGAGCAAGAGGTGGGCAATCGGTTTTGCAGATGGCTGAGGATCGCTTTCCTCGTCACAATGCCAATATCGTTGGTAAATTCTCATTGCCGTCATTCAACGATAATTTTTCGGATGGAAAAATCATTAATGACGATCTAAATAACAAATTAAAAGAAGAGGTTAAACAATTTGAAAAAAGCCTATAATTATGAAAATTCAACAACAGGATAACGACAAAAAAGGAGAATTTTTTTATGAAGTTGATGGCCAAAAACTAGGTTTGATGACCTACAGCCATGCTGGAAATGATAAAATAATAATTGACCATACTGAGGTTGATGAATCGCTTCAAGGTCAAGGAGTAGGTTACAAGCTAGTTGAAGCGTCAGTAGATTATGCCAGGGAAAACAACCTTAAAATTATGCCACTTTGTCCATTTGCTAATGCCGTTTTTAAGAAGCGTAGTGAGTATAATGATGTAAGATTTTAGTTATGGGAAATTTTGCCAAAGAAATAAACTCAACATTCCCAAACAATAGAGTAAAGGCTTTGCTCAATATTGTGTATACGGCAAACTGGATTACGAGTTATCAAAACGAATTCTTTAAAAGTTATGGAATTTCACCACAACAGTACAATATATTGAGGATTTTGCGTGGTGCTGATGAACCTTTAAAAGTGCAAACTATAAAAGATAGAATGTTAGAGCGTTCACCAAATGCAACACGATTAATGGACAAACTTTGCGCTAAAAACCTAATTGAACGTTTGCCATCTGAACATGATAGACGAGTGGTAAAAATAGCGATAACGGAACAGGGGTTGAATTTATTAAAGTCTATACCAAACGATTTAAATAGAGATTTAATCAAAAATTTAAGTGAAGAAGAAGCAGAGCAGTTAAGCAATCTTCTTGATAAAATGCGATAGAAAATTACAGAAATCAAAGAAAGGAAAATTATAATGAAAACAATAGTGCATAAAGCAGATAGTAGAGGGTTTGCCAATCATGGATGGCTACAGGCCAATCACTCATTTAGTTTTGCGAGTTGGTACCAGCCAGATAAAGTTCATTTTGGTGCTTTAAGAGTGTTGAATGATGACATTATTGCCCCTAAAATGGGTTTTGGTACGCATCCACACGACAATATGGAAATTATTACCATTCCATTAAAAGGTGAATTAAAACATCGTGACAATATGAAAGACGATTGGCAAAAAGTACTTCCTGGTGAAGTGCAGGTTATGTCTGCAGGAACCGGAGTACAACATTCAGAAATTAATGGATCGGTTGATGAATACCTGAGCTTATTTCAAATTTGGATTATCCCTGAAAAACGAAGTGTTGAGCCACGCTATGATCAAAAGAAGTTTAATGCAGAGGATAGAAAAGGAAAACTTCAAACACTGGTAACTTCATTTAAAGATAATGATGAGGAAAGCTTGAAAATTCATCAAGATGCAAAACTTTCGAGAATTGATTTATCTGAAGGAGAAACTTTTACTTATAATTTAATGAGTAAAGACCATGGTGTTTATGTTATGAATATTTCTGGCGAAAGTGAAATAAATGAAGAAAATCTAGATTCTAGAGATGCCGTTGGAATTTCAGAAACGGATTCATTTACTGTAAAATCTATTAGTAATACTGAGCTATTATTCATTGAAGTTCCAATGATCGAATTATAAATATCGAAAGGTTTTAAGTTAGAAGCATCACAAATAGTGATGCTTTTTTTATTTAAAATGCGATATTTGTATTTCAACTAACTAACATAACTAAAACAGAACAAGAATATGGCGATGAATAAAAACACAGTATTGGCATGGGCAACCGTGCTAATGATAATAATGGGAGTGGTGCTTATCCTTATGGGCGCGTATAGATATGATGATGTCGCTGGATGGGGATTTGCAACAGTCGGCTTTGGCTTTTTTGCAATAGCATGGGTGTTTAATGCATTAAAAGGGAGAGTATAATGAGTGACGACAAAAAAATAATTTTCTCAATGTCTGGTGTAACCAAGACATTTCAATCTGCAAATACACCAGTTTTAAAGAATATTTATCTCAGTTTCTTTTATGGAGCAAAAATTGGGATTTTAGGTCTTAACGGTTCTGGTAAATCTACATTATTAAAGATTATAGCTGGAGTTGACAAAAATTATCAAGGAGATGTGGTGTTCTCTCAAGACTATTCTGTTGGTTATTTAGAACAAGAGCCTCAGCTAGATGATGATAAAACGGTAATGGAGGTTGTACGGGAAGGTGCTGCAGAAACCGTAGCAATTCTTGACGAATATAACAGTATCAATGACCAATTTGGCTTAGAGGAGGTCTATAGTGATCCAGATAAAATGGAAAAGCTTATGAACCGACAAGCTGAGCTTCAAGATCAAATTGATGCTGCAAACGCATGGGAATTAGATACTAAATTAGAAATCGCCATGGATGCTCTACGCACACCTGAAGGCGATAAAAAAATTGGTGTATTATCTGGTGGTGAGCGTCGTCGTGTAGCCTTATGTCGTTTATTGTTGCAAGAACCAGATGTATTGCTTTTAGATGAGCCTACCAACCATTTAGATGCAGAATCAGTTCATTGGTTAGAACATCATTTAGCACAATACAAAGGAACGGTAATAGCTGTAACTCACGATAGATATTTCTTAGATAACGTTGCAGGCTGGATTTTAGAGCTCGATAGAGGAGAAGGTATTCCTTGGAAAGGAAACTACTCATCTTGGTTAGACCAAAAGTCAAAACGATTAGCACAAGAAAGTAAGACAGCATCAAAAAGACAGAAAACCCTTGAGCGTGAGTTGGAGTGGGTGAGACAAGGTGCCAAAGGTCGTCAGACTAAGCAAAAAGCACGTTTGAAGAATTACGATAAGCTGATGAGTCAAGACCAAAAGCAGCTTGACGAAAAATTGGAAATCTATATACCAAATGGACCACGTTTAGGAACCAACGTTATAGAAGCTAATGGTGTAGCCAAAGCTTACGGTGATAAATTACTTTATGAGGATTTAAACTTCAACTTACCACAAGCAGGAATTGTAGGTGTTATTGGACCAAATGGTGCTGGTAAAACTACCATTTTTAGAATGATAATGGGAGAGGAAACTCCAGATAAGGGTGAGTTTAAAGTAGGGGAGACAGCAAAAATTGCTTATGTAGATCAAAAACACTCCAACATTGATCCAGAAAAAACAATTTGGCAAAATTTTAGTGATGAGCAAGAACTCATCATGATGGGAGGTCGCCAAGTAAATTCAAGAGCATACTTAAGTCGATTTAATTTTTCCGGTAGTGAACAGAATAAAAAGGTGAGTCTACTCTCAGGAGGGGAAAGGAACCGTTTACATTTGGCTATGACACTAAAAGAAGAAGGTAATGTATTACTTTTAGATGAACCTACTAATGATTTAGATGTCAATACGTTGCGCGCCTTAGAAGAAGGTTTAGAAAACTTTGCAGGTTGTGCGGTTGTTATTAGTCACGATAGGTGGTTTCTGGATAGAATTTGTACACACATCTTGGCTTTTGAAGGTAATAGTCAGGTGTACTTCTTTGCAGGTAGTTTCAGTGATTATGAGGAGAATAAAAAGAAACGACTTGGCGGTGATTTAATGCCAAAACGAATTAAGTACAAGAAATTAGTGCGATAAGCTTAATGCATACCAACAAAAAATGCCCGCAACATGTGGGCATTTTTTGTTATTTCATTTTGTATCGGTAAAAGTCTTTATTAATTATCACCATAAAGATGACCACTGGTAAAATCTTTATAAGTCTCATCGACATCTTTAAACGCATTGGTCTCCATCAATTTCTTATTCTCAGCTTTCAACTTATACATCTTTATGATGGCTATAATTATGAATACAAGAAATATAGATGCTACGGCTATTAAAATCATAGTAAGTTGCGTGGTCGTCACTACTAAAGCCTTAGAAAGCAGTTTGTTAAGCATGATTAATAATATTAGATTTGGGTTCTATGGTGCTAATATAGAAAAAAAACATAAGGTAAATGCTTAGTTTTAAATAATTTACACTAATGTTTTTAACATTTTCATCGTTAAAGCGATTGAAATATTCGATAAACCGCAGTGTTTTCGGCTAAAAGAACGATTTGAATGACTTGTTAACAATTCAAAAATTTAACATATATGTTTTATTAATACCACTCTAAAAGGAGCACTTCAATTGAATTATCACCATCATTCACTATTTTTTTAAATTCACTAACATCGCTCATGCCTTCAGAACCCCTGTAGTGATAAGGATATACTGTTTTAGGTTTAAAATCTAACACTGCATCAGCAGCACTTTCAACTGGCATTGTATAAGGTAGATTCATACAGACAAAGGCTTTGTCAATGTTTTTAAGATTTCGCATTTCAGGGATGTCCTCAGTGTCGCCAGAGATGTATATACGTTCGTCATTAATGTTCAATACATAACCATTGCCTCTTCCTTTTTCATGGAATTTTAATGCTTCCTCACGTAAGTTATACATTGGGATAGCTTCAACTTCAATACCTTTAGCGTTTAATTTCTCACCATTGTTTAGCACTTTAACATCCAAATTTAATGAACTTGGTATTTTATCAGCTACTGCTTTGGGTGCTATTACTGATGCATTTTCTAAATCTAAAGCTTCTAGTGTTTTTACGTTTAAATGGTCACCATGGATATCGGTAATTAATACCAATGTTGGTTTGTTTTTGTTTTCAAAAGCTTCTGCACCTCCTGTTGGGTCTATATAAATAACATTATCTTCAGATTCTAAAATAAATGTAGCATGCTCAATGGGTATAATGTTTAGGCTACTTTCCGTTTTGGTATTTTCAGCCATTTTCTCATTTGACTCTACTGTTTCAGTAGTTGACTTTTCGTTTTTGCAGCAAAACGTAGTTAGAAGAATAAGTAATAAAAGGTTGATTTTTATAAATTTCATAATTGCATGTTTTTCATAAAGATACCCAACAATAGCGATAACTTAAAATTTGTAACAATTTTATAACAATCACTACTTATAATTTAGTAGGCAAAATTTTTATACTCTCATAAAATTACCGAAATTGCTTATCCATTAAATTGTTCAACTAAAATATATAATACAATATGTCTGATGATTTTGATTTATTAGAGACCAACTCACAAGAAAAAGCTGAAAAAGTAGATGTAAACTGGGGAAAAGCCATAGACCAAATGAAGTCTAAGTTGGCTCAAGAGGATGATCCAGAAAGTCGTCAGAAAATATTAAATGCCACATTGGACAATGTGGTTGATATGGCAGAGAAAGATAGAACGACACTTCTAGATGCCATTAAGGATTTAACAGACTATCAAGATGAAGTTGGTATTATGTTCGAAGGCTTTTCAGCATTAAATGCTGCCGAGCAAAAAATCATTGATGATGCTGTAAAAAGACTAGAGCGTGCTAAGGTTGAGCTAGAGGATGCCAAGGCTAAACCAGACACATGGTGGAACAATCTTTGGGGACGAAAAAGCAAAATCAGAAGTGCTGAAGAAGAACTAAGAGAAGCACAAAAACAGCGTGATGGTGCCGATAACAGAGCAAAAGCTATGTTTCAACAACGTATAGAAACCGCTGATGTACAAACACTTCTTAATGAATTGTCATTTAAAAGTCAGGCTGCCATTAAGCGTTTAAAGGATAGAGAGCTCGAAATAAAAGAAGTTGAAGAAAGTCTTAAAACTGCAATTGTAGAGGCAAGTAACAACCATACCAAAGCGCTTCAAAAGAAAAAAGAAGTAGAGGCAAAGCTCGAAGAGCAATATGCATTATTAAAGCAAGCTAGACAGGCTTTAGAAGAAGTGGCTGACAAGCAATCCACGGAATATTCCGAAGCATTGGAAAAAGTTACAGGGTTAGAGCAAAAGGTTGAGGAATTAGAAGGCCTTAAAAATGCTTACACAACTTTAGCTGCTTCTAAGGATAGTTTTGTACACAAGCATAACTTAACCATTAAGGTGTTGACGTCTTTGAGAAGTAATCTTCAAACGCATCGAGCAAAATTAAAATCGGACACTGACGAGCGACTCAAATATTATGATGGTTACGTTGTTGCGCTGAAAGCACGTACAGATCAAGAGTTTGCCGCAATCCTAGAGCATTTAGGTGTTAAGACCGATGAGCATATTGGAGAAACATTAGCAGCTATGCATACTGCAAGTGCTAAGGCACGTCAAGAAATGATGGATAATATTCCAGTTCACGAAAAAGTAATGCAAGGTGTTTACGGAAGTTATGCTGAAGCCTTAAAGGATATTAGAGCAAAAGATGCAGAAATCCAGCAGAACTTCGCTGATCGTTATGGTATTGACATGAAAGAAATTTTTGATGAATACTATAAAGCAGATCCAAACGCACCAGCGGATGGAGGTGAGCCAGCAGGTAAGCCAAAGCCAGAACCTAATGAAGATGACCTCTTAGGATAATTCAGTAATAAGTATAAAGTAACAAGTCATTACATTTAAGTTTCTAATAGAACTTGTTTACTTTACACTTTGTACTTAATACTTGTTACTAAAAAATGATCGTAACTCCATTAGATTCCGCAGTATTAGATTCCAAAGAGCAATATGTGTTCTATCACAAGATGTTAGATTTTACGCTCAAGGAACTCATAACTGCTGTTCAGGCAAAACAAATACTTAATCAACAAGAAATACTGTTGTTTAAGCAGTACACCGACTTGTTATTGTATTCTGTTGAAGCCATGCGTGTTAAGTATATGTATGATGATGAAGAAAACATGAAGGTGGATCTTACGGATTCTGGTTTCCCTAATTATTTAGAGTTCCGTTATTTGTTTAATGATTTAGAACTTAGGGAAGAATTTCTTAGCAAGCTTACTAATATCGATGTCCTTAAGGATGAGTTTTTAGACACCTTAATGCGTAAAAAAGAGCCTATTTCTAGGCGAAAGTTATTTCAAGCCGCATCAATAGTGTATTATACTTCTGCGAAGAAAGAATATATTTTCAATCGATTTGTTCAGGGAAAGATATTGGACGCACCTCAAGGTTCGCCTGGAGAATATATGGTAAGCTGGAGTTTTTATGAAGTATCGCACAACAGACCTTTTATTTGCTACATGTATTTTAATTATGATGGTAGAGACCCACTCAAGGATAGAGAAGATATCTATTACGTTTTAAAGACGGTTGCAGATAGAGAATTGAATATAGACACAATGGCGTATGCCATCGATAAAAGATTGCCTAAGGTAATGCCAAAGCTTATAAAACGTGTGGATTTAGGACCGATTCACAATGTGTTTGCAAAGGACGAGAACGAAGTCACTCATGCTATTTTAGATGGTATTGCCAAAAAAAATATTCCGCTGGAATCTTATGCTATTTCATTCAAAATTGATGAAGTGAGTTCCAAAAGTGAATTTAAGGAAGGTAGTTTCTTTAGCAAGCAGACCTTTCAAAGATGGACAGGTTTATATAGAAGACGTTATGTCTTTGCACCACACAGAATCATACAATTATTGTATAACAAAACACCAGAGATTATGAATAAGCTAGAAATTCCGCCTATTCAGGTTTCTGATTTGAAAATTGAAAAAAAGTAACGTCATAACGAGGAACGAAGTTATCTCTTCAATTGAAACAGATTACTTCACTTTGTTCGCAATGACGAAATAAATAATAAATGGAACACAATTCAACATTCCCAATAAAACTTAACGAACTCGATATGCTTCGTGATGAAGCTACGTCTTATCTAAAATCCATACAATGGGAGCAGAGCCAACGTGCCAAAAACAAGAATAATGACGGTAAAGACGAGTCTATTTTATTGTATCTATCAAGAGCCAACAACGGAAGCAATGTTAACGTCACATCTGTTTCAAAAACTATTCTGGGATTGAAGAAACGTTTATTGCCAGAGTCCGTAGCGATTCCTATTTATTTGAATCAATCATTGTACGCTATTCAAGAAGGTATTACTTTAGGAATTTGGGTTAAGGATAGTTATTACGATGCTTCTGGTTTGTCAACACTTAGCGAAAACAAATCGGCATTGGACAGTTCGGGAAAGCGCGAGTACGAAAGTAAAATGCACACGGCTACGGCTTTTATGCTGTTTGCTACGGCTTATAAAATTCTTCACGATTTAAAACCACACGCTTCAGACGATTTATCGGTGATGAAGCAGAAGTTTGCAGGAATTCCTGAAGTGTCGTTTTTATCACCTTTAAAAGGAATTTCATGTCAACTGTTTTATTACGATAAGTATTTAGGGCATCCAGATATCATAAAAACGGATAAAGATGTCATCGATTTTACAGTGGTTTATTTTGAGGCTTTAATTGATGAAATTCAATTACGAAAAAGCACTTTGGAATATACCGATACCATTGAAGACAGAACCTATAAACTAGAAAAATCAGACTTTGCGGTTGACGGTTGGAAGAATGTATTTGCCGGAACAGCCGTAAGTGTCGAGTTCAATAAGGTTCAGTTTGAACAAATTGTAGGTAATAAGGATGCGAAGCACTTTGCCAGACGATTGACAGAACGTCTATTGAGTTATGATTTTGAAGCTAAGAAAAATCCATTTCAAGAATTGGGCGGATTTATGCCAGTGTTTATGGGTTACGGAATTCCAGGAACAGGAAAAAGTATGCTCATTGCTGCCATTGCCACACGATTGAAGGCACACAGTGAAAATTTGGATATTCCATTTTTGTTCCACCCAATGCCAGATACTTTGATTTCAACATTTCAAGGTGGTTCTGCCGAAAAAATGGTAGAATGGATGAAACCATTGCAAGATCCAACACGTTTGATTTTTGCACCAATCGATGATGCGGAAAACAATCTACAAGAGCGTACAGCACAAGGTGTTTCTGCTGGTGTTAAGGAAGTGATTGGTGTGTTTTTAAGATATACCGAAGGTGCATACGCTGTAAATTACGGAAACAGTTCCATTGGCTTATTTACCAATTTACCCGAAATGTTGGATAAGGCCGTGATTTCTCGAGTGCAAGGTCGTTTTAAGATTGATGGAGCACGAAATGAAAAAGATTTTGTGGATCAGGATTACCTGTGGTGGAGAAAGCTGGAAGAGACCATGCCCAATTTCATAAATATGGACAATCCAGATAATTATAAATATCTCGATGCACAGAAAGTAGCGAAGAACTTAGGTGAAATTTTAGAAAAAATAGAGAGGCCAACTGAAGAACGTGTACTGAATACTTTTGATAAAGTTTCAAACAAGTATAAGGATGATGAGCATATGTTCTATGCGCATTTATACACGGAGATTCAGAAGATATTTCCGTTCTTTTCGTCTCGTGATGTGAGGAATATTCAAAAAGCAGTATCGTTGAGATTAACGGATTTTGATTTGGAACCAGATTGGTTTGAAAATCCCGAAATTTATTTCAAAAAGGATTATGATACCAAATTTAATATGCTGCAAGAATTGATGCGAGCCAATATGAAAGGCCTCGACTTCAGTGACATTAGACGACAAGAAGTAGTAAGGTATTTAGATAATGTGGCAACCATTGCAGATACAGACTTTAAGCGCAAAGTGGATGCAAGAATCAACCAATTGAATATTGAAACTGAAGCGAGAGAACAATTTGGGAAAAGAAATTGAGTATGAGTAACCGTATTAAAAACATAAATCGAAAAATTCTGTCCGATAATTACTTTACCTTATCCGAAGTTAAATTCGATTATCAATTAAAAAGCGGTGATTGGGTTAAAAATACTTGGGAAGTTTTAGAACGAGGCAATGCAGTAGCTGCCTTACTCTATAGCACCGAAAAGCAAACAGTAATCTTGGTAAAGCAGTTTCGCCTACCAGCATACATGAATGGCGTAGAAACAGGGTTTATGTTAGAAGTGCCAGCAGGCATATTGGAAAATAACGATGGCTCAGCAGAAGACGCGATGAAACGCGAAATACTGGAAGAAACAGGCTATAAAATCCCAAAGTTGACCAAAATCTATGATGCTTTCGCCACACCAGGAGGCAGTACGGAGCGATTTTCGTGCTTTGTGGGAGAATATTCAGATGAAATGAAAGTTGAGAATGGTGGAGGGCTTGATGATGAAAATGAAGATATTGAGATTGTTGAAATGCCTTTTAAAGTTGCTATTGAGAAAATAAATTCAGGAGGAATTATTGATGCAAAAACGATAATGTTGTTGCAGTATGCTCACATTAATAAATTGATAATTTAAACCTAGATGTCCCACTGAGCGCAGTCGAAGTGCTTAGGTAGGATTATAAGATTTCCACCTTCGTGGAAAATGAATATGAACAAACTTAAACAAGCAAATCTATATAGAAGTGAGCTCATTCCCGTGAGCGGAAAATTGGTGGAGCGCTATAACAAGTGTCTCAAAACCTTAGGTTTTAAGGAAACCAAGCTAAAATCCTTTTCCATTGATGGAGTGGGTTGGAGCCCAGAAGTTGCAGAAGAGCGAAAGGATGTGCATTATCTTAACCATGGAGATGCCAATCCACACGGTATTATTATTTCGCCTTTGCAAAGAGGAAAACCTGTCTATTTGCCGTTTCACTCATTCGATAGAGAGATGATGCAACATGTGTTTAGAACCCATGGCAGAAAGATTAATGATATTACAAGAGATTCGGCTATATGTATTGATTTTGACCAAGATATCGATGTATTTTACGAACCTTTGGATGTTTTAAAGTATGACGATGTCAGTATCACATTCCGGCTTATTGATAATCTCGAAGACAAACAAAAACAGCAATTGGCATTGGTCGATAAATTCCGTACCGGAAATAACTTTATTGACGAAAGCATTCACCAAGAATTACTGGATTCTGCCAAGACTTACGGAGATTTACGTGATAGGGATTTAAACCTACATCCATTACATTTTTCAACTGGGTCGTTTTTTACTAGAGCCTTTGGAGGCATCTATTTGCTTAGGGATTTTATAAAACCAATTGTTGTGTTTGAGAGCAAAGACGCTTATAAAGAAGCGATAAAAGATACCGTTCATGATGTATTGATTTATCATATTGCACAACCAGAATTAATCGACAAGCTAAAAGATCATATTATTATTGAATGTGATTTGGAGTACATGGTCAAAACACCGAATTACGATCGCATTAAGAAGTTTGAATTATTTAGCGCCCTTAAAGATTGTGAACACCCAATAAAAGATATCTTAACCAATAAGCCACTTTTTAAAAGCTATTTGAACAAAATAGATATCAAAGCGCGTAAACAGGTAATGGGAGTAGAGTTATATCTAGAAAAACTAGAGCGCAGTAATGCCTACAAGTTGGAGGATATGGTTGATCAAGCTATGTATTTTGCATTGCACCAACCGCATTCATCTTTATCAGCAGAACATCGCGATTTAATACATAAACTGCTCATAAATATTGCACCAAAAGATGTTTTGTTTTTGTATTGGTACGATAAGGAACAGTTTTACAAAAGCTACGACACTTGGGATGACTCTTTTAAGGATTGGGTAATAGAAACGATTAGTAACAACATATAGATGAAGCGTGAAGCATGAAGCACGGAGTTGGGAGCTGAAATAGTAACAAAACTCAAAACTTTAAGACTTATATAATGAAGTTTAAATTTGAAGATTTATTGATTTGGCAAAGAGCAATGGACTTGGGTGATGATATGGATAGACTAGCGGATTTGTTTCCTAAGAAAGAAATGTATAATTTATCTTCACAAATAAGAAGAGCTTCGGATTCCATAGCGTTGAATATATCTGAGGGCTCAATTTTGCAATCTGGACCAGAATACCGAAAGTTTTTGGGTTATTCCATTCGCTCAATTGCAGAAGTAGTAACTTGTTTGCATAAAGCCAAAAGAAGAAATTATATTGAAATGGATATTTTTGAGAAATATTATAAGGATTGCTTCGATTTAATCAACATGACCATAGCATTTAGAAATAAAATAAAATATTAATAAAGTTGGGTATGAACTTCAAACTTCATGCTTCCAACTTCCAACTTTTTTATCATGGGAATAGAACTCGTCATTTTTATAGCAGCTATATTATTCGGAATTTTTCTTTACTGGAGAGAATCTAATGGTAATGGAGCCTATCGCTTTCTAAATAAGGTTATGAACAGCAAGGAACTACAAATGAGTGCTGATAATCCCAAAGGGTTTGTCTATAAACAGGCCTTTTTACCACGATTGATTTTTGTAGTTGCTTTGGTACTAGTAGCAGCTTTGGTAGTTGAGTTTTTAACACCTCTTGCTGTGTTTTCGAGTTATGATGGTATTTCTGCATTTTCCTCATTTGCTGTGGGTACATTGATAGGTACATATGTAGCAAGTTTTGTCATAAAATCTTCTGAAGTCATTGAAACCCAAAGTGAATCACTGGAAGATAAGTTTGATGACGTCGTTGAAAAAGGAAAGGATTTCATTGAAGATCTAAAAAACAAGGACAACAAGGCCGTTGAAGAAGCTAAAGAAGAAATAAAGAACGAACCCGAAACCAAAATGAACGAGAAGAGTGCGAGAGATAGGTTGAAGGATAAGGGGTTGATGTGATGATGCGTCATTACGAGGAATAGAATGACGAAGTAATCTTTTAAATTGAAACTGAACTAATAATAAAAAGATTGCCACATCCCGAAACTTCGGGATTCGCAATGACAAAAATATACCATGATAAAATCATACTGGAATAAAGGAGCAAAACAAAAGCGAATCACAATTTTTGTCGGTTTACTAATCCTTATTTTATTGTTCTTTTTTAGGGACGATTACCAACCTGTACTATTATTTTTCAGAAAATACATTTTCATTATTTTAATCAGTGTTTTGATACTTGTATTGGGATTGAGAAAGTTCAGGAAAATTGCAAATACAGGTGGTCGTTTGAGTATTTTAGGATTGCTGATTGTGTTTTTCGGACTGTTGTATTATTTGGGTTGGAATCAAGGTTTATATGATTATATGAAAACCTATAACGTCTTCAATAATCTAAATAAGGTTGAAATAGATGAATTACCATTAACCCAAAACGAGCGTATTCAACCGTTACGAAACGTTCATTCCATGGCAAAAGAACGGGTTGCTGAAACTAAGGATGTATCATTGCCACATTTGGTGAGAATTGGCACTGAGAACAAATGGACTATGGCCATTCAGCCGAGTGAAAAGTACATCATGCAGCGTATTAATGATAATACAGAGGAAGTCTTTTCTGTGAGTAGTACAACGCCTTTTCCGAGGTTTTCCAACGAAAATCGTATTCCTGTGACCTTTTCAATAGGCGAGTCGTTGAAATTCAGCCGAAACACCTACAATGCCGTGGTGCAACGTTTTAACCCTTGGATGTTGTTTAACTACGAGCCAAGCGATACGTTTTACATGAAAAACGATTCAGGCAATTGGGTGCAAGTGGTCAGTTTAATCAAATGGAAGGGCTTCTTTTTTCCCTATCCAACTTTTGGTGGTGTTATGATTATTGACAATGGTGAGCACGATTTTAATGATTATCTAGAGCGCATTACCATTGGAAAAGGAACATTTGTAAGTCCGGATGATATAAAGAATTACCCATTCCTAAATAAGCAGAATACACTTGCTGAAGAAGTATCGCAACTTCAGGCAGAGTCACTAAAATTTCTCGGTGGATTCAGCGATCCATTACCTTGGAACATGGAAACAGCGGTTAAGATTCCATTGATGCCTAAAGACCAGAATCAACAACCTTATGTAACGGATTTTGATTTTGCAGGAAGTAATTCTGATGCCTACAGCGGACTCTACCATTGGTTTGGATTAGAACCCGTTGGAGATGACCGTACGAGTTTAAGTTACAGTGTTTTTATTCCAGCAGACGGTACGGATAAAATGTATTATTACGACCATGCATCTAAAAAAGAAGGCTTTGCAGGCGTTTCCGCAATGCCGTTAAAGGTGAAAGAATCACGAAAAGAATATGATTGGAAAGCCAGTACACCAGTAGAATTCAGACCATATATAAAAGACATTGCAGGTAGAAAGCGTATGTTTTTCCTTGGTACGGTATCTTCAATAAGTGATACCAATGCACAACAGTTTGACGGTTCTGCAACACCAGACTTGGTGTTGATAGACAGTGAGTATAGTGATGTGATTTGGATTGATGTAAAACATCCAAGCACTTGGGACGAAACCGTTTACAACCAACTCAATGAAGCTTGGAGAGCAAGTGAAGGCATTGGCTATTATTACCAAGAACAGCCAAAGGATGAAGATATTATGGAGCGCCAAATGGATTCGCTAAAAGCGATACCAAAAGTCAACGATAATTCTAAACAAATTGAGGCTTTACAGCGTCAACTCGATTCTTTAAAGGCTATTGAAAATTAGTTTAAAATTCTAACAGCATCTTAATATCAGAGCGTTGATAAGGACTGTTGGGCTCAAGTTCCAATTCCTTAAAACCATATTTTCTATATAGATATATAGCGTTTTCTAGCTTTGTTGCAGAATAGAGTAGAAGTGCCTTAAGGTTTTTAGACTTGGCAAAATCAATACAATGTTGTAATAATTGTTGACCGATTTTTTGTCCACGCTCTTCTGGCAGTACAGCCATTTTGGTAAGTTCTAGAATTCCGGTTTCTTCAGTAGGCATTAGAGCCACTGTGCCAACAACCTTATTTCCTTTCATGGCAAAGAAAATATAGCCTCCCTTGTTAATAATGTATTTATCGGGTTTGCTTAGAACTTCCTCGTCGTATGGTTCTACATAAAAGTAAGTTTTTAACCATTCAATGTTTAAATCGTAAAAGTTTTTGGCATATTTATTATCGTAATCTATAATCTCAATTCCCATGTGATCTTATAAAATCTGTTATTAAATAGCTGATGAGTTTTCCAACTGTAGTTTCAGTTTTCTTAGTTGGTGCAGCTTCGCAAATATGCAGATAACTTGCATTAGGGTGTTTGGCAACGTTATGAACAAATTGCCTAGCTTGCTTTACGCTAAAGCCACTTGGTGTTGTCGCACTACTGGGTATATTGGCAATGGCATCACAATCTATCTCAATTCCAAAACTATTGCTAGAGACATGGTCTAAGGCCTTTTCCAATTCAGAATTGTAATCTAAATCGCATCTAACCTCTAGCGCTTCATAAGTATTGTACTTAATATCCTTAATCTTCTTTATGGTTTTAAATAACTTATCTGAAGTATAGTTTTCATGTAATCCAAAGATGAAATAATTTTTTAAAAACCCTTCGGCATAGGCATAACTAAAACCATTACCGCTATGCCTCCCTTCTTCTGGCCTAAAGTCGGTATGCGCATCAAAGTTTATAACATTGACTTTGTCATTTTTTGCCAATGCCAGACCTTTTATATTTCCATAAGCATTATTATGTCCTCCGCCTATAATTATTGGTGTCTTTCCTGCTTTAATAATTGACGATACTATATGAGAGACATCATTATCAATGTCTTCAACAAAATGTCTAGCCTTTTTTATGTTTTTCTTCTTAGAGACATCTAAATTAGTTAGCTCTTTTCTTTGAGTGTCATAATCTAAATGACCCAATATTAGAACACGACTGGCTTTTGTAAAGTCATTATTTTGTGTATTTAACAAAAATTTAATCACAGTGCTCCAAGCTTTGTAAGTGCCTGTATGACCGAGGTTTGCAAAGACTCCGATGTCCTCAGAAATCCCAAAAATAACATAGTCAACGTCTAAATTAACAATGTCATCGTATATGTTAGTGAGGTTAGGTAATAACTGAATATGTTCTCCAAATTTTGATTCTCCTTTACGAGCTTTTAAAAGTGTATCGCGATCTTTTGAAGTGAATAAAACGAGATTTTGCATTTTGGATTAATATTTACAAAAATAAATGTACAGCTTTTACTTTAAACTCAAACTAAATAAAAAAACAAGAATTACAATAACTTAAAAACTAAAATTTATGGAAAATTCGCAAAAAACAAGTACAGGTTTAAAAGTCGGATTAGGAATTTTATTGGTATTATTTTTAGGAACAGCTTTTTATGCTTCTAAGCTTTATACAGATAATAAAGAAACCGAAAAAACACTCATTACAGAAAAGGAACAAGTAATGAACGACCTCAACATAATGGCCGCACAATATGATGAAGCCATTGCTGAGAGCGAAATTAAAAATCAAGATTTAATTGCTGCAAGAGAAAGGATTACAGGTTTAATGGATTCTTTAAAAGTGTCTCAAACAAGTGTAAATAGCTTATGGAGATACAAAAAGAAGTTTATGGCATTACAGGAAGAAATGGATGTCTTAATGGCTGAAAATGATAAACTGAAAGTTGAGAACGAATATTTAGCAACATCCTTAGATAGTACTCAAGTACAATTAGCTGAGCGTACAGTATTTACAGATTCTTTATTAGTTCAAAATACAGAATTAGCTACTGTAGTAGAAGATGCTGCTGCTTTACAAACTGTTGGTTTAATTGGTATGGGTGTGATAGAAAGAAGTAGTGGAAAGCAAATACCAACTGAGCGTGCTAAGCGTAGTGACAAAATTAAAGTTTGTTTTACGGTAGCTAAAAACAAATTGACTGAAGCTGGCGATAAAGAATTGTATGTACAGGTAATCGACCCTAAGAACAACGTATTAGGTGCTAATGAACAGATTCAGTTTGAAGACCAGGTTTTAAACTACAGTTTAATTAGTCGTTTTAACTACGAAAACAGAAACTTAAACATTTGCGAATATATTAACGTACTTGAAGACTCTAAGTTTGAAGAAGGTCGTTATAAGATAAATGTATTTAATGATAAAGAGTTGATTTCTTCTTCAGAATTCGTAATGAAGTAAGAGTTGATTATTTGATTGATTGATAGTTAAAAATCCGGAAGTATATGCTTCCGGGTTTTTTTTGTGCATTATTTTTAAATTTTCATAGGGTAAAAGAATTACAAAGTGTCTTAAGGGTGAATTATTAATCCAAATTATTACACTATGAAAATGATTACCAAAAGAGGTTCAAAAATTGCTTTAGCCTCTATAATAGTATTAGTTGCCCTCGGAGTTTCTTACTTCTCTATTAAAAACCAAAACATAAAATCAGAATTAGAGCAAGAGAAAATCGCATTGATCGAAGAACTAGAAAATATGTCTAATTCTTACGATGAACTTTTGGAAGAACGGAATTGGAAAAATGACGAACTACTTGATGCTAAGTTAAAAATTGACAGGCTCGTAGATTCTTTAGAAACCACTACAATAACCTTAAAATCTTTATTGGCACTTAAAGACAGGCAATTAGAATTACATTCTACACTAAAAGGATTGATTAGAGAAAATAATGAGTTGAAGCAAGACAATGGGCTTTTAGTACAATCTCTAAATATTAGGAAAAATGAATTGTCTAAGGCTCATAATCAACTAGTGTCTTATCAAGACCAAAACTCGCAACTTCAGGAAGAGAAAGAACAACTAAATGAGAAAGTTGAAAGTATGGCTTTTCTTAATATGGTTCACCTTAATGCTAGAGCATATAAAGAACGCTCTTCGGGTAAACAAATTGAAACCGATAGAGCTAGAAAAACCGACAAGTTTGAAGTTTGTTATACCATTGCCAAAAACCCTTTGGTAAAAGAAGGCACAAAAGAACTTTATGTTCAGGTTATTGGTCCTAGACAGCTCGTTGTATCACCAAAATATAAACGCTTTAAGGAAGAACGATTTGAATTGAACTATTCCTTCATTACAGCATTTGACTATAAGAATGAGAATATAAATAAATGCGACTATTTAGATATAGAAGATTCTGAAGAACTCTCAAAAGGTATTTATACAGTAAATATTTTTGATAGACAGAGTCTAATTACGAGTTATAGATTAGAGTTGAAATAACAGTTAATTGAGTTAATGCTAAATCCGGAAGTTCTCTTCCGGATTATTTATATCCTTTAATTGACCGTTGATAATAACTTGCTCAACAGGATTGTGAGCAAAGGCATAAGGAATTTCGCTATAATGATTTAGAGGTTTTGTGATAATGAGATTAGCCTTTTTGCCTCTTGTAATGCTTCCATACAGATTGCTTATTCCCATAGCGTAAGCACCATTTATAGTCGCTGCATTTATTGCTTCTTCTGGTGTCATTTTTAACTTTACGCAAGCGGCACTTACAATAAAATTCATATTACCACTGGGAGCGGAACCTGGATTATAGTCAGTTGCAATTGCTATTGGAAGTCCTGCATCAATAAGTTGCCTTGCTGGTGTATAAGGAATACTTAAAAAATATGAGCAACCAGGTAAAGCCACTGGTATAGTGTCGCTATTTTTTAATGCTTTAATATCATCTTCATTCAGTTCTTCCAAGTGATCAACCGATAATGCATTGTGTTTTACTCCTAATGCAACTCCACCAAGAATATTAAATTGGTTCACATGAATTTTTGGTATCAGCTTATGTTTTAGGCCAGCCTTTAAAATGGCTTCTGTATCATTAATATCAAAATAGCCTTCTTCACAAAAGACATCTATATAATATGCAATATTTAGCTTTGCTGCTTTTGGGATTAACTGTTCTGTAATTAATTTAATGTATTTATCTTTTTTAGCACGATAAGATTCGGGTATTGCATGAGCGGCTAAAAGAGTAGGTGCTATTTTGGCTAGGCTTTCCTGCTTTATACGTTTTATAACACGTAGCATTTTCAATTCGGCATCAACCGTAAGACCATAACCGGTTTTAATTTCAAAAGCTCCTGTTCCCATTTTTATGAGTTCTTCCATTCGGTTTATGGATTGCTCATATAAATCCTCTTCAGAAGTGTCTTGAAGTAATTTGGCAGAGTTTAAAATTCCACCACCACGATTGGCGATTTCGGCATAACTCAAGCCATTGATTCTATCAACAAATTCTGATGTTCTATCACCTGCATAAACCATATGTGTATGAGAGTCGCACCAAGAAGGTAAAACAATTTTGCCAGTGGCATCAATAACGGTTTCTGCTTCAAGACCATCACAGTATTTCATTTCGCCGTATTCTATAATGGTATCGTGCTCAACATATAGATAAGCATTTTCTAACACTGGTAGTGTTTTCATGTCATTGCCCTTTACAAGTGTAACATTAGAGTCGTGGACTTGTAAAAGTTGCTTAATATTGGTGATGAGTATAGACATGGGTTTGCTTTTTTGTAAAGTTCTTTCTTTTTTTTGAATAAAAAAAACGCTAGCTGATAGAACTAGCGCTTAAGATTTAAAATATTTATGTCTCTATTCTTTTATGAATTTTGAAGCAAATTTCCCATTGATACTAATGTTATAAATACCATCTGCTAATTCTGAAACATCTAAAGTCTCATTAGAATTATGAGATTTGGTCATAATATTTTTGCCTAATATATCTGTGATAGTAATATCAATTACGCTGTTGTTAAATCCTTCAAAATTTAATAAGTCTTTGGCAGGGTTAGGGAAAATGCTAACAGTTCTTAAATCAAATTCGGCAACATTTAAAGTTTCAAATAAATTTTCAAAGTAATTTAAATCATCTTCATTGTATGCACAACTGACAATATCCATATCACCATCATCATCAAAATCATTAACAGCATAAACAAAGGTTTGACTTTGAGTATTATCAATAACGGTTTCACTACCAAAACTTCCAGCTCCATTATTCTTAAACCATACCAAATCATTACCCGAACCAGAAGACCCGCTACTTAATACAATATCCTCAACACCATCGGCATCCACATCTTTAAATTGAGCTACGGAAGGATTTACTATGGTAGTTGTAAATACAGTTTCAGTATAACCAGCTCCATTATCCTCATACCAATATAGATTTCCTGTTGGACCTCCACCAAAAGACACTTCTGTAGCAAGTATGTCAAGGTTTGAGTCACCATCTAAATCTTCGAATGAAGCATTAAAAATACCAACTTTACCAGTAGCAACAGAGGTCGCATCTTTGGCAAATGCAACTGTACCACCAGGAATAAGGTCATTTCTAAAAATTTCTATAACATCACCTGCATAAGCTGCAGTTGCAACCAGAGCATCTAAATCTCCGTCACCATCTATATCACTAAGATTTACAACTCCAGGAGAACTTAAAGTATCATCAATTTTGACAGATTCTAAAGTAAAGCTTCCTGTACCATCATTAGAAAACCATACCACTTCATTACCATCATAGGCAGTTATAGCCAAATCAACAAAGGTATCACCATTAATATCACCAAGTGAAACTCCAGAAGCTCCACTTATGGTACTTGAAATAATAGTTTCCATTCCGAAGTTGCCCGAACCATCGTTAGAGAACCATACTACCGAATCATTGTTATAGCCAGTAGCCAATATGTCTAAAAACGTGTCTCCATTAAGATCCACTAGTTTAAGGGCACCAATGCCATTTAATGTATTGGTGATTAGGGTTTGAAATGTAAAAGTTCCATCGCCATTGTTTTTGTACCATTCTATAGTGTTCCCAAAGTACGTCCCAATGACAACATCAGAAAGTGCATCTCCATCAATAATTCCAGAAGCTATTGTGTATGGTGCATCACCAGTAGATGCATTTATCGTAGATTTTGCGGCCCAAACAGTTTGGGCATTTACTGATAAGGCAATGCAAAATATTGATATTAAAGTAAGTAAAATTCTTTTCATAATTTTTTTAGATTTGTTTTTACTAATGTAAGAATTTATTTTATAATCTTATTATTCTGCTTGACATTCAATAACTTACATTTACTTTAAGCTACCAACCATATCTTCTGGTTTTACCCATTCATCATACTCTTCAGCGGTAACATAACCAAGGTTAATGGCTTCCTCTTTTAATGTGGTTCCGTTTTTATGGGCTGTATTTGCTATTTCGGCTGCTTTATAATAACCAATTTTAGTATTTAAGGCCGTTACCAGCATTAAGGAGTTATTCAGTAACTCTTTAATCACGGAGTGGTTGGGCTCTATACCTTGAGCACAATTTTCATCAAAACTTACACAGGCATCACCTATTAATTGTGCAGATTGTAAAATATTAGCTGCCATCATTGGTTTAAACACATTAAGCTCGTAGTGACCTTGCGTGCCACCAACAGTAATGGCAACATCGTTACCCATCACTTGCGCACAGACCATGGTTAAGGCTTCACTCTGCGTTGGATTTACTTTTCCTGGCATAATAGAACTACCAGGCTCGTTTGCAGGAATAATAATTTCTCCAATACCAGAGCGTGGGCCAGAAGCCATCATTCTTATATCGTTAGCTATTTTATTTAAAGACACCGCCAAAAGTTTCAAAGCTCCATGAGTTTCAACAATAGCATCGTGTGCTGCAAGTGCTTCAAATTTATTTTCTGCCGTAACAAATGGTAACCCTGTAAAATCAGCAATATATTTGGCAACCAAGACATCATAACCTTCTGGTGTGTTTAAGCCAGTACCTACTGCAGTACCTCCAAGTGCTAATTCACTTAGATGTGACAAAGTACTCTCTAACGCTTTTAAGCCATGGTCTAATTGTGAGACATAACCAGAAAATTCCTGACCCAATGTTAACGGAGTCGCATCCATAAGATGTGTTCTACCAATCTTCACACAATCTTTAAACTCTTGGGATTTATTATGAAGCGTATTTCTTAACTGAATCACTCCAGGAATGGTTGTTTCTACCACTTTTTTATAAGCCGCAATATGCATCCCAGTAGGGAAGGTGTCATTTGAGGATTGTGATTTATTAACATCATCATTGGGCTGAATGGTTTTGTCGCCCTCACCAATAACCTTACCAGCCAATTGGTGTGCTCTGTTGGCAATAACCTCGTTAACGTTCATGTTACTTTGCGTACCAGAACCCGTTTGCCAAATCACCAGCGGAAACTGATCATCGTGCTTACCATCTAAAATTTCATCACATACCTGCGCAATTAAATCGCGTTTGTCTTTGTCTAAAACACCCAATTCACAATTGGTATAAGCAGCCGCTTTTTTAAGATAAGCAAAGCCATACACTACCTCTAAAGGCATGGATGCAGGTGCACCAATTTTAAAATTATTACGAGAACGCTCGGTTTGCGCTCCCCAAAGTTTATCTGCTGGGACTTTAACCTCGCCCATGGTGTCTTTTTCAATTCTATACGTCATTGGTCTTATTTTTTATGGATACTACAAAATTACGGATTTAAGCCATTTTTGGAAACGGAAACTGGGCTTTTATTTTAATGTTGAAAGCTTAAAAATACGTAATACTACGTATGGACATATGGAGATTAAAATGGTAACTTGCTTACCTATGTTGAGCCTGTTTCTTTAACAGGCGAAAAAATCAACCTATGGTTGCAATATTAAAGCAGAATCGAGATACTCAAACTTAACCAAAAAGTTGTTTCAAAATGAATAAAACATTTTTTATTATCGGATTGATTGTAATAGTTGCGATTTTGATTTTTCAATTTGGATTAAAACCATCTTCACCTGACTTAAGTAGTAAAAATAGACCGAGCGATACACAAAAACCATCCAAGCTGATTGAGAATGATAAATTAATTTTAGTAAAAAATATAAAACTGGATTATTTAAAACAGGCTATTGAACAATTTTGTAATATTTATAACCAAGAGACATATATTGCTCAACCTAGATTATTTCTTCTTAACAATGAATTCGTGATTACATTCCCTTATGACATTGATTTTGAGCGATACTGTTATTTTATTAATTATTTGGTAAATGCTCATGACTTGAGTTTAAAATCTGATTATAAACCTGATGTTAAAGGATGGTATTCGACAGAGACTGGAGATGCTTGGATGAGGGAAGACTTAGTAAATAAAAAAGTTATGATTTTTATTCCTGATTGGGACGAGGAACATGATAATGTATATTTAACAACTAAGGACAATATTGGTTATAAAATGGGATTCGCAATTGGACACACAAGTCAAAAACTGGATAGACCAGTAAAAAGATTTGAGGAAAATCCTATTGAACTAACTAAATTAACAGATAGGGAAACGATTAATTTTGAATAAATTACTGCAATTAACGAAATTAACGGCGATTACGGAGGTTCTGACTATATCGGTATCCACTCGGAATCGCTAAAGTCTAAAATAACCTAAAAATTACCATATATGAATCTTTTACTGTCGGTTATACAATAGATATATAAGCCTGACACAAACCTATCCCACAATTATCCCATCCACCATAGTCAATTGCCTGTCTGCCATTTCTGCAAGTTCTTGGTTATGGGTAACAATGACAAAGGTTTGCTTAAACTCGTCCCGTAGCTTAAAAAAGAGGTTATGCAATTGCTCAGCGGATTCACTATCTAAATTCCCAGAAGGTTCGTCGGCAAAGATAATTTTAGGCTCGTTAATTAAAGCTCTGGCTACAGCCACACGTTGCTGTTCTCCACCAGACATACTGTTGGGCTTATGGTGTAAACGTTCTGACAACCCTAAATAATCGAGCAGTTCCTTAGCGCGTTGCTCAGCTTTTGCTTTTGGTGTATTATTTATAAAAGCAGGAATGCACACATTCTCTAAAGCTGTAAATTCTGGCAGTAATTGGTGAAACTGAAAGATAAAACCGATATGGTTATTTCTAAATTTCGCTAAGGCTTTATCGTTTAATGATGTTATGGATTGTCCGTTGATAGTGAGGTCGGTATCCGTCTTATAATCGGGTTTGTCTAAAGTGCCCAAGATTTGCAATAGTGTAGTTTTACCAGCACCAGATGCACCCACTATGGATATAATTTCACTTTCAGAAATGGTTAAATCTACACCTTTCAATACATGAAGGTCGCTATAGGATTTATGAATATTTGTTGCCTTAATCATAGTGTTAGCGAAAATACTATTTTAATACGATTATTGCATCATGTTTTATGGTAGTGTATTAAACCGATTAAATGGTCTATTGTTAAATCTACTCGCTTGCCCTGTTTGAGCAGGTGTTTTCTTTTTAAAGACGGATTTAATACCATTAAAATCTATAAAGTACTGCACTCTAACTGAAAGTGTATGCTGCATCGGTTGATCAAACAATGTATTTAAACTTTCCGAATAACTGTCTTCCGACATGGTATCAAAATTAAACAACTGATTTCTATACAAAGCTGTTAAAAAACTTCCTGGAGCAAATTGCCATGAGTAGCTTAGATCTATATTCCACGTACTAAAGTTAATGTTTGGACTGTTACCTATATTATCTACAGTGTAACCAGATTCTGTAGTTAAGCGACCATTGTCTAATAGGGTAAATAATTCATCGTCATAGTTTACAGTATCCCAATAATGTCTAAACGTTAATGCCAATGAGTTAAAAGGATTAAAGGTGTAATTTGCCGAAATACTATTGGTTAATCTTTTGCGGTTTCGCTCGCCAAAAATAGGCTGGTTATCTACTCTTGTGGCATAACCTCTGGATCCGTTGGACATATTAAGATTCATGCTATATACCACCTGAAATTTGTCGTTAAACCTGAATCTAGGACTTAAATTTAGGTTGTACCCAAATAAATCCCTTCCATCTTCAAATATCTTAAATATGTTAGCATTAATATCATAAGCAAATTTTTTGTTATAGTTTGAAGAGTAGTATCCACCACCAGATACAATATCCTCGTATATAAAAAATCGGCCATCCCTAGACTCAAAATAATCGTATTGTTTGCCTGGTTCTATATTCATATTAAACCCATAATTATTCAAAGCTTTGGTCTGTGCATTGTAGTTTGCTCCAAAATTTATACCTGTAAAGGTTCCTGGATTAGCTAGGTTTTTGTAATTGATATATGCACTTATACGGTAGTTATTAAGATTGCCTTGGGGCTCAAAGATTCTATAGGATACATCTGCTCCAAAGTTATTGTAGTTATTTCTAAAGATAAGTCCAAGATCATTAATGTCAAACTTTGTGTCTGCAAAGCTGTGGTCAAAACTATACCTGAAATTACCATGTGCTTTTCCTATAAAAAAGAACGTACTATAGCCTGTTTCATTATCATCAAATTGACGGTTAACGTTGCTCATTTTAGCTTCGCCAATTATTCTATACGTGTTACGTTTATTCTGTATGCTGGTAACTAATGCGGTTGCATTAGCATCTCTAAAACTACCTTCTCTCAGTACATTGGTATTGATTAAACTAATAGAGGAGTTGCCATTAAATTGTTGGTCTACAACAAGAATATTGTAATTGGCAAAAGGCTCTACAACTTCATTACGTTTTTCATTGGTGGTTGTATTTGTAATTGTTGCCGCTGTTTTTTCGGTAATGGCATTAAAAATTCCAATACCCAATCCTTCTTTTGTTCGTCCGGAAATTTTTATCGCATTTAAAACCTTTACCTCACTTGGTACATTTGCTACTTCGTCATCAGATAGATTTAGTCTGCCACTTGGTCTGTTACCTACGCGTCTTGAAAAGAACAAATTACCTTTAGAGAATAATTCTACACCTTCGGTGAAAAACTGCCGTTGCTCAGAAAAGGTTTGTTCAAATGGCCCAAGGTTTAGTGTTACGTTATCAAAACCAGCTTGGCTAAAGTCTGGTACAAGAGTAGCATCTAATGTAAAATTGTCTGTAATACCATATTTTACATCCATACCAAAGGTTAAATCGGTATCGGTTTCTCCATCAAAATCATTTATAATTCCTGTTGAAAAAGGGTAGAGGTTAAGCCTCACAGGTGGTTTAATGTTTTTTAACCCTGTTAATTCTCCATGGTAGATGCCAATATTTCCTTTTGTTGGATCAATTGGGTTCCATGTGTATTGCGACCGTTCTCTTCTAAATTGTCTATGGAATTGTAATCCCCAAGTTGGTTCTTCTTGATCTGTAAATCGTAAAGCACGATATGGGATTTTTACTTCTACGATCCAGCCATCGTCCACGATTTTCACAGAGCTTTCCCAAACGGCATTCCACCCAAAATCTTCACCAATTGTAGGGTTTGCAATAGCATCAGCTTGCTGACCCGAGCTAAAGATGAAGAACTGTGTATCGTTTTGAGCATCATTGTTTGGATTGATTACGATACCAAAAAAATCATTTTGACCAAAATTATCTCTACTCGTCAACTGTTTCATGATTTTTGTAGGATCATCGTAAAGATAGGCTCCAATATAAATGGCCTGGTTATCGTAGGTCATTTTCACCTCGGTTCGTTCCTCAACTGGACGTTTATCTCCAATTTCTGGTCTAAATGAAATAAAATTAGTGGCTATCTCAGCATTTTGCCATGCTACATCATCTAAAACGCCATCTATTTCAGGAGCTTGTTCTGCTCGATTGATGTTTAATGATTTTTTTTCTTCAGGAAGGATGACCTCGTCTTGGGATATGGCAATGCTTGAAAAACAAATAAATAGCAATAGTAGAATTGAACGTAAGTTCATAATGGATTGATGATTGATGATAGTTTAGTATATTGTTAAAGACATAATTATTTTGCGGCTGTTACACTTTAACTTTGCAAAACTAACTTGTCAGGTCACGCAACGGTCTTAACTAAAAGTTAAAAAGCCTTAAGTTATGTTAATGGAATTTTTCTGACGAAGCGACAGGTGCCATATTTTGGAACACTTCTTGCTCTGTAATTGATAAATTAAATATGAAAAAATACCAAATACTATTTCTAGGTCTATTGTTTGACGCATTGGGCTTTGTATCTTTCATTATCCCTGGTGTCGGAGAATTCTCTGACATTATCTGGGCGCCAGTTTCAGGTTGGTTAATGACCAAATTATATAAAGGGAAAGAAGGAAGAATTGCTGGTGTCATCACTTTTGTTGAAGAGGCTTTGCCTGGTTTTGATATCATACCATCATTTACTTTAATGTGGATTTACACCTATGTTATAAAAAAAGATAAGCCTATAGACAACGCATAAAAAAAGCACTCATTTGAGTGCTTTTTTTTTATCATCTATAAAGGTTTGATTAGTTGACATCAAAAGAGAAAGATGCTTCGATATCTGTTTCTCCTCCTGCACCATTAGCCGTACCATCATTAGGTTTTGTAGGCTCATGTTTTAAAGTTACCGTTAAAGTATTTCCAGTGGATGCACTACCTGAGTTTAAAGTAATGTTAACTCCAAGTGGGTTTCCATTTCCATCCATATCATCGTAAGTTACAGAGCTACCAGAAGTACCTAAAAAGTTATAAAAAACTTGATGTTCATCCGCTTCTTCCTCAACTTCTTCAGTAATGTCTTCTGCTGGGTTTTCAAGTTCATTTAAAAATTCTACACTTCCTGTATAAGCCGTAGAAGCCGCGAGCGCGCTACTTACAGTAATTACCGGAGCATCTGGTCCGTCACCATCCGCATCACGAGATTGAAATACTACGTCTGTCCCACCACCTTGAGGTGATAATGTAAGCGTAAGTGTTGTTATTACTTCTTCTTGGTTAACTAGTGCTGGATTGTCGTCATCAGAACATGATGTCACAAGCCCTAAAGTAATACATACGATTAGAATTTTTTTCATTGATAATATTGTGTTTATTGTTTTCATTTTTTTGAATTTTAATAATTAAATTGTAATTGTAACATTATATTTCTTCCCAAGTCATCAGCAAAATAACGAAGGCGATTAAGGTAAGCTCTATAGTTTGTATCCAATACATTATTAACACTTAGAGCTATGTTTAAATTGGTTTTATCTGAAGTGTCTACTGTAATTTCAGAATATAAGTGCAATAAATGATAGGCTTTTGGTGGTGTACTAATATCTAATAATACATCCTCGTTTCTGGTAGGATCGAATATTTCGAAATTGAAATCTGGGTATTCATTTTGGTCAAACACCCATTCAGATTTTAGGTTAAACTTAAAATTAGACCAATTGTCATTAGTATAAGTTAAACCATTTAAAGTACTAAATGGTGGCATATCAATTAATGGAATGTCATCTGTTTTGTCATACCCTTTTATAAATGATGTCTTATTATTTAAACTAAAATTGTCTGAAATGTTATACACTGCCGAAATGTCAACTCCAAAAATCTGAGCTTTGGATTGTACAAATTCCCAAGCCACAAACTCACCTCTGTTAGTAATTTCGGATTCTCCTGAAGGTCTCAGATAAATAAAATTATTGATAGTATTGAAATAAGCGTCAATTAAGAAACTTACATCAGTGCCATTATAACTATATGTCGATGAGATTCGATTAGATATTTCCTTACTTATACGTAGATCTCCAAACTCAAATCTTGCTGCAGCATGATGTAAGCCATCACTAAATAATTCTGACGGGTTAGGCGGTCGGCTAGATAAACTATAATTACCTAATACATAACTTTTGGTATTTATAACATGCTTAAGTCCAGCGGATGCAGAAAAATTATGATAATTAAAAACAGGATTTGTTAATAATTGCGTACCCACATCATCGATAACAATGTTTGCAAAATCTTCGTCATAGCCTCGTTCTTCCCAGCGTGATGTGATATAGAACTTTTTAGCATCTATACGGTTAAAATCATAGCGTGCACCAAAATCAAAGATCAAATCATCCGTTAAATTCCATTCTGAAGTCACATATACACCAAAATCGTATTTATCATAGTCAGGAATAAGACGTCTTACACCAGTATCAGGATTTGCAAAATTGTCTTGATACCTTCCCATTAGTCCAAAGTTTACCTTTCTATTTAGATTTGTATCCAATTTTAAATCAGCAAGTACTGTATGGGTTTGTAATCTTAGATCTACAGCCGGTATACTGCTGCGTTCGCCTCTTCTGATATCAAACTCAAAACGACGATTATTTTGGTAATCGTACTGTACATCTATTTTTCCAAAATTCTTGAAGCGTTTAAAATATTCTGCTTTAAAGAGATGATGAGTTACTTCTTGTCTTGGTGGATTAATATCATAACTAAAATCATTAATAATTAAAGGTTCTGGGGCATTAATAGCATTTGCCAAATCACCACCATTTCCGGTGTGTGCCGCCCTTAAAATTCCAATATTATTGTTTAGGTAGCTATAATAAATCTCAAAACCAGATTCGAAGGTTTTTTTACCACCTCTTAAGGTAATTCCTTTAGATTTTAAACCCGTATTTGTAAGGATATAATCAGGGGACTCAAAATCTCCATAACGTTTTAACGAGCCTTGAACACTGGCAAACCAACCTGATTTCATAAACTTGCTTAATGATGAGGATAATGAAAATCCTCTTCCATTAGACTGACCACTCAGAACGGTTTTTCCGAAAAGGGTATCCTTTAGAAAAGTTCGCTCTGGGTTTATAACTATAACACCACCAATAGCATCACCACCATAGGCCAAAGCACCAGATCCTTTGATAACCGAAATTTGAGAAGCACTATTTATATCTACGTTTGGAGCATGCTCAATTCCCCATTCCTGATCTTGTAGACGCACATCATTAGTGAGAATTAAAAGCCTACTACTATGCATACCATTAATCATTGGTTTTACGATGGTGTTTCCGGTATTTATAGAGGACACACCTGCAACTTCTTTAAGAGCATCTCCAAGGTTTAAAGAAGAATACTTTTTTAGTGTATTAGCCTTAATTACTGTTTCTTGAGCTGTTTTTGTCTCTGTTCTTGTCACATTGCCAGAGACGGAAATTTCATCGAGTTCCTCTACATGGTGCTCAATCAAGATTTTTTCAAAGGTATCACCATTAATGTCATAACTCACAATTTTGGTTTCACAACCCACATGAGAAATGGTTAATGTTAATGTGCCAGAGCATAGATTTTCAATTTTGAATTTACCGTCAAAATCAGATACCATGTATTTATCTTTTTCTTTAATATATATGGTAGCCGATACTATAGGTGATCCATCATGAAAATCGTCTAATTCTCCTAAAAAAGTATAGTTGCAATCTTGGCTATAACTAAAGCATGATAATGCCATAATTAAGCCTGTAATTAATCGTGTCATTTAAACAATTTCGTTAATATAAATAGTGCGGAGCTCTAAATTAACTGTGGTGGACCTCTGAGGTACCTTGATGAATGCTGATAATTATTAAAAGAAATATAATACGATAATGATTCTGATGCATCTGAAATCTTCAGTGTTTCATCATAATCATAAACTAAAAAGTATTGGTTTTGTGTAAGCTTAAACTTATAGAAATCACAATCTAAATCAAACTCATGAAAATGCGTACTTGTATCTGCATCGTCATTCTCGCAAACTTCGTGCTCATGATGATTGAAAACATGCGACAACTTTACTGCTGTTGGCAACAACACTGAGAGTGCTAACGTAAATGCTAGAACTTTAAAAAGGGATGCTATGATAGTCTTAATTCTCAATCTACAAAACGCTTTAAACCAAATCGTCTCAACATTTTCTTTTCAAACTCCCAAAAGAATTTAAATTGACCAAAAAGCCAACCAAAGAAAACCAAAAGGATTTGGTAAAAAATTAGTCCAATGATAATGAATAAAATCCAATAGAGCAGAGGATTTAAGTTTTCTTTAGTAATACCTATTAACTTCATTATTGGTCTACCTATAAGCATAGAAGATGAACCGGTTATGGCAAAGACTATAAACACTCGAATCATTTCCCATTTATAATCGAGTATCCACTTGTTTTCCAGTTTTTTGAAAATGAATAAGGTTAGCTTCAATAGGCTATAAAAAACAGGAACTGTAGCTACAATTGAGAATGCAATAGGGTAGTCCTTTAAAAAAGCATTAGAGAGTTTAAAGGCAGAATAGCCTAAAGCAAGTAAACCAAAAAAGGGAAACAACAACTGCCAATTGTGTTGTATTTCCCATTGTTTTTTGAATTTTTCCATAACACTTTTTAAGTGCTGCAAATTTAAGCTAAATTCTAGGAACGAAAGATGTTAACCTTTGGTTATATTTTAACTGAAAATATAAAAAATAGTTATAGAGTTTATAGTTAACATCATAACCATAATCTGTGCGTGTATCGTAATCTATCCGTAGCTGGTATAAATTTGGGTCATAGATCATAGGTTGTAGATTCCTTTGGTTCCACGATTGTACCAATAAGGCATTACGAGACTCTAACCATTGTTGAGAGTGAAACCCTCTTGGTCTGGCTCTAGATTGCAGCCAAGCATTAAAACCCGGTTCAATGATTATAATTTCGTAGTCACTTTCGTCACTACTAATGGAAACCGTATCGTTTTTCACTAAACCACTATCATTACTGTTGTTGATAGTTTGGTCATTGTCGTAAGATTTGCAACTTGCAATAAGGGCTATAAGTACGATAAATGGGATAATCTTTTTCATATTACTAAAGATATTAAAAATTAATGAGTGTTGTTTATATTTTAAATTCGATTTAACACTACAAAGCAAGGTAAAATCACATCTATTTTATAGCCCCATTTTGTAAACAGGTCGTTTCAATGAGTAAACAATCCTTTTTTTAGTCTATTGAAGAATAGCAATAAAAAAAGCAGCTCCAATAGGAACTGCTTTTATATATCATAGTATTTAAATACTATTTTCCGAATAGACCGCCTAAAAGACCACCGAGTCCGCCTCTTTTCTTTTTTCCAGCACCTAGTAACATACCAGCAACATCATCGATGACACTACCATCACCATCGGCATCTAATATTTTCTCAAGAAAACTTTGCTCATTGCTAGTCTTACTTCCTCCTAATAAACCTCCTAGTAAGCCACCTAAATCACTTTGTGAACTTACATTGTTCTGACGAGCTTGTTTACCCAAAACTCCCATTAATATTGGTGCAGCAACTTTAAGGATATCACCAACAGAACTTGTATCTAATCCTGCTTTCTGACCTAAGACTTGTTCAACACCATGACGCCTTTGACCCAAAACATGGCCAAGAATTTTATCTCCATCAGTTTTTACGTCTTCATCGACTCCACCTCCAAAAAGACCACCTAAGTTGTCTAAGATACTTCCGTCGTGTTTGCTATTTAATGCACCCATTAAACCTTGAGCTCCTTCTGGCGTAGAAGCATTGCGCTCCATCGCTTTCATAAGAACAGGCAATGCCATGGTTAAAACACTACTTGTTTTATTTTGGTCTGTTCCTGTAGATCCAGAAACACCACTTATGATGTTTTTTCCTAAGTCACTGTTTAATAAATCTAAAATTCCTTCCATTTTGTTTTGTGATTACGGTTAATAAATTTAGTATTTGAAGGTACAAAAAAAAGTCCCACAGTTGTAGGACTCATATTTTTTGCTTTGGTCACATTTTTAATGACTTAACTTAAAATACTTATGATTTGCTCAGCTAACTCCACGCCAATTCTATCTTGTGCTTCATTTGTTGCAGCACCTGTGTGAGGAGTTAATGAAAGAGAAGGATTCATTAACAACTGAATTTCTGGAGCTGGTTCTTTTTCAAAAACATCTAAAGCCGCTCTAGCCACTTTTCCGCTTTCGAGAGCTTTGACAAGCGCCACTTCGTTTACAACTCCACCACGTGCAGCATTGGCGATGATTACACCATCTTTCATTTGGTTAAACTCTTTTTCATCTATAACATACTCTTTTTGAGCAGGTACATGTAGCGTTAAGAAATCTGATTGCTTTAAGACGTCTTCTTTAGAAATGGTTTCAATTTCAAATTTTAAGTTTTGTCCGTCAAAAAACTCTAGTTCCAAATCTGCTTTTTCAATAAAAGGATCAAAGGCAACAACTTTCATTCCTGCTCCGATAGCTACTTTTGCTGTAGCTTGTCCAATTCTTCCAAAACCAATAACTCCAAGTGTTTTTCCTTTCAGCTCAGTTCCTTTTGCATAAGATTTTTTTAAACTTTTAAAATTAGTATCACCTTCTAGCGGCATATCACGATTAGAGTTATGAAGAAAACGAGCTAAGCCATAGAAGTGTCCAAATACCAATTCGGCAACAGAATGCGAAGATGCTGCTGGTGTATTGATAACATGTAAACCTTTACTACGTGCATATTCTACATCAATATTGTCCATACCAACACCACCACGGCCAATAACCTTAAGGTTAGGACAGTTGTCGATAATATCCTTTCTAACTTTTGTGGCACTTCTTACCAAAAGGACATCAATGTTATTTTCGTTAATGTAATTTTGTAATTGCTCTTGCGCAACTGTAGTTGTTATGACTTCATATCCAGCAGCTTCCAAGGCATCAATACCGCTTTGTGAAACTCCGTCGTTTGCTAATACTTTCATTATTCAGTTTTTTGTCATTGCGAGGAAGAATGATGTGGCAATCTCATTAAAGAGATTCCTTTACTTCGTTCGGAATGACGATTATTAATTTTATGTTTAAGTAAGCATTATAAACTACAATTGCTTACTGAAGGCTTTCTTAAGCCTTACTCTCAAGTTCGCTCATAACTTCCACCAGTACCTTTACGCTATCTAGCGATAAGGCATTGTACATTGAAGCTCTATAGCCACCAACACTTCTGTGGCCATTTAATCCGTTAATGCCAGCTTCTTTCCACATGGCATCAAAAGTTTCTTTAAGATTTTCGTTTTCTAGAGTGAAAGTGGCATTCATATTAGAACGATCTTCTTTAACGGCATAACCTTTGAATAAAGGGTTCAAATCAATCTCAGAATAAATCAATCGCGCTTTTTTGTCATTTTCCTCTTCAATAGATTTTATGCCACCTAAATCCTTTAACCACTGCAAGGTCAGCATACTTGTATATACTGCAAATACAGGTGGTGTGTTAAACATACTGCCTTTGCTAATGTGAACCTTGTAATCCATCATTGATGGAATCTTACGAGACACTTTACCTAAAATATCTTCCTTCACAACAACTAAAGTAGTACCTGCAGGACCCATATTTTTCTGTGCGCCAGCATAGATCAAATCGAATTTAGTAAAATCCAATTGACGTGAAAAGATATCACTACTCATATCACATACCATTGGGATTGGTGATATAGGAAAATGTTTCATTTGCGTTCCGAAAATGGTATTGTTAGAGGTGCAATGAAAATAATCGTAATCTTCAGGGATGTCGTAACCTTTTGGGATATAATTAAAATTAGCACTTTTGGAGGATGCTACTTCATATATATCGTCATAGATTTTAGCTTCCTTAATAGCCTTATCCGACCAAGTACCAGTATTTAAGTAACCTGCACGTTTTTCTAATAGATTTAAAGCGACCATCAAAAATTGAGTACTCGCACCACCTTGTAGAAACAACGCCTTATAGCCTTTGCCCTCTAATCCTAGAAGTTCCAACGCCAATGACCTGGCATTTTCCATCACATCTACAAAAGGCTTACTACGGTGAGAAATTTCTATAAGGGATAGTCCATCATCAAAGTTTATCAGGGCTTCTGATGCTTTTTCAATTACTGATTTTGGCAATACACAAGGACCTGCGCTAAAATTATGCTTTTTCATTTTATCATGAATTTATTTCAGAATCTCCTAAATATCCTGAAGAGTCATTTTTTAAACAGCTACAAAGGTGCTAATTTATCAGGGATTAAGTATTAATAAATTGATAATTTTTAGGTCAAATTTTTAACAAGAATTCAACAGTATCCACATTATCTGCATAATCCCAAAGCTGTGGTTTTTGGGTCTCACCAAAATCCACCTCGTTTTTTATAAAGCCATCAGCCACGACACATTGAATTTTATCTGAATCTGATTTGAGTTTTTTCTTTAAATCGTCTTCCGAATCGTAGGTTTCATAAAATACAGTAGCAATAGGCGATGCATAGCTTGGATCTTCCTTAACCATAAGGAAACCGTTTTCTAACATATCAAACTCGCTCATTAAATAAACAGCCTTGTTGTAATCATAGTTGTTGGCATATTTTGCTTCGTGGATAACATGGTGCCATTTATAAACCGCCTTAAAAAACGCCTCGAAATTATAATCTTTTGGGACAAATAGTTTTGAGACATTTCTACAGCCTAAACCGTAGTATCTAAACATATCATCGGATAGAGCTTCTAATTGCTCATGAGTTTCATTGCCTGTAAGTACTGCAACCGAATTTCGATTCTTTCTTATAATAGAAGGCTTGTCCTTGAAGTAATATTCAAAATAGCGTGCCGTGTTATCACTACCTGTGGCGATCACAGCATCAAAATTCTCTAGTTTGCCTTCAGTGAATGTGATTTTATTTTTAAAGCCAGGTTCAACAACTTCTAGATACTTTGCCAAAAACGGCAGAAGATGCTTATCGTTAGAGGACTGTTTTACTAAAACCTTATGCCCAGAAATTAGCACGGAAAGGAAATCATGAAACCCAACTAATGGAATATTACCAGCCATAATTATGCCGATGGTTTTTGGTTCCGATAGGTTGAAGTTATACTTTGATATCCATTGCTTAATGGTATTCTTTGTCAATGCCTTACACCAAGACTCCAAACTAAAAAAAATGTTCGCTTCGGTAAACCAGCCATTGTGTTCTTTTGCTAATTTAATTTGATTTTTAAAACCCTCAAAAAACAAATCGTTAGATGTAACAGTGTCATCTTTTGTGATACCATCGGTTTTAAATTGACATAAAAACCGTCCTAATTTTGCGAAAGCGTTAATTCTTTGTTGTAAATCCATGTAGTGTTTGGTAAACCGCCATTTTGGCTCTATTTTTGCACTTCGTATTTTGTAGCGTGCTACAAGAGACTGCAAAATTAAGCAATAAAAAGAAGAATTAAATTATGGCAATAATAATCACAGACGAATGTATTAATTGTGGAGCTTGTGAGCCAGAATGCCCAAATACTGCTATTTATGAAGGTGCCGACGATTGGCGCTATTCTGACGGTACAAGCCTAACAGGAAAAGTAGTTTTACCCAATGGAAAAGAGGTAGATGCAGAAGAAACACAAGAACCTATAAGTGATGAAATTTATTACATTGCACCAGATAAATGTACGGAATGTATGGGCTTCCATGAAGAGCCTCAGTGTGCTGCGGTTTGCCCAGTGGATTGCTGTGTGCCAGATGAAGATTTGGTAGAGTCGGAGGCAGAACTGTTAGCTAAGCAGAGCTTTATGCATCCTGATGAGTAAAGAAAAACTATTACAATGAAAAAACCCGAAGTGCATCGCTTCGGGTTTTTTATTTTATAACTTATTTATTTAATCAATTAACTCTGCTTCATCATCTAAATCAGCCAGTTCAAAAACCATGTATTGCATTAAACGATCTACAGTAGTAGCATCATCTGAGTTGTTTTCTGTGTGAAAAGATGAATAGAATACTCCGCCTTGGCCATGTAAAAAGGTGTAGGCTAAATATTTATCTACCATATTGCCATCATATTCAACAGAGCTATAAAGCCATGGTAGAACGGTTTCTGCATCATAAGTATCTACGAGTTGCCAATCTGGAGCAAATTCATCTATAGTTACCGTTTCATTGTTAACATCAATATTATAATTTAATTCTATCCAATCTAATAGGTCCTGATTTAAAATTTGAGCTTCGGCAGTTAATGAAGTCCCGCTTTTATATGGTGTAGCAAAATCTATATATTCAGAACCATTTGCCGTTATATCATTTAAATAAGTATATGCATAGTCTGTAGCGTAAACCAAACCTCCGTTGTTAATATAGTCTGTGAGATTGTGACTAAATTCTGTACCTGATTCATTTAAACCACAGTTTAAGAATATAATATCATAATCATCTAGCAAATCCGGATTTTGAATAAATTCGCCAAAATTAAAATCTACATTAGGACTGAGCATTGGATTCATTCTATTTTGTGTATCATCGCCATGAGCATGACCATATTGTGATTGTCTATCAAAACCAATGTAACCATTTATAATATCAAATAAAGGCTCTTGCGTCAATGGGTCTACCAAACCTATATTATACAGTACCGCTTCTATACGATCCCAATGACCAGTAACTACTGCTATAGAAGGGATTTCTTCGATTAATATGCTGTCTAAATCTAGCATATTGAATTCGCTAAAATCCTCTAAGTTTACTGTTGTTGAGGTTTTAAATTTTCCTCTTTCAATATTTAGCTCATAATTACCCTTAGTAAGTTCGCTAAGCGTAAAATTACCTTCACTGTCCGTTAAGGCTTCCTTAACAAGTGTACCATCTTTATAGAGTTTTACGCTTGCCTTAGATACGGCATCTGATCCATTTGGTGTTACAAATTTTCCTGTGATACTATAATTTCCAGCCTCTAAATTATATGGCTGGTCCTTAGAGCAGGCTGTGAGTAAATTAAGAATTGTAAAAAGTGCAAGTAATTTTTTCATAATTGGTTGGTTTTATTGTTGTCTATATAATTTAGATGGTTAAATCCATAAAAGGTTGCGTGACTTTTCAAAAATTAATTTATAAAAATGCTAAAAACTTCATGATGCTTGCATTTTAGGACATTAAATTGCAAAATCGTATTCTCCACCAAAATCTATAGTTGTTAGTTCAATTAAGAATTTTCTATTTAATTTTTTATAGCTAACAATCATAAAAAACGATTATTTTTGCACTCGCAAAAATAACTTTACATGAAAGCCGGAATAGTAGGATTACCAAACGTAGGAAAATCAACCTTATTCAATTGTTTATCAAATGCCAAAGCGCAAAGTGCCAACTTTCCGTTTTGTACCATTGAGCCTAATATTGGCGTGGTCAACGTGCCTGATCCAAGATTGGCAAAATTAGAAGAATTGGTAAACCCTGAGAAGGTAGTGCCAGCAACAGTAGAAATCGTAGATATTGCTGGTTTGGTAAAAGGAGCTAGTAAAGGAGAAGGTTTAGGTAATCAGTTCTTGGCCAACATTAGAGAAACGGATGCGATACTTCATGTGTTGCGTTGCTTTGATAATGATAATATTGTACATGTAGATGGTTCCATAGATCCTATACGCGATAAGGAAACCATTGATATGGAGCTGCAGCTTAAGGATTTGGAAACTGGAGAGAAAAAGCTGGACAAAGTAAAGCGTGCCGCTAAAACTGGGAACAAGGAAGCGCAAGCTGAAGAAGCTGTTCTGCTTAAAATAAAAGCAGGCTTAGAAGCTGGGACTTCAGTTAGAGCTTTAGAGTTTTCAGACGAAGATTATGTAGAGTATGTAAAGCCGTTGCAGTTTATTACTGATAAACCCGTAATGTACGTTTGCAACGTAGATGAAGGTGCTGCAACAACTGGCAACGCTTATGTTGAGCAAGTTCGTGAAGCCGTTAAAGACGAAAATGCAGAAGTTTTGGTTTTAGCGGTTGGTACAGAAGCAGATATAAATGAGCTCGACGATTACGAAGAGCGCCAAATGTTCTTGGAGGACATTGGACTCGATGAACCTGGCTCTGCCAAATTAATAAGATCTGCTTATAAATTATTGAATCAACAAACCTATTTTACGGCTGGCGTAAAAGAAGTAAGAGCTTGGACGGTTGCAATTGGTGCTACTGCACCACAGGCAGCAGGAGTCATTCACACTGATTTTGAAAAAGGCTTTATTAGAGCAGAGGTGATTGCTTACAATGACTATGTGTCTTATGGAAGTGAAGCCAAAGTAAAGGAAGCTGGTAAAATGCGTGTGGAAGGAAAAAACTACATCGTTAAGGATGGAGATGTAATGCATTTCCTTTTCAATGTGTAGATTGATGTTCAGTTGTTTCAATTAGTTAGATTGCTAGGTTCAGGAGAATAAACCTTAATACTTTTTTATGCCAACAATTGAAATCAAAACGTTAATTAAAGCAGACTTAAAAACCTGTTTTGATTTATCTCGCAATATTGATTTCCATCAACAATCTTTAGAGCATTGAAAAGAAAAAGCAATTGCAGGTAAAACATCTGGTTTAATTGAACTTGGCGAATCAGTAACTTGGGAAGCTACTCATTTTGGAATTAAGCAACGTTTAACTTCAAAGATCACTGATTTTCAGAGCCCTAATTATTTTGTGGACGAAATGGTTTCAGGATCTTTCAAATCATTTAGGCATGAACACATATTCACTAATTTAGGAAATAATAAAACTGAAATGATAGACAAGTTTCATTTTAAATCGCCATTTGGTATTTTGGGTAAGATTGCAGAAGCCCTATTTTTGAGTCGATATATGACTAATTTGTTAATCACTAGAAACACACTTTTAAAACAAAAAGCTGAAGAATTGTCTAGCAATGAATAAAAAGTCAATGTTCTCAACAATATTGGGCTTTTATTGTTAATTACTTTACACCAACCATATTTCATTTTTTAAGCTATAGTCTTATATTAGCGTTCTATCAAAAATTTCGTCCTAATTCTATGGCAGAACAGACTAACTATACTGAAGATAACATACGCTCACTCGATTGGAAGGAACACATCCGAATGCGTCCTGGTATGTATATCGGAAAATTAGGTGATGGTTCTTCACCAGATGATGGTATCTACATTCTTCTTAAGGAAGTTCTCGATAACTCTATCGATGAGTTTGTTATGGGAGCTGGTAAAACCATTGAAATCTCAATACAAGGAGAACGTGTCATTGTGCGCGATTATGGTCGTGGTATTCCACTAGGTAAAGTTGTAGATGTTGTGTCTAAGATGAATACTGGTGGTAAATACGATTCTAAGGCTTTTAAGAAATCCGTCGGATTGAATGGTGTCGGTACCAAAGCGGTTAATGCGTTATCTACTTATTTTAGGGTAGAATCTACACGAGATGGCAAATCTGCTTCAGCAGAGTTTGAATTGGGTGAGCTAAGGGACGAAGAGTTTTTAGATGATACGTCTCGTAGAAAAGGGACTAAGGTAACATTTGTTCCGGATGATAGCATTTTTAAAAATTACAAATACCGAAATGAGTACGTTATAAAAATGCTGAAGAACTATGTGTATCTCAATCCTGGGTTAACCATAGTTTTTAATGGAGAGAAGTACTATAGTGAGAATGGACTAAAAGACCTCTTGTCTGAAAATATAAATGAATCTGATTTGCTCTACCCAATAATTCACCTTAGAGGTGATGATATTGAAGTGGCTTTAACTCATAGTAAAACGCAGTACAGCGAAGAATATCATTCGTTTGTTAACGGACAAAACACAACTCAAGGTGGTACACATTTAGCAGCTTTTCGCGAAGCGCTTGTTAAAACCATTAGAGAGTTTTTCGGTAAGAACTATGACGCTTCCGATGTTAGGAAATCTGTCGTTACGGCTATTGCCATAAAAGTAATGGAGCCTGTTTTTGAAAGTCAGACAAAAACAAAACTAGGCTCTACAGATATGGGTGGAGACTTACCTACGGTAAGAACTTATATCAATGACTTTGTTAAAACCAATCTCGATAATTTTTTACATAAGAATCCTGATACGGCTGAAAAGATTCAGCGTAAGATTCTTCAGGCAGAACGCGAAAGAAAGGAATTATCTGGTATCAGAAAGTTGGCAAAAGAACGTGCTAAAAAAGCAAGTCTTCACAATAAAAAATTGCGCGATTGCCGTGTTCACTTTGGTGATACTAAAAATGAAAGAAATCTAGAAACCACTTTGTTTATTACAGAGGGAGATTCTGCTTCTGGCAGTATTACTAAATCAAGGGATGTAAATACCCAAGCGGTTTTTAGCCTTAAAGGAAAGCCCTTAAATTGTTATGGCTTAAGTAAAAAGATTGTTTATGAGAATGAAGAATTTAATCTCTTACAAGCGGCTTTAAATATTGAAGAATCATTAGAGGACTTAAGGTACAATAATGTAGTAATAGCTACTGATGCCGACGTTGATGGTATGCATATTCGTTTGTTGCTTATTACCTTCTTTTTACAATTTTTTCCTGAGGTGATTAAAGAAGGTCATTTGTACATTTTGCAAACACCATTGTTTAGAGTTAGAAACAAGAAAGAAACAATATATTGCTATTCTGAAGAAGAGCGTGTTGAAGCCATAGAGAAACTGAAACCGAAACCAGAAATAACGAGATTTAAAGGTTTGGGTGAAATTTCCCCTGATGAGTTCAAACACTTTATTGGTGACGATATAAGGTTAGATCCTGTAATGTTAGATAAAGAAATGTCTATCGAAGAGTTATTGTCCTTTTATATGGGAAAAAACACACCATCTAGACAAGAATTCATAATCGAAAACCTCAAGGTAGAACTTGATGTGGTTGAGGATACGGTATGAGAACTGACAATAGAAAAGTAAAAAATACAGTTGTTTCAATATATTTTATATTGATAGTTTTTGCAATATTGTTTCTAACGGTGTTTAAATCCCTTGATTTTTTAAAGGATGAAATATTCTTTGTGCTCATAGGGTTATTTATAGTTTTGATAGTTTTTCATTCCATTGCAGGTTATTTTGAATACGATAGCGATGGGAGTAAAATAATTGTACTCAATAAAGGATTACTTTTGACGGAATACATCAATTATAGGGAGCGAAAGCTAGAATTTGACCGTTCTGAACTAGCGGGTTATAAAATAAAAAACTTCATTATTTATAAATCTCTGGTATTACTTGTGAATAAATCTAATGGTAAATCCATTAAAGAACGGTTTAATGTAACCCTTGTAAAAAAAAGAAAATTAAAGTATGTGAAGCAGTCACTTAGAAAAAACTTAAAAGAAAACCTAAAGCGAAAACAAGGATAGATGGCAGAAGAACATGACGAATTGTTAAATGAAGATAATAGTAACCAGGAGACGATTACCAAGGTTACCGGAATGTACAAAGATTGGTTTTTGGATTACGCCTCTTATGTAATTTTAGAGCGTGCTGTACCAGCCATAGAAGATGGCTTTAAGCCTGTGCAACGACGTATAATGCACTCCATGAAAGATTTGGACGACGGTCGTTATAATAAAGTGGCTAATATTGTTGGTCATACCATGCAGTACCATCCACATGGTGATGCCAGTATAGCAGATGCCATGGTGCAGATAGGCCAAAAAGATTTATTGATAGATACCCAAGGAAACTGGGGAAATATTCTCACAGGTGATAGGGCTGCAGCTTCGCGTTATATCGAAGCAAGGCTGTCTAAGTTTGCCCTTGATGTGGTTTATAATCCAAAAATTACAGAATGGCAAGCCTCTTATGATGGAAGACGTAAGGAGCCTATCAACCTACCAGTGATGTTTCCTTTGCTCTTGGCGCAAGGAGGAGAAGGTATTGCTGTGGGCTTATCAACCAAGATATTGCCGCATAATTTTATAGAGCTCATTGATGCGTCTATTAAACATTTAAAAGGAAAACGCTTTACTATATTACCAGACTTTCCAACTGCAGGTATTGCAGACATTACTAATTATAATGATGGTTTGCGTGGCGGAAAAGTAAGGGTGAGAGCAAAAATTGCCCAGCACGATAAAAATACTTTAGCAATTACAGAGATTCCGTTTGGCACAACCACATCATCGTTGATAGACTCTATCTTAAAAGCTAATGATAAGGGTAAGATTAAAATAAAAAAGATAGAGGATAATACTGCTGCAGAAGTAGAAATATTAGTTCACTTGCCTTCAGGATTGTCGCCAGATAAAACTATTGACGCCTTATACGCCTTTACAAATTGCGAAACCTCAATTTCGCCACTAGGCTGTGTTATTGAAGATAACAAGCCTTATTTTGTTGGTGTAACGGAAATGCTACGTCGTTCTACTGATAATACGGTTCAGCTTTTAAAGCAAGAGCTAGAAATTAAGTTAGGTGAATTTGAAGAACAATGGCACTTCGCCTCACTAGAGCGTATTTTTATTGAAAACAGAATTTACCGTGATATTGAGGAGGAAGAGACTTGGGAAGGGGTTATCAGTGCTATAGATAAAGGGCTTCAGCCATATATTAAACACTTAAAGCGCAAGGTTACTGAGGAAGATATCGTAAGGTTAACCGAAATTAGAATTAAGCGTATATCCAAGTTTGATATTGACAAAGCGCAACAAAAAATTGATGCTTTAGAAGATCAGATTGCTGAAATGAAGCATCATTTGGCAAATCTTATCGATTATTCTATAGCCTATTTTGAAAGATTAAAGAAAGATTACGGTGAAGGCAAGGAGCGTAAAACCGAATTGCGTGTCTTTGATGATGTAGATGCTACTAAGGTTGTAATTAGAAACACAAAGCTCTATGTCAATAGAGAAGAAGGTTTTGTTGGTACCTCATTACGTAGAGATGAATATGTTTGTGATTGTAGCGATATTGATGATATTATTGTCTTTACCCAAGAGGGAAAGATGATGGTGACCAAAGTAGATTCTAAAACCTTCATTGGTAAAAATATTATCCATGTTGCTGTATTTAAGAAAAAAGACAAGCGTACCATTTACAATATGATTTATCGTGATGGCAAAAAAGGGCCTTCGTATGTCAAACGCTTTGCGGTTACTAGTATGACAAGGGATAGAGAATACGACCTTACCAACGGTAATAAAGGTTCTCTGGTATGGTACTTCTCTGCAAATCCCAATGGAGAGGCCGAAGTCGTTACCGTTTTATTGCGCCAGGTCGGAAGCATTAAAAAACTAAAATGGGACTTAGACTTTGCTGATATCCTTATAAAAGGACGTTCGTCTAAAGGTAATTTGGTAACCAAACATTCAGTAAAGCGTGTAGAGCTAAAGGAGAAAGGTGTTTCTACCCTCAAGCCTCGTAAAATTTGGTTTGATGATGCTGTACAGCGCCTCAATGTAGATGAAAGAGGTGAGCTTATTGGCGAGTTTAGAGGCGAAGACCGTATATTGGTCATTACACAATCTGGAATTGCAAAAACGATTATACCAGAATTGACGACTCACTTTGATAGTGATATGATAGTGCTAGAAAAATGGGTGCCTAAAAAACCGATTTCGGCTATCTATTACGATGGTGAAAAAGAACGTTACTACGTAAAACGCTTTTTAATAGAGCAAGAAGGTAAAGAGGAATCCTTTATTTCTGATCATCAGGATTCACGTTTAGAATTGGTTTTTACGGATTGGAGACCAATGGCAGAGGTTGAGTTTACAAAAGAACGTGGCAAAGACCGAAAGCCTAATATGGAAGTCAACCTTGAAGAATTTATTGCTATAAAAGGCATTACTGCACTTGGAAATCAATTAACTAAAGACAAGGTGAATCAAATAAATAGATTGGCTCCGTTGCCTTACGAAGCACCAGAGGAAGTACATGCAGATGAACTCGAAGTCGTTGACGAGGAAACAGTTTCAGTAGATTTAGATGTTAGCAATACTTCTGAAAACAAGGAAAAACCTAAGGAAAGTCCTTCTTCAAAAGATGATGAAGGTAAGAGTCCTGATATTGACGATAAAGGCCAAGCGACATTGTTTTAAACTCAAGCTTTCTTTTTAACCGTTTTAAAGTTTAGGAATTCTACAAAAAGTGAGAAGGCAATTGCAAAATAAAGGTAGCCTTTTGGTATGGCGCCTACTGAGTTGCCAAAGAATTCTGTGTGCGATAAGTGTGCCGCTTCGGTAATTAACATAAAGCCGATGAGAATTAGAAATGCCAAACCAAGAACCTGCATACTTGGATTGCGATCAATAAACTTACGTATTGGGTTGGCAAAACCAATCATCACTGCAATAGAAATCATCACAGCAATTATCATTAATACAAGGGTATAGTTATGGTTTGGGTGTAAACCATTGGTCATACCTACGGCCGTAAGAATAGAGTCGACTGAGAAAATAAAGTCAATAATTAGTATTTGAGTAATGGCTTGGTTTAAAGACTTAATGACCTTAGACTTTACAGCTTTTTCATCATGTGCTGGCGTCTCAACTTTTTCACGTATTTCTTTTGTGCTCTTATAGATAAGAAATAACCCACCAGCAAATAGTATAATGGCTTGCCAGCTTATTGATATGGACAGCCAGCTAGACTCATGTATATAGAAAGGTTCACTGAGACCAATAAGGAACGATACAAAGAAAAGCAATATTATACGCTGAGCCATTGCTAGAACAAGACCTATATTGGTTGCCTTGCTTCTTTGTTCTTCTGGTAGTTTGTTTGCGGCAATAGATATAAAAACAATATTGTCTATACCTAAAATAATTTCTAGGAAAGTTAGTGTTAACAAAGCTATTATGGCATCAGAGGTCAATAAAAAGTCTAGCATGTTCCTTAATTAATTTTTGTGGCAACTCCTTTCTCTACATACATTGGTTTATTAGGCTTTTTTACGGCCAGCTTATATTCAAAAGTGTATGAATTATTGGTAGTTGACAATATTTTCATGTGAATCTCATCTTTCTCTGAATTGGTTTTTGGATGTAATTTTTTGAGTACAAACTCGCAATCGTTAATCCAACGGACAGAAGATGTGTCTACTTTTCCTTCGTAATAATCTATATTGAGTGTTTCGGTTCTAATAAATCTACCTGTTTTTTCAATACCATCAATGGTATAGTTAAATTCAAACTCACCAGTTTTAAACTCATCACAGTTACGTTCTACAGAATAACATCCTGTTAGCAAAAGTGGAAGAAATACGCGCAGAAGCTTCATTGTAAAGTTTTGTACAAAGGTAAAGAATAACGAAGTTAATTTTATGGCTTATAACTTTTAAAAGTGCCGTCTTTGTAAAAAATCACAATTTTTTCAATATCTGAATTGCTAACTGGTTTTTCTTGCGAATCTTCACTTTGAATTTGAAGATTGGAATTTGGAGTTTCAGAGATTGTATTAGTTTTTGGGAAACTGCCTTTTCCATTCAGCAACCAATACAATTCTACATCCGGATAGGAGTGAAGCACTTTCATTACAAAATCTAAACTCGGCTTATTTCTACCAGAGAGAATATGGGAAATACTAGAGCGCTGCACACCAATTTTTTCGGCGAAACTTGAAGCAGTTTCATCGTAAAAATCCATGACTTTTTGAAGCCTAACAGTGAATTCACTAGAGTTTATCATTGTAAACAGTAATTGTTATTAAATAACGGTACAAATGTAAACATTAGTATTTCAATAATCAATATCTAATAAAATAAATGATTAAAAAACTTAAACTTTAACTTTGATTTTTTATAGTAAATTACTGAAAATAAATAAAATATGATTTAAAAATAATAATCATTAAATTATTCTCAATCTATGTGGCTGGTCTTAGTCAATCATTATGTTTATTTGTATAACATTGTAACATTTTCAAATAAATTTCTTGTTTACAATTGTAAAAACACAAATGATTACATTTGTATCCCAGAAGTTTCTCTAATGAAATTAAATCATCTTAATAGTCTTTATTCTCTAGTTAAAAATCCAGAATTATTTGGACGCTACATCACAAATTCTCATATAGAAAAGTGTTTAAAAAAGCTTCCTAAATCTTTTACTTCAGTTGTAGGATATTCAGTTTTAAACAAATCCATTTACAGTTTAACTTTTGGTACGGGATCAAAAAAAGTGTTATTGTGGTCTCAAATGCACGGCAACGAATCAACAACCACCAAAGCGCTGTTCGATACTTTTAACCTCTTTTTAACCAATAATGAGATTTCAAATACAATTTTAGACTCATGCACTTTAATGGTTGTTCCTATTTTAAATCCCGATGGTGCCGAGCGATATACGCGATTAAATGCCAATGATGTTGATTTGAATAGAGATGCTCAAAGCTTATCACAGCCAGAAAGTAAAGTGCTGAGAATGGTTTTTAATGAATTTAAACCCGATTATTGCTTCAACCTTCATGGCCAAAGGACCATATATAATGTAGGCAATACCAGTAACTCCTCAATATTATCATTCTTATCGCCATCTCAGGATGCTCAACGTACCTTAACCGAAAATAGAAAGGTTGCAATGGGCATCATCTCCGAGATTAATCAGTTGCTGCAAGAGGAAATCCCTAATGGTGTTGCACGCTATGATGATGGCTTTAATTTAGACTGTGTTGGTGATACGTTTCAAAACTTTGGTGTGCCAACAATTTTATATGAGGCTGGTCATTTTCCTAATGATTACAGTAGGGAAGAGGTAAGACGTTTGGTTTTTATAGCCATACTGAAAGGATTAGACGTCATTGCATCTAGTGCTAAAGACCTGAACAGTGAGGATTATTTCAATATACCCGAAAATGGCAAACAGTTTTATGACGTCATTATCAGAAATGCTTGCCTAACAAATGATTCTTCTAATTTAAAAGATATAGCCATACAGTATAATGAGAAATTGATTGACGAAAAAGTTGAATTTATACCAACTATAGAGAAAATTTCTAAGTTAGATGATTTTTTTGGGCATAAGGAAATTGATGCCGAAGGATCTATAATAAAAAATGTAAATGATTTAGAAATAAAAGTAGGTTACGAAAACGATTTCGTTTTGATAAATAATGAAAAAATCTCATTAAAACCTTAAAAAAACTGTTTTTAGATACGTATTTGTTAATGAAAATCCTTTATTTTTGCATAAAGTTTAAAGATTTACAATTATGGCGAAGTTTAAATTAGACGAAGTTGACCACCAAATTCTCGATATGCTTATCGATAATACACGTATCCCATTTACTGATATTGCTAAAAAATTATTGATATCTGCAGGTACTGTTCATGTCCGTGTAAAGAAAATGGAAGAAGCAGGAATTATAAGAGGGTCTTCATTAACTTTGGATTATAAAAAATTAGGATATTCATTTATCGCCTATGTTGGTGTTTTTCTGCAAAACACCTCTCAGACCAAGTTTGTTCTAGAACGTGTGGAAACCATACCTTATGTTACAGTTGCACACATAACTACAGGAAAGTTTAATATCTTTTGCAAGATAAGAGCTAAGGATACTATGCATGCTAAGGAAATTATCTTCATGATAGATGATATAGATGGTGTTTACAGGACTGAGACTATGATTTCTTTAGAGGAAAGTATTAACGATAAAAAACGATTAATGCACACCATATTTAACGAATTATAATAAGCCTATTAATTTTATAGAGAAGCCCTTAGTATATTTGCTAAGGGCTTTTTGTTTAAAAACTTTTGATGATGATTTCAGAAACTATAAATATAGAAGAATACAATCCATATTACAAGGCTTATATTGATAAGGCTTCTGATGTTGATATATTAAAAGGCTTAAAATCAAGTTTTGATAACGCTATAGATTTTTATTCGAAGCTGCCTTATGAAAAACATGATTATGCTTATGCGGAAGATAAATGGACAATAAAAGATATTTTGCTTCACGTTATTGATACCGAAAGGGTCTTTTCATATAGGGCTCTACGTATTGCAAGGGGAGATAAGACACCTTTAGCTGGCTTTGAACAAGATGGCTATGTAGCAAGCGGTAATTCTAAAAAGCGTTCTTTAGAAAGCCTCATAGAAGAATATAAAAGCGTAAGACTTGCTACCATATCTCTTTTTCAAAGCTTTGATCGTGAAACACTTTTAAAAATGGGTGAGGCCAGTGGCTTTGCAATTTCAGTAAGAGCACTGGGTTACATAATTGTGGGTCATGAAAATCACCATATACAGGTGATAAAGCAAAGATATCTTTAGTAATTATAATCTTTAAAAGCTTCGAGAATAAGGTCGTTATTTGCTTCGCAATCAATTTTTGGTTTTCCGATAGATTCTAAGAGCACAAAATTTACCTTTCCATGACTGTTCTTTTTGTCATGCTTCAAGAAGTCAATAATAACGTCCTGATCTCTTTTTTCAATATTGACTTTTGAGAATGTTTTTAAAATGCCTTCCTTTATTTTTTTAAATTCATCAGTCGATAAACCACAGACCTTTGTTGATAGGTATGACTCTAGCACCATTCCTATAGCGATTGCTTCACCGTGTAATAATGGTGTTTTGTCTGCGTTGCCTAAAAAATAACTTTCAATGGCGTGTCCCATGGTGTGTCCAAAGTTTAATGTTTTTCTTAGGCCTTGTTCTTTTATGTCTTGAGAAACTATGGTGTTTTTAATAATTACAGAATCATATATCAATTTGTCTAACTCTGAAATGTCCATATTTTCAAAATTCACCAAATTTTCCCAATAGCCTTTATCAAAAATTAAACCATGCTTTAGCATTTCTGCATAGCCGGATACCATGTGGTTAGGAGGTAAGGTCTCTAAGTAAGACGTGTCAATTAAAACCATGCTACCTTCACTAATAATGCCTATTTGGTTTTTTAACACACCAAGATCAACACCTGTTTTTCCTCCCACAGAAGCATCAACCATGGCCAGCAAAGATGTGGGAACATTTATATAGTCTATACCTCTCATATATGTACTTGCCACAAAACCTCCAAGGTCAGTAACAACTCCACCACCTAGATTAATTAGTAGACTCTTACGATCAGCTTCGTATTCTGACAGAGCTTCCCAAACACCTGTGCAGATATCTATTGTTTTATGATCTTCTCCTTCTGGCATTTCCATAACCTCTACAACAATATCTTCGGATTCTAATTGAGATAAAAACTTTGGCAAACAATATTCATGGGTATTAGTATCAACAAGAATGAATATTTTAGAAGGCTTAGAAGATTTTATATATGAGCTTAATTCTGAGTAAACCTTTGAATTAAAGTGTACTATAGCATTTTTTGTAGTGATGGATTTCATACCAAAAAAGTTCCTAAATTATCGCTGTGAAAATACTCCCTTTTTTTAGAAAAAAATAAGCTTTGGTTTAAATATATTTGCATTAATATTCTATAGCCTATGATAGATCGGTCACTATTTGAAGACACAGCTACGGCCTTTGCGTTAAAATCTGATTCTGAATTAGAACGCGCTTACTTTTTATTTAAAATGATTTCCTCGCAACCTTTGGTGCGTATAGGTACTGCTGCAACTAATTTTGCTCTTAAAGCCAATTTACCCGTTGAGGGCTTAATTCGTTCTACGGTTTTTGATCATTTTTGTGGAGGTGTAAATGAGGAAGATTGTTTGCCAGTTATAGATAAGCTCTACACTAAAAGTGTGAGTTCTGTTTTGGATTATTCAGTAGAGGGAAAGGAGACTGAAGTACAATTTGATAACGCTGTAGAAAAGATATTGAAAATCATTAATTTCTGCGACGAAAGAGAGGCCATGCCAATAGTCGTTTTTAAGCCTACTGGTTTTGGAAGGTTTTATCTTTATCAGAAGAAAACCGAAGGAAAAGATTTGACAACAGAAGAGCAAGCCGAATGGGATAGAATAGTTGCTAGGTTTGATGCGGTTTGTAAACTCGCCAAGGAAAAAGATGTTGAAGTATTGATTGATGGTGAAGAAAGCTGGATGCAAGATGCAGCAGATGATTTGGTTGAGGATATGATGCGTATTTACAATACTGAAAACACCATTGTTTATAATACTTTGCAGTGTTACCGTTGGGATAGACTGGATTATCTTAAGGGTTTGCATCAACGTGCTAAAGAAAATGGATTTAAAGTAGGCATGAAAATTGTCCGTGGTGCCTACATGGAGAAAGAACGTGCTAGAGCAGAAGAAAAGGGTTATGAATCTCCGATCTGTGAAAACAAAAAAGCCACAGACGACAACTTCAATACTACCCTTGTTTATATTTTAGAAAACTTAAAAGACATCTCGGTATTTATTGGTACTCATAACGAAGAAAGTTGTTACCTCTCTATGGAACTTATGGAAAAGTACAATATCAATAAAGAAGATAACAACGTTTGGTTTGGTCAATTATATGGCATGAGTGACCATATTAGTTACAACTTGGCGGCTAAAGGCTATAATGTTGCAAAATACATCCCTTTTGGACCAGTTAAGGACGTTATGCCTTATTTAATAAGAAGGGCAGAGGAGAACACTTCTGTGGCTGGGCAAACTAACAGAGAATTATCATTATTAAAAACAGAAAAGAAAAGGCGTAAACTATAAATGCCTCATCATAAGACGAGGCATTTTGTATTTGAAAAGTTATTTGCGCTTAAAAATCTTCCGGTACCATTTCTTTTTGTTATCAGGATTATCTCCATAACCATAGCCATAACCGTACCCTTTAGCTCCTGGTTTAACTCCGTTTAACAGCATCGTCATATTTGGTAAACGTTTTTCTTCATATAATGTTTTTGCAACATGTACTAGATGTCTTTTGTCAACACCATCAGCACTTACAACATAGATAAACATATCTGCAAAATTTGAGATTAATAAAGTGTCGCTTACCAACCCAACAGCAGAAGTATCTGCTATTATATAATCATATTTTTTCTCAAAGTGCTTAAAAAGTTCTTCAACTCTGTCACTCATCAATAACTCTGATGGATTTGGTGGGATTGTGCCAGAAGGAATTATATCTAAGTACGGATTATCTTTATGTTTTAAAACTATGTCTTGTGCTTTTACAGAAGAGTCAGCCAAATAATCTGTTAATCCTTTTTTAGGTTTTTCTTTTATATAGAGATAATCTAAGATTTTTGGTACCCTAATGTCCATTTCAACTAATAAAACAGATTTTTGTGAAAAAGAAATAGAAGTCGCTAAATTGGTACTGGTGTGTGACTTACCTTCTTGAGCTTTAGTTGACGTAACAAAAATCTTTTTAGCCCTACCATTGATACCTTTAAGCATGAAATCTACATTAGATCTAACAATTCTGAACGCTTCTGCTTTTGGTGAATAATCAGCTTTTTTAACAAGTCTAACATTTTTAGAGGACTGAGGTATGTCGCCTAAATATGGAATGTCTAAAATACTTACTAAGTCATTTTTTTGATAGAGTTTAGTATCTAACATATCAGATACATATATCAATCCGAGCGGAATCATAAGACCAAATATTAAGGCTGCTAAATACGTAAGAGTTGGATTTGGCGCTACAGGTCTGTATGATGAATAAGCATCATCAACAATTTTAGCATTAGGTTGGTACATGCCTAATCTAATTGCAGATTCTTCACGCTTTTCTAATAAATACAAATAAAGAGACTCCTTTATATCTTGTTGCCTCTGTACACCTCTCAAAGTTCTGGCTTTTGATGGCGCTACATAGAGTTGGCCACTAATTCTATTGCTTTCAGAATTCAAATTATTAAGTGTAAGCTCAGACGTTTTTTTCATACTGTTCAATGAACTTTCAAGATTGTTTTTTAATTGATCAATCTGATTGTTCAACTGAACCACAACAGGGTTTTTCTCTGTGGAATTTTTTAAAACCCTATCTCTTTGGGCAACTAATTCATTATGACTTTTAATGATTTGAGATGTATTAGAATCTCCAATACCTACATTTGCGGGCAACATGTCACTAAACTTACTTTCATCATTCAATTCTTCTTGTAAATAAGAGATCATCTGAATATTTGTAGCAGTTGTAGAAATCTGTTGATCTAATTGTTTTTTTGCTTGTAGATTCAGATTGGTTTGCGAGCCCAGGTCAGTAAGGTTGTTCTTTTGTTGTACCTGTTCTGCAGTAGATTCTACCTGGCCTAATTCCTCCTGTACTTGTTCTAGACGTTTATTGATAAACTCTGAAGTTACTCTAACAACTTCTTCTTTATCGTGTAATACATCGTTGTTATATTCTTTAATAAGTTGATTTAGAAAGTCAACTGCTTTTTGGGCTACTGTTTCTTTTAATTCTAACGTAATAACACTAGAGCCTTTTTCCGTATATGCACTGACACTTTTTTGAAAGTAACTAACAAGCCTAGATACAGGTGTGATGGTTATTTTTAAATTTCTTCCTATTATAAATGAGTCTGATTCTAAGTTGGGAACTAGAACGATGCCTCCATAATTGGTGTCAATTTTATCACCAAATGCATATAGTTTTCCTTCAGATTCATTTCTATCTATAAAAGACTTTCCATCATCTTTAAAAAGTATAAATTCCGAATCTGATTTTACTTTGATAAATATATTAGCTCTTACATTATTAATGATAGAATCGCTTTCAAAGAAACTAAGACTTATAGGAGGGTCTTCGTATAGTTCTTTTTCTTTTATTTTACCTTGATTAAAAATGCGAATATTGAGGTTAAGCGTTTTAATGATGTTCTCCATCAAAGTACGCGATTTTATAATCTGAATTTCGTCCTTTATTTTATCTGTACCACCTGAGAACAAGCCCTCGCTACTAATCTCTTCGATGCTCGGCAACTTGGTTGCTTGTTTTTCATCTCGTATTTTAATTGTTGCAGAGGCTTGGTACTCATAAGTTGTGTAACGCAAATAGGTATAGCCTATAGCAATGGCTATAATAACAGAAAGAGCAATCCATTTCCAATAAGAAAGGAAGAGCTCTACTTTTTGTTTTATATCTGCTGTTACTGAATTTGTTTTAGATTCCATAAAGAATTTAAAGGTAATATGTTATTTTACTAAGAATACTGCTACAATGGTAGTAAGTGTACCGATAGCAGAAATTAATACTGAATTATTTTGGTTATATGTAGATGAACGAATTTTTGCATTGTTCGGTTCTACATAAATAACATCGTTTTGCTGAAGGTAATACACAGGTGAGTTAACTACATTAACTGTAGTGAGATCTATTTTAGCATATTTCTTTTTTCCATCAACTTCTCTTACTAAAAGCACATTTTTACGCTTACCAAAAATTGTTAAATCATCAGCCAAACCTAGAGCTTCAAGTATTGTAATTCTTTCGTCTTGTATGGTAAACGTGCCTGGATTCCTAACTTCACCTAGAATGGTAACGGTAAAATTAGCCAATCTTACATTTACGATGGGGTCAGTTACATACTCGCTTATTCTTTCGGTTAACATGTCCGTTAACTCTGTTCTTGTTAAGCCTGCTATTTTTAAAGTTCCCAATACAGGAAACTCAATATTGCCATCATAATCAACAAGATAGGTTTGTTGTTGTAGCCCACCTCTAGCATTAACAACATCAGAGGTTCCTCCAGAAACTAATGAAAGATTAAAAGGCCTTACAGTGTCTGGATCTAAAGCAGCGACGTTAATAGTTAAAATATCGTCTGGCTTATAGATTAATTGCTTTGGTTCGGACATTGTTACATCTCCCTCTAAGGGCTCGTCTTGAAAGTAAATAATGTTTTTACGTGAACCACAAGAGGACAAGATTAAAAAAGCTAATATTGGAATAATAAGATTACGAGTTTTCATTTTTTGTTTTTTAGGTATAGTTTATAATTTGGCTTATTTCTTTGTGTCCAATACTTCATAAGTTGAATTGTTGGATATATATTCTGGTATTAAATGTTTTATCAATGATACTATTTCCAACGGTTGTGTTAGAGTCTTAATAGTTGTGAGCTTATTGATTTGTTTTTCAACCTCATCAATATCTACACGTCTAGACTTAGCAATCATTATTTTTTCATGATAAGTTTTCTTTGTGTTTTCACCATCGGCTAAAAGCTCCTCATAGATTTTTTCGCCAGGTCTAAGTCCTGTGATTTTTATATCTATATCTTCAGGATAACGTAATCCTGATAGGATAATCATATTTGTGGCCAAGCTAAATATCTTTATTGGCTCACCCATATCAAAGACAAATATCTCACCACCATTACCCATTGCGGCTGCTTCTAATACCAATTGACAAGCTTCTGGTATGGTCATAAAGTAACGTGTTATATCTTTATGTGTAACAGTTAATGGACCGCCTTTTTCAATTTGTTTTTTAAATAGAGGGATAACAGAGCCATTTGAACCTAATACATTACCAAATCTTGTAGTTATAAACTTAGTGTGTCCTTTACCTTTAAGACATGTTACATAAAGCTCAGCAATTCGCTTTGTTGCACCCATAACGTTAGTAGGGTTTACAGCTTTATCTGTAGAAATTAAAACAAACTTATCTACACTATGTTTAACTGCTATATCAGCTACGTTTTTTGTACCTCCAATATTAACGCTTACAGCTTCATATGGATTGTTCTCCATAAGAGGAACATGCTTGTAGGCAGCTGCGTGAAACACCATTTTTGGTTTGTACTGGTTAAATATTTGGTCTATTCTAGATTTATTTCTTACGTCTGCAACTATAGCATCAATATTTGTAAGACCTTGTTGTCTAAACTCTTGTTGAATATCATATAGTGCAGATTCTGCATTGTCAACAAGTATTAATTTTTTATAATTATACAGGCTTATTTTTCTGCATATTTCACTACCTATTGATCCTGCAGCACCAGTAATCAATATAACTTTATTGTCGTACTGCTCTTCTAAATCTGGATTTTTAATATTGATAGGGTCTCTACCTAGCAAGTCTTCAATTTTAACCTCTTTTATCTGACCAACACTTAAGTCACCATCTATCCAGCTCTGTACTGGTGGAACAATCTTTACTTTAAGCCCTAAAGCAAATAAGTTTCCGGTTATTTGTAAAAGCCTTGTAGGATCAATATTTTGAATAGAGATAATTACATCTTCAACTTTATGTTTTTTTATAAACTTCTCGTCAATCTCATTGATGTTGTGAACCTTAAGAAGGTTTATTTTCTTTCCTATTTTACGCTCATCGTCATCAATAAAACCAACAACTTCCAAACCGCTTTTGGTATCATTCTGAATGGCGTCATAGGTAAGCATCCCTGAATTACCAGCACCAAAAATCAATACGTTTGATATAGTCTTAAAATCTTGAGTTATTTGATTATAAAGAGATTTTATAAATAATTTGGCTCCAATTAAAAACAGGATATTTAACAATAAATGAATATAAATAACTGAACCAGAAATATTAAATAGAGTGTCATCCCCTAAAAATTTTCTACTTAAAAAAGTAAAGCAAATAAGTATAGTTGCCAATATATTGGCGCCTATAATAACATTGACAATATCTTTAAAGCCAGTAAACCTTACTACTCCTTTATGGGATCCCACAGCTATTAAACTAATGGCAGCAACAACAGCAACATAAGGTATCTGTTGTAAAATCAATAGTATATCAAAATCAAACTGAAAGTTATACCGTATTACATATGCCAAGAAAAACATTGCCACAACAATAGACACATCAAATAATAGCACTAGCCATTTTGAGGCATATCGCTGTGAGATTTTATGTAAGAAATCAACTAACATACTGCAAAATACGTATTTATGGTAGAAATTACTCTATCCAATTCTTCATTAGTAAGATTTGAGCCACTTGGTAAACATAGCCCTCTATCAAATAATTCATCAGCAACACCATTTATATAGCTAGGTGAATCTTCAAAAACAGGTTGTTGGTGCATAGGTTTCCATAATGGTCTAGACTCAATATTTTCTTTTTCAAGCGCAAGCCTTAAGTCCTCTCTAGTTTCTTTAGAATCTAATAAGACAGCTGTTAACCAACGGTTAGAAAAATGACCTTCTGGCTCTTGTAAAAATGTTATGTTATTATTGTTTTTAAACGAATTAAGATATAACTCGTGATTAGAGCGTCGTTTTGCCACGTGGCTATCTAAGATTGTCATTTGACCTCTGCCTATACCAGCTACAATATTTGACATTCTGTAATTATAACCTATATGAGAGTGTTGGTAATGCGGTGCATTATCTCTGGCCTGAGTCGCTAGGAAAACTGCTTTTTGTTTTTGCTCTTTTGTTTTTGTTACCAAAGCACCACCACCAGAAGTAGTAATAATTTTATTTCCGTTAAAAGATAAAATTGATAAATCACCAAAAGTCCCACAATTTTGACCTTTATATTGACTGCCTAGGGATTCTGCACTGTCTTCAACTACTGGAATATTATATTCTTTAGCTATTTTGTGTATTTCTTCAACTTTATAAGGCATACCATACAAATGCACAGGGATTATGGCTTTAGGCTTTTTTCCTTTTGTCATTCTGTCTTTAATGGCAATTTCTAATTGTTCAGGGCACATGTTCCATGTATCCCTTTCGCTGTCAATAAAGACTGGTGTTGCCCCTTGATAAGCTATAGGATTAGCTGAAGCCGAAAACGTTTTGCTTTGGCAGATTACTTCATCTCCTGAAGAAATTCCTAATAAAATGAGACTTAAATGTAAAGCAGATGTGCCTGATGCTAATGCTGCAACATGGCAATCTTCATTAAGATAAGATTGTAAGTCATTTTCAAAGCCATTTACATTTGGACCCAAAGGCGCTACCCAATTAGTGTCAAAGGCTTCTTTTATGTAAGTCTGTTCGGCACCACTCATGTGAGGTGACGACAACCATATTTTAGGTTTCATAAGCAAGAATTGTTAAGTAATTTGCATTACTATCTCAATTTCATGTCTTAGAGGGATTTGGGACACGATTTAAAATCGGTTTAAATATGCGTTAATAATGTGTCACACCCCAAATAAAGACGATAAAAAGCAAATATTTACGTTGTTACATAAAGCTACTATTCTTCACTTAATTATTTTGAAATAAATGACTTAAATTATGGTTAAAACATTTATTTTGTGCTTTTGTATGTTATAGTTTTTGTTAAAAATCGGACCAATTGTAAGTATAAACTTTACCGAATTTTTAAGTTATTCATAGCTGCTATTCTCAATAAATCCTAAATGAAAGTATATTTGAATTGTATTATTTTTTGCCATAAATCGATAGAATGAATATCTTAATTACTTCAGTTGGTAGGCGAGTATCTTTAGTGAGGGCATTTCAAAAAGAACTTAAAGGTTTTTTTTCTGAAGCTAAAGTTTTTGCGTCAGATGTTAGTCCTGTACTATCAGCCGGCTGTCAGGTGGCTGATGAATATTTTGAAGTGCCAGCTTTAGACGAATCTTCCTATATTGAGTTCTTATTGAATTTATGTGACGAGAATGGCATTAAGCTAATCATTCCTACAATAGATACAGAATTACTTCTTCTTGCTAGTAAAAATGACCTGTTTGAAGCCATAGGTGTAAAGGTGCTCATTTCTTCACCAGAGTTTGTAAAAAAATGTAGGGATAAAAGAATTATTCATGAATTTTTTAAATCTAATGGTATCACTATCGCTAGAGAATATGAAAAGGATAATTACGAATTGCCACTTTTTATAAAACCAATTGATGGCAGTAGAAGTGTAAATACATTTATTATTAGTACCGAAGAGGATTTAACAGCGGAGCATTTTTCTAACGAAAAACTCATGTTTTTAGAATATCTGGATCATGATATTTATGACGAGTTTACTTGCGACTTATATTATGATGGGCACAGTAATTTAAAGTGTGTTGTGCCTAGAAAGAGGTTGGAAGTAAGAGAGGGTGAAGTTTACAAGGCTGTTGCCAAGAATAATGCTCTTGTGGGTTACATAAAAGAAAGATTGAATTATATTAAAGGAGCGGTGGGCTGTATTACTGCTCAGTTTTTTCTCCATAAAGAGGATGATGATAAAATCTATGGGATAGAAATCAACCCAAGATTTGGAGGTGGTTATCCTCTGTCTTACTTAGCTGGTGCTAATTTTCCAAAATGGATTATTGAAGAGTATTTGTTAGGTAAAACCATTGAAGACAAGTTTGACAGTTGGGAGAATGATTTATTAATGATTAGATATGATGATGAAGTTTTAGTCCATGGATATAAAGGTTGATAAGCATACAGTTATAGTTTTTGATTTAGATGATACGCTATATAACGAAATAGAATATTTAAAATCCGCGTATAAGTTTATTGCCAATGACTTAGATCCTGCAAACAGAAAATCCCTGTATAGAAACATGTTTGCTAAGTATAGAAAAGGTGATAATGTTTTTCAGTACCTGGCTAATAATTATAAAGTTGAAGTAAAGGATCTAATAGAAGCTTACCGTAATCATAATCCTAAGATTTCCTTATTCGACGACGCATACCAAACCCTTACGGACATAAAGCGTAAAGGAGGGAGCCTCGCAATCATTACAGATGGTAGAGTAAATACCCAAATGGCAAAAATTGAAGCTTTAGGGATTAAGGACTTGTTTAGTGAAATTATTATATCTGAAGCCTTGGGAACAGAAAAACCAAATGAGCAAAACTTTAAGGTTGTAGAAGAAGCCATACCTGCTAGAATATACTACTACATTGGAGATAATATTAGTAAGGATTTTGTCTCACCTAATACAATGGGATGGAAAACAATTGGTTTAATAGATAATGGTTTAAACATTCATTTTCAGGTAGATGAAAATTTAAAAGAAGAGTTTTTTCCACAATTCCTTATCGCTTCTTATAAAGAACTCAATATAGTTTGAAAAAAAAATTATGCTTGAGAAGGTTCACTTTTGGTTCCAGTAAACCTAGGCATATCTACCTCATCAGAATTGTTTATATCCTTACGATTAATTACTTTGTCTATAGTCTTGAACAGAATCTTCAAGTCAAGTAAAAATGACTGGTTTTCAACATAATAGACATCAAAATCAAACTTTTGTTCCCAACTTATAGCATTTCTACCATTGACTTGTGCCCATCCGGTTATGCCTGGTAAAACATCTTGCCTCTTTGCTTGCTCTTCATTATATAGATCTAAATATAAAATCAATAACGGTCTAGGGCCAATAAGACTCATATCGCCTTTAATAACATTAATCAACTGAGGGATCTCATCTAATGAATATTTTCTGCAGAAATTACCAATTTTTGTTACTCTCTCTACGGCTGGCAAAAGATTTCCCTCACTGTCTACAGCATCAGTCATGGTTTTCAATTTTATAATTGTAAAAGGTTTGCCATTTATACCAGCTCTAGGCTGATAAAAGAAAGGTTTTCCATTATTAACAATAGCGAGGATTATAACTAGAGTTATTAATAACGGTGATATTAATATAAGGCCGATGAGGCAAGCGATAAAATCTGCAATTCGCTTAATAAAAAGTCTATATATTTTTTTCATCTTAGTAGGATTTTTGTTGTTATGTAAGTTCAATTAATATGGGGTGCAATTCAGTTTAATTTAAACTCTCGTTTATAATAGCTATTAAATCGTTATTGATAATATTTACGTCAAACCGTTCTTCAGCATATTTTCTACTGTTAATACCCATTTCCTTTATTTTGTGGGGATTTGTAATAAAATATTCCATTGGCTTTATAAGTGCATCTAGATTTTGTGGTTCAATTAAAAATCCATTTACACCTTCTTTTACAGATTCTCTACAGCCTACAGAGTCAGTAGTAATTATGGGGTTTCCACATGCACAAGCCTCTAGCGAAGTCCTAGGTAGTCCTTCTCTGTAATAACTTGGTAATACAAAAATATCTTTTTCATGTAAGTGCTCTTCAATATTTCTTTGCTTGCCATGAAAAATAATTATGCCTTCTTTATGCAATTGTTTAAGTTCTTCTTCACTAATTGCAGATGGTGATATTTCTGGAGCGCCAATTAAGTGAAACTCTGTTTTAGGATATTTAGCCTTTAAAGCTTTTGCGGCTTCCATATACAACGCAACTCCTTTTTCTTTTATAAGTCTTGCTATAAAAAGAAAGCTGACTTTATCTGAAGGACTTTTTTCCTTAAATCTAAATTTGTCCAGGTTAATACCAGACCCACTAACAAAACCTGCTTTTTGCTTTTTTTGAAATTACATTTCTATCTAATAAAAGTTGATGATCATCAGTATTCTGAAAAACGATGCATTTATTTTTTCTAATTGATAATTTATACAATGTTTCATTAAAACGTTGGAGTAGTCTAGCTTTAGAGGATAGGCCCGTAAACGTATACCCTAAACCAGTAATTAACGATACTACAGGTACATTACACATATTAGCAGCCATAGAGCCGTAAATTACGGGCTTAACGGTATAAGGAAAGACTAAGTCTATTTTATTTTCCTTTATAATGGACTTTAATTCTCGTATAGATTTAAAATCTTTTATGGGATTAAGACCTGTACGCTGTAAGTTAAACTGAACAGGAGTAGCACCAAGCTCTTTAATGCGTTCACTGTTTTTCTCTGCAAAGCTAGGAGCAGCAGTAAAAACCTCAAAACCATAATCTACAAGGCTTTTGATGAAATCCCCTCTAAATCTAATGAGTGATCCGTCAAATGAAGCTATAAGTAATATTCTTTTTTTCTCCATTTTGTACTAGCTTTTTTTAAGAAAATTAAATTTATACCATTTTTGAAAACAGTAGAAAGACCAAACTCTAAACGTACTATCTTTTTTACTGTCTAAGTGATCTTTTACGAGGTTGGTTATTATCTCTACGTTGAAAAGACCTTGTTCTTTAAGAAAATTAGGATCTATGTAACTCTCTAGTTCCTTTCTTAAGCTTTGTCTTAACCAATCGCCAGTTGGACTACCGAATCCACTTTTGCCTTTTTCTAAAAATTCATCAGGGAACTGGTCTTTGAAAGCTTCTTTTAGAATATACTTTTTATTCCAACCTTTCATTAAATAATCTTCTGGCAATGTATTAGTAAATTCCCAAATCTCTCTATTTAAGAACGGAGCTCTACATTCTAATGATGTCATCATACTGGTTCTATCTACCTTAGCCAACATACCGCCTTCTAAGCTCAAAATTTTATCCACCAACCTAAAATCGGTTAAGGACTCAATTTTTTGTTTCCCGAGAAAATCTTTATATTCTTGAAAAAGATTGCTCTCAAAATGCTCTGGCTTTAAAATTTCTTTTAATAGATTGCTTGTATTAGCTAGAGAAATAATATCCCAATAGAAATCACCTTCATAATCAATAGCATTTAATAATTTGTTGATTTTAAAATTTCTACCACGCTTATCATCCTTATCCACAAGGTATTTGTTACTTAACTTTGATACAACTTTGTGCAGCCCTTTTGGCATAACACCTGTGTATCGTTTGTTCATTTTACCTATATAGTATTTGTTGTAACCGCCAAATACTTCGTCACCACCATCACCAGTTAGGGCTACTGTAACGTGTTCTCTAGTTTTTTCTGAGAGTAGGTGTGTGGGTAGGGCAGCCGTATCTGAAAATGGCTCATCAAAATTCACTAAAATCTCGTGGATATTATTTTTAAGGTCGTCTTCATCAATGATAAACTCATGATGTTTACTATTAATCATTTTGGCAACGACTCTAGACTTGTCAGTTTCATCATAAGATGCCTTTTTAAAACCAATTGAAAAAGTGTCAATTTTTTTATCTGTGGTTTGCGATAAGCATAATGAAATTATTGATGAATCCACACCACCAGACAAAAACGTACCTAATCCTACATCTGCAATAGATCTGCTGTCTACACTATTGTAAACCAAGTCTTTAGTTTTTGCTTTGGCATCTTCAAACGATATGTTAGATGTTTTTGGCTTTGGTTCTACGTTTATTTTATGAATACTGGTTTGATGTGATGCTAAATCGTATTCTATATAATGATTAGCTTCTAACTTGTGAATGTTTTCATAAATAGTATGCGGAGCAGGAATATAGGTTAACCTAAAATAGAGATTCAATCCTTTTTTTGAAATATTAGGCTGAAAATCAATAGTATTGATAATGGATTTTAATTCTGATGCCCAAATAAATTCCTTGTCCGTATGCGTGTAATACAATGGTTTTTCACCAAAGAAATCTCTGGCAATAAACAGTTTGTTAATTTTTTTATCATAAATGCTGAAGCCATACATGCCATCTAGCCATTGGAAGGATTCAACACCATACTTTTCGTAAGCTTTTAGAATCACCTCAGTATCACTAGAAGTGTTAAAAGTAACTCCTTCAGCCTCGAGCCTGGCTTTTATTTCTCTATAGTTGTAGATTTCGCCATTAAAAACGATAACAATTTGTTTATCATCTGTAAAAATAGGCTGTTGCCCAGAGGATAAATCTATAATGGATAGTCTACGCATTGCCATACCAACGGAGAAGTTATTGTTTTCTTCCGAAAACACACCATCTTCATCAGGACCTCTATGAATGATAAGATCATTCATATTATTAAGAATGGAAGTTAACTCATTCTTGTCTCGGTTGGTCTTGGCTATAATGCCATTAATTCCACACATATCTTTGGTTAATTAACTTTCTATAAATCTTTTAAATTTAGAATAAATATTCTCTAAATTATATTGCGTAGCGCGCTCTAAACTAAGCTTACTGTATTTCTCTCTTTCTTGCGGGTTTTGATGAAAATAATCCATGGCTTTGCTTAAACCTATATGGTCATCATTGTTGACAAGCAACCCATATTTTCCAATATAAAATTCGCCATTTTCAATTGAGATATCCTCGTTTTCATTCAATAACTCTAACGGACCCGAAAGACAATTAGAAGAAATACATGGTAACCCAATAGCCATAGCTTCTAACAACGCATTAGGAAATCCTTCTGTAAATGAACATAACACAAAACACTGACTAGATAATAAATGTTCATTGACATTCTTTACGCGACCACCTAGATTTACGCTATTTTCGAGATTGGCTTTAACGATTTCTTCCGAAAGATAATCTCGTAAATCTCCACCACCTAAAATTGTAAAATTATAGTCTAAACTAGAATTTTGAATGGCTCTAATAATCATTATCTGATTTTTTCGCTTATTCAGTGTGCCAGCGGTAATTGCTTTTAATGTTTCTGTTTTTGTATTGAGACTGCTAGGGTCAATGGTTTGTTCAGGCAGTTCAATAGGGTTATAAATAACCTCCATTGGTATTTTTACACGAAAATTATCTCTTAAATCATTGTTGATGTGTACTGAGTTAGAAAACAATTTAGTACATCTATTATAAAAAACAGGGTAGAATAATTTTGAAATGTAAAACGACAACTTACTTGTTACATTATCGGAAGGAAAACCTCTCTCGCTGATAATGGTTTTTACTTTTTTATTAAAAGTAGAAACAATTCCATTAATTAAATTCGGAAACGCGAGAAATGATATGGAAATGTCAATTTCATTACGCTTTACGAAACGATAATATTTTATAATATATCTAAAAGTATCTATGAATTTTAAATAAAATGCTCTGTCTGGTGGGTTGTCAGATAGTATTTTGGTAGTTACTCCATCTGGAATAGGAAAATGAATAGTATTATGAAAAAGCACCAAAGTAACATTGTAGTCCTTCCTCAATTCTTTTAGAAGAAGACTTATTACTTTCTCAGCACCTCCGCTACCTAGAGTAATACTAAGTATGGCTATATTTTTTTTGGTCTTTGGGGCCATTATTTATTCTAATTACCTATTTTGAAACAAATGTAATTGCTTATTAACTAATGATTTAAATCAACAATTCTTAAATCTTGTAGGTTGTCTTGTTGATGTTAAAAAAACAATTCGCTTTGTTTCTCGGTCAAATATAACAGTTAATGGCAGTTTATTTTCATTTCTTCGATTTGTTGAGCATTTTTCGTGATTAATAGCCAAAAAGCTACAATTTTCAGGATGTAATAAGGGTTTTGTATCGCGCTATGTGGTTGCATCTATAAAGAGTTGCTCAAAATCTCCTATAATTTTTTCTTTGTTAAACTTTTTGTTTACATACTTACTGATTTCCTTTGGGTCCCAGTCCTTGGTTTCTTGGAGCTTTTCTAAAAATTCATCTTCAGTTTCAACCAAATATCCATTAACACCATTGGTTACAATTTCCTTGGTACCACCAGGAGCGTTAAATGCAATAACAGGAACACCAACGGTACAACTTTCTAGCAAAGCATTTGGGAAACCTTCAGAATAAGAGCCTTGTAGAAACATATCGTGTTTTATGAGGTGGCTAAAGACATCGTCAGAGTGCTCAATATGTGTTACTTTGTCATTGAGCTGAAGCTCTTCAATTTTGTTTAAGATGTCTTCCTTATTTCTCCCATCACCAATTATGGTAAATTCAAATGGAATTGTTAACCTGCTAAGTACATCCAAAAGCCTAGCCTGGCCTTTTACTTTGGTCATTCTACCAACAGTAATAAACTTTTTAATGCTGTTGATTGACTTCCCTTTTTGTTTTAAAACATCGACTTGGGTAACAGGATTGTGAATAATTTTCACCCGATTTTCGTCTATGTTGTAAATTTTGAGGAAATCATCCTTCATGTCGGTGGATTGACAGATAATATAGTCGAGACTTTTAATGCCAATTTGATCAAATTTAATAAATGATGAAATGAATGATTTCTTTCTGGGTTTTTTATATTTCTTGGCAACGTTGGTAATTGTGGCATGCCTTCCTATGAATTTAATTTTAGGGAATAGCTTGGAAATTAAACCCATTATTATATTTAGATGGGAAATAGAGCTTACTACTACTTGAGGTCTGTGCTTTGCCAGTAATCTTATAATTCCTTTAACTCCTGAAAGTACTCTGGGCTTCTCTAAGTAAATGACTGATATTTCTGAAACATCATATTTAGTGTCCTTTTCAAAACCTATAACAACTAAAGTGACATCAAACTTTTTTTTGTCTAAGTGTTTTGCTACAAAAGTTATAACGCGTTCTGCACCACCTGCAAAAAGTGTTGGTAAAACAAAGAATACTTTTATTTTATTATCCATGGACTATGGGAATGTTTAGCTGTTGTCCGAATCTGTAATCCCATTCTTCTTGAAGAAATTTCTGAAACCCGGAAGCATGATGAAATGTTAGCTCACCAAAATATGTAGCTCCTTCAACAGAATAAAAATCTACTCTAACATATGTAAAATCTTTTGATATTTTTTCTGCAAGCATTATCATTTCTTCAAGGTTCGCAGGTTTTTCAATATCATTACCATTTGGTCTGCCCCAATTACACGGTAATAAATTCCAATCTTTATCATATAGGTTTCGGCATCTTTCATTTGAATGTCTGCCAATATCTACCATTGTAAAAGCAACTTTGCCATTAAAACAATGTAATTTATAGTCATCTGGTATGCTACCATCATTATAAGTCAATAATTTTTCTACTATAATTCTTGGTTCAATATTTTTATATTGCCACTCTCGTGTAGAATAATAATAGTTTTGTTTCATTAAACGTCTTAGCTTCTTTCTTATCTTTTTCCATTTAACTTCAGACTTATCCCTTACTATTATGCCACCAGAGCTATCATGATTTGTTTTTATAATAAACTCTGTATCAGGCATACTTTTTTTTCTTATCTCTTTAGGGTCTTTTGTATGGAATAATAAAGGGATTAAGTATTGTTTTCCGATGGTTTTTTCAATGTAATCCCTTACTTTGTATTTATCGGCTACTTTTGTTTGAAGCGCCTTTCTTTCATATAATTTAAGCCAATTGATTTTTTCATTTAGTGTTAGTGGATTGTCAAGATCAATTGAATATCCCATGTGCTTCTTAAAGCTTCTTTCTATAATAAATCTATCTGGTACTAGTTTTAATCCCTCTTCGTAAATTTTATAAAAAGGGTTTAAAATAAAATATCCCAAATCTGTTTCTCTGTAAACGCCAGAAATCATTTCTCTTAAATTTTTCATATCTACCACTATTTTGTTTGTATCGTAAATACAACAATATAGTTTGCATAGATATTAAGCCTTCATTACTGTTTTATTAATTATTAGCTCTCACGGTCGCTCTATATTAACTCTTGGTTAAACGACTATTAATTAAATGTTCTATGTTGAGCTTTTGTCCAAATTTCTCATCACACTCTTGCTGCCAAAATTTTCTAAAACCAGAAGACTGATGCAATGTTAATTCACCAAAATAGGTTTTGCCCTTAACAGAATAAAAATCGACTCTCAGGTAAATAAAGTCCTCGGCTAATTTTTCTGCTAATGCAATCATTTCTTCTAAGTTTTTTGGTCTTGGTAAATCCCTGCCGTTTGGTCTTCCCCAATTACAAGGTAAGAGATTCCAATTGGTGTCGTATAGATTTCTGCCACGTGTAGGTAAGTGTCTATCTACATCTACCCCAAAAAACTGTACTTTGCCATTAAAGCAGTGAATTTTATAATCATCAGGTAAGTTTCCATCTTCGGTTGTCAACAGTTTTTCTACCACAATCCTTGGTTCAATATTTTTATATTGCCATTCTCTAGTAGCGTAATAGTGGTTTTGTTTTAAAAGTCTTTTAAAGCGTTTTCTGGTTTTCTTCCAATCTATTGTAGATTTATCCTTTACCACAACACCACCAGAACTATCGTGATTGCATTTTATAATATGATCTACATCTGGAAGGTTTTCTGGTCTAATATCTTCTGGGTTTTTCGTATGAAAGAGTAATGGGATTAAATATTCTTCGCCAATTTTCTCTTTAATATATTCCCGTACTTTGTACTTATCTGCAATTATGGTATGGATATCCTTTCTGTTATAAACCTTTAACCAGTTAATTTTTTCGTTTAGGGTTTTGGGGTTTTTTAAATCCAACGAGTAACCCATGTGCTTTTTAAAACTGTTCTTTACTAAGACGTCACTAGGTATAATTTTTAGAATAAACTCGTATACCTTGTAAACTGGTCTTACCGCATAATAACCAAGATCAGATTTGTAAATATCCGATACCTTCTTTCTGAAACCTTTTTTTCTTAAATCAGTACTCATTGATTTGGGCTAAATGTGTTTTATTATTTTTTTTATATCAACACTACCAATAGGTTTTGCCGGTACTCCAGCGAGAGCAACATTTTCTTGCTCACAAGATTTGTTGACTACTGCATTTGCACCTATTGCAATGTTGTTTACAATTTTTATATCTCCATAAATTTTAGCACCAGGTGCGATGTAGACATTATCTCCAATCTGTGGTGCACCTTTCTCACCACCAGAAGCACCAATATTAACACAAGCATGTATTCTGCAATTGCTTCCTACCTTTGTGTTTCTATTAATTACTATAGTTCCATAATGCACAATAGATAAACCTGGACCAAAAACATTAATAGGGATAGAGAAGCCAAGTTTTACGGATATTTTCTTAAACTTATACTTTAAATACGCAACATATAGTTTATAAATACCACTGTTCTTACAATTGTTATAATACTCTAATTTACGCATGGTCTTTTGAAACTGCCATATGTAGTTAGGTGAGAGGTAGGTCATAATTTTACTACCAAAACCTTTGGACTTAATACCAAGGGCTCTTTTGTCTTGACTGATATATTTGTTATAGTCTTTTTTAGAACGTATCATGCTTCTATTAATTTTTCCTCTTCCAATTCCTCCTCTTCATTATCTATTTTATATATCTGATATTGAATCCACATCGCGGCAAAAGTCATATAGTAAAAAGTGAAAAAGTTATGATTTGCCAGTAAAAATACTGCTAAGGATATGGTCATCATTATAAGATAAGGGGCTTTTTTAAAATGCATAAAACTTTTAAAGAAGAGCCTAGCCATATAAACTAAAAATAATAAAAAAGGTATTATACCTGCTTCGCCAATAATCATTAGGTATGAGTTATGAACTCCCATAGAATTAATTTTACCTGAAAATGTACCATAGCCACTACCAATTATTGGTGCCTCAAAAATCTGGTCATAAAATTGCGCCCAAGTCTCTGTTCTAGAATCTTCGCTTATTTCCTCACTTGATACTTTTTGGTCATCACTTACAAGACCCTTTAATTGTTCAAATCTTGGATTGTTAAGACCTACGACCTGATCGATAAATAAAAGTGTTGAGAAAATTAAAAAGGCGATTCCGAATATCCTGACATTCTTTATACTTACTTTAAGAGAGATAAGATTAAGCAATACCCAAATAACAATAAATGTTCTTGAAAATGTCAACAATCCCATTAAGGTAAATACAAATTGACCTAGTAATTTTAACGTACTGCTTTTAAGCCCATAAATTATTGAATATCCATAAATACATATAAATCCGGCAACGTTTGCATTGAGGTAAAAACCGGCATAACGACCATAGTCGTTGGTAAAGGACATGGCTTCAACACCTATACTTAACGCACCTATAAGAAAGAATACAAATAATTCTAACGTACTGGTATTCTTTGCCAATTCATATCCGCCAATAACAAAAATGAAATACTTAATAAGCTCCATCATAAAAGCCATAGGAGCACCTTCATATTGCAACGCACCAATCATAAAATACAATAAGGCGATAATGATAATCCACCAGTTTGGTGTTGTTTTCTTTTCTAAAGCATAGTAAACCACCAACATAAAAATTGTAGCATAACTAAGTATTGCACCTACACCACCACCATAGGTAAAGAGCCCTATTGATGGAAGGTTTAGCAAAACAAGTGCTAAGGTTATGTACTTTATAATTTTCATCTCGTCAAACTATATACTCCTTTATTAGTTTTTATTTAAATATGCGAATTTATCAATGCTCCCCATTGTGAGACTACATTTTCACTCTTGTATTGTTCTGTGGTCTGCTTTGCATTTTCTGAAAACTTATGCTGTAAATTTTCGTCACTAATCAAATCAGATAATTTATTTGTCAATGCTTCTTGATCATTAACCGGAATTAGATAACCATTTTCTCCATCATTTATTAAATCTGAGGGTCCAAAATTGCAATCCGTTGAAATACACGGTAAACCAAAGTGCATGGCCTCCATGAGGGCATTAGGGAAACCTTCGGTCTTTGATGTGAACACAAAAATTGAGGCTTCATTATAATACTTGTCTATGTTCTTAACTTTTGATATGATTTCAATTTTCTCGGATAAATCATAGCTTTCGATGAGTTTGGTCAACATTTCTTTTTTGTTACCATCACCAATAATTTTTACTTTCCAGCCTTCGGGTTTTAGAGTATGGAAAGCTGTTATCAATTCATCATGACATTTGTTTTTATCCAAGCGTCCTACTGATAAAATTATTTTTTCCTGTTTAGTATTAGACCTTCTCAACTCAGACAATTCTGAAGAAATTGGATTAGGCAATATAGTAATTTTGTGCGCCTTAATTTTTTTCTCGTATAGCTTTTTTATGCCTTTGGTCTGAAGTACCAATGTATCTGCCATTGGATATACATAACGCCTTAATATTTCCCAAAGCTTTGGAACATCCTCAACCAATGGGTTGTTACGTTCGCTAATTACTGAAGGAATACCATTACGCTTAGCTGCGAGAACAGTTAGGATATTCGCTGATGTTATAAACCCAATTAGAATATCTATTTGCTCTTGTTTTGAAATCTTGGCTATGCGTTTTACCAAAGTATAATTCAACTTTAGAGAATCTATCATCGATTTTGGTTTCTCTGCTTTTTCAAGACAAGGTATAACGTTGATTCTGTCATCCAAAGCGTAAAAAGGTGTTGCTTTTGAAAATGTGATAATGGTAATATCGAAGCGTTCAATGAGTTCGTTACTCAAAGTAGATATAACACGTTCTGCACCTCCTGAAGAAAGTTTACCGATTACAAATCCTATTTTCTTTTTACGAACCAATATCTTTTATTTTCTAATTAATTTTTTAGCGACTAAGTCCCTCATTCTGTAAACAAATACTTTAAACCCATTGTTAAAAACAAAGAGAGTTCCTCCGTAAATAACCGATACAATGGCTGTTATTTTGGCGGCATAAAATGTCCAGTCCAAAAAGTTTGAAGTCTCTCTATCGTATGGCATAAAACTACTAATGGTATTTACTAGAATTGCTGATATACAAAATATAATTACTAGAGGTAAAACACCTTTCCAGTATAGCCATACACTTTTATGGAATCCGTTTTTGTATAAAAAATATGGTTTCCAGATCACCACCATCAATATAAGGCTCACTAGAGTACCAGTGATTACACCATCAATTCCCCAAATACTTCCGCAAACGAATGAAATTCCAAGATTTAAAATTGCTTCAGAAGCTGCAGCCCAAGTATCTTGATAAAGACCATAGGCGTTTTTAAAACGCTCTACTGTAGAACTGATTTGATATATAAAGAAGTTAGCGATCAATAACAGAAGCGTGGTTTTTGCCATAATATATTTTGCTCCTAACCATAGCAATATAAATGGCTCCATGGTAAAGTACAATATCATACTAAAAAAGCCAGCTATAAAAAACTGAATGGCCATAAGTTCCCAAAACACCTTTTTAATATTTTGTTGATTGTCTTCGGCAATTAGGTTGCCCACAGCAGAGCCTGTACCAGCAAAAGCCATCTTTACCAAGCCTCCCAATTTAGTTAGAATCAGTTGGTAGTTCCCAAAGAATGCCACACTCTCTAGAGTCACCAATACAGCTATAAGGATATTGTCGGTACCATTCTTTACAAACGAGCCCATTTTATGAACAAATACCTGCTTTATCTTTTTAATGATGTCTGGATACTCTTTAATAATCTCTGCTTTTTCAGTAGAGTTTATAATGAGCCACGGATATTCCTTTTTTACTTTTTTTCGCAATAAAACACTGTAGATAATGCTGAAAATTAACTCCAGTAAGATATACACATAAAAATCCTTGAGATATATAGCCACAATTGCTTGCAGGATGACTCTAACTATAATCAGGGTTTGTACATAACCTTGAATGATGTACCCTTTTTGATCGGCTCCCAATAAACTCTGATGATAGTTGGCAAAATAACTCAGTAGAGTAGAGAACAAGAGGGTGTAAAAAACAAAATAGATTAAAACTAATGTAAATGAAGTATCATTAAATATTAATGGAAAGAATAATGAAGTAATTACGCCTACACCAATAATGATATAGCCTATTCTTTTATACAAAACACCGAGTAATGCGATAATTTTGTTTATTTCCTTATGGTTTTTGTCAAAAATTGGTTTGTAAAGTGTAAAACCTATTGCTGTACCTATGCCAAGTTCTGCCAAATTGAGAAACCCTAAAACACTTCGTAATGTAGTCTCTAAACCAATAAATTCGTCACCAAGATTATCGAGGAAAATTTTTCTAGAGAAAAACTGAACGAATATCGATGCAATAAAGAAGAATACACCAACTTTCGCGTTTTTTAAAGATTTACTTACTCTAGACATTTACAAGCATTTCGCTATTAAAGCATTACTAGCTACAAGGATATAAATTTTACTTAACTAATAAAACTTATGTGCCTTCTTAATTGTTACTCAATTCTAGAAAATATCGGTATAAAATATTAAGGGAATTCTTTTAGTTTTTGTTTCCGTCGTTATACCTCTGTTTTTTTGAAAGTTGAATTTCATAAAAAACAAATAGGTTGAAAACATTTTTTTAGGAACAGTCTGCACCTTAAAATAAGACTGTGATTAAAATTTTAAATCACTTATAATTAGATTGTTACTTTGATTCCATAATTCATAAATAACGATATGTCTAGTAAATTTGGTTAAAGGCAAAGATGAAAAAAACAATCTTTCCGAAACACTTTTTTTGATGAAAAACATTATTTTACGTCTAAAATCAATTCATGCGATTAAAAGTATATAACTTAGGTGTAAGACCACGATTTTTGCGGATTGTGGAAAAATTCCTTCAATCCAAAGGAATGTTGATTGTGTTCCTGATTTCAGCTTCACTGATGTCTTTTGGGCAAACCGTAAAAGTTTCGGATTTTGGGTTTAACACGGACGATAATAAACCTGCGTTTTACAAAGCAATAAGAACTAATGACACCATAATAATTGATAAACAAAATAGTGAATGGTTGGTGTCTCCACTAACATTAAGGAACCTAGAAAACAAGACGATTATTTTTGAAAAAGATGTAATCTTTAGAGCAAAGCCTGGAGCTTATACCTCTACAAGCGACTGCTTATTAAAATTTGTCGACTGTAAGAATGTTTCTATTATTGGCAATGGAGCTCTTCTTACCATGAATAAACAAGAATATGTTGATGGTGAGTGGAGGATGGGTCTAAGCTTTATGGGTTGTAGAAATATCTCTGTAAGTAATTTAACCATTTCGAGCTCTGGTGGAGATGGGATATATATAGATGGTTATAAAGACACGCTATATTCTGAAAATATTAGAATTGACAGTATTATCTCTACCAATAACAAAAGACAAGGTATAAGTATTATCAGTGCTAAGGACGTTTGGGTGAAAAATTCAGTATTTACCAAAACAAGGGGTACGTTGCCAGAAGCTGGTTTAGATATAGAGCCTGATAAGGAAACCGATGTTGTTATCAACGTCAACTTTGACCATTGTTCTTTTACCAACAATAATCATTCTGGCATCGTTTTGGGATTGGACAATTTAACGGATCAATCCAAGCCTGTAAGTATAAATTTCACCGACTGCTATTTGAGCATGAATCACGATGTTTCAAACCGTTATCCAGCTGCTGAAATTATAGTATCTTCAAATGCATTTAATCCTGTGAGAGGGAAAGTCACTTTTAAAGATATTGTTGTGGATAGCAGTAAATGGGGATTGATTTATTCTAGAAAACCAAGCAAGGCCTACCAAGTGTCATTTAAAAATCTTAGTGCCAAGAATATTTGTCAGCAAAAAGATGGTATGAGTGTCATTTATTTGGAAGTACCGGATTATTATAAGTCCTCAGGTCCACTAGGTGGTTTTTCTTTTGAAGATGTTTATGTAAGTTTTAATACAAAATCTTCATTCTTCACCATTAGAGGGTCGAGTTTGGGAACGCTCAATGGTGTTAAAAATGTTACGGGAAATATTACGGTTAAAAGCCCGAACCTTGTGAAATTGATAGAATATATTAAATATAACCCGAATAAGAACAGTAATTTTGATGTTGAGTTTACGGTAAAGGGTGGTGGTTAATCACCATTAAATCAAATCTTAGTTAAACCCAAACTCATCATACCATTTACTCAGTACAAAAAGCTTCCAAATATTAGGTGTATGCTTTGCCTTACCGCTCATGTGTTCGTCTAAAAGCGTTTTGAATTTTTCAACATTAAGGTTCGGTACCTTGTTTAAGAAATCGTCATTAAGTGCTGTAAGAAATTCATCTTTAAGTTCCTTACGCATCCAATTGCCAATTGGTACGGCGAAACCTCTTTTGGGTTGGTTAAAAACTTCTTCAGGAATGTATTCTTTCAGCAAATCCCTTAGTATTTTTTTCTGACGGCCTTTTTCATATCTAAAGTGCATCGGAAGCGTTCTGGCATATTCCACAACTCTATAATCCAAGAAAGGACTACGCACTTCAACCGAATAGGCCATGCTCGCTCTATCCACCTTAACATTACTGTCATTTTCCAGCCACAGTTTTATATTAAGGTCAGCTGCCTTTTGAAGAAATATATCAGACCATTTTTTATAGCCTTGGTAATGCTTCATGTAATCTTGGTTCTTTTTCTTTAAAAGCAAACCTTTTCTCGAAAAAATATTTTCGATAAAATCGTTTCTGGTTTTAGTGCTCAGGGCATTTCTAACTCTATGTGAATTCATGCCAAAAAGCTTTAGCAACGTAGGATGTGACAAAAACTTTCTAATTGGATAAGGAATATCAATGATTTTTTTGTTTCTCACCAAAGAATCAAAATAAGGATAGCCAATAAAACTCTCATCACCACCATCACCAGATAATGCAACGGTTACATATTGCTTGGTAACTTTATTGAGTAATAAGGACGGTAGGGCAGAACTATCTGCGAAAGGCTCGTCATAAACTTCTTTGAGTTTTGGGATGAGTTCTAAAATATCATCAGGACTACAAATCGTAGTCGTATGATTAGAGTTTATAATTTCAGCATACTGCTCCGCGATTTTACTTTCGTCATATTTTGGATCTTTAAAACCTATGGAAAACGTATTGATTTGTGTTGGTGATACTTTTGAAGCAATACTAGAAACCAATGCAGAATCTATACCACCTGAGAGAAATGATCCAATAGGGACATCGGACTGTAATCGAATTTTAACGGCATCCTTCAACAGTTCGTGCAATTCTTTTTTGGCATCTTCATAAGGAATATCCTTGATCTTAACCGGTTTTAAATTCCAATACTCTTCAACCCTCAGTTCCTTGGTGTTAAAGTTAACCTCCATGTAACAGCCAGGAGGCAATTTGTAAATGTCTTTTGCTATAGTATACGGGCTTGGAACGAACATACAATCCAAAAACATGGATATGGCTTCTTCATTGATTTGTTTTCCTTTTAACATTGGACGTATCTGACTGCATATTTCCAATTCACTACCATTCCAATAGTAGTAAAAAGGCTTAACGCCCATTCTGTCTCTGGCAGAAAAAAGAGTATTGGTTGTAGAGTTGTATATACTAAATGCAAACATGCCATTGGTCTTATCTAAAACAGACTTTCCCCAATGTTTAAAACCAATTAAAAGGACTTCGGTATCACTTTCTGTTTTAAACTCATAACCTAAATCTATAAGCTCTTTTCTTATATCCTTATAGTTATATATTTCACCATTAAATACAAGAGCAAGATCTTCGTAAAACATCGGTTGATTAGATCTTGGATCCAAATCCAATATAGCCAAACGAAGGTGACCAAAAGTAATATCACCAACTTTGTCTATGCCAGTAAAATCGGGACCTCTAAAAGAAATTGATTCAAGCTTTTCTTTTACGACATTGTCTTCAAAAGGAATATTGGTTAAATATATACCACACATGTAGTTTAGTTTTTTGTAAAACAAAACAATTTTCATTTAATACCAATATGTTTTTTTCAAAAAACGTTTAAATGGCTATGAAAGCGTATGATGTGCTATTAACTTTTATGCTCATTCAGTATTTCGTGTCTAAATTCGTACGATTTTCGTTTTTATTTGTAATAATCTTCTTCAGGTTGTTAAAGTTGAATTTTGAACGTCTAAAAGGTGTATTTCACCGTATATAAGTCATATTTTAACGAAAGCGATTATGATTGTATTAAAATACTTACAAAACATTGCTTTATATCGAATAATAACGTATTTAAACTTGGCTACGTAATTTATTTATATATATTGCCTGCCCTTAATGAAAACTAAAAAATAGTTATGAGTACCCCAAACAACCTAACTAAGACCCTGCTGGGTATTGTCTTTTTTTGCTTAACTTCTTTAAATTTGTTCGCTCAAATACCTGCTTTTCCCGGAGCTGAAGGCTATGGTAAATATACCGTAGGTGGAAGGGGAGGCCAAGTAATTGAGGTTACCAACCTTAATGATAGTGGTCCTGGTTCATTTAGAGCTGCATGTGAAGCCTCTGGTCCCAGAGTTGTAATTTTTAAAGTAGGTGGAAGGATAGACCTTACCGGACCTACAATTAAAATCACCAATCCTAACATAACAATTGCTGGTCAAACCGCACCGGGAGGTGGTATTATGCTTACTAGAGAAACAATTGATAGGCCTATTTTGGAGATTGATGCAGACGAGGTTATTATTAGATATATGAGATTTAGACGGTCTACATCTTATAGAAGTGGTAACAATGCTGACAATGTCTGGGTCAATAGTGGTAACAATATTATTTTTGACCATTGTTCTTTCGCCTGGTCTTCTGACGGTAATTTAGATATTGCTAATTATGATGGTCAGCCAGGAAGACCTCCACAAATTGAATGTTCTAATATTACAATTCAATATTCCATTTTTACAAACTCTTATGGTGGTAATAATAAAACGTTTCTAGTTTCAAGAGGACCAACAAATATAAGTTGGTTTAGAAATGCTTGGCTAAGTACGGCAACTCGTAATCCTTCTGTTTCCACACCAGTTAACGAAGCACCTACATGGGATTGTTACTATGAACATGTCAATAACTTTCACTACGATTACACTAATGGACCATCTTATAACAATAACGACCCAAGTACGGATGCTGGTATTTACTATGTAAACGTTATTAAGAATTGGGCCAAAGAAAATGGTAACCCTTCACCTACAGTAGCTAACACCAATATTTCAAGTAGACGTTGGTTGCGTGCATCTACAGTTGGTAATGGCATGGAAATATATGTTGAAGATAATATTACACCATACAGACCAAATGACAGTTACGATCAATGGGAAATAGGCCAAAACGGTGGAGGACAAGCAGATAACGATGTGTTAATTCCTGAAAACTTAAGAAGCTATACAGTAAATAATACACCAATAATTACAGATAATGTTGCTCTTTGGGATGCCATGGATATTTGGGATAATTTAAGAGACCATGTAGGCGCTTCCTTACCATTACGAGACGCTGAAGATGCACGTGCAGTTAATGATGTTGATCTAGGTATTAGTACAGAAAATAAAGTTAATAATGTTTTTCCTATTATAGTTAATGGTATACCCTATCCAGATAACGATATTGACGGTATGCCTGACTCTTGGGAGATAGCGGAATTTGGAGACTTAAATAGCGATGGTGTAATAGATACGGACGGTGATGGTTATACCGATTTAGAAGAGTTCTTAAATCAAACCGCCAATGGTCAAATCCCTGATATTCCTGCTGTAGCGGTAGAGGTAAGCCCAGAAACGGCTACCATAAATATACCTGAAACCATAAGCTTAACTAAGACTTTCACTCCAGTAAATACAACTAATCAAAGTGGTGTATGGACGTCTAGTGATCCTTCAATTGCAACGGTAGATACTAACGGTTTGGTTTCTTCAGTTGCCGAAGGTGAGGCAATCATTACATTTACAGCTAATGATGGAGGATTTACAGACCAATCTACAATAACTGTTACTAATATTGTTATTCCATTAGAATCCATTACGGTTACACCAGATACAGCAACTTTAGACGTAGGTGAAGCGGTGCAATTAACCAAAGAGCTATTGCCTGAAGACACAACTGATACTTTAGGGACATGGACGAGTAGTGATGAGTCCGTGGCAACAGTAGACGATACTGGTCTTGTAACCGCAATAAGTGAAGGAGAAGCAGTTATAACCTATACTGCTAGTGATTCAGGTATGACTGATAGTTCAGCAATTACAGTTATTGACACATTTTACGGAACCTATGAACTTTATAATGCAACAACGGATCAATTGATTCAGAATATTGTAGGTGATGCTGATGTTAATCTGGGTAATGAATCTAACGAAATAAACTTTAGAAGTATTCCTCAAGGAGGAGATGATAGCCCTGATGTAGAAAGTGTACAAGTAGTTTGGACAGGTCCTACAAGCGGAACTTGGGTAGAAAGTGGACCAATATATGCTGGTCTTCCTGGAGGTCATGTAGATTTTGATTTTGAACCTTATGTTGTTGAAGCTGGCACATATACTTTTACAGTAACTTATTATAGTCAGGATGGTGCCTCTGGTAACATCGTAGCGGTTGATAATTTTGCCCTAACGTTCTATTTTAGTACGCTACCAGTTGCAAATGCAGGACCAGACCAAGAGATTTGCGATGGAGATGCAGCAACATTAACAGCATCTGGCGGACCAAACTTTTTATGGGACAATGGTGAAACTACGGCTACAATAGTTGTAAATCCATTAGTAACTACAACATATACAGTTTCAGTTTTTGATAACGAAGGGAATATTGATGAAGATAGTGTTACCGTTACTGTCAATCCTGTTCCTGTTGCAGATGCAGGTGCAGATGTAACAATTTGTGAAGGTGAAACAACAACTTTAACAGCTAATGGTGGAACCACATATTTATGGAGCACAGGTGAAACTACAGCTACAATAGATGTAAGCCCAACTTCAGATACTACATATACAGTAGAGGTTACTAACAATAACTGTACAAGCACGGATGATGTTACTGTATTTGTTAATAATGCACCAGATATTACTGTTAGTGATGACATAGTTATTGTTGAAGGAGAATCTTCAACACTAACAGCCAATGGTGGAGATAATTATACTTGGAGTACTGGAGAGACAACTCCTTTCATTAATGTAACTCCAGCTGCCACTACTACATATTCAGTGACATCACTTGGTGTAAATGGTTGTTCAACTACTGTAGAGGTTACAGTAACAGTTGTACCAGAAGTGATTGCAGATGCAGGTGAAGATGTGGTAATCTGTAGTGGAGAGAGTGTAACATTAAATGCAACAGGTGGTGTTACTTATACATGGAGTACAGGAGGAACAGGAGCTAACCCAACGGTAAGCCCAACTGTTACTACAACTTATACAGTAACAGTAGAAGACGCTTATGGCTATACTGATACAGACAGTGTAACGGTAACGGTAAACCAAACACCTAACCTTACGGTTACTAATGATATAACTATTATTGAAGGTGAGACTATAGAATTAGTTGCAAACGGTGCGGCTGAATATTTATGGAATACAGGTGATGTTTCAAGTTCTATTACCGTAAGCCCGTCACAAACCACTACCTATACAGTTACAGGGACAACAGGAACATGTTCTGCTGAAGCACAGGTAACTGTAACCGTTGAAGGGCTTTTTGAAGCTTCAGCTGGTGAAGACAGACGTGTATGTGAAAATGACACTTATGAAGTTGTTTTAACAGCTAATACAGGTGACAGTTACTTATGGAGTACGGGAGAAACTACTCAAAGCATAACTGTAAGCCCATTGTCAACTACTACTTACACGGTAACAGTTACAGAAGGCTCTCAAGAAGATACTGATGACGTAACGGTTTTTGTAGATCCAAATCCAAATGTTGTAATTGTAAATGGTAATAGCGTTAATATTATGAATGGTGATTTTGTTACCCTATCAGCAACAGGTGCTAATACCTATCAATGGAACAATGGTGCAACACAGCCAAATATTGCAGTAAGTCCATCACAAACAACAACTTACGAAGTACGAGGCTATATTGGTGATTGTTATGACGAAAAACAAGTTGTAGTCAATGTTATTCCTGAGGTTGAAGCTGATGCTGGAGAGGATGTAGAAATTTGTCTAGGAGAAACAGTAACCTTAACAGCAACTGGAGGTGATGATTACGAATGGAGTACTGGTGAATCGACACAATCAATTCAGGTGTCACCAAATACTACAACAGAATATACAGTTACGGTATTTAATGCTTTAGATTTTGACGAAGACTCTGTAATGGTTTTTGTTGATGATGATTGTGATGAAGAAGGAGGCGAAACAGAAGTCCCTGAAGATCCTCAAAATTTTTCTTTTGATGTGTTTCCTAATCCAGCTAAAAACTATGTAAATGTTAAACTATCTGGCTCAGTAGCTTTAAGTAGGGTTCATTTATATGATATTACAGGTAAGCTTATTCATTCAGAAATTATTTCAAATGACAATTTGAGTATGTCAACAACAACGAGAATAGACGTAACCATGTTGCGACCAGGCATGTATATTATTAAGATGAATGATATAGATAGGGAAATAACAAAAAGATTGATAATAAGATAAAAAGAAATAAAAGTTAGTTTTTATTATAGTGAAACGGCGCTAAACTCATAATTGAAATGAGATTTTAGCGCCGTTAATTTTTAATACTATTTTCTTTACTGTCCTATTGAAGAATATTCAAAACCAATGGTGTTCATTTCAGCCTTATCCAAGATGTTTCTACCATCAAAAATGAATGCTGGTTTCTTCATGCTTGAATAAATCTTTTCCCAATCGTAGGCTTTAAACTCGTCCCATTCTGTCATAATAGCAATGGCATGCGCATCTTTAACAGCTTCATAAGGATCGCTGAAAGTAGCCACAAGATTTTTGTTTTCTTCTTCCGAACGGGTTTCTAAATAATTTAAATCAGAATATACCTTTTTAGAAGGCACTTTAGGGTCATAAACCGCAATATTAGCCTGCTCGCTCAAAAGATGGTCAGCAACGTAGATAGCGGCAGACTCACGTGTGTCATTGGTATCTTTCTTAAAAGCCCAACCAAGCATCGCTATTTTCTTACCTGAAACAGTATTATATAATGTACTGATTAAATTATCTGAAAAACGTCTTTTTTGATGATCGTTTAAAATAATAACCTGCTCCCAGTAATCTGCTACAGCATTTAAACCATAACTTCTAGCAATATAGACAAGATTAAGAATATCTTTTTGAAAACAAGACCCACCAAAACCAATTGAAGCATTTAAAAACTTTGGACCAATTCTAGAATCCATACCTATAGCTCTTGCCACTTCACTAACGTTAGCTTCAGTATGTTCGCATAATTCTGAGATTGCATTAATGGAAGAAATTCGCTGAGCTAAAAATGCATTGGCTGTAAGTTTTGATAATTCTGAAGACCAAACATTGGTTCTTAAGATTTTCTCTTGTGGTACCCAACTTGCATATATGTTGGCCAAACTTTCTATAGCTGATTCTGATTCTCCACCAATCAACACTCGATCTGGGTGTAATAAATCTTGTATTGCAGTACCTTCTGCTAAGAATTCTGGGTTAGAAAGAATTTCAAACTTAACGTCGCTACCAGTATTGTGTAAGATACTTTTTATCGCTTGTGCAGTTCTTACAGGTAACGTAGACTTTTCAACCACAATCTTATCTGTAGTGGCAACTTCAGCAATGTTTCTTGCACAAAGCTCCACATATTTTAAATCGGCTGCCATGCCTTTTCCTTTACCATAAGTTTTTGTTGGGGTGTTGACTGAAATAAAAATCATTTCAGACTCTTTAATGGCTTTATCGATTTCAGTTGAAAAAAATAAATTCTTGCCTCTGGTTTCGGCAACGATTTCTACAAGTCCAGGTTCGTAGATAGGTAACTTTGATACATCTTCATCATTCCAAGCGGCAATACGTTCTTCATTAATATCAACAATAGTTACCTGTATATTAGGATTTTTCTTTGCAATTACTGCCATTGTTGGACCACCAACATATCCGGCACCAATGCAACATATCTTATTTATCTTCATAGTTTTAAGTTTATTTGACTTGGGTTAAATCCTTTTAGGATGACAAATTTGTAGGAAGAATTTTAATTCTTCTAAATTAATATACCAACGACCTTTTTTAACGATAAACACCTCTTCTTATTTATAACGAACAGAAACTATCGTTATAATGTACCTTAACTGTAATAGCCATTGTACCAATCAACAAAAGATTTTACTCCTACTTTTATTGAGGTGTTTGGTCTGTAATCATAGTCCTCAATCAACTGATCTACATCTGCCCAGGTGCGTTCAACATCTCCAGGTTGTATAGGTAACATATTTTTTTCGGCAGTCTTATCTAAATTGACTTCAATTTCCTTAATAAAATCCAAAAGCTTTACGGAGTTATTATTACCTATGTTGTAAACCTTGTAAAGTTCATTATTATTAACTCTTTCTCTTACTGGCTTTTCAATGATTCTAACTACTCCTTCTACAATATCATCTATATAGGTAAAATCACGTTCCATTTTACCATGGTTAAATACCTTTATTGGTCTGTCATTTACAATAGCATCTGTAAATAAGAACATAGCCATATCGGGTCTTCCCCAAGGTCCATAAACCGTAAAGAATCGTAAACCAGTTGTTGGAATGTTAAACAAGTGGCTATACGTATGTCCCATTAATTCATTGCTCTTTTTTGTAGCTGCATATAAGCTAATAGGATGGTCTACATTATCATCTGTAGAAAACGGTATTTTCTTATTAAGGCCATAAACACTAGAGCTACTGGCATATACTAAGTGCTTAATATCATTATGCCTGCAACATTCGAGTATATTTAAAAAACCAACAAGGTTAGAATCAATATAAGTTTCAGGATTTTCTAGACTATATCTTACTCCAGCTTGTGCGGCCAGGTTACAAACGATATCAAACTTTTCATTATTAAATAAATTTGGTAGCGCTTCTCGATCTTCTAAATTCATTCTAACAAAAGTGAAATTAGAATTGGTACTACTTTTACAAATGTTATTAAATTCTTCAGCATCATCTCTATCTATACCTAATTCCTTTAATCTGGAAAACTTTAAATTAACATCATAATAATCGTTGATGTTATCCAATCCAACAACCTCATGACCTTTCTCTAACAGTACTTTGGAAGTGAAAAAACCAATAAAACCGGCAGCTCCAGTTACTAATACTTTCATATTTTAGAATTTGCTAATATAATTTTGACATCAAAGATGTGGATTTTACGCGAAGCCTCTAAATTTTCACCCATAAAATCACAGATTAATCGTTAAGGTAATTGATTTTTAGAATTTTGGCGAGGGAATCACAGTTTTGCACAGTCAGTTCTAAATCTTGCTCTTTATAACTATTATCGATATGGTAAACCTTACAAGAGTCTAATTTTGTCTTACTTTTTGAAAAATCCACACTGCCGTATTTAATTAAATTAACTACAGTAATGGAGTCTAAAGAATTTTCATCTATAAAACTTGAGGCTTCATTGGAATAAGACATAGGCTTAGAGCTTATATTCTTAACTGTTCTCGCATTTGGCCCATAATCACAAGAGGCATCTTTTCCGTTTAGAAAAAACATTAATATAATAAGGCCTATAGCAAAGCCGCCAAGGTAATACCCTAAGCGATGTATAAATTTCATATTCAGAGGTAATTAAAAGATCAATAGGTTGGCATCATTATAATCTAAACCAAACCATTCTGCAACGGATTTGTTAGTTAAAATGCCGTGGTAAAAATACAACCCATTTTTTAATCCTCTATCAAAACGCAATGCATTTTCTATACCACCATGTTCGCCAATTTCCAATAGGTAAGGTGTAAAAATATTACTGATGGAAACAGAAGCGGTTCTAGAGTATCTAGCCGGAATATTGGGAACACAATAATGTGTTACTCCGTTATAATCAAAAGTTGGATGATCGTGAGTAGTAACTTCACTGGTTTCAAAACAACCTCCCATATCTATACTAACGTCTATAATTACCGAGCCACGCTTCATATGGTTCACCATATCTTCGGAAACCACAATCGGAGCTCTATTGTTTCCTCTTACAGCACCAATAGCTACATCGCAGCGTTTTAAAGCTTTCACTAAATTTTTAGGCTGCATGGTTGAGGTATAAACCGTTCTTCCTAAGTTATTCTGTATACATCTGAGTTTTGTGATGGAACTATCAAACACTTTTACATTGGCACCAAGGCCAATGGCAGAGCGCGCTGCAAATTCACCGACTGTTCCTGCTCCTAAAATTAATACTTCTGTAGGAGGCACACCATTGATGTTGCCCATCATCAGTCCATTGCCACCATTTACATTAGAAAGCAACTCTGAAGCTATTAAAATAGAGGCTGTACCTGCAATTTCACTTAGAGAGCGTACAGCAGGATAGGCGCCATCTTCATCCTTTATATACTCAAAAGCCAATGCGGTAATGCGCTTTTTTGCCAATGCTTCAAAATAAGTTTTGTCTTGTGTTTTTATCTGGAGAGCAGAAATTAATATCGTTTGTGGATTGATAAGTGATATCTCATCAAGTGATGGCGGTTCAACCTTAAGAATAATAGGGCAGGAGTACACTTTTGCTTTATCTTTGGTGACTTCAGCACCTGCTTCGCTATAATCTTTGTCCTTAAAATTGGCTCCTTTACCTGCGCCAGACTCAAATAGCACTCTGTGTCCATTGGCGGTCAATGCCGACACAGCATCTGGTGTTAGGCATACACGTTTTTCTTGAAAATGGGTTTCCTTTGGGATACCAATAAAGAGTTCACCTTTTTGTTTAAGAATCTCTAGAGTTTCTTCTTGCGGTAATAGTTGGGCTTTGGTAAATGGCGATAGAGATTTACTCATTAAGTCAGTTAATTGATATAGTTATTGCAAGATAGTAAAAACACCATCAAGCTCAGTAACAAATTAATCTAACTTCAAATTACGAATAATATCTTAATGTATAAAATAAGGTGGTTTAAAAATATTGTTTCACCTTGTCCCAAATACCTTTAGGTTTGATCATAAACTCTTCCTCAAGTTCTTCCATAGTCTTATCGGCATCGTTTATTTTATTAAACATTTTAGCTCTGACTAGATAGATGGAAGGGAAAATTATCGCCATTATAGGCAAAAGATATATGATATGAAATTCATCAATTGGTTCATTGTCAAGGGAAAGAAAGCTTATTAATTGGAAAGAAAACATTGCTATAGGAATAATTAAGCTATGATACCACCAGTGCTTACAAGTAAAAAACCAAAGAAGAGATAATATCAGTGGTATTAACTTCATCATGAATATCCAGGCTGCAACATTTGCACTTTCGTAATAATTACTTTTATAATTAAATAAGAAAGTGTCCCATTCCTGTGCATCAGGGACATACTCATATAAATAAAATAAAAAGGGAGTACCCGCAACTATAGTTGCTATGATACTCCCAATTAGAATTTTTCTGTTGTAAGATTTCTTATCCGTGAGTTGGCGGCTTAAGTTTTTTTCCGTCAACTTGTGTTGTAGTTTGTCCATCGAGGTCAATAATGTTAGTTGCTTGTACAGTAAATAACATTCCTCCGAAGATCGCAATTGCTAGTACTAGTTTTTTAGCTTTCATAATTTAAGGGATTTAATTAATTAATTACTACAAATGTATAGTGCATACAGCGTCTGTAAAAATCAAATTGTGTTAAAATCCAATAAATATTGAGTTTTTAGTTACGGTTTTCCCGTAACTGCAGTACTCTTTCGGTAGAATGTAGGTGAAATTTTAGTCTAAAATTTCTGTTTCTGTCATAGCATTATGTTCGGTTAAAAGTTTATTATCTATAGTTAATTTGAGGGATCTAATATTATCATCTATACTAGTTATAGTAATGTTTTGAGCATCTTCTGGTAATAATTCTTCAATACGCTCTGGCCATTCTAAAAACAACCAATGGTCACTAGCTAAATAGTCTTCAATACCAAAGTTATAAGCTTCGTCCAAAGATTCTATTCTGTAAAAATCAAAATGATAAACTTTATCATTAGGTATGTTGTATTCATTTATAATAGAAAATGTAGGGCTTGTGGCTAAATCATCACTACCCATAGCTTTGAGCATGGCATTAATAAACGTAGTCTTACCAGAACCCATTGTACCATTAAACAAGATGGTCTTGGATTTTAAATGTTCCAAGATACTAGCGGCAATGGCATCTATATCCTTTAAATGGTATGTAAGCTCAATGGTATTCACTAAAATCTATTGTATTATAGACCACAATGTTAGCAATAAAAAATGGAATACCCTAGGAAAAAGTGTATTTCGTCGGATTTTTATGCCTTTAACGGATGATTTAATATATAAAATTTGAATCATCTGTTATCCTGAAACAAATTTAGGGTCTTACTAAAACCCGTTGTGCTTTATGAGGAAATTCCGTTAAAAACAATTGAAATTTCAAGCTTTTGACCTCTTGTCCTAAAGGATGAACTTGAAATTTCATCGATATTCCCTTCAGGGATAGGGCAAAAATCAAGGAAATGTTCATAATGCACCATGGATTACTAAATTTTAACTTTAATGAGATACTGAACCAAGTTCAGCATAACAAGAAAACTATTTGCTATCATTTCGGGTCCATAACCACAAAAGGAATAATCATTTCCTCTAAGGAAACACCACCATGCTGATAGGTGTTTCTGTAATAGCTTACGTAGTGATTAAAGTTATTTGGATAAGCCAAAAACAAGTCTCCTTTTGCAAAAATGAAAGAGCTACTCATAGTTAGTGCTGGTAAATGCACAGACTTTGGATCTTTTACCGCCAAAACATCTTTATCTTGGTAGGTTAGGCTTCGCCCAGTTTTATAGCGCAAATTTAAACTTGTATCTCTATCTCCAATAACTTTAGATGGTGCTTTTACGTTTATGGTGCCATGGTCTGTGGTCAATATCAATTTAAAACCGAGTTGCTGTGATAGTTGAATCATTTCCAATAAGGGTGAATTCTTAAACCAACTTTGGGTTAAGGATCTATAGGCCTTATCATTGGAAGCTAATTCTTTAACCACCTCCATTTCGGTTTTGGAGTGGGAGAGCATATCCACAAAATTATAGACGATAACATTTAAGTCATTATCTTTTAAGGTTTTAAAATTCTCAACTAATCTTTTACCAGATTTAAGATTTGTAATTTTGTGATACTCATATTTAATATGGTTGAGTCCCAAGCGTTTTAGTTGTTCTCTTAGAAAATCATCTTCATGCATATTTTTACCGCCTTCATCCGTATCGTTTTTCCAATATTTAGGAAATAGTTTTTCCATATCTGAAGGCATCAATCCAGAGAATATAGCATTTCGAGCATATTGTGTTGCTGTTGGTAGAATACTGTAGAAGGATAACTCTGAAGCCTTTTTATAATAATTATTTACAGTCGGCTCAAAAGCCTTCCATTGATCATAACGCAAATTATCTATTACCACTAAAAGTGTTGGTTGCTTATCACTGAGTTCTGGCACTACTTTATCTTTAAACAACGTGTGCGACATTACTGGTGCATCTGCATTGGGTTGAAACCAGTCTTGATAATTTTTCTCTATAAATTTTCCAAACTGTAAATTGGCTTCTGTTTTTTGGGACTCCAGAATGTCGGTCATGCCAACATCTTCGATATCTTCTAGTTGAAGTTCCCAATAAATAAGCTTTTGATACAAATCCGCCCATTCTTCATAAGAATTTACCATAGATAAATCCATGGCAATTTTTCTAAATTCCTGTTGATAGTTAGAAGTGGTTTTTTCTGAAACCAAACGTGAGTGGTCCAGATTCTTCTTCAAGCTTAATAAAATCTGATTAGGGTTTACAGGTTTTATCAAGTAATCGGCAATCTTGTTACCAATAGCTTCTTCCATAATATATTCCTCTTCACTTTTGGTAATCATTACAACCGGAAGGTTGGCACGACGTTCTTTAATTTCATTTAATGTTTCAAGGCCAGTAAGACCTGGCATATTTTCGTCCAAGAACACGATATCAAAATTAGTGTCATTGATAATCTCTAGTGCTTCAGTACCGCTTTGGCAGGGAGTTACCTTGTATTGTTTCTGTTCTAAAAAAAGAATATGTGGTTTTAATAAATCAATTTCATCGTCAACCCAGAGAATATTTATGTTGTTCATGTATATTTGTTTTCTAATTAGTGAATTTTTCAGTTTGAAGTCTAATAATAAACTTAAAATCTTTAACGATCCAATTTACGGATTTATTACCATTCCAAATTCGTTAATTTTCGACCTTATTCAGCATAAATATTTTCAAAGACTGCGAAGAATTACGCAAATGGGCTTGTCGTATTTGGTATATCCAGGTGCTCACCATACACGTTTTCACCATGCACTGGGAAGTATGCACTTAATGCAAAAAGCTATCAATGTGCTTCGTTTTAAGGAAGTTACGATTTCTAAAGACGAAGAAAACGGTTTGTTAATTGCCATTTTGTTGCATGATATTGGTCATGGTCCATTCTCACATGCCATGGAACATGGTCTTGTAAATGACATTTCTCATGAAGAAATTTCGCTGCGTTTTATGGAAGAACTCAATAAAGAGTTTAACGGAAGTTTAACGTTAGCCATTTCAATCTTTAAGGGTGAGTACCCAAGAAAATTTATGTGTGAGCTCATATCTAGTCAATTGGATATGGATAGGGCAGATTATTTAAAACGCGATAGTTTCTATACTGGTGTTGCTGAAGGTAATATTAATAGTGAGCGTTTAATTACCATGCTCAATGTGGTTGACGATCAATTGGTTGTAGAGGAAAAAGGAATCTATAGTGTCGAGAAATTCCTTGTGGCAAGACGTTTTATGTACTGGCAAGTTTACCTGCACAAAACAGGCTTAGTTGCGGAGCAATTACTTACTCGAATTTTAAAACGCGCCAAAGAATTGGTTCAAGAAGGAGTTAAGCTAAACTGTAGTGAACCATTATTCTATTTTCTAAGCTCGGAAATAAACTTTAAAAGTTTTAAATTCGAAGCCCTCGATATTTTCGCTAAGCTAGACGACTATGACATCGTTGCTGCGATGAAAGAATGGCAATATAATGAGGATTTTGTGCTCAGAAATTTGTGCGAAATGATTATAAACAGGGATTTGCTAAAGATTAAGATAAAGAAAAACCCTATTAAAACTTCGGATCTCGTTGCGCATTCAAACGCATTAATGGAGAAGTACAATATATCAAAAGTTCAGGCAGATTATTTTGTGTTTAGTGGCGAGATCACCAACATTGCTTATCAGAATAAAAAACAGCATATCAATATTTTGCTAAAGTCTGGGAAAATAAAGGATATTGTAAAAGCTTCTGACCAATTAAACCTAAAAGCTTTGAGTAAACCTGTGACTAAATATTATATGTGTTATCCTAAGAAGAAAATGTGATGTATTTTTTCTATTTTTGCGGATAGCAACCATAACCTTAAACCCAATTAGTTGAAACATTTGTATTTAGAAAATATTATTAATGCTAACAATAATGTGGAATGTTCCATGTGACCGTTGAAAAACAATAGATTTAAACACATGAAATTCACAGCAGAACAAATCGCAGGCATTTTAGAAGGTACAGTTATAGGTGATCCTAATATAGAAGTTTCTAAACTTGCCAAGATTGAAGAGGGAAGTAAGGGTTCATTGACTTTTTTAGCAAATCCAAAGTATAAATCTCATATCTATACGACCCAAGCGTCTATTACAATTGTTAATTCAGATTTTGAACCAGAGGAAGAATTAAGTACTACCTTAATTAAGGTAGAAGATGCTTATGGTGCATTTACTAAGTTGCTAGAATATTATAACCAGATTAAACTCAACAAATCTGGAGTGGAGCAACCAAGTTTTGTTTCAGATTCTGCTAAAATAGGAAATGATATATACATAGGTGCATTCACCTACATAGGTGATAATGTGAAGATTGGTGATAATGTTAAGATTTTTCCAAATTCTTATGTAGGCGATAATGTAAGTATTGGCGATAATACTATAGTGTTTTCTGGTGGTAAAATTTATTCCGATTGCGTAATTGGTAATAACTGTGTCATTAATTCTGGTGCCATTATTGGAGCAGACGGTTTTGGTTTTGCACCAAATGAAAAAGGAGAGTATTCTAAAGTACCACAAATTGGTAATGTAATTTTAGAGGATTTTGTAGATATTGGTGCAGGCACTACAATAGATAGAGCAACTTTGGGCTCAACTGTTATTAGACGAGGTGTAAAATTAGATAACCAGATACAGATTGCCCATAATGTAGAAATTGGAAAAAACACGGTTATTGCTGCCCAGACAGGTATTGCTGGTTCTACCAAAATTGGTGAAAACTGCCAAATTGGTGGGCAAGTAGGTATTGTTGGTCATATTACTATTGGTAATAATGTTAAGATACAAGCACAGTCTGGGATAGGGAGACATGTTAAGGACAATGAAGTGCTACAGGGCTCACCTGCATTGACTTATGGTGACTATAATAAGTCTTATGTGTACTTTAAAAACCTACCTAAGATTGTTAAAAATATAAATGAGATTGAAAAGAAAGTAGATGGCTATAATTAAAACTGAAACAAAGCAAAAGACCATTGAAAAAGAAGTTACTCTAAAAGGAGTAGGACTTCACACAGGTGCTGATGTAACATTGGTTTTTAAACCAGGAGCAGAAAACACAGGTTTCCTATTTGAACGTGTAGACCTAGAAGGTAACCCTAAAATTGAAGCCGATGCTAATTATGTTACAAATACCCAACGTGGTACATGTTTAGAGAAAAACGGTGTAACTATTCAAACATGTGAACATGTCCTTGCGGCTCTAGTAGGTCAAGATATTGACAATGCTGTTATAGAACTAAATGCCTCAGAGCCACCAATCATGGATGGATCTTCAAAGTTTTTTGTAGAAGCACTAGAGAAAGCCGGAATTGTTGAGCAAGATGCTGTAAGGGAAGAATATGTTGTTAAGGAAGTGATTTCCTATACTGATGAAAACTCTGGGAGCGAAATTATCCTAATGCCTTCAAACTCTTACCAAGTCACAACTATGGTAGATTTTGGAACCAAAGTATTGGGTACTCAGAATGCTACAATGAATTCGGTATCAGACTTTAAAGAAGAAATTGCAGAAGCTAGAACATTTAGTTTTTTGCACGAAATTGAAATGCTTCTCGAAAACGGTTTAATAAAAGGTGGTGATCTTAATAATGCCATTGTTTATGTGGATAAGGAGTTATCTCCAGAAACCATGGAAAAGCTAAGAGTAGCGTTTAATAAAGATAATATTGCTGTTAAACCAAACGGTATATTAGACAATTTAACCTTGCACCATCCTAATGAAGCTGCACGTCATAAACTATTGGATGTTGTTGGCGATTTGGCACTAATAGGCACACGTATTAGAGGTAAGGTCATTGCAAATAAACCTGGGCATTTTGTCAATACTCAGTTTGCCAAGAAAATGTCAAAGATTATTAAGAACGAAAGACGTAACAACGTACCTCAGGTAGATTTGAATTCACCTCCTTTAATGGATGTCAATCAAATTATGAATATGTTGCCGCACAGACAGCCGTTTTTATTATTGGATAAAGTTTATGAGTTGACTGATAATCACGTAATAGGGTTAAAAAATGTCACCATGAACGAAGAATTTTTCAAGGGACATTTTCCAGGAGCACCAGTAATGCCAGGCGTTTTAATTATTGAGGCGATGGCACAAACAGGAGGTATTCTTGTACTTAGCACAGTGCCAGACCCAGAAAATTACTTAACCTTTTTCATGAAAATGGACAACGTTAAGTTTAAGCAAAAAGTTGTTCCTGGTGATACCTTAATATTTAAATGCTCATTAATCACACCAATAAGAAGAGGTATATGTCATATGCAAGGTTATGCTTATGCCAATGGTAAATTGTGTGCAGAAGCCGAATTGATGGCTCAAATTTCAAAAGTTAAGTAAAAATGAACCAACCACTAGCATACGTACATCCTGGAGCAAAAATTGCTAAGAATGTCGTAATAGAGCCTTTTACTACAATTCACAACAATGTAATAATTGGAGAAGGTACTTGGATAGGAAGCAACGTTACCATTATGGAAGGTGCGCGTATAGGTAAAAATTGTAATATCTTTCCTGGATCAGTGATCTCAGCAGTACCACAAGATTTAAAATATAATGATGAGGATACTACGGTAGAAATAGGAGACAACGTTACCATCAGAGAATGTGTTACCATAAACAGAGGTACAACGGATAAAATGAAAACTGTTATTGGCAACAATTGTCTAATCATGGCCTACTGCCATATTGCTCACGACTGTATTGTTGGCGATAATTGTATTTTTTCAAACAACAGTACGCTAGCAGGACACATTACTGTAGGTGATTATGTGGTGTTGGCAGGTATGACTGCTGTACACCAATTTTGTTCTATAGGAAACCATGCCTTTGTAACTGGCGGTTCTTTGGTTCGTAAAGATGTGCCACCTTTTGTAAAAGCTGCAAGAGAACCATTATCCTACGTAGGTATTAACTCTGTTGGTTTGCGCCGAAGAGGGTTCACTACTGAAAAAATAAGGGAAATACAGAATATATTCAGAATACTATATCAAAAAAATTATAATAATACACAGGCTTCAGAAATTATTGAAGCCGAAATGGAAGCTACACCGGAGCGTGATGAAATTCTTCAATTTATTAAGAATTCGCACAGAGGAATTATGAAAGGCTACTTTAAATCAAATTGATCTTAGAGGTTGAAAACAACATCATTAAAGACAAATTAATTAAATTCCAAATCAGAAGTCCTTTCCTTTGGAAAGGATTTAGGATAGGATAAACGACTAAACAACATTATGGCAAGTACATCAGATATCAGAAATGGATTATGCATTAGATATAACAACGATATTTATAAAATCATAGAATTTCTTCATGTAAAACCAGGCAAAGGGCCAGCGTTTGTAAGAACGAAACTAAAAAGTGTTACAACAGGGAAAGTATTAGACAATACCTTTTCGGCAGGACATAAGATTGATGATGTAAGGGTAGAAACGCATAAGTTTCAGTATTTGTATACCGACGGAGAATTCTATCATTTTATGAATGAAGCTGATTACACACAAATCCGATTACTGGAGTCTGCTTTAGACCGACCAGATTTAATGAAAGAAGGAGAAATAGTTACCATTCAAATCAATACCGAAGACAATATGCCTTTGTCTGTAGAAATGCCAGCAACGGTCATATTGGAAGTAACCCATACAGAACCGGGCGTTAAAGGCAATACGGCTACAAATGCCACCAAGCCTGCAAAGGTTGAAACTGGTGCAGAAGTAAATGTGCCATTGTTTATAAACGAAGGCGACAAGATTAAAATTGAAACAGAAAAGGGGACTTACAAAGAACGTATAAAGGAATAATAATGGTCATTGAGGCTCTCGAAATGAGCATTTTATTATGAAATTTCCAAAACAACACACCTTAAAAGAAATAGCAAACCTCATTTCAACGAAATATGTTGGTGCAGACGACTTTCCTGTTTTGGGTATGAACGAAATCCATGTTGTAGAGCCTGGTGATATCGTTTTTGTTGACCATCCAAAATATTATGATAAAGCTCTTGAGTCTGCAGCAACTATAGTTTTAATAAATAAAGAAGTAGATTGCCCAGAAGGAAAAGCGCTTTTAATTTCCGATGATCCTTTCCGAGATTTCAACAAACTAACAGAACATTTCAAACCTTTTAAATCATCAAATATAGCTGTTGCATCAGATGCAATAATTGGTGAGGGCACTGTGATTCAACCCAACTGTTTTATTGGTAATAATGTTGTAATTGGTAAGAACTGTGTTATTCATTCTAACGTCAGTATCTATGATGATACCGTCATAGGAAATAATGTTACAATTCATGCAGGAACTGTTTTGGGTGCTAGTGCATTTTATTACAAAAACAGACCAGAAGGTTATGATCAGTTAAAATCTGGTGGCCGTGTTATTATTGAGGATAATGTAGATATTGGTGCAGCATGCACCATAGATAGAGGTGTAACAGGTGATACAACTATAAAAAAAGGAGCAAAAATTGATAACCAAGTACAGATTGGACACGATACAGTAATTGGTGAAAAATGTCTAATTGCTTCTCAAGTTGGGATTGCTGGATGTACAATTATTGAAGACGAAGTAACGATTTGGGGACAAGTAGGGATAACAAGTGGTGTGACTATCGGCAAAAAGGCGGTTATATCTGCCAAGGCAGGTGTGAGCAAATCATTAGAAGGTAACAAAAGTTATTTTGGTATCCCTGCTGATGACTTTAGATCAAAATACAAAGAGATTGCCTCAATAAGAAAAATTCCAGAGATACTTAAAAAATTAAAAGATTTATAAATGTCACCAAAAGAAATTGTTTTAGCATTTTACAATTCAGATTTGGCAAACGACTCAAGCGTTGTTCCAAAATTTTTTCACAAAGACTGTGAGCTGCATTGGAGCAGTAGTCAAGGATTTATGCTGCTAAAATATGATGATCTTCTAGATTTTTTTGGAGGTACAAGACAATCTTATAATAGTATTCGATTTGAATTTACGCATGTATTAGAAATAGAATCAACAGTAGTTACAAGACACACCTTATTTGCCCATACTATTGAAAACCCTGATACTGAAATTGTATTGGCGCGCTTTTCAACAATTTGGGAAATTAAGGACGGAAAACTTTTTAGAGCCTACGAAATAAGCCAGTTAGCAAATGAGGATAATGCTCAAAGTATGGCTTCCTATTCAGAAAGAAAAATATAGAAAGTGCACGAGTTTAAATATCAAAACTCTTATTTTTGCACAACAAATAATACTCAAAACTTTAAACAATAATATCTAATGAGCGTTTTAGTTAACAAGAATTCTAAAATCATTGTACAAGGATTTACAGGAAGTGAAGGTACATTCCATGCCGAACAAATGATTGAATATGGTACTAATGTTGTTGGTGGTGTAACACCAGGAAAAGGTGGGCAAACCCATTTAGACAAACCCGTATTTAATACAGTTGCAGAGGCTGTAGAAAAAGTTGGTGCTGACACTACGATTATTTTCGTTCCACCTGCATTTGCTGCAGATGCTATTATGGAAGCTGCTGATGCTGGAATTAAAGTGATTATAACCATAACCGAAGGAATTCCTGTTGCAGATATGATTAAAGCGGCTGATTACATAAAAGGCAGAGACTGCCGTTTGGTAGGGCCTAACTGTCCAGGTGTTATTACACCAGGTGAAGCTAAAGTTGGTATTATGCCAGGCTTTGTGTTTAAGCAGGGTAAAGTTGGTATTGTATCTAAATCCGGTACCTTAACTTATGAAGCTGCTGATCAAGTAGTAAAGCAAGGCTTAGGGATTACAACAGCGATTGGTATTGGTGGTGACCCAATCATCGGAACAACAACCAAAGAAGCTGTGGAGTTATTAATTAATGATTCTGAAACTGAAGCTGTGGTTATGATCGGTGAGATTGGTGGTCAGTTAGAGGCTGATGCTGCAAACTGGTATAAGGAAAGTGGAAGTAAAAAGCCTATCGTAGGATTTATCGCTGGTGAAACGGCTCCTGCTGGTCGTACAATGGGACACGCTGGTGCAATCGTTGGCGGAAGTGATGATACAGCACAGGCTAAAAAGATAATTATGAGAGAATGCGGAATTCATGTTGTAGATTCACCTGCTGAAATAGGAAAGAAAGTAGCTGAAGTATTAGGCTAAACTTATAAAAGACATACTGAAACTTGTTCAGTATAAACTGTTAAAAACCTTACAAAATCTTGTGAGGTTTTTTTATTTCTTGCAACTTGTATTTGGTATATTTGAATGTAGATTATTAAAAGAAAATCCAATGTCGGGTTGAGCGCAGTCGAAACCTATTTAAATATAATTTCAAAACATCTCGACTACGCTCAATATGACAGAATCTAACCAAAATATTATGAAACTATTAGAAGGAAAAACCGCAATCATAACAGGTGCCAGTCGTGGCATTGGAAAAGGTATAGCTGAAGTTTTTGCAGATCATGGAGCTAATGTAGCCTTTACGTACAGCTCATCTGTAGAAGCGGCAAACGAATTAGAAAAAGAACTCAACGACAAAGGTATTAAAGCTAAAGGTTACCAAAGTAATGCAGCTAGTTTTGATGAAGCTCAGCAATTGGCTGAAGATGTTTTAGCAGAATTTGGCTCTATTGATGTTCTAGTTAATAATGCTGGTATTACTAAAGATAACTTGTTGATGCGAATGGGAGAAGAGGATTTTGATAAGGTGATAGAAGTGAACCTAAAGTCTGTATTCAACATGACCAAGGCCGTACAGCGCACTATGCTAAAACAGCGTAAAGGTTCAATCATTAATATGAGTTCTGTTGTCGGAGTAAAAGGTAATGCAGGCCAAACTAATTATGCAGCATCAAAAGCTGGTATCATCGGTTTTTCAAAATCCGTGGCACTAGAGCTTGGTTCTAGAAATATTAGAAGCAACGTGATTGCTCCTGGTTTTATTGAAACCGAAATGACTGCAAAACTCGATGAAGAAACCGTAAAAGGTTGGAGAAATGCCATTCCATTAAAACGTGGTGGTACTCCTGAAGATATTGCCAACGCCTGTGTTTATTTGGCAAGTGACTTAAGTGCTTATGTTACTGGTCAGACCTTGAACGTGGATGGTGGAATGCTTACATAATTTACGGTTTTAGATTTTTGATTGTCGAGTAAACCAAATCGTAAATCATAAATCGTAAATCTAAAATCAATTAATGCAAACAGAAACGATTGTATATATTATTATTGCTGGAGTAGCAGCGCTTTTATTAGCGCTGTTTCAGTATATGTATAAATCGAAAGTTAAACCTAACTTAAAATATAGTCTAACCGTACTTAGAACAATCGCAATCTTTGGGATATTGCTATTGCTTATCAATCCAAAGTTTGAATCCAATACTTATTATGATGAAAAACCGACCTTGGTCGTAGCTGTGGATAATTCTGAATCTGTTTCGTATTTAGAACAAACTGATAACGTGAATTCAGTATTAGAAACGATTGATAATAATTCAGAATTAAACGAGCGTTTTAATATTCAAAAATACAGCTTCGGAAAGGAGGTCAATAGCTTGGATAGTTTAAATTTTAATGAGCGTCAGTCCAATATTTCAGAAGCCTTAAAACAATTCGGCGAAGTTTATGCCAATCAAACCGCTCCTATAGTTTTATTAAGCGATGGTAATCAAACCTTTGGTGCTGATTATAGTTACATTTCAAAATCCGTAAAACAGCCCATATATCCTACGGTTTTAGGTGATTCAACTGTGTATTCCGATTTAAATATTAAGCAGCTTAATGTTAACCGTTATGTCTATTTAAAAAATCAATTTCCTGTAGAAATTATAGTAAAGTATAATGGCTCCGAAACCGTTAACACGGAACTTAAAATGTGGTCAGGTAATTCCGTTGTATTCAGAAAATCGATACAGTTTAATGAGAATAAGACTTCAGAAATCATTTCTACAACTTTAAATGCAAGTAGTGTAGGCGTAAAAACATATCGTGTAGAGCTGACTCCACTTACTAATGAAAAGAACACGATTAATAACTCAAAGAATTTTGGTGTAGAAGTCATTGATCAAAAAACAAATATTGCTCTAGTCTACGATAGACTGCATCCAGACTTAGGTACTTTAAAAAAATCTATAGAAAGCAATGAACAGCGCAGTGTTTCAATTTTAAAACCAAAAGATTATTTGAGTACAATCAATGATTTTCAGCTAGTTATTTTATATCAACCAAATAATAGCTTTAATTCTGTTTTAAGCGAGATTACTAAGCAAAAATTGAATTCTTTTATTGTTACAGGAACAACAACCAACTGGAGTTTGTTAAATAATTCTCAAACCTTTTTTAAACAAACCATTACCAATCAAACAGAAGATTTTCAGCCCAACTTAAATAGAAATTATAGCACATTTATCATTGACAATCTAACTTTTGATGACTTTCCACCGTTGAAATCAGAATTTGGAAACCTTGAATTCTTGGTGGCACATGATGTTATTCTTACTAAATCAGTTAATGCTATAGATACTTCTCAACCAATGTTGTCAACTTTTGAAGTAGATAACACTAAACATGCTTTATTAGCTGGAGAAGGTATCTGGAGGTGGCGTTCACAGGCTTATCTAAACTCTGAAAGCTTTAATGATTTTGATAATTTTATTGGTAAACTGATTCAATATTTAGGTTTAAATAAGAAACGTAACCGAATCAACATTGACTATAAATCATTTTACAACGGAAATGACGATGTTATTATATCTGCACAATACTTTAATAAAAATTTTGAGTTCGATAACAGTGCAGCGCTAACAATAGTGATAAAGAATAAAACTGATGATAGCGTTCGGGAAGTACCACTATTATTAAATGACGGAAACTACAGAGTGGACCTAAGCGGTATTGAATCTGGCGCTTACGATTTCACCATAAAACACAATACTGAATCTGTTTCTGCTTCAGGTAGTTTTGAGGTTTTGGAATATAACGTAGAGCAACAGTTCTTAAATGCAGATATTGATAAGCTTGAGTCACTGGCAAATGCCAGCTCCGGAAAAGCATTTTTCAGTACTGATATTAATGGTTTAATAACAGATTTACTTTCAGATAATAGGTATGCAACCATTCAAAAAAGCACTAAAAATATCGTACCTTTGATAGATTGGAAATATCTACTCGCATTAATAGCATTGAGCTTGTTTATTGAGTGGTTTATTAGAAAATATAACGGATTAATTTAAAATAACTATAATGGAAAAATTACCAAAAATTGGATTACCGATTTTAATCGGAATCATAGTAATAATAATAGTCATAGCTAAGTCAGCAGTCACTATAGACTCTGGTGAAGCAGGAGTGCTTTTTAGGACTTTCGGTGAAGGTGTTGTAATAGACGAGCCACCAATGGGAGAGGGATTTCATATTGTTGCACCTTGGAATAAGGTTTTTGTTTATGAAACAAGAAGACAGGAAATCTTTGAAAAAATGAAGGTGTTATCTTCTAATGGATTAGATATTCAATTAGATGCTTCGGCTTGGTACCAGCCAGATGAGAAAAATCTTGGAAGATTGCACCAAGAAATAGGTGAAAATTATTTACAGCGAATTATTCTACCTACAATTCGATCAGCAGCGAGAAGTGTGGTCGGTCGCTATACACCTGAACAATTGTATTCAAGTAAACGAGATGCAATTCAAAAAGAAATTTTTGAGGAGACCAAAAAAATTGTTGACGGACAGTACATTGTTTTAGACGAAATTTTAGTGAGAGATGTAACACTACCGCCTACAATCAAACAGGCTATTGAACGCAAATTAAAGCAAGAGCAAGAGTCGCTAGAGTATGAATTTAGACTGGTTACAGCAGAAAAAGAAGCTCAGAAAGTTAGAATTGAAGCTCAGGGTAAAGCTGATGCCAATAGAATTTTAAGCGCTTCATTAACTGATAAGATTTTGCAAGATAAAGGTATAGATGCTACTAACAGATTGGCAGAGTCACCAAATAGTAAAGTGGTTATCATTGGCTCAGGTGAAAGCGGAATGCCAATCATTTTAGGAAATCAATAAATTACCTTTTGAAATATTAAATATTTGCTAAAAATTTAATTTCTATCATTTTTTATTAGGATTAATAAATTTTATTTAGCAATATTTGTAGCAACAAAACGAAATATGGCACTTATTCAATTACATCATCATTTTCATATAATCGCTCAAGCGAGGTGAAAATGTATTGAATAAAATCAACATATATTTTAATAACCCGTTTGAGAATTCAAGCGGGTTTTTTAGTTCTAAAATACTCATGAATTCTTAGACTATACTAAAATTAAAAATGAATAAATTAAAAATTGCAGTTCAAAAATCGGGTCGTCTTCACGATGATTCCATGAAAATTTTAAAAGAAATAGGAATTTCCGTTGATAATGGAAAAGATCAGCTAAAAGCTTCTGCACGTAACTTTCCTTTGGAAGTTTTTTATCTAAGAAATGGTGATATACCACAATACTTAAGAGATGGAGTAGTGGATGCAGCAATTATTGGAGAAAATGTTTTGGTAGAAAAAGGTGATGATATTTCTATTATAGAACGTTTAGGGTTTTCAAAATGTAAAGTATCCATTGCTGTTCCTAAATCTTCAAATGCCAAAAGTTTGAAGGATTTAGACGGAAAGCGTATTGCAACGTCGTATCCAAATACAGTAAATCAATTTTTAGATAAAAACGGTGTAAAGGCTAATCTGCACATCATTAATGGCTCTGTTGAGATTGCACCCAATATTGGGCTGGCAGATGGTATTTGTGATATCGTATCCAGTGGAAGTACTTTATTCAAAAACGGACTTAAAGAGATTGAAGTACTATTAAAATCTGAAGCGGTTTTGGCAACGTCTCCTAGAATATCTAATGAGAATCAAAATTTAATAGACAAAATTCAATTTAGATTACAGTCTGTTATAAAGGGAAGAGAAAGCAAATATGTGCTTTTGAATGCACCTAACGAGAAGTTAAATGACATTATAAATCTGCTACCAGGCATGAAGAGTCCAACAGTATTGCCATTGGCTACAGAAGGTTGGAGCTCAGTACACTCCGTTATCAATAAAAATGATTTTTGGAATGTGATTGATGAATTAAAGGCAAATGGCGCTGAGGGAATTTTAGTTTGTCCAATTGAGAATATGGTTTTGTAATATGAAGTTGATAGAAAATCCAAATAAAGAGAATTGGTCAGAGATTCTAAAGCGTCCTACACAGACTGTTGACGATATTGAAAAAACGGTGAATGAAGTTTTTACGGATGTCCGCAAAAGTGGTGATAATGCTATAGGTAAATTCACCTCAAAATTTGATGGAGTAAAATTAGAATCTCAGGTCGTTAGCAAAGCTGAAATTATCGAAGCCGTAAAATCAGTTTCTAATAATTTAAAGGAAGCTATACAATTAGCAAAAACCAATATTGAGAAATTTCACAAAGCACAAAAAACAGATAAGGTTTGTGTTGAAACTATGAATGGAGTGGAGTGCTGGCAGGAAAAACGACCAATTCAAAAAGTTGGTTTGTATATTCCTGGCGGAACGGCACCTTTATTTTCAACCGTTTTAATGTTGGCCATTCCAGCGAATATCGCAGGTTGTAAAGAGATAGTGTTATGTTCTCCACCGAACAAAAACGGCAAATTGGCTGATGAGATTTTATATGCAGCCCAACTTTGTGGTGTTACAAAAATTATAAAGGTTGGTGGCATACAAGCTATTGCAGGTTTAACTTTTGGAACCGAAAGTATTCCGCAAGTCTATAAAATATTCGGTCCAGGAAATCAATATGTAACTGTGGCAAAGCAGTTGGCGACTAAATATGGTGTAGCGATAGATATGCCTGCTGGTCCAAGCGAATTATTGGTTTTGGCAGATGATTCTGCAAATCCGGCTTATGTGGCTTCAGATTTATTGAGTCAGGCAGAACATGGCACTGATAGCCAGGTTATTTTGGTATCGGATTCAAAAAAAATAATAGAGGAAATTAACAAAGAAATTGAAGAGCAACTTAAGCAGCTGCCAAGAAAAGCTATTGCTGAAGAGGCATTACAAAATTCAAGATCATTTTTAATTGAAGATGTTGATACTGCCTTAGAATTTGTGAATGAGTATGGGCCAGAACACTTGATCATTTCAACAAAGAATAATAACTTTTTTGTTGATAATATAATTAATGCAGGTTCTGTATTTATTGGAAACTACACACCAGAAAGTGCTGGTGATTATGCCTCAGGTACCAATCACACCTTACCAACCAATGGGTTCTCAAAAGCCTATTCAGGTGTCAACTTGGATAGTTTTCAAAAGAGTGTGACCTTTCAAAGAATATCAAAAGATGGAATTCAGAATATAGGTAAAGCAATAGAATTAATGGCTGAAGCCGAAGGATTGCATGCACACAAGAATGCCGTAACCTTAAGACTGAATGATTTAAAGAATAAATAAACCTCACTTTGAGTGATTTTCGAAAACGAATGCTTTCGGTAGAGAAATTGTATCGAGAATTTATAAAATGAAAGATTTCAATTTAAATAATCTCATTAGAGAAAATATAAAAAACATTAAACCTTATTCTTCTGCTCGCGATGAGTATAAGGAAGCAACTGCAGATATGGTTTTTATTGATGCCAATGAGAATCCGTTTCAGACAAATGTCAACAGGTATCCAGACCCACAACAATCGAAAGTTAAGAAGCGTTTAGCAGAAATTAAAGGGGTAAATCCATCTCAAATATTATTAGGAAATGGAAGCGATGAAGTATTGGATTTATTGTTTAGAGCGTTTTGTGAACCAAAGCAAGACAACGTTATCACATTGCCACCAACCTATGGAATGTATTCTGTATTGGCGGATTTAAATGCTGTGGATGTTATTTCTAAAGAATTAGATGACAATTTTGAACCTAAGGTTTCAGAAATCCTATCTGTTCAAAACAGCAATTCAAAACTTCTATTTTTATGCTCGCCTAATAATCCTACAGCTAATAGTTTTAATGCTAGTAAGGTTGAAGAATTAATTGAAGGATTTAATGGATTAGTAGTTATAGATGAAGCCTATATCGATTTTTCGAACCAAGAGAGTTGGTTGTGTCGATTAGATGAATTTCCAAATCTTATTGTAACACAAACCTTGTCAAAAGCCTATGGTTTAGCAGGTATACGATTAGGAATATGCTACGCTTCAGTAGAAATTATTTCAGTTTTAAATAAAATAAAGCCACCTTATAATGTCAATCAATTAACTCAAGATAAGGCTTTAGAAAGATTAACAAGTTTAGATGAAGTAAATAAAGAAGTAAATTCTATATTGAATGAACGGAAACTACTTGTAACACAATTATCAGAAATATCAGTCATTAAAAATATATATCCTTCAGATGCTAATTTCATTTTAGTCAAAGTAGATAATGCCAACTTGCGTTATAATCAATTGATTGAAAAAGGCATTGTAGTAAGAAATAGAACAACACAACCATTATGTGAGAACTGTCTAAGATTCACTATTGGTACCGAAGAAGAAAACAATATATTAATTAAGACATTAAACCAACTATCATGAAGCCTGTATTATTCATAGACAGAGACGGAACTCTAATAAAAGAGCCAGCTGACGAACAAATCGATTCGTTTGAAAAGTTGGAATTCTACCCTAAAGTATTTCAATACTTAAGTAAAATTGCAAAGGAATTGAATTTTGAAATCGTAATGATTACCAATCAAGATGGTTTGGGCACAGAGGTATATCCTGAAGACACTTTTTGGCCAGTTCATAATTTCATTTTAAAATCCTTTGAACAAGAAGGTGTTGTATTTAAAGAGCAATTTATCGACAGAACATTCGCAAAAGATAATGCACCAACTCGCAAACCTAATACAGGGTTGTTAACCAAATATTTTTCCTATGACTATGATTTAGCCAATTCATTTGTTATTGGTGATCGGCTTACAGATGTAGAGTTGGCTAAAAACTTAGGATCAAAAGGGATATTCATAAATGATAACACCAACCTGGGAACAGATGAAGTCACTGTTAGCAATAAGGAATTAGAAAACTATATTGCTTTAGAAACCAACGACTGGGAACAAATATATGAGTTCTTAAAATCTACCGAACGCATTGGAAGTATAGAACGAAACACCAATGAAACCAAAATTAAAATTGATTTAAATCTAGACGGCATTGGAAAAAGCAAAATCGATACCGGAATTGCATTTTTCGATCACATGCTAGACCAAATCGCACGGCATGGACAGATTGATTTAAACATTAAAGTTGATGGAGATTTAGAGGTCGACGAACATCATACTATTGAAGATACAGCCATAGCTTTAGGTGAAGTGTTCGCAACCACACTAGGAAACAAGTTGGGTATAGAGCGCTATGGTTTCTGTTTACCCATGGATGATTGCTTAGCACAGGTAGCAATTGATTTTGGTGGGAGAAATTGGTTGGTTTGGGAAGCAGATTTTAAACGCGAAATGATTGGTAAAATGCCAACGGAAATGTTTTATCATTTCTTTAAGTCCTTTACGGATGGTGCAAAGTGCAATTTAAATATCAAAGCTGAAGGCACAAATGAACATCATAAAATTGAAGCAATTTTTAAAGCCTTTGCAAAAGCAATAAAAATGGCGGTAAAACGCGATGTAGAAAAAATGATTTTACCATCAACAAAAGGTGTATTGTAAAAACACCTTTTGTAAATAACAAATTTCAAATAATTAAAATTTAAAGAGAAATACACATTTTGAACATTATAATTATCAATTACGGTGCAGGAAACATCAAGAGTATTCAATTCGCTTTTCAGCGTTTGGGTATAGATGCCATATTATCTCATAATCCAGATGAAATAATAAAAGCAGATAAAGTCATTTTTCCTGGTGTTGGTGAGGCAAGTTCAGCAATGAAAATGCTTAAGGAAAGTGGTTTGGATAAATTAATTCCACAATTAAAACAACCAGTTTTGGGGATTTGCTTGGGCATGCAATTGATGTGTAATTATACAGAAGAAGGTGATACCAAAGGACTTGGTATTTTCAATACAAATGTAAAACGCTTTTCAAATAATGTTAAGGTCCCTCAAATGGGTTGGAATACCGTTAAGAATCTAAAGTCAGATTTGTTTAAAAACATAAGTGAAGGAGACTATATGTATTTGGTACATAGTTACTATGCAGAGAGTTGTACTGAAACCATTGCTACTTCAGATTACGAATTGGAATATGCTTCAGCATTAGAGAATGACAATTTTTTTGGAGTGCAGTTTCATCCAGAGAAATCCTCTAAAGCAGGAGAGCAATTGCTTAAAAATTTCCTGAATCTTTAATTTCAAGATTATCCCCTTAAGGGGACTTTAAGGGTGTTTAGAAAATAAAAAGAAATATTAACTAAAATAAGATTTCTGCCTTTGCAGAAAGTAGACATGAGAATAATACCAGCAATAGATATCATAGATGGCAAATGTGTTCGTCTTACCAAAGGAGATTTCGACACAAAGAAGATATACAATGAAAACCCTCTAGAAGTGGCCAAGGCTTTTGAAGCTTCGGGTATTGAATATTTGCATCTAGTTGATTTAGATGGAGCTAAAGCTAAGCATATAGTAAACTATAAGGTTCTAGAACAAATTGCTTCTAAAACAACACTAAAGATTGATTTTGGCGGTGGTTTAAAATCTAATGAAGACTTAAATATAGCTTTTAATTGTGGTGCTAGACAGATTACAGGTGGCAGTATTGCTGTAGATGATAGAGAAACTTTTGAAGGCTGGTTGTCTAAATACGGACCGCAAAAAATAATTTTGGGAGCAGATAGTAATGACGGTAAAATTGCCATTAATGGTTGGCAAGATAATAGTAAAGAGGAAGTTGTTTCGTTTATAAAAGATTATCAGAGAAAACGTATTAAGTACGTAATATGTACAGATATTTCAAAAGATGGAATGTTAGAAGGTCCTTCTCTTAATTTGTATAAGACTATAATAACAGAATGTAGTAATAGTAGTGGAGCTCAATCCATAAAACTTATAGCATCTGGTGGAGTTTCTGGCATTAAAGATTTAGAAGACTTAGAGGCTATTGGTTGTGAAGGTGTGATTATAGGAAAGGCCATTTATGAAAACAGAATCGGTTTAAAAAAATTAGAGAATTTTATAATTAATAATTAAAATATTCCTTCCCTTTGGGAAGGCTAGGATGGGCTTATGCTTACAAAACGAATCGTACCATGCTTAGACATTAAAAACGGAAGAACTGTAAAAGGAGTCAATTTTGTTGATTTGCGTGATGCAGGTGATCCAGTAGTTCTGGCTAAACAATATGCCGACTTAGGTGCTGACGAACTGGTGTTTTTAGATATTTCTGCAACTCAGGAAAAACGCAAAACCATGCACGATATGGTGTTAAAAGTCGCAGAGCAAGTTAATATACCATTTACGGTTGGAGGTGGAATTTCATCGGTTGAAGATGTAGATGACTTATTGCATTGTGGTGCAGATAAGGTGTCAATAAACTCGTCGGCAGTAAAGCGTCCGGAATTAATCAATGAGCTTTCTGATAAATTTGGAAGTCAGTGTATAGTCGTAGCAATTGATGCCAAGAAAATAGGAGAGGAGTGGATTGTTCATTTAGCTGGAGGAACTATTCCGACAGACCTAAATCTCTTCGACTGGGCAAAAGAGGTTGAAGAACGAGGTGCTGGGGAAATCCTGTTTACCTCAATGAATCACGACGGAACAAAAGCAGGATTCGCAAATGAGGCATTGGCCAAACTATCAGAATTGGTAAATATTCCGATTATAGCTTCAGGAGGAGCAGGAACGATTAAACATTTTGCAGATACATTTATATACGGAAAAGCTGATGCTGCATTAGCTGCAAGCGTGTTTCATTTTGGTGAAATAGCAATTAAGGATTTAAAAGAAGAATTAAAACTAGAAGGTATTCCTGTTAGGTTATGACTAAATCAAATCAATTTTCTGTCATCTTGAGCGCAGTCGAAAGAAGAAAATTGATCAATACTAAAAGCACTTCGACTGCGCTCAGTGTGATAAAAAACAAAAAAATGAACATAGATTTCAATAAAAATCCAGACGGATTAGTACCAGCAATCATTCAAGATGCTAAAACCAAAAATGTACTTATGTTGGGCTACATGAATGCTGAAGCATTTGAAAAAACAAAAGCTTCTGGCTTAGTTACGTTCTTTAGCAGAACTAAGAATAGACTTTGGACAAAAGGCGAGGAAAGTGGTAATGTATTAAATCTCGTAGATATTAAATTAGACTGCGATAACGATACGCTTCTTGTATTAGTAAATCCAAACGGACCGACATGCCACAAAGGATCTGACACCTGCTGGAATGAAGAAAACAAACAGTCTTATGGATTCCTTACGACATTAGAAAATACAATCACCTCAAGAATTAAAAATGCCGATTCCCAAAAATCTTATGTAGCATCATTATTTGCCAAAGGAATTAATAAAGTCGCTCAAAAAGTAGGAGAGGAAGCAGTGGAAGTAGTAATTGAAGCTAAAGACAATAATGATGACTTGTTTTTAGAGGAAAGTGCCGACTTGTTATTTCACTATTTAATGTTGTTACAAGCAAAAGGGTTTAAGCTTAATGATGTAGAGAAGGTGTTAAAGTCACGAGAAAAGTAATTAGCGAGTAAAGGTCATTGTAGAAACGACATTACCTTCTTTATCATAATATGTCCATTCTCCAATAGGACGTTTCCAATGCGTGTATTGACCTTTTGATTTGATGCTCCCGTCTTCATAATAGAATGTGATAGGGCCCTCAACACGATTGTCTTTATAGGTGCCTTCACACACTTTTCTTCCGTAAGGATCAAAGTCTATCCATTTTCCATTGCCAATACCATCTACATATTCTTGCATAGTCATATAATTACCATTATCATATTTTCCATATAACACACCTGTAAAAGGTTCGTCTGATCCTACTTCGTAATATTTTGAACCGTATTTATAGGCTTTTTGGTATGTGTCGCTCATAGCGACCAACTTTTTTACTTCTGCCTCTTGAGCGCATCCAAAATTAAACAGTATTAAAAAAATGGTGAATGATAAAATAGTTTTCATGGTAATGTTTTTTATTAATTACACATTAATAATAGATTTGGATGAGTTAATTCATAATTTCCTAATATAATTTCAAAATTATAAATGTCACTTTGCTATCTTCAATAAAATAACGTTCTTGTTAAAATGTTTGACAAGCGTTTTTACTACCTCATAAAAATACAATACTTAGGCTATCGTTTTCATGGTTGGCAAAAACAACCCGATGTAAAAACGATTCATCTAATGATAGATAGAACCTTGAAGTATATTCTTGGTGAAACGCGATTTAAAACTTTAGGTGCAGGTAGAACGGATGCCATGGTTTCGGCAAATGAAGCGGCTTTAGAACTTTTTATTTACAATGAACCTATTGAAGATTTTGATGAATTCTTGGAGCTCTTCAATCACAATTTACCTCAAGACATAAGAGCATTGTCTATTGAAGAAGTTAATAAGGACTTTAATGTTATTCAAGATTCTAAAGTAAAGGAATACCATTATGTTTTTTCAGAAGGCCAAAAAAACCATCCATTCTGTGCTCCAATATTAACGACAATTTTAGAGCCTTTAGATGTTGAGCTGATGCAACGAGGTGCTAAACTGTTTGAGGGCACCCACAATTTTAAAGCCTATTGCTACAAAGCCACAAATAAGGGTGAATATACAAGGACAATAGAGTCTTCAATTATTGTAGATAACGATATCTACGTTGCAAATTTTTTCCCAAAGAAGTCATATGTATTCAAAATTAAAGGAAAGGGTTTTATGCGTAATCAAATCAGACTGATGTTTGGTTGTCTTATAAAATTGGGTAGAGGAGAGGTAACTCTAGACTATATTAAAAGTACGTTGCAAAATGACAGTACTGAAGTGATGAATTATATTGCTCCCGCATCAGGCCTAATTTTACATTCCATCAATTTTGAATAAAAAAAGGAACTAGTAAAAACTAATTCCTTTTTAATTTGGTTGGTTATTTTTCTAATTGATCCAACGCTTATTAGCGGAATGCTTCGCAAACCAAACCAGAAAAGCAGCAAAAACAATTATTATGTAAGCCATTATCTTGTTCGCACTGAAGTCTACTCCATTTAAGTCGGCGATAAATAAGAAATAGATCATCTGTATAGTTGCAGCTATAAATGAAAGTATTAAGAATAACTTTGCTGTTTTTTTTCTAATTAACAATAATAAACAACCTAAGGCGCCAGAGAAAACTGCTATAGCAAATAGGGCTGTGTACCAGGCAGGTAAATTATTCATAACTTCAAGCTGATCAGTGGTATAAGTATCTGTGTAAGCTGCTGTTTCGTATGCTTGACTTAAGTAACCATGTACACCCATTCCATTCCAGATAAGTGCAATAACACTGACAATCCAAAACCAAATTGGAGGTTTGTTAACTGATGTTGTCATAATAATATTGATTTAATTTAGTTAGTTTTTAGCAGAATTATCTACCATTAAGAATAACAATTTATGAAAAATTTTTAGAACGTTATTTGTTAATCCAACTTCAATAAACAAAAAAAAGGGTGAAATAAAATTTCCACCCTTCTTTAAATACCATTTATATATAGTTAATCTACTACATGTAATTTTGGTTCCTTGTCAACAAATTTGCCGTTGACAGATTCTCCTAGAATTATAACTTCTTTTGATCGTTCGTACATCTTTATAGCGCGATGCATCTGTAATTTGGTGCCACTATAAAGCTTAACACCTGATTTTGAACCTTTGTTGCGGATTTCAATATAATATCCGTCTTTTAACTTTGTTGGTCTTGTTGCTGGTCTACCCATAAAATAAATGTGTGTTTTAAAAGTTGTGCATAATACTGAAAATTCTTTCAACATACAAGTTTATTTTTAACTATTCCAAACTGAGATATTAACATGTTAAATCACTTTAACAATTAGTGCTTTCATTAACAAAACTTTAAGTTAATAAAACAGGCACATCGTTAAACCTTGTTAAGTCGCTTGACAGGCTCTACAGTAACCATATATTAATATTTAGTATATGTTTAACCAAAAACAAAATTCATATATGAACTATTTAAATATAAAAGACGAAAAACTATTACCAACAGTTGTAGAGCTAAATACATTATTGGCGGATTATCACATTTACTATCAAAACCTTAGAAATTTTCATTGGAATATTTTAGGTGAGAATTTCTTTGAACTGCATGATAAATTCGAAGAATTATATACAGATGCAAGAGTAAAAATAGATGAAATAGCAGAACGTATATTAACGTTGCGCTACCATCCATTGAGTAAACTTAAGGATTACTTAAAATCAGCATCAATTGAAGAGGCAACTTCAAAATTAACAGATAAAGAAATGGTAACAACAATTTTAGACAATCATGGCAAATTATTATCACAGATGTCTAAAGTCATAGACAAAGCGGAAAATGCTAAAGACGAAGGAACCATAGATCTAATAGGAGCTTACATTAGAGAATTAGAAAAAAGTAGTTGGATGCTAGATGCCTTTACAAAAGAAACCGCATCACAATTAAATGAGAGCGTTTTAGAAGCATAAGAGTTAAGACTTTCTAAAAAAAAGTAGTTAATTGAATAAAATATTAACAAACAAATGAAAGAACAATTTAATGAAGCCCTCGGTAATCTTATTGAAAAGTTACAAGGCTGGTTTAATACAACCATAGAATACATACCTAATTTTATTTTAGCAATTTTAGTAATGGTAGCAGCTTTTTTTGCTGCTAGATATATAAGCAAAATTGTAGGTAAATTGGTATCTAAGAAAATTGAACAAGATTCAATTAAAAATGCCATAGCAAGAGTATCTGCTGTTGTAGTTGTGGCCTTAGGTTTATTTATAGCCCTAGGAGTAATGAACTTAGGTAAAGCATTAACCTCATTGCTTGCTGGTGCTGGTGTTGTAGGTTTAGCTATAGGTTTAGCATTACAAGGCACTTTGGCCAATACATTTGCAGGGCTAATACTGTCTTTTAGAAAGAAAATTCGTATCGGTGACTGGGTAGAAACTACGGGATATTCTGGTGAAGTAATGGATATCAATTTAAAAGATTTTACTCTAAAAGAATCAGATAACAATATCGTTGTCATTCCTAATAAGACCATTTTAGATAACCCTCTTAAAAACTACTCACTAACTACAAAGATGAGAGTCTTTTTAGAATGTGGTGTAGGGTATGAGTCCGACCTTGAAAAAGTAGAGCAGTTGACAAAGGAGGTAATTGCAAATACTTTTGACCAGGTTGAAAAACCTGAGGACGTAGAGTTTTACTACACTGAATTCGGTGGTAGTTCTATAAACTATCTTTGCAGATTTTGGATTGATGCCGAAAGTATGCTAGAGAAGCTAAAAGCTAAGACCAAAGCTATAATTGAGATTAAAAAAGCTTACGATAAGGAAGATATTAATATCCCTTTCCCTATAAGAACACTACAGTTTGACAATCAACTAAATATTGAGACTCCAAATAATAAAGGGGATTTTAACAAAAATTAAAGAATTAACGATTTGTTCTTAGAAATAAGCTAAAACTAATTTGATAAGAGCAAACGCATTCGCTATATCATTACGATATTAGCTACGTAAGGTTCTGAAAATCAGAACAAATTAAAATACTAATCATTTAAAGCTATAATGATATGTTACGTTGGACAATCACATTTGTAATTATTGCAATCATCGCCGGAATTCTAGGATTTGGCGGCATAGCAGGAGCATCTGCAGGAATTGCGAAAATCTTATTTTTTGTATTTCTAGTACTATTTATAATTTCACTTTTAAGAGGCTCCACTAAAAAAGTCTAGAGAAAATCTTTCTGGAATAATTATTAGTTTAACTAAAAATAAAATAAAACATGAAATTTAAAATATTTGCATTGGCACTTGTTGCTTTCGTTGGCATGCAAGCCCAAGAAAAAAAAGAAGAAACAGACAAAACGAACAAAGATAAAATGGTTGTAACTAAAACCAAAATCATCAACGTTATGGAAAATGGTGAGATGGTGCAGAAAAAAGTTATGATCAAAACTACTAAAGAGCAAAAAATAAAGACTGATCCAAGTTATGAGGGTACTATTAATGCACCGAGAGTTTTTCCTGCAACTAAGGTATCAAAAGTAATTTATATTGATAATGATGAAGATCCATTTTATGATAGTCAATCAGAATTAACTTTTTACCAGCACGATGGAAAAACCTACGCGTTCAATCCGACCGATACAGGTTTCGAAATTAGTGAAAAGGAGTCTAATGAGACTTTAGCAAATGCTAGATTCTCTAATAATGCCGACGTATATCTCTTAGAAACAGGAGATTATTCAGGAATTGGATACTTTAGAAACGGTATGTTCGTAATAGAATATTACGATGATAAAGGAACGTTGATCGTTAAAAAATTTAACGATAGTAAGCTGTAATCAGTACCATTATGTATTTGCAAAAGCCATCAAGTTGATGGCTTTTCCTTATTTTTATGCAAACCGAAAAATCCATGAGCACAACTATACCAAAAGAAACCCTTATATTTTTTAAAAAGCTAGCTACGAACAATGATAGAGATTGGTTTAATGAACATAAACCAGAGTTTAAAGCTATTGAGACTAAGGTGAAAGCGGCTTATAACTATTTGGGCGAGTTGATGAATTCGCATGATCAGATTGAAAAAATAAAAATCTTTAGAATCTATAGAGACGTACGGTTTTCTAAAAACAAATTACCTTATAAAACTCATTTTGGTGGTTCGTTCGCAAGGAAAAAACCAGAATTAAGAGGTGGTTATTATTTGCATATTCAGCCCAATGACGAGTCGTTTATAGCTACAGGTTTTTGGGAACCAAACAAAGAAGACCTTTTGCGTATTAGAAAAGAGTTTGAAATGGATGATAGCGAGATGCGAACTATCCTAAGTGATAAAGCTTTTAAAGAAACTTGGGGCGGATTTGTTGGCGATGAACTAAAGACAGCACCAAAGGGATTTGATAAAGAGCATCCAGCGATAGATTTAATCCGTAGAAAGCAATTCATCTTTACAAAGAAATATAAAGACAAAGACGTTATTGCTGAAGGTTTTTTAGAAGAGGTCAATGACGATTTTAAAAAAATACGACCTTACTTTGATTATATGAGCGATGTGCTCACCACTAATCTTAATGGTGAATCTTTGCTTTAAACAGCCTGTAAAACTTTTGGTTTTGTAAAAAGCTGAACGCTGTCAATAAGGCGTTCTTTTACAATATTCATCATGCGCTTGTTCAATGCAGATGAATTTTCAATGTACAGCGCATATTCCTCTGTGGTAAATTGACCTATAATCATTCCTTTTACAGAGTTTCTAAACTTCATATCCTTATGTATGGTATTGTCAATATAAGCCAACTGTTTCTGCAGTGTTAAATCGTAAAATACATTCTTACGCTTAACAATATAATTGTTGAATACGGCAACGATCAAATCGTGCTGCATTTTAATAATCGGACGCAGTGTTTTATTCTGAAATAACTCTTCAGAACTCATAGAATCATAAATTTTTGCAGAAAGAATAACAGGTCTAATGGCCAGTAGATTTTCAGTTCGGGTTGACATGGTTAAGTAATTTATTTAATTCGGAATTAAATTTAAGTATTAACTTACAGCTATAGCTTTAAGCTCATTTATGTTGTTAACGGTGTTATTAACATTGATGATTTTAGGATAGGAAAATCCTATATCTTTTAATTCATAAATAGCCTTTTAACTTTATCTTTGAGTAAAACTTTTAAATATGAAATTCGGAAGTGTTGATAATCCAGGTGATATTGATTTTACCTTACCGCCAGACCATCCTGACACCTTAAAGACCTTGCGGAAAAACCCATCGGACAAGTTTAATGTGTTTGTTGGTTGTGCTAAATGGAATAAAGCCGATTTAAAAGGTTTTTACCCAAGAGGCACAAAAGATGAACTGGAATACTATTCGCGTCAATTCAATTCCATCGAACTCAATGCTACATTCTATAGAATATTTCCACCAGAACAGTTTGAAAAGTGGTACGATAAAACACCAGATAATTTTAAGTTTTTTCCAAAACTGAGTCAGGAAATCAGCCATTGGAAACGTCTCAACGAGGACATCAATCCAGTTGTAGACAACTACCTTAACAGTGCCATCAATTTAAAAGAAAAGTTAGGCTGTATATTTTTACAAATGCACAGCAACTTTGCACCTAAGGATTTTGATCGTGTGGTGAATTTTACTGAAAGTTGGCCAAAAGAAGTACCATTGGCTATTGAGTTTAGACACACAGATTGGTACAATGACAAAACCATTGCTAAAGATTTATATCAATTGCTTGAAGAAAACAATATTTCCAACGTAATTGTAGATAGTGCAGGCAGAAGAGATTTAATGCATATGCGATTAACCAACTCTAGAGCATTTATACGCTACGTAGGTGCCAACCATAAAAGCGATTACACCAGATTAGATGATTGGGTAGAACGTTTAAAAATTTGGAAAGACAATGGCATTGAAGAAATAGATTTCTTTGTCCACCAAAACATTGAAAAAGAATCACCTTTGCTTTCAGCCTATTTTATAAAACAACTTAATGACAATTTAGGAGCGGAGCTAAAAATACCAAATGATGGTTCTGATCCACAACAAACACTACTTTAAATAGGTTACTTTGTACTAACTACTTAATACTAATTACTATTGATGAGATTCCATACCAGAAAATGGGTAAAACCCGAAGACCTAAATCCCAATGGCACCTTGTTCGGAGGGCAATTGTTAGCTTGGATAGACGAAGAAGCTGCTTTATACACAATTATTCAATTAGAAAACTCCAAGATAGTCACCAAGTATATCTCAGAAATCAATTTTATGGCATCAGCCAAAAAAGGAGATATCGTTGAGATCGGCATCGAGGTCACCAAATTTGGCAAAACATCTATTACCATGAAATGTGAAGCCAGAAACAAGATGACAAGAGAAACCATCTTAACTGTAGATAACATTATTATGGTTAACCTTGGTGAAGACGGCAAACCTGTACCACATGGTAAAACGGAAATTGAGTTTGTTAAGGATCGATTAAAAAATGGTTAAGCTTGTGGGTTTAATGAGAGCTCATAAATCTCAAGACCAAAGTATTTAACAGAAGCTAAAACATGATCAAAAATATCTCCGATAATATATTCATAGTTCACCCAGCGCTGGTCTTTACTAAAGGCATAAATTTCCATAGGGATACCTTGTGGAGTAGGCTCTAACTGTCGTACCATAAAAGTCATATCTTTGTTAATGGCAGAATGATTTTCAATATAGGTCTGTAGATACTTTCTAAACACACCAAAATTGGTGAGATTTACACCATTGATAAGCAAAGATTTGTCGGCACCACTTTCCTTATTTTGGGCTTCTATTTTTGTAGAAATGGAATTTAGATAATCGGTTACCAATTGAATCTTCTTCAATTCCTCGACATCCTCCGCAGTTAAAAATCTAATGGTTGAAACCTTAACAATTACGGAACGTTTAATGCGTCGTCCACCAGAAGCCATCATTCCTCGCCAGTTCTTAAACGAATCCGAAATTAAGGCATAGGTAGGTATGGTTGTAATGGTCATATCCCAATTCTGCACTTTTACTGTTGCCAAATTGATTTCTGTAACATCACCATCAGCGCCATATTTTTCAAAAGTGATCCAATCGCCAATACGCACCATATCGTTAATGGAGACTTGGATGCTTGCCACAAAACCAAGGATGGTATCCTTAAAGATCAAAATAATAACAGCGGATGCAGCACCAAGAGACGCAGCAAATTTTAGGAATGAAATCCCTGTGACTATGGCTATAATGGAAAATAGTCCCAATAACCATGCAAAAATCATAAAGACCTGTATATAACTATCAACAGGTTTGTCCCGATATTGTGGTAAGGTTTTTAAATAGTCTCTAATAGAGTGAAGAAGTCTTCTAATGATTTGTAGCGCCAGCACTATCGCGATAACTTTCAATGTGTCTTCCACTATTGATTCTGTAAATTCAAAATCGAAAAAAACCTGAGGCACAAATTCAATTAAAATGATGAGCGGAATAATATGTGCAACTGCTCTAGGAAGCTTATTTCGGATTAAGATATCATCAAAATCGGTTTTGGTACGTTTAGCGACTCCTGAAGAAAATTTCCAGAGTAATCGCTTGGTGACGTAATCCACAACAAATGCTATTAACAAAAGTGCCAATAATAAACCCAGCATATTAAGATAGATGGCTGTGGTTTCAGAAAAACCCTTGTCTATCAAAAAATCGTAGATAAAATGTTTAATGTTTTGCATTTGATTTCCTTAAGAATTTCTTTTCTACATAAAATGTGGCAAAAGGAATGATAGAAGCCAGTAATACAGTGCGCAATGTTCTATTGTTCCATTTCATATCCTTACTGATGAGAATCGCTAATATGATGTAAGCAATAAACAATAAGCCATGTGGCATACCCAATAATTTTACATACTGCGGATCATTGCCAAAATATTTTATAGGTGTTGCTACAAATAATAAAAGGATATAAGAAACCCCTTCGAGTAAGGTAACAATTCTAAAAACAGGAAGTAGCTTTAACATAATTTCATTTTATGCAAAAGTACTTTAGAATGGAGGAATAACCATAGTATTTTAACAGCTTTTAAGAAATAAATTGCAACTACGATTCAATTATTTATCTTTAAAGTCTCAACTAAAAAACACTTATCCCAATATGAAAAATTTCTTCGCCATAACGCTTTGCACATTAGTCGTTTTTTCATGTGCTACAACTGAAAAAGCATCTAAATCAAAAACACCACAAGCAGCAACGGCAAATGCACAAACACCAAAAAAGAAAAACGGAAAAATTAAGGATTATGATAAGGTGATTACCAAAGATGCCAAAACTGACGAAGGGTTGTTCGATGTGCATTTGGTAGGGGAGAAGTACTATTACGAAATACCAGTGGAATACCTTAATACGGATATGCTATTGGTGAGCAGATTAGCAAAATTGCCTTCAAATTTGGGTGGAGGCTATGTAAATGCTGGTACAAAAATTAATACCCGAATGATCAATTGGGAACGCTTTAAGGACAAAATACTCATAAAGGAAAAGTCATCTAGCGCTGTAGCTGCAGATAGTTTGCCAATTAATGTGTCGGTTAGGGCTAATAATTATGAGCCAACATTATATGCGTTTGATATCGCGGCATTTTCTAAAGACTCATCTGCTATAGTGATTGATGTTACTAAATTTTACGACTCAGACGTTAAAGCAATTAGCGGCTTGCCTTCGTCCTTTAGAAAGCAATATAAGGTGCGAAGTCTTGATAAATCCAGAAGTTTCATTAATTCTGTGAGGAGCTATCCTGAAAATATCGAAGTCGTTCAGGATTTTACCTACAACGCAGCCGAACCGCCAAGTAACTCTAGTGCTGAGACCATAAGTATGCAAATTAATCAGTCCATGATTTTATTGCCAGAAGAACCAATGCAACCGCGTTATTTTGATGAGAGAGTAGGTTGGTTTACACTCAGTCAATACGATTATGGAAGTGACGAACTTAAAGCAGATAGAAAAACTTACTTAAGACGTTGGAAATTAATTCCAAAAGACATTGAAGCTTATAAAAGAGGTGAGCTTGTGGAGCCTGTAAAACCGATTGTGTATTATTTGGATCCTGCGACTCCTGAAAAATTTCGTTCATACATGAAGGAAGGTATAGAACTATGGCAAACAGCATTTGAAGCAGCAGGCTTTAAAAATGCCATCATCGCCAAAGATCCGCCAACCAAAGAAGAAGACCCAGAGTTTAGTCCAGAAGACATTCGTTACTCGGTAGTACGTTACGTAGCAAGTACGACGCGTAATGCCACAGGACCAAGTGTCTCTGACCCTCGAAGTGGTGAAATCATAGAAAGTGATATTATTTGGTATCACAACCATTTACGCTCTTACAGAAACCGTTATTTATTAGAAACTGGTGCAGCAAATCCATCTGCAAGAACACTGAATACTCCAGATGATGAAATCGGTGAAATGATGAAAATGGTAATTGCGCACGAAGTTGGGCATACCTTAGGTTTACCACACAACATGAGTGCCAGTTATGCCTATGATGTTGAGAGTTATAGAGATGGTGACTTTACCCAAAAAAATGGTATCGCAGCAACCATCATGGATTACGCACGCTATAATTACATTGCACAACCAGGTGATGAAAATATTAGATTTGTGAGACAATTGGGACCTTATGACGATTATGCCATCAATTTTGGTTACCGCTATATCCCAGAAGCAAATTCAGCTGACGATGAAAAAGAAATATTGAATCGTTGGATTATGGAAAAAGCTGGTGATCCAAAATATAAATTTGGCAAACAAAGTAGCCGTTTTGACCCAACTGCACAAACTGAGGATATTGGCAATAATAGCATAAAAGCCAGTACATACGGCTTAAAGAATCTAAAATATGTTGCTAAAAATTTACCAAGCTGGACAAGTGATCAAACCGATAATTATGAAGATTTAGAGGAACTTTACGGAGAGCTACTTGGAGTATGGAGTCGCTATGTTGGCCATGTGGTTGCCCATGTCGGTGGAGTAGTAGAAGACACTAAAAATCCGTCACAAGAGGGTATGGTTTATAATCCTGTAGATAAAGCCTATCAAAAGGATGCGATTAAATGGTTGCATAAAAATGCGTTTGAAACACCTGAGTGGTTAATCGATAGATCAATTCTTCAAAATATAAACTATGCAGGATATACTGAGCAACTAAGACGCTTGCAAAGCCGTCACCTGAACAATTTATTGAATTTTGAGCGCATTGGCAGACTTATTGATCATCATACCATGGATGGTGATAATTATTCTGCTTTAAATATGCTTAAAGATATACGTTTAGGCTTATGGAAAGAGACACGCTCTGGAGCTAACGTATCAGTTTTTAGACGTAACTTACAGCGCGTTTATTTAGATAGAATGGAGTACCTAATGACAGAAAAATTAGACCCTAGACGTAGCAGACAGTATTTTGATGTTAATCAGTCTGATGTAAGGGCTTTGGTAAGAGGAGAGCTTAACCAATTGAAACAAGTATTAAATTCAGCAGTTAGAGCATCGGTTAACACTGAAACCAAATACCATTATAGAGATTGTATAGAAAGAATTAATAACCTTTTTGAACCAAAATAAAATGAAAAAATATTTATTCATACTAACACTATTGTTCGGATTTACGGCGACAAGCCTAAGTTGTGCCCAATCTAAAACAACACAAAAAGAGAAGTTTCAATCTACATACAATGAGATGAAAGCTTTGGTACAGTCCAAAGATTATAAGTTTGTCGGAGATTTTGTGTACAATAATAAAAAGAGAGAGAAATTAGATAGTGCTACGAATAATATAGCTGTAAACCAAAGTGAAGTTTCAGGATTTGCATCTGCTTTATATGCTAAAGATGAAGCAATTAATGTTAATGGGAAAATTACAAATTACAATGTTAACTTTGATGATGATGCCCAAGAAATAGCGATTGAGTTTACTGTAGATGACATAAAAGTTTATATAGACATAAAACCAAATGGTAATGCATTTTTAGCCATAAAGTCTAGTGTTAATAACATTACGCAGGTCGGTAAAGTACAAAGTAGATAAAATTGTATATTTGCCACAAGTTTATTGAAGATACCACACCACACTAGTAACATTTTCTACGTTATCTTTTCTGGTTTTTAATACGATTCATTGTTAAGTAAATTAACTTGTTTGCATTATATATTTTCATAAGCAAGCATATATTAATTTTTAAAACAACGAATGGGTAGATCACAACAGACATTTAGTAAAAGCGAAAAAGAAAAAAAACGATTAAAAAAGCGAGAGGAAAAGCGTAAGAAGATGGAAGCGCGCAAACTCGAAAAAGAAGAAAGCGGAACCACAGGTATTCCTTTGGCATATGTGGACCACAATGGAAACCTTACGGACACTCCACCAGATCCTTCAATGAAAATCAAGGTAAAAGCCAAAAACATTGTACTTGGCGTACCTCAAAAAGAAGATTCTGACGAAGAATTTGACCCAGTTAGAAATGGTAAAGTGTCATTTTATGATAGCTCTAAAGGGTTCGGATTTATTATAGATACAGAAACTAACGAAAAGCATTTTACGCACGTCAGTAATATTATAGACGATATTGTTGAAAATGATAAAGTCACTTTTGAACTTGAAAAAGGACAACGTGGCATGAATGCCGTGAAAGTAAAAAAAGCATAACAATACACTTTGAAAATAACATAAAGCCATTATCTTAGATAGTGGCTTTTTTACACCCAACAAGTTTATGAATCCAAGAATAGTTACCATACAAGAAAAAAAACTCATTGGCATGAAAAGCCATATGCTAAGGCATCAGATGGAAAGTATTATTGCGCTTTGGAAACAATTTATGCCTCGAAAAGAAGAAGTTGGTAATTGGGTAAATGATGAGTTAATTGCTATGCAAGAGTATAAGGATTTTGGTAATTTTAACCAGCCTTTTGATATATGGGCATGTGCCGAAGTTAAAGAAATCAAGAATATACCAGGAGGTATGATGTCTTACACCATTCCCAGCGGTTTGTACGCTGTCTTCCTTCATAAAGGCATGGATGCTGGTGCAACGTATCAACGCATCATGACGGAATGGCTACCGAATTCTGGGCATCAAATCGATGATAGACCACATTTTCAAATTATGGGAGCGAAGTACAAAAACGGAAGCCCAGACTCTGAGGAGGATTTTTATGTGCCAATTATTGAGGGCAGTAACTTATAAGATTCCTATTTAGCATCAAGTAAAACATCGGAATAAAATTTAAAAACTCACCCGATAATCACAACCAACTTTGTAATTACTACAACCAAAAGCGGTTTTACCTTTTAATATTTTACCTGTTTTACATTTTGGGCATGCATCACCAGCTTTTACAACTGCTTTCTTAGTGGTTTGTTTGGGCTCTAGCTTTAGTTTAAAAGCATCATCAAAGCGTAATAAACCTTCAGTGGATTCACCATTTATCTTAAACCCTTTTAAGTTTACGGTAGAACCTTTGCTCAATAACCGAATGTACTGATTTTCAGAAATGGTTTTCTCGCCAAACTTAAAAGGCAATGTGAAATCACAAGACTTACCATAAAGGCTACAACCGTAAGCCGATTTCCCTTTTATAAGCTGACCAGATTTGCACTTTGGACATTTACTGCCCACTAAATTTTTAGCTTTTGTTTTTCCTTTCGATTTCGACTTCGATTTTCCTACGGGTTTATTATTTACTGCAGAAATCCGTGTTTGCACTTTCTCACTTCTCACTTCATAAACCAAGGCATCAACCATGCGTTTCATCCCTTTAATAAAGGCATTGGCGCTAATTTTACCTTTTTCAATATCCTTTAATTGCTTTTCCCAAGTTCCGGTTAATTCGGCAGATTTTAGCAATTCATTTTGTATGGTGTCAATAAGTTGAATACCAGTTATCGTAGGTAATATCTGCTTTTTGTTGCGTTTTATATATTTACGTTTAAACAGCGTTTCAATGATATTAGCACGTGTTGATGGTCTGCCAATACCATTCTCTTTCATTAAATCCCGTAGCTCATCATCATCTACTTGCTTGCCAGCGGTTTCCATGGCACGTAGGAGAGAGGCTTCTGTATATTGTTTTGGTGGCTTGGTCTGCTTTTCTAAAAACGAAGGCTTATGTGGTCCTTTTTCACCTTTGACAAAAGTTGGTAATATATTATCTTTTGTCACACTGAGCGCAGTCGAAGTGTCTTGTTTCTCAAATACAACACGCCAACCTTTGGATAAAATCTCTTTGCCTGTGGTTTTAAAATTGACATCAGCTGCCTTTCCAATGACTGTTGTGTTAGAGACTTTACAATCCTCATAAAAAACTGCTATAAAACGCTTTACAATAATGTCATAAACTTGTTGCTCATTGTATTGCAAATGGGTCTGTATTCCGGTTGGGATTATAGCATGGTGATCGGTTACTTTTTTATCGTTAAATACCTTAGCAGACTTCTTAATTTTTTTAGTTAATAAAGGTGCTGTAAAGTTCGAGTAATCAGTAAGTTTAGATAAAATACCTTTTACTTTTGGATACACATCATTTGGTAAAAACGTGGTGTCAACTCTCGGGTAAGTAACCGCTTTTTTTTCATATAACTTTTGAGCTATTTTTAAGGTCTCATCTGCCGAAAACCCAAACTTAGTATTGCAATACACTTGCAAACCTGTAAGGTCAAATAGCTTTGGAGCATATTCAGTACCTTTCTTTTTGGTGATGGAAACAATTTCAAACTCGTGCTCTTTTACCTTGTTGGCTAAAATCTCGCCATCTTCCATCTTAAGAAATCGACCTTCTTCATAACTAAATAAGGTGTCTCTATATAAGGTTTGTAGTTCCCAATAAGGCTGTGGTACAAAGTTTTCAATCTCTTTAAAACGATTTACCAACATGGCAAGAGTAGGAGTCTGTACACGTCCTACCGAAAGTACCTGTTTGTAACCACCATGCTTTACAGTATATAATCGTGTAGCATTAATACCAAGAAGCCAATCTCCTATAGATCGAGAAAATCCAGCATAATACAGATTGTCATAATCCTTTGAGGATTTCAGATTTTTAAAACCTTCTTTTATAGCTTCTGTGGTTAAGGATGAAATCCATAAGCGTTGTACCTTACCTTTGTAGTTAGCTTCATTAATCACCCAACGCTGAATCAATTCACCTTCCTGGCCAGCATCACCACAGTTTATAACAACTTCGGCTTTATCAAAAAGTGATTTTACAATATTGAATTGCTTTTTTATACCTTCATTATCAGCAACCTTAACCTGAAATTTTTCAGGAAGCATCGGCAAGTTGTTCAAGTCCCAGCTTTTCCAATACGGTTTGTAATCTACAGGTTCATATAAGGTACAGAGATGTCCAAAAGTGTAAGTTACCGCATAACCATTACCTTCAAAGTAACCATCACGCTTGGTGTTGGCTCCTAATACTGCTGCAATTTCTCTTGCTACACTTGGTTTTTCGGCTATACAAACTTTCAAAAGGAAGCTAATTTAATGAAGCCACAAAATAAAGAAAATTAAAGCTCTAAAATCAATTTCTGACCGATTTTAAGCGTCGATGTGCTTCGGATTTTATTTGTCCTACAAATCGCCGCAATACTGGTATGGTTACGTTTAGAAATACGCGATAAAGTATCACCTGGTCTTACCACATAAACTTTGCGTTCTTTTTCTAAACTCGCTAAAGCCTCTTCTTTAGTTGTAAAAAGCGTAAGCTTTGCTAAACCTCTTGAGCTATGGTAAAATGGCCTGGTCCATTTTCGGGTGACCCAAATGTCTTGGGATCTTATAGCATTGGTGTCATCAAATTTAAACAAGTATTCCGGATGAATATATTCTCCCTTGTAATTTGCTACAAAGTGTAAATGACTTCCGGTAGAACGGCCTGTATTTCCTCCTTTGCCAATATATTCGCCTTTAAACACGGTATCATTTGCTTTTACTGCAATATGTGATAAATGGGCATAAGTCGTTTCTAATCCATTAAAATGTCGTACCACAACAGTTTTGCCATGCCCACGACTATATCTTGCAAATCGCACAATGCCATCGAGTACAGAAACTACAGTGTCACCTGTAATTAAATCGATATCAATACCTTTATGCGGACGTCCTCTGCGCCAACCATAACGAGAGGTTATTACTTTTTTACGCTGAATAGGCGAGGCGTAAGTAGAATCGTTAAACGTTAACTGAATAGGGAATTCTTCAACGTTATCTTTATAAGGATTGTAAACTGTGGTGTCCCAATATTCTGCTTTTATGTCAATATTAGCCTCAGAATTGCTCTCCTCAACGAGTGGAATTTCAATATTGGGTGTTGCTAAACCTTTACTGAAATCAGCTACAGGTAAACTTAACTTTATGGTTTGTGGATTGGTTTTTTCTTGTGCTTTAGCGGTTATAACGCCTAGTATTAGGGTAATACAGAAAAATAAATGCTTCATTAATAAAAAATAATATTGTAATCGAGAACGTAAAAATACTATAAATAGTATTTACTTTTTTTGGTAGATAAATACGTTATCAACAATGGCGTAGATGTTAAGAATTGCTAAGCTCTTGTTAAAGTATTGCAATAGTCTAATGAGATAGCTATATTATTTTTTATAAAATTTAAAAGAAGATGATTTTAAAGCGATTGATTTTAATAGCCATAGTTGTATTATTTAATTGTAACAATTCAGTCAAAGCTCAGGCACCTGATGCTGTGAAGAAAACATTTCAGGCTAAATACCCTGGAGAAAATGATCCAGATTGGCATAAAGACTCTCATGGTTATTACGAGGCTAATTTCAAAATAAATGGTATTAAATATAGAGCCGATTTTAAAGCTGATGGTACTTGGGTGGAAACCGAAACCAGTATTGATGAAGATGATCTGCCAGATGCCATAAAAAAAGTCATTAAGGAGAAGTTTGATGATGAAAAAATCACCGAAGTAGAAAAAGTAGAAAGTGCTACGAAAGGCTTGTTCTATGATGTAGAGTTTAAGCGAAAAGGAAAAAACAAAGATGTGGAGTTTAGAGCAGACGGCACTATTTTGAATTAATTCTCAATAACACGTTGGGCATTATGAGTGAATTTCGTTAAAAACAATTGAAATTTCAAGCTTTTTGCCTCTTGTCCTAAAGGATGAACTTGAAATTTCATCGATATTCCCTTAAGGGATAGGGCAAAAATCGATGAAATGTTAATAACGCACAACGGGTTCCCAATAGTATAATTTTAAAAGCATCAGAGTATGATGCTTTTTTTATGCCTTAAACTATTGTAGATTTGCAACTCCAAAAAAGCAATAATATATAGCATGTCCGAAACCAAACCAGTCATTCAAGAAAAGAAAACCGATAAGGAACTTTACGAATATCAACAAGGAGCCATTCAGCAGATATTCGATAAGTTTGACAACGCACCAGACGATTACCACTTACTTTATCAATTGCCAACTGGTGGTGGTAAAACTGTGATCTTTTCCGAAATGGTACGCCAATATCTTAAAAACCACGATAAGAAAGTTTTGGTGATGACGCATAGGATTGAGCTATGTAACCAAACCTCTAAAATGTTGACCAGTTTTGGCGTGACCAATAAAGTAGTGAACAGTAAAGCGAATTTAGACGACCAAGCTGAGTACTCGTGTTTTGTGGCTATGGTAGAAACGCTCAATAACCGTTTGAATGACAATATGCTGGATATCTCGGATGTCGGATTGGTAATTATTGATGAAGCACACTATAACTCATTTACCAAGTTATTTAAGTTTTTTGACAAGTCCTTTATTCTTGGTGTTACGGCAACGCCTTTAAGTTCTAATAAGGAACTGCCTATGAAGGATAATTACCAGGAACTTATCGCTGGTGAAACTATAGAAAACCTTATCGAAAATGAGTTTTTGGCACGTTGCGAAACGTATGCTTATGATATGGGACTAACCTCATTGGAAGTCGGCTCTAATGGTGATTATACCGTAAAATCCTCGGAAGATTTATATACGAGTCCGGCAATGCTTCAAAAAACGGTCGATGCTTATAAAAAACATTCGCTAGGGAAGAAGGCCTTGATTTTCAACAATGGTATTAATACTTCAATTAGTGTGTACTACGCCTTTAGAGAAGCAGGATTGCCAATAATGCACTTGGACAATACAGCGACCAAGAAACAACGTAAGCAAATATTGCAGTGGTTTCATGAAACACCAAATGCCATATTGACGTCGGTTAGTATTTTAACCACAGGTTTTGACGAGCCTACCATCGATACCATCATCTTAAATAGAGCGACTAAATCCCTGACTTTATACTATCAAATGATTGGTAGAGGCTCACGTATTTTGAACAATAAATCCAAATTTACGGTTATTGATCTTGGGAATAACCTTTATAGATTCGGACCTTGGGGAGCGGACTTGGATTGGCAATTGATTTTTAAATCTCCGAATTGGTATGCCGACCGCATTAAGAGTGATGAAGCCATTGAAGCTAATTTTAAGCACGAATTGGATGATGAGATCAAAGAAGAGTTTTCCAAATCTGAAGATACCTATTTTGATATCAAGCAAACCTATAAAGATGCTGTAGATGCTGGCGAATCTTCTAAAGTGGTTTTAGAACGTTCCATTGAGCAACATGCAAAAATTTGCATTGAGAATAGCGAGGATGTTTATGACGCCTTAGGTTTAGCTAAAATGCTTAAGGACGATATTAATATGCGTATTGAAATTTACGCTAAATGTATCAGTAAAAGCACACACAATTTCCTGAAATGGTTAAAGGACGATTATAAGAAAAAACTCAATTCTTACTTGCGTGCCAACTTCGATGAAAAGTTTGAAGAAATCCATGGACACCCACCTGAGGATTAATATTTTAAGATACTAATATTCAAATAGTTAAATAATTTAACATAAAGTATTAATTCATTGTTAAATCGAAGGATTCAACGTTAAGGTTTCTTAATTTATTTGACTTCATGCGTCATGTCTGTTATATTATAGTATAACCATAAAACTTTAAGAAACATGAAGACACTAATATACATCTTAGCCTTAGCATTCACTATACAATTATCTGCACAAGACCCGATAATGCAAAAGGACAGTGAAGCCTTAGAAAGTGTAGCGACCAGCATCACAAAAAAATATGATGATCAGCTAGGCTTGGACGGAAAGCAATTCACCTTATTTCAAAAGAAAGTTGAAGAATTCTTGATAAGGGAAGAAAAACTTCATGAAGCCTATACAGGAAAAGAAAAATTAGACATGATCTATAATCTGCGTAAGGCTGAGACCATGGAAATGCGTAATATACTTACACAACCACAATTTGATTTGTATAGACGCATTAAACCGCAGATACAACCCATAGCGATTACAGAAACTGAAGTAGATGATAATAGCATGGAAGATGATGACAATAAGTAATCATCTTGCCTAACTAAATAAAACTACTTTGTTTAACGATGAAACTTAAGTTCCATCGTTTTTTTTACATATAACTTACAGTAAAATTATCAAAGAGTAATGATACCATTTAAGTTATTTGCTTGTAATATTAAATTGTTGTATTTTAGATGCTTACAATAACAATTAAATTAGCTATTATGAACATTCAAATTTCAAAAGTCAAAGGATTATTATTTGTTTTACTAGGTTTTTTATTTATAAGTACTATCAATCATTCAACTGCAAACATCGATAAATCTGATAGTAACTACGTAAATGCAATAATTACTGTTTCTTATTTAGATGGCGAGTTGGTGTTATCAGATAATCAAGGTAATCCTTATGATGCAAACAATCCAGAAGAATTCACAACCTATGTTACTCCAAACGGTTCGGTATCCTGGCAAGCTGGTCAAAACATTGAATCAATTTCGATAACTATAGATTCTGGCGCACATATATTTGAGAAATTACCAGAAGATATAGGTAATGGTAATTGGTTTGGAGTTATGGAGAATATAGATACGGGAGATGCAAAGTACAGTATTATTTATAGAACTAAATTTAGCAATGAAATCATTGTGTTAGACCCTAAAATCAGAATGAAAGCCGATGGTAATTGAAAATAAGCGAAATTATTTAACATTACTTATGCGGGAAAAGAAAAATTAGACGTGTAAAACCAAGACCATGGAATTGCTTAATATCTTTACGAAGCTACAGATACAACCCGAAGTTTTTGCAGAAGTTATGTAGATGATAACAATAAATAATCATCACCTAACTAAATAAAACTACTTTGTTTAACGATGGAACTTTAGATTCCATCGTTTTTCATTTAAGTTAAAACTATTTAGGCTATTTTGTTTCATTACCCTAAATAAAATTCCGTTAAACTTATATATTAGGATAATAGAAAATAAATTCCTACTTTTAAAATTACCTCACGTTTCAGAACTTTATCACATCTTATAGTTATCCCTAATTTACTCTAGAGCTATATGGCTCAATTCTATTGTGTATATCTCAATATGCGTTCTACTTATTAAATGGTGCCATACGCACTAATATGATAAAGTATATTTTACATTTTAAGGAAAAATCTTTGGCTATGGAATACCAATAGTCTAGAAACTTCACATTCTTATATTTCATAATTCCCTTCCTCCCTTACGATTAGCTATTAACCAAAACTCAAAAAAATTATGAATGCTAAAGCAAACAATTCCAAGAATAGTTCGTTGGTCATAACCGTGCTAGCCAGTAAATTATACAAACTGGTAATGGATAATCCTTTTATAGATTTAAAAAAATACATAGATGACTGTACCAAGTTACTTGATAATGAAGGGTTCGGAAGCCAATATGGTGCCAATAACGAAAACTATACGACAAATGTTTATGAATCTGGTGAGATGATTTGGAGTATAAAATTAGATCCCGATCATGACGAACGTGGTTATGGGGTGGTGCTAGATTTCATAAACCAAGAAATTAAACGAGGGGAAAAAGGATATTTTACTGAAAATCCAATTAAAGTAGGTGATAATGGAACTATACTAGGAAAGGTCTCATCAGACATAGATCCAAATAGCCCACCGGAAAGTTACACCATTAATTTTCAAGTTTTAAAAAACGGATTAAAGTCTACACCCGTTTTAACTATAGATCCTAGATTAAAAATAAATCAATAATTAAACTATTAACAATTAAATCAATTTTATTATGGCAACACACACTATTTCAATTTACGCACCTAGCACAGCACCTTTACCATTAACAATTAGTGATGATGAAGGGAATTCCGCATCAACTCACGATGCTGATGCAGCTTTAACTACTGAATTTAAAGTTGGGGATTCAATTAAATTTCAGGTCGAAGTAAATCCAAACAATGCAATAGCAAGTATTGAGGCTATTAATATTGCAAATTTAACAGACTCTAATGGTAATTCATATAATTTGTTTACAACGCTTCCTGCTCCTGATGATGCTACTAAAAAAAGTTGGACAGGTGTTGTAGGTAGTCCAGGCGTAGGAGTCAATGATCACTATGTATCACCAGCTGAGTCTTACACCATTACATTTAAAATGTCTGATGGTAATCAATATACAGAAGACCCAAGGTTAAAAATTAATCAATAAATATTTTTAATGAAAAGTTCGTATAAAACCTATTATGTAAGAGTAATAGGTTTCTTTCTTTTCTTCTTTCAAGTTGGAATTGCGCAAAATCAAAAAGAAGCAGATAGTTTAAAAGGAATATATTTAAGTGATACAATTTCTGGAGAGGCAAAACTGCTTTTACTCAAAGATTTAGCGTTTCATACCATTGATGATTTAGAAGAATCTATAATGTATGCTAATGAGTTAATTAAAGAGGCTGAAAAGGATTCTAATTATTTGTATTTATATCGTGGTTATAGCCAAAAGGGGCAGTCCTTTAGAATGGCTGGTGATTTTGAGGAAGCTCTAAAAGCATTTTTCAGTGCTTGTAAATTTGCGGATAAACTCAAGGATAAAAAATTTATTGGTGGTGGATATTTGACTATAGCAGATGTATATTCTGAAATAGACAATGATGGCAATGCCGAAAAATATTATGATAAATCTATAACTATATTAAGAAATACAAATGATTCAGTCACATTAGGTAGTGCTTTACTTAATGCAGGTTATGATAAGTATTTAAATGGCAGTCTTGACGGAGCTCTTAAAGACTATAAGGAGTCTAGTCTGATTTTTCAAAAATTAAACTATCCAATTGGTAAAGCTTATAATATCGGAAACATAGGTATGGTATATGCTAAGCAAGGTAAAGATAGGCTTGCTATAACTAGAATTAATGAAGCTATTGAGATTCTCGAAGAATATGAAGATTTCTATGCCATATCAGATTATCTCAATTCTATGTCAGATATTTATGTTAACCAGCAACAAATCTCAAAAGCTTTAAATTATGATCATAGAAGTCTTGACCTTGCTAAAAAGTACGGCCTTAAAAAACAATTAAGCGAAACTAATTTAAGTTTATCAGATTTATATTATCAATTGGGCAACACTGAGGCTTCATTGTTTTATTATAAGGATCATATAGCGTATCGCGATAGTATAAAGAATGTTGAAAACGTCGAAGCTATTGCAGATATGCGCACAAATTTTGAAGTCTCACAAGAACAGGCAAAAGTCTCTATTTTAGAACAAAAACGAAAAAACCAACGTATTGTTTTTTGGTCTACAGCTGGTATCTTAGGCCTTATTGCTCTATTTGCATTTAGTCTATTTAAGCAAATTAAGTTTGTAAAGAAAGCCAACAAGGTTATTGCCATAGAAAAAGAGCGCTCTGACACATTATTACTTAATATCTTACCAGAAGACACCGCCAAAGAACTTAAGGACAAGGGTAGAGTGGAAGCCAAGAAATATCCTCAGGTCACGGTGTTGTTCTCAGATTTTAAAGGGTTTACCCAATATGCCGAAAACCTCTCTCCAGAAGTACTAGTACAAACGATTGACCATTATTTTTCTAAGTTCGATTTAATTATGGAAAAATACGACCTGGAAAAAATTAAAACCATAGGTGATGCCTACATGGCTGCTGGTGGATTGAATTTTGACAATGAAAAACATGCCGAGCACATGGTATTAGCGGCAAAAGAAATGAACGATTTTGTGGCTACAGCAAAGCTAGACGATATTACCGATGCTACATTCGATATTAGAATAGGCATCAACACAGGGCCTGTAGTCGCTGGAGTAGTGGGTACCAAAAAATTTGCTTACGATATTTGGGGAGATACCGTAAATATTGCAGCACGTATGGAAAGCAGCTCTGAAGCAGGACGTATCAATATCTCGGAAGACACCTATAGATTGGTGAAAGATGCGTTTGATTGCGAGTATAGAGGTAAACTCGCTGTAAAAAACCGAGGCGAATTGAATATGTATTTTGTAAATTCATAGCATAAAACTTTACTATGGCACAAGATCCTAACAATTATTGGGAACAATTAGAACGTCTGGAAAAGCTCATAAGAGCCTCCGAACTTAAAGCAGGTGTGGTATTTTCGTTTCACAGTTTAATCCTTGGGCTGTTTGTAGATCGCCTAGAGCGGTTTAAGGATGTATTTATGGAAAACACCGTACTTCTGGTATTATTAATCTTTTGGTTTGTGCTCGTGGGTATTTCCATATATTTCTGTTTTAGATGTTTTAGGCCAGCCATGCATTTGCATTATGATAAAAATGTGTTCTTCTTTAAGGATGCTGCACATCGTTTCGGTAGTCAGGATGAATACACTGAAGAATTAATAAAAATTTGTGGTTCTGAAGAAGAGCTTTACAAGGTTTTAGCAGAACAAATTCATGCCGAAAGCACAATAATTGATGAGAAATTTAATAATGTAAAACGCTCCATTACGTTTTTTGCCTTGAGTTTTCTGTTTGTCATCATCATAGTGTTGTATTGGGTAATGTTTGTGTAAACCTCTTAAACCCAACAAGATTTAGTATATTGTTTTTCAATCCTTTATAGCTAAATAAATAGAATTAGGGAAGCTATAAACCGTATTTCCCACTTAAATTAAATACATATAAACATATGGCATCGTCACCTTTAGACTTTAATGCAGAATTAGTTAGTTTCTCCATCCTTTCCAATGGAAAAGAAATACCTGATATAGTAGAAATTATTAGCATAGAAATACTGCAACATGCCAATGCTGTTGATGAAGCTTTAATTATTTTAAGAGATGACAGCACCATAGGTGATGAATTTAAAGTGACGGATTCTAAAACTTTTGAATTTAACGCTCAAATTGAAATAAAACTCGGTTATGAGCATAAAAATGATAGTGTTTTTAAAGGCATAGTTGTACAGCAAAAACTTATTGTAGGCAGGGATAACGAGCCGCAACTACATGTTAGTTGTTTGCATCATGACCATAGAGGATATGTAAAACGTAAACAAGATTTTGATATAAATAAAAAACCCGTTATCAGTGTTACCAATGGAATTGATATCATGGATTCCGAACTTATAATTTCAAATTCTGACAAAGCACAACTTTCCGGAAATCTTACAATATCAGGCAACACTAAAGCCAAAGTGAATGATACTATTGGCATCGACGGATTTGGTAAACGGTTTAGTAAAAAAGCTATAATTTCTGGTTTGATGCATCAACTGCACGAAGGCCAATGGCTAACAAAGGTTTTGCTTAATGACCATACGGATTAAAATTAATAGCTCAATTAATAAAACTTAATGAAGAGCGATAGCGCAGTTTTAGAGTAGAAGGCTAAGCATTACAATAATACTATTTTACATAATGTAAATTATAGGACATACAGCAACAATTAGCATAATAGCGCTTTTAGGCGATATTTGACATAATCATAGTTCTAGCATCACGTAGTGTGCTATAACGTCAATGATTATGTTGAGCTAATTGTGGGATTAAAACTAAAAGATAAAATAAACCTCATAAACAATTGAAACGTCATTGCGAACCTGATTTTTATCAGGTAAAGCAATCTCACAAAACCATACGATTTCAAAATTCCGTTATACGGCCAAATACGCGATTACTCACGTCTTTAATATTGTTTTAGAAGTGTTCGTGAATGCTGCGCATTTCTCAGAGATTTGACATATGTATAACTTACTTTCTATTTTAATAGTTCCAATAAACTATTTTTATTTTACATAATTTTCAAGGATTATAAACCCTTTGCCTCACGCAAAATATTAACAACACGACTGTGCGTTATTTCCAATAAATTCCATTGATAGCCTTCAAAATCTGTGGTATTCATAAACTGCACCACCACAGCATCAATATCCTTATGGTATTCTGTCATACATTGGTAGCCTGGTGCCAATCCTCCATGATTAAACTCATAAATAGACCTGTAGATGTCCATTTCTTCTTCACTAAGTAATGAGCCATCGTTTAAAGCTCTTAAAAAAACACCAACATCTTCTGCTGTAGCTATCATCATGCCGTTATTCTCGTTTTTGAAGTCCTTATCAATACCGACATAATAACCACTCATAACATCGTCTAGATTTACCTCGTCAATGGATCCAAATGTATTTTTCAGTCCAAGTGGTATTAAAATTTCTTTTTTGAAATAATCTTGACGGCTACCTTCGGTGACTTGCTCAATGATTCTAGAAAGCAATAAATAATTGGTATTTGAATAGCCATAGTCTTTATTGGGCTCAAAGGTAGCTGGTAAATCAAGTGCATAGTCTAGCACATCGATATTGGTATTGGGTTGATTTTTCCAAAAATCAGGACTATCCGTAAAATTAGGAATACCACTTCGGTGTTGTACCATCATTCTCAAGGTGATTTTATCGGCGTTTTCAATTCTTTCTGAGAGTTCTGGAAAATAATCAGAGAGCGTTTCATCCAAAGCGATATGTTTTTCATGAGCTAATTTGGTGATAGCTACAGCGACATATAGCTTACTTATACTCGCTATTTTGAACAAAGCGTTTGGTTTAGCAGGAATTTCTTCTTCTTTATTGTGATAACCAGCTGTGTAGAATGCTGGTGGTTTACCAGCTTCATCTACATATACAATAACACCATCAAAGCCATAACTTAAAGTCTGGTTGACTTGTTCTTGAACTGTTTCTGGCAGTGGCAATAGCCATGCCTTTACCAAAATCCAAGGCACAAACCATAAGGATATAAAAGTCCCAACAAATAATGCAATTCTGAATATCTGCTTTCCTTTTGAGGGATTTTTTTTGGTGCTTTCCATAAATGTATACCGCTGATTTTTATTTAGGGTACAAATATATCTTAGATCAGACAATGATTAAATTGTGAATTACTGAACTGTAATATGTCAGGGATAAATTGAATTTCTTCTCTATACATATTAGACCTTACGCTTTATTCTTCTGAAACAGTTCCTTAAACAAACCACGCGCTATTAATAATTTCATGATCTCATTGGTGCCAGCATAAATTCTGGCCACTCTATTATCAGCATACATACGCGCAATAGGATAATCCCACATATAGCCATAACCTCCAAATAACTGTAGGCATTCGTCAACGACTTTACCATGCATTTCGGTGGCGGCATATTTTGCTATAGAAGCATTTTCGGCAGTGAGCTGATGAGTAGAGACCAAACGTGTACAACGGTCTATAAAGGCTTGGTTGAGTTGTAATTGAGTGGCACATTCTGCAAGTATAAATTGTGTGTTCTGAAATTGTGCAATGGGCTGTTTAAAAGCAGTTCTTGTAGAGGTGTACGCTATGGTTTTTTCTATGGCTCCCTCTGCTCCACCAATGGCAGCAAGTGCCACTGATAAACGTTCGCGTGCCAATTCTGTCATCATAATTTTAAAACCTTGACCCTCTTCTCCCAATAGGTTGTCTTTTGGGACTTTTACATTATCAAAAAACAATTCGCAGGTATCTTGGGCTTTTAAGCCTATTTTTTTAAATGGCACTCCTTTGGTGAAACCATCGAATGCGGTTTCTATAATTAATAAAGAAACACCTTCATTTTCAGTTCCTGAATTGGTTTTTACAGCAACGATGGACATATCGCACATATAACCATTGGTGATAAATGTTTTTTGTCCGTTGACCAGATAATGGTCTCCTTTATCTTCTGCTATTGTTCTTATAGCTTTAAGGTCGCTACCGCAATTGGGTTCTGTCATGCCTATTGAGGTAATCATTTTACCAGAAGCCATTTGAGGTAGGTAGTTTTGTTTCTGGGCTTCGGTGCCGTATTTTAAGAGATATGGTGCTACGATATCAGAATGTAATGAGAAGCCTGGACCAGTCATACCTTCTTTGTTCATTTCTTCGATGAGTAAGGCACTAAAACTAAAGTCCAATCCACTGCCACCATAGTCTTCAGGCATATCGATACAGAGTAAACCCAATTCGCCAGCACGTTCCCAAATAGCGCGATTGACCATGCCGTTTTCTTCCCATTCATCGATTTGATCCATCATTTCATTTTGTATGAAATCTTGAATCATACTCTGCATCATTTTATGTTCTTCTGATGCATAGATGTCGCGTTCTAATAGTACATTTTTTAACATGGCTTTGAAAAAGGTTGATTCTATCTAAAGATAGTGCCTTTTTATGTTTTAATCTAATCTCAGTAGTTTACTTTAAACGAGAATTCATCAATTGGCAATTATGTGTTAAATACGCTTTTAATGATTTGGTTATAAGCTCTGTTCAGTAGCGCTTAAAGATAAAAAAAGCACCCAATGGATGCTTTTTGTAAACTGAACTTAAAATTTCATTATTCAAAATCTATACGGACTTCAACAGTGCCTTGTATGTCTCTTAGATTACTTTCTAATAAATTTGGTGTTTCACCATTAACAGTGCAAGAGCCACCTATACCACTTTGACAGCCACTACCCAAAATAACTATATGGTATTGCCCATTAATAATACCTAATTCGTAACCTGGAATCCAATTTGGTGGTGGTGCTCCAGGATCTGGAATGGGTTCACCATTTTGCCACGTAATTTGAAAACTCAAATGTGGTGCTGTCTCACAGGTATAGGTCAAGGTATATTGACTTGCGGTTGGCTGAACCGTAAATACTGCCCAAGCATAGACCTGTACATTGCTAAATTGTGGGCTAATATCTATATCGTACTGTTTGTACAATAAGGGATCTACATTAAACACCATAGGGAGCTGCCCTTCGGGTTCATTACTGTCGTCACTAGAACAAGAGAAAATAAAACTTGCAGTGAGTAGAAGTACTACTAATTTTGTTGTGGTTTTCATAATTTTGATTTTGTTTATTTAGCATCGATCAAAATCAAGAATGTCATCAAAAGTTATTTTCTAGACTTCCCTACGCAGCACTACCATAGTCAAACTCTGCAAGACACCACGACTAATTTCTGCATACAATTTACAAACCCATAAATCTATGTTAATACAGTCCATGTGTATTCATTTTTCCTTATTTTAATGACAACTAAAAAACGATTATGATACAGACCATTTTATTAAAAAATAGACCTAAAGGAACACCAAGTCCAGCTGATTTTGAATTCATTAAGGAAGAGGATAATCTAACTATTGAAGATGGGCAACTACTTTTAGAAACGCTTTATGTTTCCGTTGATCCCTACTTAAGAGGAAGAATGAGTGACGCCAAATCTTATGTAGAACCCTTTGAACTCAATAGACCCATTCATTCTGGTGTTATTGCTAAAGTTCTCGAGTCTAGAAATGACAACTTTAAGGAAGGTGACTATGTATCTGGAATGTTGGACTGGAAAACAAAACAGGTATCTAATGGCAAAGGACTTCATAAAGTAGATCCTTCCCAAGCAGATTTAAGTGCATACTTAGGGATTTTGGGTATGACTGGCTTAACGGCTTATTGTGGCTTAATAGAAATTGGGAAACCAAAAGAAGGCGAAACATTAGTGGTGTCTGGTGCTGCAGGTGCTGTTGGTAGTGTCGTTGGACAAATAGGAAAAATTTTAGGACTCAAAGTGATAGGTATTGCAGGTTCCGATGAAAAAGTTGAGCTGCTAAAATCTAAGTTTGGTTTTGATGCTGGAATCAATTACAATACCACCGAAAATATGACAAAGGCTATTGCTGAAGCTGCACCAAATGGTGTGGATGTATATTTTGATAATGTCGGAGGTTCTATTTCTGATGCTGTATTGTTTAACATTAATAAATTTGCCAGAACGGTGAATTGTGGTGCCATAGCGGTGTATAACAATACCGAAATCCCTAAAAGTATTAGTGTACGACCATTTCTCATAAAAAATAGCGCTTCCATGCAAGGTTTTATAGTGTCTAATTTTGAAGACAAATTTCCACAAGCTATTAAAACCTTATCAGGTTGGTTAGCAGATGACAAGCTCACCTATTCTGAAACAATCGTTGAAGGGTTTGAAAACATTCCTCAAGCCTTTATTGATTTGTTTGATGGTAAGAATAAAGGGAAGATGGTAGTAAAAATTTAAATAGCAGGCTAATAAATTATACTAGTAAAGGGAATTAAAAATGTGATCATCTTTTAATTCCCTTTTTTTATGTTCATAAAGTTGAAAGTAATAATTAATTACACCTCCCGACGCAATACCTCCAAAGGCGAACTATTCAATACACCACGAATATTGCTCAACCCTATCCCTAATACCAACAGTGAAATGATAGGTAGAAATACCACAAACGGAATCACTGAGGGCACAAAGGGTTCGTTAAATACAAATAAAGCTAAGAGCATAGCACTGATTAAAGCCAATACAATACCAACTAAACTGCCAACCAAACCTAACAATAAATATTCTAAGGCAGAGATTTTAAGGATTTGCTTGTTTTGGGCTCCTAGAGTCCTTAACAGAACACTTTCCTTGATGCGTTGATATTTACTTGTACGGACAGAACCTATCAATACAATGATGCCAGTAAGAATACTGAAGAACGCCATAAAATTGATAATCCAGGTGACCTTGCTCAAAATATCTTCAACAATAGTGTAAACTTGTCGTAAATCAATAATCGTGACATTAGGGAAGTCCTTAACCACAGCTTGTTGCAAACGTGCTGAACTGGCTTCATTTGGTGCATTGGTCGTTAACACATTAAACTGTGGTGCTTTTTCCAATACTCCTTTTGGGAACACCACCGAAAAATTAAGCTGTAATTGTCCCCAATCTACCATACGAATACTTCCTACAACGGTTTCCATAAGGACTCCTTGTACATTAAAAACAATTTTATCGCCAATAGTGACTTGAGCATCTTCGGCAACATTATCAGAAATGGAAATTGGAATCAACTCACCTGCCGAAACTTCGGAAACCCACTCCCCTTCCAGAATTTCTTCTGAAGCTATTAAACTATCGCGATAAGTCGTTCTGAACTCATGATTAAACACCCAACGCCTCATACGTATGGTCGTATCCTGTTGCACCTCGTTAGCTTCCATACCTTTTACGCTATGAATGCGCATGGTCACTAAAGGAATATTATCGATGACCTCCAAGTCATTTCCAGCGATGGTATTGCTAATGGCCTCTCCTTGTTCGGGTTGAACGTCTAACATAATGATATTGGCAGATTGTGCTCCGCTTCCAACCTCGGTTTTAGCCAGCAGAATGTCCTTTGTAAAATATAAGGTGCTGATTAAAAAGGTGCCCAAACCAATCGCTACAATCAGTACCAAGGTTTGATTATTAGGTCGATATAGATTTAAAAGACTTTGCCTTGTGGTATAACCCAAGGATTTTGGAAACCATAATTTTATCAGTTTCATGATTAAGGTAGCGACGCCAGCAAGTATGGCAAAAGTAATCAGCATACCTATGACAAACGCAATAGCATAAGGTATATGCTCTAAAAGCCAATAGGAAAATAAGAATAAGAACAAAACAATAGCACCAAAAACAGCAAATCTGGCCACTTTCGGCTTATTGGAATTGCTCGTGTCACTAATACGTAGAGCCTGTAATGGTGATACATACCATGTGTTGAGCAAAGATAACAAGGCAAAAAGTACAGCCATTAAAAAGCCAAGAACAATTCCCATTATGACCGGTTGAGCCGTTATGGAAATACTCACCTCAAAAGGTAAAAATTCCTGTAAGATATACGGAAAGGATTCCTGAATTCCAATCCCGATAAGACCTCCAATACAACCTCCAATAATACCAATACCTGCAATTTGAATGAGATAAATCAGAAAACTTTGGCGTCTAGAAGCACCCAAACATTTTAATACCGCAATATGTTTCAGCTTTTCACGAATATAAATATGTACCGAACTTGCAATCCCAACACAACCCAATAATAAAGCTATAAAAGCAACAAGATTCAAAAACTTGCCCATGTTTTCATAACGACGTCCCAATCGCCTGCTGGTACTGGTGTGTGTATCTAAATCAGCCTTCTCGGCATCGAGCATGGGTTCCAACACCTCTTCCAACTGAATCAAATCGGTAGTAGCATCTGCTTTATAATAGTATTGGTATTCTTTTCGGCTTCCAAACTGAAGCAGTTCCGTGTCTGGCACCAATCCAAACGGAATCACTACAGGTGGTGCAACGGATGACATCACCGCAGAGCTACCAGGTAAACTGTTCAGCGACCCAATAATTGGTAGCGTCAACTCCCCTACTTTGATGGAATCGCCTGGCTTAATATTATACTGAAGCATCAATGTGGCATCGACCAAAGCTCCGTTGTCATCTTGATACGTAGAGGATGCCAATTCGGGTTGGGTTTTCATTTTTCCATAAATCGGAAATGCTCCTTCCAATCCTCTGACACGTACCAATTTAGTTCCTCCGTTTTTCGGGAAAGCAATCATGGATACAAAATTCACTTCGGTAGCTACGGGATTTAAGGAATCTATAATCGCTTGGGCACGTTCGTTGGGTGTTTCGTCAATATCAATAAGATAATCGGCTCCCATTAAGGATTTAGATTGCTGCTGAATATTATCCTGAAGATTATCGCGAAACAACTGAATCGATACCACAGCGGCTATACCCAATACAATAGATGCCATAAACAATACCAAGCGCACTCGACTCGCTTTGGCATCTCTCCATGCCATCTTAAACAACCATGACATGTTGGTTTTTGATGTTAATATGTTTGATTTCAATGTGCTGCTGTAGGTTGATTGGTTAGAATTTGCCCTCCTTTTAAACGAAGGATTTGTTGGGTGCGGTTTGCTAAGTCCAGATCGTGGGAAACGATAACTAAAGTTGTATTGGATGCTTTATTTAAATCGAACAATAGCTTAATGACCTTCTCTCCGGTTTCCTCATCAAGGTTACCTGTAGGTTCATCAGCAAATAATATGGATGGCGAATTACTAAAAGCTCTTGCCAAAGCCACACGCTGTTGCTCACCTCCCGAAAGTTGCGATGGATAATGATGAAAACGATCAGCTAATCCAACTTGATCCAAGAGTTCCATACCACGCTTAGCGGCATGCTTTGCTCCTTGCAATTCCAGAGGCACACTAACGTTTTCTAAAGCCGTAAGTGTAGGCAACAACTGAAAATTTTGAAAAATAAAGCCCACTTCCCTATTCCGTAATTGGGCACGCTGATCTTCATTTAATGTATTAAGGTCGTGACCACATAGTTCTACACTTCCAGAATTTGGTGTGTCCAAGCCTGCGCATAATCCCAATAAAGTGGTTTTTCCGCTACCTGAAGGTCCAACGATGGAAAAGGTCTGCCCTTGTTCCACATCAAAACTAATATTCTGTAATACTGTTAATTGTTTGTTACCGCTGGTATATGTTTTCTCAAGACCATTAATCTTTAATATCTTTGACATAAATAGTGACGTTTATTGTATTGCTTATGAATCTGGCTCAAAATAATCAATTGGTTTCAATTCTAAATTCTTTACCGCATAAAATCTTAAAGTTTTGTTATTTTATAATGCTGTGTATGTTGATGGTTTCCTGCGGAAATAATAACAACAAACAAAACACCAAGGATGTAGATGATACGGTTGTTGAAGAGACGGAGAATTCAGAAACCACAGACAATAAGACTATCTTATTTTTTGGAGATAGTATCACGGCTGGTTATGGATTGGAAACCACTGATGACGCCTACCCAGCGGTAGTACAGCAAAAGATTGATTCGCTCGATCTAAATTATACGGTCGTCAATTCAGGTGTGAGTGGTGAAACTTCTGCAGGTGGTAGAAGCCGTATCGATTGGATTCTCAATCAAGATATTGAAATATTTTTGCTGGAACTTGGTGCCAACGACGGCTTACGAGGTGTACCATTATCAGAAACACAAAACAACCTACAAGCCATTATCACTACCGTAAAACAAAAAGACCCAAACATAAAAATCATATTAGCAGGCATGGAACTGCCACCAAATATGGGGCAAGATTACACTTCAGGATTTAGAACCATGTATGCTGAACTGGCAAAGAACAACGATGTGGTTTTCATCCCATTCATCTTAAAGGATGTTGGCGGCATCGCAGAACTTAACCAAAGCGATGGCATCCACCCTACGGTTAAAGGGCATAAGATTATTGCCAATACCGTTTGGGAGTATCTAAAACCTCTATTATAAATAGCTTGCCCTGAGCTTGTCGAAGGGTCATTGCGAGGCTTGAGCCTGTGCTGAGCGCAGTCGAAGTAAAGCAATCTCACCACCCTACCCAAACGTCATTGCGAGGATAAAGGTCGAAGCAATCTCATTAAAACACCGAAACAGCCTGTTTTAACTAAACTGTCAGAATGAGCACAATCCAAGTATCCTAACAAAAAAAACGCCCTACCAAATAGATAAGACGTTTAAGTATTAAGGTATCTTAATCAGATTATAAAATCTCAACCACTTCAAGGTCAAATACTAAATCCTGACCTGCTAAAGGATGATTGGCATCTAAGATGATATCCTTATCTTCAACTTTTATAATTCTAAACTGTTGCTGACCACCATCTGCACTAGAGCCCACTAAGCCCATTCCAACTTCAGGGTTGATATCCTCAGGCAATTCTGATTTAGGTACTTTATGATAAAGAGATTCATCAACCTCACCATAAGCATCCTTCTTTTCTACGGTAATCGTTTTCTTCTCATTTACGGCCATATCAATAAGTCCTTGTTCAAAACCTGGTATCAATTGTCCTTTACCCAATTCTACTTTTAAGGGCTCTCTTTCCAAAGAACTATCAAAAACTTGTCCATCGTTTAATTTTCCAGTGTAGTGGACTTTTACCACATCATTTTCTCTTACTTTACTCATAATTATTACTTTGTATTAATAAAAAACGCTGCAAAGGTATGTGCTACATAATGGTTAAAAGAATGAAACGGGAATAATATGGTATTTTATAAAAAACTTAACGTTTGAGCAAGCGTGTCGTCTCACAAAGCTTTAGCGAAATTTTGAGTGAAGCAAACTTTAAAATTAAGAACTTTAAGAAGTGGCTGAAATATTATCAAACAGTAAGTAACTATTCACCTATTAGGTTGTTAAGTTTTAGTTTGTTTTCTTCAGTTAAATTTTTAAAATAATTGTCTTTAATATGATTTATTATAGAATAATACTTTTTATGCTTATTAATTCCATTAATAAAGCGATTATTGATTGTATTTATAGTAGTTTTATTGAGTTTTGATGTGATAGCTTCATAAAATTCTAAATTTCCAGAATTAATCAAATAATTTGACAAGTTGCTCAAATATGCCAAGTTGCTATAAATAATGTCATTCACAAATTTTGTAGTTATCCCTAATCTACTATCAATTATATTCTGTATTAATTCATGATATGAATTTGAATCGCCTAATGTTGACCTGAGAAAGGCTTCAGCCTCAGGTTTGAGGCTTTTAGTATCTATATATTCTCTATGCTCTAAAAGTTGGGTAATACCCAAATTATGCATATTGATGTCTGTGTTAAAAATTAAGCTAGAAACTAAATTATTATAATCAGTAGCTGAAATATCTTCTTTACTTAGACCTAGTGCAAAAAATACATTAATCAAACTCTTTTTTTTATTTAGATTATTAACGCTATTTGCTCTTTCAATTATCTGGTTTGCCAAACTAACCTTATTTAAAATTTCATTTTTTATACCTTTAATTACATCTGACAGTTGATTAGGATTTTTAAGCACCCAAGAATTTAATAATTCTTGTTTTTTATTCTCGTCAAAAAAAGGATAAAACACAATAGCGTATTCTCCAATCACCATAGATTTATTATATATTTCGTTTAAAAAACTAATGTTTATTTTGATAAAATTATCAATAGGGAGTATCTCTTCTATAATTTCTTTCAATGCTTCGGAATCATTAGAATTTCTTATAAATGTAGTAGTGTTGGTTACAACTTTACTTTCAATATTGTTAGAAAATTTCTTTTTATCACGGAAATAAAAATAAAATCTAAACCACGTTGAAGCATTTTTGAAATTATTGAATTTAAATAGTTGCTCAATTTTATTGAAAAGCGCCTGATGTTGGGTTTGATCAGTTTGTTGAATATTTAGTTTTGTAACGACCCTTATGAAATAAGAGTATAGATTATCAATGTCGCTCTTCTTGGATTTTATTTTTTCAGTATTAATAATTTCTTCATCAATTATATCAACAATAAAAGTTATAAACTCCATCGAAGCCATCACAACATGATGTGTAAAAAAACTATCCTCGTGTAAACTGAATTGCTTTAAAATAAAAAAAATATCATCACTTTTTTCATCTAGTGCAAAGTCATAATGACCTCTACTTACATTATTCATTATCTCATGTAATAGGTTTGACGATGACAGTAAACGCCGAGTTTTATCATTATTACTGATTTTTTCAAGTATATTAAGATTATCTCGATATTTTGATACAATTATTTCTCTAACTTCTTGAAATTCTTGATACTTGTAAAATGTTGGATTCTCAATGAAATTAATTAGTATTTCATCTTTTCTTTTTTCAGTAATCTTTATTGCCATTTTTACTTATTTTCGTTGTGTGCATAAATAAAATCCTCACGATGTCTGAGGTTCATTATATCCCTTATTCCCATCTTTTCTATATTCCCATTCATTTTGTTATAACATTCTTCGATTAGTAATTTTGGGTTTATTTCACTAACGTATGTTCCATGCTCCTTCAACTTATTGTAAATCATCCTATAAACCTTTCTGTCTAGAGATATGTCTTTGTAATGTGTTAAATGGAGTATTCCATTAATGAATTTTGCTAATAATATTGGGTTTTTAGAATCACGGAGGCGCTCCTTTATTATCTCACTTAAAGCGTCTTCCTTTCCTTTAAGATTTAAATTTTTTATAAAAGAGTTGTCTTCATGAAGATTTTTGTCAGCTTTAGTTGAATCCTCCTCTTTAGATTCAGTAAAATTTATAACATCTATAATCCTACTCGTTTCTAATAGCCTCATCAATTTAACACTGTTTCCTAATTCTGCCTCGAAACTGCTTCTTCTCAATTTAAAAAAGACGTCTAAGGATTCGATTTTTACATGTTCAGTTTTGTTTAAGAAATCATAAAACTCATTAATTCTTTTTTCAGAGAATTTTCTAACGTTATTATAAGAATCGTTTAATTCTGCAGGAAGTTCAGATAAGTTATATGAAAGTGTTTTTCTATAAACTTCCATTATATCAGGAAATTTTTGAATTAATAGTAAGAATTTTGCTAACTGAGCTATATCTTCAGTTAAATTAAATCCTTCAATAGTTCTTTTTTTGATTAATAGATAATTTGATATTAAAACATTTATAAACTGTATTATTTGCCTTGGGTTTTCATCAAAAACCCAGACGATTAATGCTGATAATTCGTCATTTTCAAAATCTTTTATTTTAGTTGCCTTAAGTTTTCTAGTAGCATAATTTTCCAATTCGTTTGTATAAAAATCTGGGATCCAAACAATGGTATTGAAGAATTTTCTTAAGTATTCACCTGCATATTGATGATATTGTTGTCCTTTAAAATCTGCTGAATAATGCAACGTTTTTTGCAGATGTCGCTTAATCGCTCGCTCATCACAAGGTATAATAAATACAATGTCCCTATCTGTTACTTCCTCATCTATAGGGTCTAAAAAAGTTTTAATTGTAGATATTATCTCGATAGCTTTTTCTCCGCTTACCCTATCCAAATTATCAAAAGCAATTACCAATTTTTGTTTCAAAAAACCTTCCTTTAAAATTCGTTTAAATTCGGTTTCAAACTCATAAGGATCTTTAAATCTATCTTGTGATTTAGTAACTTTTTTAACCTGTATAAATTGATTTATGTATTTATAGAAAATTGGCAGAAGAGCAACAGAAAATACACCCCCTAACAAAGACCCATTCCAGGATTCAGTAATATCCCAGTTTAAAAATTTCTTCATTACCAACCAAAAAACTAAAAAAGGAAAAATTATAAATACAGTTAAAATAGCTATTACTGAAAAATGTGTTAATGCTTTTTTCCATAGAATCTTCACAAATTCTTCAGACTCAATTTTTGAAGCGTGGTTTCTGTCATCAATTTTAAATCCTTTCTTTAAATAATTTGAGTCATACTTCTTCTTCAAATCGTTAACAACTGTGTTTAAAAAAGTTCTTCTCAATGCATCTCCCTCATGTTTCCATACATCAAATAATATGAGAGGGACTTCACTTTCATACAGCTCTTTTCTTAAAGAGGTAATTATTGTACTTTTTCCAGTTCCCCAATCTCCATAAAGTCCTATCGTAAAGGATTGAGGACTTCTTAGAACAATATCTTTTAACGTACTAACAATTTTTTCATGACCAAATTGGAGTTTGTTATTTGTTTTATCTCCAGCGAATGGTCTTTCTTCTAAAAATTTAAATTCAATATTTTCATTCTTTGACCTCAATCTTTTCAGACACTTTTTAAATTTATCTTTTAATATCATATTTTAAACTAATAAATATTAGCGCAGAAAATAAATTACATAGTCCTGCGTCATAGAAATCAATTAGGTAGCTTAAATAATTAATTAAGGGTAGAGTCTAAATATAATAAATTTATTAGGTCTTTTAATAAGGTTTACTCTAGTTTTCAATCAATAAAGCAAAAATCCAAAAACAAAACAACCTTCAAAAAATTAAAAATAAATTATAACCACCAACAATCTAAATATCTAGAAACCCAACAATCAAAGCATCATTAATTCCCCACTCCATAAATGAGCAAATAATAGTTGTATTAGAGCTAACCATCCCTTGAAATTACAAGTACCTTGTCTTAAATCAAAAACAAAAACTATGACATTAAAAGATAAAGTCCTGATTATTACAGGAGCATCAAGCGGAATCGGAGAAGCAACAGCAAAAAAATTAGCTAAAGACGGTGCCAAGGTTGTACTGATGGCACGTAGCCAAGACAAGCTCAAAACCTTAAAACAAGACATTGAAAATAATAACGGAGAGGCCTTGGTAGTCTCTGGAGACGTTACTAAATCAGACGATTTTAATAACGCCGTACAACAAACGGTTGATAAATTTGGCAAAGTGGACGGACTCATTAACAATGCAGGCTTAATGCCCTTATCCTTTGTAGAAAAATTAAAGACAGACGAATGGGAACAAATGGTAGATGTGAATATTAAAGGCGTGCTCAATGGTGTCGCTGCGGTATTGCCAGAACTCAAAAAAAATAAAGGTGGTGATATCATCAATATTTCGTCCATGGCAGCACACCGTTACTTCCCAGGTGGAGCAGTCTATTGCGCCACAAAGTCGGCAGTAAAGATGTTTTCCGAAGGTCTGCGCCAAGAGCTCTCACCAAAATATGGCATTAACGTTACCTCTATTGAGCCAGGTGCTGTGGACACCAATTTAACAAGTACCATTACCGATGAGGACATCAAGGAAAAAATGAAGGAAATGCAAAAGATGACCACCTTGGAATCTGAAGACATTGCCAACGCCATTCACTATACCCTAACACAACCAGCACGTGTGAATATTAATGATGTGTACATTGTACCAACCGAACAAAAATAAAATACCAAAAAACAACTATGGAAACTGAAACAAAACAAAAATCATTTAAAACCATTAATCCGCTCAATGGAAAAGAACTCTCGAGTTATAGATATATGACCGATGAACAAATAGAAACTGCGGTACAGAATTCTCATAAGGCATTTTTAAAATGGCGCCATAAATCTTTTGAAGATCGTGGTGAGATTATTAAGTCTATCGGAAAAGCCTTAAAGGATCATAAAGAGGAGCTATCCCAACTCATGACGGACGAAATGGGGAAACTCTTAAAGCAGAGTCATCAAGAAGTGGATTTGTGTGCCTCCATTTGTAATTATTGCGCAGACAATGCAGCAGACGTATTACAAAACGAAGAGCGCGAACTCTCCAATGGTGGTCGTGGTATCATTACCTATCAGCCCATCGGTATTATTTATGGTATTCAACCGTGGAACTATCCGAGCTATCAGGTTATTCGCTACGCCATAACCAATCTTATGGCTGGTAATTCCGTGTTTTTAAAACATGCCTCCAACGTTACAGGTACGGCCAAAATGTTGGAAGCTATTTTCAATGAAGCCGGATTACCAAAGGATTTATTTCAGGTATTGGTCATAGAACACGAACAATCCGATGACCTTATTAAACACGATTTGGTAAGAGGTATAACATTAACAGGAAGTCCAGATGCTGGAAAGACCATTGGCAAAAAAGCAGGAGCCGAGCTTAAAAAGTCCGTTCTCGAGTTGGGAAGTAACGATGCCTATTTAATTCTTGAAGATGCCGATATTGAAAAGGCCGTTAAAAAATGCGTGATGGGTAGAATCTATAATAATGGTGAAACCTGTATTGCGGCAAAACGGTTTATTGCTGTAGAAGCTATCTATGACGAGTTTAAGAAAGGCTTTGTAAAAGCTATGAAAGATTTAAAAATGGGAGATCCTAATGAAAAAGATATCAAATTAGGACCTATGGCGCGTAAGGACTTGCGAGAAACCTTGCACGATCAAGTTACTGAAAGTGTAAACAAAGGAGCCAAGATTTTGTGCGGAGGCGAAATTCCTGATAGTGAGGGCTACTTTTATCCTGCAACCGTTTTAGAACAGGTGGAGCCAGGACAACCCGCTTATGATGATGAGCTTTTTGGTCCTGTAGCATCATTGATAAAAGCAAAAGATGATGAAGATGCCATGCGCATTGCCAATGATAGTCGTTTCGGATTGGGAGGAGGAATCTTTTCAGAAGATAAAGAACGTGCTGTTGAATTGGCGGAAAAACATTTTGATACAGGTATGGTATTCATCAATTCCTTCGGATTGGCAGAACCCAATATGCCCTTTGGTGGTGTAAAGAACTCAGGTTTTGGACGCGAACACGGAGGCTTTGGAATGAAGGAATTCGTCAACATTAAAGCTATTCTTATTTCTGAATAATAGGTAAATCGATAGATTTGTCATTCTGCAACCGATGTGGATTTTATTATTTTAATGTCATATTGAACTTGCCTGTGCTGTGCCTACCACAGCATATTAGAATTTAAGAACCAAATATTCGAAATGGGTTAAAAAAAATGCGGAAAAGGTTAAAAAACAATTTTCAGCATAAGTATTTTTAAAAATTCAAAAGTGTATATAATAGCATTAAGTATGGGGCGTAAAATTAAAGCTAATCTAAACACAGAAATGTCTATCGGTAGCGATAAGACTTTCACAGATAAAAGTGATTTGTACGATTTGGGGAATTTAAAATCCAGAATGGAGAAATATCTAGAAAACCATGGGATGGTAGACGGTTTAATAACCCGGTGGCTAGCACATTAAGTTCATAAAATTCTGTTAATTACCATAAAAACAAACAAAATTTTTGTATATTTAGTTATCATATTTGGGGTGCTTAAGTTTTAACAGCTGAAAATAAACCCATTGTACTTCGTCGGATAATGCCAACTGAAGGAATATATGATTCAAGTGCATTTAGATGTTATATCTAAATGCACTTTTTTTTTGACATGCCTGACCTAATACTCAAAATAAAACCTAAATGCAATACCACACATTATTATATGATTTGCATTCATCTATTGATTCAGATGGTTTTAAATTAGTAGAGAACAAAAACAACTTATCATAACCATGAAGACTAATGACCTAAAAGGTGACGATGCAATCAAAAAAATAAAATCCATTATAGAACGAAATCCTATTGCTATGTTGGTGGCTGATTTAAAAATGGACTCACCTACCGTATGTCCAATGACAGTAAAAGGAATGGACGGAAAAGGCATACTTTGGTTCTTGTCTACAAAAGATTCTGATCATTATAAAAGCATTGAAGAAGACCAACGAATATTGCTCACATTTTCTAATGAAAGTAATCACGAATATCTGTCTGTAACGGGTTTGGCAAGCCATGTATCATCAAAAACTGTGATCGATACTCTTTGGAAGGACGAAGATGCGAAATGGTACCATAATGGGCGCGATGATGATAACGTGGTGGCACTTAAAGTAGGGATTGTGGATGCATACTATTGGGACCGTTCTTAGTAACCTACATAAAATCATTTCAATTTTTAGCAATAGCATTAGCGCATCTATTGGGTTTAATTCGGATATTTTCTAGAGATCCGTCATGTTTCCTCCGTATCTTATCCGTATCTCCTTCGGGTATATGCCGACTTTATACCGTATAACGTACACTTTTTCTTCATTGAAATTTATATGGTTTTTAAATAAAAAGCACAGCCTTTTAGAAGGCTGTGCTTTGCAATTATTAATTAATAAAAGACCTAATTAATAATCTGGCTAACTAACTAATAAAACTAACCCTGCTTCTTAAAATTAACCATCCAACTGACATTGTACTTATCAGAACATCTACCATAGCAAGCATCCCAAGACATTTCCTGAAATGGTGTGTGCACAGTACCGCCTTGGCTAAGCTTGTTAAAGATGTCTTCCGCCTTGTCCTTACTTTCCGCATCAATACTCATATTAATGTTGGTACCATTGGTCAATGGTGTATCTGGTGACGCATCATAGGCCATAATGTGAAAACCATCACCTTTGAGTTCAGCGTGCTGTAACTTATTGCGATAACTTCCTGGTATGTCTGCTTCTACGTCGTTATAGGTTTGTTCGTTTACGATGTTGCCTCCCAAGATAGATTGGTAGTGCTCTAAAGCATTTTTACAATCTCCTTTAAAGGCTAAATATGGTTGTACTTTCATAATATTTTTGTTTTAAATTGTTAGACTATTTATGCTTCACCTCTGGCTGGATAATCTTCCTTAAGGATATAATCTATGCCACCTAATAAATCATTAAAGCTAGGTCTTCCAAAAGGCATGGACTGTATGGATTCCCAATATATAGTTTGATCAGGAGCTAATAGAAACAGTCCTGGCTCAGTAAAATACTCTGGCTCACTATCCTTAATACCTTTGGAGATAAACAATCCCCAATCTCTAGCCTCTTCAATAGATAACCCATATCCGAGAGGTATATCTGCAATATCCCACTCATTATAAGTAGCTTTGGCTACATCTTCCGTATCAGTACTGATGGCAATAACATTAACACCACGTTCAATAAACTTCGATAACTTCTTTTGTAGTTCTTCCAATTGCTTTTTGCAAATAGGACAGTGTTTGCCTCGATAGAATAGTATAAGTGAGAAATTTTCAGGAGACTGTTCACTCAATTCCCATAAGGTGTCATTGACTAGGTTTATTTTTATTTCAGGAGATGTTTCTCTAGGTTTTATCATAGTATATATTTTATTTTAAGACTTAAAATAGCTATATAGTAGCATTACATTTAACGCAATAGATTTAGATTTTAATTGATATGAATAATAAACAAAAAAATCCCACCGAAGTAGGATTGTTAATCTTGCCTTTTTTAGGAAATTAGTACTTTAAATTATCCAAAAAGTCATTAATACGGTCTTTGGTTTCACCAGTACGCTTTTGAATTCGTCCTAGAAGCTCGTCTTCCTTACCTTCTTCATAGTCTAAATCATCATCGGTAAGTTCGCCCCATTCTTGTTTTAATTTTCCTTTAGCAATGTTCCAATTGCCTTTTGCTTTATCTTGCCATGGTTTGCTCATAATCAATTAGTTTTAAAGTTGTGATAAACCAATATGATTTATCTACCTTAAATTTAAAATGAATCGTTAGCTTCGATTATCGCTATCAAATTAAAAATTGTTGCAAATGAAATTGAGGTTTACATTCCACGCTTTTTAAAGTCCTTTTCAATGGTTTCCATAACCCATTTGGTAAGTTTTCTTGAGACTTTACCAATAAAGATGCCACGAGATAGCCACCAGAAGAATCCTGAAAATTTCGTGTTGAGTTCCGCTTTGAGAATAGCTTTGACTCTATTTTTAATTGGTTTCTCTAAAGCTCTAAAGGCTTTTGCATTAAACTTAGGAAAATCCTGAATTTCATATTTTGTAGGATTAGGATCATCATTTGGATCTAACTTACTCACATCCGGTATAATAGGCATATAGGTTTTGCCGTCCACTACTCTACTGAATTCCTCAATAGCCGATGCGCTGATACCATGAAATAAATTATTAGGATCAGTAGGATTACATTCTGTAAAGAATACACCTCTTAAAAAGTTTCTGGCATTTTTGCGGCCGAGAAAAAAATCGTGCTTTCTAAATTCAATATCCAAAAAACCTCCAAAACCTCCGATACCTCCTGTTGCCAAAGGTGGATGATCCACTTCTTCATCAACCTGGCCCAATTTTAATTTTCTTGGAAAAGCCATAATCTTAAAAATCCCTGAGGCGAAAGTGTCACTCTGTTTGTTTCGAGCCTGATTTAAAATTGTAGGTACCAAATAACCCACAATATCCATAATACTTGTCTTTTTATAATCTGGTGTTGAATTAATGATCTCATCTTCAAAATTTGGAAAGGGATCAATCAACACTGTTCCGTATTTTGGGTTTTTGGCATCTTCAAGGCCGTGGTTTTCTTCAAGACAGCGTAGCACTTCATCGAAAGGTTCATTATTTATGGCACCACCATCTACTGCAGTGAACTGAAAGTTCTTTTTCAAGTCTTTTTCAAACTCTAAATCCATGCTCGCCGTAAAAGCCTTCCGTTTCTTTAAACTGTTCTGTATGTACTCGGTGGGAAATTCAGTATCAAAATAACGAGGTGCCAATCCGACAGGGAATGCTCCTGTAGCTTTTGTCACCTTAACTAAGAAGTCCCTGTTAGATTTAGAATCTGAAGTTGGGGATAATGGTTTAAAGGGCAGAAATTGATTCTTGTCCTTAATTTCATCATAATTCACCTTAAAATGAGCAACAATATCATGATTGCTTATGCGATGTCCTGGGGTTGAATCTAGAAATTTAGATTTTATCCTACTCAACTTAATTTTGTAATCCACAGGGCGTAAGCTCGTTACCGTCAGCAATATTCTTAGGTCCTTAGAAATATAACTTGGGAAATTATCTTTACTCGCATCTTGTGGTAGTTGCTCAAAAACCTTCTCGGCAATTCTGTCTATAGGTTTTGAGTTCAGTAATGATGGTGCACCTTTATTATCTTTAAAATCAGAGTTAGAGAGCATTTTTTTAAAAGTGGTTTCACCACCTCCACTTCCATCGTAGAGACTTTCATCATCATCTAAAAACACCCAACTGTCGTAAAGGATATTTCCTGTTTTGATACTCGACTTTTTCTTAACAGGTTTAAGGTTGCCATCACAGAGAGCCAGAGCAGTAATCATACTTACCATACCTCCAGCTGATGCTCCTCCGATGGCATCGATGACAACATTGTGATTAGGAATATGCTCTTTTTTTAATTGTTTTGCCTTTTCCCATTCTGATAAAGCCTCCAGGATATAATCCATAAAGCCCGCTGTGTAAGCTCCGGCTGAAACAGCACCAGCCATAGTTAAACCTAAATGAAATGTGTTTGATTGAGACATAGTTGTTTACCTTTTAGTTTATAACAATACAAGCATATCTGCAAATTAGATATGAAATGTGTCAATAGAATTAATAACAGGGAATTATTAAGGGATAGCTAAAGATAAAATTTTTTAGTTTTATTTTTTCTCAAAGCGTAATGTTTATACATAAAAAAAGCCCTGAATAGTAATTCAGAGCTTTTACGGTTAATTAATGTATGCTGACTTATGAGTTCGGTTCAGTATGCTCAGGCAATACAATATCTTTACTGGCAACCAACATGCCATCTTCTTTCTCTATGTTTAAAATTCTTGCTTCTTGTCCTTTTTTAATCAAACGCTTTCTACATCTTTTTGTCAATAAAGGATCTTCATCAAATAGTAAAGATTCTAATTGTACTTCTGGTTTAGAAGCCTCTTTTATAATCGGAAAGATTTGTTGCATTTGATTATAGCGTCTATCATTACCAGGAACAAATGTGTAGAACGTATATCTACCATCTTCATCCGTTTTTACCCAACTTCTATGAAACACATAACGATCATCACCAGATTGCCTTAAATCAAAATCACCGTTTTCATCTGGTTGTTCAATAAATATAATGACATCCTTAGCGGGAGTTACACCGTCACTTTGGTAAATGACACCAGTTAGTTTTAGTTTATTGGTTTTAGATCTAAAATCTGGAATTGTATCTGTGTTACTCAGCAGGTCTTCTGCTCTATCGTAAATAGGACTTTCTTGTGCAGATATTGGATTAACAGCACTATAAAAACAGATGAGGCAAAATGCTACAATAAGATTTTTCATGGTTGTTTAAGATTTGGGTTGCACCAAAATTGCTTCAAAAAATCTCTAATTCCCTAAAAATCATATAAATGCCAAATTTTTGCGATAAAATGAAAATAAATGCAAAAATCAACGATGAAATACTATAGTTGAATCAATAAAAAATTACGAATTGTGATTTAAAAAATAATTATGAAAGTTCTTCAAAAGCAATAAAATCTGAAGAAAAATATGCTGGTTTTTTTGATTTTTCTATAGTGAATTACACTTTAATTTTCGAAAAAAAACAGCTAAGTATTTCGTCGGTAAAATATGCACTTAATCCACTAAATACGCAGTTTATCCATGAAATATGTATTTAAAGTGTTAAAATTTTTTCATGAAAAAACATGAATTTTAGTTGTTTTTCTTAATATTTTGTATAGATTTGTCTCCGTTAGTCCAAATCAAAACTATAAATATGAAAGCAAAACTTACTTTATTTAGTGCAATCTTTTTCCTTATGATAGGTCTAGGTCATGCTCAAAAAAATGAAGAATCTAAAAAGAAAAAAGACCAGTCACAAAGTATTATAAGTGGCAAGGTTAATATTTCTAAGTACCATAGCCGCGAGCAATTAGATGAAATGTCTAAAGGTGAACTACTGACTCTATATATAGAACGTATAGAAGTCATTGTAAATATTCTACCTAATATTGCATTTGCTACCAAACCTGGTGTTACCATGGCGTCTTTAGGGATTCCTGAAACCAAAGAAAATAAGAAAGCATTAGAAGATAATATGGAAGCTTCTGACAACTACTTTGAAAGTACTGTCGAATATCAGACCAAAATACTCCCCTATTCTGATACTAATGACTTAATAGCCGCAATTTTGTTCTATGAATCAACATTAAAGGCGTTACATACATACAACGATTTTAAGGAAGATTAAGTCACTAGAATTTTATAATTAAACCTCGCAAATTTTGTGAGGTTTTTTTTATTCTTTATTATATTTTCAAAACACTGATAAACAGTGAATTAAACTTACCCTGTTCTTGTCTTAAAAACCTAATTTTTTGTAGGAAAAAGATTAAAGTAATATAAAATATGTGTATTTCATCGATATTTTCTTGTATTTCATAGGTTTTATTCCTATGTTTGAGGCAATTAGTTGAAAAAACCAAAAATATCTAACATAACGAATTAAACGACTATGAAAAATTTTATTCAAACCGCGCTTATTTTTCTACTAGTGTTTAGCACTGCTTTTGCACAGCAGGAAAAAGGAATAATTGGCTATAGTAATTGGCTAAATTCATGGACAGAATTTAAACCTAGTCAACCAGACTATGGTGAACCTACTCAGATTTTGAGTGGTAATATTACAAAAGACACCAAGCTTGTTAAAAGAGATGTGTATCTACTATTAGGTGATGTATTTGTTACTGATAGTACAACATTAACAATTGAACCAGGAACTGTAATCATTGGTGATTTTGAGTCTAAAGGTTCTCTAACAATAAGTAATGGTTCTAAAATAATCGCTAATGGCACCCAAACCGATCCTATTATTTTTACATCAAGTAGAAGCAATAAAAAACCAGGTGATTGGGGCGGACTTTTTATTCTGGGCGATGCGCCATTGAACACTTATGGCAAACTATCTTCACTTAATTACGGACTTCGTCCATCATCAACTGAAGACATAGGCTTTGGTGGCTATAATTCTGAAAGCAATTCAGGCATCTTAAGATATGTGAGAATTGAATTTGCAGGAAAAAGAACCAAGCAATATGGGTACTTTAATGCATTGACGTTAGCTGGTGTAGGTAACAAAACCGTTATAGAAAATGTAATGGTCAGCTATAGTGCTGGCAATTCATTTAATATCCTTGGTGGCTCAGCAATTTTAGAACAATTAGTATCATACAGATCTAGCAGAAACGATTATGAATTTAATTACGGTACACAATGCCAGCTAATTAACTCTTTAGCAATTAGATCACCTTACATCTCTAGTGCTGATGGATCGCGTTGTATGGTTGTAAAATCTTACGATAATAAAGAAGATGCAGACACTTCTAAAAGGCAAACTTTTGTAAATGCAGAAAACTTAACGTTGGTGAATATTTCCAATGATCTAAGATCTGATATTAAAGTTGGATTGGTGCAAGAAGCCATTTACATAGGTGCTGATGCATCATTCGCCATTAACAAGAGTGTTATTTCTGGGTTTTATCCAGCAGTAATTTTTGATGACCAAATTCAACTTAATAATCAAAACCTTGAAAAAATACAGTTTACAAGAACTTACTTTAATAACTGTAAAGGAAATATCTATAGAAAAGGATATACAAATAATGACGATTTAGAAAGCTGGTATGGTAGTAGAGCTTTTGATAACCTATACGCTAAAGGCTCTGATGACGAAACATTCATCGATGCCAAAGACAGCAGAAATCCTGATTTTAGATTACAAGTAAATAGAATTATTGCTTCAAATGATTTTATTGACGACGACGATGAAGATTAATCAAAACCGCTAGAGTAATTCAATTTTATTCTAGTGATTGATTTTTATTGAACAAACCCTCAATAAAATTTTCAAACAACAAATTATAACAGCTTATAGATTAGAAAAATACGAGAAGACAGAATGCTTAAAATTACTAATGTTAACGGATTAATTATTGGACTTTGCTTTACTGTTCTTTTATTTCAAGAACAGGCGAATGCGCAATTGGTAATTGGCCAACCTAATTTAGGTTTTAGCCAGGCTTGTGCAAGCGAATCCTTCAATTCTTATGACGTAACATTTGTTTTCTCACCAGAGTCTGCTGTCAATGCTTCAAATCAGTTTATTATTGAAATGTCTGATGCAGATGGTGACTTTTCTAATTCTACTACAGTTTACACATCCTCACCTGGATCGGTTACTGATTCACCTGCTACCTTAAATTTTTCTATACCGGAAACTACGGCAGGAGAGAATTATAGGATTCGTGTTAAAAGTACGTCGCCAGTCGCAACAAGTTCTTCTTCTGCAGCTTTTGCAGCATATTACAAATTACAGGATTCACCTTTTTCAATCAATAACCTTGTGTCAACAGGAGCTTATTGTACGGGCGGAAGCTACCTGCTTACTATTGATAACCCAGGAACCGGAAATAACGATTCTCCACTTAACTACCCATCTTTAACATTTAATTGGTATAAAGAAACAAGTTCTACTACATCAGTATTTGTAGCTGAAGGTCCTTCCCTATCGGTAAGTGAAGAAGGTACTTATTTTGTAGAAACAAATTATAGTAGCTGCACTTCAGATTCATTTTCTAATCGAGTAACTATCAGTGAAGCCAGTTCTTCGGGAGAGGCTGAAGCAACTATAGCTTCTAGTTTGGGTAATCCTTATTGCCCAGAGCAAGGGCTTACAACACTTAGCACAATTGGTGGTAATAGCTATCAATGGTTTAAAGACGGTGTGGAAATTCCTGATGCAACAAATCAAATGTACCAAACTGATGAGTCTGGTACGTTTTCGGTTCAGGTAGATTTAGGAGATTGCTCAGCTTCAGGTTCTATAGATTTAGAAAGTGAGCTTTTTGAAAGTGAAATCAATGTGGATGTAGTCAACCATTTAATTGATGGAGAAACGCTTTCAGTAGAAATAACAAATACAGCCATAAGTCCAGAGTTTCAATGGTATTTCAATACCCAAATCATTGCAGACGCTAATGATAACACTTATGATATTACAGAATTTGGAGATTATACAGTAGTCATATCTGAAACTTCAGGTTGTGAAGGCTCAAGGATATACGAATTTACCGTTGAGGAAGGTATAGATCCATTTCCAGATGTAGAAAAAATACCAAATGTAATTAGCCCAAACGGTGATTTTACAAACGATACTTGGGTTCTACCCTTAGAATACACTACGGGAACCAACACGGAAGTTGTGATTTTAAACGAACAAGGTAAAGTGGTTTATCAAACCATAGACTACCAGAATAATTGGCCAGAAAACGATTTAAACTTAACCAGTATAAATCAGGTGTTCTACTATATTATTACAACAACAGACGGAGATGTAAAAAAAGGATCAATAACAGTAGTGAAATAAAATGAAAGCACATCTCACCATATTGATCCTGTTATTCTGCTCTATGCAGATACTGTTCTCCCAACAAGATGATGGCGTAGTTTCTTTTGATTTACCAATAAGAAACTCTTTGGTTTTTAATCGCTATGCTATTAACCCTACCTTCTCTTTTGTTAGAGAACAAAACAAATACATAAGTTTTAACAACAAACGCGAATGGATACAGTTTGATAATGCTCCTGAAACATTTGTAGGTAGCTACTCAGGTCGTTTCTCTGAAAATATTGGTGCTGGTATTGCCGCGTATCAACAAAACTATGGTGTATTAACCACCTTTGGAGGTTTATTGAACTTTGCATACAACGTTAAATTAAATACAGACAGCAATCTAACTTTTGGACTTAATGTTGGAGCTTATAAAAGTGGTATCAATACAGGTAATGTGGTTACAAATTTTGATGACCCATCGCTACAAAATGTACCTGAAAACTTTTTGCTTACGGTTAACCCAGGAATTAATTATGGAACAAGACTCTTAGACTTTGGTATTTCAGTAAATAACTTAGTGCTTTATAATTTTGAATCATCAGAAATGATTAAAGATGATCCAAAACAAGGGATTCAAGCTCACGTAATGCACACAGGTTTTTTTGATGGCCAAGGATTTTTTGAGAAAGCTAAATTTTCAGGAATTTTAATGTCAGAGTTCAGAAAAGATGAAACGATCATTTCTGGTTTAGCCTCACTTAATGTTCCTAAAGGAATTTGGTTTCAAGTAGGTTATAACAGTCGCTTTGGAGTTTCTGGTGGTTTAGGTTTGAATGTTACTAAGAATATTGCTCTAGAATATAATATTGAAAAAGCAATTGGCGAATTTGTAGATTTTGGACCTTCACATGAATTTACTCTAGCTTATAGATTTATAACCAAGAAGAAATATGATTATAGTGGAGATGAAAAAGTAAGCGGATTATTCTCTAAAAAACGTAACAAACCAATCGTTGAGGCCTCAGAAGAAGAACTTGCAGGAATAAGAGAACGTGCTGCTGAACGAAGAGCTCAGGCAGAATTGGATAAGGAAACAGAACTAAAAGCTAAAAAAGAAGCTGAGGCTAACGCTCTTGCAGAAGCAAAAGCACAACAAGAGGCAGAGGAAAAGGCCAAAAGAGAAGCTGAAGCAGAAGCTAAAGCTAAGCAGATAGAAGAGCAAAAAGCTAAGGAGGAAGCCGAAGCAAAAGCGAAAATTGAGGCTGATAAAAGAGAGAGAGCGCGTGCAGAGGCCAGAGCTAAAGTTTTAGCTGAGCAAAAGGCTAAGCAAGAAGCTGAGGAAAAAGCCAAACAATTAGCAGAACAAAAAGCAAGAGAAGAAGCTGCGAAGGAAGCTAAACTATTAGAAGAGCAACTGGCAAAAGAAGCAGAAGAACAAGCTAAAGCAGAAGCCGAGGCCAGAGCGAAATTGCTTGAAGAGCAGAAAGCTAAGGAAGAAGCTGCAGAACAAGCAAGATTACTGGCAGAGCAAAAGGCAAAAGAAGAAGCTGAAGCTAAGGCTAAGCAGTTAGCCGAAGAAAAAGCTAAGGAGGAAGCAGAAGCTATAGCAAAACAGTTAGAAGAGCAAAAAGCAAGAGAAGCTGCTGCTGAACAAGCAAGGCTATTGGCCGAACAAACAGCTAAGGAAGAGGCTGATGCTAAGGCTAAAGAATTGGCAGAACAACAGCAATTAAAAGAAGAAACGGATGCTAAAGCTAAAGAAGCATTAACTACTAAGCCAACAGATGAGATTGGTAAAACAATGGTTGCTTTAGCTGAACAAACAGAAACGACTAAAGAACAACAATCTAAATTATTGGATGAGTTTGAAGAAATAGTGGAAATTAAAAACGAAGACTTAAAAGATTTAAAAGAAGAAAACGATTTAAGTGACCAAGGTATAACAGTACAACCAAAACCTTTTAAAAGTGTTACGGCAGAAAATAACAAGCTAAATGCTATTAAATCTGATCTTGATGCAATTATAGAATCAAGAAACAAAAAGATAGATTCGTTACAAACACTTTATGAAGAAAGATATAAGACAACTCAGTTAGATGAAGTCAATCTCTTCTACAAGAGAAAAATTGAAGGTTTGGCTAAAGACCAATTGAAAGCTGTAGAACTGAGACAAGAGTTAGACACAAGACTAGAGACTATTAGAATTGCAACTGAATTTGAAAAAAGAAGAAGAATTAAGCGTGCTGCTTATGATAATGAAGCAGATAGGTACGCTCAAGATAGAGCTATGTTACAGAATATAAAGCGTACAACTAAGCCAGTACAGACTCCATATACCTCTGAAGATTTTGATTTTGGTGAACCGCAAAGTGATAATATCAAGATATTAAAGAATGTTAAGAATGCTGATAATGGATACTATCTCATTATAGCAGTACATAGCGATATTAAAAAACGAAATGAATTTTTAACCAAGGTAGTAGCTTCAGGGCGTGTAGATGTAGATTTCTTCTATGATGTCAATACTAGTAACTACTACATATACTATAACAAGTTTGACAGCATTAATGCTGCCAATAAAGTTATGGAAACTAAAGGAAATAGACCGTATAATGTAAACATGACCCTCGTGAAAATAGAAAATTAAATAAGTTAAGCTGTTCTTCGCTTTTTTATTGCCCCAAGAAAAAGTGAGGAAGTAAAATTAAGTATCATGAAAAAACCTACTTTTTCAAGAACTATTATTATAGCACTAATGGTTATGTGCTTTGGTATGGCGTCTTTTGCGCAAAATTATGTGCCATTTACGCCAAGGTTCAACCAAGATCTAAAGGGAGACATTGTATTAATTGGTAACAATATTTTGGGACCAAATAATGATCCTTTCAACGACGGAACTGTTTATAATCACAATGTCGATATGCAGTATATCGATATAGATGGAGATCCTTCTACATTCAGTTCCTCCAGTGCAGATTTAGAAATTCCCAATCCAAATTGTTATAGGATTATTTACGCAGGTTTATATTGGGGAGCTGTAAACCCAGGTGATGAGCCTATAACAGAAGTAAGATTTAAAGGCCCTGTCGGTGGCTATAATGACATTACAGGTACTCTTATTTTTGATGCCAATGGCACTACTATTGATGGTGGTGATAGTTTTTCGTATGCCTGCTTTGCAGATGTTACCGATATTGTAACAAGTTATGGTCCTGGTGTTGATTTAGGAACTTATACTGTGGCAAACGTTTCTTCTGGTTTAGGAGAAACAGCAAATTTCGATCCTTATAACGGTACTGGCCAGTCTGCTGGTTGGTCACTTTTTATAGTTTACGAAGACCCAACGCTTCCTGGAAAATCCATTACAAGTTTTGATGGTTTTAGTGCTATTAGTGTTCCAGGAAACAATCCAACACTAGATATTCCTGTTGATGGATTTAGAACTGTTCCTGCTCCTGCTCCGGTTAGAGCAAACTTTGCTTTTGCAACATTAGAAGGTGACAGTCCTATTTTAGGAGATAGATTGCGATTAAATGGTGTAAGCTTATCTACCGCAGACCGTCCTGTGGCTAACTTTTTCAATAGCTCTGTAACACGATTAGATGCCACTCCAGTAAATAACCGTGTGCCAAACAGTACCAATACTTTAGGGTTTGACACAGGTACAATAGCTATACCTAATCCAAGCAATTCCGTCATTGCCAATGATGCAACTTCGGGAACTATACGTTTGGAAACCAGCGGTGATACCTATTTTCCATACTTCTTTGCCTTTGCAGTTGAAATTATTGAACCAGATATTGTACTCACAAAACTTGTAGAAGACGATGCAGGAAACGATATTGGAGGTCAACTAGTTGGCCTTGGTTCCTCATTAAATTATGTTATAGGTTTTCAAAATGTAGGAAATGATCACGCAACTAATTTTCAAATTAGGGATATACTTCCGATAAACATTATTTACAATCATCCTACAGATTTAGTGTTACCTCCTGGTGTAACTGTTAATAGTTATAATCCAGTTACAAGAGAACTTATTTTTGATATTGACAATTCACTAGTCGAAGAAAACGATCCAGTATATGAAATTAGAATAGAAGTACAAGTTGTTGATACTTGTGGTGAATTAGCTGATGCATGTTCTAATATTATTAACAATCAGGCTTATGCTACATATAATGGATTTTACAATCCTACTTTTCAGATTACAGACGATCCAAGTTTAAATAGCAATACAGGTTGTTTAATATCGCCGCAAGCCACTAATTTCTTGGCAGATTTAGACTGTGAATTTCTTGAAGAGGTTATACTTTGTGGTGATAGTGTAGAATTAACGGCTGCTAATGGTTATGACTCTTACTCGTGGTCAACAAGTCCATCTGGCACGCCAGTAATAGGAAATACTCAAACGATTACAGTAACTTCTACCGGAACATATTATTCGTTTAATAATGCTATTGCGCCATGCCAATCCATAGAGCAGATTTATGAAGTACAGCTTTTTGGTGGAGATGTAGAAAATCCTGTTATTCCTTATGCTGATGAAGTTGTTATCTGTCCTAATGATGGTAAAGAATTACCGCTTATCTTTTTATGTGGTGCTGATGATTCAAGATTTATTGAAACCAATATTTCAGATTCCACATCTATCATATGGGAGCAGTTAGACGAGTCTAGTTGTGCTGCAGTTTCAGATACAGATTGTGCCAACGAAGATCCAGGTTGTACTTGGAACGAAGTTGCAACAGGACCAAATTTTTTAGCTGATACATCAGGGCAATTCAGATTAACGATTAACTATCCTGGTGGATGTTTTAATCAATTCTATTTCAATGTATATCAAAACTTATTGGTGCCAACTGTAGTTGCAACCGATATTATTTGTACTACCGATGGAAGTATTACTGTAAACGACGTCCCTTCTGGATATGAATACAGTATTGATGGTATCAACTATCAAACAAGTAATGTATTTACGGTTACAGTTGCTGGCACGTATTCAGTATATGTAAGACAGATTGGTGTACCAACCAACCCTTGTATTTTCACTGTACCAGATGTTCAAATTAGGGATAGAGATTTTACGGTGACCTCGACCGTTTCTCAGCCTTTATGTTTTGGTGAGAAAGGAAGTATTCAATTAGCTGCGAATGATGTTGATCCTCAATACACCTTTACATTGGAAGAAAATGGAACCATAGTAAACACTGTGGGTCCAATCATGGATAATACATACACTTTTGAAAACTTAAATCCTGGCACTTACACAGCGACAGTTGAAACTGAAAACGGATGTTTACACTCTGAAGATGTTACTATTGTTGAACCACTTTTACTTACAGTTACTGCAGCATTAACAGTGCCTTTAAGCTGTACAGAAGGTGAAATAACCATATATCCTGAAGGTGGAACGCCTCCATATTTTTACTACATAAACAGTACTACGGATTTTCAAACGGTACCAGAATATGTAGTGACTTCTGCTGGCGTGTATGACATTACAGTAGTAGATTCCAATAACTGTAGTGCGAGTACAACGATTACGGTTGATGAAATACCAGCTCCTGAATTTACTATCCTAACCACTGATATTTTATGCGGTGACACAGGAGATACAGGAACTGTTTCTATAGATGTAACAAACCCTAATGGCAATAGTATTGAATACAGTATTGATGGAGGAACGACGTTTTCTAATTCATCGGTATTTACAGGGCTTACAGCAGAGAATTATGATGTGGTATTACAATATACCTCAGGACCTGCCGTATGTACAACGACTCCACAAACTGTAACCATAATCGAAAACATAGCTATATCAGGTACGGCAGAACTCTCTGCACTATATACATGTTTAAGCAATGGAACAATAACAGTTACAAGTGTTTCAGGAGGAACTCCACCTTATGAATATAGTATCGATGGAACTACATTTCAAACAAGTAATGTATTCAATGATTTAACTCAAGGTACTTATACTATCACAATTAGAGATGATAATGATTGTACAGCGATTACCAATGAAATTACTATTGATGCCCTTAATCCACCGACAGATTTAGAATTCTCTAGCACAGCTGTGACATGTCCTGCAATGACAAGTGATGTTACAATCACGAGTGTAACTGGAGGAACTGGAGTATTGGAGTATCAAATTATTGCTCCGGCTTCTGCAACAACGCCTTATCAGACCTCTAATATGTTTACTGGATTAGCTCCAGATACATATACATTTCAAGTACGAGATGAAAATGATTGTATTTATAGCGAATCCTTTACTATAGACCCAATCCCTACTCCAACGGTGAATGTTGTTTTAACTGAAGGATTGGATTGTACCGCAACACCAGATGCAGAGCTAACAGGAACTATTACAGGTACTGCACCTTACACCTATGAAGTTTCTATTGATGGCGCGCCTTATACATCATTAGGGTCAACAAGTACTACATTTACTTACAACACAGCATCAGCCGGAACATATCAATTTTTAATAACTGATGCCAATGGTTGTACTGCTGAATCGTCTGTAATAACGGTTAATCCTATTACTCCTCCAGCTTTTAGCGCTGTAGTACAGAGTCAGCCTATTCTTTGTAATGGAGATAGCAATGGTGCCATAGATATTACAATAGATAATACAACTGGCACTCCACCATTTACTATTAATGTTAATAACGATACTACTGGTACGGATTATGGTACGCAAACATCAAGTTTGCCAGCTGGCACTTATACCATTACGATTACTGATGCCAATTCTTGTACCGCAACAGAAACTATTTCAATTAACGAACCAGATGCTATAGACTTTGATCTTAGCAAAGTAGATATTACCTGTAACAATCCAGGTGGTTCATCATTAGGTTCTATTACAGTTGAAAATGTAAGTGGTGGTACGACGCCATTCACTTATTATATTTCAAATAACTTTAATGATGTTATTGCGGGTAATCCATATAATGCAGCATCAAATGAAGATCATACGTTTAATATCATCAACTTTGGGATATACACCATCAATGTTGTAGATGCTAATGGATGTAGTTTGTCACAACAAATTACGATAGCTTCTCCTCCATCAGATTTAGATATCAATGTCAATGTTGCTGTGCCAGATTGTACTGTAGGTGGTACAGCCGAAGTCACAGCAATATCTGCCGTTGGTAGTGGTAGTTATGAATTCGGGATATTGGAATTCAACACTATACCTTATACGTCAACATATTTTCCACCTGATACACCAGGTGGTAATGTGAGAACATTTACTAACCTTATACCTGGCGTGGTATATACGTTTGTGGTTCATGACTTAGTAACAAATTGTTACTATGTCGAGTCTGCGGATTCAGCCATAGATCCCGCTTCACCATTAACATCTTCAGTAGTACCACATAACGTAAGTTGTCTAGGTGCTGATGACGGAAGTGTTACTTTCACTATTGATAACTTTGACAGTACCACAACTTCTGTAGATTATTCTATATATACCGCTTACGACAATCAATTGGTTGATGGCCCAACAAATTTACCAGTAACTTTTGGTGTGCCGGAAACCGTAACAACACCAAGTCCTGGCACATTAACGCCTGGGCAATATTATATTGTGTTTACTGAAAATGGTACAGGATCGTTTAACGGTTGTAACTCAGCTTCTCAAATCTTTGAGATTTTAGAATCTGCTGAGCCATTGGATTTAACAGTTTCAGTAGATCAAAATGCGAATTGTAATCCAAACTCAGGAGTTATAAGTACTATAGGTCAAAATGGTACTCCTCCTTATCAATATCAAATTACAACAACGGCTACTCCTCCACTTGCTTCAGATACAGGTTGGGATTCAACAAGCACGTTTAACGTTGATGCTGGTAGTTATTATGTTCATGTCTTAGATGATTATGGTTGTGTAGTATCTAGTCCAGTGACCATAGTGGATATGGACGATTCACCTGTGATTTCTGCAACAGTGAATAATCCGTGTGAAATTACAGATGGTAACTACGAAATTGAAGTTACTTTAGATACAGCAGGTACTGCACCTTATAGCTATAGTATTAACGGTGGAGCATTTCAAACACAAACAGCTCCATTTACCATTTCAAATGTATTTGCAGGTACACATACTATTGAAATACAAGATGCTTACGGCTGTGGTAATTTAATTTCTGTTGATATTGATGAGCCTCTTGATATAGCTGCAGATGTTACAGCATTACCATCATGTAATAATGATGATGGTGAGATTACCGTAACAGGTTCTGGTGGTTCAGGTTCTTATACTTATAGTATTTCACCGAACCCTGCTTCAATCAGTTTAAGTGGAAACACGTTCAATGGTGTACCATCAGGAATTTACACTATCACAATAACCGACACAGTTTTATCTTGTACTTCAGAAACAACGGTTTCAGTACCTGAAGCTATACTTCCGATGTTTACTTTAACATCCTCAAGTGTAACATGTTTCGGTGATAATACAGGAACTTTTGATATTAATGTTACAAACTATACAGGTGCTTACACCTATGAAGTTTTCGATAGTTTAGGTACTTCGGTTACTGGTGTGGTGAATGCTAACACTTCTACCAATCCGTTAACGGTTACAGGAATGCAAGCTGGTACGTTTTCAGTAGTCATTACAGAAACAAATGTACCGTTCTGTTCAAATACGGCGAATATTGTGATTTCATCTCCACAAGAAGCTTTAACGCTTAATCTTTCAGAGACCTCTAATGTAACCTGTAATAACAACCAAGGAACCATTACTGCTATTGCAGATGGTGGTTGGGGAGATTATGAATACGAACTAACAGGAGATGCTACTGCAGCCTACTCTTCAAATAATGCATTTACGGATTTATCTGCAGGAACATATACTGTAAACGTTAGAGATGCAGAAGGTTGTATTGCCTCAGAAACCATAACTTTAGATGAGCCAAATCCTATTACAGCAACCTTTACACCAAGCACAAATGAGCTTGCGTGTTTTGGCGACCAAGATGCAAGCATTACAATTACAACGGTATCTGGTGGACAAGGCAGTAATTATACCTATACGCTTAACACCATTTCACCTGTGGTTAGTTCTTCTGGTCCACAAACGTTGAATGTATTTAATGATTTAGGTGCAGGAACGTATTCGGTAACTATTACTGATGGTTTTGATTGTGAAATGACATCTTTGGATATTGTTATTGCTAATCCTACTCCGCTCGATGTTGACTTAGTAAGGGCATCAACTCAAACATGTTTAACAGAATCGACATTGACATTGAGTGCTTCTGGAGGAACAGGACCATATGAATATAGTGATACAAGTAACTTTGCAACAACTTTAGGAAGTTTTAATTCATCAACAACTTTTACTGTAGCAGAAGGAACTTACACCTTTTATGTTAGAGATGCCAATGGTTGTATTTCTAATGCATCAAACGAAATTACAGTTGATCCACTACCTGAGTTAGTGATTAATCTAGAATCTTCTAATCCAACCATTAATTGTGCTGGTGATAACAATGGATCAATTATAGCCACTGCTCAAGGTGGATTAGGAGATTATAGTTATACGTTACAAGATGGTTCAGGGAACCCAATTTCTGCAACGCAGAACAGTCCTGGTCATTTTACTGAACTTGTAGCCGGAGATTATATTGTTATGGTAGAAAGTGGTGATTGTAGCACTACTTCTGCTCCAATAAGCATTACAGAACCTTCAACTCAGTTAGAAGCTACGATTGAAGTCAGTGATGTTACTTGTGCAGGAAACGAAAACGGTTCCGTTGAGATTACAGCTACTGGTGGAACAGGAATAATTAAATATGCCATTTCACCTCAATTGAATCAATTTTTTGAAACCAACATTTTTGAAGATTTAGCACCTGGTGATTATGATTTAATTGTTCAAGATGAATTGGGTTGTTACCTAACCTTCAATTTTACGATTTCAAGTCCAGAGCCTGTTATCATTACCATTGTTGCAGATTCATTATTCCCAGAAGTCTGTGAAGGAGATACTAATGGTGAATTCAGTATTGATATTTCTGGTGGAAATCTTCCTTACAATGTGAGCTTAGATAACTACGATGGTCCTTACACTACTGGAGGTGCAACGCAGACTGTTTTCGACTTTACAGATCTTGAAGGCGGCGATCATATCGTTTACATACGTGATGCCGAAGGTTGTGAATCCGAATGGAATATTACGTTTCCAGAATCCGTAACCATCAACCCAGAAATTGTAGTTGAAGCGATATGCGAGGATAACATTCAGAGCAATATGATTACTGTAACCGTGGATGATTCTATTACTGATTTATCAGATTTGGATTATTCGCTAAATGGTGGCCCTTACCAATTGAGCAATGTGTTTGCAGATGTACCAGTAGGAACGGATCATTATATAAATGTAAGACATACCAATGGTTGTATTCAAACTACGGAATTCTTTGATATAGTAGCTTACGATGATGTTGCTTTGGCATTGTCTGAAGGTGAAATCAACGAGATTATTGCCAATGCTTCAGGTGGAACTGGTGACTATACTTTTACTATGAACGGTGAAGATTATGGTAGTGACAACACCTTCTTAATTTCAGAAACTGGGGTTTACACCATCGTTGTAACCGACAGTAATGGCTGTAGTGCTGAGGCGCAAATTGAATTAGAATTTGTCGAAATCTGTATCCCAAACTGGTTTACACCAAATGGTGATGGAGAATACGATACTTGGGCACCTGGCTGTACAGAAAATTACCCGAACCTAACCTTTGATATTTTTGACCGCTATGGACGTAAAGTCGCAACATACCATGTTGGACAAGTTTGGGATGGTAGATACAACGGACACGAGTTGCCAACAGGTGATTACTGGTTTGTAGTAAAAACAAACGACCCAAATATTGATAAAGAATTTGTTGGACACTTTACACTTTACAGGTAACCCTTAATTAAACCTACTTAAGATGAAAAAAATAATTTTATATATCATATTTCTCACAATATCTTACGGTTATAGTCAGGAGTTGAATTTACCTGTTTGGACTCAATATTTGGCAGATAATGATTTCGTCATCTCCCCTACTTATGCTGGTATTGGTGATAACCTAAAGATTAGAGCCAATGGATTAACACAATGGGTAGGTATTAAAAATGCACCTGATAATCAATCTATCTATGCTGATTTTAGAATTTCTAATCGCTCAGGTGTTGGTGTTTCGGCATATAATGACAAAAATGGAAATACACGCCAGAAAGGACTTAAACTTTCATTTGCGCATCATTTGATTTTAGACTGGAAATCTAAACAATATTTGTCCCTAGGACTATCTTATAACATCAATAACTTTAGAATAGATGTAGAGAATTTTAATACCACTTATGAAATTCCAATATTAGATCCGGCAATTAATGGAGACAGAGCCATAAGCAATAATAATTTTGATGCTGGATTTCTATATAGATGGGATAATTTCTATTTCAGTGCCAACGCTAACAACCTGATATCCAAGGATACTGAGGATTTTACTGGTGGTATTGAACCAAGACTTTTATTAAACTATCAACTTTATTCAGGTTATGTTTACACACCAAAACATAATAAGTATGTAGAATTTGAACCTTCGGTTTTCTTTCAGTTTTTTGATAGTGATAATAGATCTTCTACAGACATCAACTTTAAGTACAGAAAGTTCAATAGAGATGGAGATTATTATTGGATAGGTGCCTCATATCGTTTTCTTAATGACCAATTCTTTAATCCTTTAAACTTTGGCCCTATGGCAGGTATCTTACATAACAAGCTTTACTTTGCCTATTCATACCAATTGACGTTTAATGACTTATCTGGTTTTAATTCAGGTACACACGTTATTACAATTGGGCTGAACCTATTGCAAAGTGCCAGTAACTGTCCTTGTACAAAAGGTACTAGCCAGAGTTATTATAGATTATAAAGTGAATTGTTTTTTGCCATGAACAATTTAATTCAAAAAGCAGATGTTTTAAAGGCATCTGCTTTTTTCGTTTGATTTACCTCTAAACAAATCAAATCAGCAACCATTATTATCATTTCAGTCAAACAGATTTCTATTTCAGAGTTATATTTTATCGTTAACATAAAACATTCAAAACCATGAAAAGCGATAAAAAGAAAAACAGTGATAAAAAGGAAAACAAAGAAGACTATAATCCTGAAGTAACCATGGATGACGTTATTCATTTAGGAGAGCGCGTCAGCGAACAACGTAATGATAAACAAGGCGACGATGCTCAATTAGAAAGCAGGGAACGTGATGTAGATTTCACTGGCAAAGATTTAGATGTGCCAGGAAGAGACCTTCCTAAAGACAGAAACAAAACGAACCTTAAAGACGAAGAAAATCAACTGTATAGTCAAGGTAGTGGACACAACGATCACCTTGAAGACGCAGAAAACAAACAAAAATAATTTAATATGCCATTTTTAACAAACGAAACAGAAACACAGAACATAGACATATTTTTTGAAGACTACGGTCATGGACAACCCGTAATACTCATACACGGCTGGCCATTGAGCCATAGGGCCTGGGAACAGCAAATATGGGCGATCGCAGAAGCTGGCTTTAGATGTATCGCTTATGATCGAAGAGGATTTGGAAATTCATCAGCTCCGTTTAGGAGTTATGATTATTCTAGTCTTGCTTCAGACTTAAATGCCATTATTACACAATTAGAGCTCAAAGATGTTGTGTTGGTAGGCTTCTCCATGGGAGGCGGTGAAGTTGTGAGGTACTGTACAGATTACGGTACTGATAACATAGCAAAAGCGGCTTTGATAAGTTCAATTATTCCATTGGTAGCAAAAAAAGATGACAACCCAAATGGTGTGCCTAAAGAAGATCTAAATGGAATTATGAAAGCTTTGCAAGATGACCGTGTAGGTTTTCTTGAAGATTTCCATAAAAATTTCTACAACTATTCTGAAGATAATGAAACAGTGAGCAAAGCACATTTGCATTACGATTGGACCATAGCATCGCACGCTTCACCAATCGCAACCATACAAGCAGCAAAAGCTTGGGCTGAAACGGATTTTAGACCTGAGTTAAAAAATGTCGATGTACCAACGTTAATTGTTCATGGACATGAAGACAATATAGTTCCGAAAGAAACTTCGGGAGACCAAGCTGCGGAAAGCATTTCTAACAATACTTACGAAGTCATAAAAAATGGACCTCACGGTCTTAATATTACCCACAAAGATGAGTTGAATGAGGTCCTACTGAAATTTTTAAAATCATAAGTCATTAGCAAAAAGTAAAAAGGAGATACAAATTGTATCTCCTTTTTTTATTCTAAAATTTCAGTTTAACTACGTTAATAAATTAAATTTCTTCAATGCCTCCATTGTATTGTATAGTGGTTCTGTTAGATCCGTAAATTGCCACATTAGCCTTTTTACTAGGGTATAGAAGCATTTTTACGTTAAATTGCTCTGTAGCATTTCTAACTTTAAAACTTATAGTGATAGTTTTCTTTTTGTCATTCTCAGACACACTGTATTCTTCTATAAGATTATCAAACTTTATACTAGTATCATTGTCATCTGCATAAGACGCTGTTCTTAATTCGCCAAAATAGGATAGTTTAGCTTCTGCGGAATCTTTACGTATTTCAAGAAAATCGTTATTAGCACTAAGGGAAAATCGACCATTAGCATTTTCTGTTTGACGCATTAAAGCATTAGTGATTGTTATAACATCATTAGTTTGAAAGGGATAAGCCGTTTGTGCATCAAACCTAATTGCTTTTGTAGCCACCAGGGTTTTTAAATCACTAAAAGCTCTGGCTTCAGCCGCAAGTTCGGCTTCATTTTTAGAACTACCACAGTTAAAAATCAATAAGGCAATAGCACCTATTAAGAATCTAGTTTTCATAATTTTAAAGATACTATTTAATAGTATTTTATTCTACCAAAAATCTGTTAATTCTTTAATCACTTCAACAAGATTTTTTATGAGTTTTTCAACTTGTAAAGTTATTCTCCAATCCTTTTTTATTGATATAAAATAGTCTTTTTATCGATGATATATTATGGATTAATCAATTCATAGGATTTATCTTCAATTAGTCGATTAATGTCATTTAATCATCAATAAATAATTAAATTTCAATGTTCTAAATGAATAAACTTAAAATAATATGGCTAGTTAAAATCTGTGCCTTCACCGTTTTCTTGGGAAGAGCCTATCAGTTATATTTTTTCGGTGCTCCGTTTAGAGCCATTCTATGGGATGAGAGTTTATTGTCTCCCATTGTTGAAGGATTGTCTAATTATTCTTGGCAAGATTACGCGACCAGTTCTAGAGTAAATATCTGGATAAATGGTTTTACTAAGATCTGCAGTTTAATGTTTCTGCTTGCTGCAATAATTAGTCTTTTCTGGGATAAAATTGGTTACAAAAGGTTAAAGCAAACCATTGTAAGTTTAGCCTTATTCGTTCTGTTTTTTATTGGCATATGTATGGTAAAAGACAAAAACTACGAGTATTTGTTATTTTTTGAATTGTTCATACAATTTGCGGCACCAATTTTATTGTTATTAAATATTAGATTAGATATAATTGAAAACAAAAAGGTGATCAATGGCTTAAAAATTGCTATTGCATGCACATTTATAGCACATGGTCTTTTTGCAATGGGACTGATTTATCTGCCTGGATATTTTGTGGATATGACCATAATGATATTAGGACTAAGTGAACCTCAAGCTACTACATTTTTATATGTAGCCGGTGTTTTAGATTTAGTGATGTCAGTTTTAATTTTTATACCTAAACTATCAAAATATGCACTGTGGTATATGGTGTTTTGGGGATTGACTACAGCATTTGCGAGATTGTTTGCAGGTTTTAGTTCAAACTTTGTAGAATCATCATTGCATGGCAGTGTTTATTTAGTTGTTTACAGACTATCACATGGCCTTTTGCCTTTAGTAGTCTTGCTAATGGAAAAAAAATTTAAAAAAGAAAAAATACCTACAAATGAAAACTAAATTACTATTAGCCAAGATATTCTTTCTAGTTTTTTGTTGTGCTTTTGCCAACAATGACAGATATCGTATCATTTTAGTAGATGATCCTGCAACAACTATAACCATTGCTTGGGATCAAACCTCAGGAACAAATCCCATGGTACATTATGATACCACAGATTATGGTGTCAATTATTTGTCTTATGCAAATTCGCGAGCCGTTGATAGAGCAATTGTTGCAAAAGGTATGGATAACCGATTTGTGCGTTTAACTGGGTTAACACCTAATACAAATTATTATTTTGTTATAAATGATAGTGAAGGTACAAGTCAAAGGTTTTGGTTTAGAACTGCTCCAAATGATAATAGCAGACTATCAATTATAGCAGGAGGAGATTCTAGAAACAATAGAACTCCTAGACGTGCAGCAAATTTATTGGTCAGCAAATTAAAGCCACATGCCGTTTTATTTGCTGGCGATATGACAGACGATAGCACTGATATTGAATGGATAAAGTGGTTTGATGATTGGCAAGATACTATAGCAAGCGATGGTAGGATGTTCCCTATCATACCAGCACGTGGAAATCATGAAGACCCTACGGACGTTTATAATTTGTTTGATACTCCCAATGCAGACTCATATTATGCCATCACATTTGGAAACGATCTATTTAGAACCTATACGCTTAATTCCGAGATTTCTGTTTTTGGAGATCAGTTAACATGGCTTCAAAATGATTTGGACTCTCCTGCTGGTACAAATGCCACGTGGAAAGCTGCTCAATATCATAGACCAATGCGCCCTCATACCGGTTCTAAAGTAGAAAATAACATGATTTATAATGCTTGGGCTCAATTATTTTATGACCAGGGAGTACGGTTGGTTGTAGATTGTGATTCTCATGTTGCTAAAACTACATGGCCAGTAATGCCATCTTCAGCAGCTAATAATGATGAAGGCTTTGTTATAGACCAAATAAATGGTACTGTTTACACAGGAGAAGGTGGTTGGGGAGCACCATTAAGAAACAATAACGATGAGAAAAGTTGGACAAGAAATTCTGGTAGATTCAATCAGTTTAAACTGATATTTGTTGAGTCTTCAAAAATTGAAATTCGAACAATAAAAGTTGATAATGCCGATTCAGTTGGTGAAGTGAGCAATACAGATCCATTTACATTACCTAGTTTGTTAGACGTGTTTTCTCCTCCAACTGGAGCAGTAGTTACAATAAGTAATTCTAATGATGTAAGCTGCCCAGAACTGTATAGCCCATGCGATGATTTTGACGCAGATACAATTTATGATGAAGAAGATGGTTCATGTAATTGTGCTGGTTTTGATAGCCTTACAACTACAGAATATATTAAGGAAATAGCTTCCTCAACTGATGACGCTGAAGAAAATGTTTCTTCTGGTGCAATGAGTCTTACTAGTAGTGATTTAGAATTAATAAATGATGGTGGAGATCAGATAGTAGGACTTCGTTTTAATGAGATTGAAATCCCTGAAGGAGCCACAATCTTAAGAACCTTTATTCAGTTTTCTGTCGATGAAATCATTGATGATCCGGTAAACCCAGTTACTCAACCAGCAACAAGTTTAACTATACATGGAGAACTAGCACCTAATAGTAGCACTTTTTCGTCTACTGCTTATGACATTTCATCACGCACAACAACAATAAACTCTACAGATTGGAATGATATCCCAGCATGGGGTACACTCGAAAATGATGGGTTTCATCAAAGAACTCCCGATCTGAGTGACGAATTAACCGAAATTATTACTCAAACGGGCTGGGAATTTGGAAATCCTGTGACTTTCATCATATCTGGTACAGGACAACGTTTTGCTAATTCCGTTAATAGCAGTGGTAAGCCTCCAAAGTTAATTGTATTATACGATTCTAATTGTCCACTTAAAAAAATTGAAAAAGGTGCTACTAACGCATGTAACGAATTGGACGATACTTATTCGCAAGATATTATTGTTACCTATGTAAACCCGCCTTTAACAGGAACTTTAGAAGTTAACGGTCAGTCATTTACTATAGGAACAAGTCCTCAAACTGTAACACTAACAGGGTTAAATGCCGATGGTTTGGATGTAGATGTTAGCGCTTTTTTCAGTGATCTACCAACTTGTATAGTTTCTGAAGATAACTTATTTGAAGCACCTAGCGCTTGTAGTAATGGAGGTATACCAGATAATATACCAGACGATAATTCAAACCTTGCTTTACTGACTGAAGCAATAGTTTCTGGCTCAGTTTCTGGAGGACGAGGTGTTCCAACCGAGATATTATATGACCCTGTTATTGACGATTATCGTACTGCAACGAATTATAATGAATATGGTGTAAATAACAATCAAAATATTGGTACTCCAGATGTAGATGAAGGTATGAAATGGCAGGTTAATTGGCCCAATGTTAAATATATCAATTATATTACCTTTGGTGGTACCTACCCTAATCAGCCTCAGCCAAATACAAATTGGAGAATTAGTTATCGTAAGGATGGTCTGTGGACTACTTTAGATGAGGGACAAGGTGGCTGGATTGACTCTGGAATTTTTGAATGGGGTGGCGCAAACGTCAATCCTATAGAAGCTGATGCACTGAGAGTTCAATTATACAGTGATGGATTAAATGATGTTATAAGTATTCACCTAAGAGCCAGAGGTGGTGTATCTAATAGTGTCAATGACAGTTCTACTACACCCAAAGCGACGTTAATACAATATTTAGCTCCTGGCAATAGCTGTGGAGTTACAGTTCCTTCTGGTTCTATTTTGTATTGTGGTGGTGATTGGATATACAGTGACGGCCCAGATGAGACTTCGGGAAGTTTAAATACAATTATTGCAGACGGTACATATACAATTGATGCCGACAAGGAAGTTGAAGTAAACAATCTTGAAATATATAGTGGTGCAACCGTAATTGTAAAAGAAGGAGCCAGTCTAATGGTAAAAGGAAACCTTATTAACAACGGAACGCTGCAATTAGAATCCATTTCTAGTAAATATTCTAGTTTAATAGTAGACGGCACTAGTACTGGCAACGTGCTTTATATGCGACATGTTAATAATGCAGCTGGTGCAGGTACAACAACCGCTGCTAACGACTTAATTAGTGCACCTGTAACTGGTGAGACCTTTGGAGCATTTAGAGCTGCTAATCCTAATATACTATCCGGTACTATTGGTGGTAATCCAGCATTTTTATTTGGTCCTTTTGATACATCAACCGTAAGCTTTGTAAATTACTCTTCAGCAGATGACAGTAGTGTCCTAGCTGGTGGCAGAGGCTACAGGTCAGGATCGACTGATGGTGGCACTTATACGTTCAATGGAGTTGTTGAAACAGCTTCTGTTGATGTACCTGTAGTGGCTGGAGGTGCAAGTAATTGGAATCTTATAGGAAATCCATACCCAAGTTATTTAAATGTCCAAGAATTCTTAAACAATGTGGCTAATTCTGGGTTAATTGATGAAAATGCTGTTGGAATTTATGGTTATGACGGTACCGCTGCTGACGGCTGGACAATTTATAATTTGGCAACCACAAACGCCACAACAGTCATTGCTCCTGGTCAAGGATTTTTTATAGACGCTGAAGCTTCAGGTAATATTTCTTTTACTCCTAGTATGAGAAGTAAAGGATCTGATGATGATTTTATAGCTGGTCGAAATGCAAGCCCACTCACCTACTTTAAGCTCAAAGCAAGTACTAATAATAATTCTTATCATACAGATTTTTATTTCAATGATAATGCAAGCTTAGGTTTAGATCCTGGTTATGATGCAGCTGTTTGGAATGAGACTCCACCAAGTTTTGCACTGTATTCAAATTTGGTGCAAGAGAACACAGGTGTACCAATGGCCTTGCAAGCATTAAATACTAATGACTTATCTGATGTTGTTATTCCATTAGGCGTTAATGCTAATGCTAACGAGGACTTAACTTTTAGTATTCTAGAATCTACGCTTTCTAGTACTGTAGAAGTTTATCTTGAAGATTCTGAAACCAATACTATTGTATTATTGAATTTTGGAGATTATGTATTTACACCGTCAACCAATATATCTGGTACTGGGCGTTTTTACCTACGCTTCAACTCAAATGTTCTAGGAACTACAGATCAACTATTAGAGCAACTGAAAATCTACACTAACTCTATTGAAAATACCATTGTAATTAGTGGGCAATTGTTAAGTGAAACAGATTTTAAGCTTTATGATATTAATGGAAGGATTGTTAGCTCTAATGAATTAGATATAAATACTAATAGGCAATCAATAGATGTTTCAAATTTAAGCTCTGGTATATATATAGTAGAACTGTTGTCAACTACAAATGAGAAACGAATACAAAAACTTATAATACACTAATTAAAAAAGCGTACTTAAACAGTACGCTTTTTTTGCAAAACCAATCAAATCCTCATCAATCCAATCATTATCGTTATTCTCTTTTTAGCCTGAATTTTATTTTTAATTTTTTGTACCATTCAGGCTTTTTTCCATGGGATAGGTTTCATCATAAATCACCAATTCTAAAGTATCATCTACTAACTTCATTCGATAATGTTGCTGACCACCCTCAAACCCAGGGACTTTAGCTATATCTGCTCTTGTGCTAATAATGTTGTCTTCAATAGAGTAGCTTCCAGTATTAAAAACGAGACTCCTAAAGGCATTGATTATTTCTTCATTTTCTGGTTTTGATAAATCTTTGAAAGGCTTTGGTTGCTGCATTCTGGGGTTATACATTAAAGCATAATTTTCATCAGTGAATATAAAGCGTCCATGATCATTTTCTTTCATAATATATGTGGTGTCTTTATACTCATAATGGATTTCATATAGTTTCCAAGATCCTTTAATCTTATCGACTAAGTCTTCTTGAGATATTAATACACATGGTATTAGAAACAAAAGCAACAGGATAGACTTATTTAGTATTTTCATAGCATTAATTTTAATAAGGCATAGCTTCATAAGGTTTATAAGATTCTAGACTATTGGGATTAGGGTCAGTATTATTAAAAGTAACAGGTATAGACTGATAAGGATACTCCCATCCATTAGAAGAAGTAACCACAAAATGTAAATGAGGATAGCCTGCCAAACCTGTAGCACCGCTATAACCAATAAGTTGACCTTTGGTTACAACGTCGCCAACTTCTACTTCTGAACCGTCATTCGTTATATGCATATACTGCACATAGATATCACCTGTTTTTATCACAATCAGATTATTGGGAAAGTTATAATCAACACCATTTTCAACAACATAGATAACTTCGCCTCCTATACTAGCAGTAATTTCAGAACCAATAGGCATATTAAAATTAACAGCATACTGGTCTGGTCTTCCAACACCATGATATGAAGAGCTGCAGGCGCTTAAACCAGTATTATAGGTTTTTCCGACAGGAAAAGGAAGCACAAAATTTGATGCTGCCCAATCTGGAAATAATGAACTTGGACAAGTTAAAGAACCAGAATCATCTTGCGTGCTATCATTTGCTACACAATTAATAAAAGTTAGGCAAATAAAAATGCAAAGTACTTTCTTCATAATTTTAAAATATTGACTCAATATCAGTATAATATGGCTTACTAGCACAAGCACTTTGATTGGTAACCGTTAACAATAATTATATTTTACATATAGCTTTCGCTCTTAATCCTATTTTACTGATTCCCATTTGATTACAGTCAACGTTTTTAATTAACCTTTATCGATTTGTTTGATTAGTTATTCATAATAAGATTACTTTAGTACTGCTATTAATTAATACATCTAATGAATTACTTTTCCAAAAAACCTATTGGAGTTATAAGCTTTTTTATAAAACCCAAATCAAAACGATTAAAATTAACTTTTGTAATCTTTTTTTCTCTTTTGCTGTTTGGTTACCTGCCTTATTTTACTGGCTCAGGTTTATCATCAGCAAAAACTATTGCGCCATACTCTAATGGAGTGTTTCCGCAAGCAATAGATACAGACTTAGATGCAACCTATAGAGTTGCATTTCCCAACCTTACGTTTTTCTACCCAATAACCTTTAGAATGGTCCCTAATCAAGACAAAATTGTATTAGGACAACTTAATGGTATCATATATTGGTTTGAGAATGATGAAAGCACAATGAACAAAAATCTGTTGCTCGATCTTTCTGCTGAAGTTGGTTTAGTGTCAGATGGTGGATTTTTAGGGTTGACCATACATCCAGATTTTGATGCGGCTGTAAATCCTCAAAACTATTTTTATATCTATTATGCAACTAAGAATGGAAGTGGTCAGGATTCCCCACCTTTTGGTGGATACACCAGTCAAGGCTGTTCTTATAGCGATAATGAATATGAAGGCAACTATTTAATTCTAGAACGATTCGAAGTAAATCCTACTACGATGACTTTTGTCAATAACTCCAGAACCACACTATTAAAAAACAGAATGTACGGTACTACACACTATGGTGGCGGCATGGATTTTGGTGATGACGGATTCCTATATCTCACTACTGGTGATATGGCTTCATGGAAAAGATCCCAGGATATTATAAATAATCTCGCTGGTGGAGTTTTGAGACTAGATGTAGATAAAGACCCAACAAAAAGTCACCCACCAATAAGAACCAAGCCTAACGATGCTGGTTACCCTGGTGAAATAACTGGTGTTGAATATTGGATACCAAATACCAATCCTTTCTCTGATACTTCACCTGGTTCTACAAGCAATATATATGGGCAACCTAATTTAACGACTTCAAACCCAAGTGATGTTTATGCACCTGGTGATTTCTTTGAAGAGTACTATAGTATTGGCCTAAGAAATCCTTTTAGGATGACAAAAGATAGTCAAACTGGTACTTTTTATATTGGCGATGTAGGTTTAAATAATCGTGAAGAAATAAATGTACTTGGTGTAAACTCAAATTTTGGATGGCCACTCTATGAAGGTGATATTACTGGGCCTGGCTGTTATTCAGACCTGTTCAATGGAATGGATCATCAAGGACCATTGGTTGATTTTGGGCATGATATAGTAAACTCAATAACTGGCGGATATGTTTACAGAGGAACTGGCATCCCTGAATTATTTGGAAAATATATTTGTGCTGATTACGGAGGAGGTGATGAAATATTTTCTGTAGATGTAGGTTCTGGTGATTATGAGCAAATTGGAACATTCTTACCCGAAGATATTATTTCTTTTGGTGAAGATGACGAAGGTGAACTTTTTATATTAAGACTAGGCTTTGCCACAAATATCTATAAACTGATTCATGATGATTTAGATTATGGCCCACCGCCACAAACACTTTCGCAAACAGGTATTTTTTCTGATTTAGCAACACTAGATGTCATTGATGGTTATGTGCCTTACGAACTCTATGAATCTTTCTGGTCTGACGGAGCTTTAAAAAAACGATGGATTGCTGTTCCTAATAATGACGGAATACATAGTGGGCCTAACGAACAAATCAAGTATTCTGAATATAGTGACTGGGAATTCCCACCAGGTACTGTTATAGTTAAGCATTTCGATTTACAAATAGATGATAACGATCCTTCAGTTACGAGGAAAATTGAAACAAGGGTGTCTGTTGTTGATGAAGTTGGTGAACTATACTTTTTAACTTACAATTGGAATGAAGAGGAAACCGAAGCTTATCTACAAGCCTCAAGCTTAGATGAGCCTGTTGACATTGCAACTACTACTGGAGGAACAAGAACACAAACTTGGCATTTTCCTTCAAACTCAGACTGCATCAATTGTCATAATCATGCGAATAACGGTGTACTTGGTCTAAAATCAAGATACTTAAATACCGATTATACTTATGATGAAACCGGTCTTACCGCAAATCAATTGGTAACATTGAGTCATATAGGTGTTATTGATGAATCCATTGTAGATTCTGACACACCAAATATTTTCACAAACAAATCCCTACAAGATTCAAACGCTACTTTAGATGAGAAAGCAAGGTCTTATATGGACTTAAACTGTGCCTATTGCCATAGACGCGATAACAGTATTAGAACAAATTTCGATCTAAGATCTTTTAATAATCTCGAGTCTACTGAGTTATTAACAAGTGGTATTTTAACGCCCTTAGGTATAGATCCTAACGAAGAAATAGTATTTCCTGGTGATGCCTCTAAATCTATATTACATCACAGAATGAATAGTGTAGATGTGGCCGTAATGATGCCACCAATATCAAAAACTATTATAGACCAACCAGCCGTAGATCTTATAGAGCAATGGATTAACCAGCTTGATGGCGACAGCATGGATACAGTTAATAATCCAAATCCCTTAATTAATTTAGCACTACTGCCTTCTGCAGAGTTAAGTGGATATGTTGCTCCCGGTGAAGACCGAGGCACACCGTTGGATATCCTTTACGATCCACTGGCTATGGAATACAAAGTTACCTCAAGTTTTGCTGAATATGGAATTCCATATAATGGGTCAGGTAATAATTTAGGAACAGTAGATGCTGAAAATGGATTTTATTGGCAGGTTGACTGGCCAGAGCCAAAATTTGTGAATTACATAACATTTGGCGGTTCTTATACAAATCAACCACAACCCTATACTATGTGGAGAGTAAGTTACTTGAGAGATGGTGATTGGATTACAATTGAAGAAGGTCAAGGAGGTTGGATAAATAATGATACTGGTCAGAATTTCATCAACACAGCTATTTATGAATGGGGAGATGAAAACCAAATCCCAATATATGCTGAAGCAATACGGCTACAATTATATAGTGATGGAATTCATGATTTATATCGTATTCACTTAAGAGGAAGAGGTGGCAGTACACAGTCAAGTGATGATGCAGACATAAACACAGAACCAAAAGCATCCTTGATTCAATTTAAACCGTTTAATAACCCTACTTCAATAGATAATATAGTCGTTGGTCAACAAACACCTTGTGATGCCGCTGATAATTCATATTCGCAAGAATTAATCGTAACCTATACCAATCCACCGGCAACAGGGTCTTTAATTGTAAATGGTCAATCTTTTCCAATAACTGCAAGTCCACAGGCTATAACATTGACAGGGTTGGATTCTGATAGCAATGGTGTAGAGGTTACGGCAGAATTCACGGATGGTTATAACACACTTTATAGAAGTAATAGTGTATTGTTTACAGCTCCTGATGATTGCAGTAATCTAATTGTAGGTGTTGATGAAAGTATGACTATCAATGGTGATTATACCGTCTCTTCTACAGGAAGCATTCAGATTTTAGAAGGTGGCAGTTTAACAGTTAATGGAAATTTAACTATCGACGGAGATGTGACTTTAAATTCTATATCTACCAAATATTCTAGTTTAATAGTTACAGGAACAACAACTGGAACTATCAATTATAAGAGATATGTCAATGCCTTTAACGGATCCACAGGAAACGATTTAATATCGCCTCCATTAAAAAATGAAAACTTTGGTAATTTCGCTGCGGACAATCCAAATATTTTTGAAAACCCAAGCGATCCTGACCAAAAGTTATATGGTCCATTTAATGAAGCAGCTGGTAATTATGAGATATATTCAGTTTCGGTCAATTCTGGTACAGATCTAACATCTGGTGTTGGTTATAGAGCAGCAAGGGATAGTTCATGGGATGGAACTTATGGTAATACGTTCACCTTTACTGGAGAAATAGAAACAGGAATTGTCAATGTTCCTATAACAGCATCTGGAGCTTCATTTGACGGCTGGAATTTAGTTGGAAACCCATATCCTTCGTATATAGATTTTGATACCTTCTTTGCACTTAATGGTGATGAATTGGATGTCGCTTCGTATAAAGCTATTTATGGATATGACGGTAATGCATCAGATGGTTGGACCATATTAAATAATGCTACCACAGGTAATTTGATAGCTCCAGGACAAGGATTCTTTATAAAAAGTAAATCTGGTGGAGGCACAATAACTTTTACACCTGAAATGAGAACGTCTGGAAATACTGACGATTTTATACAAGGACGAGAGTCTTCATCCGCTCATCATGGTTATTTAAGGTTAACAGCAAATTTTAATACATCATCACATTACAGTACAGATTTCTATTTTAATGACAATGCTTCCCTTGGGCTAGATCCAGGTTATGATGCGTCATTCTTTAATAATAGTGTACCTGCATTGTCAATTTACTCTCATTTGGTTGAAGGAGATTCGGGTGTTGCTCTAGCAATACAGGCATTAGAAAGTAATGCAATAAATGATGTTACTATTCCACTTGGTTTAAACGCTAGTCAGGGACAGAATATAACCATTAATATAGGAGAAACTGATTTAGACCCTTCCATCAGTGTATATTTAGAAGACACCGTTAATGACACATATACTTTGTTAAATGACAGTAGTTATAGTTTCACTACAGATACAGCTTTAAATGGTATTGGTAGGTTTTATCTAAGGTTTGAAGGAGACGCTTTAAATATTAATGAGACTCATCTAGATGCTTTAAAGATATTCACCAATCAGAATGATAGAAGCATTGTTATTAATGGACTGTTAGAGCCAAAAACTGATTTTAGACTGTATGATATTAATGGTCGTATGATATTAAATAACTCTTTAAATTCTGCAAGTACTAAGCAAGTGATTAATGTAGAACATCTAACAAGTGGAGTATATATTATTGAAATTACATCAAATAAAAACAGAAAAAGAGTACAGAAACTGGTTGTTAACTAATGTAATAGAATATTTTGATTTCAAAAAGCACGACACTATGGTCGTGCTTTTCTATTTGGTATCACTTAAGATTCATATAAGTTAATCATCTTTTTAAATAAGCTAAAAGCATTTTATTTAAATATTTAAATTTGAGTAAACCTCAAAAAAGATAAAATGGAAATTATTTATGAATATCATGATGTAGAGTCTAGTGATAGATTAGAAGCATTTACAAAGGAAAAATTGGACGTCATTAAAGAACGATATGATTTTGTAATTAGAGCAGATGTATTTTTTAGAACAGAAAACACAAGCAGTGATGAAACCGGAAAAAAATGCAGTATAAGGCTAAGCGCACCAGGTCCTCGCCTATTTGCAGAATCATCTCATGACAATTTTACTGATGCCATATCAGAAACTGTAGATGAACTCATTAGACAATTGAAAAAGAGAAAAGAAAAAATGAAAACCTATTAAATTATGGGAGTAATAAGTAGAGATAAAAATCAAATTAATTGCATTTATGCTAGTGTATCTGACTTTGGTAAACAAATACCAGGTTATCTAAAGTCTAGCGATAAAGACATACTTCTTAAGGATATTTCTAAAACAATGCCAAGCACTACGCAGTGGCATGAATTGATAGAGAATGCCAGTATTGATGCAAAAGATATTGTAGATTTTTCGCAAGTTGAAAATATATCAGAACAGTCGGATCTAGATCAATCTGGCTACGTTAATGTTATAGAAAACAACCCAAAAGCACTTAGTGGTGCCTTTATAGTTAATGGAGACAAAACTAGTTACATGAAAACCGTAACAGAAGTCCTAAAACATTTTGATGTAGATAGTGCAGGATTGGAAAAAACCTTCCATACAGAAGATCCTACAATTAGTAAAACAACAGATGACGATAAATTCGTTTGATTTAATATTATATTTAGCGCATAATGAAACAAGAAGCATTATTGCGTTATCAAGGATTTAGCAAGACTCCTCTCCTTTGGAAAGAGTCTTTTCCTTTTCCATATAAGCAACTAGACTTTAACTTAGAGCGTACCACTATTGGAGAATCTCTATTTAAAGAAAATATACGTTTAGGTAAACTGGTAGAGGAATTTACTTTTGCCCAGTTAAAACAGCACACTAATGTCAATTGGATTGCCGAGAACATTCAAATACAAAAAGGTAAGGCAACTATTGGAGAAATAGACGCCTTGTTTCATTTTAACAACCAACCCATACATTTAGAAATTGCCTACAAATTTTATCTGTATGATACATTGAGTGATTATGATAAATCGCTCTCCTATTGGATTGGTCCAAACCGAAAAGATTCACTAGTTTATAAATTGAACAAGTTAGAGAATAAACAATTTCCATTGCTCTATAACCCAAATACAAAAGCTTATATAGAGGATTATGGGCTTAAGGTTGATGACCTTAATCAACTAATCTATTTTAAAGCACAGCTCTTTTTACCATACAATAAAAGAAGCATTCCTATAAAACCACTGAATACTAATTGCGTTAATGGATATTATTTTCCATACAACACATTAAGAAGTTTTTCAAGATTAACATTTTATATTCCTGAAAAGTTGGATTGGTTAGTTGTTCCTCATAACGATGTGGATTGGGTGAATTACGAACAAGCTCAAATAGAAATTGAACAACACATCAACCAAAAGCGTTCTCCGATGGTTTGGATACGACATAACAAAGATGAAATCCATAAATGTTTTATAACTTGGTGGTATTGAAACATAGTTACTTCAAAATATATAAACCTTATGGCTATTTAAGCCAATTTGTAAACAATCAGAACAAAAGAAGAAATAAAAAGCTACTGAACGAACTGCATGAGTTTCCCGAAGGTATTATGGCTGTTGGCAGATTAGACGAAAAATCGGAAGGCTTATTGCTGCTTACCACAGATGGTAAATTCAGCAACCATATCACAAGCTCTAAAATTGAAAAAGAATACCACGTTCTGGTTGATGGTATAATCACTCAAAACACTATTGACAAGTTAACAAAAGGCGTAGAAATTTCAGTGAATGGAAAACCGTATCTCACAAAAAATTGCAAAGCCAAATTATTGAATGACACCTCACATATCGTTGAGCGTTTTGTTAGAGACAGTAAACATGGACCAACCTCTTGGTTGAGTATTACGTTGACAGAAGGAAAGTTTAGACAGGTCAGAAAAATGACGGCAAAATTGGACTTTCCAACGCTTCGTTTGGTACGAGCACGAATTGGTGATTATAAATTAGACACTATGAAACCAGCCGAAGTTATAAAGATTAGTTGTTAGAAGCTTGGTCTCCACTACTCTTGTCCTCCTCAGAAGTTTTTTCTTCAATAGTTACTTTTTCGTTGTGAAAAACAATAATGGCCTTAACGCCTGTGAGTAAGTTCCATTCTTTAGAAGAAATAACTTTTCCTTTATCATCATAAACAATAAATTCAGCAGTGTTAGGACCCGATTCTCCTTGGTTTAAAGCTTCAATTTCAATAGTGTTTTTACCTTCAGATAAATTAACCTCTACGCGTCTATAATCACTTCTTAGCAATAAATTGTTTTGAACAATGTAGCCATTAATATATATTCTTACACGGTCACCATCAGGATATTCGTGATCTCTACAAACAATATTCACAAATTTGGTATCTACGCGGTGCTCACCAAGAAACTGATCAGACATAGTTTTTATGACGCCACCCTTTTCTAAGTCCTTACTCCATCGCTTTTCAAAAATCTCACCTGGATCCTTCAGACCATCTTGTTCGGTCATTGAAAACGGTTTTTCAGACTCCTTGAATATGAATTTCTTTTTTTCTTCAGACTCACCACTAGACTTGTCTTCTTCCTTATCGAGCTTTGGAGCTACCTTTATCTTAACTGGTATGGAATCTTTCTTTATCTTAGAAGGTTCAGCCGGAATACGAATAGATTTGTTTTCCTTATCCTTAACTTCTTTTTCCTTTTCCTTTTCTTGAGAAAAAGCCATACTGCCGCATAATATGCAGAAAAATAGTAATATGAGTTTAATAGGTCTCATTTGTATATTAGACGAGTTTATGTTTGTAAACTTGTGGTACAAAAACCATACCTACTTCAAAATAAACGTATAAAACTGTAATTCCTTACAAAAAAACGTTAAAACTTACCGTTGAAACTTATACGGAGTTTACGGTTATACTCCTCAAACAACCAATCTTTATAATTCTGAGTACTGTTCATTATACAGTAACAGTATTGCTTTATACGGTAGGCTATTTCATCCTGGAGATGTTTGGTTAAATCTCGAGCATCAAAGACATCTTCACTGTTTTCAATACATATTTTTGAGTGCTGCTCAATAGACCGTTCTATAACCGTAAAGGATTTTTTACCTGAACCTATGACCTCTTTATATTCAGCTTTCACATCAAAATCCAGGGATTCTGAGTTTTTAAACTTCTCTTTTAGACTGTCTGGCATTACGTAAACAAAATCACGCTCTAGGTCTTCATCATCAACAATATTCTCTAAATATAAATCAGGATATTTAAAAATATGTTTCCAATCCACGGGTTGGCTCCAAGGTCCAAAACGTGCTATGTTATTTCCTAAATCTATAACCTGAAACGTCGTTCTGTCCTTATAAATTCTACTTCCACGACCAATCATTTGAAAATACAAGGTCAATGAACGTGTCGCTCTATTTAGGATAATGGACTCAACAGAAGGCTCATCAAAACCTGTGGTTAAAATACTAACGGAAGTCAACACAGCATCAGGTGTATGCTTAAACCATTTTAAAATATCTTTTCGCTCTTGCTTACCAGCTGTGTTATCTAAATGGCGAACATTATATCCCGCTTTTTTAAACGTGTAGTAAACTTCCTTAGAAGTGTAAATACCATTGTTAAAGATTAAGGTTTTCTTTCCTTTGGCCAATTCCTCATAAGCCGCAAGTAGTTTGGTCTGCATTAAACTATTGGTGTATAATGCCTCGGAAGATTTTACGGTATAATCACCATTAATGCCAATCTTTAATGTGGTTAAGCCCACATCGTAATGATAAACATCTGCATTCGCCAAAAACCCGTTTTTTATTAATGTAGAAATATCGTCACCAACAATTAGCTTATCGTAATTGTCTTTCATTGGTAACTTTATATTACTACTCAGAGGTGTAGCTGTAACTCCAAGAATAAAACAGTTTTCAAAGAACTTAAATAGTTTTCTGAATGAATTGTAATGGGCTTCATCAATAATAACTAAACCTACATTCTTTAATTCAAAATCCTTGTCTGAAAGTCGATTGTTTAAGGTCTCGACCATGGCGACGAAGCATTGGTACTCGTCTTGGTCTGGTAAGGTCTTAACCTTGCTGTTAATCACTTTATTCTTAACCTTGAAACCAGAAAGCACATTAGAAGTTTGTTTGCACAGTTCAATTCTATGGGTAAGAATGACCACCTTCTTTTTATGCGTCTCTATATAACGTCTAACGATTTCAGAAAAAATAACGGTCTTACCACCACCGGTTGGTAATTGGTAGAGTAGATTAAAATCGTCAGACTCTTCTTCCATCACATCAAAAATGCGATTGAGGTCTTTGATTTGGTAATCGTAAAGTCGCTTTTCTGTTATAGTTTCGTTTATCGCTTCTGTTGACATATAATTTTTTCCCTCCAAGGTTAATTTTGCAAAAATAGCATATTGTAAGGGTTTTTGGAATGAATTGTTAATAACCTTTAACAAGATTGGTACTGTTATTGTGCTTAAGAAAATATTAACATTTTAAATATTTTATATTATGAAATCATTTCGAAGACATTCTGCGACGGTCAACGCAGGATCCATGGCAGACATTGCCTTTTTGTTACTCATTTTCTTTTTGGTAACCACGACCATCTCAGCAGACAAGGGCATTTTAAGACAATTGCCACCAGATGACTGCCCAACGGGTAACTGCTCTGATGTTATCCGCGAGAGAAATTTGCTAAGGATTAATTTAAATTCTAGTCAAGAAATTTTTATTGAAGATGAAGTTGTAAAGCTTGAAGATATTCAAGAATTGGTAAAAACATTTGTAGATAACAATGGTTTATCAAATTGTGATTATTGTAAAGGAGACAAATTAGCGGAATCGTCAGAACATCCGACTGAAGCTGTAATTTCCTTGAGTCATGATGCCTTAACAAAGTACCATTTGTTCATCTCCGTACAAGACGAAATAAGCAAAGCTTTTTACGATTTAAGAAAGCGGTACATTAAGGAAACGTTCAATAAAACACCTGAGCAGATTACCGATGCAGAATTCAAAATGGTGAAAAAAGCCTATCCGTTTATTGTTTCTGAAGTGATGGTAAAACGCGATTAATGGATTGAATCTTGTATGGGAATGCAATATTCTATGTTTACCTTTCTTTTGCCCCAATTTCTTGCTTTTTTTACATCCACTCCCATATAAATATCGATGCGTTTTCGCCAACGTCTGTTCATTTTATCTTTTACAAGAAACAAACTATCGAAGCCTTCAATTTTTACAACGGTGTTATGCACCAGACCAGAATCCAATAAATCTCTAGACACAGCAATATATCTAAGACCTGGCTTAAGGCTGTCACCAAATGCGGTAATATTAGGATTAGAATTGGTTTGGTATGCCAAGGAATTATATGCAGTCGCCGTAACTTCAAACGAATTAAAAACGCACTTCTCCTCTACTTCGTTTTTACAACAAACTAAAAACATAATTAATAGTAAAGGGTACAATCGCTTTCCCATTCAATAAATATACGCTTTATAGTTAAAATTTGTTAAATCATTACCTTGTTATGCAAAGTACTGTAACATTTTAATTTACGGGTCGTCTATTAAGTACAAAACAATTAAAATCAAATCAATTAAAAAACGAGAAATCATGAGAACTTTAAACAGCAATCAATTATCAAGTACATCAACGGAAACTAAAAGTTTCAATTGGAACAGTAAAAGACGTTATAGATAATAGCGTAATTCATAAATCAGCGCTGAATTTGTTTCAGCATCTAAATCAAATCAATTATGAGAAGTTTATCTAAAATTGTCAATACATCTAACAGTTTAGATGATGACTTAGAAACCATTAAATTATGAATTGGATTAATCGCCCAATTGAGTTTAAATAAAGAAACCAATACAGTAAATGTGTTGGTTTCTTTGTTTTTGGCTATTTTTATTGAAAACTAACTCACATGAAAACCAAACTACTCCCTTTTATTTTTTTACTATCAATTTGCTTTACCAACTGCAAGTCTGAAGTCTCAGAAAAAGAGCAACTCATTGCCAATGCTAAAGAGATACATGAACGTGTGATAACACTAGATACACACTGCGATATCAACGTAAAAAACTTCACTGATTCCTTAAACTATTCCCAACGATTAGATAATCAGGTAAATCTCCCAAAGATGAAAGAAGGTGGATTGGATGTCGCTTGGTTTATTGTTTATACTGGTCAAAATTCTCTTACCAAAGCTGGTTTTGAAAAAGCTTATAATAACGCCATGTCTAAATTTAATGCGATTCACAAACTCGTTGATGAGATTGCGCCCAATGAAATTGAATTGGCCTTGACTTCTGATGATGTTAGGCGTATTAATGCCAAAGGTAAAAAAGTAGTCATGATTGGTATTGAAAACGGCTACCCTGTTGGTTTAGACATTAATAACGTTGAAAAATTCTATAATCTTGGTGCACGTTATATGTCCTTGTCCCATAATGGTCATAGCCAACTTTGTGACAGCAACACTGGTGAAAAGGATGATGAATGGTTGCACAACGGGCTAAGCGATATGGGAAAAAGAGTCGTGGCAGAAATGAATCGTTTGGGTATGATGATAGATGTATCGCATCCTTCAAAAGAGGCGATGCGACAAATGGTGGAAATAAGTAAAGCTCCAATAATTGCCTCCCACTCTTCCGCGAGAGCATTGTGCAATCACAGCAGAAACTTGGATGATGAGCAATTGGGCTGGTTAAAAGAAAATGGTGGAGTTGTACAAACAGTAGCTTTTAAATCTTACCTCAATACCGAAAAGTATGAAACGCGTAATGAAGCCTTAAAAGCAGTTGAAGCGAAAGTAATGGATTCTTTAGGCACACCAATGATAGAACGTAGCGAAGCAAGAAAATTACCTGAAGCTGAGCGAGAGGCTTACTACAATAATTATGTAACCATGAGAAGTATTGTAAGAGAGAAAGCTAAATCCATGCCTGACTTACCTCCTGCAGTTGATGTTGGAGATTTTGTAGATCACATTGATTATTTAGTAGAGAAAATCGGGATTGACCATGTAGGTATCAGTAGTGATTTTGATGGTGGTGGTGGCATTGAAGGTTGGAGCGATGCTTCAGAAACCTTTAATGTAACTTTAGAACTGGTAAAACGTGGTTATACAGAAGACCAAATAGAACAATTGTGGAGTGGTAATCTATTACGTGTTTTGAATGAGTGTGAGGCTGTGGCTAAAAAAATTCAAGCAATAGAATAACTTATTTCAGTACTTTAAAAAACAAAAGCCAGCGTTTGCTGGCTTATTTTATTAACAGTAATCTCAAAAATTAAGAAATCTTTATTTGTTTTAAAGGTTTCTTTTTGGCTTCTTCTCGTTTTGGTAACATTACCTTTAAAATACCTTCTTCGTATTTGGCTTCAATCTTATCTGTTTCAACAGTTTCAGGCAATGAGAATGTACGCTTAAATGATGAGTAACCAAATTCACGTCTCGTGTAGTTTTCATTGGTATCCTCTTTTTCTGTATTTGACTCAGCAGAAATGGATAATAATTGGTTGTCTATGTTGACATCAAAATCAGACTTTTTTAAGCCTGGAACAGCCATTTCCACAATATATTCGTCATCATTATCTAATACATTAACCGCTGGTAATGTAATACCAGTATTAAAATTTGAAACAAATTCGTTCCCAAAACTTTTGTTGAAAATATCATCCATCCAAGATGATAAACTCGGTAACGATCTAAAACCTAAACTTGTATTTGAGTCACTACCGTTGTTAGAAGTTTTAACTAAATTACTCATAAGTTTTAAAATTTTAAATTAAACATTTATTTCACTCTATTAAATGCAAAATAAATGCCATTCAAAAAAGACTGAAAAAATTTCATAAAAACTGACATTTTTTCAGTTAACTTACTTGTTAACAGATGTATATGGTGAATTTCTAATAACTCAATAAATCCCTTAAAGCACTTTCAAACTTGCCCTTTGCTAAGTACTGATCCTCCAACTGCCCAATAAAAGGAATTGGCGTTTCCATACTCGCTACACGTTTTACAGGTGCATCTAGGTGTTCAAAACACTCTTCCATAAGCATGGCAGAAATATCACTGGCAATACCGCCAAATAAGGAGTCTTCTTGCAGTATAATGGCTTTGCCTGTCTTTTTTACGGAATTTATTATAGCTTCCTTATCCAAAGGTTGTAATGTTCTTAAATCGATTAAATCCGCAGAGATATCAGAATTATTTTCTAAAACTTCTAAAGCCCAATGTACACTAGCGCCATAAGTTATAATAGAAACGGATTCTCCTTCCGTTAATAATGCTGCTTGTCCAAATGGCAAAGTGAAGTAATCCGTTGGTACATCTTGCCTTATACTTCTGTATAAAGCCTTGTGCTCAAAGAATAACACAGGATTTGGATCATTTATAGCCGTAGCCAACAACCCTTTGGCATCATAAGGAAATGCTGGATATACCACTTTTAAACCTGGCGTTTTGGTAAACCAAGCTTCGTTGGTTTGTGAATGAAACGGTCCTGCTGCTACTCCTGCTCCACATGGCATTCGTACAACAACATCCGCATTTTGTTCCCATCTATAATGTGATTTTGCCAAATAATTCACAATTGGGTTAAATCCAGAGGTTACAAAATCCGAAAATTGCATTTCAACAACTGATTTTATTCCAGCAATGGATAATCCCATACCGACTTCTACAATGGCAGATTCGCAAATGGGAGTATTGCGAACACGGTCTTTTCCAAACTGTTCAACAAAGCCTTCAGTAATCTTAAAAACACCACCATATTCGGCAATGTCCTGTCCCATAATGACCAAGTCTTTATGCTTTTCCATGGATTGCCTCAACCCTTCGGAAATAGCATCAATTAAACGTAATTCCTTTACATTTGAATTAGGTTTAATATCTTGATATTCAAATTTTTTATATACGTCATTTAATTCAATGGTTTCATTCGGAATAATGTTCTCTTCAGCATAAGCAGAGTCTAAGGCAGCATCTATTTCTACTTTAATTTCTGAAGTATATTGGTCTTCGATCTCAGCAGACAAAATCTTTTTACTGAATAGATAGCTTCTGAAATTTTCAATAGGATCTTTAGCTTCCCATTCGCTCATCAATTCTTGTGGAACATACTTTGTACCACTCGCCTCTTCATGTCCACGACGCCTAAAAGTTTTAAATTCAATTAAGATTGGTCTTGGTCGTTTTCTTATGCTTTCTGCTAATTTTTTAACCTTAGAATAGGTTTCAATAATATTATTGCCATCCAGAATGAAAGAATCCATACCATATCCTTTACCTCTATCGGCTAAATGCTTACAGTGGTATTGTTCGTTTGTTGGTGTAGAAAGTCCATAACCATTGTTCTCAATGCAGAAAATGACTGGTAATTGCCAGACTGATGCTACGTTCAACGCTTCATGAAAATCCCCTTCACTTGTACCTCCTTCTCCAGTAAATACAGCTGTTACTTGTCCATTTTTCTTTAAAAGATTTGCTAAAGCTATGCCATCTGCAACACCAAGTTGAGGACCTAAATGCGAAATCATTCCAACGATATTATAGTCTTGCGTCCCAAAATGGAACGATCGATCCCTCCCCTTGGTAAAGCCACTCGCCTTGCCTTGCCACTGGCAAAACAAACGATGCAACGGAATCTCACGTGTTGTAAAAACACCAAGATTTCTGTGCATCGGTAAAATGTACTCGCTGGGTTTTAAAGCCATGGTTACACCTACAGAAATCGCCTCTTGCCCAATACCCGAAAACCATTTGGAAATTTTCCCCTGACGCAATAGGATCAACATTTTTTCCTCTATTAATCGAGGTTTAAGCATATTGTAATAAAGCTTCAAGAGTGCTTTATCGCTCAAATTACGTTTATCGTAGTCTATATTGCTTTTGGTTATTGTGGGCATAATTGTTAGTTCAAGTATTGCATCAAATGTAAATAAAATGCGTCAAAATTGCTGTATTAGTATTTAATTTCTGAATATTTCATTTCTGATTTTTTGGTACTATTTTCCTTACCTTTGTATATTGACGAAAATTAAAACCACATAGCAATGGACAGAATACCTAGCGTAGATTTAAAAGACTTCTTGTCTGAAGACCCAAATAGAAAACAAAAATTTATAGATGAAATTGGCAAAGCCTATCAAGATATTGGCTTTGTAGCATTAAAAGGTCATTTTTTGGATGACGAATTGGTGGATAGATTATATGGAGAAGTTAAGAACTTTTTCGACTTGCCATTAGAGGTAAAAGAAAGCTATGAAATACCAGGCATTGGTGGTCAACGTGGCTATGTGTCGTTTGGTAAGGAAAGTGCTAAGGGTAAAAAGGAAGGTGACTTAAAGGAATTCTGGCATTTTGGACAATATGTAGAAGATGACGAAGAACGCAGAAAAGAATATCCGGAAAATGTTGAAGTAAAAGAACTTCCAGAATTTAATAAAGTAGGTAAGGAAGCTTACCAGATGCTTGAGAAAACTGCAAAATATGTGTTGCGTGCATTGGCCCTACATTTAGATTTAGAGGAAACTTATTTTGATAACTATATCCATAACGGCAACTCTATCCTAAGACCAATTCATTATCCGCCAATTACACAAGAACCTAAAAATGCGGTAAGAGCTGCTGCGCATGGAGACATTAATTTAATTACCCTTTTAATGGGTGCCCAAGGACGCGGACTGCAAGTACAACGTCATGATGGTGAATGGTTAGATGCTATCGCAGAGCCTGATGAATTAATGATCAATGTTGGAGATATGCTATCTAGGCACACTAACAATAAGTTAAAATCTACAATACACAGAGTGGTTAACCCACCTAGAGAGCTTTGGGGAACTTCGAGATACTCCATTCCTTTCTTTATGCATCCAATAAGCGAAATGAAATTGGATGTTTTAGATAGTTGCATCGATGAAGACAATCCTAAACAATTTGAAGATATCACGGCTGGCGAATTCTTAAATCAACGTTTGGTTGAGCTTGGACTGATAAAGAAGTAAGCAGTATATAGTGTAAAGTAAAATAGTCCATAGGATTTTTTTGACTTTACACTTTACACTTAGTAACTCGACACTATAACAGAATGGATCTACAAGACCAGTTAAAGAATTTATTTCCAGACCATGTACCGGAACCCTCAAAAGAAGAAGATGCTAAGAGTGATATTTGGTTACAGGATGAGCCTATTATCTGCAAATATGAAAAGCGAAAAGGTAAACCAATCACTATATTAGAAGGATACACTGGTGCTACAGACGATTTTAAAAAACTTGCAAAAGAATTAAAGACCAAGCTTAGTGTTGGCGGTAGTTTTAAAGATGATAAGATTATTATTCAGGGTGATTATAGAGATAAAATCATGGATATTCTAAAAGATAAAGGGTTTAAGGTTAAACGTGTTGGTGGTTGATATATGTCTAAAAAAGTACTTCATATCACAAATGGCAATACGCTCACAGACTATTTAAGGGAATTAGATTTTACCGATGATATTTTAACGTGGCAAGAAATGTTATGTGAAGGACCTACGATTCCCGCTATCGATTCGGAAGAATTTTTTGACTTAAGATCAAAATTCCTTAAAGAGTTCTATGATATTGAAGTTGATACAAACGAGCTTAAAAAAGAGTTGTCTAAACTAGATAATATTGATGACTACTCAGAAATTAATCTATGGTTTGAATATGATTTATTTTGCCATATTAATATGATTGGAGTCATTAACCTTCTGCATCAAAAAGAAATAAAAAAACCGCTTTACCTTGTTTGTAGCGGACGTGTGGATGGTGAAAAAAACCTAAAAGGTCTAAGCGAGTTAGATGCAGATCAGATAAAAGAACATTACGATAATAAGGTATTGCTCACCCAAGAAGATATTGATTTGGCTAAAGCCCTCTGGAGAACCTATTGCGGCACAGATCATAATATTTTAAAACCCTATATAGTTACCAACTCTAACTTTAAGTACATGACCAATTGCTTAAAGGCGCATTTAAAACGTTTTCCACACCAAAAAAGTGGACTCAGTGTATTAGAAGACAATATTCTTAGACTTGTAAGGGATAATGATATAAAATCCAGACACCATTTATTGGGCTACAGTTTAAATTACCAAGGCTACTATGGGTTTGGTGATTTACAACACAAAAGAATGATTGATAAACTTTCTATATTTTTTGACGAAACAGAAACCAGTATTAAACTCAATCGAAAAGGTCATGAAGCTTTACTGAGGCGTTATAATTTTGCTTCAGAAATGAATAACAACATGACCTACGGAGGTGTAAAGCGTTTAGAATTTCAATTCAATGTAGATCAAAATAAGCTAGTTAAAACCATATTGCATGCCAATTAAAGACTCAGAATTAATTTTAAATCCAGATGGCAGTGTCTATCATTTAAATCTTAAACCAGAAGATATTTCTGATACCATCATTTTTGTCGGTGACCAGGATCGTGTAGAGAAGATTACCAAGCACTTTGACAGTATTGAGTTCAGCACCCAAAAGCGCGAATTCAAAACACAAACGGGATATTATAAAGATCGTAGGATTACCGTTATTTCTACTGGTATTGGGCCAGACAACATCGATATAGTTTTAAATGAACTAGATGCTCTGGTTAATATTGATTTAAATACACGCCAACCAAAGACTGAACTCTCTAGCCTAAATATTATTAGAATTGGCACCTCTGGTTCCTTGCAAGCAGATATTCCTGTGGATGCCTTTTTAATCAGTACACATGCTTTGGATGTTAATGGCATGTTGCATTTTTACCAAATTGATGGCATTAGCAATCCTGAAATTGAAGATGCTTTTATTGCACATACAGGTTGGGATAAAAACAAAGCCAGACCAATCATTATCAACAACAGCAAATATCTCGAAAAGTACTTTGCAAGCGATGTTATCTTTAAAGGTATGACAGGTACTGCTGGTGGCTTTTATGGACCACAAGGACGTGTACTGCGATTGCCATTGCACGATCCTGGTTTAAACTCAAAACTCGATAATTTCAGTTACAGGGATTTTAGAATCACAAATTTTGAAATGGAAACCTCTGTAATCTATGGGCTTTCAAAATTATTGGGTCATGAAGCGTTATCGCTTAATGCCATAATTGCCAATAGAGCCACAGGAGATTTTAGTAAAGACCCAAAGAAAACGGTTGAAAAGCTGATTTTATATGCTTTGGAACGGATTGTTAATATATAAAACACACTTACTTTCTATTAGAAAGGATTAATTGTCAAGATGAAAAAAGTAAATATAGGAGGCGTACCAGAGCATTTTAATTTAGCATGGTACCTCACTTTAAAAAACGGCGAATACAAAGCCGAGGACATTAATCTAAGATGGCACGACTATTATGGTGGTACGGGCGATATGTGCAAAGGTTTACGCAATGGTGATATTGATATTGCCGTTATCCTAACAGAAGGTATCATAAAAGATATCATTTCCGGGAATCCTTCTAAAATCGTGCAAACCTTTGTAGAAACCCCTTTGATTTGGGGTATTCATGTAGCAGAACATTCAAAGTTCAAAACCACTGAAGACATTAGAGGTACAAAAGCTGCAATTAGCCGTTACGGATCAGGATCGCACTTAATGGCCTATATCAATGCCAAAAATAATGACTGGAATTTAGACAAAGATCTTAATTTTGAAGTTATTAAAAACCTAGATGGTGCAGTTGAAGGTCTTACCAATGGTGATGCTGATTATTTTATGTGGGAAAAATTTACCACAAAACCGTTGGTCGATGATGGCATTTTTAGAAGAATTGGAGAATGTCCTTCTCCTTGGCCTTGTTTTGTCATAGCGGTCAGGGATGAATTTATTGAAAACAATGAAGACCATTTAAAGACCATTTTAGACATTATTAACCAAACTACTCTAGAGTTTAAATCCATTCCCAGTATTGACAGAACTATTGCCAATCGCTACGAGCAAGAATTAGAGGATGTGCAAGAATGGTTATCGCTCACAGAATGGTCCCAAGAACTTATTGACAAAAAGACCCTAAACAATGTACAAGACCAACTTTTTAACCTAGATATCATTCCTAAAAAAGTCGGATATTCCGAGTTGATTCATAAACTCTAAACTTGAATTGAGCTAAAAAAGCAGCTAGTTTTCAACAATTTTGTAAGTTTTTTCAAAATATTTGTAAAATACCTTAAATCGCCAAAACACCAGTAAATACCGCTTAAATGTGTTAATTTTTGTTAAAGGTTTTAAAGTCAAATCTTACAGTTTTTGTTCATAACTTTCAGTATTTCAAATTTTTAGTTACATTTGTTTTAACCAAATCGAAGCTATTAACAATATAATGAGCCTAATATGATTCTAACCATTACGCTGATCTTATCATTTTTAGTTGCTGTTAACTTTTTATTATTGATTTTTAGTTGCAACAAGACGTCTAAACAGGTGAAGAGCAAAAAGCCACGTGTTATAAGAACTCAAAAGCCTACCACTACTCTAGTTTCCAGTCAATTACAGACTCGCCAACTCGCTGCAACAGGGAGTTAGTTTTACTAAAATGCTTATTGCCAAACCAATAGCCTCTATTTGCACTTAATGGAGAGGGATGACCTGTTTCTAAAACTGAATGTAACGCCGTATTGATTAATTTCTTTTTCTTTTTGGCAAATCCTCCCCAAAGAAGAAAAACCACATTTTGCTTTTCTTGGCTAATAAGCTCTATGACTGTATCTGTAAATTGCTCCCAACCTTTTTTTTGATGACTACCAGCTTGGTGTGCTCTAACGGTTAATGTAGCATTTAACAGTAAGACTCCTTGGTCTGCCCAAGGTATAAGGTTACCACTTTTTGGATATGCAATACCCAAATCTTGTTCAATTTCTTTAAAGATATTAATCAGTGAAGGAGGATGAGGAATACCATCATTAACAGAAAAACATAATCCATTGGCCTGCCCTATTCCATGGTATGGATCTTGACCAATAATGACAACCTTAACATCATCAAAAGTACAATGGTTAAATGCATTAAAAATCTCTGAGCCTTTTGGATAACATGTATGGTTACGATATTCATTTTTCACAAATTCGACCAAATTTTTAAAGTATGGTTTTTCAAATTCTGGTTTTAAATAGGGTTTCCAACTTTGATGGATATCAACATTCATAAACAATAAAAGTTTATTCAAAAATAAGGATTACAATACTAAAATTACACGTTAGGCATATCGTTACATTTAAACTAAATTTGCATCTTTAGAAACGAACTACAGTCCATGATACGAATTCATGAAAAGACCTTAAAGGATCTTGAGTTTTTTACGGTTTTAGAACAAATTAGTGAACATTCTATTACAGCTTTAGGAAAAGAGGCTATCTTGGCTTTGCTACCTGTTGAAGCAGAGTCTCAGCTTATACGTGAGTTGGACTACGTGAATGAGTACTTGTCTTCTTTCGATAACGATAATCGCATTCCCAATCACGGCTTTGAGACCATATCAAAGGAACTCAAACTTCTTGGCATTGAAAACACCTACCTAGAAGTTCCTAGCTTACAGAAATTGGTAAGCATATCTCTTACCGTAAATAGCATTGTTAAGTTTCTAGAAAAATTTAAGGAATATTACCCAAAACTTCATCAATACAGTCAACATATAGAAGTAACCACAACAATCATAGAACAGGTAGATAATGTTGTTGACCGTTTTGGAGATATCAAAGACGATGCCTCTCCACAATTAGCTGTACTGCGACAAGATATTAATAAACTTAAAGGGAAAATAAACAGCAGTTTTTCTTCTGCCTTGAGCAGATATCACGGGCTTGATTACCTAGATGATATCCGTGAATCTGTAGTTGAAAATAGACGTGTTTTAGCGGTTAAAGCAATGTACCGTAGAAAAGTTAAAGGTGCCATAATGGGAGGTAGTAAAACGGGTAGCATAGTTTATATTGAACCAGAGACAACGCTGCAACATACCAGAGAACTCAATAATTTACAATATGAAGAGAAGGAGGAAGTCATTAAAATTCTCAAGGAGTTAACAGATTATATCAGACAGTTTCTTCCACTTTTAAATGATTATCAGTCCTTTTTAACTAAAGTCGATGTGATTTCTGCCAAGGCAAAATATGCAAAGCGTATTAATGCCATTTTACCAGAAATTACAAACGAGCGTAATATCCATCTGCGAGATGCCTACCATCCTCTACTCTATTTAACCAACAAAGAAAAAGGTGAAAAGACATTTCCTCAAACCATTGATTTAAGTGAAAACAATAGAATTATCGTTATTTCTGGGCCAAACGCAGGTGGAAAAAGTATTACTTTAAAAACGGTTGGACTGTTACAAGTAATGCTACAAAGTGGAATGTTGATTCCTGTTCACGAGCGCAGTAGAACTTGTTTGTTTGACAGAGTGCTTAGTGATATAGGAGATAACCAATCCATAGAAAATCATTTGAGCACGTATAGTTATCGCTTAAAACAGATGAATTACTTTCTCAAAAAGGTAAACAAAAAGACCCTTTTCTTAATTGATGAGTTTGGTACTGGAAGTGATCCGGAACTTGGTGGAGCTTTGGCAGAAACCTTTTTAGAAGTATTTTACGATAGAAAAGCTTTTGGCATCATCACTACACACTACTCTAATCTAAAGCTTTTGGCAAATGAATTACCCAATATGCAAAATGCCAATATGCTGTTTAATGAAAAAAGTCTAGAGCCAATGTACAAATTGGCAACTGGCCAAGCTGGTAGTTCCTTTACGTTTGAAGTCGCTCAAAAAAACGGCATTCCTTATAGCTTAATAAATAAGTCCAAGAAAAAGATAGAGCGTGGAAAAGTACGTTTTGATGCTACTATAGCTAAGCTTCAGAAACAACGAAGTCGATTAGAAAAAACCGAGCAATCCTTAAAAGCCAACGAAAAGAAAAAACTTTCTGAAGCGGAGAAACTGGAGGAAACAAATACTAAGATCCAAAAGAAATTAGAGAGCTTTCAAGAGTTATACGATAGCAATCAACGCTTAATCTATTTAGGTCAAAAGGTTAACGACTTAGCAGAAAAATTTCAGAATAACAAGAAAAAGCGAGAGCTGATGGCTGAGTTATTCAGATTGGTTCAAATTGAAAATTCTAAACGAAAGAAGTTATCCACAAAACAAAAACGTGCTGAAAAAGCCAAGGAAAAACAGATAAAACAAGAAGCCGAAAAGAAAGTTGAAGTCATTAGGAAAAAGAAAAAAGCAGCTAAGAAAAAAGAGGTTAAAGTAGAAAAACCAAAACCTATCCTAAAAGTTGGTGACCGTGTACGCATGCATGATGGCAGAGCTGTGGGAAGTATCGATTCTATTGAAAAAGGAAAAGCCAACGTTAATTATGGTATGTTTACCACCAACGTTGGCTTAGATTTATTGGAATTGGTTGAGGCTAAAAAATAGCTACTAATTCAATATCTGGTCGCAAATCAAGTTATAAATCTAAAATTCTATCTAATATTTTTAGATTCAATATTTTTACTTTCACTATTGCAGTTTATTAAATCAGTTTTTAGTTAAATTTTATAACTACCTTAGTTAAAGCTAAATAACCATCTCATGAAAAGAACAATTTTCATTTTAATATTCGCTTTATTAACGCAATTAGGGTTTTCCCAGCACAAAGAATTAATCGACAGTTTAAAACTTGAATTAAAAAAAAGGATCACTGACGATTCCATTAAAGTCTCTATTTTAACTAGGCTTCATGAAAAGTTAATGTTTTCTAAGCCAGAAGAGTCTAAACAATATGCTCTGGAAGAACTAAGAATTTCAAAAAAAATAAACTACAAACGTGGACTAGGTGTTGGCAATTTGCACTTGGGGAACTACCACTCCAATAGAAGCGAAAATGATTCTGCCTTATACTACTACAATAAGGGGAAAGCATATTTTAAAGAGATAAAAAGTACAAGGGGAATTATCTTTACAAATCATTCAATATCTAGTATAAAACAAATTAATGGTGAACTAGATGGGGCCATTGCTCTTACAAAGGAAACTCTAAAATCCATACAAGATAATGAGGAAGATGGTAAGTCTAAAACCAAATTTATTGGAGCACAACACAGTGCGTTAGCTAATATCTATATTGAAAAAGGAAGCTATAGAATTGCATTAACAGAAGCTCTTAAAGCCTTAAAATGTTTTGAAGAGATAAATCACGAATCAAGAAAAGCAGATGTTTTAAAACAGATTGGTGATATTGAATCTGCTTTAGAAAATCACAAAGCTTCAATTGATTACTTTAAGGAAGCTATAGAAATTTATGAGCGGATTGATGATAAGATGTACGCTGCTTACGCTCATAATTCTTTAGGGATCTCCTATCAAAACCTAAAAAACTATGAAGAAGCAAAAAAACACTTTGATACAGCTATACAGTATGCTAAAACGGTGGAAGACAAACTTTCGCTTTCAAATAGCATGCATAATTTAGCTGAGTTAGAAATAATCAACTCAAATTATGTAGAGGCAAAAACGCTCTTGATGAATGCTAAGCAAATATCTGAAAAAGAAAATCTGCAATTAAGTTTGGTTAATATTTATAGTGGATTATCTCAAATCGATTATCATACCAATAATTTTCCTGCTGCTCTAAATAATAATGATAAAGCCATAGCACTCAGCAAGTCCATAGGTGCATTACCACATTTAAAAGATCTTTATAAGTTCCGATCAGAGATACTATTAAAAACCAATAGGGCCGAAAGGGCTGTCTATTACTTAAAAGAATCTCAAAAACTAAATGACAGCTTATTTAATTCTAAAAAATCACAACAAATAGAAGAGTTAAAAACCATTTACGAAACTGAAAAGAAAGAAACCGAAATTGCGCTACAGCAAGAGGAAATTAAAAGTTTAAGTCAAGAAGTAGAGATTAGTAATCTGCGAAAAGGGCTTTATTCTGGTGGTATGTTTGCCTTTGTTGCCATATCTGGCTTACTATTTTTTGGATTTAGACAACGTATAAAAAAGAATAGGATTGCTCGCGAAAAACAAGAAGAAATCTACAAACAAGAAATAGAATTCAAAAAGAAAGAACTAGCCTCACAAACACTTCATTTAGTACAGAAAAATACGTTTATTCAAGAGTTAAAAGAGAATCTAGAAAAAATCAAGGCATCTCCAGAACTGTTTAAAGTAGAGTTTAGACGTCTCGTAATGTTGCTAAAAAAGGAAAGTGCGGAAGACAAAGACTGGGAGGTTTTTAAATCCTATTTTGCTGAAGTACATAATGATTTTGATGAAAAAATTAAATCCATTTCTAATGATATCACGGAGAAAGAAATTAGGCTGTCCGCATTTATAAGAATGAATTTATCTACCAAGGAAATTGCTTCAATGCTCAACGTATTGCCAGATAGTGTTAAAAAATCCAAATACCGATTAAAGAACAAACTTTCTTTAGGCAAAGAAGACGATTTAACGCAGTTTTTAAATACTTTGTAACTTTAGGCTTATCTTTGCATTGTGATAGAAAAAGTACCTCAAAATAAGCAACTGATACTATTTGATGGTGTATGTAACCTCTGTAATAGCAGCGTACAATATGTTATAAAGCGGGATGATAAAAATGTGTTTTTGTTTGCACCTTTGCAAAGTGAAATAGGTGAATGTATAATAGATACTTTTAATATAGACACTAATAAGACGGATTCCATTTTACTTTATAATCCAAAGACCAATTCAATTAAGCAAAAATCTTCTGCGGCATTAGGTATAGCCAGGCATTTAGGTTTCCCTTTAAATTTATTGGTAGTATTTTATATTATACCACCCTTTATAAGAAATTGGGTTTATAATTATATCGCCAAAAATCGTTACAAATGGTATGGAAAAAAAGATGACTGCATGATACCGACACCAGAACTGAAATCTAAATTCATCTCATAAAAAAGCCTTTTAGCATCCATTCTAAAAGGCTTTTTTAAATTAACAACTTACTTAAAACTAATTTAATCTAAACAAAAAATTTAATTTCAATTCTATGGGTTTGAGGGAAAATAACGAATTGAGTTAATAGCACATTTTTTGTTACCATAAAGATATTTCATTATAAAACCACAGAGGAAAAAACTCGATATAAGCCCAATAATAATTGATTAAAAAGTTAAAAGTGCAGATAATATCTATGAGGTGCATTCAAGAAAACTTTGCTAACTAATTCAAATATATCTTTCACTTTATACAATTGTGCACTCACTCATTTCAGATTTAATTAAGTTTTGTTTAGCCCTAGTTTTGAGAGAAACAAATACAAAACCATTATGAAAACCTTATCCCAATTTTTATTCATTCTATTATGTGCCACATTTTTACATGCTCAAAAATCTAGCAAAATTACTGATGTTATTGTGTATTTAGATGGTGCAGAAATAAATAGAAACGCCAAAATAAACCTCAAACCTGGTACTACTGAGTTTACTTTTAACAAATTATCACCACAGATAGAAGAAAGTAGTATTCAAGTATCCGGTCTCAAAGGTGCTTCAATTTTATCCATTAACTATGGGATTAATTATTTGTCTAAACAAAAGCCAAATGACTCTATTGAAGCATTAAAAACAGAACTTAAGTCACTAGATGATAATATTCAAAACGAATTTGATTTAATAGCTGGATTTAATGAAGAAATGAGCTTAATTCAAAATAATAAAAGACTAGGTAATGAGACAGAAGTTGTAAGTATAGAACAGCTAAAATCTTTTGCTAAATATTACAGAACAAGAACGACCGAACTGAAAATGGCAATCCATAAATCGAATAAAGTAATTGAAGAATATAAGGAGGTGCAAAATGACATAAGACAACAATTAGCAGAGTTAAATGTTGATGAAAAAGTACAGACTGGCGAGATAACCTTAAAACTAAACAGTGACAAACCATTAGACCTAGATTTAAAATTATCTTATAATATCAAAAATGCTGGCTGGTTTCCTATATATGATTTAAAAGCAGAAAAAATCAATAGTCCCATAAATTTAGAATACAAAGCACATGTGTTTCAAAACTCCGGATGTGATTGGACCAATGTAAAACTGGTATTATCTACGAGTGATCCTAATACAAACAATGAAAAACCAATAGTAAATCCAAAATACTTAAACTTTATCAGTGCTTACAGTAATTACCAATCGCAACGTGCCACAAGAAGCTACAATTACAAATACAACCCTTTGGTGAAAACAGTTTCAGGTGTAGTTACTTCTGCAGATGACGGTTTGCCATTGCCTGGAGCAAGTGTTTTAGTAAAAGGAACAACTACTGGTGCCCAAACTGATTTTGATGGCAGATACGCATTAAATACTACCAATGGAAACACCTTGCAATATTCTTATGTAGGTATGAAAACCGAAGAACTCCCTATACATTCCAGTATTATGAATGTGGCATTAGATTCGGATAATACTTTAGATGAAGTCGTTGTTATTGGTTATGGTACAACTACCAGTAGAGCTTATGCAGGTACAACATCTGTAGTAAAATCTGAAGAAATTGTAAATGGTTTATATGGTGCAGCATCAGGAATAAATATAAGAGGTGCTAGTACTTTGGAAAGTAAAAGTAATATCCTATATGTAGTTGATGGTGTTCCTGTAAAAGCTAGCGCAGCAAGTAAAATTAATCCAGATAGTATAGAGTCAATTGAAGTGTTAAAAGACAATCAAGCCACTGCAATTTATGGTAGCAGAGCCGCAAATGGTGTAATAATTATTACCACTGGGAATACTTCACAAAGAAGAACTAATGAGTTAGGTGTTGTTATAGACACAGGAATAACCAATACACGCTTTGAAATTGACAAAGCATATAGTATTCCATCAGATGGTGATGTAACTGTTATAGAAATCGATAAATTCAGTGTACCTGCAAAATACAATTACTTTGCTGCACCAGTTTTAAATGAGAATGTGTTTTTAACTGCAAAAGTTGGCAACTGGGAGCAGTACAACTTGCTACCAGCAGAGGCTAATGTCTATTTTGAAGGCAGCTATTCTGGTAAAACAAATATTAATCCTGGTGCCACAACAGACAGTTTAACTATTTCGTTAGGAGTTGATCCAAATATTGTTGTAAAGCGCACTCAGAAAAAAGACTTTAAGAAGACCACATTTATAGGGAATAATAAAGTTGTTTATAAGGGTTTTGAAATTGAAGTTAAAAATAATAAGCAAGCCAATATTCAGTTAACACTTATAGATAGAATTCCTATTACACAAAACAAGTCCATAAAACTTGATGATATTGAAACTGGCACATCTGATTTTGATAAAGAAAAAGGATTATTAAAGTGGATTATTGATTTAGCATCTGGAGAAATAAAGAAGGTTGAGCATTCTTATTCTGTAAAATACCCAAAAGGAAAACGTGTTAATCTTTAACTCATTAGGATAAAGACTTAACTTATCAAAAAAGCCAATACACTCAGTATTGGTTTTTTCATGCCTACATCTAGACTACTTTAGATATAGCTTATTTTAAGTTAATGGTTTTAAGCTTAGTAATTTTAAGCCTCAAAGCGAGATGATGTTGGTTCGACCCTAGCTTCTGTTAGTTAGGAATGAGTCGGACTCTATTAAGAATTAAGTCTAACTTCTTAATAGTGTCAATGAAAATGATAGACAGAAACATTTAGCTTTGAGGTTTTTTTATAAGGTTGCTAATCTACTGTTAAACAAATAGTCGTCATACATTTCTTTGTAATACACCTTCTTTTCAATGGACTCTATTACTGGAGTGCAAAAGTCTTCATCATACATTTGATTGGAAATATTCAATCCACCAGGACTAAAAACATTGATCTCCATGAGTTTGTTACCCACAATATCCAAGCCTACTAGAAACATTCCATCCTGAACCAATTTAGGTCTTACAATCTCGGCAAGTTCCTTAATTTGATCTGTCATCTTCGCAGATTCTGGTCTTCCGCCAGCATGGACATTACTTCGAATATCTTTTGAAGTATTCACTCGTTGCATCATGGCATATTTTCCATTGACCTCTAACGGCTCACCATTCATTAAAAATACACGAGTATCACCATCAGTCGCTTCCTTTAAATATTCTTGAGCAATTACAAAACCGTCCCTAGCTATGGCATCTATAGTTTGTGTGAGATTATGCTCATTTTTTTTATCCATCAAAAACACATTGGTTCCGCCAGAACCTTGAAGGGGCTTAAGAATCATTTTTTGCTTTTGCTCCTTAAAGAACTCCTTAATCTCATCGTGGTCTCTAGATATAATAGTTTTTGGTCTTACAACTTCAGGGAAATGCTGAAAATACATTTTGTTTACAGCTCCTGCCAAACTCAATGGATGGTTGAGTACCAACACACCATTACGCATGGCAATTTCACCAAATATAAAAGCTGCATTCTGTGCCCAATCACGTACACCAATTTCATCCGCAGGATTGTTTCTTAAAAACAAAACATCCAACTCTTCTGAACTTATGCGTGTAAACTTTTCTTTCTGAACGGCTTTAAAATAGGTTTCCTGTGAGTTGAATTTTGATTCACTTATGGTTTTACAGCGCACAGATAAGTGCCCTTTAGAGGCATAAGCCAATTCGCCAACACCAATAAAATAGACATCGTGACCGCGTTTGTATGCGGCATAACCCAAACCAGGAGTGGTATAATTTGGTTTTTCGGTGGTGTGGTCATTTATTATAAATGCAAGTTTCATAGCTTTTGTTGTGTTAATTTACCAAGTCTGTAATATCCATACCTTTTCGCAATTTCTTTAACCTTTTTTGTACACTTTTGCGCTCTAAAAATCTTGGCAGTTCAGCTTTAACCAAAACTTTTCTGTATAGTAATTCTTCTATAAGGTCAATATGTGTTATGTTGAATTTACCAGTATAAAGATGCTCTAAGGCACCTCCTTTCTTTATATAGTCCATTAAATCAATGAGTCCTGCAAGGTAAACCGCATCTTTTGTAAGACCGCCTCCTCTATAAACACGCATTGAGATATAATAAGAAATACGTTCACTAAAAGAATACTTATCACGCAATAGATTGAACGTTTTGATGAAGTTTGCACCATTAACCATAGATTCCACTGCAATCACACGGCCTGCCAATAGTCGTAAACGGTTTACGGTTAATCCTCCAACCAGATATTCAGCAATTACGGCTAATCCTTCCTGTAACTGATCATAACCTTCAAAACCTTCATACATTTGCCTAAGCGGTTGGCGTCTTCCATTACAGTAAGTTAAGATATGTGTACCTACTTCATGCTGAATTAAAGCATCACATCTATTGGCATCAAAACTTATTTCGTCATTTATAAGAAGTTTTGTTTTAGACACCATAATACCAGCAACATCATTTCGTATTTCTAAGGATAAATCTAGATCTGGGAATTTGTCGTTATAGTAATCCAATTCATTTTGGGCATGCTCGGCAAATTCATAGCAACTATAGCGCTTTTTACTCTTCTGTTCTTCACGTTTTGGATAGACCGCTAAAATATGCTTGGCCTGCTCTAAGACTTTCTTCTTGATAACTCCATATAAACTCTCACCAACAAACCTAAAATTCTTTGTACCACGCTCTTCGAGCATCGTTAATTGCTTTTCAATTTCAAGTCGTTTTCCACGTAGAATAAAGGCTATGGTTGGATCATCTACTTCATCGATTGGAATATTGTAAAGTTTTCGTTTTTGCAACTCAGGATCTAATGCAATCAATCTGTATTTGAATGAAGGTATTTTATCAAACTTGTTTTTCTTAAAGTTTTTCCATTCTTCATTACTGTTTACAGGAGTTGTTCGTAACAAAAAGGACATGCCTTCACTTACTTCAGCTAGTTCTCTGTCGGATTGTAAAGTAACCTCGTCAATATTTGTTTTGCCAAGCATTAAAAAGTGCTCAAAATCGTCTGTAGTCTGTACCCTTATAAATTCAAATACAGCGCGTTTAACGGTTTCAGAAAATACCGAATAGTATTCTCTAAAAAACAAGGAATAGAGTTCGTTGCTTTCAGCATTTTTATACAAGATTGGCAAGGTCACTCCTATTACCAAGGTTCCTTTTTTCTTAGATTCATCTATATCGAAAATAGGCTCTAGGTGTTTAGGGTGCCTTTTGTGTGTGTCGTCAATTTCTACATCTATATTTGGGTAGAAGTCCTGTAAGGATTCAAACCCTTCCTTTAAAGCTGCTACAGTAGCCGGAGCTTTCCCTTTAGGGCAAGAGATATGGAAAGTATTACTTTTATCGTCTTTTTCTGGCCAAAACTCCAAAATCAAGAACGTTTCAAATTTATTTGATACAATAATTCTAATGGCTTCGAGTAAATGGGTAATATCCACATCATCACTAACAATTAGATATGAGGCTTGTGTTTTAATGATTCGGGAGAAGTAAACATCCAATTCACTGTATCTATATACACAGATAAAAGGTAATAATTTGTCTATATGAAGAAGACCGTTTTCTGGCAAAGTAGCATTCACGGGTTTTCCTTCTGATATATGGTTACATATATCCTCTATGATTGAGGAATCTATATTATGCAATTTTGTGGTTTCCATTAATTAAGAATACGAATTATAAAAATTTAGGGCATGCTCTTTTAAAAGAAATTTTAACTGTTCTTCAACAGCACTAACGACTTCTGGATAAATAACCTGATTGTACTCATCACAATACACCTTGGCAATTTCGGTAGCCAAAACTAGGGTGTTTTTAAAGTTTGTGGTAATATATTTTAAAAAATAGCCATTACCTTGAAACGTGTCGTTAATTTTAGCGGTTTGTTTGATATTATGAGGAAGTTCTATAGTTGATAGGGCTTGTCTCCAAGCTTCTACCTGGTTACCAAAGCGCTCGTTGTCAATATTGGATGTACCCAAATTCCAAGTAGGCACTTCCCTATCCCAACGTTTCCAGTTATAGCTGTGCATATCGTACACTATACAAATACCATATTTCTCTTCTATTTTTGAAATTAGAGCATGTACCACTTTATAGAAACTGGCGTGTTTCTTTAAACTTTTTTCTTTTTGTGCTTCTGGCAAAGGCTGTTTCCATAGTTGCTTTCCCCAAGCGGTTTCAAAAACTGCATTTTCAGGGTCACGGTTGAGATCATATTCAAAACGCGAATCGCAACCAGCAATGAGAATAGGATGCGAAATCACCATGTTTTTGGATTCAGGATCCTCCTCGTACCAACGCTCATATTCGGTATGGAGGCAATTCTCCCAAAGTTCTTTTCTAAATTGATGGCCATCGTGTACAGCACCACACACATAAGGTACATATTCATCAATTTTTAATGTGAATGAATAATCTTCGGAAACGGCACTAAAGGTTTGTTCTGCTTTAATTTTTGAAATAATGGAATCTATCGATAGTCGTTGCATCACACCGTTTTAAATAAGCGCTTTAATGATTTCATCATATTGCGCTCTAAAATATTAAATTCACCATCTGAGAAAAACAGTATTTTGATATCTGCCAAAAGCATATCTATATCATCTTTACTGTAATTATGTTGCTCTAGACTGACCATGATTTTTTTAATGCCCTGATAATCGTTGTCTGCATCAAATTCATCATGGATTTCCTGAAATGTTTCTCTATCTACTTTAGATATAATAACATCACGTTCTTTATTGTCTTCCTTAAAATCTGAGTTTGCGGCAAACAACAAAATGTAAGCTACAAGTTCATCTCTTGTCCAGTCGATTGTTTTCATTTATAAGTCAAAAAAATTAAAATTTACTACTAAGTGTAACTGAAGACTGCAAAGTTACGCTTCATCTACCGTTTTACGCAATCTTGTACGCCTGTCAAATGCTTGAAGCTTATCTAAGACCTTGCTTTCTAAAAAGTCTATAACCTTCTCTTCTACTTTTCGCTTATTCTTATAGACTTTATTAATATAGGTTATGCCACCTGGCGACATTACGTTAACTTCAACCAGTTTGCCTCCGATAACATCTATACCAACAAAATACAAACCGTCTTTTACCAATTTTGGACCTATTTGCCTGCATAATGCTTTTTCATCTTTTGATAAGCTATGCCTTTGTACACTTCCTCCTGCAGATACATTAGACCTGTGGTCGTCTGAACCTGGTACGCGTTTCATCGCTCCAACAGGTTCTCCGTTTAGCAATAAGATTCTAACATCACCTTGGTCAGCACCTTCTATATAATCTTGAAGAATCACATAATTAGATTCACCATCACCAGATGAAATATAGAAATCAAGCAAAGAGTTAATATTATTCATCGCTGATTTTTCAATTAAAATCACACCAGAGCCACCAAAGCCATTCAAGGGTTTTAATATCATCTTATCTGCCTTAGACTCTTTAATCTGCTTAATCAGATAATTTTTGTTCTTAGATACATGTGTATTCGGAATAATATTACTGTGTGCGTCACCAAAAGCCGCAGTGTAAAGTTTATTGTTCGCTTCACGCATGCCTTGTAAAGAATTCACAATAAACACATCGTCCTTAACCGAGTCCAAAAAATTGAGCATTATAGGATCCAATGGCGGATTTGCCCTAAAGAAAATAGCATCAAAACCTGCCAAAGGCAACATCTCTTCTCTTAGCTTTGCCTTATTATAGAATGACTTTAGCGTCGATGGCACCTTTTCCATACGACCAATAACATTACAAAAAGCGTTTGTAACACTGTCTCTAATCGTAAGGTTTGCTGGAGTACACATGGCCACACCATGACCTCTTTTTGCACATTCTTTAATTAAGGCTAAGCTTGTATCGTTCTCTGGATCAATGTTTTCCCATGGATACATTATAAAGCAAATGTTCATTTCAAAAGTTTTTTTGTTTTAATGACTTGTTTAAAGTTAAGGACTTTTACTGAATTTGAAAACCTTATGAATCTAAATCAAATGTTTCGGTTGGATCCTTTTCAGAATATTCTAACATATTTTCGCCATCTGCAATGATTGAACATACCGTGGCATCACCAGTAACATTTACGACTGTTCTAAACATATCCAAAATACGATCCACAGGGAAAATGATTGCTATCCAATAAGGATTCAATCCAACGGAACCCAAGACTATGATGAGCATTACCAACCCAGCACTAGGTACCGCAGCAGAACCAATTGAAGCTAAGGTCGCCGTCAAGACAATCGTTAATTGTTGCCCTAAAGTCAAATCTATCATGTGCATTTGAGCCAAGAAAACAACCGCTACCGCTTGATAAAGACAGGTACCGTCCATATTGACTGTTGCTCCAATAGGCAACACAAAGCTTGTAATCTTTTTATTGACACCTAGGTTTTCTTCAACACATTCCATAGTCACAGGCAGTGTAGCCGCACTACTAGACGTTGAGAACGCTAATGTCTGTGCAGGACTCATAGATTTGAAAAAACCTTTATAGGGAATTTTTTTCACAAGAATCTTTAATATTAAAGGATAGATTAAAAATACCATTGCCATCAGACCTAAAAAAACCGTCAATGAATACCAACCTAATCCTTTAAAAATCTCCCATACTTTCCCGACATCGTCACCTGCCATTTTACTCACAACACCTGCCAATAGCGCAAAGACAAAAAATGGAGCGGCTTGCATAACAAGGTCAACCATTTTGAGGAAGACTACCATAATGCTGTCAACTATAGTCGCAACAGGTTGTGATTTTTCATTTGGTATAAACAATAGACAAATACCGAAAAATATTGCAAAGAAAATAATCTGTAGCATTAGACCATTGTCTGTTAGTGATTTAAAAAAGTTTTCTGGAACTAGATCCACAAGTGGTTGTAAAGGACCATCTTCCTTAGTCTCATTTGCAGTTTCCAACTTTTTAGAAACTGAAGCATCTTTCAATTCGCTTTTACTTAAATCTGAAATCTTTTGTGCGCGCTCAAAAAACTCTGGGTCTTTCAAGTAGCTAATTCCATCTTTGATTTCTAGACCTTGACTATCTGCCCAAAGTTCATAACTAATGCGATTATCGATTCTACTTTGCTCGTCAAGCAATTTTCCTGGCTGAATAATATTCACTAGCGTCAATCCTAAGCTGACTGCTAAAATAGTAGTCACGAGATATGCTAAAAGTGTTTTCCCTCCCATTCTACCCAAACTTGATGGGTCACCAATATTGGCAACTCCACTAATGATGGAGAAGAGCACCAAAGGCACTGCTATAAGCTTTAAGAGATTAATAAAAATGGTTCCAAAAGGGTCTATCCAATTAATGGTGAATTCGCTCCAGCCCATTGTGCTCGATAGTAAAGCCCAAATGATACCGAGTACCATTCCTATTATAATTTTCCAGTGTAATGCTAGTTTTTTCATAGTATTGTTGTCTTTCGACTGCGCTCAAGATAAACTTCAGCGGTAATCTTTTAATATTTAACTTATAACGTTCAGATTAGTTCTACCAATCTTTTGTTTCCTGTCGTCTTAACAGCGTATAATCCGCCAAAACCAAAGCCGCCATAGCTTCTACAATAGGTACTGCTCGTGGTACAACACAAGGATCGTGTCTGCCTTTGCCCTGCATTTCTACGGTTTCACCTTTGCTGTTTATAGTGTCTTGTTTTTGAAGTGTGGTTGCTACGGGTTTAAACGCAACTCTAAAATAGATGTCCATACCATTGCTAATGCCACCTTGTACTCCACCAGAAAAATTGGTTTGCGTACTACCATCTTCATTAAACTTATCGTTATGGTCACTGCCTTTCATTTTGGCTCCACAAAAACCACTACCATATTCAAAACCTTTTACAGCATTTATGGATAGCATGGCTTTACCCAATTCGGCATGAAGTTTATCAAAAACGGGGTCTCCCAATCCTGCTGGTACATTTTGCAACACACAGGTAATTGTGCCACCAATGGTATCTCCCTGTTTTTTCACCTCTTGTACCTTAGCAATCATTTTCTCTGCTGTGGCTTCATCAGGGCAACGAATAACATTGGATTCAATTTTAGAAAAGTCTAAATCTTGATAAGGTTTATCAATAAAAATATCACCAACAGAAGATGTAAACGCATTAATTTTAATGCTACTTAAAAATTGCTTTGCAATGGCGCCAGCCACTACTCTACATGCGGTTTCCCTGGCAGAACTTCTACCACCACCTCTATAATCTCTTACGCCATATTTTTGGTCATAAGTATAATCGGCATGGCTAGGACGATACACGTCCTTTATATGTGAATAATCTTTAGATTTTTGATTGGTGTTTTTTATAATGAAACCTATTGGAGTTCCTGTGGTCTGACCTTCAAATAGTCCTGAAAGAAATTCGACCGTATCAGGTTCTTTACGTTGTGTGACAATTTTTGACTGACCTGGTCTGCGTCTATCTAACTCATTCTGAATGGCTTCAAAATCTAATTTTAAGCCCGAAGGACATCCGTCTATAATTCCGCCAATGGCTGCACCATGTGACTCTCCAAAAGTGGTAAGTTTAAATAATTTTCCGAAGGAATTTCCTGCCATTAAATCTTATTTTACGCTAAAGTAAATCTAATATTACAGAAACAAAAATACCAATAGCTGTTTTAAGGCTGTCATTGACATTTATTCTTATTATTCAACGTTAAATTTAGTAACATTCCCGTAACATTTTCCTCACGGAATATTAATTCACTAATTACACTTAATTAATAGTTATGTGTGTTCTTTGCAGTACTAACAATTTATTTTGAACCTAAAGCGAAAAGTAGAAATAGCGGTCATTTCTGACGTACACCTTGGTACATTTGGGTGTCATGCAAAACAGTTATTGACCTACCTAAATAGTATTGAACCTAAAAAGTTAATTCTTAATGGAGACATTATAGATATTTGGCAGTTTAAGAAGCGTTATTTCCCTAAGTCACACCTAAGTGTCATTAAAAAAATTATGGATTTTGCCGCTAACGGCACTGAAGTCATTTATATTACTGGCAATCATGACGAAATGCTTAGAAAGTTTGCTGATACTGAAATTGGCAATATTTCAATTGTCAATAAGGTAGTTTTAGAGTTGGATGGCAAAAGAGCTTGGTTTTTTCATGGGGATGTGTTTGACATTTCCATTCAGAATGCAAAGTGGCTCGCTAAGTTAGGTGGTTGGGGCTACGACCTACTTATTCTTATTAACCGTTTTGTTAATTGGTGCTTAGAGAAAATGGGAAAGGAACGCTATTCACTCTCAAAAAAAATTAAAAACGGTGTAAAAGGTGCCGTTCAGTACATTAATGATTTTGAAAATGTGGCCACAGATCTGGCTATAGAAAATGGTTATGACTATGTGGTCTGTGGACATATCCATCAACCAAAAATGCTGGTTAAGGAAAACAAATACGGTAAGACAACGTATTTAAACTCTGGTGATTGGGTGGAAAATTTCACGGCTTTAGAATATCAGTTTAAACGTTGGAAAATCTACAATTACAGTAAGGACAAGCTTTCTCCTTTTTTTGCTGATGAAGAATTAAAGGACATGGATATTAAGGATTTAATTGCAGCCATAACGATTGTAGAACAGCCGAAGAAAAAGAAGAAACTAGATTAAAGCTTCTTTAAGAATTGTTATGGGATGCTTGGCAGTTCTCCCTGTACCATCCTTTATCTGTTGCCTACAACTGGTTCCATTAGCTGCAATAATAGTATCGTCTGAAGCTTTTCGGACAGCAGGAAACAAGGTTTGCTCACCAATTTGCATGCTGATGTCGTATTTTTCTTTTTCGTATCCAAAACTACCTGCCATACCACAACAACCACTAGGAATAATGGTAACTTTGTAATTTTTTGGTAAGTTCAATACATCAAAGCTCGACTTTTGATTAGCCAATGCCTTTTGGTGACAATGCCCATGAAATTTGATCTGTTTGAATTCTGTAGTGAATTGCTCTGGTTTAATATTTCCTAATTCTATTTCTTGTTGAATGAATTCTTCAATTAAATAAGTGTGCTTTGCAATGGATTTTGCAGCGTCTTTATCATCTGCTAATCTCAGATATTCATCCTTAAAAGTTAATATAGCGGAAGGCTCAATTCCTATTAAACAAAAATCATCGTTAATAATGCTTTTAAAGTAGTTTACATTTTTGTTTGCAATGGCTCTAGCTTCTTCTAAAAATCCTTTGGATAAAACACTTCTTCCACTTTCTAATTCACTAACATAATGCACATTATAACCTAAATTCGCAAGTAAATATTTAACATCAATAGCAATGCTCGATTCTAAAAAATTTGTGAACTCATCAACAAATAAGTAAACCTCTTTTTTTGGGTTTTTCACAAGAAATGACAACCTCTTAACTTGCTTAGAAAATGATGATTTAGAAAGCTCAGGAAAACTACGTTTTGGGTGAATACCAAGCGCTACTTTCATAAAACCAGCAACGAACTTTGTTTGGAAAAGTGCATTAAAAAAACCAGGTGCTCTGGATGCTATTTTGTTGTATTTAGTAGAATTTGCAAAAAACCTATCCTTAAACTTAAAACCATTTGCTTTTTGATAATGATATTGAAATTCAGCTTTTAAACTTGCTACATCCACACTGCTAGGACATTCACTGGCACAGGCTTTACAACTTAAACACAGATCAAAAACTTCTTTAAGCTCGTTATGGTTAAATTTATTGGCCTTTTCTGAATTTGTTAAATATTCGCGTAAGGCATTGGCTCTAGCCCTTGTAGTGTCCTTTTCATTTCGTGTGGCTCTGTAGCTTGGACACATGGTGCCACCAAACTCTGGTAACTTTCTACAATCACCAGATCCATTGCATTTTTCAGCTTCGCGAAGTATGCCTTGTGAAGAAGAGAAATCCAAAACGGTTTCAATGTCAGGCTCTTGCCGATTACCTTCATATCTAAGGTTTTTATCCATAGGAAGTGCATCCACTATTTTACCAGGATTAAAAATAGCATTCGGATCAAAGACAGATTTTATACGCTTTAAAATTTGATAATTGGCATCACCAATCATAAATGGAATAAATTCTCCACGTACAATACCATCACCATGCTCACCAGACATTGAGCCGTTATATTTTTTAACCAATCTAGCGACATCAGTGGTAATCTTCCTAAACAATTCGACATCTTCAGATTGCTTTAAATCTAAAATCGGTCTAAGGTGCAACTCGCCTGCTCCAGCATGGGCATAATATACAGGGCTTTGGTTATAAGAATTCATTAATTCCGTAAACTCAGAAATGTAATTTTCCAAATCACTTAGAGCTACTGCTGTGTCTTCAATACAAGCCACCGCTTTTTTATCTCCTATCATATTGCCCAATAAACCGAGTCCTGCTTTCCGTAGTTCCAAGGCTTTGTCAATTTCCCTTCCCACCAAGACTGGCGAAGTATAAGATAAACCCAATTTTTCAGCACTGGCGATAAACTCATGCAAAGCAATACCTAAGGCGTTTTTAGTTGCTGCTTTTAATTCGCACATCAAAATGGCCTTTGGCTCACCCTGAATAAATGCTCGGTTCTGCTGCTGTTGCTTATTGTGCTTTGTAAGGTTTAAAATGGTGTCATCCATCATCTCGCAAGTATGCAGATTGTGCTTCATTAGGGTTTCCACACTTTTCATACATTTTGAAACACTTTCAAAATGAAGGGCTACCATAGCGTTTTCAGATGGTGGTAATTCATCGAGCTGCAGCGTAATTTCAGTGTTGAATGCTAAGGTGCCCTCACTTCCGGTTAAGAGTTTGCACATGTTGAATTCTGTACGTGAGTCTGATAGTACATCAGAATCTATCAATGCATCTATGGCATAACCTGTATTTCTACGATGGATCTCAGGTTTAGGAAAATTATATTCTATTTGTTTTTGAACAGCCTCAGATTTTAAGGCATCATAAATAGTACTGTAAATATGTCCTTCAAGTGTCTTTAGCTTCAGTTTTTCTTGAAAATCTGCTTTTGAGATATTAGAGAATTCGACTTCACTGCCATCACTTAGTAATGTTTTTAGACTTACAACCTTATCGCGTGTTACGCCATACTGGATGGATGTGGTTCCTGATGAATTGTTACCGACCATACCTCCAATCATACATCGATTAGATGTTGATGTGTTTGGTCCAAAAAACAATCCGAAGGGTTTTAAATAATTGTTCAATTTGTCCCTAACCACACCTGGTTGAACGGTTACTGTTTTTTCGGTTTCATTAACATCTAAAATCTTATTAAAATGTTTTGAAACATCTACAACAATACCATTGCCTACGACCTGCCCAGCTAAAGATGTACCAGCTGTTCTAGGGATTAATGAAATGTTATTTTCATTCGCAAAATGAATAAGTTCTTTTAGATCATCTTTATCTTTAGGAATGGCTACAGCAGCAGGCAAGATTCTATACACAGAAGCATCAGTAGCGTATAAATTTTTTATTAAATCGTCAGTAAGTAGTTCGCCCTTAAGCTTTGATTTTAATTTAAAATATTCAGTATCAACAAGCTTAGGCATACGTGTTAAGATAAGTTTTAAATGAGTTATAAAATTGTCATAAAAATAAGTCTTCTTATTCAATTTTAACATAATTTAGTCGTTATGTTAAGATAGAGCACTTTTTAATGCTCAATTGATAAAAAAACTTAAAACTCAATGATTATGAAAAAATTATTTTTAGCAACATTCGCAGTTTTTGTAGGATGTGCCTTTATGAATGCACAAGAAATAGCTGACAATGCCATAGGGCTTAGGTTAGGCGATGATGACGGTTTTGGTGCCGAAATTTCTTACCAGAGAGCACTTGGTGACAACAATCGGCTTGAATTGGATTTGGGTATAAGAAGCGGTAACAACTATGATGGTTTTAAATTAACAGGGCTTTATCAATGGGTATGGCAATTAGATGGTAATTTTAATTGGTATGCAGGTGCTGGTGGAGGTGTTGGCTCTTATAGCGTAGACGTACCTGGTAATGACGATTTTGACGACACCTTTCTTTTTGTAGCTGGAGACGTTGGTATAGAATATAATTTTGATATCCCATTACAGCTATCTCTAGATATTAGACCAGAACTCGGTTTTGGTGATTTTAGGGATGATGTTGGTATTGATTTAGCTTTAGGTATAAGATACCAGTTTTAAAACCATTATAATTTTATAAAATCTAACCACCTTATAACTGAGGTGGTTTTTTTATTACTTTTAGCTTCACAATGAGGAAACTAGCAATTATTGGATTAGGTCCTAGAGGTCTATTTGCTCTCGAAGAGCTTTTGAAGCAATTAGCCCAAACTAAATCCAAGATTAAAATTTTTGGATTTGAATCTACAGATTTTCCTGGAGCCGGACCTGTTTGGAATCCTAAGCAACCTAACTCTAACTGGATAAATATCACAGAGCGACTGTTGGATCAAATAAAAGAGCGACCCGAAATTAACCTATTTGGCACTACGGTTTCAGCCTTTCCTTCATACCATGATTGGTGTGATTTTTCTCTTAAAGCATTTGAAAAAGATCGTTTTCCTCCCAGAAACAAACTTGGAGAATATCTTAACCAAAGATTTGAATCCGTACATAGCGCCATAAAAGACAACCAAATTTTTGAACTTATAAAGGCTAAGGTGCAAACAATTGACTGTGCGGACGATGGCTTTGAACTAAATTATGGCGGTGAGACCTTGCAATGTCACGATGTACTTTTAACCATTGGCCACCAACCTACTAATATCTCTGACCAGCTTAAACAATGGAAACAATTCGCTAAAAACAAAACGGCATTGAAAGTCTATGAAGATACGTATCCTGTGCAACAGTTTAAAACGCTTAAAAACAAAACAGACATGTATGTAGGTATTAGAGGATTTGGACTTGCCATGGTTGATGTTATGAGATACCTCACCATTAATAATTATGGGAATTTCAAAATTATGGATGCGGACTCCTTGCAAACCTGCTATTATAAGGTCAAACCTCAAAATTTAAAAATGATACCGTTTTCATTAGACGGATTGCCACTGGCACCTAAGCCATATAATAAAATTACAGACAATTGGTATAGTCCGAGAAATGAAGAAATAGAGACGCTTAAAAATGCTATAATAAGAAGCGCACAATCTAATCCAACGGCATCAGATATTAATTTTCTACTGCAACCTTTTAGCAAAATTGCTGCTAGAGTGTTTTTTGATTTATATGATAAAAGCGTGACGCATCAATCTACCAAAAAGGAAATAGAGACATTAATTCTACATTTTCTCAAAAATGATGACTATCAACATCCATTGATACAAGATAATTCCATCGACACCTACGATCTAATACAAAAATATATCCATATGGCTTTGGGAAAAGCTCCCGTTACATTAGATTTTTGTGTTTGGCAAGTTTGGCGCCATTGCCAGCCTACTTTTTATAGAACACTGTCCCATTCTAATTTAGATGACGAACTCATGGAAGATATTATCGCATTGGATGAGGGCAGTAAACGGTTTACCTATGGTCCTCCCATTGAAAGTATGCAGCAAATTTTAGCTTTGGTAGATGCTGATGTATTGTCTCTAGATTTTGTTAACGATCCAGCAATTGAAACCATTGAGAATGGTTGGAAACTAACGAACTACAATGGTAAAACTATTTCCGTCTCAGTTATGATAAATAGTGTTCTAGACTCACCGAAATTAGTAGATGTTACTTCACCACTTGTGGTAGATATGCTTAAAAATGAATTCATTAAACCTATTCATAATGATTTAGGTATTGCGACTGAGAACGATGGTCATGTAAAATCTAAAATTAAGGACAAAACACTAACTATATCTGTATTGGGAAGATTAGCTAAAGGCAGCGTTTTAGGAGTAGATGCCGTTTTAGAATGTTTTGGACCAAGGATTAAGGATTGGGCAGCTGGTTATGTAAAACATTTATAAGCTATTCTGGTTGTTTTTCACTTAGATATTTCCAATATCGTTTTGGGACATGACGAATGTGAAGTTTCATGTTTTTTCTAGACCCAATATTGGTAGCCTTAAAATAATCTTGCCATAGTTTTTGAAATTCAAACTCTTGCTCAGAAAAATATTCAGAATCGGTTTTAGTAAAATCAAAATTCGTAGGGAAATCCATATCTATAATCTCTACTTTGTCTAGATCATAAAATAATCCGTAATGGCGTTTTATGTCATAGATCATCCATTTTTGATCCGCATAGCGCCGTTTAAAATGTTTTTGAATTAGCGGTAACACATTAAAATCGGGCTCTATATTGGCAAAGAAAATATGGTCTTTTGTTAATCTGAATCGTACAAAAGCCTCCATTCTGTGCTTTTCTCTACCTACCATTTTGGCGGTTTGCGCTACTTTTAATACTGATGGATGCGAATAGTCCTTATCAATAGGGTTACTTTTTGAAAAAGCATACTGTATATAATCCAATAGTACATCCTCGATCCCTGGCTGTTCGCTTAAAAAAGCATAATATAATTGGTATCTGCCACGAGAAGACAAATGAGATTTTAAACCTTTCCATACACGATTGGCTTTTGTCTCCTCTGTAACAATGTTCTCGTTTTCTGAAAATAAAACATTTTGATTTTCAAATTGATTTTGAATGGTGACACGTTTCAATTTTAATTCGAAAACATGGAACACTGCACTTAAAAAGCCATCAAAACTACCATCATATATGAGGTTTTTTGCTTGCATCTACCCAAAAAGACTTAACTGGTTACTCAAGCTTTTTCTGTATTTGCTTGTGGAATTTTGTAAAATCAATCCTTTGATTTTTTCCGAAGTCAAATCCCGTTTTTCAAATTGATTGCTATCACAAATAATAAAGTACTGCGCTCTATTTAAGGCCACTCCAATTTTTTTGAGATGTTCCCAATTTAAACGTCTAAATCGTCTAGCATTAATAATCTTATGCACAGATTTCATCCCTAGGCCAGGTATCCTTGCCAGCATCCGCTTATCTGCTGTATTAACATCTACAGGAAATTCGTGCAGATTACGAAGCGCCCAGCCTAATTTAGGATCAACATCCAAATCGAGATGTTGATGCTGTTCATTCAGAATTTCACTAACATCAAAGCCGTAGAAACGCATCAACCAATCGGTTTGATACAATCGGTTTTCACGAAGCATTGGCACTGCTGTTCCTATCTGTGGTAAGCGATTATCGTAGCTAATGGGCACATAACCTGAATAATAAACGCGCTTCAAATTATAATTTTTATAAAAGAAATTAGAGGTCTGCATAATCTGAAAATCGTTCTCACCACTAGCACCAATAATCATCTGAGTGCTCTGACCTGCTGGAGCATATTTTGGGGTGCTTTTTATAATTTTCTTTTCAGCTTTGTATTGAATGATTTCGTTCTTCACCTTTACCATTGGCTTTATAAAATCTTCACGCTTTTTATCTGGCGCCAATTTTTTAAGTCCAGATTCGGTAGGGATTTCAATATTAACGCTAAGTCGATCTGCATATAATCCAGCTTCACGCATCAATTCATCTGATGCACCAGGAATGGACTTCAAATGAATATAACCATTAAATTTTTCTTCGAGCCGAAGCTTTTTGGCTACAGCAACCAAACGCTCCATGGTATAATCGGCATTCTTAAAAATTCCTGAACTCAAAAAGAGACCTTCTATATAATTTCGCCTGTAAAAATTAATAGTAAGATCTACAACTTCTTGCACCTTAAAGGCTGCACGTTTAATATCATTACTTTTTCTGGTGACACAGTAAGCACAATCGAATATACAGTAATTGGTGAGCAGTATTTTTAATAGTGATACACAGCGACCATCTTCGGTGTAAGAATGGCAAATGCCCATGCCTGTGGCATCACCCAATCCTTTGGTGGTGTTAGATCTATTGCTTCCGCTCGATGAACACGATACATCGTATTTAGCTGCGTCTGCTAGTGTTTTAAGTTTTTCTTGGGTGCGTTGAAATGACAATTTGAGGACCTCCGTAATATAATTACAAATATACCAATATTTGTAGTATTATACTGCTACAATATGTAGCTTTACACTAATATATTTAGAATAAAATTTTATGGGATGCCATAAATTTTTATTATACTATTGTATATGTTGAAAAACATTACAACAATCCAAATAATACTTTTATTATCGCTAAATTTTATGAGCGCCCAACATCGTATTCCCGAGTCTATAATTAATGAAGTTAATACTGCATTATCTTTCTATCCCTCATTAGAAAATACATCTATAGAATTTAGATTCAAAAAAAACATCAAAAAATCAACCATGCAGGCTAGACCTACATTTGGAAGTTTTTTTAGAAGTAGAAAAAATAGAAAGTATGTCATATTGATTAGTGAAACTTTTAAGATTTCGGATAAGGAATTTATGACCCGTCATATCCCTACAGATATTTTTATTGGTTGGATAGGCCATGAACTTGGACATATTATGGATTATCAAAATCGCAGTAAACTCAACTTAATTTGGTTCGGGATAAAATATTTGCTATCAGATAATCACATTGTTGAAGCTGAGCGTGCTGCAGATAGTTTTGCCGTAGCTTTTGGTATGGAAGATTATATTCTAAAAACTAAGGATTTTATACTGAACCATGCTGAAATTACACAAACCTATAAAGATAGAATACAGAAATACTATCTATCTCCAGAAGAGATTATGGAGCTCGTAAAACAGCGAGATGAAAAGGCTAAAGACGATTAATCATCGTTAACAAATGTTTCCCATTCCTTAAACTTTTCTTCATCCATCACTCGTTCCATTTTTACTTGGCCGCCTTTCTTTTTGTTACGTTCGTTCCAATCATAGAAACGTTCTGGCGACACCACTTTCACCTTTACGCCATGTAGTGCTTTACTTCTCGCCACTTTATAGTTTTTATTTGCACTTTTTAGAGCGTTATCTAAAGATTCAGCTATAGCCTTTTCATCAATATTTTTTAGTTCTGAGCCCAAATACCAAAAGTGATAAAACTCATCATCCTCTCCCCTTTTGGCGCAAATAGTATACTCTGGGATAGTGGTATCATATTGTTCTTCCAATTCTCTCATGGCAGCATCCATTTTATTAACGGACAGCTGAGAGCCCACTGTGTTTAAAAAGAATTTGGTTCGGCCTGTTATTTTAATTTCGGCACGTTCTACATTGGTAAATTCTATAGTATCACCAATAAGATAACGCCAAGCACCACTTACGGTACTAATGATTAAAACATAATCTTGTCCTAACTCTACATCTTTTAAGGTTATGGATGGAGCATCTTTAGTAAGGGAACCATCTTGATTGATATATTCTGGTTGAAATGGCACAAATTCAAAATAAATACCATTATCGGTGTTTAGCTGCATGGCATCTGTTTCTGGTCTTACTTGTGTTGCTATGTAACCTTCAGAAGCTAAGTAAGTATCAATAACAGTAACAGGTTTACCCATTAGCGCATTGAAACTTTTTTCGTAAGGCCCAAAAGCTAGACCACCAGAAGTATACACCTGTAAGTTAGGCCAAATCTCGTGGATGTTATTAAGATTATGGTAATTGATAACCTCTTGAAGCATTAACTCTATCCAGGAAGGAATACCACTTAACGCACCAATATCCCAATCTTTTGCACGCTCAGCAATGCGCTGTACACGTTTATCCCAATCGTCAATTTTGGCAATCTCTTCACCTGGTTTGTAATATCCTCTAAACCAAGAAGGAATATTACTGGCACTAATACCGCTAATTTCACCTTCGAGATGTTGGTCTCTTTCTTCCAGATCGGTTGAACTTCCCAACATCATAATTTCCTTTTCAAAAAAATCGGCTGGAAGATCAAAATTCTTTAACGCAAAGACCTGCTTAATCCCAGCTTGACGAATAGCTTCAATCATTTCATCCGTTACCGGAATCCGTTTGCTAGTTTTTCCTGTGGTACCAGAGCTTAATGCGTAATATGTAGGACTACCTGGCCATGTGACATCAGTTTCGCCATCGTGAAGCTTGTACCACCATTCTTCATTGATTTTATTATAATCAAAATATGGAATGTTATCGGCAAAGGCTTTCTCTGGATCAGTGCTTTTTAAAATAGCATCAAAATTATAATGCTTACCAAATTGGGTGTCCTCTGCTTCTTTTAGAAGATGTACTAATGTTTCGCTTTGAGCTTCCTGGTGATTGACCTCAGAAGATAAAGCATCCTTTAGGTGAATTACACCTTTTATAATATTACCAAGTATTGCCATTTATTTCATTAAGGTTTAAGCTGCATATTTTCTACAAAGCTCTGCACATTCTCTACAGGACTTTTCGCAGACTTTACAGTGTTCATGATGATGTGCACCACAGTGGTCCGCACAATACTCACAAATTTCCGCACATAACAAAGCGTACTGTTTTGCATAAGCACTATCGGCTGCCATCATTTTTATACAAATATAACACGCATCGATACATTGTACGCAACATTTAGGACAATCATTAATACTTTCCACACCTGCCATTTCTACAAGACAGTTCTGACAATCCACTAAGCATTTTTGACATGCTTCAATACAAGATTTAACTATACTTTCCATATTAGAACTATTTTTATTGATTTACGTAAAATTCAGAATTCAAATTAAATTTTAATGTTTCAAAAGCCAATAATATTAACTCATAAGCAATACTTCTTTCATAAATTGAAGCGAAGCTTAACAGCATGCATTTCTAGGCAAATTTTAACACAATACATAAATAGATTGTCTCAAATCAATAAATCTTAGGAAACTATGTAAATAATCAATATTTTAAAAAGTATTAACCAATACATCGACCAATGACACTGAAACATTTTTTGAAAGGATTTGGAATTATTGCTATTTTAATTACCATAGCACCGATTTTTGCAGTGGATTATTGGTGGATAAGGGTTTTTGATTTTCCGCATGTGCAGCTTACCTTCTTGACAGCACTGGCTTTAACTGTTTATTTTATAAAATTTGATTTTAAGAATGAAGGGGATTATGCCTTTATAACCATTTTAGTGGCATGCTTTATTTTTCAGTTCATCAAATTTTTCCCTTATACTACTTTCGCAGATGAGGATATGTTAAAAGCTACCGATAATGCCAAAAATTCATTAAGTGTTTTAACTGCCAATGTTTACCAGGATAACGAAGATATGCAAGTTATTATCGATGCAATTAAGTCATCTAATGCAGATATAATGGTGTTTACAGAAGCTAACCAGCGTTGGAGAAATGAGATATATAATGCGATTAAAAACGATTATGACTATAAAGTAGAATACCCTTTAGACAATACCTATGGTATGTTACTGTATTCTAAATTAGAGCTTGTAGACCCACAATTGAAGTTTTTAGTAGAAGATGATATTCCGTCTATACATACCAAGGCGCTCACTAGGTTTGGGGATACGATAAAAATTCACACTATACATCCTACTCCACCTATGCCACAGCATAATCCAAGATCTACGGATAGGGATGCTGAAATGATGATTCTTGCCAAAGAGGTAATGAACACATCATATCCAACAATCGTTATTGGTGATTTTAACGATGTACCATGGTCTAGCACCAATCAATTATTTAAAACAGTCAGTAAAACGTTAGATCCTAGAATAGGCCGAGGAATTTACAGTACTTACAATGCCAAGAAGTTTCTGTTACGCTGGCCGTTAGATCATATTTACTGTACTAAGGAATTTAGATTTAAATCTTATGAAGTATATACTGAGACGTCTTCAGACCATTTTCCTGTGTATGCCGAATTCTCTCTCGAACCAGAACGCGCTTCTGAACAAGCACCTGAAGATGTTAGTCAAGAGGATTTAAATAGAGTTAACGAACAAATTAAAAATTTTAAATCACAATGAAAGATTGGTTTTACTCAGCAGATGATAATGTCTTAGCTATTTTACTAACAGCTTTAGGAACTTATATTGCACTAGTTCTATTAACACGTATAAGCGGCAAGCGAAGTTTCTCTAAAATGTCTAGTTTCGATTTTGCCATGACCGTTTCTATTGGTTCTATATTGGCAACAGTGGTTATCTCAAAATCAGTTTCACTTCAAAGTGGTATTGCTGGTTTAATGTCTATTTATGCCATACAAATGGGTGTTGCACACGCCAGAAAATGGGAAGTCATAAGAAAGTTTATGGATAATAAACCAACACTCTTAATGAAAGATGGTGAAATCATAGAAGGTAGCTTAGAAAAATGTAAGGTTACCATTTCCGATTTAAAGGCCAAATTGCGTGAAGCCAACGTCATACAGCTATCTGAAGCTAAAGCTGTTGTGTTTGAATCTACTGGAGATATCTCCGTATTACATGGCTCTGATGATAGACCAATTGATGAGTGGTTGCTAGATTTTTAGCAAAAAAGTATTCTTCTAAATACCTCTTTTAAGCTCCATATAATAAATATAAAACTTAAAATTTATGTAGCTTTGCGCTGTTGAAAATTATCCTATAAAACAGCGTTATCATGAAAAACACAGCATTAACCGAAACACATAAAGCACTTGGTGCAAAGATGGTACCTTTTGCAGGTTATAACATGCCAGTACAATACGAAGGTGTTAATATAGAACACGAAACCGTACGTAATGCTGTTGGTGTTTTTGATGTATCGCACATGGGAGAATTCCTCATTGAAGGCCCAAATGCTTTAGAACTTATTCAGAAAGTGTCTAGTAACGATGCTTCTAAACTTACCATCGGAAAAGCCCAATATAGCTGTCTACCAAATGACGATGGTGGTATTGTTGACGACTTAATTATTTATAAAATTAAGGATGAAACCTACCTACTGGTCGTTAATGCCAGTAATATTGAAAAAGACTGGAACTGGATTTCCTCAAAAAATGACGTTGGTGCTGAGATGCGCGATTTAAGTGACGATTATTCCTTATTGGCCATACAAGGCCCAAAAGCTGTTGAAGCTATGCAATCCTTATCGAGTCACGATCTATCGGAAATAAAATTCTATAATTTCGTTGTTGGTGATTTTGCTGGGATTGAGCATGTTATTATTTCCGCAACTGGTTATACTGGTAGTGGAGGATTTGAAATATACTGTAAAAACGCAGAAGTAAAGCAAGTTTGGGATAAAGTTATGGAAGCTGGTGCAGATTATGGCATTAAGCCCATAGGTTTAGCAGCAAGAGACACACTTAGATTGGAAATGGGTTATTGCCTCTACGGCAACGATATTGATGATACCACCTCTCCTATTGAAGCCGGTTTGGGCTGGGTATGCAAATTCACTAAGGACTTTACCAATAGCGAAGCGCTTAAAGCAGAAAAAGAACGTACACCAGAACGCAAATTGGTGGCGTTTAAATTAGCCGAACGTGGTATTCCACGTCAAGGTTATGATATCGTTGATGGTAATGGTAAAGTCATCGGTAACGTCACCTCTGGCACTATGAGCCCAAGTTTGGGCATTGGTATTGGTTTGGGCTATGTGCCAACCGTATTTTCTAAACCAGATAGTAAAATTTTTATTCAAGTACGTAAGAAAGCCATACCTGCAACCGTTGTAAAGTTACCGTTTTACAAAAAAGCTTAACCATTGTATTAGAAGGAAGATTGATTAATGAAGAAGACAATAAATACCAAACATCGCATATTAATACTTGGCGCAAGTGGTTACCTAGGCCATGCCATTTATAAGGAATTGGGCCCTTACTTTAAAACCTTTGGCACCTATCGCACTCCGAGAAGGGAATTTGAGCAGAACAAACAATTCTTTCATTATAATGTCGAAGAGGACGATGTCTATGAAATACTAGAAGTCACCAAACCCACGGTTATTATCTCAGCGTTACGCGGCGATTTTAATGCACAGACCATAGCCCATCAGCACATTGCAGAATACGCTTTAGAATTTGGCAGTAAAATCATATTTCTTTCTTCTGCCAATGCTTTTGATGCTTACAGTAAATATCCGAGTTACGAGCAAGATAAAACCCTAAGCCATAGTATTTACGGTCATTTTAAAATTAAGATCGAAAACATGCTACTGCGATTGCCAAAAAAACAAGTTGCCGTATTACGGTTACCTATGGTTTTTGGTACTAATTGTCCTAGAATTCAAGAAATAAAACAGCATATTTCTGAAAAAGAACCTGTTGAAATTTTTCCGAATCTTATCATGAATGTGACACTCGATAAAAAAGTAACACAGCAAATACACTACATCATTAACAGGGAAAAACATGGTGTGTTTCATTTAGGAAGTACGGATCTAGTACATCATGATGAATTTATAAAAAGCATCATTGCCCAATTTACAGAAACCAAGGTGAAGTTAAAGCATGTGTTTACCACCAACGAAGATCGTTATCTCGCGGTTTTACCGAAATTCAATAAACTGCCTAAGCACCTTCAGGTAACTAGTGATTTTGTTTTAGAAGAACTTTGTAAGTAGTAGTTAGTATCTAGTAGTTGGTATTTAGTATATAGTATAAAGTAGGTTGATTGAAAAATCGTGCTTCGTGCTTCGTGCTTCCTGAAAAATAAATACTTTTTAATTGTTGTAACCTTATCAGGATTTATTTAATTTTAAGCATAAATCCAAATACATGAAATTAGACGAATCCACCATTGAAAAAAAATTACTTCGCTTCCCAGATTGGGAATATCATAACAATGCCATACATGCCGAATTTGAATTTGATAACTTCAAGGATTGTTTTAGTGCCATGAGCCGAATTGCTTTTGAGTGCGAGGCACAAAACCACCATCCGGATTGGAGCAATGTTTATAATGTATTAAAAATATCGCTTTCTACGCACGATGCTGATGGTGTCACCAACAAGGACTTTAAACTTGCCGAAGCCATTGAGGCTATTGTAGAGGTTGAGGAGTAAGCCCTTTTGTCTTGCAGACATTTTCCCCTAAGGGGAAGTTACAATGCTCAGTTTGCAGTATGCAGTTCTTTAATTGAGAATAGGTTCTTAATACATTCAATATTTTTTTAAATTTGCTTTGCCTTCAAAACAACTTTAGGCATTTTAAATAACTTATAACATAACTAGATTTCCGTTCCTGCCTGCCGGCAGGCAGGTTCACGGAAACGAAAATATAATTTTCAATGGGAAGAGCTTTCGAATTTAGAAAAGCAAGAAAAATGAAACGTTGGTCAGCCATGAGCAAGGCCTTTACGCGTATAGGTAAGGACATTGTAATGGCTGTAAAGGAAGGTGGACCAGATCCTGATAGCAATTCGAGATTACGAGCGGTGATTCAGAATGCCAAGTCCGTAAACATGCCCAAGGACAATATTGAGCGCGCCATAAAACGTGCCAGTGATAAAAATCAAGGGGATTATAAGGAAGTGATTTTTGAAGGTTACGCCCAACACGGTATTGCCGTACTTATAGAAACGGCAACGGATAACAATACACGTACAGTGGCCAATGTGCGCTCTTACTTTAATAAAACCGATGGTAGTTTAGGCACCTCTGGCTCCGTTGTTTTTATGTTTGACCACACCTGTAATTTTAAGATTAAGGGTGATGACCTGGATTTGGAAGAATTGGAACTGGAACTTATTGATTACGGTGTTGAAGAAATTTTTGAGGACACCGACGAAAACGAAGATGGCGAAGAAATTACAAGCGTAATGATCTATGCACCTTTTGAGAGTTTTGGAAACATTCAATCTTACCTAGAGGAAAACAATATTGAGATTATTTCTTCTGGTTTTGAACGGATTCCGCAAGTGACCAAAAAATTAACGCCAGAACAAGCCGAAGACGTAGAAAAACTTTTAGAAAAGCTAGAGGAAGATGATGATGTACAGAACGTGTATCATACCATGGAAGAATCAGCGTAATGTGCTATAGCAGTTAATCGATGTCTAAATTTTCATTCAATCATATAGCACTTTCGGTAAAGGATGTTACTGCCGCTCTTGAATTTTACCAAAAGGTCTTTCAACTTAAGGACATAGAAAATACAGCTTCAGACTCTAAAACGCGCTGGTTAGCTTTTGATGATGACATACAGTTACATCTCATCCCAAGACCCAATGCCGACATTAAAACCAATAAAGCCGTGCATTTTGCTGTATCTACTGACAATATCAGTGCCTTTACAGAACGCTTGGACGCTTTAAAAATAGACTACTCGGATTGGGTGAACTCACCAAACAAGGACTACATCAGAAAAGACGGAGTGATTCAGGTGTATTTTCAAGATGTTGATGGCTATTGGATTGAGGTCAACGATTTTAAAGCACAATAAGCTTCTACCCTACTGTTAAAGAGAATCCAAAGGACTTGTTATTTTAGATTTACTACGAGGTGTTACTTTAGTGTAAACCTGTGTGGTCTTTATAGAATTATGGCCCAATAATTCTTGAATAAAACGCATATCTGCACCAGATTCCAATAGATGTGTAGCGTAGGAATGCCGTAACCCATGGATACCGATTTCTTTTTTTATACGCGCTTTTTTCATGGCGTTTTTAAAAACCTGCTGTAAACTAGATACAGCATAGGCACCACCATATTGTCCTTCTAACAGATATAGTTTTGGTCGGTACACTTTGTAGTATTCCCTTAGTGCAGGCAAAATACTTTTGGGCAGTGGTACATAACGATCCTTTTTGCCTTTTGCACCCTTTACGTGCACTACCATACGTTTGCTATCTATGTCATTTATTTTTAGCCCTACTACTTCAGAGACCCTTAATCCCATGCCATAAGATAATTGCAGTGCAATTCTATGCTTTAAGTTTGTGGTAACCCTAAAGAGTTTCTTTACTTCAGATTTACTGAGCATTTTTGGCAAGGTCTGTGGTTTTTTTGGCCTCGGAATATCAAAAAACATCTTTGGTCGGTGCAGTACCTGCTCAAAATAAAACTTAATGGCATTGATTTTTCCGTTCATCTTTCGTTCGCCCATTTTCTTTACTTTAATGCAATAGAGAAAATAATCCTTTAACCGTTTAGGGTTTAAATCGCCAACATAATAATCGTCGAGCAAATTGAGCAAGTGATAAAATTCGGCGAGGTATATACGTTTGGTACTTTGACTATACCTTTTTAAGGTGAGTTGTTCATTTAAATCTAAATAAGCTTGTTGATTAACCATGTGAAGTCGCTTTGCCTTTTCCGCTACCGTGTTTTGTGGTTTTAGGTTTAGCGCTTTTCTTACCGAAGGTAAATCTGGTAAGTACCATGATTTTTTTGAGGCACTCCATCGTGCTGACGGAAACCGTTGACGTAGCGCATTTTTTAGGGCTACATCGTAGTCAAATTTTACAAGGATCACTTTCTTTTGATTATGGACGGCGACGTCGAAGGTATACTTATTAAAATCCATACAGGTATTTTATATAATGTGTGGTATAAAAATAACAAATATGTTATACAATACACACGATATCATAATTTTATTTACGTCTTTGGTGCTGGGTGTTTGCAAATAATTCTTATATTCGGTAACAGAAACGTATATACAGAGTTATATACGAGTTGTGTGTAATTAGAGAAACCCAGAAACTACAATGAAATTGAAATTAATTTATTTGACTTTTATTATTGGAATATTAAATATCTCAATAATTCATTCTCAATCCGACTTGAAACTTGTAAAAAAGAAAAACGGAAAAACTGTTCACTTTACTATGGTTGACAAAACACCTTTCAAAAGTGATTGCGATGGAATTTTGGACGATAAAGAAAAAACGCAATGTTTGGAAAAAAGTTTACGTGACCAAATTTTGAATCTGATTGAAAAAGACTATGAATATTCTGGAGAAATGTATGTTTGGTTTACAGTTGATAAAAAAGGAAACGTCTCTGATATTACTACTAAAGGATATCCGAGCTCACTCGAATTCGAAAAAAATATTAAAAAAGCAGTTACGCAATTAAATCTTACTAAATCTACTTATCAAAAACGGAAAGTAAATGTAAGATGCTATACTCGTGTTCTGCCGAAAGTTATTGAACCGAAAAAATAACTACACACAACATAGTATAAAAAATAATGCGTAAGTTTATTCCTAAATTTAAAGTTAGTGCTTGTTTGCTTGCATCTGATTTTCCTTCGGAAAATCCTCGCACTCAAACTACGCACTATTCTTATACGTAACCGTTGTGCACTATTTGAGAAAATCATTACACCGAATTGAAATTAAAGATGAAATTGACAAAAGACCAATTTTTAGAAGCTGGATTTATTTTCGAAAAAGCAAACGGAAATTCTCACTCGGATTTTGAAAAGAAAATAATCGCTGAATCGGAATTGACTCAATACAAGCCGACTGAATTGGAAAGAATAATTGTTGACGGACTTAACTCTGGAATTTATAAAAACGAGGACGAGCGAGTTAGCGGATATTGGAGTCTATCCAAAATTGGAAATCGGAATTTAATTACGGAATATAAAAAATGGTTGCTAACGGAATTGGAAAATGAAAATGGAATTGCGGTCTTTCAAATATTAATCGGACTTGACCGACTTGACGAACCAGCATTTAACGAAAATCGTTCTGGACGTGGTGCGGACGAAACAGAATTGAATTTAAAAGATGCTGAAAATTATTTAAAAAAATGAATTTCGAAGATTTTAGAAAAGATATTGAAAATAAACTCAATCAGATTGCGGAATTTGAACTTCAAGAATTTCATTTTGAACCTTATAGTTTTGGCAATGGAATTCTTGCATATCGCATTAATGGGCGAATTCACAAATTTATTTTTGACGGACGAGAAAAAGAATTAACCTGGTTAATAAGCAAAACTCATCAAAAATATTTCGGAGGGAATTTGACCGAATTCAAGAAAATAGATGGACTTGAAATTAGTTTAGAACAATTAAAAAACGGAATAAAAACAGTGCACAACACCGTATAAAATTAATGGCTAGTTCTCGCCTACTTACGAAAATCCTCGCGGATTTTCTATCTGGTGTATATTTGCTAAATTAGGTGCTTAAACACGCCACTAATCTTATACAACAACGTTAGCCACAAGCTGAAAAAAAATCCGAACTTCAAAGTAAAATAATCGGAAAAGCCACCACACAAACAGCACATTTATTTTTTTTCCAACGCTCATAGCCAACGCTCTAAAAAATAAAAGAGCTGTTTTCGCCTTTGCGCTCAAATTATCCACCGCGAAATGTGAACAAAAAAACAAACAAACCGAACAAAACAAACAAATCTTTTATAACTTGTGGGATTGAAATAAATGAGAAATGCTAAAAGAAAGAATCGACATAGAAACCATTGACGGACAGTTATTTGAAATAAAAATAATTGAGCCAGACGATTCAAAACCAGCATCTTTCACTCACTATTTACACAATCATAAAAACGGAGTTTCGCAATTCTACAAAAAAGATGCTTTGTCTTTTGTAAAGCAAATTCTGAAAAAAGAATATCCAAACGAACAAATTACGCAGGAATTTGCTGAAGAGGCTTTACAATATTTAATTTTTGACTTTAATAAGTCCGTTCCTTTTCCAGCACCTGAAAAACCTAAATTCAAATTTATTGACCTTTTTGCAGGAATTGGAGGATTTCGATTGGCTTTTCAAAATTTAAAAGGAAAATGTGTGTTTACAAGTGAATGGGACAAATATTCAAAGCAAACATACAAAGCAAACTTTGGAGAAATTCCCTTTGGAGATATTACAAAAACCGAAACTAAAAATTACATTCCTGACAATTTTGATGTTCTGTGCGCAGGATTTCCGTGTCAAGCATTTTCAATTGCAGGAAGACGTGGTGGATTTGAAGATACACGAGGAACATTATTTTTTGATGTTGCAGAAATCATAAAAAAGAAACAACCTAAAGCCATTTTCCTTGAAAATGTTAAAGGATTGAGAAACCACGATAAAGGAAAAACTTTAGCTACAATTTTAAATGTACTACGAGAAGATTTAAACTATTACGTTCCTGAACCACAAATTCTAAATGCAAAAGAGTTTGGAGTTCCCCAAAATCGTGAACGAATTTTCATTGTAGGTTTTCGCAAGGATTTAGGAATAAAAGATTTTCAATATCCTGAACCAACAAATCAAAATTCAGTTTTAGACGATATTTTAGAGCAAAAAGAGGTTTCAGTAAAATATTATCTTTCCACAACTTACCTTCAAACTTTAAAAAAATCACAGAGCAAGACACGAAAGCAAAGGAAATGGATTTGGTTATGAAATCATTCCAAACGACGGAACTGCAAACGCAGTAGTCTGCGGAGGAATGGGCAGAGAAAGGAATTTAGTTTACGATGATAGATTAACAAATTTTAAACCAATTACGAATATTACTGGAAAAGTAAACAGAGAAGGAATTAGAAAAATGACACCACGAGAATGGGCAAGACTTCAAGGCTTTCCAGATAACTTCAAAATTGTGGTTTCAGACGCACAAGCATATAAACAATTCGGAAATTCAGTTGCAGTTCCCGCAATTCAAGCGACAGCGGAAAAAATTATAGAAAAACTTAACTGCAAATGATTACAGGTAACAAAGGCGAATGGAGCGAAATTTATGCTCTTTTCAAATTATTAGGCGATAAACAATTATTTCTGGGAGATAAAGACATTGAAAAATTAGAAGGTTTAGTTTATCCAATAATTAAAATACTACGTTCAGAAAATAATGGCGATTTTGAATATTCAATTAAAGACGAGATAATTTTAATTTCAGGCAACGAACAAGTATTAAAAATACCGATTGACGAATTCAAAACTAAAGCATTATTTCTTTTACAAGCAATTAAGGAAAACCGAGAAAGAACATTTTCTGTTCCAGAAATTGAGGAGTTTATGCAATCAATAAATTGTATTTCTTTAAAAGCAAGCTCGTCCGCCAAAACAGACATTACAATCGTAGTTCACGACCAAAGAACAAACCAGCAACCAACGCTTGGTTTTAGCATAAAATCTCAACTTGGAAGTCCTTCCACTCTACTCAATGCAGGAAAAACGACTAACTTCATTTACGAAATTAATTATACGCACCTTACGAGAAATGAAATCGACCAAATAAATTCCATTGATACAAGAAGTAAGATAATGGATAGAATTGCTCAAATTCAGAGTAAGGATGGAATTTTTGAATTTGTGAAAACGGAAAGACAAATATTTTCTAATAATCTTGTTTTAATAGACAGTTTACTTCCGCAAATTTTATCGCAAATCGTTTTTGATTTCTATTCGAGTGAGTTTTCGCATTTAACGGATTTAGTCAACTTAACAGCAAAGAAAAATCCTTTGGAATTTGACATCGAGAACGAGCATAAATTTTACGAATACAAAATAAAACGCTTCTTAACAGATGTTGCGCTTGGAATGATGCCATCACAAGTTTGGACAGGAAAATATGATGCGACAGGTGGATATTTAATCGTCAAGGAAAATGGCGACGTTCTTTGCTATCATATTTACAACAGAAACGAGTTTGAGGATTACCTACTAAATAACACCAAACTTGATACTGCCAGTTCTTCTCGACACGGATTTGGAGAAGTTTATGAAGAAAATGGACAGTTATTCTTTAAACTAAATTTACAAATTCGGTTTACAAAATAGCCAACGCTAAAAGCCATACACATTTGCAATTCGCACCAGCCAAAGCTAAAGCCAAAAATTGCAAAAGAGTATCTTGCCAACGCTCAATCCGAACTGAAAAGAAAATATCGGAATCAAAAAGCCGAATGAAATAAAGCCAGTGGCTAACAACGTATATAAAAAATTGCTGGTAAGCACCTAATTCATTGGTTTTTTTATATATTTATGGTTAGTACTAAACCGAAAAAATTGCGCTTATTTACACGCAACTTTTCATATACAAGACCGTTGTACACCATTTGAGGAAACGATGAAATTTAAAGATTTATTTAAAAATCCAGTTAAAAAGGAGATTAGTGAATTAACTAATAGTATTCTAAATGAACAATGGCAGAAAGAAATTTCCAAAACTAAAATTGAAAGTGCTGGAATTCAAGATGGTCGAGAAATCATTTTTGAATTTTTAGATTTTAATGAAAATGGATGTGCATATGAACACTTAACTTACGTAGTTTCTGAATTGGATATAAAACTCACTTCTGACCAAATAGCTCAAATGAATAAACTAGCGAATAAATTAAATGTAAAAAACGAAAAACAATGAGTTGGGACATTGTACTCTTTAATTCAAAACAGAAAATAAATACAATTGCGGAATTGGATGAAAATCTACTTGAACCGACTGATTTTAGCGGAATTTTGGAAAACTCATTTGACCGAATAAAAAAAGACGAAAATCATAGAGAAATAATCGGAACGAATTTTACAATTGACTTTTATATACATAATGAACTTGTGAGCAACACAATGTTGAGTTTATATGGAGAAAATGGTCTTTATGAACTAATTGAATTGTCGAAAAAGTATAATTGGCAGATTTACGACTCTGGAATTGGAGAAATGATAGACTTGGAAAATCCTGAAAAGAATGGATTTGAAAATCACAGAAAATATGTTGAACAGATATTAAAAAATAAATAAAAACGGTGTACAACACCGTGTATAATTCATTGCTAGTTATAGCTTACTTACGAAAGTCCTCACGGACTTTCTATCTGTGATTTATTTGCTAACTTTAGTGCTTAAACACGCAACGAAATCATACACAAACACGTTAGCAACAATTATGAAAAAAATCCTGCTCATATTGATAATTGGAAATTTGATTGGGTTTTCGTCTTGCAAAGAGAAGCAGACGAAAAATAAGACATTGAATACCGAAATCACATATATCGGGAAACTAAAAAATGTGTCGGACAGTATTAAAATCCAAGGAATAACAATCAAAAACCTTTTCAAAAGCCAAATTTTAGCGCATCAAAAAGCCGAATTTGATACAACAATGATTATCGAAAAGGTTTATAAACCGCACCAGTCACTTTGGGACAATTGCTACGGAGTGATTTTCGGAGAGGAAAATAGTGCCAAATTCAGTACGAAAAGCGGAATGGTGGAATGGAACAGGACAATCTATCCCAAAAACAAAGCCTTTTTTGACGAAAGGGCACAGTCGCTCTTGGAAATGAAACTTGACTCTGTTCTGGAAAATAATCTTGCAAAATTCAACCGATTGGTACCGCACAAAGTAGAATCGACAATCAGTATTTTGTTTACACCTATAACTGGAATTTTATTTGGTGGTTGCGATAATGACCAATTTTCCATTGAACTAAATTACGAGGAACAGGATATTAAATACACAATCGAAAAAGGAATTCCGCACGAATTAAATCATCTCGCTTACGAACCTTTTCGAGAAGATGACCCGAAAAAAGATTCAGCATTGAGACAAACTATTGATGAGGGTTTTGCCTGCTATTTTACTTGGGTCTTTTTTGATGGACAAATCTCAAAGTACGAAGCTGTCGAAAATATGAGCGAAAGCGACTGGAATTGGTATTTGGAAAACGAAAAACAATTGTTTACAGAATTAAGACAATATTTTGATGATGAAAGTGGCGACAACCCACTACTGAGAAATGACAAACTAAAATTGTTCGAGGATGCGCCAAAAAGTCTTAACTATTGGCTGGGTTTCCGAATAATCGAAAAATATGTGGAAAAGAATGGACAAGATAGCTGGAAAGATATTTACGAATTGAATGTTGAAAACGTCCTTCAAGAAAGCGGATACGAACAATATATAAATGAACTAAAATAACTGTTGCTAACATTGGCTATAAACAATTGCTATTACAGGCTTATCCTGAAAATTCCTGCGGAATTTTCAGATTGTCGTGTACTTGCAAAAGTTCGTGCCAATTCACGCAACTGTTCATAGCCGAGACCGTTAAGTGCAATAACTTCTTCGAAATAAGGTCAAAGTACTGTTTGCAAGAGTCGCTTCGGGAAGAAGCAAAAAAAGGTATGAGCTCTAGATGGGCTAGAGCTTCAAGTTTTGTCGATAAATCGTTAAGAGAGTTGCACTATCAGATACGAGGTTTCGTATAAAAAACTTGGTAGAAGGTCGTGGATTTTTTTGAGAAAATCAAGACCTTTTACTTTTTTCTTGAATTTCAGAGCGACTTTGCTTTTGAACAACGGCAACATATACCCGTACATATTGCATGGTTCAAAAAGCGGTGCAAACAATACTCTGGGGCTAGGACAAATTCGAATCGCGACTGCGTAAATAGAGCGCACCAGCCATTTTACGGCTTCAAATAATTGCGCTATATTTACTACACTTAACAAGGGCTATATACAATAGGGGCATATCTATTGTGAGAAATCGGTGCGGTGCTAAAATGCTGCGCATTTCTGGTTCGCACCGTCGCCAATACTGTACATAGCCTTGAACGTTGTAGCACATTTGAGAAAAATGACCCAAACACGAATTTTAGCACTTATTTTTTTAATTATTAGCTATTTAAGTTTAATTGCAATGTTTGTATTTGAAAACGAATTGCAAAACGTGGAATTTCCTTATTTCTTTATTATTTGGGGAGTTGGAATTTTGAATGCTGGATTTAATATTTATTACGGAGTAAAAACAGAACTAAAGACGTGGATTTTGATATTGCTAATAATAAGCGGAATAATTTGGATTTTCCCGCCATTATTAATAACCTATTTCGGATTTCCATTTTTAATAATTTTTTTAATAATTGGAATTTATTTACAAGTACAAAAACAGATTGAAATAAAAAATATTAAGTGAAAAATTCAACCAAATTAACTTTTCTATCCATTATTTTTAATTTAATTGTTGCTGGAATAATTATAATTTGGACTTTTAGTTTTAAAGATTTGATTGACATAATTGTTAGTCTTCCATTAAATTTGTTCGTTGGAATATTTGGTTTGTTTATTGGAGGTTATTACATATCTATTCGAATGGAAAACCTAATAAAGAATAGAAAATGGAATTCAATTCTGACTGGTATAATTGGACTGATTTTGATTCTGCTCATTGGTGTTTTAATTGGTTCTTCTGTTGGTTTTATTGAAGAGGGAATTCAGGACTTTGGCAAAGAAAATGGAATTAAAAATGCCTTGTTTGATTATTATGTAAAACCCTTATTTTGGATTTTTCTATTTGGTATAATTCCAACCGTAATTGTTGGAGGAATTTTAGGATATGGAATTAAAAAAAACGTGCTACAACACCGTATATAATTTATTGCTAGTTCTAGCCTACTTACGAAAATCCTCGCGGATTTTCTATTAGGTTTTTATTTGCTAAATTACGTGCTTAACCACGCAACAAACCATATACAAACACGTTGTGGTGCATTTGAGAAACACAATGGATAGGGAAAAAACAGAGAAATTAATAGAACAAGATATATTATTAAACTTATGGACAACATTGGGTTCTAATACTGAACTTAAAGACCCAACCGAAATATTGGAAAAGATGTTAATTAAAAGAAAGGTTATGGATTACTGCCGTCAAAACTCTTTAGAAATTTGGAATACAAAATGTTTAATTTCTTATCAATTTGAGACAAGTGAGTAGTAGATAACTCTATGAAAATCCAAGTTTCAACAGTATAGTACGTAAGACCATTTATAATAATTTCATCTGACTTGTCGTAAAACGTTTGTATAAATGATTGCATTTTATCTCGATATTTTTGTTTTTCTTCAAAAGCTAAAGATATTTTTAAACTTGATTTATAATTTTCATCATTAAGTCCATTTAAAAAATTTGAATAATTAAATTCAAAATCTTTAGTAAAAACATTGAAGTTTTTAATAGCTTCATTTAATAAACTATTAGCTTGTTCTTTTGTATAGGTTTTCATACTATCGAATTTGACCTAAATTTATAAAAATAATCTGACTGACAACCTTAACATGAAAATATAAAAACGACACCACAACAAAGTATATAAAAAATAAAGGGTTAAGTTACTTCACCCGAAAGTAGGTAACATAAAATAACACAACGTTAAATTTGAAAAGTAATTAAATTAAAATACCTTTACTTTTCATATACCAATACGTTATCTGCAAGCTGAAAAATGGAATTTATAGGCAGAGTAAATAGAAGAAAAGTTTATTACGTTCAAGTTAGAAACAACTCTGAATGGAAATCTTCATTACCTAAAAATGATTGGGTTGCATTTACCATAGCCAATATAGAAGATGAGGAATTGGTTCCACCGACCGTTAAGGTGTGTATGGATAAAAACGTTTCTTATACCTGTAGTGCTGGAACCTTGGCTCATTGGACTGAACAATACTTTGACGAAGAGATAACTGGACGAGCATTTGATTATGAAATGCGGACTAAAAAAGAATTCGATTACGAATTTTCACCGATTACCACGGCACATCAAAACTTTAGCGAAGGATTTTGGTTTGCGACCACGTTAGCTCACAATTCGCATAGCGAAATCGACAAAGTTGTCTGTATTGATTTCACCAAAAGAAAAGTAAAACGTTATTTGACAGAATTAATTGAAAAAATAAATAATGGCTGGTTACCTTCTGACGAGGAGATAGAACATGCGGAGTACGACAACTGAGGGAAAGCCAGCAGATAACAATGGCTATACGCAATGCGGGCTTAAGTACTGAACCCATTGGTCTGGGCGTGACTAGCGGCACCGCAAAATCTTTTGGATTTTGCTTTTTCATAGGACAAGATAAAACCAAAACAAAAAGATTTTTGCTAATCGCGAAGCCGAACAGTAATTGCGTGCAGCCCCGCACTGCGCATAGCCGAGACCGTTGTAGCAAATTAGAAAAAACGAACAAATGATAAATAAAATAAACATTGAAAACTTCAAATGCTACGAAAAAATAGAATTTGATACTTCAAAGGTAACTTTACTAACTGGAGCAAATAGTAGTGGGAAAAGCTCTCTTCTTTATAGTATATTAGGAGCAATTCAATCGAGAGAATTTCCATTTCAATTTTCACCAAATGGTAAGTATATAAAAATGGGAGATTTTGAAGAAATCGTCCATAATCATGATAAATCTAAACTTATAAAACTCGAATTTGAGGACGACGAAGAAAAACAAAAAGTTACTACTTATTGGAGTAATGACAAGGTTAGGAATCTACCTGTTCTTGAAAAACTTTATGCTGAATCAGAAGTTTTTAGCCTAAAAATTGAAAAAGTTAGAAAATACGACCTAAAGTTTGAATACTTCATAGATAAAGACCCTAATAGTTATGCTAGGTCGCCCGAAATGATAAAGAAAATAATGGAAATTGTTGAAAGTTCTATTAAAACTGAAAAAGAAGGAGAAGAAAAGATTAAGGGTAAATTTGAAAAAATTAAGACAAAGATTGAATTTAAATTCTCTGATTTTAATGAATTAGAAGAATTATTAAGAAATGAACAATATTATTATTTAAGTTCATTTAAATCCTCTATTTCGTCAATGTTCAACAGATTTGATGATAAAATCAATTATATAAGTTCTTTTAGACTTTATCCTGAAAGGACTTATTATGAAACCTCTAAAAAAGACTTAAAAGTTGGTAAATTCGGTGAAAATTATGAAGACCAAATAATTGCTTGGGAAACAAAAAAATCACCAGAATATAAAGAGTTAATATCTATACTTAAAGATTTAGGATTACTTCACGAAATCAAATCTAAAAGACTGGATGGTGGAAGATTTGAAATTTTAATTAGAACAAAAGCAAATGGGGTTTGGTCTTCTTTAAGCGATGTTGGATTTGGAATAAGTCAGTTCCTTCCAATAATCGTGGCTGACTTACAATTAGGTAAAAGGTCTACACTATTTATTGCACAACCTGAAATTCACTTACATCCTAGAATTCAAGCTCAATTTGGAGATTATTTGGTGAATAGAATAACTAAAGAAAATAAAAGATATATAATCGAAACTCATAGCGAATATCTAATTAATAGAATAAGGCTGGCTATAGCCAAAAAAACAATATCTCAACAAGATGTTAAAACCTATTTCATAGATAACAATGGTATAAAAGCAAAGCATTATAATTTAAGTTTTTTAAAAAACGGTCAAATTAAAAATGCACCTAAAAGCTTTTTTGAAACCTATATGTTAGATGTTATGAATATTGCAATAGAAGCCGAATAATGAAAGATATATTTATAGATAATAACGTCGCCAAGAATTTTGCAACGCCATTAGACCCACACTACAAAGATTTAATCAAATGGATAAATACCTTCGATAAAGAGCTTGTTGAAAAAGAACCTGATAAAATTTTAGATTATGCTCATTTGGTAGTTTCCCAAAAACTATTAGTAGAATATTTAAAATCATCAAGAGATTGTTCAAAACCTAATGCGATACCATCAATAATAAATCGTTTACAAATACAAGGTAGAATACAAAAAAAGACGAAAACAGAAATTGAAGATTTTCAAAAACAATATTTCTCGAAAAAAATTGAGAAAGGTTTGTTATCGAATAAAGAAGACCATTGTCATATAGTTTGCGTGTTAATTTCTTCTAGGAAATTATGCTTAACCTATGACGAAAATTTAACAACGGATTTAGAAGAGTTTCCTGGTCACAACGCTAGTGTCGAGAAAAGACCAGAAAAATTGAACTATAAATAACTTGCTACAACAACGTATAAAATTAATTGCTTGTTTCGAGCCTACTTACGAAAATCCTCGCGGATTTTCTATTCAGTTTGTACTTGCAAAGTCAGTTGCTAAACCACGCAACTAATCTTATACAAGACCGTTGTGCACTATTTAAGAAATTCATTATGCTGAAATGAAATTAACAAATGACCAGTTCGAAGAAGTAGCTTACATTTTTGAAAAAGCGAATGGAAATTCTCATTCCGACTATGAGAAAGGAATAATTTCTGCATCAGAATTGACCAAATTTAAACCGACTGAATTAGAACAAATAATTGTAGACGGACTTGAAAAGAGTATTTATGACGGTTCGACTGACCGAATCAGCGCATATTGGGCTTTAGGAAAGAGATTCAATCGGAATTTGATTCCTTTATTCAAAAAATGGTTACAAAAAGAATTTGATTTGAAAGACCCCCAGGCAGTTTATCAATTATTGATTTCATTAGGGAATATGGAAGAACCTGTTTTCAATCCTGACCGAGATGGAGGTTCTGCTTCTTGGGAAACGGAATTGAATTTGAGAGATGCTAAAGCGTATCTGAATAAATAAACAGTGCACAACAACGTGTATAGTTCATTGCGGTATGTAGGTTAAGTGAACTTCTTTTCCTACAATCAAAAACTTAGATTTCGGAATAATACGTAACTTAAAACACGCAACGAAAGCCATACACAAAACCGTTAGCACCAATTTGGAAAATGAAACAACCAAAATCCATATTTGAGAGAATAGCCCTAAAATGGGTGAAAGATGAGAATGAGTATTTTGAATCTCAAGAAAATTCTGGGGATTATTTTAAATTGGATTTAGTTGGAAATAAACGAACTGGTAATCAAATTAAAGATTGGCATCCACCTTCAACTAGAGAAATTGAGAAGATATTTGCAAATTGGGACGGAAAAAGCGAATTACATTTCGATTTACCGACAGGTGGAGCAATTAATGAATTTCATAAAAAACTTTCAGGGAATGATGTTCCCAAAACACTACCCGAAATTGGACAAATGGAATTGTATAAATCTTCAAAACTAACTGATTTTATTTCGGGAAGTTTTCTAGAACAGTATGGCTTGATGGTTAATGACAAAACCTTAAAGCTATTAACTAAATTTAAAATAGGGAATTACAACCACTTCCCCTTTGAGGTAATCCAAAATGGAGAAATTTTATCAAATTATAATTTTTTAAGAAATTCTGCTTCAATGGAAAATTACATTGATTATCAAAAAAGCAAATTTTATATTCAGAAAGGACTTTTACAGTTCGACACTAGAGAAGATGTTGACATAAATTCATTAGATGACATAAATAAACTTGTAAAGAAAGTTGCTGGACAAGATATTTACATCTTTGCATCTGAATTAACTGTCACAAAAGAATTTCCCAATTATGACTTGTTTAAAGCGGGCATCTATGGAGTTCGTGGAATTTACATTTCTGAAAAATTAAAAGAAGCTTTAAAGGAATGTAATGGAATTGAAATAAAGGAACAAAAAAGATTAAAAAACTGGTGCTAACAATGGCTATAAGTAATTGCTTGTTCTCGCCTACTTCTGAAAATCCTCGCGGATTTTCAGTTTGGTGTGTACTTGCAAAGTTAACCGCTAAACCACGCAACTACTCATAGCCGAGACCGTTGGGTGTAATTTGAAAAACAAAATCTATGAAAATATTTTTAAGCTGGTCAGGAAACAAAAGTAAACTGATTGCTGAATCATTAAGAGAATGGTTAGAACAAGTAATTCAATCAACCGAACCTTGGATTTCTACCTCAATAGAGAAAGGAAAAAAATGGTCAAAAGAAATATCGGATAGACTTGAAGAGTCTAAAGTCGGAATTATATGTTTAACCCGTGAAAATCTAAATGCACCTTGGATTTTGTTTGAAGCTGGTGCAATTTCAAAATCTTCCGATTCCTATGTTTGCACTTTTTTGACTGATATTTCCTCACCAACTGAAATAACTGGACCATTATCTTCATTTCAACATACAAGGTTTCAAAAAGATGAAGTCCTAAAATTACTGAAAACAATCAATTCAAGAATTAAAGAAAGTAAAGGAGGAAAATCTTTAAATGAAAAATCTTTAGAAGACGTTTTTGAAATTTTTTATCCAAAGTTAGAAGCTAAAATAATTGAGATTTTAGATGTAACACCTGAACAGGCAACAGAAAACCACATTAGGTCTGACAGAGAATTATTAGAAGAAATAGTTGAAAGTCAAAGAAACTTAAAGGAAAAAATTAATGATTTATGGACGAATAAAGACATTAATGGAATTGTTGAGCAATACGTGAAAAATTATGTGAGTAGCAAAGGACTTAATAGTGAATATGATATTGTTGACGAACCAAATTTGAGTGATTTTGCGGAAAAACTCGGAAAAAATCCATTGATGAGAAAACTATTTGCAAATAGTAATGATTTAAAAGAATTCGTAAAAGACAAATACGACGATTTACCATTCTAAAAAAACTACACCCAACAATGGCTATAAGTAATTGCTTGTTCTCGCCTACTTCTGAAAATCCTCGCGGATTTTCAGTTTGGTGTGTACTTGCAAAGTTAAGTGCTAACCCACGCAACTACTCATAGCCTAAACCGTTGTAACCCATTTAAAACAGGGCGTGGGAAAAAGAAAGTGGAAGATAAAATAAAGAGAAAATATCACATTGACGATTTAGTAATTGAATTACTATTGCAAGACTTGGAATACAATAAAATTAAGCCGATACAGTTTTCTTATGTTTATAATGAGCTGGGATTTGAAGGACGGTCTAAATGCGACCAATTACTAAATGTGTTAGAAGAAACTGATTTTATAAAACGAACAGATAGTAAAAATGCTGAATTGACTTTGAGCGGTCTGAATGTTAAAAATATGGGTGGTTGGTTAAAGTATCAAGATTATCTAACCAAAAAGAATAAAGTAAAAAAAGACTGGTACAAAATTATATCGATTATTGTTTCGGTTTTAGCTTTGTATTTAGGGTATCTGAATTATGATTTAAAGAAGAGCAACAATGAAAACACTCAGAACATGGAAAATCTAAAGAATGATAATTTGAATTTAAAGCAAAAGTTGGACTCTTTAAATCTAGAGATAACCAAATTGAATAAGGAATTAAAAAAACAATGACAAGCACCAAATAAACATCAATGCATTTATCCACTATACTTGACATAAAAAAAACGTGTTACAACAACGGCTATAAATCATTGCTGGTATGTTACCGTTTGCAATATTTAACCTTAACCATTGTTTGTCGTTGACCTAATTTTTAATCCCTAGCTACGCAACGACTTCATAGCCAAAAACGTTGGCAGTAATGTAAAAACATTAGGAATAATTTAATAAGCATTTTTTTAATATTAACTTTGCAAAATGTTTTATAGAAGAAAAATAATATTATCGCTATTCCAACTTTGTAATGGAAATGTAGAAAAGACAAAATTACAAAAGTTGTTATTTTTATATAGTCAAAGAAAACGAGAATCTGAATATGATTTTGTTCCGTACAAATTCGGTTGTTATTCTTACTCTGCTAACGCTGATATAGTTACGATGGTTAAGAAAGAATTTTTATCAGAATCAGAAAAAGGATATAAAAAAATAGACAAAACAGACTACTTACAGACTCTCAAACAGAAAGACAAAGTATTGTTGACAGAAACAATAGAGAGATATGGGAATATGTCGAATGAGTCTCTAATCAGACATACATATATTAATTTTCCTTATTATGCAATCAATAGTACAATTGCAAAAAAAATATTAAATGAAGATTATTATAATAAAGTTCAAAATACTAAACCAAACAACAATAAAAAATCTATATTTACAATTGGTTATGAAGGAGTTAGCTTAGAAAAATATTTAAACAAATTAGTTAAGAATAATATTAAGCTTTTAGTAGATGTTAGGAAAAATCCATTAAGTATGAAATATGGCTTTAGTAAAACCTTATTAAAAAGGTTCTGTGAAAGTTTAGGAATTACATATATTCATATACCTGAAGTTGGTATAAATTCAAATAAAAGACAAACTCTAGAAAAACAAGAAGATTACGACCTTCTTTTTGAAAATTATAAAAAAACAACACTTAAAGAAACATCAATACAACAACAAGAAATTATAAATCTATTAAACCAATATAATAGAATTGCACTTACCTGCTTTGAATCAAATATTTGTCAATGCCACAGATTACCTTTGGCAGAATCATTAAAGTTAATAGAATCTGATTTAGTTGTTGAACATATATAGTTTATGGCAAAAACAAAGGTTCTAATAACAGTTAAAACTTATCCAGCAATTTCTGGAAAATATGATGAATTAGTTTGCACAGCAGGATTTACAGAAGACGGAAAATGGATTAGAATTTATCCTGTTCCCTTCCGAAAAAAAGATTATTCAGAACAATACCGAAAATATGAATGGATTGAACTGGACTTAGTTAAAAATAAAAGTGATTTTCGACCTGAAAGTTATAGACCTTATTCAATGGATAGTGAAATAAAAATCCTTGAACATATTGATACTGCAGGAAATTGGTACTTACGAAAAAAAGCAGTTCTTAATAAAGTATATGAAAATCTTGGAGAATTAATTACTGAAGCAAAAAATAAAGATATTTGTACTTCTCTAGCAGTTTTTAAACCTTCAAAAATAAAAGATTTTGTCGCTAAAGAAGTCGATAGAAACTGGGACAAAAAGAAAATCGAGAAATTAAAAGCACAAAGAGAACAAGGGAATCTATTTGAACACCCTGAAGACCCTTTTGATGTAGTTGACAAATTACCTTATAAATTCACATACGTTCTTGAAGATAATCAGGGCAAAGAAAGTAGAATGATGATTGAAGATTGGGAAATTGGGGCTTTATATTGGAGACAACTTGCCAAATACGAAGGGAATGAAGCAAAAGCAGTTGCTGATGTAAGAAAAAAATACTTTGACGATTTTGCTATGACAAAAGACTTATATTTATTTTTAGGTACTTCACAAGTCCATCATTATGTTTCTCATAACCCATTTATGATAATCGGTACTTTTCATCCGAAAATTGAAAGACAGACAAAATTATTTTGAAAAACACTACTGCCAACAACGTGTAAGCGCAATAACTACTGAATTCCCTATCGGAAATTCATTCGTTTTAACTAACTTAGTTGCGTCAGTGGAAAAATACTAACGTTTTTCCCGTTACTGACGCTTACACAAACTCGTTGTAGCACATTTGAGAAAAATGACCCAAACACGAATTTTAGCACTTATTTTTTTAATTATTAGCTATTTAAGTTTAATTGCAATGTTTGTATTTGAAAACGAATTGCAAAACGTGGAATTTCCTTATTTCTTTATTATTTGGGGAGTTGGAATTTTGAATGCTGGATTTAATATTTATTACGGAGTAAAAACAGAACTAAAGACGTGGATTTTGATATTGCTAATAATAAGCGGAATAATTTGGATTTTCCCGCCATTATTAATAACCTATTTCGGATTTCCATTTTTAATAATTTTTTTAATAATTGGAATTTATTTACAAGTACAAAAACAGATTGAAATAAAAAATATTAAGTGAAAAATTCAACCAAATTAACTTTTCTATCCATTATTTTTAATTTAATTGTTGCTGGAATAATTATAATTTGGACTTTTAGTTTTAAAGATTTGATTGACATAATTGTTAGTCTTCCATTAAATTTGTTCGTTGGAATATTTGGTTTGTTTATTGGAGGTTATTACATATCTATTCGAATGGAAAACCTAATAAAGAATAGAAAATGGAATTCAATTCTGACTGGTATAATTGGACTGATTTTGATTCTGCTCATTGGTGTTTTAATTGGTTCTTCTGTTGGTTTTATTGAAGAGGGAATTCAGGACTTTGGCAAAGAAAATGGAATTAAAAATGCCTTGTTTGATTATTATGTAAAACCCTTATTTTGGATTTTTCTATTTGGTATAATTCCAACCGTAATTGTTGGAGGAATTTTAGGATATGGAATTAAAAAAAACGTGCTACAACACCGTATATAATTTATTGCTAGTTCTAGCCTACTTACGAAAATCCTCGCGGATTTTCTATTAGGTTTTTATTTGCTAAATTACGTGCTTAACCACGCAACAAACCATATACAAACACGTTGTAAGTAATGCGAAAATCGTGCTAAAATTGAACATTTGAACTAAAAACGCCAACGCTCAAACAGCACATTTATTTTTTTGCCAACGCGAAAAGCCAACGCCTAAAAAAAATAAAAGAGCTGTTTTTTTTCCAACGCACACATCCGAATTCTCAAGAATATTTTTATATTTGACAAAAAAAGTCAAATTATGTTGGACACAATAGTTTCAATTGGAGATACCTTAAAAGAAATACGAGAGACGAAAGGTTTTCATCTACAGGAAGTTGCTGATAAAACTTCAATTAACTACACCTCATTAAGCCGAATTGAAACTGGGAAAAGACTTCCAACAAAGCCACAAGTACAAAGTTTAGCTGAATTTTATAGTTACAGCGAAAATGACTTAATTAGACAACTAATTAGTGACAAAATAATCTATGAAGTTCAAAATGAGGATTTAGGTCTTGAAGGTTTTCATTTGGCAGAACAAAAATTAAAATATGGTTTAAATCTTTTCAATGATTATAAAAATCAAGACAAATTCCAACTACAAAGTCGCAGATATATTGGAAATAAGGCAAAATTGACAGATTGGATAATGGAAATTATTGAATCGGAAACAGAAGGAAATGGAACATTTATTGACATTTTTTCTGGAACTTCAATTGTAGCAAAATCTGCAATGGAAAAATATAAAACCGTCATTCTAAACGACATACTCTACTCTAACAATGTAACTTATCAAGCATTTTACGGTACATTAAAATGGAATTCTAACAAACTTGTCGAATTAGCAAATGAATACAATACTTTAAACTCAAAATCTATAAGAGAAAACTACTTTTCAAAAAACTTCGGAGGTAAATTTTATGAAAAGGAAATTTCAAAACAAATTGGATACATAAGACAAGATATTGAGAAAAAGAAAAAAAATAATGAACTAAATTCGAGAGAATACGCAATTTTGCTCACTTCTTTAATTTATACAATTGACAGACTTGCAAATACTGTTGGTCACTTTGACGCATATATTAAAAAACCAATTACAAAAAGACCTTTGAATTTTAAATTAATTCAGACTTCTGATTTTAAAGGAGCAAAAATATATCAAGAAGATGCGAATGAATTAGTAAGGAATATTAAAGGTGATATTGCCTATATTGACCCACCATATAATTCAAGACAATACAGTAGATTTTATCATATTTACGAAAATCTTGTACAATGGAAAAAGCCAAAACTATTCGGAGTTGCATTAAAACCTGAACCAGAGAATATGAGCAAATATTGTACTGTTCAAGCAAAAGACACTTTTAAAGATTTAGTAGAAAATTTGGATGTAAAATATTTAGCTGTTTCTTACAATAACACGTATAAATCAAAAAGCAAATCTTCCAAAAACAAAATTACGCTCGAAGAAATAACGGAAATACTTAATAATGTTGGAGAAACTAAAACTTTTGAGCAATCACATACATATTTCAACACAGGAAAAACCGATTTTAACGACCACAAAGAATTTTTATTTCTAACAAAAAAATATGACAAATAAAAACAAAGCATTTCGTTCACCCTTATTTTATGTTGGAGATAAATACAAACTCTATCCAAAAATTAGTAAATATTTTCCTAAAACGATAAATCGTTTTATTGAGCCATTTACTGGTGGAGGTTCTGTTTTCCTTAATGTCAATGCAAACGAATATTTGTTAAACGATATTGACTCAAATGTTATTGAAATTCACAACTTTTTGGAAAGACAGGCTAAAAATCCTGATTTGTTTTTCAAAAATGTATTTGAAATAATTCAAGAATACAAATTATCACATTCATACATAAAAGACATTGTTCCTCAAGAATTGAGAGATAAATGGAAAAAAACTTATTACGCAAAATTCAACAAAGAAGGCTTTAATAAACTTAAAAAAGATTATAATTCTGGTAAGGCAAATTCAACTCTTCATTTGTATGTTCTTTTGATTTATGGCTTTAACCGTATGTTAAGATTTAACTCAAAAGGAGAATATAATCTACCTGTTGGAAATGTTGATTTTAACAAAAACACTTTAACTGCATTAAATAATTATTTTGATTTAATTAAAAAAAAGAATACAACTTTTCACAATTTAGATTTTCTTGACTTTTTTGAAAACATAAATTTTCAAGAAGATGATTTCGTATATCTTGACCCACCATATTTGATTACGTTTAGCGAGTATAACAAATTATGGAATCAAGAAACAGAAGAAAGATTACTCAAATTTCTTGAATATTTAGACGAACAAAATATAAATTTTGCAATATCGAATGTAACTCACTATAAAGGAAAAATAAATGAACAGTTTTTAAAATGGAGTGAAAATCATTATTCATTTGATATAAAAAGTAATTACATTAGCTATCACGATAACTCTAATAAAGAGTTTAAAGAGGTTTTAATAACTAACTATCAACCAAATAAATCTGTATCTCAAAAAACAATGAGTGCAACAGAAATCTACACTTAATAAATGGCAAAACAAAGAATAAGAAGAAAGCCAACTCATAAACAAATGGCTTTTGAGACAGCAGTTAGGAATCCAGAAAGATATATTGATATATTAAGTGCTGTTTCTGAATTTGAAGGTACAATACTTAATGATAAAAATCTACTAAAAATAGTTTCAAAACTATATCTAAATGGTATCGTTTCAAGTAACGAAATTGAAATTACTGAAAACACAAAACTTGAAGATATTGAAGACCAAGTTATTGAAGTAAACAGCACACGAAGAGCAGATGGTGGTTTTCCAGCTGGTTACACTTCACGCTTTTGGACTTATATGCGAACACCTTCAGAATTAGGTTTTGTTTATGCTCAATACAATGAGCCTTTTAAACTTTCAGAAATTTGTAAAAAATTAATCTCATCAGAAATTGATGAACAAGAGGCTTTTTCAATACAAGCAATAAAATATAATCGTAAAAACCCTTATCGAAACGTAAGTAATGATTTTAACTTTTTCGTGTTTATTTTGAATGTTCTACTTGAATTGAGGAAAAATGGAAAATCTTTAAGCTACGACCAATTCATTGTAGCAATGTTTAGCAAAAATGGTAATGTAAAAGAGTTTCTAACATTATTAGAAAATAATAAGTTTAAAGATTATGATGCCGTCTTTGATTTTGTAAAAAACGAATATAAAGTCAACACGAAGTTTAAGACTATTACGCAAGATTATCCAGATGTTGTACGTAGAGTTTTTATAATTTCAGGTTTTATTTCTATTCGATTTACTGGAAAAAAACTAATTCAAATTAATGAAAGTAAACTCACATATATAGAAAAACTTTTGAAGTTTGATTTCAAATTAAGTGAGGAAGAAAAATCAGTTGCAATTAAATATTTTGATAAACTTAACACTCAAAATGACGAATTGTTTGAACTGATAACTTCATTTAGAAAAGAAGACGTTATTGACGGAGAGCAATATGTCAACAAAATTTACAGTATAATTAAAGATTACGGAATTAACGAAGAAATAATTGTTGAGAGTATTGAGAAAATCGGAACAAGGAGAACAGTTATTGATGAGTTTAAAGAAATTCCAGAACCTTTAAAATTAGAGTTTTTTATTTCAATTCTAATCGCACTAAAATATGGAAAAGAATATGCTATTAGACCAAATTATAAAGCCGACCATATTGGAAAACCATATTCTCACGCACCTGGAAACAAAGGAGACATAGAGATTTTCTCTAAAGAATTATATTGGTTGATAGAAGTAACATTAATCAGAAATAAAACCCAACAATTAAATCACGAAACTGCAAATGTTATTAGACATTTGTATTCAAATGAGGAGTTTGATGATAGGTTAATAAAATATTTATCATTTGTAGCACCAACAATTCATCAAGACGTCCGAGAATTCTTTGACTTTTCAATTGTAAGAGGTAAGTCAAACGAATATGATGTGAGTATTAAACCGTACGATTTGAAAGAGTTTGTAGATATAACTATGGTTAGTGATAATTTTGACGATATGAGAAATTACACAAACAATGTGATTGAAAATTTTAAAAATAATCTGAATTAAGCCAACGCTTAAAGCCATACACATTCACAATTCGCTACAGCCAACGCTACACCAAAAATTGCAAAAGAGTATGTCTTGCCAACGCTCACATTTGAACTAAATAACAAACATTGGAAAACCAAGCAGAACGTGAAAAGCACTACTTACAACAACGTGTATAAAACATAGCTATTATAGGCTTTCCGAGAGGTTTTTGTATATTTACAAAGTACGCCAAATTTTTTATTTGGTTATATTTATAAAAGAAAATTAAACATAAAAATAAAAAATTTGGCTCGTACTAAATCCGAAAAGTTAGCGACTATTTATACGCTACGTTTCATACACAAGACCGTTAGCATACATTACTGAAATCCACAATAAACATTAAAATTTTCGTAATAGATTTACAATTATTACAAACCATCAACAGAATGAAAAGAAATTTACTCGCATTTACTTTTGGAACATTATTACTGTTCAGTTGTTCAGACGGAGAAACCAAAAAGCAGTTATCCGAATTAAAAACTGAACTGGAACAGACAAAAACGGAATTGAAAAACTGTTCGACTGAATTGACTGAAATAAAGAATACAGCAGAAAACAGATTTATTAGAGCAAAAAAACTTCTTTCAGAAAATAATCTGTCTGGAGCAAAAACTGAATTTCAAGGAATTGTAGATAATTATAAAGGAACTAATGATGCAACGATTGCTTCAAAAGAAATAGCGAAAATCGATAGAACAATTGAACAAAAGAAAATTGAGGCGGAAAGAAAAAAAGCACTTGGATATAAAGTTTTAAAACCTACTACAAGAGTAAAATATGGAGATTTGTCGTTGAGATTTGACAAAATCTGGAAAGGAAAACGCTGGTCATTTGACGATTATGGAAGTCAATATTTTTTGAGAGACGCACAAAGAGGAAACAGTCATATTATGACAAGAGTTTCAGTAACGTCCGAAAATAATAATCCTTCTTTACCACCAATTTTAGTTTATCAAATGGACAATGGAGAATTGAAACTTTTAGGAACACTTGGATATAAATTTAGGAGGTGGAAAGATTATGGTTCCTATCTTGGAAATTACGCTGATTATGGCAATGATTTTGCTCATTCAAAAACAATTCCTTTCAATTGTGGTGTAGAACTATCTAATGATGATTTGAAAAGCGGAAAAATTTATGTAGTTCTAAAAAAGCAAGGTTGTTTTAATCGAACAAAAGTAGATTATGGAAATCCTGAAATCGCTTATCGAGAAAGTTCTTGTAATCCGAAACGAATTTTAAAAGTCGAGGATTTTGACAATGACTATGTACTACTTAAAAAACTATAAAAAATAACGTATGCTAACAACGTGTATAGCTCATTGCGGCTGAATTCCTAATCGGAATTCATTGCAATTTGCTATCTTTCGGTTGTGGCGGAAAATCATAGCTGATTTTCCGCAACGAGCCATACACAAGACCGTTAGCTACAATTTAACCAAACTGCATATTGAAAAAGAAAATAGCCGAATATGAAATTATTGAATCAGCAGAAAACTATAATAAAATAGTCCGAACTGAACTGAATCGAAAAACATTCGGAAAGAAATACAATCTATCTGGAGATTACCCAGATTATGGCGGAATTGATATTTTCCCAACTATTTCCTTTGCAGTTTTTAAACCAAATCTTGGTTCATTAGTAAAACTGAATTTGAATTGTGCGAATACAAACGAAAACGGGACTGAAAGTAAGTTGACTTTAAATCGTGTGAATGGCGCGACTTATAAAATGCAGTTTTGGTTTATGATTTTCTTTGTAGCCTTAACTCTGATTATAGCTTCATACCAAATTATAATTGGAAATGAAATTGGATTTGGAATGCTAATGTTACCGCTATTTGGACTTTTATATATTCTGATTATCGAACTGTTTTCTGAATTTACTATCAGCAGTCTGAATAAAAAAGTGGAAAAAATGATGGACTCTGAAAAACTAAAATATAAAAAACTGTAGCTAACAACGGCTATAGTTCATTACGGCGGAATTTCCTATCGGAAATTCCCTGTGTGTTTGCTATCTTTGGTTTACGGCGGAATAGTTCTGCCGAACCATTCCGTAACGAAACCATAGCCAAGACCGTTGTAAACAATTATGAACGAACGCGAAGACTACTTTAGAATTTCCAAAAATGGACACGTTCACACGCTGAGCGATAGAATTCCATTTAACTGGAAAGAACTATTGATTTGGACTTCTACTTCATTCATATTCCTAATTTGGTTTCTTGGAATCGGAATCGGAATTTTTGTTGCGATTTTGACCTTAATTGGATACACTTTTTACCGATTTGCTTCTTGGATTTACTACTCGGAATTAAAAATAGACGAGAAAAGCGGAAAATTAACTCGACTGAAAAAAATACTCGACCGAACTCAAAAAACGGAATTGATAAGTGAAAAATTTGACCCAAACCGATTTGAATATTCGGAATTAACTCGGAGCGGAAAAACGAAGTTCTTAATGAATTATCGAACACATAAAAACAACGAATTATTAATATTAAAAAATAAAACGGACAAAGAACAAATTGAGAAATACATTGCGGAAAAAATAACTGTTTACAACAATGTATAAAAATAATTTCTCAATTTTGGGCTTAACCAAAGGTAGTTGCAAGTTTACTACGCCTGATTTTCCTGCGGAAAATCCTCGCACGTAAACCCGCAACTATTCTTATACGAGACCGTTGTGGTGCATTGAAAAAAAACATCGTGCTACAAACAAATTAAACTAAATCGAACGGAATAACTGATGAATTTAGCGAGACATTGTGAGTTATGTGACCACCAAAAAGTTAATCTGAAACACGGAACGACTTGTGGATTAACCGACAGAAAACCTGAATTTAATAAAACGTGTGCAAAAATTACACTGAACGAAAAGTTTGAAAATAAACTGAAAACTGTAAATATCGAGTACGAGAAAATTAAGCGAACCAAAATCTTGACTTATACTTACTTTGCTGTTTTTATCGCAATCGGAATTGCCGTAATTGTTGGCGGATATTTATTGGGAAAATATGCTTTGGATAGTGGAGTTATTTCAACAGTTCCGATTATTATTATGGCTGTAGGTCTTGCGCCACTCGGTATGGCATTTGGAACTCTAAATAAATACCGTCAAGGTATTGAAAGCGCAAAAAGTAAAAAAGACAAAATTGATGAAGTGCTAAATTTATATCGAATTGATTATAATATTGACATCAAATTTGGAAAAGAATATCACGGAACTCAAGAGGTTTACGCTGATTTAAATGTAAAAGGATTGCGATGACAACGCACCACAACAATGTATAACCGCAATTACGGCGGATTCGACTACGTCCGAATCCACTCGGAATTGCTAACGTCAGTGCTAAACCGAAAATTAGAGCATATAATCCCGTAACTGACGGTTATACGAGACCGTTGCCAGCAATTAAAAAAACCGACCAAATGAAAAATAAAGTTCTATACTTGACAATCATACCAATGATGATTTTTTCATCTTGCTCAAAAGAATTGTCATCTATTGCAGATAAAACGGCTGAACAAATTTCTGCTACTTATGAAATTAAAAAAGATGTTTCATACGGAACAGATGCCGAACAAAATATGGACATCTATCTTTCCAAAATGGCAAAGTCTTACGGAAAAAATAATTACACAATTGTTTTTCTTCACGGAGGAGCATATTACTTAAGTGATAAAACTGAAGAAGAAAAATATATTGAGCCATATATAAAAAAAGGTCTAAATGTTGTTAATATGAATTATCGTCTTAAAAGGGGAATATCTCTCGCAACAAGCGACCTTTCAAATGCGCTCAATTTTCTAGAAGAAAAGAATGACACTTACAACCTAAATTTAAACAATATCATTGTAACAGGCTTTTCTGCTGGAGCTCAAATCGCCACAAATGTTGGATTATCACAAAACAATTCTTCCTTTCCTGATAAACTAAATAATGGAATCGAAATAAAAGGTATAATTAATTTTTCAGGTCCGGTAGATGATTTAGATGTCATTGAAAAAATCTTTGTTGATTTTGATTACGAACTATTTAGTAAGGCAGGTAAAGCACTTTTCCCATCAGAAGGCCATGCAAAGAAAGAGGTAGTATCTGTTTACGAACCCATAACCTACTTTGATAAAAATGACCCATCAATATTCTTGTGGCACGGAGGAAATGATAATCAAATTCCGCCCGAAACATTTGAAAATTTTACGAAAAAATTACGAGATAATAAAGATTATTTAAGTTACATCCCAAATGGAAAACACAGCCCAACTGCAGAAGAACTTGAAGATGCTTACTCTAAAATTTTTATGTTTTTGGACAATTTAAAAAATAAATAACTGCTGGCAACAATGGCTATAATTCATTGCGGTTGAATTCCTTATCGGAATTCAACGCTCATTTATTATCTTTCAGCTACGGCGGAAAGAATCCTGCGGATTTTTCCGCAACGAAACCATAGCCAAAACCGTTGTAAGTAATGCGAAAATCGAGCTAAAATTGAACATCTGAACTAAAAAAGCCAACGCGCAAACAGCACATTTGGTTTTTTGCCAACACATAATCCAACGCTTAAAAAACCAAAAGAGCTGTTCTTTGCCAACGCTCGAAAAATAGTATCTTGTGAAAGAAAAAACCGAACCAAAATAAATGCCAATATTTCAAAAATCCGTAATAAAAAAACACCTTAAAAATCTTGACCAAGAAAAGGTAGAAAAAGCTTTCCAAACATTCCGACTGAATTACAATCCAGCGAAAATTGAGCAAATAAAAACGCTGAAAGAAGAAGAATATCAAGACGGATTTTTACGTGAAATATTTGTTGATGTTTTAGGTTACACACTTCGACCAAACGAAAACTTTGATTTACAGCGAGAATTTAAAAATCAAACTGATGGAAAAAAAGCTGATGGAGCGATTTTAAAAAATGAAAATGCAATCGCAGTAATTGAGCTAAAGTCAACCAAAACAAAGGACTTAACAAAAATTACGCAACAAGCTTTTAATTACAAAAACAATCAACCTGAATGTAAATATGTAATTACTTCAAATTTTCAAAAAATTCGTTTTTACATTGACTACTCTACCGAATTTGAAGAATTTGATTTGTTTTTTCTCGATAGAGAAAGATTTGAACTACTTTATTTGATACTTCATAAAGAAAGTATTTTTTCAAATCTTCCAATTAAGCTCAAAAAAGAAACACAGTTTCACGAAAAGGAAATTTCAGAAGAACTTTATAAAGACTATTCTCATTTCAAAAATAAACTGTTCAATAATCTTATTGCCAATCATCCTGATGATGATAAGTTATTACTATTCAAAAAATCTCAAAAACTATTAGACCGATTTTTATTCATACTTTTTGCAGAAGATAGTGGCTTATTGCCACCAAATTCAATTTCAAGAATAATTAAGCGTTTTGACATATTAAAAGAAGAAGACGCTTACAAGCCGATTTACGAAATTTTCAAACAGTATTTCGGTTATATGAATATTGGTAGAAAAGGAAAAAAAGAATCCGACAATATTCCGGCTTACAATGGTGGATTATTCTACGAAGATTTGTTGCTTAACAGCTTAAATATTGATGATGAAATATTAATTGATGATTTGAAAAAATTATCAACGTATGATTTTAACACAGAAGTTGACGTAAATATTCTTGGTCACATTTTTGAGCATTCACTCAATGAAATCGAAGAAGTAACCGCAGAAATTGAGGGAACAGTTTCCGACCAAAAAAGAACGAAAAGAAAAAAAGATGGTGTTTTTTATACACCAAAATATATAACAACTTACATTGTTGCTAATACAATTGGAAAACTTTGCGTCGACAAAAGAAAAGAACTCGACATTGAAGAAATTGAATATGATGATTCATTTCTAAAAAAAGACAAGACTTTAACGGTAAAAGGGAAAAAGTTATTTAAAACTTTAACCGACTATAAAAATTGGTTGACAAACCTAAAAGTTATTGACCCAGCTTGTGGAAGTGGTGCATTTTTAAATCAAGCGTTAAACTACTTAATTGAAGAACACGAAAAAATAGACGACATAATTGCAGACTTAACAAACTCACCTTTGAGATTGTTCGATACAGATAAAAACATTTTAGAAAACAACCTTTTTGGAGTAGATATTAATGAAGAAAGTGTTGAAATTGCTCAATTATCGCTTTGGCTTCGCACAGCAAAAAAAGACCGTAAACTGTCTAAATTAAATAATAATATTAAATGTGGTAATTCTCTTTTAGCATCAGAATTTGATTGGAACAAAGAATTTCCAGGCATTATGAAAAATGGAGGTTTTGATGTTGTTATTGGAAATCCACCATACATAAAAGAGGCTACGAACAAATCAGCTTTTGACGGCTTACACGAACATTCGTGTTATCAAGGGAAAATGGATTTGTGGTATTTCTTTGGAGCTTTAGCTTTAGACATTATTAAAAAAGATTACGGTTTAATTGGTTACATCGCACCTAACAATTGGATAACTAATGATGGTGCTTCAAAGTTTAGAGATTATATTATTGAAAAGGGTAAAATTGTAGATTTTATAGACTTTAGCGATTTTAAAGTTTTTGATTCCGCAGGTATTCAAACTATGATTTACATTATGCAAAGAAGTGATAATAATGAAAATTATGGTCTTAACTTTTCCAAAGTGCTTAACAGTAAAATAAAACACGAAGACGCTCAACTATTTTTAGAAAAAATCGCTGACGAGAAATACGAGTATTTTACATCAAACATCGTTAAGAAAGAATTATTAAATCAACCAATTAATTTTATAAATGCAGAACTCAATTTGATAATTGAGAAAATTAAAGCAAAAGAAAATTTTAGTTTAGATTCTAAAGAAATTGCTTCAGGAATTGATTTATTGCAAGATTTCGTAAATAAAAAGCATAAAGAAGTAATCGAAAACGTAGAAATTGGAGATGGAATTTTTAATTTAAGTCAATCTGAATATGACAATTTGAACTTAAATCAAAAGGAAAAAGAACTTTTAAAACCATTTTATACAACAACAGAATTACAACAATACTATGGTAATCCAAAAAATAAACTTTGGATTATTTACACAGATTCGAGTTTCAAAAACAAAGAAAAAATACTTCCTTATCCAAACGTAAAAGAGCATTTAGACAAGTTTTTAGACGTTTTCACTTCGGTAAACAAACCTTATGGACTACATCGTTCGAGAGACGAAAAGTATTTTAAAGGAGAAAAAATATTTTCATTAAGAAAGTGTTCAGTTCGACCAAGATTTACTTATACAGATTTTGATACTTACGTTAATAGGACTTTTATGGTCATAAAAACAGATAGAATTAATCAAAAGTATCTAACAGGAATTTTAAACTCGAATTTGATAGCATTTTGGCTAAAGTACAAAGGAAAAATGCAAGGAAACAATTACCAAATTGACAAAACACCTTTAGAGAATTTGCCTTTAATAAATCCGAGTATTGAAACTCAAGACAAAATTGCTGATTTAGTTGACAGTATTATTTCTAACACCCAAAAAATGTCTGATTACCAAGAGTTGTTGGAAAAAGCAAAAACGGAAAACAATTTTGACCGAGAAATACAATTAACAAAAGAATTGGAGCAACTCACAGCGGAATTAGGAAAAGCAGAAAGTGAAATCAACTCGACTATCTACGAGCTTTACCAAATTGAACCGACTGAAATTGCAACGATTGAAAAGAATATATAGAAAATGAAAAGCCAACGCTAAAAAGCCATACACATTCGCAATTCGCCACAGCCAACGCAACACCAAAAATTGCAAAAGAGTATGTCTTGCCAACGCTCACATTTGAACTAAATAACAAACATCGGAAGACCAAGCAGAACGTGAAAAGCACTACTTACAACAACGTGTATAAAACATAGCTATTATAGGCTTTCCGAGAGGTTTTTGTATATTTACAAAGTACGCCAAATTTTTTATTTGGTTATATTTATAAAAGAAAATTAAACATAAAAATAAAAAATTCGGCTCGTGCTAAATCCGAAAAGTTGCGCTTATTTATACGCTACGTTTCATACACAAGACCGTTGCCAGTAATATAAACCAACCGAAAACCAAAGAATTTAATGAGTGAAAATTTAGAAACTACTTCGGGACAACAATATTTAGATAAAGATTTTAGTGTTGAACTGAACTTTAAATTTTGGACAACAAAAGGAGCTAGATTTGTTGCTAGTCATAGACTTAAATCGATAAATAAACTTTCTTCATATTCATTAGGTTTTTTATCAGCTTATTTAATAATTCTTGGACTTTTAAGTGTGTTTGAAATTGGGCCTGAATTATTGATTTCAACCAAACATTTTGCTCTAATCTCAACGAGTCTTTCAATTTTAATACTCGTCTTTAGCCAGTTGGAAGGTTCAAATGATTACCGACTACGAGCTGAAAAATTTCACGATTGTGCTTTAGAAATAAGCGAACTTTATAATAAACTACGCTATTTGAAAACAAGTTCTATGAAACAAGACGAAATAAACAAACTTTCGGAGGATTTGTCAAATGAATATTCTAACGTTTTGAAAAAATACGAAAATCATAAATACATAGATTTTTTAATGTTTCAAACTACTAAAAATGACTATTTCAAACTAAATTGGCTGAATATTGGAATTATCAAATTAAGATATTATTGGAGTACACAATTTTTATATCACATTTTGATAGTTATTCCACCGATTTTAATTTATTGGCTTATAAAATGAAAAAATACTACTGGCAACAATGTATAACCGCAATTACGGCGGATTCGACTACGTCCGAATCCACTCGGAATTGCTAACGTCTGTGCTTAACCGAAAATTATTAACTTTAAATCCGTAACTGACGGTTATACGAGACCGTTGTGTGTAATTTATACGGAAACCGATTGATGTAACATTTCTTCCATTTTTAATACAAATAATTGTAAATCAGAAAATTGGACTTTTAAAAAATAATGAAATTAGAAATACCGAATACCTTTCCGAATGAGATGTCGAATGAAGAAATCCAACGAGTGATTTCTGATTGTGCCCATAGAGCAACAGTAGTAACCAAACCTAATGTCAATGTTTCCTTAGGAGCAAATTACTATATATCAATGATTGAACTAGGACAGTCGGAACTTAATAATCGAATTCAATCTGGACTTCTAAATTTAATTGAAAAGGAGAAAAGCCAAAATAGAAAACATACATTTATCAATTGGTTTTTAACTGGACTAACAATTCTTTTGGCCATAATAACGCTCTTCATCGGAAGTAAAGCATTAGGGTTTGCAGAATCAGACCAGAAATCCGATGAAATCTGGCAAGCTGAACAAATTGAAATACTAAAAAAACAGAATCAAGAGCTTAAACAGTTAAATCAAAAATTATCCAATCAAGTAAAAACAGATTCTATAAATTAAGCATATGTACAAATCTAAAGTATGGCTTCATAAAAATTTAGAGGAGTTATCTGGTAATAGTGGCGACTTTTGGATTAGCTATACTTTTTTAGATGAGCCAAAGGCTGGTGATATTATAAAGGTAACTAATGAAATGGCTGAAGATATTGCAGATGATGAACGTTGGAAAAGGGAGTATGGGCCAGGTAATTATATTGTACAAAACGCAGAGAAGATGTTCGACCCAAAAATTAACGATGGCTTTTCTTTCTGCGTAATGACATTGAAAGTTAAATAAACTCTAGGAAAACTACACACAACAACGTGTATAGTTCATTGCTCCGAAATTCCTACACGGAATTTCTTTGCTGCTGAACAATGGTTTCTCGCCTTTTCTCTATCTTAGTCATAACGCAACGAAACCATACACGAACACGTTGTGCGTAAGTTGACCAAAACCTGAAACAGAAACCTATGTTAGAAAATTTCAAGACATATTTGATTAAAAAAGGATATAGTGAATTTACACCATCTGGAAACCCTTCAACAGTTTACGATTATATGAAACGAGTGGAAAAGATAAGGTCTAGAGAGAACATATCTATCAATGAGCTATCTGAAAACATAAGTTATTATGTAGAAAAATATGATTTCGACGGAACTGAATCTGAATTTGGAAAAAAAAGCCATAACGCATTCATAAATGCCTTAAAAAGATTTGAGGAATTTTTAAGCTAAATAAAACTTGAATGAGAGAAACTGTTGAATTAAGAAAAAAGCCAGAATTGAAAATCGTTCTGAATACAGACGAATTTGAAATCGTTGACGCTTCGGAACCTAAAAATAGCGGAACTTACTCATATGCTGAAATAAAAACTGCGGAACTGAATTCGGAGCAAACTAATTGGTTTATTTCTGTTTTAAGTATAATAGTTGACTTTTTAACTGGAAGTGGAAATGGAGGGAAATTTAGAACTAAAGCAAACTTAATTCTTAAAATGGAAAATCAGAACTTGAAAATATGGCTGAATAATGCGGATTTTGAAAAAGCGGAAAAAATAACAGAATTAATTAATGAAAAAAAACCTACGCACAACACCGTATAAAATTAATTGCTAGTGCAAGCCTACTTACGAAAATCCTAGCGGATTTTCTATTCGGTTTGTATTTGCTAAATTAGTTGCTTAAACAACGCAACTAATCTTATACAAAACCGTTGTGCTTCATTAGTCTGCGCTAAAGCTATGGACAAGAAACTATGACCAACCATTAACCAATGATAAAATTCTTTAGAAAAATTAGACAAAATTTACTTGCAGAAGGCAAAACTGGAAAGTATTTTAAATACGCCATTGGAGAAATTATGCTTGTTGTTATCGGAATTTTAATAGCATTAAGTATTAATAATTGGAATGAGAAAAGAAAGGAAAATTCAACAATTAAAACCTACCTAAAAGGTATTGTGGTTGATTTGAATAAGGATACAAAACGGTTTGATGTAATTATTAAAAACCTGAATGAGCAAATAGAAAACAATTCAAAGGTTTTTGAGAATAAAAATTATCAAACTCTTCCATTCGATTCAATTGTTTTAACAATAACAAGTTATTTCAATGATTATAAGATTACTGACCAAACCTACCAAAAATTAAAAAATTCTGGATTGGCAAATCAATTAGGGTCAAAAGAATTGAATGATGCTATCAACAATTATTATTCAGAAGACCTATATAGATTCAATTTGTATATCGACTATGACGAAAAACGTTCAATAAATGATGATGATTTTTGGTTTGTTACAAATGATTATGAAATCAATCCCGTTTTTGGTCGAAGTCAAAATCTGAATCTCTCTTTTTCGGAGAATGAAGAGTCGAGAAAGACAGCATTAATTAAAAAGATAGAATCCAACTTGGGAAGAAATAATTTAAGAAATAATATTTCAAGGAAATCAATTGGAATAAATATCACTCAAGAATTGAAAAATAAAGCGGAATTATTAACAGAAATGATTCACGAAGAATTGAATGAAAAATAACGAAAGCACAACAACGTGTATAGCTCATTGCGGCTGAATTCCTAATCGGAATTCATTGCAATTTGCTATCTTTCGGTTACGGCGGAAAATCATAGCTGATTTTCCGCAACGAAGCCATACACAAAACCGTTGGCAGCAATCAGAGAAAAAGCAAAAAATGAATAAAAAAGTAACAATCATCCTTATCAGTTTATTGACAATGAGTCAATTGGCTTTTTCTCAAAAAAACATAACAGGAAAAGTCATTGACCAAACCGACCAACAGCCTTTGATAGGAGCATTGGTTCAGCTTCTATCAAGCGGAAACGGAACGGTTACGGATGAACAAGGGAATTTTGAATTAAAAAATGTAACCGATAATGACAAAATCATCATTAAATATTTAGGTTATGACGATAGCATTATTAAAGTTAATGCACAAACAAATGACTTGGGAATAATTGCATTGCCACGTGCCAGTACCACGCTTGATGAGGTCATTGTAAGTGCATCACCTAATAATTACAAAGGTGACTTTAAAGGAAGTAATTTCCGTATCAATCCCATTGCATTAAAAAACATCAATCCGTTGAGTACAGAAGAAGTCCTGCGTACAGTACCAGGAGTGAACATTGTTGGAGATATGGGACTTTCCAACCGCCCAAATATCAGCATCAGAGGTTCTTGGGGCAGGCGTTCTAAAAAGGTACTGTTAATGGAAGATGGAACACCTTCTGCACCCGCTCCCTACATTGCACCGGGTGCCTATTACAATCCAGTCAGCGACCGTTTAACCGCTATAGAAGTGTACAAAGGGGCGGATATGCTACGCTTTGGACCGAATAATATGTATGGTGCAATCAATTATATCACGGCAATGCCTCCTCAAAAACCTGAATTGAGGGTTAAACTCGTTGGCGGTCAGCGAAATTATCAAACGGGCTTACTTTCTTATGGTGGCACTTGGAACAACCTCGGGGCATTGGTAGAAGGTGTTTACAAAAAGTTTGATGGCTTTACAGATAATTCTTCGGTAGAAGTACTGAATTTGAATGCCAAAATATTTGCAAAACTTTCTAAAAATCAGTCCTTATATTTTAAAGTAAGCGGTCAGTTTGAAGACAATCAGGCTTCTTTAAGCTCGCAAACCCCATTTACCTTTGATACCGACCCGACCCAAAACCCCTTGGATGCCGACCAATTTACAATGAGGCGTTATGGAGTGGATATTATCCACAAATGGTTGCCAAATAGTAAGCTGAGTTTCACTTCAAAAATTTATGCGACCGATTTTGAACGGGATTGGTGGAGACAGATCACGGCAAAGGTCAAAGCATCTGAGGTAAAAAATTACGTTGGAGATGTGATTTTCAACGACCGTTACAGCTATTTGAATGGAAAAACTTTTGAAGAAGAGGATTACGTCATTGTGGGCAGGGTGCTAAACGGTCGGGAAAGCACCACAGATAGTCGTTGGACGTACACTGTTTCGGGATTCAAAGAAACTATGGATTATGATTGGCAAGCCTTCGGTGAAAAACAGCATTTAGAAGCTACTATAAATCTGCACCGAGAAACTTTTAAAGACCGCTTTTTGGTTGCTGACAGCAGTCGGTGGGCAAGAAATGGAACTACTACTAAAGACCTATGGTATCGCCTTTGGTCTGTCAATGGTTTTATCCGAAATGAATTTAACATCGGCAAATGGGGAATTACCCCTATCCTTCGATTGGAACACGTAGATATGTATCGACAAGATTTATTAGCCCTTGCCCAAAACCCGAATATAAACAGTACAGAAGAAGGAAGAGAGCCGAATGTTTACACGCAATTTTTACCGGGCATTACGGTGGATTATCGCATCCGAAATGGCGAATTTTATGGAAGCATTTATCAGGGAATGATTGCACCGTCAAAAGTATTCGGTTTTTTGGTGGAGCAAGACGGTATTGTTACCAATCCACTTGCAGGGCAAAGCATCAACATTGAGCCTGAATTGGCGTGGAACAGGGAAATAGGTTGGCGAGGAAATTTGTGGAATAATCGAATTGACGGGCAGTTGACCTACTTCAACAATACCAGTCGAAATTTTTATGCAGGCGGACGAAACGAAGTGTTTGAAGAATTAGGGAAAATCAATGTTCAGGGATTGGAAGTTGCTATTGGTGCCGAACTTTTCGATATAAACCACCATCAATTAAGTCTTTTTGGAAACGTAAACATAATGCAATCCAAAGTATTGGAAGGTAGATTGGTAGATAGAGACCTTTTCTCACAGGTCATCCACAGTACCGCTACTCAAAACGAGTACATTAATAAAGTAAACACCAACCGAAGTGCCTATGATGTATATATTTCAGATGGCTCGGGAGAAGAAGTATTGCTCACAGATGAAACCATTGACCAATCGGACTTCCAAAATATTACAAAAAGCGTAATCCGATTTGGTGGTGATGGCATTTCAGATGCAGAAGCACCTTATACACCAAGATGGAACGCAAGCATTGGTTTGAATTATGATTTTGACAAATTATCCCTTGGTGTGAGCGGACATTTTGTGAGTGAGCAGTTTACAGAGTTTCATAATTTCAATCAAGAGTCAGCCGATGGAGCAATCGGAAAACTGCCTGCCTATCATTCTATTGATGCCTTTGTGAATTATGATTTTGTTTTAGGCAAAAACCTAAATACGACCGTTTTCCTCAACGGTAAAAACATAACCAATGAGATTTACCGAGCTTCTCGTTTGAATCGTGCCACATCAGGAGTATTTGGGGGAGGATTTAGGCAAATCATCTTTGGAGTGAATATGAAAATATGAAGACTGCTGCCAACATTGGCTATACGTAATGCGGGCTAAAGTGCTAATATGAAAACAATTACACTAAGCAAACTTATCGGTAAACGGAAAGTTAAGTGCCTTGAAAACCCGCACTACGCATAGCCGAGACCGTAGGACAAGACATTTGGAAAACTTACCAATTTTTGGTACTTTTGAGTAAATATTTGAATTATGAGTAAGAACACATCAATATCACTTGGAAACTATTTTGACCAATTTGTGAGTAGCCAAGTTTCAGCTGGACGATATAAAAACGTAAGCGAAGTAATTAGAGCTGGACTTCGACTTCTGGAAAACGAAGAAAGTAAAGTTATTGCTTTGAGAAATGCAATTCAGGAAGGAATTGACAGCGGAATTGCACACGATTTTGACCCAGAAAAACATCTTCAGGAATTAAAAGCTAGACGTAAAAAGAATGGCTAAATATGAACTGACTAACAAAGCTGTTGAGGATTTGACTGGAATTTGGGAATACACGGTAGAAAAGTGGTCTGAACAACAAGCTGACAGGTATTATAATTTGCTATTAGATAGTTGCCAAGACATTGCAAATAATCCTGAATTAGGAAAAAATTACGACGGAATAACCAATGACTTATTTGGACTTAAAACAAGTCGACATATCATTTTTTACCGAAAACGAATTAACCAACCGATTGAAAGCACTAGAATTTTACACGGACAAATGGATTTAAAAAATAGAATAACCGAATAAAAAAAACTACACCCAACAATAACTAAGCTAAATTCCTGCGGAATTTCCAACTCGGTGTATACTTGCAAAGTTAAGTGCCAAACAACGCAACTACTCATAGCCGAGACCGTTGTGCTTCATTATCAGAAACCGCTAACCAATGATAAAATTCTTTAGAAAAATCAGATACGACCTAATGGAGAAAAACAAAACTGGAAAGTACTTTAAATATGCATTAGGAGAAATTATACTTGTGGTAATCGGAATTTTGATAGCACTACAAATAAATAATTGGAATGAAAATAGAAAATTGGATGAAAAAAGGCAAGATTATTACAATCAACTAATAGATGATTTAAAAAAGGATAAAGCCCTCTTAATTGATAATATTTCAAAAACAGATTCTATAAAGTCAAGTTATTCAGTATACCTTGAAACTTTTAATCAAAAAGGTTTAACAATAGATGAGATGATTAATAATTTATTTAAGTTAAAGCTCTCTGCTAGTCTAATAAACTTCAATTCAAGTACGTTTGAATCACTTGAAAAATCTGGTGAAATAAAGATTATTCCAAAAGAACTTCGGAATAAAATTCTTGATTTAAATCGAAAACAAAAGTTATTAGAAGAAAGGATAAAAGGAAATGCTGAAATTCAGGTAGATTTTCTCAAGGAGTATTTTGTTGCAATAGGGTCCAAAGATTTGACAAACAGATTAATTAAACATCCCGAAATTGAAGATTATTTTAAAAATGAAATCAATCGCCCAAAAGCTATATTGGCTTTAGAATCAAATATGAGTTGGAAAATTGCAACCGAAAAAAGTAAGGACTTTAAAGAAATTCTATTAGATATCGACAACACAATGGATTTGATTAGTATCGAATTAAATAAATAACGAAAGCACAACAAAGCACTGTGGCAAAAATCCTAGCTTCTTTTTCACGATTTTTTCTAGACTTCTAAATAACATAATTCTGCAAAATACAAGCCATCAAAAATTCTTATGATTTGCTTTTTACTAACTCAACAATTTCCCTGTAGTACATAAAATTGCGAATCAGTATAGCAAATTCTGGTTTTAACACAAAGTGTTAATTAAGTCAACTTTTATAAATAATTACTATAAATTAACTGTCGTTTAGGATTTTTACCTTCAAAATTATCACTGATTCTAACTTGTTATATTATGAAAAACTTATGCTCTATTGTTCTTCTGCTCTTAATCATAGTGTCTTGCAAAGAGAAAGAAACCGAAGTAAAAACCACGTCTGAACCCGAAGCCACCACCGAAATTCATTTTTTTGCCAGTGACAGTATAAAAGTCTATGGCGATCTCTACGAAAAAGATAAGTCCGCTCCTACCCTTATCATATTTCATCAAGGAGGTTCTAATACCAGAGCTGAATATAAGTCTATAATTCCTAAGCTTAGAAAAGAAGGATTTAATATTCTTACTATCGATCAGCGTGTTGGTGGACAATATTATTATGGTGGCTATAACAGGACCGTTGCCGAGATTCCCAAAAACGAATATGGCTATTGTGATGCCTATCCAGATATGGTCGCAGCATTAAACTATGTAAAAGATTCTGGTTTTACCGGAAATACAATCCTTTGGGGAAGCAGTTACAGTGCTACTTTAGCTTTAAAGCTTGCCGATAACAACCAAAGTGCCGTGGATGGTGTTTTGGCGTTTTCACCAGCATCTGGTAATCCTATGGAAGATTGTCAACCTAATGCACATATTGAAGCCATAAAAGTACCCTTATTGTTAATGAAACCAGCCTCAGAAATGGAAAGCGAGCGTTCGCAAACCCAAGTGAAGCTTGCCAAGGAAAATGGCCATAAAACTTATGTAGCCGAAAATGGTGTTCATGGTTCCTCAATGCTCGATGAAAGCCGAATTGAAGGCAGCGCTGCTGAAACCTGGAAAGTAGTTATGGACTTTTTATCTCAGTTTAAATAACATGCCCAAAACGCTTTACCGTATTTATGTTGTAGAATTATCTAAGCGTGTATATACTGAAAACGCTAAGTTTAGAGTGGCAAACCCACAATATAATGGTGTGCTTGAATGTCTCTATGTGGGCATGACCAGTAAAACTCCCAAAGAACGCTTTGAGCAACATAAATCAGGTTATAGAAATAAGAAAGGGTATAAAATTTCTTCGAATATTGTAGAGAAATACGGTCTGTATTTAAGACCAAGTCTGTACAATCATATTGATCCATTTTTAACTAGAGATGAAGCGCTTAAAGCGGAAAAGGAAATAACATTGGAATTACGTAGAGCACGCTATGCCGTATGGTCTAATTGATAACCGATAATTTTTCTAACGTTTCTTCATAAATACGCTCATACATAGGTACTACACTATGCAAATCAAATTTTTGGGACTGTGCCTTGGCATTTGCTTTAAACGTATTTAAAACCTCAGGATCCTTTAAAATATGAATGGCATTGGCAGACATTTCATTTACATCATTTACATCACTCAGATAACCTGAATACCCATCTTCATTAACTTCTGGCAATCCACCAGTATTTGAAGATATTACAGGCACACTACTTGCCATAGCCTCTAAAGCAGCTAAACCAAAACTCTCGGTTTGTGATGGTAATAAGAACAGATCACTGAAACATAAAATTCTATCAATCTCATGACTGTTTCCGAAGAAAACCACCTTATCCTTAATACCTAGCTCTTCCACCATGCGCTCTGCTCCTTCCTTTTCTGGGCCTTCACCCACCATCATAAGTTTGGCTGGTAATTCCTTCTGAATGTTATAAAAGATTTTAATCACATCCGGGATTTGCTTCACTTCTCGCATATTACTAATGTGAGTGACAATACGTTCTTCATCATCTGCCATCATTTCGCGCTGACAATCCGTAAAATTATGCAGGTGCTTTTCTAAATCTATAAAATTTGGCACCACATGAATGTCTTTTTTAATATCAAACAAACGCATGGTATCCTTTTTAAGACTCTCTGAAACTGAAGTTACGGCATCTGATTTATTAATGCTGAATGCTACTGCAGGTTTATAAAATGGATGACTTCCTACCAGTGTAATATCGGTTCCGTGCAATGTGGTTACAATGGGCACAATAATACCTTCATCATATAGCATTTGCTGAGCCATATAAGCCGCGTAGGCATGTGGAATGGCATAATGCACATGCAATAGTTGTAAGCCATGTAGCTTTACCATATCCACTAATTTACTGGAGAGCGCAAGCTCATAGGGTTGATAAAGAAACAAGGGATACTCTGGTACATGCACTTCGTGAAAATGAACATTGTTACTCAGTAATTCTAACCGTACAGGTTGACTGTAGGTTATAAAATGAATTTCATGACCACGCTTAGAAAGCTCTAATCCTAATTCTGTGGCTACTACTCCACTACCTCCAAAGGTTGGGTAACAAACAATTCCTATTTTCATCTGGACGTTTAAATTTATGTCACCTTGAGCGCCATCGAAAGGTCTATTTTATGTTTTGGTCAATTTAGGTTTCGACTGCGCTCAACCTGACAGTACTATTCAATATAAAGTCTAAAGTTATAAGTTTTAGAAATGTTATCCTCTACTTTAAGGACTTTTTAACTTATAACGGTTGCCTTTAAATCATTCAATTATCGCTTCGTATATCAAGCGCTGAATTTCGGTTCTAATGTTTTCTCTCAACAATAAGTTTTTACCGGCTTCAGGATAAGTTCTGTTGGCCAAAAATACATACACAAGCTCTTCATCAGGATCTGCCCAAGCGTAAGTCCCAGTGAACCCAGAATGTCCAAAACTTTTCATCGATAAACAGCCACAAGTTGGACCTTCATCTCCTAATTGTGGTTTATCAAAACCTATACCTCTTCTATTATCTCGTTCACAGTAATAGCAGGTATTGAATTTGTCAATGGTTTCGGCTTTTAGATAACGCTTTCCTCCGTAAAATCCCTTCTGTAAATACATTTGCATAATCTTAGCCACATCATTGGCATTGCTAAAAATACCAGCATGGCCTCCAATACCTCCTTGCATTGCCGCTCCCATATCATGCACGTAACCGTGTACTTTTTTGTAACGATAATAGTTGTCAACCTCGCTTGGTACAATGTCCTTTAAACTAAAAACTTCTCTTGGGTTGTAAGTGGTGTAATTCGCACCCAACGATTTGTAATAACGATCTTGGGTAATCTCGTGTAAGGATTTGTCATAAAAGCTTTCGAGATAATTTTTAAGAATGTAATACGGTAAGTCGCTATAGCGATAACGTAATCGTGAAAGCAAATCGCTTTCTTTAATAGTTTCCTGTATGGAATCTTTATAGTCGCTACGCAGAAAAAGTGAATTGGTGACTTCGATATTAAACTCCTTACTACGCTTACTTCGATAATATTTTGGATCTGGTTTTTTAGTCACAGAATCTAGTGTTGCGTAATAAAATGGAACCCAAGGTCGTAATTGTGCATAATGCGACAACATTTTCCTTAAGGTGATATTCTTTTTGTTGGAGTCCTTAAACTCGGGTAGCAAATCACCCAATTTAGCATCTAGTGAAACGGAACCTTGCCCTTCCAATTCCATTAATATAGGTAAGGTTGCCAATATTTTAGTGAGTGAAGCCACATCATAAACATCATCAAAATCTACCTTGTTCTTTTTAGAATACGTATGGTAACCAAAGTTTTTATTGTAAATCACCTTTCCTCTTCTGGCTACCAGCAGCTGAATACCTGGTGTCATTCGATTATTTACGGCATAATTGGCAATAGAGTCAATACGGCTTAATTTTTCAGAATCCATACCAACGCGTTCTGGTAAACCATAGCTTAAACTCATTAAAGCATTATAAGATTCGCCAGTACCGACCGGAAAAAATGCTCCTGTACTTACAGGCAGTTTCCCTTTGGCTCCAATAGCTCCAAATATTAGTTGCGCAGATTTCTCTTGCGCGATGCTGCTATTCTGATAACTCATTACAATAGCATTGATATTTTCTATGGATCGTATTTGATTCAAGGCATAAGGTCTTGCAAAAACATCTAATACAACGGTATTGGTTCTTGCTATTTCATATAACCAAGCTAATTCTTGTTGTGAGAATTTATAATCCTTCCAAGGATTGTCATTTGATTTATGAAAACCAATTACAACGGTATTATAATTCTGTAATTTTGAAATGACACCATCTAGCTTATCCGCCTTAACATGATGTACTTTAGTGTATTTTTTTAGCTCGTTAAAGAAGGTTGAACCACTGGCATCACCTAACTCCACGTAGGCTATCTTTTTGGTTTGCAAATCACGAAAACGGTAATAAGGCCTTTTCATTTTTAACTACCGTAATGGCATTTTCCATAAGGTTTTCGTAGAGCAAATCGTCCTTAATTCGGTTTAAATCAGAGCCAAGATTATACATACCGACTGGTGAATAATCATTCAATCCGACCTTATACTTAGCCATTAATATTTTCTTTACCGAATGTGATAAGCGCTCTTCTGTTATAATGCCTTCATTATAAGCTTCAACAAACTTAGCGATGCCTCGCTTTGGATCTTCAGACATCAACATTACATCATTCCCGGCTAAAAAAGCCATTAAATCAATCTCTCCGCCTTTTGACAGTGTTTTTGTAGTCAATCCATCAACACCCTTTTCTACATAATCTGCTGCGCCTTTCATGGTAAGGGCATCCGTAAATATCAATCCATTAAAACCTAGCTCCTCTTTGAGAATATCGGTAACAATATGCTTAGATAATGACGACGGAAAGCCTCTACGAGATTCTAAACTCGGAATATTAAGATGGGCCACCATAACGCTAGACAAACCTTGTTTTATAAGTTGCCTATAAGGATATAATTCTATTGAATCTATACGTTTTTCGCTAAATGATACAGTCGGTAACGTTTTATGCGAATCGTCTTCTGTATCTCCATGACCTGGAAAATGCTTTGCATTGGCCAAAACACCTGCACTTTGCATACCTTTCATAAATGCTAATCCTTTGTCAGTGACGTTATCCCTATCTTCTCCAAAAGAGCGATTGCCTATAATTGGGTTTTTAGGATTGGTATTGATATCCACTACTGGTGCAAAATTAAAATGCACACCCAAACGTTTACAATGTTCACCGATTTGTCGTCCTGTTTGTTCTACCAATTCATTATCAGAAATGGCACCAAGGGTCATATTCCAAGGAAAGGCATACGTTGAATCCAGACGCATACTCAATCCCCATTCTGCATCCATACCAACTAACAGCGGTATTTTAGAAACAGCTTGTAACTTATTATTTAACTGTGCTTGTCTGTAAGGCCCACCATTGGAATAGATCACTCCACCAATATGTTCGTCTTTTATTAAATCAATGACAGCATTATTGACTTGGTCGCTGTTTTTAGACATCACTTGCACCATATAGAGCTGGCCAATACGCTCCTTTATGGACATGGAATTGTAAACACTATCCACCCACTTTTGTTGTTGTATGGGATCTTCTGAAAGTAATGGATTATTGGTGAGCTCTTGCGCGAAAGTAATTTGAGCACAAAGAAACAAAAGGATAAGGGACAAATGGCGCATAAAAATTCTTTTATCGTTTTTAGGTTAATTAACGAATACTATGCCAAAATAGCATAATTAACAAGAAGTAAAAAAGACTTTAGGATAGTTTTATAAACCGTGTAATTAACAGTTTGGTTAACTATCCATTAAATCAATATGCCTATCATGGTAACCCAATAGATACAGCACACCATCCAGACCAATACTCGATATGGAATTTTGCGCATTGTCCTTAACTTTGGGTTTGGCATGAAATGCAATCCCAAGTCCTGCCAAATTGAGCATTTCTAAATCATTGGCACCATCACCTACAGCAATGGTTTGCCCGATATCTATACCCATATTATCGGCAAGTTTTTGAAGATATTCCGCTTTTTTAGTACCATTGACAATATCTCCGAGATAGTGTCCTGTGAGTTTGCCATCTTTAATTTCGAGTTGATTGGCATATACAAAATCAATGTCTAATTTTTCTTGAAGATAATGCCCAAAATAGGTGAAACCACCAGATAAGATAGCCGTTTTATAACCGTAATTATGAAGTGTATCTACCAGGCGTTTAGCACCTTTTGTTATCGGAAGGTTTTCGGCAACCTCTTTTAATACATCTTCGCTTAAGCCCTTTAAAAGCTTCATACGTTTTTCAAAACTCTCGTTGAAGTCAATTTCGCCTTGCATCGCTGATTCCGTAATAGCACGCACCTCTTCTCCCACTCCTGCACGTTCGGCAAGTTCATCTATAACCTCTGTTTGGATTAAGGTAGAATCCATATCAAAGCAAACCAAACGTCGGTTACGCCTAAACATAGTATCTTCCTGAAAGGCAATATCCACATCGAGCTCTTTTGAAATTTCCATAAACCTAGACGTGAATTCAGACTTATCCTTCAACTGTCCTCTAATGGACAATTGTATGGATGCCCTAGGATATTCCTCTTCTTTCACCAAGGATGTTCTACCTGTAAGGCGCTTAATGGAATCGATATTGAGATTTTTCTCTGAAATGATCTTCGTGACCTCAGAGATTTGCTCTGCCTTTAACTTTTCACCAAGAATGGTAACGATGTAGCGATCTTTGCCTTGCATGCTCACCCAATGCTCGTAGTTTTCAAGAGATATTGGTGTAAACTTTGCGGTTATACCCAATTCGTAGGCCTTAAACAACAGGTCTTTTAGTACGGCTGCAGATTTTTTCCCTGATTTAATTTCAAACATCATCCCAAGTGACAGGGTATCATGGATATTAGCCTGACCTATATCTAAAATTTTAGCATCGTATTCTGCTAAAACACTGGTTAAACCAGAAGTTAACCCTGGTTTATCCTGTCCTGAAATGTTTAAAAGAAAAATATCTGTTGCCAAAGTATGGTGTTTGTGATTTATCGGTAGTAAAAATGGCTATTCTAACTGAAAAATAAAAATATTTCGAAATGCGAAAAGCATAATAATTGTCTTCGTTTGCTGAGAATTTGTCAACATCGGCCAATTACTTAATGAATCTACTATGCCAACTTTCGCTAGCAGGTACTTCCCAATTGTCTTTAAATTCTGCAATATTGGTCACCAGATTATTAAAAACTATGGTGTTTTTAGAAACTGAACGGTTCTTTGCCATGGTTTTAAAGTCAACCAGAGGTTTATAAGCTACAAACTCTCCTTGCTTAAAGGACACGTTCATTTTATCCATTAAATCTACGTTGTACTCCTTTTCCAATTGCTGAATAAAGTGCACGGAAGCATCAATAGAACAGCCTGTGGCATTATTCAAGTTTTGATTTAATGCAATAACTATAAAACGCTTATATACAATTTTATAACCAGCTTGTAAATATTTACCGTGAGCTGTCCATGCAGTAATAAAAGTTTCGATTTTAGATTCTAGTTCTGCAATCTCTTCTTCAGTAAATGAGCGGTTGGCTTGGTATATCCAAACACGGGATTCCTCTGGTAATGTATCAAAATCAACTAACATAATCGATGTCTTTTTCTAATGACAAAAGTACAATTTTACATCCAATCCTTGGCTTGGGATTCTACTCTAAAAAGTAGATAATCGTATATGTATTTTGCCTCAGATTCGTTGACGTAAGGAATCGTCACGGATTTTGACGCTGTAGAGATGATTACAGAAGCAATTTTCCGACGTTTTTTGAAAAATGGATTGTCTTAATTTAACAGCTTGTACCTTATGGATTTCAAGAATATTGGTAACAGTATCCACAAAACCACTACCTAGCGTTACAAAATCCTCAGAAATGATATAATATGCTTTCTTATAGGATATATAGACAAAAAGTGTCGCGATTGGGATAACAATACAATTAGCCCATAGGGCTTCATACCCAAAAAACAGAGTTGCCAATAGATTTATGGCACTTGTAAAAATTAACATTCGCAATGCCAATATTCTCATATAATACGGTCTTGGTTTGTAACGTTCACCGTTAAAACTATAGTTATCAATAAGCTTTTCTATCAAGTAATCCACCTGCGGTCGCTCTAAAGCGATAATATTGAAATTCTTTTGTTGTTTTTGGTTTACCATAGTTTGCTTAACATACAACGTATGCAAACCAAAATAGCGTTTTACACGATTGGTCTTTATGATTAAATTTTGAATGCGACTTGGTGTTAAAATTAAGGACACTTTATTAAAAAGCCCTTTGTTTATTTCTACGGTTTTTTGGTGCTCAATGACCTGAAGGTTAAAATTGACAATAATGAGTTTTACTATTGAAAACAATACGGAAATGAGCAATACAAAAAATAGAATGATAAGGTTTGTTAGCAACAAATTAGCAATCATAGCTTCATCAAGCGTGATGAAGTCCTCTACTTGATCGCTTAAATTTAAATTTTCTATAAAGTCCCGAAATTGGTAGTAAAGACCAATGACAAATGCCGCTATGATACCAAAACTCCTCAGATGATTCTGCGATAAACCTGCCAGCAACAAGCGTTTCATGGATATCTTAAAGTACACTTGTGATGGTTGGATGGGCTGTTCATCAACTTGTTGAAGATTGATGCTGTCTTTATTAAATAATTTGTCTTTGAGCAGAAGAGCCGTCGGCCTATCCAATGCGCTAATTTCAATTTCAGATTTCTTGTCTCCCGCAGTTTCAATATTTACCGATACCACGTTGATGATCTGTTGTAAGAAATTCTGCTTTATATAAACATTCTGGATTTTAGACTTAGGGATAATGGTATTATCCTTGTTGATTATGCCTCTAGATAAATGAAAATCATTCTTGGTCAGATGGAATTTAAAATTGAGATACTTTAATATTGCCACTACCAAAATGATGATAAGCAACCCAACAAAGAAAAGTGAAATTGTGGTGGTTGTAACTCCCATGAGTGATTTCTTGCGCATAAGCGAGAAACCTATGGCTAATAAAGCCACAAAGAATTTTTTAAAAAACTGAAAGAGATTAAAACCAAATATAACAAGAATCCCTTTTGAGGATTGTCGCATAGGCTGTGAAAAATCAACGTTATCCATTAATCTTTGCACTAATAAAATCGTTGATTTGTTCGGCTTCACTAACAGAAAGACCACTGATTTTCATGTCACTTCCCGACTCACCAGCTGAATAGATTTTTAAGCTTGCAAGAGCAAGGCGCCTCTCTAACCAGCTTCGGCTGACTTCTACATGTTGAATTCTTATAATCGGTACTGTTGTAAGGTAGTTAATGATTAGGCCTTTAGCATAAACGACATCGTGTTCTCTAATTGCATATTTTCGTTTTTTAAATGCCAATAAAGACACTATCAAATTCAATATGCAAAATCCTATGGCGAATAGTATGACATACTGAAAGTTATCCTGAAAGCCATCTTCTTCAATTAATTGTTTTAAAGCAAATAAGGCGCTAAAGAGGATACCGAATAAAATCAGCTTGTTAAACGCAATGATTTTTAAATACTGTTTGGAGATGGGTTTTAAATCTACAGTATCGATTTTTGGCAAATCGTCAGTAAATATTTGGGAATTAGAAAATTGCATAATTAAAACTATGAGTTTGCAATCAATTCGGCTATATCTAGTACAGTAACTTCATTTTCCTTTTCTTTGGCTTTTACACCATCGGTCATCATGGTATTACAATAAGGGCAGCCTGTAGCTATAATATCAGGTTTTGTTTCTAAGGCTTGTTCTGTTCTCAAGACATTTACATCCATGTCTCCTTTTTCAGGTTCTTTAAACATCTGTGCTCCACCAGCACCACAGCACATTCCTGTACGTTTATGACGTTTCATTTCCAAAATATTGCCATTGGTATGTTTTAGAACATCCCTTGGAGCTTCATATTCACCATTACCCCTTCCCAAATAACAAGGATCGTGAAACGTAATGCGCTTGCCTTTATAGCTATTGCCTTCTATGGTCAATTTTCCTTCACTGATCAGTTGCTTAATGAATTGCGTATGATGAACAACATCATAATGCCCACCTAAACCAGGATACTCATTTTTTAGGCAATTAAAAGAATGCGGATCGCAAGTCACAATACGCTTAACTTCGTAAGCATTGAGCACTTCAATATTCATCATGGCCTGCATCTGGAACAAAAACTCATTTCCTGCACGCTTGGCAACATCACCAGTATTACTTTCTTCCGCACCTAAAACAGCAAAATCTACATTGGCTTTGTTTAATATTTTCACGAAAGCTCTTGTAATCTTTTTGGCTCTGTCATCATAACTACCAGCAGAACCCACCCAAAATAAAATCTCAGGTTGTTTGCCTTCTGCCATATACTCTGCCATGGTTGGCACTTTTAGTTCTTCGCTCATGATATTTATTTTTTTCCTTTTGTAGAATACAAAGCTGGTATTAAACCGAAACCTCCACCTATTAATCCTCCTCCAATTAAATAATTGTATGCGTTATCTTTCAATGCTATCATTAATACTGTTCCTGAAATTATCAATGCTATGGCGACAAGCATAATTATTTGTCTTTTATTCATCTTTCCAGTTTAAACGGTCTTGTTGGTTATAAGGCCAAGGCGCTCCGTTGTTTTCTATATTGGTCATCATAGTATTCAGCTCCATTGGCGCGGCACTCTGCTCCATAACCAAATAACGACGCATGTCCATGATAATGGATAATGGATCTATACTTACTGGACAAGCCTCAACACAGGCATTACAAGTAGTACATGCCCAAAGTTCTTCTGCTGTAATATAATCACCCAACAGCTGTTTGCCATCATCTTTAAACTCACCGTTATTGGCATCAATATTTTTCCCTATATCTTCTAGACGGTCACGTGTGTCCATCATAATCTTACGAGGAGATAATTTTTTACCTGTTAAATTTGCAGGACATTCCGCAGTACAGCGTCCACATTCAGTACAAGTGTAAGCATTGAGCAATTGAATTTGGTTTAAATCCGTGGCATCACTTGCTCCAAATTTCTCTGGCACTTCCTCTTCCACTCCTTCGGCTGGTGCCGCAAAAGGATCTGCATTAGGATCCATCATAAGCTTTACCTCGTTGGTAACGGCTTCAAGATTGTTAAACTGCCCTTTTGGTGTTACACGTCCGTAATAGGTGTTCGGGAAAGCTAAAAGAATATGTAAATGTTTGGAAAAATATAAATAATTCAAGAAAATCAGAATACCAACAATGTGCAACCACCAAGCTGTACGCTCTATAATATGAAGTGTTCCTTCAGACATGCCTTCAAACCATGGTGCAATAAATTGCGAAATGATGTTTCCCTGACCCATATTCTGAAAAGGTGTATCGGTAGCATTCATGATTAAGAACAGGCACATCAGCACCACTTCAAAATAAAGGATAATATCTGCATCACTTTTTGGCCAACCTTTAAGTTCGTTAGCCATGAATCTTCTAAGCTTTATAATGTTTCTACGAATCCAAAATGCAATCACCGAAACTAAAACAAGTACCGCAAGTATTTCAAAGGCACCAATTAAAAAACCGTAAACGGATTCTGGCAATACTTTTAAACCAATGCGATGTGTACCGAAAAGGCCGTCAATGATAATCTCAATCACTTCGATATTGATAATAATAAAACCGACGTAAACGATAATATGAAGAAAACCGGCTATTGGTCGTTTTACCATTTTACTTTGACCAAGGGCAATGCGCGCCATATTTTTCCAACGCTCCCCTTTGTTATCACTGGCATCAACTTCTCGACCTAATTTAATGTTACGAATAAGTTTCCTAATATTTCTAGTAAAATAGCCAATACCCAAAACCAGGATGGCGGCAAAAATAATGTTTGGTATATACTCCATACTTAAATTGAGTCTAATTGTTATTTAACTGCTCTTCTGTAGGTTCTTCGTAAGGGATTTCCCGTTTAGACAAAATACGTCTGTATCTGGCAGGATGTAGTTTTATATCTAATAGCAGCAATTGCATTTCTTTTGAAGCAGCTTCAAGGTTATTGTATAATCCATCATCGTTTAAAAGCTTACCTAGTGTGCCTTCGTTGTTGTCTATACTCGCCATTACACCTTGAATACCAGTTAAGGTCTTATTAAGGTTCTCAACAGTTTTAGTCAAATCAACTTCTTTTAACTCAGCTGACAATTCGCTTAAATCCTTACTTGTTTTTTCAAAATTTTCGAGTACCGAAGCAATCCTTTCGTCATTATCTTTTATAACTCCTTGTATGGAATAGGATAAATTTTTGAAAGACTTTAATGTAGAATTCAGTTCGGCAATGGTCTTCTTTAAGCCTTCTTCAGATTCATCAATCACCAAGGCATTAAGATTGGTCATTAGAGTATCAGCAGAACGGATAGTGCTATCTAGATCATTACTGACTTTAGAAAAATCCTTTTCCAAAGCAGAAACGATTCCTGGTTTAACCTCAGAAGCTATAAAATCTCCTGGCTTTGCCAATTCTCCATCATTAGCATCAATAATGGCTAGCGCATTGCCTCCCATCAATCCGGTTTGGTAAAGTCTGATTTTACTGTTCTTAGAAAACTTTAATTTAGGATTAACCGAAAAAGAAACGCGTGTTTTACCGGTTTCAAAATCATAAATGATATCTTCAATCTTACCTATTTTGTTACCTTTTATGGTAACTGGTGAGGCTGAACTCAGTGCGTTATATTCAAATTCGGTGTAGTAGGTCTTTGAGTTTTCGAATATATCTTCACCCATTAAGAATGAAAATAAATATATAAAAAGTGCGATACCAGATAATACGAGTATGGCTGTTTTAACTTCTCTTGAAATTTTCAATGGGCTAAGCTTTGATTCAAAACAAAATTAGGAATAAAAATATTAATAATGTTTCTAATTAGTGGCAGATTTTAAAGCTTCGGAAACATCTATTTGTTTGCCGTCTTTAAAGGCAACCACAAAGCTAGAGGAATAGCCTTTAGTCTTGGCTTCCTCCTGTAGTCTTTTGGCTTTGTTAAAATCTGAAGTACTGCCATAAAAATACTTGTAGAGTTTACCAACCTTTTCTTTGCTCAGGTCCGAAAGTCCTTTAAAATTGTATGATTTTGGTTCTAAATCCCTAGAGCTGGCTGCAATCTGTACCTTAAATGTTATGTCTTCATAAATTAAGGGAATGTCTTCCAAGGCTTCTACCGTTTCTTTGTCTATCCCAAGAATCTGAGTTCCCACATTTTGATCTATTTCCTTTTTATAGGATATAATGGCATCTTTTATAGCATTTGCCATTTTAGATTGTCCTGATTTTGTATTTAAATAAGCGCCCTCTTTATTATTGGTTAAAAAACCAACTTCAACCAAAACGCTAGGCATATAAGTATTTCTAATTACCAGTAAACTGGCTTGTTTTAAACCTCTACTCTTTCGTTTAGCTTTTCCTATGAAGTTATCTTCAATCTTTCGAGCCAATACAATACTTTGCTCTACATAGACTTCTTGCTCAATGGTCATGGCAATTCCTGATTCAGGCGAACTTGGGTCAAATCCTGCGTAATTTTCTTCATAGTTATCTTCAAGGAATATCACTTCGTTTTCACGCTTAATAAATTCAAAATTGCGTTCAGTGTTCTTCTCTCCTAACACAAAAGTTTCCGTTCCTGAAGCTTGTGAACCATGGGCATTACAATGAATGGAGACAAACAAATCTGCATCTGCCTTATTGGCGATGTTGGCACGTTCATGCAATTCTACAAAGACGTCCTTTTTTCTTGTGTAAATGACCTTAATATCTTTATTTTCCTCTAAAGCCTTACCGACCTGCAGTGTTATCTTTAATGCTATATCCTTTTCTTTATATCCATTTCCTCTATTACCAGAGTCATGACCACCATGGCCAGCATCTAAAACCACTACGAACTTATCCTCTTGTGCCTGTAAAGGAACAAAGCATGTTAAAGAAGTGATAAATGTGAGAACTAAGGATACTATTATATATTTTCGCTTCGTTTGCATATTTAATCTAACGGTTTATAAACTCTGATTATTACACACGCATTGTTGTGAAACAGTATTTTTAAACTTTATTATTTTAATAAATTAATCACAAAAAAATAACTGTACTTTTGGCGTTTCAAAAACCGAGCCATACTTTTACAAAAATACATCTAAAAGGATTGCGTACAAATAGTCTACACATACTTTTTGCCTTGAGTTTTACAGTGTTTATCAACACTTTTAGCTTTGCCCAAGAATTACCAAAAAAGAACACTACGATTCCTGCCAATCAAAAAAAGGACTCTACTCTAGTGGCTAAAGACACAACCAAAGTAGCACTAGATTCCTTATTAAATAAACCCATTAATACTAAAGCGACGGATTCCACCGAACAGGATTCCGTAAAGCAAGAAGGCTTTTTAAAAGACATTGTCACCTACAAGGCGACGGACTATGTGGCTATAAATCAAAGAAAACAGCAAATTCGACTCTATAACGAAGCCCAAGTACTCTACGAAGACATGGAGATTAAAGCTGGTGTTATAGTGATAGATTATAGTAAAAACTTAGTATATGCTGGGCGTATAAAAGATTCCACTGGCTATTCGCAAAAACCTGTTTTTACACAGGGAGCCAATGTTATAGAACCCGACTCTATTATTTTTAATACGGATTCGAGAAAAGCTTTGATTTATAATTCCGTAACCGAACAAAGTGGCGGAACTGTTATTGCTGAGCGCACAAAACGAGAAAACGATTCGGTATATTTTATTTCTAGAGGGAAATTCACTACTTCAGAAAACCTAGACGATCCAGAGTACTACATTTTAATGAATAGAGCCAAGATCGTACCTAATAAGAAGATTGTGACTGGGATGAGCCAAATGTACATCTACGATGTACCCACACCAATAGCCATTCCTTTCGCATATTTCCCAATGACCAAAAAACAAACTTCAGGAATTATTTTTCCATCCTTTGGTGAAGATACAGGTAACGATAGAGGGTACTTTCTACAGAACGGAGGGTATTATTTTGCCATAAGCGATTATGTGGATTTGGCAGTACTAGGTGATTATTATACCAACGGAAGTTATGGACTTCGTTTAGAAAGTAATTATGCCGTAAGGTATAAGTTTAGGGGCAACGTGGCCTTTAGATACGAAAACCTTTTAAATAGCGAGCGTGGTTTCCCGGACTTTAGCCAAAGCACCATATATAATATTCGGTGGTCGCATAACCAAGATGCTAAGGCAAATCCAAATTCCAGATTTTCGGCTTCGGTAAACTTGGGTAGTAGTCAATACTATCAACAATCCATCAATCAGTTAAACCAAGCTAATTTCTTAAATAATACTTTGGCGTCTTCGGTATCATATTCCAAAACTTTTCAAGGTGAACCACAAGTAAACTTAAGCTTAACGGCCACACACAATCAAAACACCAATACGGAAGCCATAAATTTAACCTTACCGACCATGCAGGCTTCGATGACGAGAGTGTATCCATTTGCACCCAAATCGGGCACCAAGAAAGGCCTTATACAAAATATCAACTTTCAGGTGAATGCGAGAGGTGAATATCGCATTAATACAACGGATTCCCTATTTGGGAAAAGTGAAATGTTTGAAGATGCGGTGGCTGGTATGCGCTATAGTATTCCGGTGACGACTAACTTTAAGCTCTTCAATCATTTTAGTGTGAGCACCAACGCCAATTTTGAAGAGACCTGGACCTTAAAAACAGTTAGGCGTAACAATATTTTTGTTGGTGAGACTTCAGAACCTATTAACATTAACGGCTATGATCGTTTTTTAACCTACAACTTTGGAGCAAGTATCGGAACCACCTTATACGGAATGTATAATTTTGAAAAGAAAGGCAAAGACCCAAAAATACAGGCCATACGGCACGTAGTGCGTCCATCTTTAAGTTATTCCGTCAGTCCTGCTTTTGACCAATATTACGAAACCTATGATGTTATTGATGCCGATGGTACCACAATAGATCAGGTGGAATACACACGTTTCGAAAATTCGTTATTCGGAAGACCTGGCAACCGCTACTCCAGTAATATAGGTCTTTCGGTTGGTAATAATATTGAAGCCAAGGTGCGGTCTAAGGATTCTACCAAAACCGAGTCGGAAAAAATCTTCTTGCTCAATAACCTTAACTTTTCCACGGCCTATGACCTTGCAGCAGATTCGCTGAATATTAGTCCGGTTCGTGTAAATGGCGGAACCCAGATTCTCAATAAAAAGATGAACATTAACTTTGGTATGACCTTAAACCCTTATGCCTTAGATAGCAACAATAATCTCATCGACAAATTTAATATCAATAATGGTGGGAGTTTATTCAGGCTGACCTCTGCCAATATAAATATCAGCTACTCATTAAATAACGACAGTTTTTCTGGCAAGGATACGACTGACGAAGAAGATGAAGAAGCCGAAAGACGAGCTGCAACCTCTAATAGCAGAACGGATGACCTCTTTGGTAAAACACAGGATTTTGCCGATAGACGCCTCACAGATAAAGACCGAAGCAAAGGAGGTGATGACGAAGAAAACAATGAGTTCTATAATTATAAAATGCCTTGGAACTTGCGTTTGGCTTATGCCGCCAACTACACCAATACAAGGCGCGAAGACCGAGTATCGTCACACTCATTGATGTTTTCTGGAGATGTGGAACTTTCGCCACGATGGTCTGTTGGTGCATCATCAGGTTACGATTTCTTAAACAATGGATTTACCTTTACACAATTGCGTTTTGAGCGCGACTTATTGAGCTGGCGCATGAATTTTACTTGGGTACCATTCAGTGATCGAAGCTCTTGGAATTTCTTTATTGGTATTAAGTCTAACTTACTGAAGGATTTAAAATACGACCAACGTCGCCAACCAGACCGACGATTGGGTAACTAGCTCTGCTTTTACAAAAATGAACTGTCATTGCGAGGTGTCACACTGAGCGCACGCGTGTCGCTGAAGCTTTAGCGTAAGAACAGTCGAAGTGAACGAAGCAATCCCTCTACAAAAACGGAACGTCATTGCGAGGACGAAGGACGAAGCAATCTCACCACATCACTCAAACGTCATTGCGAGGTGTCACACTGAGCGCAGTCGAAGTGAACAAAGCAATCGCACCATACCATACAAATAATTTCATTAAATTTGAAACAAACAAAACACCTTCCCTTACGAAGGCACAGGCGGAATGAAAGAAATAATAAATACACCAAAAGCACCAGCACCAATCGGACCTTACAACCAAGCTGTATTGGTAGGCAACACACTCTATACCTCAGGGCAAATCGCCTTAAATCCCGTGACCATGGAATTGGTAATGGATTCGATTGAAGTAGAAACCCACCAAGTGATGGAAAATATGAAAGCGGTTTTAGAAGCTGCTGATATGACTTTTGAAAATGTCATTAAAACCTCCATCTTTATTAGCGACATGAACAACTTTTCAAAAATCAACTCCGTTTATGCCAAATACTTTGACGAAGCCACAGCTCCAGCTAGAGAAACTGTTGAAGTCGCCAACTTACCGAAGTTTGTTAATGTAGAGATTAGTATGATTGCGGTGAAATAGACGATTGCAATAAACGGTCTCGGTTATGGTTTCTTTATGACACGAGCAAAACGAACAAACCTATCCGCCAAAGATATAGCAGACAGGCTGACGTAAGCAATTATAACCATCCTAAATTTGGATTTGTTATTACTTCTTAAATCATACTATTTAACCACTTCAAATGTTTTAAGCATATTTTTACTGGATGCATTAGGTACTTCAGATATTAGCGCATAATTACCCGGCTCTAAATTTGCAGAGAAATATCCAATATTACCCTCTGGCATATCATTTACGCCACCAATAAAAGTAACACCGTTTGGAGCTGGTTCTATTAATCCTTTTGGATCAGCCCAATTCATCCAATTTTCTAACTCTTTAAGATTGGCATTTTCATCTAGCTTAACAAGATTAATATCGTGTCCAACAAAATTTTCATGTGTTATTTGGTCTTTATACAATACCGAAAAGATGTGCTTACCCGGACTAATTGAGTCATTAAAAACAATTCCATCCGTACTCGAAATGCTAATGTCTATATCAGAAGTCAGTGGTTTATTCCCTGAATCTGCATCAGTAACCACAATATCTTTTGTCATACCCATTGAAGTGTGGAACACACCATTACTCATTTTTACGTAACATTCAATAATGTATTTCCCAGGCTTTACATTAAGTGTTGTTTCTCCTGTTTGATTTGGAGAGAGTAGTCCTGAACCACCGACAAACACAACCTCACCAAACCATTCTGGAAGTTTTGAAAACTCAGCAAAGCCTTCTTCAGTTTTTCCTTCCATAATGAGTTTCATAGCACTATCAAACACTGGGGCGACTAGGTTTTCTGCATCATCTGAAGTCTTTCCTTCAGGATACTTATCTATGAGAAAAAAATGTGTTTGAGGTGATAGGTTTTTATATCGAAAGGTATTCCATCCCGAGGAAATTGTATCTGGCATTTGAAAATCCATCTCCTCTGTTATAATTTCTATAACATTTTCTTGTTCTTCAACAATAGTGTCTTGTTCTGTTTCTTTTTTATCATTTTTACAAGACTGTAAAGACAAAAATGTAGATAAAACGATGATAAACATTCCTATAAAGGAAGTTTTTGCGTAATAATTTTTAAAAGTTCTCATAATTTTATGTATTTGGTTAATTGTTATTATTGCCAATGCTTAGATAACTACCTTTCTCGCGGCAAGCTAAATGCATTGTTGTACTGTGTTACTTAATTTTATTTCCCTTGTTGTCATAACCTTCATAATTTTTCCCATAATAATTAGATAAAATTGGTTGCCATGAATAAACTCAGTTAGTGCCTGAACTTGTGTAAAGGCAGACTCTGATTAGCAATGAATTATATGTTCCTGCAGGCAGGCTTTCCGATTTTACCTTCGGAAAGTAGTTGTTGCCTTATCTGTGGTTCGTTTTTAATTAAACTTCCCTTCATCTACATCCTTAATAAATCTTATTACCGCTGGGAAAAAAGTTTCAGGATCATCAAATTGAGATAGATGGCTTCCGTTGGTGGTAACACTGCGGCCATTTTGCACTTCAGATGCCATCCATTCCATATATTTTGGATCCATGGTGTCGTGTTTAGCACCTAACATTAAAGTCGGAACTTTAATGTCTTGCAGTCTGTCAGAAACGTCCCAATCACTCAATGTGGCTTCATCGGTAATGCCAAATTCACTCGGTCCTTGCATATAGACATAAATTTCTGAGTTGAGATGTTCAAATAAGAGGTGTACTGATTTTGGCCATTCTTCCAAAGGTTTGCGTAAAATGTGCTCAGTATAAAAATGTTCCATTAAGAGTTCTTCATATCTCGGATTGGCATAATCTTTATTGGCTTCTATTTCTTTTATTTCTTTCAGGACATCACTTGGTAGTTGTGGCCCTAATACTTCTTGTGCATAGGTATTGTATTCAGGAACACTCGCCACCATATTTGAGACTATAAGCCCTTTTAAATTATCCTGATATTTCAATGCATATTCCAAGGCTAATATTCCACCCCAAGACTGCCCAAGCAAGTAAAAGTTGTCTTTATTAAGATTTAAAGCTTTTCTTACTTGTTCTACTTCTTCAACAAAGTGTTCGGTAGTCCAAAGCGTAGAGTCATTGGGTTTATCACTATAGTAGGAATCAAGCTGGTCATAATAAATGTATTCAATACCTTCATTTGGTAAGTAACCATCAAAATTTCCAAATTCTTCATGAGTTCCTCCAGGACCACCATGAAGCAACAATACACGTATTTTAGGATTATTTCCCATACGTTTTGTATAGACGTTAAAAGTGCCTTTTGGAGTTTCGATTGGAATCATTTTAATTCCACCAGTAACTTGGTCATCACTATTGGAATAGTCAAGATAACTACTCTTCTCTATTGCTTTATTACTATCCTGCTTATCGGTACAACTCATAATAAGAAGTAGGATAATAAGTGTTAAAGATGTGAAATGTTTCATGACTGTGTGAGTTTTTGATTAGTATTTTCGTTCAATAATATGAATGTTATTGCTGTCAATATCCACAATGTGAAAAGTTCTTTCACCATTTGGCATGGTTTCCATTTCTGGAAGGTCATAGTTTCTACAACGTAGCTTTAGCAAAGTAGTAATAAAGCAAAACTGTCCATACCATCTTCATATACAGGTAAATATACAAAGTTTTTATATCCCGATTAATTTCATTGTTTTTGAAATTCCGTTTTGAGTACAGCATTGGACTATTGGATTTTTCTTAATCATTCATTAGAGATATTTGTGGCCTGTCTCGCAATCATTATCCATTGGCCATGTTTATACATCCAAATATCTGTAAACCGTCTTTTTTCTATAGTCCCAGCCTTACCTGTTAAACCCGTTGGCATTACAGTTTCTAAACCCATGACTATGCCTATGTTTTCAATAATTTTTATGTTGTCAATGCTTTGTTCATAGGATGTATAATCAATATATCCTAGCTTAAGAGCTTCCATGGCCATATTTAGGTCAACCACAGTATTACTCGGCGCATTAACAATTAAATCTTTGTGAAGTAATTTTTTAATTAGGGTTGAATCTTTTTCAAGAATTCCCTGTACTTGTAGCTGTTCCATTTCTTTTATGTCGTCTATTGCAGACGAAGTACTTATGTCGTCAGTAGTCATAAACTCAGTCACTACAGAATTTTTATCAGATGCCATTTCACACGTCCAACTATCTATCCACCATCGTCCATTTTCATAATGAAGCTGAATGCTATTTAGTCCTCTAATATCGGATTCAATTTTTGGGTCCGTTCGTATTTCAAAGGCACTCCAAACTTGTGCAACATTCCCAAATTTGCTGACTTCTCTTTTAAGTTCCTTTTCGTAAAAATCCGCTTTTGGTGATAAGCCCATGGGTATATATTCCGCTTCAAGAGTATGGGATTCGGCTTTTCCATTGTCATCCAACCTTGTGATTACTGCATGTTCTGAATGTATATACTTATCGCGTTCAAATTCCCAAGGATCACTACTAGAACCTGAAACAACATCGTAATAGGCATTTATAATGGCATCTATTGATTTTACGTCGTCTCCATATTTTTCGTCGTTCGTTTGTCCAAAAACTGAATTGAAAGCAAACATTAGGCTTATGGATGTTAGAATGATTTTGTGCATATTGGGTTGGTTTATATGTTTTGCTAATCGTTTCTAGTCAGAAATTCGACTTTTAATAAATTTTATCTGTCCGTTATGATTGGACTCATGTTCACAGACATGAAACCACTTCGCATAATTGTTAGTTTCACCCAAGGTTCCTCTTTTTATAGGAAAAAAAGGCTCTGATTGCATTAGCCAACTATCGTCAAGTTCCTTGAATTTTTCGATGGTATAACTTCTCACAGACTCGAGTTTTTCTAAATAAAAAGAAATATCATTGCCTTTAATGATATCACGAGCACGTTCTCCAAGAGAGGATGCAACATCCCATTCGTCCTTAATGGCTTTATCCCATTCGCCCCACGGAATATTTTCAAAAGTATTTAATTGATAGTACTTTTCAGTAGCCGCCAAATGAAAGAGCATGGCTCCTATGGAATTGGATGTAGCGTCTATTTGAAAATCTAACTCTTCTACAGTGAGGTTTTTCACTTGCCGCACTACCCAAGCTCTCATCATGGTCATCATAGAAAGCATGGTTCCTATATGCGTTGTAAATCCCTCTTTTGGCCCAATGAGATATAAATCATCTGGATTGGATTGATATTCATTTGATGCCATTCCAACATTTGGAAGTAATAAAGCACCAGCAGTAAGCAGAGCAGATGAGCCAATAAATTTCCTTCTAGAGGTTTTCTTAAATTCCATTTGGTGTGTATTTAAATTGCATCTAACAGTTTAATTTATTGGTAGTTGCAAGGTTAGCTTCTAAAGTTAGCAAATATAACCCAGACTTAAAATTCCTGTGCTCTTATCAGTAGAGATACCATAAGCTTACCTATGCTGAGCATGTCCAAGCATCGAAGACGTTGATTAGTAAAAACAATCACATATAGCCATTCCATTATGCAGTTTTTTCACATATCTAGATTCAGTTCACTTTTTTCAATTCTCCTACATGTATATCATAACCAAGGCCATAATCTTCATATACCTTAAAGGATATGTTTTTGTTATTCTGTAGAAGCTCAAAACTAGTTTCAACATAAGTTGGTTCCCAAGATAACTGAATCCACCTTCCATTATCTAACTTAGCGAGCTTATATTGTTTTCGGTATTCTTTTTTTGCTGGATACTCGATCCAAAGTTCATTTTCTTTTAAAACGATATCCATCTTTATGATATCATCTAAATAGTAGTTTTCATTGGGTACGAATTCAAATTCTCCAATTAACAACTCCAACGCTTTATTCTTTGGCTTTTTAATACTAACATGTTCTGGTCTTATATCTTCTCCCTTAATATGGGGTGAAACTCCTATAATTTCTGCAACTTTTTGTGAAATTGCTCTTTCGTATTTTGCTTGATTTGTCAATATTATAATACTAAGAGAATCGTCAACAAAACGCAAGTATTCAGTCCCAGCCACTCCTGGGTGATAAATAATTCTTTTGCCCTGAATCATTTGAGTATTCCAACAAAAGCCATAGTGGGTTGGATACCCATTATTTAATTTATGAGAGCTCCACATCAAATCTTTACTTTTTTGAGTCAGCAGAAGATTATTAGTCATCGCATATTCCCAATGGATCATATCATCAATCGTGGCATAAATTCCTCCAGCGGCATTAAGTTCTGTGTCAATTAAACGGTAAGAATTTCGGTCGGGAATAATCTCATCATCCTTTACTGAATAGCCAGTGACTTGGTTAGGATGAATTTTAAAGTGATCCATCATGTAAGCAGATGACATACCAGATGGCTCAAAAATCATTTTTTGCATGTAATCATTAAACGACAAACCACTAATTTTATGGACAATATATCCTAATAAATAAGTACCCTCATCACTATAAAGAAAATCTTCTCCTGGCTTAAAAACTAAGGTGTCTTTTTTTGAATTCTCATAAATTTGTTTAGCGGTATAAGTGCCTTTTGCTGATCTATTGCTCCAAGCAGATGCGTTACGAGAGATAGGAAGACCAGAGGTGTGAGTCAACAAATGCCGAATTGTAACTCCTCTCCAGTTGTTTGGTGCATCAGGTAAATGTTGATGAATCTCATCATCTAAATCAAGAATTCCTTTTTCATAAAGTTGCATGATAGCCGTTGCGGTAAAATGTTTTGAAACAGAAGCGAGCCAGAAAGAAGATGAGTCTGTTACAGCTACATTATATTCGATACTTGCCAAACCGTAGGTTTTCTTTTTTAAGACTTTTCCTTTATGTGTAATAGCTAAAGCTAGTCCAGGAATTTTCTGCTCCTGCATTATATAGTCTATGTAATTGTCAATTTCAATAGATTTCTCATCAGACGTTGATGTCTGTGCTTTCACAATGAAAACGATAATTAGTGATATTAAAGTCAGAAAGCTTTTCATCTATATTGAATTTTTAAATGGCATACAACGGTTTTGCCAAAGTGTCGTCATATGCTCAAGAAACTAACTTAGCAAATAAAAACTGATAAGTTGTTAAACAAGCTTTATCTATAGTACCTTGCTAGTAGCTACCCTTTTCAATCATCCCATAATAACTGAATATCCGCAACACGCTCATGTACCTCATCTGAGAGTAATGTAGCCAGTGCAGCATCTTCTAAGGGTTCGTTATGTGTTTTTAGAGCATCCCACAGGTTTTGAAATGCTGTAACACCTACTCCATCATAAATATCTCCTGCAGCAGTATGCAATCGGCATTGATACCATCCATAATTTTGAGGAGATTGACTCGCTATTAGACCGTAATGCTCTTCAAATTCATGTAACGTCGTATATTTTAAATCCACTTTGTTGGTGGAGTTGACCACCATTTGAGGAAAAATGGTTAACGCAGGTAATAACTCAGGCTTTTTTTCAGCGATATAATTGTGAAGAAACATATTGGAAAATAATTCGCCGATCCACTTACGTTGCATGGTAAGCTTGCCTTGCTCATGGTAGGCATGTCCCAGTTCATGTATAGCCAAAAGATCAAAAAAACCACGCATACTCAAATTACCATCATTGTCAACATAGGTATTGGAAATGTGTTGAGCAAGGTCCTCTGGCAATTGATCAAGAGGCGGCAACATACTTTTCCAAAAATCATTATCATCAGAAGCCACTACAAGGGTTTCTGCATTAGGATAATGTGGCATACCGTAGACCGGGAAATGGGTGTAGGTATTCCAATCGGTTGGAGACAATACCAGTAAGGTCACCGTAGGTTTAAAATTAAGGGTTGTACTATAAAATGAAATAACGCTATCACAAAGTGCAGCCATATGTTCTGCTTCTGCAATAGCACCTTCACTATAATAGGTGTCTAAATGCTGCCCTTTCAGATGATTAAGCTTGTCATAGCTTTGACCTTGTAGAGTTATAACAGAAAGCAAAATGCTTAAACCTAAAATAAAGGTTTTACCAGGATGTTTAATTGTTTTCATCTTTCTTAGACTTTTAATTCGTGATATTTTGCTCGTCGCTAAGTATTTGTGTAACACGATGTTATATGATTTAGCAACTAATTTAGTAAATAAAAACCGAATAGAAACAACCAACGCGAACCTGTACAAGCAATTCAGCCGTAATGAACTAAAATCATTGTAGCCAGTAGTTTGTATTTCTATTCGAGCATGTATATGGCCTAAAATCTAATCAGTAACTCTGCGCCATCCGACTGCCAATCCGTTTTCCACTTCCATTCCAACACCTTTCGCAGCGACCTTTCCTTCAATCAGCCAAGAAACATCGTAGAAATCTCCTTTCTTTTCTATGACGAGGTCATATTCATCTGAAAAATCTCCATTCTCAAAAAAATAGCGAACATGATACTTTCCAACATACCCATCTTCTTTTGGTCCACCAGTTGCAATTCCAGGACCACTATAAGCGTTGCCGTAATTCCATCTTGCGAATAAAGTTCCAGGAGTATCGCTTTCTGTATATAATACAAATCCAATATTCAGCGGCTCTTTCTTATTGGATTCTTTATCATTTTGCGAAAAAGAAAAGATGGGAAGAATAGCAATAGCCAAAATCAGTAATAATCTAATTGGTGCTTTTAATTGTCGGTTTTCTGTCATGGTATTTTTTTTTAATGATTAGTATGCTGTCCAAATCACTGCCAACAGTTTTGTATAATCAACAGTTACAGCCAATTTAGCGATTATTTTCGGGTTAACAACACCAGACGTTAGCAATTCCGAGTGCATTCAGCCTGCCCTGAACACGGGCACTGAGTGTGGTCACTGAGCGTAGCCGAAGTGTAGTCGAAGCGCAATCGAGAACAGGCATTTACTTTTACCATTACTGTGCTTTCGTTATCTAGAACTACTTTTGTTTCTTACGTGTCTAAGTCGCTCAATTCTATAATTTCATTTATTACTGCGTATAATCGTTTCAAATCATTAGATTCAACAATATCAAGGTAGTAAATATGCCTTATCCTAACCCAATTTTCAAATTCTATACTTGTTAAAAAAGATAAATCCGTGTTTGGTTTTTTGAGACCAAAATCAATACTGACATGTTTTTGCATATACTTATTATAATCTTTAGCATATTCTATTGCAAAGTTTTCGTCATCTTTAAAATCTTCTTTAACAGTTTTCCATGATTGTAAAAGTGACCTTAATTTTTTATTTGAAATGATTTTAAAAGAATTGTTCTCTAATTCAGTGATAGTGCTTTCAATAGGATCGAAGGTGTAAAAATAGTAAGTTTCATAGAGGTTTTTTGAAAGTGTATCAAGATCAACGGTTTTTACATCAATTGGCATTTCATCTAATACTTTTTGCAAGGCCTCAAGAATCTTCGTGTTATTGTCATTTATTTTTGTTAGCTTCTCTTTATTTATTGTAAACTCCTCCTTGAGCTGTGTTAAAAATCGTGTTTCTTCTTTATTGATTTTTCTATTTTCATTCCAATCATTAATCTGGATAGCAATCAAAATCCCAATCACAACAAGAACAATTTCGCCAATAGCGTATTTAAAATACTTACCAGTTTTTCCTTCGGAGAGCAAGTTTTCGCGAATTTTTCTAAAGAACTTTATCATATTTTATCTAATTCTTCTTGCATAAGTTGTATAACTTCATCAGTTTGTTGTAAAAGAGATATTGTCCGCTCTTCAGTTCTCTTGATTCTCCAGTAGTGATTATTCATGATGTTTGAAAATTCAACCTGCTGTAAAATTACTCTTGGATCTATTGAAAAACGCGATTTGAAATATCGTGGGTCATCACGTGAACCCTCATAATCAACGTCATCCCAAAGTATCCATTTGTTTAAATATGAAGTAATTGTGGTAGAAAACTGTTGCGCCCATTCATTTTCCTCCCGCTCAAGATCCTTTAAATCAGAAAACCACTTACTTATTTTTCTTCTTATTTCTGCGTTAGAAATGATATTTATATTTCCAGAGTTTAGAACATCTGTCGAAATTTCACACCTTCTTGTGAAGCCTATTTCCCCAAACCAAAAATTCACTTGTTCGATTTCTAAATTTGATTTTTGAGGACCGAGTTGCATCCGAATGCTGTCACCATACATTCTCATTTCAATGATTAAATTTTTACAACTTTCTATTGCTGATTTATTAAAATTGAATTCACTGAAAAGTGATTTAATACTAGCGTTCTCTATTTTTTTTAATTGTCGATTTTCATTCCAATTATTAATGCTCAACGCAATTAGAATACCAATAACCACAAGCACAATCTCACCAATGGCATACTTTAAATACTTGCCGGTTTTACCAGTTTCCATAAGCGTATAGCGTATGTGTCTAAAGAACTTTATCATTAGTTTATTTTATGTTATTTAATATGGCATCAATTTCGTTATTGGTATCCGTTAATTGATTTTGATACCAACGCATATGCACAAAATGGTGATACATATCATCCAAGAGTGCTGAAAGTTGGGCATCACTCATGCTTTCATTAATGCCTGTTCGTCGTTCATGGCGGTATTTTTTACTAAGAAAATCCCATCGGTCATCACTGATGTTGCCATTATCAATTAAACGCGCATAGGTGGTGTTATAAAGTTTAATGAGTGCACTGGTAATAGCTTTGTCTTTAAATGAATTGATTTTATTGCCTGAAACGGCCGATTCAAAGGAACCAGAAATGGGATAAAACGTACGTTGGCTTGAAAAATATATTTTAAATAACGAATCAACCACAATGGCGTTTTCAGTATGAAGCTTGGTTGACGCCGCATTTAAATAATTAAAGACATCGAGCTTTGGTTGCTGTCTTTCTATTACAAGATCAATATAGTCCTTGTCCTTTTTTAGATCGGCTTTGATGCCTTGTAGAAATTCCTTTTCAGCATTGTGTTGCTTTCGGTTGAGATTCCAATTATTAATACTCAACGCAATTAAAATACCAATGACCACCAGCACAATTTCGCCTATAGCATACTTCAAGTACTTTCCTGTTTTGCCCTCTGAAAGTAAGTTTCGTCTGATTCGTCGAAAGAATTTAATCATATTCTTTTTCCCGAGAAAGCCGGGATCTTGTTGGTTGGTTTCTCTAAAGATATGATTTTTAATTTATTGGAATTACAAAATCATAAAGCCAACTGTTTTATATAGGGACTGTTGCAGAATCACAGACAATGGTAATCCGCCTTAGATTAAAGATAATAGATTGCAATAATCTTTACATGCCTTGGTGAGCTACTGCTTTAGTGTAATGGATTCACCGGGACTGAGCTTCTCAATACCACTCGAAAGTCTAATCCAGACGGGCTCGTTATCTAAAGGATTCACAATTTTATTATGGTCTATCTGAACGTTGTCAATGGCCAGCAAATAATTGGTAAGTTCCCCATGGCCTACAGACCAAATATCATTAGATGTTCCAATGGTTTCGCAAAAAGTAACCATGTTATCCCACCTTTCCTTATTTCCGAATTCCCACGAATGTCCCCAGACATAAAAAACCGATAATTGTTGCCTATCTAATTCCAAATAAGAATCTAGATAATCTAGAGCTTTACTATCATGACAAGTAGGATGCCATATCATATAATTGTTTGGGAGATCAAAAGTGTGCGTATCATCAACAGTTCTTCCGTTTTTAATTCCTGTAGAAGCTATTAAATTGGCAATACTATCATTGGTACTGCCAAAAGGATACGCCATACTGATAATGTTTCTCTTGGTCAGTTTTTCCAAAACCTCCAAATCCGTATGGATTTCTTCAAGTATTTCTTCTTTAGAAATTGCGGTAAAATTTTTATGCAACGCTCCGTGTGCAGCAATTTCATGATTTTTGTAAATAATCAATAAAGAATCTTTTGGCACATAGCGCTGATAAATAGTATCGCCATCTTGTTGTGGCCATCCTCTAGTGACTCCTAAGTATTTCGAATTTAAATTAAAGGTGCCAATAAGATGGTTTTTATCAAACAATGCAGCCAGTTCTATATCTTGAATAGTGCCATCATCATAACTCAATATTATTGCCTTTGTATTTCCATCTGGATAAGTAAAGCCTACAAAGCTTGGTGGTTGATGGCATGACACCAAAAGAGAAATAAATGTGATTATTATGAGTACGTTACGAGTCATTCTTATAATTGTTAGCGGGCTTATTTACGCTCTTTCTCAAATTCTTTACGAATCGCATAGATTACAGCTTCCTCTGATATTTTAGGTTTTGAATCTTGTTGACTATGTAATAGTGCCCTACGAAGTACATTAATTAACGCGCCTCCAGTAAGTTCATAATTTTCAGAAGATTGTCTAATGAACTCTTCATCAAGACTGTATTCTTTAGAAAATATGCGTTTCCAAAGCATATACCTTTCTTCTTTATTTGGCATTTTAAACGGAACTAGTAATTGAAATCTTCGCGAAAAAGCCTCATCTATATGGCTCTTAAGATTGGATGCAATAATAGTCAATCCAGAAAAATTTTCAATTCTCTGCAGAATATAGGCTATTTCTTTATTTGCATGACGATCATTGGGAGAAGGTGCTTTTGTGCGTTTACCAAAAAGGGCATCAGCTTCATCAAAAAATAAAATCCATTTATTATTTTCAGCCTGATCAAAAACTTCAGCTAGGTTTTTTTCTGTTTCTCCTATGTATTTTGAAAACACCATGGATAAATCTATCTTATAAACAGGTTTGTTGACGGATTTTCCTATTAGCGAGGCTGTTAAAGTTTTTCCGGTACCAGATGGTCCATAAAACAAAGCACGATAACCAGGTTTCAACCATTTATTAAGATGAGTATCCTTTTTAATGTTTTTCTCTAATTTTAACCACATTAAAATTTCATCAATATCGTTCTTTACGCTTTTGGGCAAAACTAAATCTTCCCAATTTAATTCAGTCGTTAATAATCTTGCTGGTGTTAAATAGTCCAAATTGTTGATTTATAGCGTTTAAGTTCTGTAAAGAACGGTTGTTGGTGTAGCTTCTAGCTTAATCACACGTTGTGTTATTACGCTGTGGACTAAAGGTAGCGAATAAGATTGAATTTATAAGTTGAAATACAGCCACAATGAATTATAGTCATTGTTGTGCTTTCGTTATTTTATTCATTAATATATTCTTTCATGTCCTGTTTTAATTTTACGGCATTATCCAAATTAAGGTTAAGTACATTTAGATAATAGCTTTGGACATCTAAAAAGGTTCTCAAGGATTGTATATATTCCTTATTGTTTTTTAATGCTTCATAATCATTTGGAATAAGCGCTCTATTTTCTTTATGCATATTGATTAATGTAAATTCTTTTCTCATAAAGGGAAGCATATATTCATGAAAATCTTTTACGACCTCATTGAAAGCACTTTTGTAGTCTGCAATTGAAGAAGTGAAATATTGACCAATTGAAGAACGAATTTTTGGGTCTTCTATTAGATCCATACCGATTGAGTTTAATGAATTATATCCGCTGATTTTAAAATCCGCTTCATCATAGGAATTTGCGGTATTAAAATATATGCCTAATGAATCGTGATATGGTTTATTCGTTTCCATTGTCTCAATTAAGATCTCTAATGCATTTACACTTTTCAGTAAACCCAATCGCCTGCTTTTTACTGAATCTAACTCTACGATGTTATATTCTAAATCGGTAAGAATTTCAATTAAAGCTAACCTTTCTTTTTTCTTAGAGTTAATTTCCTCATTCCAATTATTAATAGATAAGGCAATCAAAATTCCAATAACCACAAGGATAATTTCTCCAATGGCATATTTAAAGTACTTGGATGCTTTATTCTGATTCATGAGGTTGTATCTAATTTGTCTAAAGAATTTAATCATCAGTTGCGTTATTAGGTTTTGGATTTTATATCACGTATTTTTTTTAAGATCAACTCCAGGTCCGGCATGACTACAGTTTTATAAAATCGATTTAAATCCATATCAACGCCCGTATTCATAGTGACATAGTACAGCGATTTTGAATCCTTTTTATAGCCTTCTACATCTATCATATAATCGCCAAGTGCATCAATATCAACAACGGGGTTTTCTTTGGTTGCATTTTCCCATAATTCGGGTAGGATACTGCGTTCAAAGTATTTATAAGCGTGCAGGTTGTATTGTTGCTTAATGGTCATGCATTCGTCATATAAGAATCTCTTGTAAAAGCTGCCTTGGTCTTTGAAGGCTTTAATCAGTGTTTTAAGCGAATCGTTTTTGATGATGCTTTGCTGTCCGGTGGCAATGATTTCATCATACGTCGGTGTAAAGCTTTCAAATTCAAGAAAACGGCCGTTAAAAAATACCATACTAATGATTGAATCCTTGGAGACGGGTTGTCCTAAAAGGAATTCCTTTACAATTTTTCCTTCTTCTGCCTTAATGTTTGATAGAAAAATAAGTCTTTGCAAGGTTAGACTATCGTTTATAAATTCTTTTTGAAGTTCATCTATAAAATAGGCTTCCTTTTTATTCTCCTTTAACTTTTCGTTCCAGTTATTGATGGATAAAGCTATGAGAATACCAATAACAACAAGGATAATTTCTCCAATGGCGTATTTTAAGTATCGCGCTGTATTTTGTTCACCCATAAGTTTGTATCGTATTTGTCTAAAGAATTTAATCATCTAAATTATTTATATCTTGTTTTATACGATCCTTAGTCTTTACCATATCATCTCTCATTCTGGTGAATTGACGTAATATTCCATTTAATGGCCAGCTTGTACTAATGAGCTTCTCCATCGTTTTAGTTTTTAGTGCCTCAGGGATATTGGAAAGAATTAATTTACTTTCAATTTTGTTATCATCAACGATATATTTTGGACTAAACATACTATCCATATATTCACTTCTATTGTAGAGCTCTGCTCTAAGGACCTCATTGACCCATAATTCAGCATTTGGTATTTCGTCTCCGTACAATGCTGAAATACGATTTCTTGTTTCGATATCCGATATTTTATCTAAGCCATTAGATTTTAACGATTCATAAGGTCCCTTATTAAAAGTCAACACATAGCCATATCTTCCCACTAATCCTAAAACTTTATATAAAGAATCCTGAGGAATTTCTTTACCATTTTTGACTCGTGTCAACTCAACATAACTATTTTTAACTTTCTTGAAATAAGGAATAATAGAGTTCAACTTTTCAATATCTTCTGTCATGGCTTTATTTAATTCCACGAGCATGCTTAGTTCATAACTCCTTGATTTTTTATCTTCATTCCAATTATTGATCTGAAGTGCAATAAGAATTCCAATCACAACAAGAACGATTTCGCCGATGGCATATTTTAGATACCTGCCTGTCCGGCTGGCAGGGCGCGATGTTTTGTTTTCACTCATAAGTTTGTATCGTATTTGTCTGAAAAATTTAATCATAATTCCTGACCTTTTTAAGTAAGTCTTTGGATTGTCTATGAACACGTTCCATAAAGTAAACATAACCTCTCCAATGTGTAGTCATACGGGAAAAGGTATTTATAAAAATAGTGTTTTGGCTCATAGACTTTATATCGTAACTAAACGTAAGATCTAAAGTCTCTGGGTTAGTGTACGTGCGAATTTCGGTATTGAAAACCTCGTGTTGATTTTCGATATTACGACTCAATTTTTCGTAAACCGTTTTTACTTGTCTGGTATAGCTGTAAAACTCGGCCAGGTCGTTTCGTAGGTCAATATCTTTGATAAGGCCTAAATCCCCGCTTTCCTTCATTTCTTCGTAGGTAAGCATATCCGGTAACTGATATGTGGTCCTGGGAAACCAAAGTATACTGTAGTCTAAGGTCTTTTTTTCAGAGGTTGTTAATTCTGTACCTCTCTCAATAAGTTTTTGTGTTTCTGTTACAGCCAGAAGTATAGACTTATTTTGTTCAAGTAGTTTTTCACTCAATTCTAACGAGCGCTCTAAATCTTCAGAAATTCGTGTAATGTAATCTTTAGCTCTTTTGTTATCCTTTCTCTGCTCATTCCAGTTGTTGATTTGCAGCGCAATCAAAATACCAATCACTACAAGGATAATTTCACCGATGGCATATTTTAAATACCTGCCTGTCCGGCTGGCAGGGCGTGATGTTTTGTTTTCACTCATAAGGTTAAATCTAATTCGTCTAAAAAATTTTATCATTTGGTGGGTGGTTGGTTATAATGAAACACAAGCATTTTGTGCTTTCGTTATTTTAATTTCATTTAGTAATTTCAGCATTGATTTCATCTTTTAACTCTTCCATAAGCTCAATACTCTTGTCTATAATATTTATAGAATTGGACGCTCTACTTTTAAGTCTAGTTAATAAAAGAAGAAATTCTGTTTGTTCTAATAAGTTTTCTGGAAATTTAGAGTATACCTTTACTTCACCATTTTCTGATTCAGTATATGGTTTCCCTAAAAAAGATTTTAAAGTGGCAACATCCTTATCATAACCTTTATCAAAGTATTTAATAAAAGTTATATAAGTGGGAAATCTAAAGTCATAAAAATCTACCAAACTATTTCGTAGATTATTGTTAGAAACTTTATCAATGCCTGAAGATTTTAAAGCTTCATAAGGTCCAAGGTTAAATTGAAGATTAATTCCAGTTCTTAAATTATACCACCTTGATCTTCCGTTTTTATATAGTGTATCATTAAAAGTAGCTTTTTCATGCACTAGTCTAATGAATTTGTTTGCAGACGAATCGAGTCTCTGTAAACGAATTTCTAAACGATGAAAATAATCTATATCAGATTCTAACGCACTTTTTATTTCAGTGAGCATTTTCAATTCAAATTCTCGTTGTTTTTTGTTTTCATTCCAGTTATTAATCTGTAACGCAATTAAAATTCCAATAACTACAAGAATAATTTCGCCGATGGCGTATTTGAGGTATTTCCCAGTTTTGTTTTGTTCCATAAGGTTGTATCTTATATGTCTAAAAAACTTTATCATTTTAATTCCTGGTCTATAGCTTCGATAAGGTTTTGTATTTTTTGATCTAATTCTTCTATTACAATAATACTAATTGGTATGGGCCAATTAAGAACTTCTAACATTTCGTCTACTTTAGGATTATTTCGTAAGGTCTGTGCATCTGTTTCAATCAATTTAGTTTCTATAATTCCAGATTTACCGGGAACTACAACAGGGTCGTAAATCTCATAGAAAAGTTTGTTTCTTTCAAATAGCGATGTCCTTACAATTTCATTGATCCACTTAGATACACTTGGGATTGTATTTCCATAAATATTAGATATTTGCTGTCTTATCTCGGGATTAGATATTTTATCTAAACCACCAGAATTAATGGCGTTGTAGGCGCTAGTATTAAAAGACACTGCAATTCCGAATCCTTTTATACGTTCTAAATGGTATTGTAGTGAGTCCGTTGGATGATTCGGGTCTTCTTTCATGGCCGCTACAGTATTAACCGTGCGAACTATACCTTTAAGCGATGGCAGCCAATTATTTAACATATTACTATTTGACTGCAGTTCCTCTTTCATCTGCGCTAGCATAGAGCGCTCGTAATTTTTGTTTTTTCTAGCCTCATTCCAATTGTTGATCTGTAAGGCAATAAGAATTCCAATCACAACAAGAATAATTTCGCCCAAAGCATATTTAAAATACTTTGATGTTTTGTTTTCCATAAGTAATGATTTACGAATATGTCTAAAGAATTTAATCATTGTCCTTTAATTGTAGTTCTTCTTGGATTAGGCCTAACAACCTTAAGGCATCTTCTTTTTTGTGTTCTGACCACCCTCTATAAAAGTAGGCGTCGTTTATGGTGTAATCTAAGGCTATTTTAAATTCTGAGTTTGTCTTTAGTTGTTCATAATCAATGGGAATAGCCTCTCTTCCATATTTATAGCTTTTAAAATATTTTGGATAAATATGTTGCCTGTAATATTTAGAGTTTTCAAAGTAGTTTTCAACTTCCTCTAAGTCTTTTGAATGATCGTAATATCGATTTAAATAGAATTTAATACTGTCATTTTTTACAATATCAATACCTTTATTCAATAAATTATTGAAAGGTATATGTTCGGCTTCTTGTAAATAAGACGATGATATTAAAGCAAAAGCTGTGTCTAATCGCTTTTCGTGTGATGCATTTTCTTGAAATTTTTGTTTTATATAGTTACCATAAACCAATTGTTCATTATAGCCTTCAAATTCGGAATTCCACCTTATAGTATCGTTAGCAATACTTTTATATAATGAAGTAAGCATTTCTTTTTCAACCTTATCAATTTTGCGTTGCTCATTCCAATTATTAATTTGAAGCGCTATGAGAATACCGATGACAACCAAGATGATTTCGCCGATGGCGTATTTTAAGTAACGCGTTGTATTTTGTTCACTCATAAGTTTGTATCGTATTTTTCGAAAGAATTTGATCATTAACTTTTAGCATTTAATTTTTTGAGTTTTGCTTCCAATTGTTGAAAGTTCAACTTCAGTCTATTGAGATCTCTAATATTCAAATTTGTAGTTTCTAGTTTAATTGTAAGGACATTCCAAAGCTTATTGGAATTATAAATGGATTCAAAATCCAAGGGTTGACTACCCTCTACCAGCCCCACCTTATATCTTGGTAGCGCAATTGCAGAATAGTTTAGTGTATTTACCACAAAAGGTTCAATTAAGTTTGTGTACTGGTTGACAGTATAGTTATCCATGCTGACCATGTTTTCTAAATTTTTTTTGAGTTGAGTCAGCAAATGTTTTAATTCCTTATCCTCTACTTTACTTAACAAATCCTGAGCGATAAATTCATTAAAAACATTGAGTGAGAAATCGCCTGTCCATGCTGTTGCCATGGCACCAAGGTTTACTTGTAGCTCAGCTCTTTTTGAGAAGTCATTAGCAGATAAAATTTGCAAAGCAACTTTAAGTTGTTTTTGTAGTTTTTCCTGAACACCAATTTTAAGATTGGTTGAGGTTTCATTTGTTTTTATCTCTTCATATAAGTTTAGATAATAACTTTCCATTTTCTGCTTAAAAATCCGGTCTTGATTCCAATTGTTCAACTGCAAGGCGATAAGAATGCCAATGACAACAAGGACGATTTCGCCTATGGCGTATTTAAAATAACGGGAAGTTTTATTTTCACTCATAAGTTTGTATCGTATTTGTCTGAAAAAATTTAATCATAATTAATTCAATAGTTGAGAGATTAATGACACACTAAAGATCGTCAACATAAACCAACCAATAAAACCTTGGATAATCGCCAAATAACGAGGTAATCCTTTGATTGGGATTTCACCAAAACCTAATGTGGTAAAGGTGTTGATGGAAAGCATGAGAGCGTTGAGTATTTTTATGAAAAGGTCATACAGAATGGCAATCACAAAAACTGCAATTAATAAAAAAGATTTCCAAACTTGCTTGGATTTAGGTAAGTCTTTCCAGGTCCCACGCATCACATCAATTTGCTTTAAAATAGCTGCTGAGAATCTTGTTCCTGATACTGACCATCTATAGATTGGCATTGCTGTTGTTATAAAGAATTTGGGTATGGTTTTTTCGGCCGCCTGCATGTAATTTTTAAAGTCCTCTGCAGCCAAAAGTTCTTGTTGTTGTTCTTCTAAATACACCTCATGCATGCCAGCGTCTTTGTTCATGTATTTGGTAAAAAAACGGTACCTGTTCATGATGCGGTTTTTCCCGTGACTGTCCCACGTATTTGGGAAAAAAAGGTAAATCAATGCAAACGCTAGGATAACATATACCGAAACCACAATAGCTTTTGAGGGTTCAGTGCCGTAATCGGAAAAGAGCTTCAGGAATTGATTCACTTTCCACTTAAAATACGATCGGAAACTAGGGTTCAAATTATATTCAATTTTTAAACGTTGGGTTTCAAAGTCCTTAAGATCGATGTAAATCTGATTGGCAATTTGGCTATTATACCGACTTTTAAAGTGTTTGTAGAATTGACTTTTATGCGACATCTCTTCTCTAAATGCTTTTTCATTATATAAGCGAACCGAATCTAAGTACTTAGTTACTAATGCTGATCTTTCCTTGATTTCTTGATGTATAGGGTATTTATTAGTTGCTTGCAGACTATAATCCATAAGTCCAGAATAGTTACTGATTCCTTTCTTAAATTGTTCCAAATCAATAATATCATTTGAAGAAAATGAAACTCTTGTCACAAAAACCGTACTGGAATAGGAATTGTCAAACCACTGAAATATGTCAGTAGAACCAAGGTTCATTTGTATATAGCTAGAGTTAAATATATTATTCCTTACAATATTAAACTTGGTGTCAAACAAGCCCATGAAGATAATATCTTCATAGTCAACAAAATTTTTATCAAACCCGAAAGAGCTAATATTTGAGTTTGATAGAAAAAAGCGGTCTTTACTATTCGTAGATTTAAAAGTATTGTCTCTAAACAAAACTTGGAACTGTTCAGAACCTTCAGTACAAACCATGTATTGAAAAAAGTCAGTAAAATTTGAATAGGATATATCAATACCTGCGTCGAAAACATCAGTAAGATAGCTGTCTGAATCACAGTTTCTAGTATCTAATCTATAGGAACTATCAAATCTACAATAACGTATCGTTAGTGTATTAGTATTATAAAACTGAACAGGTTTTTTAAAGTAAATATCAAGTAACACACCACCTGCATGAGTTTTGCCATTAACTCGGTATTCAGTAGCTAAGAATTGTACATTATCTAGTTCTATGACTTTATCAATGACAATGTCATTTCTATACACATAGCTTGTATCTCTGGCTTCGTAAACGTTTTTATTGGAGATTGTAAACCGTTGATCAGTTTCAGGATTGTATTTAATCAAGGCATTATTGAGTTTAAATACCGTGTCTTGTTCTTGTTTAATCAATTCAAAAAATTCAGTGTAGGAGTATTCTTTATAAGAGGATTGACCGTGAGAAAAACTAGAAATGGATAGTACTAATAAAAGTAGAAGAAGTAATTTTTTCACAAATAGTATTGGTATGAATTAGCCTTACGTTTTTCAATTTAAGGAATTCATTTTAAATTCTTAACAGGTTAAGAACCAAAACAGTATAAAAATCTAGTTCACGTGGCCATTTGGGTATGAACACATCACACAACTTACCATGCAATAGTATGTTATATCTTATGATCAACAGCCACTGCATAAGGATTGCATGCGTAAATACCTAATGGCAAATCACTAAGAACTTTTTAAAGTGGGTGCGTACTAGTTATAGATTACATACCGTATTCGCTAGGGTTGTTATTTTTCTTTTGAATCCCAAACCATTGCAATCATTTGATAGAAGTTTCCTTGATGGAATTTATATTCTTTTTCTGTATCTACACGATGTACCAAAACTAGGTTAGATTCGGGATAAACACCGAGCATATGAATACCAACACCCGTATGGAAAAATGATTTGGTTTTTCTGGTTTCATTAGGTATCAAGACATTCCAGAGCATGCCATATCCGATGCCGTAATTTTCATTTGTAATTGAATAGGGTTTAGTAGATCTTTCAATCCAATCCTCCGGAATAATCTGCTCACCCTTCCACTTCCCTTTATTTAGGTATAGTTGACCATAAAGCGCTAAATCTTTTGCGGATAACCTAAAGTGGTACGCCGGATATTTTGATTTGTCTTCTTCAAACTGGTAAAACCCGTCCACATTGGGGACTGTCCAATTATCATCCGGATTTTTAACCGTTATATAATTATTAGAATAATCCATTCCCAATGGTTGCGCTATATGTTGCTTAAACAAATCAAAAATCGTTTTTTCCGGTTTGTTGCTCTAATATGTATCCGAGCGTATTAAAATCCCAATTGTTGTAGTAATATGCTTCATTGGGTTTGTGAGTACCACGTTGCGGCATTGCTGCCAACATCCCTTCTGAAACTGCTGCTGCGTGATGATAAATTCCAGACCTTGATTTTAATAAATCTGCTATGGTCGCTGTCTTTTCTGTTTCAGTTAGAGGATTGATATCATCAATTTTAAGTTGGCCAATTGTTTTTGTAGTATCAATGGTTCCATTTTCAATGTAGATGCCATAAAGCGAATTTAGCAGGGCCTTTCTAATGGAATGAACCAGTAATTTTTTATCTGTATTTCCCCAGTCGTATACAATTTTTCCATCTGTTAGTACCATCATAGCTTCAGAACCTGTGTTCTCTAAATAGGTGCTTAATGCATCTAATTTGGCTTGAGAAAATCCTTTTGCCGTTGGGTCCGATTTTTTTAAAACATTTTTGTTGTGATGACAACTGACTGAAATTGTAATAGTTAAAATTAGAAGTAGTGTTATGGTTATTCTGTTCATGGAGTATTTTTGCTATAAAGACGATGGCTATTAGTGATTGTTGCAAATTTGCCCAACTAGTTTCTGTATCTTTTTATGATCCGTTTAAGCGATAAAGATAGCTAACAAACCACAGCTAACAAGTCCCAGCGGACTTATGTAAGTAGTCTATAACTAGCAGTGGATTATTTACGGTGTTAGCCTTATCTGTTATTTCAGTTGTATATTTAAGTTCCAAATTTTTTCTCCCATACGCTTTTCTTTTTTTTGAAAAAACGACTTCCAATAAATCCTACCAATCCCGTAGATAAGCCAACTAAAGCATAAAAAATTCCATAAGAATTTTTAATATTGAGTAGTAATGGCAAACGTGTAAATATTTCGGCAGCAAAAGCACAATACAGTCCAATCACCGACCAGTACATCCAAGACAAATGAACTGCAATTGCATTTTTGTAACCTTTGATATACATCGGAAGCATTCCCAAAAATAATGTTACAGTACTAATGACTGCAAAAAAATGAAGAATTCCGAAAGTGTTATGAACGCGATAAATTAGAAATGCAGTTGCACAAACAATCAACATAGAGATTCCATAGATTCTTCCAGTCTTTTTATGTAAAGATGTTCCTTTAGTTTTGTATAAAATTACACTTCCGGTTATTAATGCAATTATTGCAAAAACTGTATGTATCCATCCTATAGTGTCGTGTGGCATAATTAAATATTTGAGTTAAAGATGGATGATTGCCATATAAATATCAATTTTATATTCCTGAATTGTAGAAATTGCGAGATAAAATGTAAAATATAACGGATTTGGCTATGGTTTAGTTGCGTTGTTTAGCACTTAACTCCCGCCAGTACCAACGTTACGTTCGGACGGGTTACTTATAGCCATTATTGTGTAGCGTTTTTATTTTAATTCAAACTTCTGAATTCTATTGCCTAAAATATCTCCAACATAAATACTCCCATCATTATCAATTTGAATGTCGTGATATCTTGAAATCGGACCATCATAAAATCCAGTTCTACCGAATTGCAATTGTAGATTAATATCTAAATCAAAGCGAAAAATATCAGAGCCTTTTACAATGGTATCATTATCAATCCAATAATCTATTCCAAAAAGGTGGTTTTTCTGATTATCTATCGTTACGGAATATAATTGGTCAGTTGATTGGTTTTGCCAGAGCGTGATAAAATTTCCCTTACTATCAAACTTTTGAATTCGATTATTTTCTCTGTCAGCCACATAAACATTGCCCTCATTGTCTAAATCAATTCCGTGTGGAATATTAAACTCTCCTTGCTTATTTCCGAATTTTCCCCATTCAAATAAGTATGTTCCGTCTTTTGAAAATTTAATAACTCGACTATTGCCATATCCATCACTCACGTAAAAAGAACCATCAGCTGTAACAGCAACATCTGTAGGAAGATTAAAATGTTCAGAATCATTTCCTGAAACTTTTGCTTCTCCTAATGTCATTAATAAATTTCCACTCGAATCAAATTTGAAAATTTGATGAAGTCCACAATCTGTAACCCAAATATTATCTTCTTTGTCAACTTCCAAACCATGTGGCATTATGAATAAATTGTTTCCCCAAGAATTCAGGATTTCTCCAGTTTTTGAATCTATTTTTGATATCGTATTTTCTTCAATGACCGGAAGGTGTGAAATAGGCATTGTCTCCCAAGTTCTACCAGAACGATGAAAGGCAATTATATGCCCTTCACTATCAAGTCCCAATCCAGTAGGACTTCCCAAAGTAAAATTATCAGGTAATTTAGGCCAATCATTGACTAAAACATAAGAACCAGATTTTTTGGATTCTTGATCGGTTTTGTTTTTTTCAGAGTCCTTACAGCCAAAAATCAGAAATGCAGTGAGAAAAAAAAGAATGCTATTTTGTTTAAATTCCATCTATTGGTTTTGGTTGGTTTAAATGACGTAATACGGTTTGTGTGTGGCTTCGTTATTTTTATTTTTGTTTAATTTCATTTTCAATTCCATCAATTACATTTTTAACGGTTTCAAGAATTTCGGCTTCTTCGTTTACGACTAAACTTCTATTCCAAAGCGATAATTGTAATGTCTTTAGAAGGTTGTTGTCTGTCAAAAACGTATCGTAATTTTTTATTTTTAATTTGTAAACCTTAATCGTATCTGAATGTTTAAAGCCATAGTTTGTAGGTTCATTTGTATCAAGAAACAAATACTTCATTTGATAAGGATACAATTGTTGAGTAATATTAAAACTGGTATTTTGAACACCTAATTCATCTCCTAAGCGTTTTAAATCTAGTTGAAATAAGTTTGAGATAGAAATACGAAGAGTGTCGTTTGATATTGTACCTAGACCAATATTTTTAAGATTTTCAAAAGCACTTGTTTTGGGAATTATCTTAAAATCACCTCCAGCATCTGCGAATAATCTATATATAGAATCAGAATATGATTTTTTATTAGAGATATCAAAGATAAGTTGTTGGGTAGATTTAAGGATTTTTTTATGTTCGGTAATTACTTCTTCAATATCATTTTTAGTTTGAACCAAATCACTTTTTAATTCTTTGTAAATCTGTGTCTCAAGTTTTCTTACTTTTCTATCCTCGTTCCAATTGTTAATCTGAAGTGCTATTAAAATTCCAATAACCACAAGCACTATTTCACCAATTGCATATTTAAAATACTTTCCAGTTTTGTTTTCACTCATAAGATTGTAGCGTATTTTACGAAAGAATTTTATCATATTATATTTCCCGAGAAAGCGGGAATCTTGTTGGTTGGTTATAGTTTCTATTCCGAAGCTTCAGCGTAGGTATAATGACGCACAACGGTCTCGTATAATCGTAAATTATGGCTTAAAGTTAATGATTTTCGGTTAAGCACCGACGTTAGCAATTCCAAGTGGATTCGCTTGAGCCTGCCCTGAGCGCAGTCAAAGGGTAGCCGAATCCGCCGACCGAGCCAAGCGACCGATGAACACTTTAGCCATGATACTATTTCGTGAATAAATTGCGGTTATACATTGTTAGCCACAGTTATTTTTCCTTAAGAAAGTCAATAATTGATTCTGCGAAACCTATTGAATTAAAAGTGCTCATATGGTCTCCGCTCACAAGACTTAACTTACTATTCGGTAATTCCATTTGTAATTCTTTAGGATTTCCATTGTCTAAATCCTCATCTCCACAAATCACCAAAGTCTTTATACTAATATTGTTAAGTTCAGCAATACTCGTTTCTGGCTGATAATCCTGTAGATATCCTAATATTCTAAAATCAGCATTTGCATTCTTTGCATAATTTACAGCTCCTGTAGTCATTTCATTTGGTTCGGTTCGTCCTGAAAAGACATTCCCGAAATCGATTCTCCTATTCCAATTAGGATTAGTGAAACCAATTCCCATTCCACCAAAAACTGCTTTGGTAATCCTTTCGTCTTTTGTCAGTAAGTTTGCTAATACAATAGAACCTCGAGAGTATCCAACAGCCATATAGTTTTCAGCCTCTAAATGGTTAATAAGAGCTATTAAATCCTTTACTTCTGCGTCATTTTTGTAAGCCTCTTTATTTTGTGGTTTGTCGGAACTCCCATTACCTCTTAAATCTGGAATAATTACTCTATATCCTTGATTTAATAATTGCTTTTTTAATTCAGAATTACCCCAATTTACATCTCCATCAACTATAAAACCGTGAATTAGCAGAACAAGTTCTCCATTTCCACTATCAGAATATGCGATTTTTGTCCCATCGAATGAGATAAAAGCATCCTTGTCATTCTGTCGTGATTTACAAGAGATTAGTAATAGAATGACGATAAATACTAAAATGTTCTTATTAATTCTCATTTTTTCTAATTGTGGCTAACGGTCTAGTGTATGATTTCGTTGCGTGTTTAAATACTAAAGTTAGCAAATAAATCACAGATAATTAGTCTGCGAGGACTTTCGTAAGTAAGCCACAACTAGCAATGAATTATACACGTTGGCGTAACCAATTATTTTATTCGTAAGCATAAATATTAATTGATTTACAATCATGTTCATTTCCGTAAATCATTAATGGTTTTTCAATTTCTATTCCGTCAAATGCTTTTATTCCGATTTCGTCAAAAGCCTTATTAAGTAATAAATAAGTTTTGAACTTTACACAATTTAGCAAACTTTGATATAGTTCAGTTTCGCATACTTGGTCGTAAATATCTAAATCCTCTAAAATTTCATTTATTAAAGACAATTCTCTCCATATTTTAGAATAATCCACTTTTCCAATTCCAGCATATAATTCTTCTTGAAAGTTAAATTCAAAATATTCAGGTTTTTTTAAAATCGGATAATCTCCTTTTCCAAAACCACAAAAATAGGCGCAAGGTTCATAATCATATTCTAAAAATATTATTTGATTTTTGTAACCTTTGTTTTCAGAGTCAATTTTGTTTTTCAATTTTGGAATAGAATTTAAAATATCAGTTTTAAATTCTACAATGATTTCTTTTTCATCAAATTCCATTTTTTTTGCATTCTCAAAAGCTGAAATCAATTCAGTATTCTTTTTTGCTTTTTTGAAACTTTTAATTTCCTCGTTATCAAACAAATTTGTTAAAAATCCAAGATTTACATTGAATGATTTTGGGTTTTCATTTATTAGTTCATTGAACATTTTTTCAATCGAAGTGTTCTTAATTACTTCTAAATTAATGTTGAATAAATTCGTAAGATTCGATGTTATTTCTGCGTTCATTTTAATTGGTTACAACGGTCTCGTATAACCGTCAGTCACGGGATTAAAGTTAATGATTTTCGGTTAAGTACCGACGTTAGCAATGCCAAGTGGATTCGCTTTAGCCTACCCTGAGCGCAGTCAAAGGGTAGCCGAATCCACCGACCGAGCCAAGCGACCGATGAACACTTTAGTCATGATACTATTTCGTAAATAAATTGCGGTTATACATTGTTGGCAACTGGCTTTTTTCATTCAGTCGGCATATCTCCTTGACCTGGTGGTACTATTACAAATCCATATTCCACATCATCAGGTACTTTGTACTTTTCCCAATATTCGCCACCAATTCCAGCCAACTCACCTTTTTTGTCATCGACTTCAAGTCCAGTGTCTCCGAAAAATATTTTAGCTCCAAAATCAAAAAGCATAGAGTCCGTATCTATAAATTCAATTATTTTCTCTTCATTTGATTTCAGAGTGAATTTGTCTTTTATGCTTACTGTTTTATCAGTTTCATTCCGTAAGAATATTTTATAGGACGCTCCAGTTTTTTCATATTCGGTTGGGATTATTAAAGTTTGATCACCTTTTTCGATTATTACGTTTCCGTGCTTATCTGTATACCTAGTTTCTTTTTTACAACCAAATAGAAATGATAGGATTCCCATAGTCAATATTATTGTTTTTAGTTTCATTTTTTAGCTTGTTGCCTACAGTTAGTATAACCGTCAGTCACGAGATTAAAGTTAATGATTTTCGATTAAGCACCGACGTTAGCAATTCCAAGTGGATTCGCTTAAGCCTACCCTGAGCGCAGTCAAAGGGTAGCCGAATCCGCCGACCGAGCGAAGCGACCGATGAACACTTTAGTCATGATACTATTTTGTGAATAAATTGCGGTTATACATTGTTGTGCTTTCGTTATTTTTTTAGTTCTATTCTAATTAATGCTATTAATTCATCTACTGATTTTTGTATTCCTCTTAAAGCATTTAAAGAATGAATACTCAATGTATTAATGTTTTGACATTGTAATACAAGTTCCTCGTAATTATCTTCAAATAGAGACATATTTACAGTATTGTAATCAAAATTTGAATTAACAAAAAATCCGAGTTTCCTTTGTTGAAATGGAACAAAATCAAAACTATATTGTTGGTCTATAATTGCATCTATATTCTCATATTTCTTACATTGATAGTCATATAGTTCAATGAGTGACGATTTAATTTTCTTTGATTTTAAGATGTCTATACCTTTGTTTGAAAGGATAGCGTTATATGTTCCATATTTTGGGAAGAAACTGTAGGCTCCATCATAAATGTTATAAAGAGACTTACTAATTTCTTCAATGTCCAATGAAGATTTTATTTCCAATAAATTAGAATTAATGAAACGATTTTGGTCTACTAAACTCTGATTCTGAAGCCGAATTATTTTAGCCAATTCCAAGGAGTCTGTAGTTAAACTGGCAAGTAAATTTTCGTAGGATTCACGCTCTACAATTGCCTCCTTTCTATTTTCATTCCAATTATTGATTTGTAGAGCAATCAAAATTCCAATAACCACAAGGATGATTTCTCCGAACGCATATTTCAGATATTTACCAGTATTCCCTTCGGATAGTAAGTTTTGTCTAATTTTTCTAAAGAATTTTATCATATTCTATTTCCCGAGAAAGCGGGAATCTTGTTGGTTGGTTTCTCTAAAGATATGATTTTTAATTTATTGGAATTACAAAATCTTCAAGCCAGACAATCTCGTAAAACCCTTAGTGAAGGTTACTATATATTAATTCTAAGTCAGACAGAGTCGTTAGCAGACTCGAGTAGAGTCACCCAATCCTAACCCACTACCCACACATGGCAATTCAGCAATAAACCCTTAATTTTGCAACCAAACACTACACACTATTGAAACTCAAAAAAACAGAACTCAAAACCTTTCTAGACGAAAAGGTCTATCTATACAACAACCCAAAGTTTATTGAGAGCGACCCAATACAGGTGCCACATCAATTCTCAACAAAAGAGGATATTGAGATTGCAGGCTTTTTAACCGCAACCATCGCTTGGGGAAACCGCAAAAGCATTATCAACAATGCAAAGCGAATGATGGATTTATTGGACCACTCCCCTTTTGAGTTTATAACCCAGCACCAAGAATCAGACCTAGACCGCTTTGAGGGATTTGTACATCGTACCTTCAATAGTGAGGATATAAAGCAATTTGTAAAAAGCCTACAACATATTTACAACAAACATGGCGGATTAGAAACTGTATTCTCAAAACACGCTGAAAAGGCATCCCTTCAACAGAGCATCCACCAATTTAAAAAGGTGTTCTTTGAAATACCACATCTAGAACGCACCAAAAAACACGTCAGCGACCCGTTAAAAAACTCAGCAGCCAAGCGCATTAACATGTATCTCCGCTGGATGGTAAGAAACGACAACGCTGGTGTGGACTTCGGCATTTGGAAAAGTCTCTCACCAACCCAACTCAGTTGTCCATTAGACGTCCATTCCGGTAACGTCGCCAGAAAACTGGGCCTACTAAAACGTAAACAAAACGACGCCAAAGCCCTAGCAGAGTTAGACACTAACTTAAAACAACTAGACCCACACGATCCCGTAAAATACGATTTCGCCCTATTCGGATTAGGTGTTTTTGAAGGATTTTAATTTTAGTTGTTTATCTTTAATTTTTAAAAAATAGATTCTGAAACAAGTTCAGAATGACAAAATATAATAAGAGAAAAAATAACAGTTTGTCATGCTGAACTTGTTTCAGCATCTCAAAGAAACATTTTATTCACATGAAACTAAAACTATCGTTGTTCGCACTTATTTGCACGAGTCTTTTATTCTCCCAAGACCTAAAAATCCCTGTAGACACCGCATACGTCACCACAAACACCGTGACCATAAAAGGAAAACAAGTCAATTACAGAGCAGAAACAGGCTTTCAACCCGTTTGGGATGATGAGGGCAAAATGATAGCATCGCTTTATTACACCTACTACAAACGCACCAATGACAGCAAGGGCAACAAACGACCAATCATTTATTCTTTTAACGGTGGACCTGGATCTGCTTCGGTTTGGATGCACATCGCCTACACTGGCCCTAAAATCCTAAAGATTGATGATGAGGGTTATCCTATTCAACCTTATGGAGTAAAGGATAACCCTAATTCCATATTAGATGTAGCGGATATTGTGTTTATCAATCCAGTGAATACAGGCTATTCGCGCAAGGTTGCTGACAAGGAAGGCAAAATGCCAGACGATAAACTGTTCTTCGGCATTAATGCCGACATTAAATATTTAGCCAGTTGGATGAACACCTTCACCACACGACATAACCGTTGGGAATCACCAAAATATATCATTGGTGAAAGCTATGGTGGTACACGCGTAATGGGTTTATCGCTAGAACTACAGAACAGCCAGTGGATGTACCTCAATGGTGTGATCTTGGTCTCACCTGCAGATTATAAAGTACTACGTGTTGGTGGACCATTAGCTTCGAGCTTGAATTTACCTTACTACACAGCAGCTGCATGGTACCACAAGGCCTTATCTCCAGAACTTCAAAACGAAGACTTATTAGAAGTCTTACCAGAAGCTGAAGATTTTGCCATAAACACATTAATGCCAGCCATAACCAAAGGTTGGTCATTGCCTGAAGCTGAAAAACAAGCCGTAGCCAAACAGATGAGTCATTATTCTGGTCTATCGGAAAAAGTAATTCTACAACAAAATCTAGATGTACCCAACCGTTATTTCTGGAAAGAATTGCTTAGAGACAAAACCGGCGAAACCATAGGGCGACTAGATTCAAGATACATTGGAATCGATAGGGTCGAAACAGGCACGAGTCCAGATTATAGTGCAGAGCTCACCTCATGGTTGCATAGCTTTACACCAGCTATTAATTACTACATTCAGAATGAATTGAATTTTAAGACCGACGTAAAGTATAATGTCTTCGGAAATGTAGGTAACTGGGACAGAAGCAATGATAACACCAGAGAGGATTTACGACAAGCCATGGCTCAGAATCCATACTTGAAGGTCTTAACGCAGTCTGGTTATTACGATGGCGCTACAACCTATTTTGCTGCTAAGTACTCGCAATGGCAAATAGACCCAAGCGGAAAGATGAAAGATCGCTTTTCATTTAAAGGCTACCGAAGTGGCCACATGATGTACTTACGAAACGAAGACTTAATACAAGCCAACGAAGATTTACGTGAGTTTATTAAGAGCTCAGCATCAAACGGTAAATCCGCGAAATACTGATTAGATTTTAGATTCCGAATTAAAAACAAACATATATCCTTGTCATGCTGAACTTGTTTCAGCATCTAAAACTTTAAGCAGTACAGCACATCCTAGATTCTGAAATAAATTCAGAATGACAAATTAAGTGATTATTGAATATCGATAGAAATATAGAAACAAATACTAACCTTCGTCATGCTGAACTTGTTTCAACATCTTAAATAAAGTAAAAATGCCAAAACGCTCTTACCATAATTATTGGGTCTATATTGTTACCAACAAACCAAGAGGTGTTTTATATACAGGATTCACTGGAGGCATTGACGATAGAATGGAAAAACACAAGGATGGTATTGGGAGTTATTTTGCTTCTAAGTACAGACTAAAGCGCTTGGTCTATTATGAAGAGTATCAATATGTTGAAGATGCAATTAAAAGAGAAAAACAAATAAAGAATTGGAGACGTCAGTGGAAGATTAACCTCATTGAAGAGTCAAATCCAAATTGGGATGACTTATGGCAAAGATTAGATTCTGAATCAAGTTCTGAACAACAAACCAAACCTGAGTGAATTGCATAATATGGCAATAATACCCAATTCTATTGTCATGCTGAACTCGTTTCAGCATCTTTTACCATATCATATACAAGATTCTGAAATGAATTCAGAATGACAAACTGTGGGATTACTGAAAAACGACAAAAATGTAGTAACAAATATCAATCGTTGTCATGCTGAACTCGTTTCAGTATCTCACACAAAAAAAGGCTTCCATCTCAAAATATAGAGAGGAAGCCTTTAATTTTATAATACCGTCATTAACTACCCTTTCAACCAGGCAGCCCTTAACGCCTTTTGCGCTTCAGTAGCATTTGGATCTTCAACTAAAGATTCACTCGTTGCTGTAGCCTCAGTTAAAGTGCCTTTAAGCTCCATAGCTTCACCATTGCGCTCAATGTTTAAACTATACTCCTGCCCTACTTGCCATGCAAACATACCTCCAACTACTTGCTGTGCATTTTGCAAAGTTAAATCTGTACCATTTACCTTTTTTATAACATCACCTGCTTGAACTCCTTGGGATGCCCAAAATGAATTCTTTAATGCCATAGGCGAAAAGAAAATGGTTCCTTTGTCTGGGTTTGCATCAAAAATAATGTTCTGTCCACCTGCAAAGATGTAATTTGTTGGCACTTCAGTTTCACCCATAGTTAAACCTACCATTTCAAAAAACGCGTTATAGTTGATGGGTACATCTCCTTCAACATGTGTTTTTAAGAACTCACCCACACTTGGGTAGGTCATAGCTGTAATTTCATCTATAATCTTATCATCTTCAAATGGCTTTTCTTTACCATATTTAGCTGATAATTCCTTCATTAAAGACAACATGCTTCTATTGCCATCACTTTCTTTACGCATTAATATGTCAATACACATACCGATTAAAGCACCCTTCATATAGACGTTGTAATAATTAGATGCATACGGCTCTTCCAATACGTTTTCACTCATAATTGTGAAACTCATGGCATCATCTAAATTCTTTGACGTGGCTATTTTAGACATTATAGTGTTATAGAAAGCACTAGGTTCAATCAACCCTTCATATACCTGAAAGTGCTGTGCGAAGTATTCCGTTACACCTTCGTACATCCAAAGATGCTTAGAGAATGTAGGTTGGTTATAATCAAAATAGTGTACATCTTCTGAATGTACCGATAATGGTGTTACAATATGAAAGAATTCATGCGCAACCACATCAATAATAGATGCAGCCAAACCTTCTTTACTTGAAGACTCTGGTAAAACTACTACTGTAGACGTGTGATGCTCTAAAGCTCCCATACCTTTTGGCGCGGTTTCAGAACCGTCTGATAAGTATAAATAAATATCGTAACGTGCCGTACTGTTGACGTCTCCCAAATATTCTTTTTGGGCTTGCATCATTTTGTAAACCGTCTCTTTCTGGCTTGCAGCTGTATGTACATTATTTGGTGAATAGACGCTCAAAACAATCTTAATATCACCAACCATAAATTCTTCAACATCCAACTTACCATACATCATTGGGTTATCGGTAATATCAAAATAACGCTGTGCGAAGTAACTGCTTGTTATGGATTTTCCATCTGGGCTAGACTTCATACCTGTATTTTCTAAAGCAGAAGTTCTTACAAAAGTTGCTGGTGCCGTAACATCCAATGCATATTGGTTATTCTTTAGAGAGTCGAAATATCCTATAAATCCATGAAGGTTTAATACATAATTGTCATCTTCGATATTAGTACCAGCAGGAGAAAATGGATTTTCACCTCCTATACCTCCACTTGATTCTATATCGAACGTATCATTAACATAATAGGTAAGCTTATCTAATTTAGTAGCGTCAGAAATGGTCCAAGTATTGGTATCTACTTTAGAAACTTCCAATTCATTGCCATCATAATCCAATGCCTTAAGGTCATCGACATACTTTCCGAAATCACTAACAGAGTATGTTCCCTGAACAACTCTTGGCAATCTATAAGTCACCGTTTCCGTAGTAAAACGACCAGGATCAATGGTTACTGGCACCTTGTCATCTACTACTGCTGTTAAATCTAAAGCTGTTTCAATAGGATTGTTTACCGCTAAATCATCTACTTTTGGCTTTGCTGAACCACAGCCTACCAAAATTACGCTTAAGCCAAGTATGGCTATATAATTCTTCATGTTTATCTTATTATTTTTTTTACTAGACGCACAAATCTACAATCTGTTACTATTATAAACCTAAAGGTTTTGTTAAATTCGTGCCATGTCTAAACCGCTTGTAAGCATTTTAATCCCATTTAAGAATACAGAAGGCTTTATTGCCGAATGTTTGAAGTCCATCATAAATCAGTCTTACACAAACTGGGAGGCCATATTTGTGGATGACCATTCTGAGGATGCATCGCAACAAGTTGTAAAAGAATTTGCCAACCAAGATTCCCGAATAAAACTTTACAACAACAATGGTAATGGCATCATTGAAGCTCTAAGAACGGCTTTTGAAAATTCGTCCGGAAGCTATATCACTAGAATGGATAGCGATGATATTATGTCGTCTGATCGTTTAGAAGTCATGCTGAACAGTCTTTTAAGACACGGAAAGGCGCATCTTGCTGTCGGACAAGTGAAATACTTCAGGTCAGATGGTGTTAGCGATGGTTATGCACGCTACGAACGCTGGATTAATAAATTGACTGCAACAGGAAGCAATTATTCTGAAATCTATAAAGAATGTGTTATTCCGTCACCATGTTGGTTGTTGCATCGTGATGATTTTATAGCTTGTGAAGGTTTTGAGCCCAATCGCTATCCTGAAGATTATGATTTGGCCTTTCGGTTTTATAAAGCAGATTACAAATGTATTCCTTGCGATAAAGTCCTACTCCACTGGCGCGATTACAGTACACGTACATCGAGAACCCACGAACATTACGCCATTAATTACTTTTTGGATATTAAGGTGCATTATTTTTTAGAGCTGGATTACAACCCAAACCGACCCTTAACCATTTGGGGAGCTGGAACTAAAGGTAAAACCGTGGCGAAGCTTTTGATAGAAAATAAAGTTCCGTTTTACTGGATATGCGATAACGAGAAAAAAATAGGCAAACATATTTATGGCCAAGAGCTTTTTAATTTTGATTATTTATTGCAACTAAACCATCCACAAAGTATTGTAACCGTTGCCAATGACCATGAACAGCAAGAGATTAGACAGTACTTTTCTGATAACGGCATGAAATCTATGATTGATTATTTCTTTTTCTGTTAAAATTCTCAAAAGCGCAATACTGTTATCGTTTTGCATTTTCTATATTTGAGCTTTAGACCTACAAGTTTTATAAAACTTGCTAAGTCTCCAAAAATTCGATGAATGCAGTTTAAACACCCAGAATTACTTTACGCCTTATTTTTACTGGTCATTCCCATTATTATTCATTTATTTCAGCTTCGTCGTTTTCAAAAAGTTCAGTTTACCAATGTAAAATTTTTAAAGGCGGTAAAATTACAAACGCGTAAGAGTTCACAGTTAAAAAAGTGGTTAACGCTTTTATCTCGTATGCTTCTGTTAGCTTGTGTAATTATAGCGTTTGCCCAACCTTTTATTCCAAATACAGAAGATTTTAATGAGGCTCAGGAAACGGTCATTTATTTGGACAACTCCTACAGTATGCAAGCCAAAGGTAAAAATGGTACATTATTGAACGAAGCTATACAAGACATTATCAACACCTTACCAGAAGATGAGCCCATATCGCTCTTTACCAATACCCAAACCTTTAGAAATACAACAATCAAAGCGCTTAAGAATGATTTAATACAATTAGAGCACTCACCCACTCAACTTGATTATGACGCCGTGTATTTAAAAGGCAGGCAACTATTTTCGGATGGTGGTTCTTCAACGCGTAATTTGGTTTTAGTATCAGATTTTCAGCAAAAAGCAAATAATTTGACCTTTGAAGCTGACAGTACATTAAATCTAAAATTAGTTCAACCAAAATCTACGCTTATAGCCAATGTGAGTATTGATAGTGTTTATGTTACTAATACAACTGCGGAAACACTAGACTTAAACGTAAAACTATCCAACCAAGGTGAGGCTTTAGAGAATGTAACGGTTTCATTATTTAATGATGATGCTTTATTAGCCAAAAGCGCAGTGGATATTGATAGTGATGCTAAAACCACGTTCACCATATCTAATTCTATGGCTATTAATGGTAAATTGGTTGTTGAAGACAATGGTTTGCTGTACGACAACGTCTTTTATTTTAATATAAATGATAAACCGAAAATCAAGGTTTTAGCTGTTAACGAAGAAGCAGAAGACGGTTTTCTAAAACGCATTTATACCGATGATGAATTTGAATACCAGGCGTATAATTTTAACGCTCTAAATTTTAATCTTATCCCAGATCAGAATTTAATTGTATTAAATGAGATTGAAACGATTTCAGAAGCATTAAAAACAGCAATAAATGCATTTAAAAATGACGGAGGAAGTGTATTAATAATACCTTCAAGTAATATTAATTTAAACTCTTATAATCAATTAATTAATAATTTAAATATTTCTTCTTATAATTCTTTAAATGATAATGAGAAACGAATAACAACCATTAATTATAACCATCCACTTTTGGCCAATGCTTTTTATTCAAAAGTGACCAATTTTCAATACCCAAAAGTTAGCAGTTCCTATCAATTTTCTTCAAACTCCAACAGTGTTTTATCTTATGAAGATGGGAGTTCTTTTTTAACAGGAAACGCTGGTTCATATGTATTTTCGTCTGCACTGAATAAAGACAATTCAAACTTTAAAAATTCGCCTTTAATTGTTCCTGTGCTATACAATATTGGTAAGCAAAGCCTAAAGTTATCTCAACTTTACTATTCCATTGGCCAACCCAATTCCATTGCCGTAAATGCTGTGTTGGGTCAGGATGATATTTTAACTTTATCCTCAGATGACGCTTCTGTAATTCCCCTTCAGAAAACCTATAGCAAATCCGTAGTGATGGAAACGGAAGACTATCCAAATACTGCAGGCATACTTAATGTAAAAAACAAAGACCAAATTATACAGAAACTCAGTTTTAATTACAACAGAAGCGAAAGTAATCTCAGCTATTATGACTTACAAAACATATCCAATACTGATGTAAGTAGCAGCTTAGCATCTACAATCAATGACATAAAAAGTAGCACAAATGTTAATGTTCTATGGAAATGGTTTGTTATTTTTGCACTGGTATTTTTAATTATAGAGATACTTCTACTAAAATATCTTAAATGAACGCACTCATAAAATCTGCCACTATCGTTGATTCTAAAAGTGATTTTCACAACGAAACGGTTGATATTTTAATTGAAAAAGGTCGTATCGCTAAGATTTCCAAACGCATTTCAAATCCCAATAATTACAGAGAAATAAAATTAGATAATCTACACGTATCCCAAGGTTGGTTTGATAGTAGCGTATCTTTTGGAGAACCTGGTTACGAAGAACGAGAGACCATTGAAAACGGTTTAAACACAGCTGCGCAATCTGGTTTTACTTCGGTTGCATTAAATGCCAATTCCAATCCTGTAATTGACAGTTACGCTGATATTACGTTTGTAAAGTCAAAAGCACAGAGCAAGGCGACGAGCCTCTATCCTATTGGTGCTTTAACCAAAAGCAGTAATGGAAAAGATTTAGCAGAGCTTTTTGATATGAAAAATGCTGGAGCTGTGGCATTCTATGATTACCAAAAACCTATATCCAATCCTAACTTAATGAAGATTGCATTGCAATACGCGAGTAATTTTGGCGGTTTGGTATGTTCATTTCCTCAAGAATCAAAAATTTCTGGAAAGGGAGTGGTCAACGAAAATATTAATAGCACACGCCTAGGCTTAAAAGGTAATCCGGCTTTGGCAGAGGAACTTCAAATTGCCAGGGATTTATTTTTATTGGAATATACCGAAGGTAAATTACATATCCCAACCATATCAACTGCAAAATCTGTCGAGTTGATCAGAGCTGCAAAGCAAAAGAAACTCGATGTAAGCTGTAGTGTTGCCATACACAATCTAGTGCTTACTGATGATAGTTTAGAAGGTTTTGACACGAGATATAAGGTACTGCCACCTTTGCGTACACAAAGCGACTGTGATGCTTTAATTGAAGGTTTAAAAGATGGCACTATTGATATGGTCACAACGGATCATAATCCGATTGATATTGAGGATAAAAAAGTGGAATTCGATTTTGCTAAATATGGGACTATTGGTTTAGAATCTGCATTTGGAGCACTACAGACTGTTTTTACTACTAAAAAAACCATTGGTCTATTAACACAAGGCAAAGAACGGTTTGGCGTGAAGGAATCAATAATTAAAGAAGGTGAAGCTGCGGATCTATGTTTGTTTAATCCAAATGTTAATTATCAATTTGATAAATCTGACATCACTTCAAGATCTAAGAACAGTGCATTTTTAGGCATGGAATTAAACGGGAAGACTTATGGCATTATCGCTAATAATAAAATTGTTTTAAAATAATGGATAAAAATACAATTGAAGAAGGTAAGTCCCTAGGAATTGTTGCGTATATAACGATTATTGGCGTCTTAATTGCTTTCTTTATGAATCAAGAAAAACGAAACCCTTTTATTTCTTTTCATGTTAGACAAGGGCTTGGATTATGGATTCTCTTCATGATAATGGGATATGTCGTAAGCTATTTTAATAATTGGAATATCACCTATTCTTGGTGGATATTTTTCTCTGTCCTTTTTATTTATGGAATAATTGGCGCCATATCTGGCAAAATGAACAAAATCCCAATACTTGGCAGCGTGTTTCAAAATTTATTTAAATCCATCGGACAATAAGTATGGTAGATTTACATTACATCAAAAGAACTTCTAAACTAAAGGAAAATGCACCTCTAATGATTATGTGCCATGGTTACGGAAGCGATGAAAATGATTTATTTTCTTTTGCATCAGAATTGCCAGAAGAATTATTTATCATTTCACTGCGAGCGCCCTACGCGATGCAACCCTTTGGCAATGCATGGTATGCTATAAATTTCGATGCTGAAAAAGGCAAATGGAGCGATGATGAACAAGCCACTGAGTCGGTTGATAAAATTGCAGATTTTATAGATTATGCTTGCAAAACATATCCCGTGAATCCTGAAAATGTAACGCTTTTAGGATTTAGCCAAGGTACCATTCTCAGCTATGCTGTGGCGCTTAATTACCCAACAAAAATTAAAAATATTGTGGCTTTGAGCGGTTACATCAATAAAGGTATTTTACCCGATTCAATTGAAGATAGTGAGGTTTCGCATCTCAATTTTTTCTGTTCTCATGGGTCGGCAGACCAGGTAATACCTGTGGATTGGGCAAGAAAAACACCAGATTTTCTTAAGGCTTTAAACATTAACCATACGTATAAAGAATATCCCGTTGGTCATGGTGTTGCACCTCAGAATTTTTATGATTTTAAGGATTGGCTGAAAGACTATATTTAAAACATTGAATCGTAACTAATTGAGCTTCTACTGCGCTCAATCTGACATTTATTAAGTCTTGTGTTATGCGACCTTAGGATACATAAAATACTCAACAAGCTTATACTTTAAATCGTTGTTCTCATCAATTTCATAGGTGATAAAGATTTCTCCCCAATATTCACCATCAGTAAAGTTTGCAACAATCCATCTGTGATTTAAGATTCTAACTTTATTAATTAGTAACTTAGAATCTGTCATGGATACAAATGGTACAATGGGATGGTCATCACCTTCATAATCATTCATATTATAAAGTCCTTCTTTAATCGCATTAATTAATTGTTCGGTGTTATAACCTTGTGCAACAAAATAATCCAGAGCATTGTCATTTCGATCTATGTTAAAGTAATTCAATTCAAAATTTTGCTCTTCCAAGGCTTCGATGGTTTTTTCCTGTTCTGCAATTTCAGTCTTAAAACTATCAATGTCCTTTTCGTATTTATCAATTATATTTTTAGAATTTACATATTGAAAAATAATGAGCAACGCCGAAAAAATAAACAGGTACATAAATAATTTACTCTTCATAATATCTTAAATGGTTATTTGTAAGTTATCGTATGCCAGAAAAACGTTGTCTGGCAAGTTTTGTTGTACATCATCATGAAAACCCATGTGATGGCTAATATGAGTTAAATAAGCACGTTTTGGTTTTACTCGTTCAATAAAATCCAAAGCTTCTTCAAGGTTAAAATGAGATAAATGAGGCTTTATCCTAAGCGCATTAACAACAAGAACTTCTAAGTTGCTAAGCTTATCTACCTCCATATCAGGCACAAAATTCATGTCAGTGAGATAGGCAAAATCCTTAAATCGATACCCAAATACTTGTAATTTGTGGTGCAATCCATCAATGGGAACTACATTAAGGTTACCAAGCTCAAACGGTTTGTTTTTAACTTCGTGCGTCCTAACACTCGGCACACCAGGATATTTGGCCTCGGAAGTAAAAATATAATCAAAACGTTTTTTCAAGGCTTTAAAAACTCGCTTGTGAGCGTAGAGATCAATATCACCTTGTCTAAAGAAAAATGGTCTTATGTCATCCAAACCCATGGTATGATCTGCATGCTCATGCGTAAAAACGATACCATCAATTTTAGCAACATTTACCTTGAGCATTTGTTGTCTAAAATCAGGACCGCAATCAATCACATAACTAAAATTGTCCCATTCTATCAAAACCGAGACACGTAATCTTTTATCCTTTGGATTATCACTTAAACACACAGGATGTGTGCTTCCGATTATTGGAATCCCTTGTGAGGTTCCGGTGCCTAAAAATGTAATTTTCAAGGGTGTTAAGTTTATAACAAAAGTAAGCTTATTTTTTTGTTTGCGATACTAAATTAATACCTTTGCTAAAACGATGCAAACCCAATATCCATGGAAGAAATAACGTATATAGGCGACTCGGAATTTGAAAACATTCCCTCCCTCAAGGACAAAGCCTTACGTATTAATCTCAATAAAGACATTTACGGAACTTTTGCCGAAATAGGTGCAGGCCAAGAAACTGTACGCCAATTTTTTAGAGCAGGTGGTGCTTCAGGTACCATTGCAAAAACAATGTCTGCATATGATAAAGACTTTAGTGATGCTATTTATGGTATTGAGGATGACAAGCGGTATGTAACAGAAGCTAGACTTCAAAAAATGCTCAATCATGAGGTTGACCTAATAGAGCAACGAATCGTTAGGGAAAAGCATCCAAGCAAGATCTTCTTCGCTTATGCCAATACGGTTGCAACCATTGATTTTGCAAAAAAATACAAAGGTCATGGTTGGGTTGGTATAAAATATCAGGTAGCACCAGACCAAGCTTATAATGATATTTTACTTCACATTCGCTTTAAAGAAAATGATGCGCGATTACAACAGGAGACACTTGGTAAACTAGGAACTAATTTAATTTATGGTGCCTTTTACAAATACAATCAACCACGAAAATTATTACGCTATTTATATGATCATTTAGATAAAGACCAACTCGAAATAGACACGATAAATTTCTCTGGACCTGTTTTTAAGGATGTAGATAACAGATTAATGAGTTTACAGCTCGTTAAAAACGGAATGACAGATGCTGTAATGTTTGCACCAGATGGTAATAATGTACTACCCGCTCGTGTACTGTATAAAAAGAATATCCTTGCTTTAAGAGGTAGTTTTAGACCTGTTACCAAAGTGAATATGGATATGTATGAGAAATCATACGATATGTTCATAAAAGAGAATAAGGTTGATAAGGACAATACTCAAGTCATTTTTGAGATTACATTATCCAATTTAAGAGCAGAAGGTAAAATTGATGAGCAAGATTTTATGGATAGAGCAAAATTATTATGCTCTCTAGGTCAGACAGTTTTGATATCCAATTTTCAGGAATATTATAAGCTGGTTGAATATTTCTCTCAATATTCTAAAAACCGGATGGGACTTGCAATGGGTGTCAACAACCTCATTGATATTTTTGATGAAAAATACTATCGCCATTTAAGTGGTGGAATTCTAGAAGCCTTCGGTAAATTATTCTATAAAGATTTGCGAGTATACCTCTACCCAATGCAAAATGATGATGGCAGCTTAACCAATAGTGAAAACCTTAAGGTACACCCTCGTATGAAAGAGCTTTACAAGTTCTTTAAATACAATGGTAAGGTTGTGGATATTACTGATTTTGATACCTCAAACCTAGCCGTATTCTCTAGAACGGTCCTTAAAATGATTGCAGATGGCGAAGATGGTTGGGAAGAAATGCTTCCAGAAGGTGTTTCAAACTTAATTAAGGAAAAGAGTTTATTTGGATACGAATCTGAAGAGGTGATGCACAAATAAAATTGCAAAATCTAAAATTTTTAAAGCGACTCTTTCATTAGACAAAATATTGAAAAAGTCGCTTTTTATTATTTTAACAACAATCTACTCTGAAAGAATCTGAGATGTATGCGCTTTGGTCTTCACCTTAGTAATCACATCTTCTATTATACCATTTTCATCAATAATAAAAGTGGTTCTATGAATACCATCATATTCTCTGCCCATAAACTTCTTTGGTCCCCAAACTCCAAACGCTTCAATTACGTTTTTGTCTTCATCTGCCAAAAGTGGATATTGAAATCCATACTTATTTTTAAAATTAGACTGACGTTTGGCACTATCGGCACTTACTCCTAAAATTTCATATCCTTTTGACTTAAACCTATCGTAGTTTTCATTAAGGTTACAAGCTTCAGCTGTACATCCAGGTGTGCTCGCCTTTGGATAAAAGAAAACCACTAATTTTTTACCTTTATAATCTGATAAAGAAACCGTATTGCCTTGTTCGTCTTTTGCTGAAAAATCTGGCGCTTTATCTCCTTCTTTTAAATGTGTCATAATTGCTTAAATTTGTGTTTCTGTAAAAATACAGCGAAATGACCAAACAAGAAAAGGTAAACTTTGTTATCAATACTTTGGATAAATTATATCCGCAAATTCCCATTCCATTAGACCATAAAGATCCATATACCTTATTAATAGCAGTATTGATGTCTGCACAGAGTACTGATGTGCGTGTTAATCAAATCACGCCTTTATTATTTGAGCGGGCGGACAATCCTTATGACATGATTAAATTGAGTGACGAAGAAATTAGAGAAATTATAAAACCAGTAGGGTTGTCTCCAATGAAAAGCAAAGGTATTTATGGCTTATCACATATTCTAATTGATAAACATAATGGCAAAGTCCCACAGACTTACGAAGAGCTCGAAGCCTTGCCAGCTGTGGGTCATAAAACAGCTGCAGTTGTATTGTCTCAGGCATTTGGGATTCCTGCCTTTCCTGTTGACACACACATTCATCGTCTAATGTACCGTTGGAATTTAAGCAATGGTAAAAATGTAGTACAAACCGAAAAAGATGCCAAACGCTTGTTCCCAAAAGAACTTTGGAATGATCTACACCTTCAGATTATATGGTATGGTCGTGAATATTCACCTGCTCGTGGCTGGAATTTGGAAAAAGACATCATTACCAAAACCATTGGGCGAAAATCGGTATTAGACGAGTATTATAAAAAGCAAAAAAAATCCTGATTCGTAAAAATCAGGATTCTTTTCCAACTTAATTTAGAAGTGCTTCAAACTTCAATTTATTATAATTTATAACACTTAAAGCCTTTGAGTAATTCAAAAGGAAACTCACGGTTTCATCTTTTGGATGCAGGTTGTTTTTTTTTGGGGAAGCGTTAGAGTAAATTTTTTCCATATTACCAGTTTTGGATTTGTTATATGGATTAAAAACGCACCTTAAAACACTTTATTGTATCAATTCGTTAAAACGATATTATTTTGTTCTATAACTTTACGCATATTAATAAGCGCATAACGCATTCTACCTAATGCCGTATTAATACTTACACCTGTGCGCTCTGAGATTTCCTTAAAGCTCATATCTTGGTACATACGCATTATAAGGACTTGTTTCTGATCTTCAGGAAGTTCCTCTATTACGCGTCTTACGTCTGACTCCACCTGATCTTTAATCATGCTTTTTTCAGCATTTAAGCTAGAATCGCTTAAAACAGAAAATATACTAAACTCACCAGCATTGTCAAACTTTGGCATTCGGCTGTTCTTCCTAAAGTGATCGATAACCAAATTGTGGGCAATACGCATCACCCAAGGTAAAAATTTACCCTCTTCGTTATATTTACCACGTTTTAAGGTTCTAATGACCTTAATAAAGGTATCCTGAAAAACATCTTCTGTGATGTCTCTATCATAAACCTTAGAATAAATAAAACTATAGATTTTCTGTTTGTGCCTGCCTATCAATATGGCAAGGGCGTTCTCGTCTCCTTTAATATAGTTGTTGACCAACTCTGCGTCTTGGATAAGTTCTTTTTTCATAATATTACTCTTAGTAGTAAGAAGCGGACTTCTTAGCAAGGGGTTAAAATTTTCTAAAGTAATATTATGCTATACGCAGTTGTTTTTTAAATGATTATGCTTCAAATATAACAACAATCATTCCGAAAAAGCAAAAAATATTACCAAATTTTAACATTTTATCGGAAAAAATGTTCCTTTAATAGATGGATAAGATGTAGTATCTTTGCGAAATTAGATTCTCAAAAATCCTATGAACACTACTATTTTAGACGTAAATCCGAAAGAAAACATCATCATAAAAGGTGCAAAATTGCATAATCTCAAAAATGTTGATGTTGTTATTCCTAGAAATAAATTAGTGGTTATCACAGGGTTATCTGGCTCAGGTAAGTCGAGTTTAGCATTTGACACCTTATATGCTGAGGGCCAGAGACGTTATGTTGAAAGTTTGAGTAGTTATGCGCGTCAGTTTTTGGGACGATTAAATAAGCCAAAGGTAGATTACATTAAAGGCATTGCTCCTGCTATAGCCATTGAGCAAAAAGTGAATTCAACAAACCCACGTTCAACCGTTGGCACAACTACCGAAATTTACGATTACCTAAAATTATTATTTGCCAGAATTGGTAAAACCTACTCGCCTATTTCTGGTGATTTGGTAAAAAAACATAGAGTCACTGATGTCATAGATTATATTTCAAAATTTGAGGAAGGTTCAAAACTATTATTGTTATCACCTATTATTTTAGAAAAAGACCGAACAGTTGAAAACAAATTGCAAACACTTCAGCAACAAGGTTATGCAAGAGTTAAAGTTAAGGATGAAGTTTTGCGCATCGATGATGCATTGAAGCAGAACATTAAATCAGCAAAAGACCTTTACCTTGTTGTAGATAGAATTGTTTATAAAGACGATGAAGATTTTTTAAATCGACTGGCAGATGCCATTGAGACCGCTTTTTTTGAAGGAGTAGGTACATGCATTGTTGAATCGCTTTCAGACGGAAAGCAGACTACTTTCAACAATAAATTTGAATTGGATGGCATGACTTTTCTTGAACCCAACGCTCACCTTTTCAGCTTTAACAACCCTTATGGAGCTTGTCCTAAATGCGAAGGTTATGGTGATGTTATAGGTATAGATGAAGATTTAGTAGTGCCAAATACAGCATTGTCGGTTTACGAAAATGCTATTTTTCCTTGGCGAGGCGAAAGCATGAGCTGGTACAGAGATCAACTGGTGAATAATTCACATAAGTTTGATTTTCCTATACACAAACCTTATTTTGAATTGAGTCCAGAACACAAAGCATTGATTTGGTCTGGTAATCAATATTTTGAAGGGTTAGATAGTTTCTTTGCCGAACTAGAATCTAAAGCTTATAAAATTCAGAATCGTGTAATGTTGTCGCGTTACCGTGGCAAGACCAAATGTAACGTTTGTAAAGGCAAACGTTTACGCGAAGAAGCTGGTTATGTAAAAATCAACGATGCCACGATTACGGATTTGGTGGATTTACCATTAAACGAACTGGCTGAGTTTTTTAAGAATTTAAAGCTAAACGAATACGATGCTAAAATTGCCAAACGTTTACTGACCGAAATCAACACAAGACTCGAGTTCCTCTCAAATGTTGGACTAAACTATTTGACACTTAATAGAAAATCCAATACGCTATCTGGTGGTGAAAGTCAGCGCATCAACTTAGCAACATCGCTTGGAAGTAGTTTAGTGGGATCCATGTATATTTTAGATGAGCCAAGTATTGGTTTGCATCCAAAGGATACGGAACGCTTAATTTCAGTTTTAAAATCTTTGCGCGACTTGGGCAATACCGTTATCGTAGTTGAGCACGATGAAGACATTATGAAAGCTGCCGACGAAATCATAGACATTGGCCCTGAAGCTGGTACGTTTGGTGGTGAAATCGTGGCCACTGGAGAATTTAAGGACATTTTGGTTTCCGATACCTTAACGGCAAAATATCTGAATGGGCAATTAGAAATTAAAGTGCCTGAAAAACGTAGAACATCAAAATACCATATTGATATTGTCGGAGCACGTGAGAACAATCTTAAAAATATAGACGTCACTTTTCCATTGGAAATGCTCACCATTGTTACTGGTGTTTCTGGTAGTGGAAAAAGTACTTTGGTGAAAAAGATTTTATTTCCTGCCATACAGAAGAAATTAACTGGGTTTAGTGATAAGGCTGGTCAGTTTACAGAAATGAAAGGGAATCATAGTAACATTCAGCATGTGGAGTTTGTAGACCAAAATCCAATAGGTCGCTCGTCGCGTTCTAATCCTGTGACTTACATTAAAGCCTACGATGACATCAGAGCGTTGTTTGCATCACAAAAATTGAGCAAGATTAGAAACTATGCAGCAAAACATTTTAGTTTTAACGTCGATGGTGGACGTTGTGAAACTTGTAAAGGTGAAGGCGAAGTGACTATTGAAATGCAGTTTATGGCAGATGTGCATTTAACTTGTGACACTTGTAACGGTAAACGTTTTAAGAAAGAAGTATTGGAAGTCACTTTTGAGGGTAAGTCAATTGACAATATTCTTAATATGACGATTGATGATGCTATTGACTTCTTTAAAACCTACAAGCAAGACAAAATTCAAAAGAAACTACAGCCACTACAAGATGTAGGTTTAGGTTACGTTACTTTGGGTCAGTCCTCTTCTACCCTTTCTGGTGGTGAGGCTCAACGTATAAAGCTGGCAACGTTCTTAGGAAAAGGTAGTAAAAGCGACAACGCGTTATTCATTTTTGATGAACCAACTACAGGATTACATTTTCATGATATACAGAAACTATTAAAATCTTTTCAAGCATTAATAGCAAAAGGGCATTCTATAATTGTGATTGAACACAATATCGATTTGATTAAATGTGCCGACCATATCATTGATTTAGGACCAGAAGGCGGGAAACAGGGAGGTCATCTAGTGGCTTTTGGTACTCCAGAAGAACTCGTGAAGAACGATAGTTCGATTACTGGGAGATACTTAGTTGATAAGCTTTAACCTAGATATTAGTCTAAAATTAACCTAAAAGGACAAGGGATAAATTATTTGGTTTAATTTTCATTTTGTAAATTGTAAACAGCTATTAACCAATTTTTTACAAAATGAAAACATTAACTTCCATTCTATTATTTTTTATAGTGTGCAACTTGTCTTTTGCGCAAACAGATTGTAAACCCTATGTCCCAACAGAACAAGGCACAAAATGGGAATTGACAAACTATAATGCCAAAGGGAAAATTACCGGAACGGTCAATTATGAATTGGTTGATAAAATTGTTGATGGTAATGAAGTGACCTTTAAAATAAAAACAACAACTTTTGACAAAAAAGGAAAGCAAATTTTTGAGAGCGAATACGAAGCAAAATGTATTGATGGCGTTTTTGATTTAGATATGGCCGTTAAAATGGATGGCAGTCAAATGTCGCAGTACGACGGAATGGATGTAGAAGTAGATGCTTCAAAATTTGAAATTCCTGAAATGGACGCTAGTCCAGGTACAGAACTAGAAGATGGCACTTTAAATGTAAGTATGGGATCTTCTGGTGCTATCGGATTTAAAATGACAATAGAAATAACCGACCGCAAAGTAGAAAAAAGAGAGACATTAACTACAGAAGCTGGTGAGTTTGATTGTATTGTTATATCACAAAACATCAGTACTAAAATGATTGTTAAAGTAAGAGCCTCTTCTAAAGAATGGTATTCAGAAGGTATTGGATTAGTGCGCTCTGAGTCTTATAACAAAAAAGGCAAGTTAATGGGCTATAGTGTTTTGACTAAAATGGAAAACTAGTAGAACAGAAACGCAATTACACCAAGAATTCCAAAAGATAAAGGCAAAACAAATAATAAAAATAAAAAGCTCACCAAACCGCTTTTTATAAAACTTAGAAACCAGTTTTGTCCATAAAATTTAATTATTGCTAAAAGTAAATAAATAAATGTAGAAAATGCTACAAGCCAGTCTATCCAATCTGGTATAGGCCAAAAACGGTTAACGCCAAAAATAATACTGAATACTACAAACAAAAACGAGAAATAATAAAAGCTAAAGACTAAATGATGCGAATATCTTCCTTTGTTAAAAAAGAATAGTTTTAACAAAAAGGCAAAAATTGGCAACAAAAAGAACATAGCTAAAGGTATACTATCGATAAAGGTTTGATAGATTTGACCCAAACCCATCGTTCTGTAAAACTTTAATCCTTGCTCATAAAACTTCCTGGTTAAAAAACCATCATCTTCATCCATTCCCATGGCCTTATAAAGCTCTTCATCTGTTGCGTCTTGTGCAATTAGAGAATCCAACTTTTGTTCATTAAAACTAAATGATGTCTCTATATCGTCTTTTGGAATCTTAATATTCGATATGGAGTCGAGTGCCTTTAAGCCCTCTTCATCTAAACCTATATTTACGCCATTTTCTTGAAGGGGTTTAACAAATTCGTTTACGTTAATGGAGTCTTGAGGAATAACACTATCACGTTGTGCAAGTTTTTCAGACCTATTCTCTAAAACCCTTTGCATATTCTTATCTAATTCTTCCCTACCCTCACGTACATAAAAGTTAAAAATAAAGAAGAAGATAACAGCAACAAACAAATACATCTGAGCTGGATGCAAATACAACAACCGCTTACCCTTAATAAACTCCTTAGCCAAATAACCTGGCCTAATCATTAATGGAATAAAGCTTTTTAAAAATCTTGCATCAAAGGAAAAGTAATTGCTGATTGTGTTATAGAAAAGCACACCAATAGTTAGCTCATCATTGGTTTTTTGTCCGCAATGAGGGCAAAATTGAAAACCTTCATCGTAAGGTTGCTCACAATTCTGGCAAGTGACTTGGTTAGTATCCATAATTGGTGGTTAGTCTGCTTTAAAAGTAGTAAAATTTATAATATGGTTAGCTATAATTTAGAAGACTTAGCATCAATTTTGTTACAAAGCTTGCCTTAAAATGTTTTGTAAGTGACTGTGATTAAACGATTTGTAATCTTGGCACGCTAATTGGTTTTCTACAGACATATAGCGTAAGCCTAAAAGTTCTAAACGAGTTAGAGCTAGGCAAATCTAAAAACCTATAAAATATGAAAAGGCAAGTACTTTTTTTGGCAATGGTGTTATTAGGAATAATATCAGCCACAGCGACAACAGCAGGAGATGCTGTTTTAAATGGGGAAGATTTTAAAAATGCACGCTATCGTTATGCACAACCTATTTTGTTTGTAGAACGTGGTGTAGAGTTTTTGATTTTTCCTGATGGAAGCTTCGACTTTAATACGGAAGCATTTTCTACAGTGCCAGGCAATCACTATTACAGACGTAATAGACGTGGCACAAATAGAACTTATGGAGCACCAGGCACAAGATACCATAGAGGTGAAAGAGGTGTTTTGGTACAACACGATAGATTAGGACGTGTAAGACGTATTGGTAACGTATTTATCAATTACGACAGACAAGGCAGAATTAAACGTGCTGGTTCTGTATATATGAGTTACAGAAGAGGCCAACTAAAACAGGTTGGTGGCTTACAAATTCTTTATAATAGATATGGAGATGTGATTGGTACACGAGGACAGGTAAACTTTAGCAACCAAGGTTGTGGCTTTTGTGGAATTTCTGGCTGTACTGTAGATCACTTTGATAGTCACTCTTTCGATGATGATGATTGGGACGACGATTGGGATGATGATGACGACTATTATTATTACAGAAAGAATGGTAAAGTAAAGAAGCAGAAGAAAGCAAAATTCAAAGATTTTGATTGATATGTTAAACCATTAAATTGTATTTGATGGCTATAATAACCCTGAATATATCCCCAAATAGTTCAGGGTTTATTTTTTTGAAAAATTACCAGACTGATACATGAGTTTTTCTAGGTTTTTATATTTCCTGAAAGATTTATATTGCTTACAATAATTGGTGTGATAAGTGTGGTTATTAATAAAATCCACCTGAATGTTATACCATTCCTTTGGCGTTAATTCTTTATTAAAATACTTAAGCTCTTTGTACAACAATTCACTAACCGAAAAAAAATGTTTAGTGCCTAGATATTCCAGATCGGCATCAGCTAAAATTTCTTCCAAATGGTTTTTTGGATCCTGAGGGATTTTAGTAGCCATAATCATTCCGCATACAGAATCGATCTCTTCTGTAGAAAAATGAAAACCTTTCAAATCCTTTGAAGCAATTTCACAACCAATCTCTTCATGATTTTCATGTGATTTAATAAACCCTACATCATGATACAAGGCGGCTATCTTTAACAGTAATAAATCTGATTTAGAAATATTCTCTTTTGAAGCTATGTAAATAACCTTCTCTAAAACATAGCGTGTATGTTCTATACTGTGATAAGTTAAATAGCTTGGTAGATTTTTCTCTAAAAGCTCAAATACATGAGCTTGTATTTTCTTAAAGGGTACTTTCATCAACGAGCACTTTTTCTACTTAGAATGCCGCCACCAACTTCTCTAATATTTTGTACAAACATAAATGCTTTAGGGTCTTTTTCCGCAATGGCTTTTTTAATTTTATGCATTTCCAATCTTGTAACTACCGTTACAATAATATCGCAATCTTCTTTTACTCCATAAGAACCAGGTAAATTTCCTCTTTCACCTTTGTAAACCGTAATAGCTTTATTGAAATCATTTACAATAAGCGATTTAACCATTTCAGAATTAGGAGATATAATATTTAATGAAATTAATTTCTCTATCCCATTTACGATATAATCTGAAACCTTTACCGCAGTAAAAAAGGTAATTATAGAATACATGGCTTTATCCAAGCCTAAAAAGAAAGCAATGATTAAGAAAATAGTGGTGTTGATTGCGATAATTATCTCAGCTGTTGAAAAACCCAATTGCTTATTTGTGTATTCAGCTATCACCTCCAATCCATCAATGACTCCTCCACTTCTAATTACAAAGCCTATACGTAATCCAACAAAAACACCACCAAAAGCAGCAACTAAAAAATGATCCTTTGTGATTGCCGGAACGGGAATTACATTAAGCGCTACACCTAACAGAATTAGCGCCACTAAAGCATGTACAGCAAAATTTTTACCAATTTTCCTATAGCCCATAAACACAAAAGGAATATTAAGTAGAAGCAATGGTATCCAAACATCGATATGATAAATTTCGTGCAAAAGAATTGAAATACCCAAGAGACCACCATCTAAAAAGTGATTAGGAATCATAAATCCTTTTATAGCCACAGTAGCTGCTGTTACACCTATGAGCTTCAAAAACAATGATTTTATACTAAATACCTTACGTAATTCAATGCTATTATCTTCTAAGTCGCTCATGGTAAGTTTATTTATAGATGGCTAAAGTATAAATTTTGAAGCATTTACCTTTATGATTTGTTAAATATCAGTATATCAAACAGTTAAATATTTTGGCACGCTGTTTGTTTATTACTAGATGAATTTAATTTTAAAACCCTTTAACTATGAAACGGATTCTATTTTTATTTGCAAGTATAGTGGCTTTTGGCACTACTGCATTCGCAACTACAACCACCACAACAACATCTGAGGCTGATGCTTCTATTAATAATTATGTGAGAGGTTATGGGAATTCTTTCATATTTACTGAAGGAGGCATTGAATTTTCAGTTTACAGAGACGGACAATTCGATTTTTATTTGCCTGATTATGGACCAGACGTCAGTGTTGGTATCGATACACCAGGTTTTACCTTGAGTTTTAACGCAGGTTATGACTATAACCCATATGTACAGTATGATAGATTTGGTGCAATCATTCAAATTGAAAACACACCAATTTTCTATGATTTCTACGGAAGGGTTAATCAAATCGGTAACATTTTGATCACTTATAACGGATTTAACAGAATTAGTAGAATTGGTGGATTAAATGTTTATTACAGAAACAATACATATTGGAGATGTGATGGGTTCATCAACGTTTATAATAGAGCATACGTTTGGAGACCTTGGCATAGATTTTACATTATTCCACCAGTAAATTACTGTGTTGTTAATGTGCGTCCATACAGACAATTTTACACACCTGTTAGACATATCTATTACAGACCATATAGAAACAACGTGAGATATTACAATGTTAACAATGGAAGACGTGGCAACGCACAAGTAACTAGAAGAAACACTAGTGATAGATACGTACAGACTCCAAGAAATAGAAGAGAGCGTACTATACAGAGAACGGTTACCCGTAGAAACACAGAAATCACAAGAACTAGAACTACACGTCTTGCAGAAAACTCGTCAACTAGGACATCTAGAGCAACACGTGGCAACAGTACAAGAACAACTCGTGGTGACAATGCTAGGACTACAAGATCTATAAAACGATCTGATAAAGGCACTACCACACGTTCTAATACTAGAGTGACTAGACCGAGTAATAGTACAAGAACAAAAAGTAAAACGACTAGAACACGTTCTAATGCCAGAGTTAACACTCCATCAAAAACAACACGTTCTAGTACTGTAAGAACAAAAAGAAATACTAATAATAATGTGACCAGAACACGTGGTTCTGTGTCTAAAAAAGTAGAGAGAAAAAAAAGTACTTCGGTAAGAAAACCGAAAACCAATAACTCTCGTACATATAGCAGAACGACAACGCAAAATAACAGACAGCGAAGTACAGTTCAAAATAAGAGAAAGTCATCTTCGGCATCGTCTAGATCTAAAACAAGTAGAAGAAGCAACCAAAGTTCTACCAGATCTAACTCAAGACGAAGCAGAGGATAAAAGATAAAAACATGATTTTTTTGGTTGGTTAGTAGAAGTCCCGTATGATGTATGCCTCAGAGCACCTTACGGGATTTCTCGTTAGCATTCCCACGAAAGTGGGAATCTTTTCTTTTATAAGAAACCAAAAACTAGATTAAACAGATTGCGACGCTCATACTTCGCTCGCAATGACAGTTAATGTCACTTCAACCGCAAATACTTCTTCATCTGCATATTAATATCATCTGAAACATCCAATTTATAAATCAAGATGAAATACAAAAGACTAACCATAACCGACTTTAAACCAATGTTTATTAGTGGATGAAACGGAAAGTCCCAAAAATACATGAGTCCAGAAAGTAAGATTAAAATAAAAACAATCTTTAAGGAAGACCATGTAAAAGGCTGTACGTTAAACTTAAGCTTTACAAATACAACTTTAACCGTATTATAAATTGCAACAGCCAGAAATGTTGCAAATGCCGAGCCGTCTATACCGTAAACTGGGATAAAAATAAAATTCAAAATTATAGCGATTATTGCCAAAGCGACCCCAAAAAGTAACACCATTCTGTAATAATCACTATTAAATAAAATGGCATTATTATTCCCTAAACTATTGTCATACAATTTAGCCAGACTCACAATTAGGATTACGAAAAGTCCACCTGTAAATTCTTTAGGTAGAATTTCATATAGCTGATTGATATTAAGAACAATCAATAGAAAAATAAAACCACTGATGACCAATAGACTCACAGAGCTGCGCTTGTATAGATCTTCTAAGGCTGATTTGTTATTTTCATTGAGATACTTCGCCGTTAAGGGCATCATTATTTGGTGCATTGAGCGTTGCGGTACTGCAATTACGGTTGCGATAAAAATGGCTACACTATAGTAAGCTACTTGCTCAATATCCTCTATCATCAAGCCAATCATAAACTTATCAATATCTAAAATGAGCATGGCTACAGAACCAGCTATAATCATAAGTCCAGCATACTTTAATATAGCTGGTAACTTTTCGATTTTTTGAAATTTAAATTTTGGAAACCTAACAGAATAGGCATACAGTTTCATAATGAGCATTCGCAAGACATAGACACCAACCAATGCCAAAATAAATTGCTCAACACTTAACCAGCCTAGATACACCGCAAACAATAAAATCATAATGCAAACACGATGAAATATTTCCTTCATCACATTACCAAAAACGGTTTGCAATTGCACTTTAGACCAGGCGAAGAAAATTTCAAAATAAGCCATGGCAACGGCAATAATAAAGATGTGCCACACATAATCTTTAACTATAGGATTTTCCCTAGACAGTAAAGTCCCTATGGCTTCATAAGAAAAACAACCTATAAACACAGCTGGAATAATAAAGGCCAACGGCAAAAATAACATCAAGGTTAAAAAGCTATTGATGCTGTTTTTAGATTTAAAAGACGAATAGAATTTAATAATCGCATTATGAACACCAAATGCCGTAAACGGCATCATAATGTTAGCAGCAGATAGCAAAAAGGCAACTAGCCCATAATATTGATCGGTTAAAAAGTTAGTGTAGAGAAACAGGGTATTAATGGCACCAACACCAAAACCTATATAAGTGCTTATTGTATTTTTAAAGGATTGATTTAATACGATGCCCATAGCATCACAATTTACAATTTAAAAACACCAAGTTCCAAAACTCTAGCGTACTAAACTTACCAATTGCTCTGTAAGTGCCTTTCTATGATATTTTTGAAGTCCGATACCATTCACTTCTAGGCTATTTTTTTGGTAAGATTCAAAATAGCTCATGATCTGATTTTTTAATTCCTTTTTTTGGTTGTAGTTAAAATAAGTTCCTGTATTTGTGGATGTAATGATTCGCTCCACATCAGAGTTTTTAGGACCCATCGCTAAAATTGGCGTTTCGGAAATGAGATATTCAAAGATTTTTCCCGGAATAATGGCTTTGGTGTCTTCGGAATCAATTTCAATTAACAATAATAATTGAGATTTCATTTGAAACTTTATGGCTTCCTCATGGCTTACATATCCAACTACATTAAGAAACTGTTCCAGCCCATGTTGTTTAATAGATTCTACAACATCATCACTAACCACTCCTATTAAGTTGAGCTGAAAGGCTCCTGAAAATGCTTCAATTTCATCAACCAATTCAGAAATCACTTCCCATAAAACCGCAGGATTTCGCTCTGAAAGTAATGAACCTATATGCGATAACGTAAACTTTTTATCCTTCCCTTCTACCCTTATGGAATGTGAATCGTATCCATTGGTTATAACGGTAATAGGTTGGTCAGTCTTTGACTGAAATTCATTTTTAGTATGATTACTGGTTACGATTATTTTATCCGCAGTATTTAAAACGTTTTGTTCTAAAGTTAAATGTTTGTTTTTTGAAGATTCTGTTAATTTCAACGCTTTATGATAGCCTATGGTTGTCCAAGGATCTCTGAAATCCGCTATCCATTGCACTCCAGTCTGTGCTTTAAGATTTAGACCAATGAGATGTAAACTATGTGGTGGCCCAGTGGTAATAATGGTTTTAATTTCGTTTTCACTTATATAGTTTGAAAGAAAATCAACCGAAGGTTTTACCCAATTTTTGCGAGCGTCTGGTATAAAATAATTCCCTCTAACATAGAGCATCAGTTTTTCTATTAATGATTGCTTTTTGGCTTTTGGAATTACACCAGAACTTATTTTTTTAGAACTCTTTTTTGACAACATATTGGCAAAACCATACGGTTCTTTTATAGGCTGTTTTAAAACAGTTACATTATTTGGAATTTCATCAACTAAACTCTCATCAATAATTGGGTAGTTTGGATTTTCAGGGCAGTAAACAATGGGCTCAATACCAAACTCTGGTAAGTACTTTACAAATTTTAGCCATCGTTGTACGCCTGGTCCTCCAGCTGGTGGCCAATAATAGCATATTATTAAAATCTTTTGTTTGCTCATTTCTGTCATTCCTGCGAAGGCAGGAATCTATTTAATTTATTCAGAGTGTAGATTCCTGCCATCGCAGGAATGACAATTAGTTGTCTTTCTTTTTAAAAGTATAGAATATTCCCAACAACAAGAAAATTCCAAAAACAGTTGAACTTGCCAGTGCTATAGTACTACCGGTTTCTACAACTTCTGGTTCAAACTTAAATTCTATGGTGTGGTTGCCTTTTGGTACTTCCATACCTCTTAAAACATAATTAACGCGTTGGTGAGGCATAGCGTTTCCATCTAAATAAGCCTGCCAGCCATTATCGTAATAGATTTCAGAAAAGACCGCAAAACCATCGTTTGAGTTGTTGGACTCATATTTTAAATAGTTTGGTTTAAATTCTTGTAGCTGAATAGAGGCTGTTGAATCAACTTCAAAATCAGAAGGCAAAACTCTTTGGTTTGGTTTTACTATAGCATCCTTATTTGTAAGATTAACCTTAGTATATATGGCCTCATCCTTAGTATCTAAACTATCTAAGGCTTTAATTTCAGCATTTGCATTTGATAATTGCTTCAATTTGCTTACAAACCAAGCATTACCATTAGCATCGGTATTGTTATATGGAAATATTTGACCTTGTTCTTCGGCAATGATATATTTGGTATTCAGCATATTGAGGACGTTCATATTATTGTTGTAAATATGAAACTCCATCAATTCATTATAACGGCCTAATTTCGCTGCATGGTAACCAAACAGAGAATTATGAAAATATGCTGCGCGTCCTGGTTTCCGTTGCCCTTCAGAAGACATATCCAAAACCCTAAAATGACCATCATCCTTTAATATCTCTTTATCTGCAGAAGTAGGTTGATATGGTTTATCGACCTGCAAAGCAGATACAAACTTGTCATTATTAACATATTGCTTATCAATACTTACCAAATCAAAAAGTATTAATGCAGCAAATACAACAACTACAAGAGTTTCTGATAGTTTTTTCTTCAAGAAGAAATAAACGATTCCTGCAGAGAGTAATACCAGAATTAATGTTCTTATAGTATCCGTAGTGAATAATGCTTTTCTATCTTTTATAATAGCATCTAGCAAGGGTTCTGGTATTCCTTGGTCATTTGGGCTCCTAAAATCAAACAGTGTCGATTTAAATAATAGAAAGACCAAACACAATCCTGCTGTGATAATAACCGTGTTTCTTAGTGCCTTTAATTTTTCTTCATCTTTCTGAAAATCATTGAATAAGCGTACCAATGCAAAAATCCCTAGAATAGGAATGCATAACTCCAAAATCACCTGAATAGACGTCACTGCTCTAAACTTGTTATACAGTGGCACATAGTCTATAAAGAAATCTGTAAGGAAACCTAGGTTCTTACCATAAGACAATAACAATGACAGAATAGTACCACAAACAAGCCACCACTTTAATCTCCCTTTAACTAAGAACAAGCCCAAAACAAAAAGGAAAATAATAACCGCTCCCACATAAGCAGGTGCTTCTACAATGGGTTGATCTCCCCAATACATTGGCGCGTTTTTAGAAACCTCTAAAGCTTCAATAGGTGAAGCACCCATATTAACGTAAGTCTTATAAGTTTCAGAATCCTTTCCTATGTCCTCCGAATTGCCTCCACCCATAAACTTTGGAATGTAAAGGTTAAATGTCTCAGCAAAACCATAACTGTATTCTGTGATGTAATCTTTACTTAATCCAGTAGAGACTTCTTTAGGTGAACCATCCGGATTTATAGTTAATTCGCTCTTACCACGTGTGCTTTCTTTTACGTACTCTTGGGTCGCCATAATATTGGTGGCGTTTAAGCCAACAGCCAAAATAGCAGCTACAGCCAACAATCCAACGGATTTAAAAAAGTGTGGCAATACTTTTTTTCGGTAGGCATCAATTAAATAAGCTATTCCGAGAACAATAACCAATAACAAGAGATAATAGGTCATCTGAAAATGGTTGGCAACAATCTCTAAACCTAGTGCAACAGTTGTGAGCAGAAACCCTACAATGTATTTTTTTCTGAATGTGAGAATGATTCCTGATAACACCAATGGCATATAGGCTATTGCATGTGCCTTTGAGTTGTGACCGACACCGAGAATTATAATAAGATATGTGGAAAATCCAAATGCCAGTGCGCCAAGTGCGGCCAGCTTAAAATCAACCTTTAGCGATAGCAATAAGATGTAAAACCCAATAAAGTATAGAAATAAATAATCTGCTGGTCTTGGTAAAAAACGTAAGGTTAAATCAAGTTTTTTTATATAGTTATGTGGGTATTTTGCACCTAATTGATAAGTTGGCATACCTCCAAAAGCACTATTAGTCCAGTAGGTTTCTTCACCTGTAGCTTTGGCGAACTCTTTTTGCTGCTGAGCCATGCCTATATAATGCATTATATCGCTCTGAAAAATCTTTTTGCCTTGTAGAACTGGACTAAAATAAGCTAATGACAAAACCACAAACCCAATTAAAACAAGGAGATGTGGTAAAAAACGTTTAAAGGAAAATGACATGAATATCGTCTATATAATTGAATCTGAAAAGTAGTTATTTTTTTGATAAAATTACTGCTTAATCAATAACTATATCAATCAATTTCTTCGTAATCGATATATTCTCCCACTTTTTCGTTAGAGGATTTATTCTGCTCGGGCATTTTATCTATAACCGTCTCCCCTTCGCGTCTTTTCTTCTCTTCACGTTGTTGGGACTGATTTTGAAAACCACCAAATTGTTGCCCAAATTTTTCTTCAGCTTTTTTTGCCACAAAACGCATAAGAAACGGAGCAAAAAGTCTGGTTAAAATCTTTAAACCAAACCAAATAAGCAAAATAATTAATATAGTTCTTAATAATCCCATTGCCGAAGCTTGCTGTATCATTTAAAAATAAAGTAATATTCAAAAATACAATTATTGGTATTTATAATCCGTTATTATTCCTTAAAAAAAGTATAAAATATATATATTTGAACTTAAACCAAAAGCTAATGCGAATACTCAAATCAATTTTCGTTTTAATATTACTGCTAACCTACAACTCTACACAAGCGCAATATACCGAAGTCATAAACTCTAATCGCCCAGGATTATCTGAAAGTGCTTTCTCTGTCGGAACCAATGTCGTTCAGTTTGAGGCTGGTGCTTTTACCGTAAAGGAAGAGCATGTGCCATTAAATTATGAAGTATCTGGTTTTGGATTGGATTTTTCAGTACGTTATGGATTATTATTTGAGCAACTGGAAATCTCTTTAGATGGTGTCTATCAAAATGACAATATAACCTTTAATAGCGCCTCAGTCCCTGTTGAAGACAAACGCTCTAATTTTAAAAATTTTACATTCGGCGCAAAGTATTTAGTATACGATCCTTATAAAAATGCCGAAGAGGCTAAACCCAATTTATATAGCTACCATGCCAACAGAAGCTTTCAGTGGAAATCTTTGATACCAGCAGTCTCTGTGTATGTTGGTGCTAATTTTGACACCAAGAACAATCCTTACACGGCACCAGATGTAGAAGGGTTCAGTCCTAAAGTGATGATTGCCACCCAGAATAATTTTAATGGTGGTTGGGTTTTTGTCATGAATTTAATAAAAGACAGAATTGGCTCTGATTTTTCAGACTTTCAATACATTTTTACATTAACCCATTCCTTTACCCCACAATGGGTGGTGTTTGGTGAAGCTCAAGGTATCAACAGCGATTTTTATGCAGATAACATCTTTAGGTTTGGTGGTGCGTATTTATGGACCAAAGATTTTCAGCTCGATGCCAATATAGCTTTTAACACAAAAGACACGCCTTCAGTATTTAATATTGCTTTTGGTGCCTCTTACCGTTTAGATTTTCACCAAGACAAGAAAATTGATAATGGTAACGGCAATACTGGAAATTTCAAAAAGAAAAGAAAAAGGGATAAGAAAACTGATGATTTTGACTCTGACGGCATATAAGCGACTGCATGATTACAATTAAAGAAGCCACAACCAAAAAAGACCTAAAGGTATTTGTAAAGTTTCCATTCACGCTTTACAAAGATTCAAAATATTGGGTTCCACCAATTATCAGGCAAGAGCTAGAAACCTTCGACAAGGATAAAAATCCTATTTTTAATGATGCTGAAGCTCGATTTTTTCTGGCGTATAGAGACCATAAAATTGTTGGTCGTGTGGCAGCCATTGTAAATTGGCTCGAAGTCAACAAACAGCAAATAAAAAAAATGCGTTTTGGATGGTTTGACTTTATTGATGATCTGGAAGTCAGTAAGGCTTTATTAGAAACCGTTGAACGCATTGGCAGAGAGCATCAGCTTGAGTATGCCGAAGGTCCCGTTGGTTTTTCCAATTTAGATAAAGTTGGAGTTATGACAGAAGGATTTGATAGTATAGCACCAATGATTACGTGGTACAACCACCCTTACTACATTAACCACTACTTAGAGAACGGCTATAAAATTGAAAAGGAATACTCTGAAAGTAAGTTTCCTTTCGAAAATGTAAAACCTGAGACTTTTAAAAAAGCGCAAGAGCTTATTAAAAGGCGTTACAAGCTTAAAGCACTGAAGTTTACAAAAACTGAAGAGGTCATGCCTTATGCTGATCGAATGTTTGATTTATTTAATAAAAGTTATGCCTCTCTCGCTTCATTCGTCGAAATTACAGACCTTCAAAAAGCCTATTTTAAAAGTAAATTTATAAGTTTTGTAAATCCCGATTATATAAAGTTTGTTGTTGATGAAAATGACAATCTTATTGCATTCGCCATAGTAATGCCTAAGTTTGCTGAAGCGTTACAGAAAGCAAACGGTAGGTTATTTCCAGTAGGTTTTAGTCATATTCTTAAAGCCAAAAAGAAAAGTAAGGATGTTATTTTTTACTTAATTGGAGTGCATCCAGAATATCAGAACAAAGGTGTACATGCTGTAATCTTCAATGAATATTATGAAACCTTTACTAAAAAGGGTATACAAACCTGTTACAGAACACCAGAATTAGAGGATAATGAGGCTATACACAAAATCTGGAAACATTTTGACCCTGTAGTTTACAAACGGAGAAAAAACACTGAGAAAAGACTTATAACAAAAAAAGGCTTTGCAAATTGCAAAGCCTTTTTTATATCTAAAATTGAGTAATTATTATTCTCCCATTGCTGCAATTAAAGCCGCAGACATTCTTTTATATGTTCCATTTACCAAACGATCTCTAATCGCATCAAAAGCGTCTAAAGTTTCCCTTACATCCTCTAAAGTATGTGTTGCCGTTGGAATCATTCTAAGTAAAATCATTCCTTTAGGTATTACAGGGTAAACCACTATAGAACAGAATATTCCATGATTTTCACGCAAGTCTTTTACCAAGGCCATAGCTTCAGGAATACTACCTTTTAAGTAAACCGGAGTGACACAACTTTGTGTCGTTCCTATATCAAAACCACGCTCTTTTAAACCCGATTGCAACGCATCAACGATGGTCCACAGATTCTTTTTAAGTTCTGGCATTGTGCGCAACATATCTAATCGTTTTAACGCACCAACCACCAATTGCATTTGCAAAGACTTTGCAAACATCTGAGAACGTAAATTATATTTTAAATAATCTATAATTTCTTGATCAGCAGCAATAAACGCTCCTGTACTTGCCATTGACTTAGCAAATGTTGCAAAGTAAACATCTATGTCATCTTGTACACCTTGTTCCTCACCTGCTCCTGCACCAGTTTTACCTAACGTACCAAAACCATGAGCGTCATCAACAAAGAGTCTAAAGTTAAACTTCTCTTTTAGTGCAACGATTTCCTTTAATCGACCTTGTTCACCACGCATACCAAAAACACCTTCAGAAATTACTAAAATTCCTCCGCCAGTTTGTTCTGCCATTTTTGTAGCACGCTCTAGGTTTTTTTCTAGGCTTTCTACATCATTGTGCTTGTAAGTAAAACGCTTGCCCATGTGCAAACGAACGCCATCAATAATACAGGCATGTGCGTCAACATCGTAAACAATAATATCGTCTTTTGAGACTAAGGCATCAATGGTAGAAACCATACCTTGATAACCAAAGTTTAAAAGGTAAGCAGCTTCTTTGTTTACAAATTCGGCAAGTTCGCTCTGCAGTTGCTCGTGCAAATCCGTGTGACCAGACATCATTCTTGCTCCCATCGGATAAGCTGAGCCATATTGCGCAGCAGCTTCAGCATCAACTTTTCTAACTTCGGGATGGTTAGCCAATCCCAAATAATCATTAATACTCCATGTTATAACTTCTTTGCCCTGAAATTTCATTCTGTTAGAAATCTCACCTTCGAGCTTTGGAAACACAAAATAACCTTCTGCTTGAGCAGCCCACTTTCCTAATGGCCCTTTATCTCTGTAAATCTTTTCAAATAAATCCTTCATACGCTACGGTTGCAATAAGCCTAGTTTTCTTATGCCGAATGATACATAAAATAGACTTTGAATCTTAGTTAATTTAATCTTGTTAGTGTCCGCAAAATTAGGTAATAATATTATGACAGCATAATTTATTTAATTTTACTATCCACTAAGTTTTGAACATAAAAAAACCTACCATATTTCTATGATAGGTCTATTGTTAGTTAGTTACTTTATTTTATATACTCTATGGTGGTCGAAACTTCGTTTTTACTATCAAAAAAGCCTTGATCTGCCATCCATTTATCACTGTAAACTTTACTCATATAACGAGAACCATGATCTGGAAATATGACCACAACCTTGTCAGAAGGTTTAAATTCACCTTCCTCATTAAGTTGCTTTAATGCTTGCATTGCCGCACCACTTGTGTAGCCTACAAAAAGCCCTTCAGTATTAGAAATCTCACGTGCGGTGTGAGCGCTTTCTTCATCAGTTACTTTAACAAATTTGTCAATTAAGTCAAAATCTGTAGCCGTTGGGATTAAGTTCTTACCTAATCCTTCAATTCTGTATGGGTAAATCTCCTTATCGTCAAACTCACGGGTTTCATGATACTTTTTCAATACAGAACCATAAGCATCAACACCAATAACTTTTACATTTGGGTTCTGTTCTTTCAAATATTTAGAAATACCAGAAATAGTTCCTCCTGTTCCGCTACATGCTACTAAATGCGTAATTTCACCATTGGTTTGATTCCATATTTCAGGACCAGTAGTGTTGTAATGCGCATCAATATTCAATTGATTGAAATATTGATTAATGTATATGGAGCCTTTAATTTCTTCATGTAATTGCTTAGCGACTTGGTAATAAGACCTAGGATCATCTGCATTAACATGAGCTGGGCAAACATAAACCTTAGCTCCCATAGATCTTAACATATCTATTTTATCTGCGGAAGACTTAGAACTTACAGCAAGAATACACTCATAACCTTTAATAATACTAACCATAGCTATGCTAAAGCCCGTATTACCAGAAGTTGTTTCTATTATAGTGTCACCAGGAGTTAAGATACCTTGACGCTCAGCTTCTTCTATAATGTGCAATGCGATTCTATCCTTGGAAGAATGACCTGGATTAAATGCTTCAACTTTAGCAAAAAAATCACCATCAAAGTCAGAGGTCATTTTATTTAATTTGATAAGAGGTGTACTACCTATAAGCTGTAATACATTATCAAATACATTTTTGTTTTTATCCATAAATGTTAATTTCTGTCTTCTAAACATTTAGTTTAGACACATAAAACCTTGCAAAAGTAACATTTTTTTTTGAACTAACTTGAAATACCTTCCAAATCTAAGAGAAATGCAAATTCCTCAGCATCTTCCTTAAGGCTTTCAAAACGGCCAGACGCACCGCCATGACCAGCATCCATGTTGGTTTTTAGATATAATTTATTAGAATCTGTTTTTATATCCCTCAGTTTAGCTACCCATTTAGCCGGCTCCCAATATTGTACCTGGGAATCATTAAGACCAGTTGTAACCAGCATATGAGGATATGCTTTTGACTGTAAATTATCGTAAGGCGAATAGGATTTTATATATTTATAATAGAGAATATCGTTTGGATTTCCCCATTCATCATATTCACCAGTTGTTAAAGGAATTGAATCATCTAGCATTGTTGTTACCACATCCACAAAGGGCACAGCTGCAATAATGCCATTATACAATTCTGGTGCTTCATTGATTATTGCTCCCATTAGCAACCCTCCTGCACTTCCGCCCATGGCGTACAAATGTTTTGAAGATGTATAACGTTCTTTAATTAAGTGGATAGAACATGCTATAAAATCTTTAAACGTATTTTTCTTTTTTAACAGTTTTCCGTCTTCGTACCACTGGCGCCCAAGGTACTCACCACCTCTAACATGAGCTATAACGTAAATAAAACCTCTATCCAACAAGCTTAAACGTACAGAAGAAAAATAAGGGTCTACAGTAGAGCCATAGCTACCGTAAGCATACTGTAATAAAGGATTATTTCCATCTTTCTTAATTCCTTTTTTGTAAACCACAGACATCGGTATCTTGGTTCCATCCTCCGCTGTGGCCCAAATGCGCTCAGAAGTATAATTTTCTTTTTTGAATTTTCCGCCCAAAACCTCTTGTTCTTTAAGAACTGTCTTAGTCTTAGTACGCATATTGAATTCTATCACCGAGGATGGCGTTGTTAGGGAATTGTACCCATAGCGCAACAATTCGGTATCAAAGTCCACATTGGTGCCTGTATATGCGGTATACGTCTCATTATCGAACGGTAAGTAATAGTCTTGAGTTCCGTCCCACCGTTTTATTCTTATTTCATTGAGACCATTACTTCTTTCGCTTACCACTAGGTAATCTTTAAAAATATCTATGTTCTCAATAAGGACATCCTTTCTATGTGCTATGACTTCTTCCCAATTATTTATTTTGCGATCTTCTTCTCTGCATTTCATTAACTTAAAGTTTGTCGCTTTGTCCTTGTTGGTTAAAATGTAGAAATGATTTTTATAATGAGAAATACTGTACTCTAGTCCTCTAACTCTTTTTTGAAAGACTTCAAATTTTACGTCGGGTTGGTCTGCATTAAGGATATGATACTCGTTGGTTAATGTACTATAACAAGCGATGATGATATATTTTCGGGATTTGGATTTGTACACTGTAACACCAAAAGTATCGTCCCCTTCTTGAAATATCAATTCATCATCTTTTTCTCCTAATTTATGCTTATAAATCTGATATGCTCTAAGCGTAACCTCATCTTTCTTTGTGTAGAAAAGTGTTTTATTGTCATTTGCCCAGCTTGAAGACCCTGTAGTGTGCAAAACTCTATCATTTGCAACTTCTCCCGATTCAATATTTTTTACATGTATGGTGTAATTTCTTCTCCCTGTGGTGTCAACTCCGTATGAAACCAATTTATTATTAGGGCTGACACTAATGCCTGCCAATTTAAAGTAACTATGGCCTTCTGCCATTTTATTACAATCAAATAATACTTCTTCAGGATTGTTCAACGAATCTTTCTTTCGAGAATAAATTGGATAACCCTTTCCTTTTTCAAATCTAGTGATGTACCAATAGCCGTTATACTTATAAGGCACTGAAGAATCATCCTCTTTGATTCTGGCTTTCATTTCTTCAAACAAATCTTTTTGAAAACCTTTTGTATGAGCCATTTGCGTGTCGCAGTACTCGTTTTCTGCATTAAGGTAGTTGATGACTTCAGGATGATCTCTGTCTTTCATCCAAAAGTAATTATCAACACGTAGATCACCATGCTTTTCTAAGTGATGAGGAATCTTCTTTGCAATTGGAGGTTTTACATTAGAATGTTTTGTCATTTGTTTTTAAGAAAAAATTAGTCTAAAAGTGGCGCAATTTAGTAATTTTGCATCGTATTAATTTAAAAGGCTATAACTATGTTTGGAGATATGATGGGAATGATGAGCAAATTAAAAGAAGCTCAAAAAAAAGTGGAAGAAACCAAAGAACGCTTACACACTGTTTTAATAGATGAAATAAGCAATGATGAAAAGCTTAAAGTTACTATAACTGCCAATAGAACCCTGAAATCCATAACAATTGATGACGAGCTTCTTCAAGACAAAGAAATGTTAGAGGATTACTTAATCCTAACGCTCAATAAAGCGATAGAGAAAGCAACGGAAGTTCATGAAAACGAAATCGCTGCTGTAGCTAAAGAAGGCATGCCCAACATTCCGGGGATGGATATGTTTAAATAAAACTCATACTTTTACTTTCTCTTTTCATAATTAGGTATATGCGCATGTGTATATTTAAGAAATAGTATTTTATAAATTTCTCTTCACATAAATACAATACTTTACTAATCAATTAGTTAAGGCACAAGTAAATTCCCATCCAAATACTTATTTTAACGACGAAATGCAATGTGTTTTTATTAAAACAGGAAGATTGGTATTTAGTCTAAAAATATTACTAAAAAAACGTTAAATTATATATTTGAGTTATTATTAATGCTATTAACCAATTTATAATTATGAAAAAAATCTCAAAATTTTTATTACTTGCGGTGCTAGTAATTTTTGCATCGTGTCAAAAGGAATCAACTGAAGATCAAGCTTTGGAAGAGCGACAAGCTGAGTTACGTTTTGACAAAGATGGAAACGTTGTGTCTGACGGTGAAGAAGACAAAGAATTAATTTTCAATGAAAACAGTGAAATTCTGAATGACAATACCCTAATGAATGTTGGTATGTCTAACTTAAGCACTGGTGGCTCAGTGGCTCAGGTTTACAATGTCATTGATGCAGACAGAGCACCTAACAGTAACGATGGACAACCTATATCTAATATGTGGTGGTCTATTACCGGAACAGACTATGATAGTCCTTCGTCATATTACAGTACTGTAAATGATGATAACATGGTTTTTACTGAGTATACAGACGGTTCCGCTCATTTAGTAGGAACTACGGTTTCTGGTACATGCGTAGTAGATGTTGACGTTTGGTTTATAAACAAAAAAACATGGGCTGAATGGCAAGCCATTGGTGGTGGTCACAAAAAAGAAGGTACTGCTGGTGATGCATCTAATTCTGAAGACATGAACTTCTATGTTATAGATGAAACTAGAAGTACATTAACTGCCAATGGTGGTGATTGTGATTTAACTGGTACTTTTGGCTTAACTCAAAGACCTGACCCTAACGATCCTAGCACTCCAAATTTTGGTGCTCATGTAGGTCCTGGTGGAGCTAACTACGATTCAAACATCGGAGCTCTAGGTTTAAGTACTTGGGGCTGGATAACGGATCTATCTACAGGTGAACTCCTTTACATTATGGATTTCAACTTCAGATTAGAACTTGATGAAGAAGAGTGTAATGACTGTATTGGTGATGTTACTGACCTAACTTTAAACTGGGATTGGCACAATGATTACAGAGTAAGAGTATATCAACGTTACGAAAACACATGGTGTGCTACTAAGATATTTGATAGTGTAGTTGGTGCAAATGAAAACTTTACTATCAACGGTGCTAACGCTGACGGTACTTTTGGTAAGTACGTTTACATTTATGTAGGTAACTGTTATTATACCAAGATTAAAACCAACTGCTGGTTGAATATTGGACCAGGTTACAGACGTGGAGTGATAGAAGTAGTAAGCGGACATAGTTCTCAGGGTGGAGAGTTATGTGAGTATGACCCTCCTCAGTACTGGTGCTGGTGGTGGTAGAAATATCCCTAATAAATATCCCTAACACTAACATTAACATACAGTATTAATAATACTAAGAAAAGGAGAAAATAATTTGTCTCCTTTTTTTTATACTATCTATCTTAAGTTTTTAAAACGGAAAATGGCTGTCGAAAGAAATTATTTAAGCAACGGATTGAACAACCTAAACAAAACATAAAACAAGTTCTTGTTGTTAAATAGTTTTGTCAAAATGGTATAGGTCATCCCTTTGTAATCTTTGCCAACAAAACTATCCATAGGATAAGCACCAGTAGTGGATAGCTCATTCATTACAAGCTTTACTCTGTCTATAGTTATTGTAGATTTCATCATTCTTACCATCATAAAAAACACAAAAGACTGTTGTCTCGTTCTTAAGCGTTTAATACATTTTGGATTTGTATTGTTTTTTTCTAAGTCTTCAATAATGGACTCAAATACTATAGCGGCATTTCTGTTATCATCTATAACTCTCAAATAATGTGTCGGCTCCTTGCTCTTCATGGCAGAATCTTCAACAGTTAAATGCCTATGGGCATCTATCGGAAATTTGGCTATTCTATTTGCCTTTAAAAATAATTGTGGTGTTATAATAGCATCCTCCATCCATCTATCTTCTATAAACCTGATCTTTGTTTCTTCAATAAATGTTCTTTTAATAATATACCACCAGACTTCATTTTGATATCGATTATTAGCTATATAATCTATACCATTATATATCTTAGTGCTTTGTATATTCTTAGCCTGTGGGCTTTCACTAAAAAAATTTGGGTCAGTTGTTTGTTTGGACAAAAAAGTTAATATATCCAGTGAATTATTTATTGCTTCATCAAGGATAGACTTTAAAACATTTTTAGCCAAATAATCGTCTGGGTCTATAAAGTAAATATATTCTCCTTTTGCCAAATACATACCCATATTTCTTGCACTACCCACTCCACCATTGGTTTTGGTGAATACATTAATATTAGAAAATTTTTCTTCAAATTTGAAAGCAACTTCTAAACTATTGTCTGTAGAGCCGTCATTAATTATTAGAATCTCATAATCTTCTGGTTTTAGGTCTTGTCTTAGTAAACTATCTATGCATTTACCAAGGAAATGTCCAGAATTATAAAGTGGGATGATAATACTTAGCTTCATATATACCTTAAAAGTTTAATAGTCTAAACCTGTAAAGCAACCTACATGGAAACAATATTGTGTAAAATAAAAACTTGTTATTGAAAATATAGATTAGAGTTTTATGTTTAAGAGAATTATAGCGTTCTCCTATGAAGTTTTTTATTGGATAGGCATCAATCGCTTTAAGCTTTTTAAGTATTTTATTTGTTTCACTGATTGATATTCCTGATTTAATTAATGTATAGAACATTACATATACATTAACATCGCGCCAATGCTCTACTTTATGAACTACATCATCCAATTTTGGGTCATTTTTTTTGGCAATATCAGAAGCTAATAAATTATAACGATCAAAAATCTCCATATAGTTATCAATCATTTTAGCTAGATGTTTCCTTTCATTGCTATTCATAATCGAGGTTGGCACTATTACATACCTATGAATATCTATGGGCAAATATAGCATGCGTTCAGCCATATGAAGTAACCTAAGGGTGAAAGGTCCATCGCCTAGTGGATTGTTTTCATCAAAGCTCAATGCATGTTTTTTCATAAAATCTCTTTTTATGAAATACCACCACACAGTGTTAGCATGGTATGCATTATTTGCCAAAAAATGATTACCACTTTCCACCTCTACGCTTAGCTTTTGATCATTCTTTGTGGATGCATGCAAATCTTTTCTAGGTGTTGAAATATAATCAAAACCCAAAACATCAACATCCTTTTCAATCGCTATATTAATAATTTTACCCAATGAATTATGAACAATATAGTCATCCGAATCTAGGTTGTATATATACTTCCCATTAGCTAATTGCAATAACTTGTTTCGAGTAGCGTATAGACCAATATTCTCATGAGCGTAAAGTCTTATGTTATCGTACTCGTCTGAATAGCGCTTAGCAATTTCATATGAGCTATCCGTAGAACCATCATTGAGTACAATTATTTCATAATCCTCAGTAGGAATGTCTTGATTAATCACACTGTCTAAACAGTTGCCGATGTGGTCTTCGACATTATACATTGGGATTAAAACGCTAAGTTTCATGGTATAAATTTAGGTAGGACGAAAGTATAAGTATTACACAACACCTCTAAATATTCTCGTTAATGTGTTGAAGATAAACTTTCAAAATCAGAACGCACTTAACAAATTTAGTAACTTCTTGTGCATTTGGTCTGTGTAGTCTAAATGTGTAACCATTCGTAACTTATTACTTCCCATACCAATAATATGAATGTTTTTGTCTTTCAGTATATTTAAAAATTGTGTTTCGTCAATATCATCATTCAATTCAAAAATAACTATGTTGGTTTCAATAGGCTCTACTTTCTTAATCTGATTTAATTGTGAGAGCACCTCTCCTATTTCCTTAGCTTTTTTGTGATCTTCTGTTAATCGTTCAAAATGATTATCCAAGGCATAAAGTCCTGCTGCAGCCAAATACCCTACTTGCCGCATACCTCCACCGAGAATTTTTCTTACTCTAATGGCACCTTTCATAATCTCTTTGTTACCCATTAACACAGAACCAATTGGGCAACCTAATCCTTTGCTCAGGCAAACTGAAATTGTATCAAACAACTCTCCATATTGCTCAGGATTTTCATCTTTGGCAATTAAGGCGTTCCAAAGTCTTGCACCATCTAAATGATAGCCTAAATTATGTGTATCTGCCACTTTTCTCAACTTCTTAAGTTCTTCAAAATCCCAGCAGGCTCCACCTCCTTTATTTGTGGTATTTTCTACAGCAATTAAAGACGTTAATGGACTATGATAAAAATCTGGTGGGTTTATGGAAGCTTCTGCTTGTTCTGCCGTAAACATTCCACGATGTCCATCCACCAGCTTACAAGAAATGCCACTATTAAATGAAGCTCCACCTCCTTCATAGTTATAAATATGTGCATACTTATCACAGATGACCTGTTCACCTGGATTGGTATGCAACTTTAGTGCCGCTTGATTAGCCATACTACCCGTTGGAAAAAACAAAGCTTCATCCATACCGAACATATTGGCTAAGCGCTTTTCCAAAGCATTTACTGTTGGGTCTTCTTTATATACATCATCACCAACTTCTGCCGTTAGCATAGCTTCTAACATGCTTTTAGTTGGTTTTGTAACGGTATCGCTTCTTAAGTCTATTATCATGTTCTAATTTGAATTATAATTACAAATATCACTACCAATTGGCGAACCATCTGGTATTTTTGGTGATGCCTCAATCTTAAATTTTTCTGGATGCTCATAAAATTCTTTAATCAAGAAATTGTATTGCACCTTCATTTCGTCTAGCGATAAATTTCCTTGGGCAATATTGCGTATAGCATTGTTTGCTATGGCTTTTGTCTGAAAATAGCTTTCATCATTCACAGCTAAATTCATTAAATACTTTAAAACATTTACATTTATCTGCTGTTGAATTCCCACTAAATAAGCGTCTTCAAATGTCTTTTCAAAAGTTTGTTTTATTATATCATCAATCACATCATCTAAACTCAATTGATTATTATCCAAACTCTTTTGCAGCACCAATCTATTGGCTCGCTGTGGATGTAACAAATATTTTAAGGTCATATCACTCGCAGTATTTGCTGCACTTAAAGGGTCAAAAGCGACTCCCGTTTTTCCTTTAAAGGATTCTCGAGAACGGTTATAACCAAATGCTCTAGGTGGAAATAGGTTCAATTTGTTTTTAGGAATTGCCAACTCTTCAGGATTTAAAGTATTTAAAATCACTTCTAAAGTTTCCTTTTGAATATCAACATCAATTGGTTCTACCGTGAATTGACCATCATCTTTTACAGTATAATTATAATCTAAACCTCCAATAACCTTAGTTGCCGCTTCCACCTGATAGCGATGGTAAAAATATAAGGGTACAAATACATCTTCTAAAACGGAATATGGCTCATAACTTCTAATATTATCTTCCGAAAAATTTGAAATTGCTTTTTTACGCAATTCTAAAACATTATTTAGCTCATCTGCTGCAGATTTACCGTTATCCCATAAATGTGCTAAAGCATGTGCTCCACCAGAAGCTCTTGCATCAGAATCCGTTATAAATCGTAATCCTGAATCTTGCGCTTCTTTTAATATTTGATTTAGTGCATTTTCTTCATCTGCATTTTTATCAAATTCAGAATAACTATAAGCCACAGTAACCTTATCCCAATCACCTATTCCAGTAGCGTAAGCATTGCTAAAATCAATATCTCCATTATTGAGTGAAATCTGAGGATGTGGGTAATCCATTACCGAAGCCCTATTATTTGTACTAGCCGCAAAGTTGTGTGCAAACCCTATGGTGTGTCCTACTTCATGCGCGCTCAATTGACGTATTCTTGCTAAAGCCATGTCTAGCATAGGTTGGTAATTATCATCACTTTCAGCAAATGGATTGTTCATTAAGGCTTGGGCTATCATATAATCCTGACGAATCCGTAAACTGCCTAAGCTTACATGTCCTTTTATAATCTCACCTGTTCTTGGGTCAACAACACTCGCTCCATAACTCCAGCCTCGAGTACTTCTATGCACCCATTGAATGACATTATAGCGACAATCCATAGGGTCTGCATCCTTCGGTAGCATTTTCACCTGAAATGCATTTTTAAAGCCAATAGCTTCGTAGGCTTCGTTCCACCAACGTGCACCATCCAACAATGCAGAGCGTACAGGTTCTGGTGTACCAGGATCGAGATAATAGATTATCGGCTCTTTTGCTTCGCTGATTTCAGCATTTGGGTTTTTCTTTTCTAAACGATGCCTAATGATATACCGTTTTTTTATATCCTCTTGAATTGGCGCAGCATAATCCATGTACGAAATTGAAATGGCTCCGCTTCGAGGGTCAAATTCGCGTGGCTCGTAATTATCGTCTGGTAATTTTATAAACGAGTGATGTTGTACTACAGTCACTAAAGACGACGTAGGTGCTACGCTTCGTAAGTTTTTACCTGTTGGTTGACCTTTAAAAGTTAGCATAGCCTCAAATTCAACATTTTCAGGAAATGCTTTTGTACGCTCCAACGCTAAGGCACTTTTTGAAGCATCAATTTTATAGACACCTTCTTTCCTCTGCTTTAAACGGTTAGCTACTCCATGTGTATCTTCTATTAAAAATGGTGTGAAATCAACTATGAAATTTCCTTTGTCTTCCGAGAGGATTTTAAACCCGAATAATACTGATTTGGCGAAGGCCTGTTCAATACTTTTGCGCTCTAATTCATTATCCGTATTGGCTCTGAATTTTAAATTTGGTTGAATTAATAACAGTTTGTTACCTGCTTTTTGAAAATACACCACACGTTCATTGCCCAACTGCCCTCTATCCAACCCAATATCATTGCTGCCAACACCAGATGCCAATGAGTTCACATAAAGAAATTCCTCATTGAGCTTTTCAACCTTTAGAAAGATTTTGTCTGTGCTTTCTTCGTAGTAAAAATCGAAAAAGCCTTCATAAGACTTAAGGTCTTTTTTGTTTAAAATCTGTGCATTTAACTGTAAACATGCCAGTAAGAAGATTAAAGGAAGGTATAGTTTTTTCATATTAAAAATATTGAGTCATAAAACTACGGAATTTCTAAAAAACCGATTGAAAATTATGGCACTTTAACGAGGCATATTATATTTGCAGAAATTACGACTACTTATGATTACATCAGATCAAATAAAAGATCTTAATTCCCGTCTAGACGCACTTAGACAGTATCTTTGACTTAGATGCCAAACTTATAGAAATTGCCAACGAAGAAGAGCAAACTTTTGATCCTGATTTTTGGAACGATTCCCAAAAAGCACAGAAGATTATGCGATCTATCCGTGAAAAGAAAAGTTGGGTCGAGGATTTTAACACCGCAAAAGAGCTTTATGAAGACTTAGAGGTCATCTATGAATTTTATAAAGAAGGCGAAGCTGAACTTGAAAATGTAGAGATTCGTTACGGAAAAGCCTTAACTGCCATTGAGAAACTCGAATTTAAAAATATGCTCTCCGAAGAGGGAGACAGTTTAAGTGCTGTACTTCAAATTACTGCAGGTGCTGGTGGTACAGAGTCTTGTGATTGGGCAAGCATGTTAATGCGTATGTATTTAATGTATGCTGAAAAAAGTGGTTACAAAGTAAAAGAACTCAATTTACAGGAAGGCGATGTTGCAGGTATTAAAACCGTAACTTTAGAGATTGAAGGTGATTATGCCTTTGGTTGGCTTAAAGGTGAAAATGGCGTACATCGTTTGGTTCGGATTTCCCCTTTTGACAGTAATGCCAAACGGCATACCAGTTTTGCGTCTGTATATGTATATCCTTTGGTTGATGATTCCATTGAGATTGAAATTAACCCTTCTGATATTGAAATCACTACTGCTCGCTCTAGTGGTGCTGGTGGACAAAACGTCAACAAGGTTGAAACCAAAGTTCAGTTATTGCACAAACCAACTGGCATACAAATTCAATGTTCTGAAACGCGCTCTCAGCATGATAACCGTACCAGAGCTATGCAAATGCTTAAATCGCAGTTGTACGAAATTGAACTACAAAAGCAAATGGCACAACGCGACGATATTGAGGCTAGTAAAATGAAGATTGAATGGGGAAGCCAAATTAGAAACTATGTAATGCATCCGTATAAATTGGTAAAAGATGTACGTTCAGCTCACGAAACAGGAAACGTCGATGCTGTTATGGATGGAGATATTGAACCGTTCTTAAAAGCTTACCTTATGATGATGGGGCAAAAAGATACGGCACAATAATTGCACAAAATAAACAAATATGATTACAATATACCATAACCCAAGATGTAGTAAATCAAGAGAAGGTCTTGCACTTTTAGAAGAGTCTAACAAAGAATTTGAAGTTGTGAGATACCTTGAAAACAAATTTTCTGAAGCGGAATTGAAAGTTTTAATTTCAAAACTAGGTATAAAACCTATTGATTTAGTTCGTAAAAATGAAGCCGTTTGGAAAGCTGAATATAAAGGAAAAACGCTTACAGATAAACAAATCATAGAAGCAATGGTCGCTAATCCCAAATTAATTGAACGGCCAATTGTTATCAATAAAAATAAAGCTGTGGTCGGAAGACCACCAGAGTCTATTTTAAATATCATATAAAATGAAAAAGATTGTATTAATCACCTTTGCACTATTTTTAGGTCTCAATATCTTTGCACAACGTAGAGATCGTATGGGCAATCCAGTAGTTAACCGTGAACCTACAGAGAAAGATATTGAAAACTATAAACGTAAAATAGAAGAACGCAAAGAAGAGTTTATTGCTAATTTCCTAACAACGCTTGAAGCTGATGAATTCCAAAAGGAAATCATCAAACAATATCTTAACTCTTATTTTGATGCCAAACAAGAAGTCTTAAAAGTAAAATACGAGCGAAATTTTGATCGTGAGGAAGCTGTTAAAAAACTAGATAACTCACACTTTAAAGAGCTAGAAGAACTCATTTCCAAGGATGATATGGCCAAAATAAAAGAAATGATAAAAGGAAATTTTGACGAACAAGAGGTCAAAAAAGAAAAAAAGAAAAAACGTAAAAAAAGAAAGAAGGATAAAGGATAATAGACCATTCTAATACCACTATAAACAATCCGTATTTTCCTTTAACAAAAGATTAACCTATCTCGCCACAAGTAAAAGTATTTTTGCGCATCAAAACGTAAAAACACCAATCACTTTTATGAGACAATTTATTTATTCATTTATTTTTACAGTTTTAACCTGCACGTCTTTATATGCACAAAAAGACATAAAAGTTGAAGGGAAAGTCGTTGAAGAGGGCTCAAATATACCTTTAGAATATGCTACTGTAACCTTTAAATCTAAACCAGACAATAAAATTATAGATGGAGGAATTACCGATGCTAACGGATACTTTAGCGTAGAAATACCTTCAGGCACTTACGATATTTCAGTAGAATATATTTCATACAAAGCAAAAAATTACCTTGACAAAACTATTAATGACTCCATTGATCTTGGTACAGTAAGCCTGGCATTGGATGTAGAGTCTCTTAACGAAGTTGAGATTGTTGCAGAACGTACTTCAGTTGAAATAAAGCTCGATAAAAAAGTTTATAATATTGGTAAGGATTTAACCACTGCTGGTGGGACCGTTAGTGATGCACTAAACAATGTACCTTCCGTGTCTGTGGATATTGAAGGTGCCATTAGTTTGCGTGGTAATGAAAACGTACGAATCTTAATCAACGGTAAACCCTCTGCCCTTGCAGGCTTTGGAGACACTAATGTATTGAGCCAATTGCCCGCAGAAGCCATAGAGCGTGTTGAGGTAATTACATCACCATCGGCGAGATATGATGCTGAAGGTACAGCAGGAATTTTGAATATTATTCTTAGGCAAAAAGAAACCTTAGGGTTTAATGGTTCATTTAACTTTACAATTGGCAATCCTGATAATGTTGGGTTGAACGCTAGTATAAATTACAGAACCGAAAAATACAATCTCTTTTCTAACCTAAGCTGGCGTTATTATGACGCTCCAAGAAACAGTTTTAATGATGTCACCTATTTTGATCGCGTAGTCGATGGAGAAACCATAGAGCCAGAATATCGTAGAATACGTGAGGACCAAGAAGTTGAGCGTCTTAACAGAAATTACAATGCCAATGTAGGTATGGAGTATTTCTTAAGTGAAAAGTCATCCATAACAGGTAGTATTTTTTACAGATTAGGAAGTGACGCAGATTTATCATTAAACAATAGTGAGCGTTTTAATAATGGTGTAATTGTAGAAGAAACTCTACGTCGTGAAAAGGAAACTGAAGAAGATAATAGCTATCAAATAGCAATAAATTATGTTAAACAATTTGGTGAGGATAGAGATCATAAGTTAACGGCAGATTTTCAATATGAAAATGATGCTGAAGATGGTTTTACCTTTCTTAATGAAGACTATCTAACCACAGACCAAACCGACCCTGAGCCATTTCAGATTGAACAAGAAATTACCACAGAGGATCAAAAGGAATATCTTATTCAAGCAGATTATGTGTTACCTATTGGCGAAGATTCTCGATTTGAAGCAGGTTTTAGAAGCAACCTAGAAAATGAAGTCACCAATTACAGATTGGAGCAAGAAAACCTAGAAACTGGAGAACTGGTTGTAAACGACACCATCACCAATGTTTTTGACTATGATGAAAATGTCCATGCCTTATATAGTCAATATGGTACTAAGTTTGGAAAGTTTTCATTTTTATTAGGTCTTCGATTAGAGCACACACAGTTAAAAGGTGATATCGATTCTAGATTGTCAGATGAAGAATTGGTAGAAGCTTTTGGTTTTCCAATTCAAACAAATTTCGATAATAACTATTTAGGCCTGTTTCCAACGGTAAATTTAATTTATAATCTAAGTGGCTCTGAATCCGATAGTGAAGAAAGTATTACATTAGGTTACAACAGAAGAATTAACAGACCAAGAGGCTGGTTTATCAATCCATTCCCAACACGTTCTAGTAGAACAAACGTGTTCCAAGGTAATCCTAGTTTAGAGCCTGCATTTTCTAATGCTTTTGATATTGGTTATTTAAAGCGATGGGATAAACTCACGCTAACATCTTCTGTGTACTATCAAGTTGAAACCAATTCGTTTGAGCGTGTGCAGGAAAACACAGGACAGCAAACCACGGATGGTATTGACATCATTAGAACAATTCCTATAAACCTATCTACAAACAAAAGAACTGGTGCAGAACTAGGGTTTTTGTACAATCCTAATAAATGGTTGCGACTGAATTCTAGTTTTAACTTCTTCCAGTTTGAAACTGATGGTGATTTTAATGGTGTGGATTATAGTGCTAAAAACACAAGCTGGTTTGCACGATTCAGTTCTAAAGTTACCTTACCCGCAAAAATTGATTGGCAGACAAACGCCTTTTATAGAGGTGCGAGACAAGATGCGCAATCAGATACAGATGGCATATTTTCTATAGATTTAGCATTTAGTAAGGAATTGTTCAATAACAATTTAACTGTTTCCTTAAACGTAAGAGACTTGTTAAACTCCAGAAAACGTCAATCGACAACAACGACAGACTTTTTTGAACGTTACAGTGAATTTCAATGGAGACAGCGTCAGGTTAATCTATCTTTAATCTACCGTTTCAACCAACAATTGAATAAACGTGATAGAAACGGAAGAGGTAACGGAAACAACAATGGTGATGACGACTTTGATTTCGAAGGCTAAGGTTTAGTTCTTATTTAAATCATATAAAAAGGGGCGTTTTAAAAAACGCCCCTTTTTATCTTTATGGAATTGCCAAATTCAAATAAAATTTCAATCCAACTAAAAAGTTATCTCAATAAAAAATTACGCCTTTAGCACAATTCTAAATCGTGCTTTCCCATCGTGCAGATGTTGTAAAGCCTCATTTACATTTTCCATTTCAAACTCTTCAACCGTTGGATAAATATCATGTCTCACACAGAACTCAAGCATTTTTCGTGTTAAGGCTATACTTCCCAATGGGCTTCCACCAACAGACTTTTCACCACCAATCAAACTAAAAGCTGGGATTTCCATTGGTTCTAATACTGCGCCTACCGTATGCAATTTTCCCTGTGGTGCTAATGTTGTTAAAAAAGCATCCCAATCGAGTTTAACGTTTGTGGTATTTAAAATAAAATCCAATGTACCAGCTATGCTTTCCAAATCATCAGAATTTGTTGAATCCACCACATTATGCGCACCCATTTTCTTTAAGGCTTCAGTTTTGTCTTTATTGGATGTAAAAGCCGTGACTTCACAGCCCCAAGCTTTCAAGAATTTAAGTGCCATATGGCCCAATCCACCTATACCAATTACACCTACTTTATCCGTTGGTTGTACTCCGGACAGAACTATTGGATTGAAAACCGTGATACCACCACAGAATAAAGGGCCTGCTTTAGACATATCTGTACCATCTGGTAATTTAGTGGTCCAAGACCAATGACCTCTTACTTTGTCTGCAAATCCACCATGTCTTCCAACAATTGTAGCTTCAGAATCGCTACACAAATGTTGTTTGCCGTCCATGCATTGATTACAGTGCATACATGAGGCCGAAAACCAGCCCATACCAACTTTATCTCCTTTTTCAAGGCCTTTTACTTCACTACCAACGGCTATAATTTCGCCGACAATTTCATGGCCCGGAACCAGAGGATATTGAGATTGTCCCCAATCATTATTTATCATACTTACATCACTATGGCACAAACCACAATAATGTACTTTTATATCCACTTGCTCTTTACCAATTTCTGGTAATTCATAACTATATTTTTCTAATTTTTCACCTGCTGAATTAGCAGCATATGCATTTACGTTCATCTATTAAATTTTTCGATTTCCTTAAATGTAGTCAATACCGAAGAAAACTATGTTAGATTGAAGTTAATGTTTAAAGAAGTTTGAACTATTTGAATACGCAATCTCCTCAAAGTCCGAAATCACCAAATCTGCTTTTGAATAATCCTGACCCGTAGAGTGCTCACTTTTAAAACCGACACAAAAAATATCAGCAGCATTTGCGGCTTTAATCCCGTTGGTGGAATCTTCAATAACCATGCATTCAGAGTTTTTAAAACCTGTATGCCTAGCTGCTTTTAAGAAAATTTCTGGATGTGGTTTAGATTTTTCTAAGTCTGCTCCACTGAATTTTGCGTTGAAATATTGGTTTAAGTTAAATCGCTCAAAAATTTGGTTGATGCCATGCATGGATGCTGATGACGCTACAACCAAGGTTACATCATTATTTCGGTAATCTTTAATACGCTCTAAAACACCATCTATTAGTGCTAAATCATCATCGTTTTTAAAGAGATATTTATAGTTGTTTCGTTTAAGTTGCACCAATTCTTCTGGTTGTTGCTTTAAATTGAAGTGTTCTACCAGGCGTTTACAAATATTCATTGTGGATTGCCCTGTGAAAGATTCGTACAATTCTGGGCTTACGTCAATTTTGACGTTATCAAACATTTGAAGATAGGCTTTTCGGTGTAGTGGTTCCGTGTCGATAATGACACCGTCCATATCAAATAGTACGGCTTTGAGCATTGATTAATTTGAATTTTTGACGAAGATAAAAAAGTATCCGTCAATGGAAGGACAAAGGATGTAGCAATCTGTTTAAATGATGAGACTGCTTTGTACCTCGCAGTGACGTTAGTTAATCAAGAGATTTTGGAATTTAGATTTTGAGATTTGATTTTTAGTTTCATAATCTATTCTCAATTATACTCTCAACTACTTCAGGATTTAAAAGCGTACTCGTATCGCCTAATTGATCGGTTTCATTAGAAGCAATTTTTCTAAGGATTCTTCGCATAATTTTCCCTGAACGTGTTTTTGGTAATCCATTGGTGAATTGAATTTTTTCTAACTTAGCGATGGGTCCAATTCTATCTGTAATAAGTTGATTGATTTCCTTTCTCAGATTATCATGATTTCTGCTCTCTCCTGAATCTTTCAAAGTAACATAACCATACAATGCATTTCCTTTTACATCATGAGCAAACCCAACGATAGCAGATTCTGCCACAGCTTGATGCTCGTTAATTGCATCTTCTATTGGTGCTGTTCCTAAATTATGACCAGAAACAATGATAACATCATCTACGCGACCTGTAATTCTATAATAACCAACTTCATCTCTCAGAGCTCCATCTCCCGAAAAATACATATTCTCAAATGCTGAGAAGTATGTGTCTTTGTAGCGTTGATGATTTCCCCAAATAGTTCTGGCAATACCTGGCCAAGGAAATTTAATGCACAAACGACCTTCTACTTGGTTACCCTTTATTTCTTCACCGTTTTCATCCATTAAGGCAGGTTGAATACCTATAAATGGCAAGGTCGCATAAGTTGGTTTTGTGGGAGTTACGTAAGGTATTGGAGTAATCATTATACCTCCTGTTTCAGTTTGCCACCAAGTGTCCACTATTGGGCTTTTCTTTTTACCTATATTTTCGTTGTACCAATGCCAAGCTTCCTCATTAATGGGTTCTCCGACCGTCCCTAACACTTTTAAAGAGGATAGATCATACTTTTCAACGAGTTCTGTGCCTTGCTTTGCTAAAGCCCTAATGGCAGTGGGTGCTGTGTAAAACTGATTGACTTTGTGCTTCTCTACAATCTGCCAAAAGCGTCCAAAGTCAGGATAGCTTGGTACGCCTTCAAACATAACGGTTGTGGCACCATTTGCCAAAGGACCATAAACAATATAGCTATGACCAGTTATCCAACCAATATCAGCCGTACACCAATACACATCGTCATCTCTATATTGAAATACATTTTTAAATGTATAGGCAGAGTAAACCATGTAGCCAGCACTGGTATGCATCATACCTTTTGGTTTTCCTGTTGAGCCTGAAGTGTATAGAATAAATAATGGATCTTCAGCATCCATAATTTCGGCATCGCAAACTTGATGAGCTTTATCCAATAAAGGTTGTAACCAATAGTCACGACCTTCTTTCATGTCTATATTGGAGTTGATTCTTTTCGCAACTAAAACAGATTCAATATTTGGACAATCCACTAAAGCGTCATCAACAATCCCTTTTAAATCAATGGTTTTTGCTCCACGATATGAACCATCTGAGGTGATAACCATTTTGGCATCACAATCATTAATTCTAGTAGATAATGCAGTTGAAGAAAACCCAGCAAAAATCACAGAATGAATTGCACCAATTCGCGCACATGCCAAAACCGAAATCGCCAATTCTGGAATCATTGGTAAATAAATGCAAACCCTATCCCCCTTTTCTATTCCTTTTTCCTTTAAAACATTGGCAAACTTGCAGACACGCTCATGCAATTGTGTATAGGTAATATGTTCAGCCTGTTCATTAGGATCATTGGGCTCGAATAAAATCGCTGTTTTCTTTCCTCTGGCTCTAAGGTGTCTATCCAAACAATTTTCCGTGATGTTAAGCTGAGCACCTTCAAACCATTTTACTTCAGGTTTTGTAAAATCCCAACTTAAGACATTAGACCATTTTTTTCTCCAAACAAAATGCTCCTCGGCTATCTCTTCCCAAAATTGTTCTGGCTGATTAACGGATTTCTTATAGACCTGGAAATACTCTTCAAACTGTTTAATGTGATAGTTACTCATAGTAATTCTTAATGCTGTATGTCTTCTTTTGCTCCACTAGGTATTCTTATATCTTCAACAATATCTTGAACCTCTTGTGATGGTGCTTTTGTAAATTTCATTATTGTGATTGATACTATAAAATTAAGCATCATAGCGATAGTACCAAAACCTTCAGGAGAAATACCAAACCACCATTCGCTTTTATCTGGCAATTCCGCATCAAACCAACCTAATTTATACTTCATCATATACAACAGCATACTCACAATACCGACTAGCATACCTGCGATAGCTCCCTCTTTATTCATACGTTTGTAGAAAATCCCCAGAATAATGGCAGGGAAAAATGAAGCCGCAGCTAATCCAAAAGCTAAAGCCACAACTGCCGCAACGAAACCAGGTGGATTAATTCCAAAATAGCCAGCAACGCAAACGGCGCCAACGGCAGATAGGCGCGCTGCAACAAGTTCTCCTTTTTCAGAAATTGAAGGCTTAATAATTTTTTTAATTAAATCATGAGATACAGAAGATGAAATCACTAGTAGTAGTCCTGCTGCGGTAGATAAAGCTGCAGCCAAGCCACCAGCAGCAACTAATGCAATCACCCAATTCGGAAGGTTTGCAATTTCAGGATTTGCTAATACCATGATGTCTCTATCTACATATAATTCATTATTGTTTTTAAGGTTAGGTTGATTAAAATCCCATTTACCATCATCCCCCTTTAGAAATGCATCACCAGCTAAATATTGAATATTACCATCTGAATTTTTATCGGTAAATACAACTAATTCTGTTCCTTCCCATTTCTTAAACCATTCTGGTACTTCTGCATAAGGCTGATCAGAAACCGTTTCAATCATATTGGTTCTTGCAAAAGCCGCTACAGCTGGTGCAGTTGTATAGAGAATAACAATGAGCAATAAGGCTATACCAGCAGATTTTCGAGCATCTTTTACTCTTTTTACCGTAAAGAATCTTACAATTACATGTGGCAAACCTGCTGTACCCACCATTAAAGCTAAGGTAATTGCAAATATGTCTATTGTTGATTTTGATCCTTCGGTATATTCGGCAAAGCCTAGCTGAGTGCTCAAACCATCTAGTTTATCCAATAAATACATTCCTGAACCATCGTTGAGTTCTCCTCCAAATCCTAATTGTGGAATCGGGTTGCCTGTCATTTGAATGGATATAAAAATTGCAGGAACCATAAAGGCAAAGATGAGCACACAATATTGTGCTACTTGCGTATAGGTTATACCTTTCATGCCGCCGAGAACTGCATAGAACAAAACAATGAGCATTCCTATGATGACTCCTGTGTTAATATCAACTTCCAAAAATCTTGAAAACACTATACCCACTCCACGCATTTGCCCAGCTACGTAAGTAAACGACACTAACAAGGCACAGAATACGGCGACAATCCGAGCGGTTTTAGAATAATAGCGATCACCTATAAAATCTGGAACTGTAAACTTTCCGAATTTTCTAAGGTATGGTGCCAAAAGTAATGCTAAGAGTACATAACCACCTGTCCAGCCCATGAGGTATACAGCTCCGTCATAACCAGCGAAAGAAATAATACCTGCCATAGAGATAAACGATGCCGCACTCATCCAATCCGCAGCAGTAGCCATTCCGTTTGCCAAAGGTGAAACACCTCCACCAGCAACATAAAAATCTTTTGTGGATCCCGCTCTAGACCAAATAGCAATACCAATGTAGAGTGTAAATGTTATGCCGACTAAAATGTAGGTCCAGGTTTGTACATCCATATCGGCGATGAGGAGTAGCTTATTCATCGTAGCCGTATTTTTTATCGAGCTTATTCATTAATCGAACATAAACAAATATGAGAATCACAAAGACATACATAGATCCTTGTTGGGCAAACCAAAAGCCGAGTTTAAAACCACCTATCTTAATTTGATTTAACTCATCTTTTAATAAAATGCCTGCACCATAAGATACCGCAAACCAGATTGCCAGTAAAATGATAACATATTTGATATTATCTCTCCAGTAGCCTTTAGCGTTCTCCCTATTCTTCATGTTTTGATAATTTTTGGCGTTTAGTGTAGGCTTTCAATTCTTTTATCACTTTTGGAGCTAATATTATCGTTGCTATCATAGTTGGTACAGCCATTAATGCAAAAACACCATCTATGAGATTAATCATCATACTTAAACTTGTAGTTGCTCCAAGTATAATACTCAAAATATAGAAATAATTGTAGTAGTGCTTTTTATCTGCACCTAAAAGAAACGACATGCATTTTGTACCATAATACGAATAGGAGAACAATGAACTCATACTAAAAACGGTAATACATACCAATAAAGCATACTTACCATAAGTAGGCATCACATTGCCAAATGCCGCTGCAGTAAGACTCACTCCATTATCTGAGGTTGTTTCCCAAACACCTGTTGTTAAAATCGCTAAGGCAGTTAGTGTACAAACCACCAAAGTATCAATAGCTGGTCCAAGCATAGCAACTAAACCTTCGCGAATAGGCTCGTTTGTTTTTGCAGCACCATGAGCCATTGGAGCTGTACCAATACCAGCCTCATTAGAAAATGCTCCGCGTTTTATTCCATGCAAGATTAAGGCTCCCAAAACTCCACCTAAAAAAGTATCATTTTTTGGATAGTAGTTGGCTGCAAAGGCATCGGTAAAAATTAGTTTTAAATAATATAGTAATACATCACTATGCAATACCAAAATAATTATAACTAGTACAAAATATAAAAGTACCATCATCGGTACCAAACGCGATGCTACTATACCGATACGTTTTATGCCTCCTAAAATTACCAGAGCCGTAATACTCACTAAAGCAAAAGCTATATAGAGATTAGATGAAAAACCTACTTCTACTCCATTAGGGATTAACAAGATATCATTAATGGCTTGCGTTAATTGGTTGACATTAAATACGGGTAACGCACCTATTAAACCGCATAAACTAAAAAATACAGCTAAGGGTTTCCATGATTTTCCTAAGCCTTCAACAATAAAATACATTGGCCCTCCTTGCACCTCACCTGCGCTATCTTTTCCTCTAAATAAGATCGCTAAGGTTGATGTAAAGAACTTAGTACTCATACCTATTATGGCACTTACCCACATCCAAAAAACTGCACCTGGCCCACCTATAGAAATAGCCACTGCAACTCCTGCTATATTTCCCATACCTACTGTTGCTGATAGAGCTGTTGTCAATGCCTGAAAGTGTGAGATTTGCCCAGGATCATTTGGATCATCATATTTTCCTCTAAGCACACTAATAGCATGACCAATGTACCTAAAAGGCAAAAACTGAGAACGAATCAATAGGTAAAGACCACCACCAATTAATAAAATGAGTAACGGTAAACCCCAAGCTAAGGATGAAAAATCTTTGAGTAATTGGTTGAGAAACTCCATAGATTATAAATGTACTAAACCCAATAAAATTATAGTAGATTGTTTATAATTATTTTGAGTTGCCTAGCCTAACTCATTGATTTTAAATGCGGAAAAACTTAACTTCGTTTACGAGTGCCGAACTTGTTTCAATATTGAACGATAGGCACAAGACCTAAAAACAAATCCAGTGGGAAATATAGGAGATAAATTATCAAATGAATCTACATTACAGTTAGAGTATTTAGTCTCACAACTTAGTGATATGTCTGATATAACAATAAAGAAAATGTTTGGTGGCAACGGTATTTTCTGTAGTGGAAAAATGTTTGGGACAGTGGATTCTAAAGGTCTATGCTGTTTAAAAGCTAATGAAACATTATTAGAAGAATTTGTCACAAATCAATCAACAAAATATTCTCAGATGCCTTATACCTTCATTCCGATAGAGGTTTTAAATGATGCTAAAACACTAAAAATTTGGGCTGAGAAATCAATATCCCAAACTATATAATTTACGAAGTTTAGCCTGCCATCTTTGGGTTTCTGCTATTTATGAGCCTCTTAGTTAAGCGCTTGTATTTTTCATCAATCAGATCATTTTTGTAAATGAATTTCTTTTTCAAATTTGCGCGCTTCCAGCTGTCTTTTGTCGTTGCATTTTCTTCAATCAGTGATTCAACCAAGGGAAGGCTTTCTTTTAGATCCTTTAAACGAATGTAAGTGATATTCTCTAACAGTGCTGTTTTTTCCGTAAAATCGAAGTAAAACTTAACTAGCTTATCAATAATTTCTTGATTTTTTTTGCTGTGAACTCCAATTTCAAAATCCCGCAGGTTTACGCCCACTTTTTGTTTCCAAAAATGCTCAAGGGGAATATCGAAATGAAACTTTAGCATATTAGGTTTATTCCAATAATTAATTACTGAAGTCACCCAAGAGGAAGGAGATCGTAAGACACAGATATAGTCTAGGTCTTTGGCAATTTTATGATTTACCAGTTCTTCGACATAAGCGCTCCATGATCCTGAACATTCTAATTTTAGGTTTAAGTAATTTAATCGCTTGGTGAAATACGTATCGAAATCCTCATCTAACGATTTATAAGTTGTATAGTGGATGGGTTCATGTTTCGCAATGTTTGAGCTAAAGCAACTCGACAGATAAGTGGTACCTGTTTTATAAGGTGAAATGCAATACACCGTTTTTTGGTTGGCCTTTGCATGATTATGTAGCTTCATCTTAGATAAAATAAACTTGCTTTGCATTTCTCTTATAAATTTGCCGAGAGGGGTTTTGAGCAAATAGAATTTAATTTTGTCAGAAGTTGTCATATCTTCACGTTCTTTAAATCAACGCCAAATAACAATACAAATTAGAGTAAGGTTTGTATTGAATTATTAATTTGCACAACCAATCAAGGTAAAAGGTTGTACTAACGGCATTAATTGTTAATAGGGATTCCTATTTAACTAAAAAATGCCTATATGACCTCATTTTATCGACTAAAGTAGGTCTATACTTGATATAAGGTTAAAATTTTAAAATATTTAATCATTATTTTTATAGGCTTTGTCCTACACACAATACGCTTAAATAGGGATAATTGAAGCATAAAACGTTGTTAATTTGTATAAATTTTAAGTAATCAATGAGACATATAAATAAATACTACGCCTTGTTTTTTCTGTTTTTTCTTGTCGGTTATTATGCCCAAGGACAGAATAACCCTAATCGACAAAGAAGTATCATCATAGATAGCATCTTCTCAAAGACATTAAATGAACATAGACAATTTTTTGTGCAATTTCCTAAAGACTATGATGAAAAAAGTGATAAGAAATATCCTGTTGCGATAATTTTAGATGGTGAGTTTTTGCTTCCGACGGTCAATAACTTTCAAGGCTACTATAGTGGTGGGTTTACACCAGAAATGATATTGGTCGGAATATCTAATCTCAAAAACAGAACTAGGGATTTGACAACATCAACCATTACGGAAAATTATGGGATGCCATATAATAGAGAAAATGGTGAAGCCAGTAATTTTATAAAGTTTATTGAAGATGAATTTATTCCGCATATAGAAAAAATCTACCCTGTTACAAATTACAGAACTTTAATTGGTCATTCATATGGTGGTTTATTTACTATTTACACCTTTTTATACCATTTAAATTTGTTTTCTAACTATATCGCTATAGATCCAAGTTTAGATTGGGATAATCAAAAATTGGTTAAAGCATCTCAAGATATTATTGCTAATGAAAATTATGAAGGGAAGTCATTATTTATGTCATTAAATGGTCAACTTCATATGCAAAAACCAGAAATTACAATTGACAACGTAATGCAAGATGATTCTGATTTTACGTCATTTCCGCGATCTAATATTATGCTGAAAAACATTATTGAAGAAAATGAAGGTAATGGTTTAAATTTTACATGGAAATTTTATCCAAGGGATTTGCACGGCACGATTCAATTTCCATCAATTATGGATGGCTTAATATCAATATTTCAATGGTTTCAAATGGAAAACACTCAAAAGTTTAATTCATTTGAAACTTCTACAGAAGAATTGCAAGCCATAATAAAAAACAGAGCGGATAAACTTTATAAGAATTTTGGATACCAAGTACCACCTTATCCAGAAGATCTCCTTATTGTGTTAGGAGATATGAGTACGGACATGAAAAAGAATGAAAAAGCAAGAATGTTTTATGAGTTTGCCATTGAGTATTACCCTTTAAGTGCAAGAGCTCATACATCAATGGCTGAATATTATGAAAACAATAATGATTATAAGAGTGCATTAGAATATGCTCAAAAAGCTTTTAGCATAGATTCTAATAACTATTTAAAAAAGAAAATAGAGCGCCTCAAAGGGTATTAGTATTCTTAGATTCTACAATTAAGACATCATAGCAATTAAAACATTATAGATATTCCAAAATTATATCTTTGTATTTCAACCAATCGTTAATTGAATAAAAATCGTCTTTATTTTATAGATGCCGTAAGAGCATTCGCCATTTTAATGATGCTACAAGGGCACTTTATAGATACCTTGCTAGATATATCATATAGAGACGAGTCCGATACTGCCTTTAAGGTTTGGAAATATTTTAGAGGTATTACAGCACCGACCTTTTTTACCATTTCGGGTTTAATATTTTCTTATTTACTAATTAAGGCCAAGAAAAGCGGAAGTGCAGAAAAACGTATGCGCAAAGGTTTAGTCCGTGGCTTTATGCTAATTGGTATAGGCTACTTATTAAGAGTCCCAATTTTTGAGTGGTTGTTTGGGATATTCAATAGTTATTTTTTGGTCATTGACGTGCTTCAGTGTATAGGTCTATCCCTTATTTTAATTGTTATTATTTATAGATTAACCTGCAAGAAAACTTTAGTGTTTTCTATTTTAATGTTGCTGTTTGGCTTGGTAATTTTTATCACGGAGCCAATGTATAGACATTTAGAATTACCTCATATACCTAAATTGTTTTCTAACTATTTAACCAAAGATTATGGTTCTATATTTACCATTTTACCTTGGTTTGGTTATGTTGCCATTGGTGGCTTTATCTCCACATTGTTTTATCGTTATTTAGAACGACCAAGGTTTAAATTGGCAACTGTTTCTGGTTTTTTTATCGTTGGTCTAGGTTTAATATTTTATTCTTCATGGTCTTTTAATGAGCTCTATTACTTATTGGATATCAAACTTTTTGAAGATGTTGCTTATTACAACTATCTGTTTACCAGACTTGGCAATGTACTTATTCTGTTTGCTTTATTTTATTTGGCCGAAAAGTATGTTAAACAACCACTAATCTTAAAGATTGGACAAAAAACACTCTCTATTTATGTTATTCATTTTATAATCATTTATGGAAGTTTTACAGGTGTTGGGTTATATCAACTTATAGGTAAAACCTTACTGCCATGGCAGGCTATTACTGGTGCTTTAGTGTTTTTGGTTTCAGTATGTTTTATATCATTTTATTATGTAAAAACCAATGCCTTTGTCTACTCTGTCTTAAGAAAAGTTGTAGATAAGATTAAAACCTACAAACATTAAAAGTCTATATGTTTTCCTTACCTTTATTACAATCAATAATTTAGTGTTTTATGAAATGTAATCTTTATGTAGTTCTATTGATTTTATTGCTATTAACCTCATGCAATAGGATAGCCAATAAAACAAAAGAAGGCATTAACAAAGGTGGTGAAGTAGTTGGTGAAACTGCAACAGAGTTTTTTGAAGGTGTCTCAGAGGGTGTTGATAAAACACTGGAATGCGATATTAAATTATCTAAAGACCTAACTAGTATTGGGCTAAAAACAGGTGTTTACAATGTAAATAGTGGCTCTAATGGTAATAACAATCAACTCACTTTATATTTGATTTTCGATAATGCTATCAGTGAAACAATAGTGGCCAAGGCATACAATAAAAATGGTCTTGAAATAGGAAGGGCAAAAACTATTATAAATGGAAATGCAGGTGATGCTGGTTATTATGATTTTGAGTTTGATACAAGAACAGATATAGGTTTTAGAAATAAAATTGTTATTGAATAAAAAAGGCTCCCTAATTAAAGGAAGCCTCTTTCTCTTTCATAGCAACTAAATCAATCAATCAAATTTAAAACCTTAATTGCTAGTATATAGTATCATTTATGACACTACAATTATATATACGAAAATTTTATAAGGTCGGTTTTTAATTTTTAAAATGATATGAAAGAATGAACCCTTTAATCGAGACATTCTATAAAGCATTTAATAATCTAGATGCAAATACTATGTGTTCTTGCTATCATGAAGACATCGTTTTTGAAGATCCTGCATTTGGAAGACTGGAAGGCGAACGCGCCAAAGCCATGTGGCAAATGTTGTGCGAATCTCAAAAAGACAAAAACTTTAAGGTTGAGGTCTCTAATATAAACTCAAACGACACTGAGGGTTCTGCACACTGGGAAGCGTATTATATTTTTAGTAAATCGGGCAGAAAAGTCCACAATAAGATAGATGCGCAATTCGAATTTAAGGATGGATTAATCATTAATCATAAAGACCATTTTAATCTACATAGATGGGCACGACAAGCTTTAGGGTTTAAAGGCTTGGTCATCGGTAGAACCCGATATTTTAAAAACAAATTGAAAGCGCAGACCAATCGTCTTTTAGATAAGTATATAGACGAAAAAAAGCTATCTCGTTAGGACCTAGATAGCTTTTTTTAAATTGCAATGTTTCTTTTTAGGGACTTAATAGTTTACTTTATGTTTCATTGCATTATATATAAATCAAATCTTATGCCAAAAAAATTTATATCTACTTAAATTTAAAAAAAAGAGCTCATTTTCACTATTCAATTATGCAAAAAGCAAAAAAAGTGGATAAAACCAATATCAAAGCCGTTTTTATCGATTAACTGTAGGCTTTAACCTTGCCTTCTACACCTTCATAAAAGGACTTCATATACTTAAAATCGGCATCAATATCATCTGTTGGGTAAAAAGGTTCTGACACTTTATTCTGTTTGTTTTTAAAGTCTAACGTAAACATCATAATAGGTACTTTAGCTTCCTTTGCTATATAGTAAAATCCGGTTTTCCATTCTTCAACTTTCTTGCGTGTACCTTCTGGTGCCAACGCCAATCTAAATTCTTCCTCCTTTTTAAAAAGCTGTGCAATGGTCTGTACTTTATTTTGACCTGGAGTACGGTCTAAGGCTCTACCTCCTACGGCCTTAAAATAATAACCAAAAGGCCATTTAAACAATTCCTTTTTTCCAACGAAGTTAACTTTTAAACCCACAACTTTTCGTAATAAAAGAGCGATAGGGAAATCGTACCAGCTCGTATGTGGTACCGCTATGATTACTGCTTTCTTAACAGTATCCTTAGAGAAGTTTGTATTGCCGACAACTTTCCAACCTAAAACCTTAAAGTATATATATTTAGCCAGCCAACGCATCTTACATTAGTTTGTAAAGCGTCATCAATTTTTCTCTGGTGATTTTGTTTTTCCAGTTTTTACCAATGGCATTTTCCCATAAGGGTTCTAGGCTTAAGGCAACATCAATCATAATATTAAGCTGTTGTTCATCTAAATCTGCACAAATGCCTTGAGGCAATTCAATATTATGCTTCGCCTTCATTTTTTTAAACATGGCTACACCTTCAGGATAAAATTCCTCTAAGTGATCAAAAACAATACAATTTCCAATACCATGTTTTACACCAAGTAAATAACCCAACCCATAGCTAAGGGCGTGTGCCACACCAACTTGAGAATAGGCTATACTCATTCCGCCATGCCATGATGCCATCATTAGCTTATCCTGGGAATCTTTCTCACTTAAATTATCCCCAAGAAATATATCTTGGCAAAGCTCAAAAGCTTTCTCACCATAACTTTGGCTAAAGGCATTTAAGTACGTTCCATTAAGCGATTCCACACAATGTACAAAACAGTCCATACCAGTATAAAACCATTGGTCATTAGGAACATCCTTTGTCAACTCAGGATCTAATATGACCTGATCAAATGGTGTATAGTCGCTGTTAATACCCAGCTTGCGTTCTGGACCAGTTAAAATTGTAGTACGGGAAACCTCTGCACCTGTCCCAGAAATTGTAGGAATGCCAACATGGTATATTGCAGGATTCTTTATTAAATCCCAACCTTGGTAATCCTTGGATTCTCCCTTATTTGTTAACATTAGGGATACAGCCTTGGCGATGTCCATAACAATACCACCTCCAATACCAATAATACCAGATGGCAATTCGTTGTGCCCAAGAATAATATCTTCAACATATTGATCTATTTGAGATGTTTTAGGCTCCTCCTTGGTAGGAACATAAACGATTTTATCCTTGTAAGACAATGTAATTCTAGAAGTTAACCAATGATTGCCTTTAAAAACATCATCAACATAAAATATAAATGGTGCATTGCGTCCTTTTCGCATTGGCGCTAAAATTTCATCTAGCTGATTGAAACTTCCGCGTCCAAAAACAACTCTAGACACCATTGGATAATTCTTATATATCATTTACTCTTTAATCTTTAGCAAAAATAAAAACAAACTTCGTATTAACTAAGTATTTAAATAAAATTGAAATTTTTCTGCAAAAAGTCCGACATGATAACCATCAACCAAGGCATGATTAACATGAATGGACACATTCATTATTAACTTTTCGTTTTCTTCTTTAATCTTAGAAAAAGCAATTTCTGGCACTGACTCTAAATTACCAGAATTGGGTTCTTTATGCCCTGTGAAATGAAACCATGGCAACGCCGAACAATGGATACAATCCTGACCATTGACAGGTGGATATAAATCATCAGAACTTTGAATGCGTGCTTTTTCTCTATTGTAGTTGTCAATAAAAACATTTAAATCTTCATCATAATTTATAAACGAAAATCCGAATGTATGATCCTCTCGAGCTATTGTCGCAGAGGCATGAATCACTTCAAAATCAACAACCTGATTATCTATGATACGATAACGAAAGTTATCGACTGCGTTTACTGCCTTCATACAATCGTGCAAATACCTTGTAAAAAAACTGACTTTATTCTTTTTTGAAAATTGACGTGCTTTTGTGACATCAAAAGGGATAACAACACCAAAATATGGATCCTTTAGCTGTACAAAATGATTGTAAAGATGTTTCCTATTCCAAGATTCTGTATCGATAATCTTCATTATAGCAACTCTAAAATATTGGTTAATTGCTTTACAGTTTTGTAACCTTCACCATTAGCTTCCTTAGTTGTCACTTCTTCGTGTTGCCATGTAGTATGAAATGGCACATGAATAGCTTCTGCACCTATATTGATCAATGGCAGAATATCGGATTTTAAAGAATTACCTATCATTAAAAATTCTGATGGTTTTATTTCTAAATGCTTTAAAAGCTTCTCATAATTTGCCTCTTGCTTTTCGCTCAACACTTCTATATGATGAAAATATTGGAGTAACTGAGATTTTTCCAATTTTCGTTCTTGGTCTAACAAATCTCCTTTAGTAGCCACGATAAGTTTATATTTTTTAGAAAGCGCTTTTAGCACTTCCTCTACTCCATCTAATAGCTCTATTGGCTTATGTATCATATCCTTACCCAAATCGAGCATTTTACCAATGATCTCATTGGATACTTTACCGTTAGACAATTCTAAAGCCAATTCAATCATAGAAAGCATAAAACCCTTAACTCCGTAACCATAGGTTGGAAGGTTTTTTATCTCCATCTTAAATAGCTCTTGATCAATCTTATTAGGTGTTTCGTAATGCGATAACAATCTACCAACCTCTTCCTCAGCTTCTCTAAAGTAAGTTTCGTTTACCCAAAGGGTATCGTCTGCATCAAAACCTATGACTTTTATGTTTTTGTAATCTATTTCCACAATCGTTTTGCTCTTTCTAAGTCTTCTGGTGTATCTATCTCCACTCCTTGCACTTCGGTTTCTACCATTTTAATTTTCTTTCCGTATTCTAAATAGCGAATACATTCTATCTTCTCTGTAGCTTCAATAAAGCGCATTGGTAGTACGGTAAAATCTAACAAAGCTTCTTTTCTAAACGCATATATTCCTTTATGCTTAAAATAACGTGCTCCTGCTTCCTTATCTCTTGGATATGGAATAGGGCTTCTGGAAAAATACAGTGCAAAGTTGTTCTGATCTACAATAACCTTTACTGTATTTGGATTTTGGATTTCATCCCAATCTGTAATTTCAACCATTAAGGATGCCAAGTCTATTTCCTTTTCCACATCATCCTTAAACACTTCTAAAACCTTGTGCAGGCTTTCGCGCTCAGTAAAAGGTTCGTCGCCTTGCACATTCACCACAATATCGCAATCTACATCTGCGACAGCTTCAGCTATTCTATCGCTTCCAGACTCGTGCTCCTTTTTGCTCATTATGGCCTTTCCTCCATTATTCACAATTTCATTGAAAATAATGTCACTATCCGTCACCACATAAACCTCGCTAAAAAGTTCTGTAGCTACTGTAGCTTCATAGGTTCTGAGAATTACGGATTTTCCTGCTAAATTCTGCATTAATTTACCTGGAAAACGAGATGCACTATAACGTGCAGGAATCATGGATATAATCTTCATATATCTACTTTATCAGTATTCAAAAATAAGGCTTTAAGATGATTTTGATTGTTTAGACTTTAACTTTTTATATAGTTTAAAAACAATATAAAAAATGAACATTACCAATATAATAGCCAATACAGGAAGGAATATGGAAACAATCGACATTACAATTGATGTCCCTGTTTCTACTGTTGAAACTACCGGATTACCGATACCTGCTGTAGAAACCGTAGAACCTAATCTAGTTGCTCCTGCTGAGCTTTTTATGGCTGCTGCTGTTCCGCCACCTGCTATAATAGCTAATGCCCAAGTAATTATAGGACTTAAATCTGCTACTGTTGAAACCATAACTGCCGTACCTGCTATAGTTGCCAACGGAATGGCGATAGCATCCAAAACGTTGTCCACTACAGGAATATAATAAGCCAATATCTCTACCAAAGTCGCTATGCCAAAAGTAATCACTGCAGTTGTACCTCCAATCCAAGACCACGATTCATTGAGTTCCCAAACATTAAAGTGTGCTGCTAAACTCAACGCAAACAATGGTAAAAAGACTCTAAAACCAACTGACGCAGCAAGTCCTATGCCTAAACAAATACTCAAAATAGTTTCTATCGTCATCGTTTTAGTTTAATTCATTTTCTACAAACATGTCGTCTTTAAAGCCAATTAAATAGAGCTGTTCTTTAGCTCGAGTTACTGCTGTATATAACCAGCGAACATAATCTTTATCCATTCCGTTGGGAAGGTATGGTTGCTCTATAAAAATAGTATTCCATTGCCCTCCTTGAGATTTATGGCAGGTTATTGCATAAGAAAACTTAACCTGCAAAGCATTAAAGTACTTATTATTCTTTACTCCCAAAAATCGTTTATAGTTAGATTTTTCGTTAGCGTAATCTTTTGCAACTTCTTGGTATAGTCTATTGGACTCTTCATAACTTAGTGAAGCACTTTCTACATCAATAGTGTCTAAAAGCAATACCGTCTCAAAAGGTCGCATGCGTGGATAATCTACCATCTTCACTTTTACCTCTGCGAATTTAAATCCGTATAATTCTTTTATACTAAATATTTCTAGGACTTCAATAATATCGCCATTAGCAATAAAACCTGCTTCTGTGGTGGGTTTAACCCAGAAATAATTATTCTTAACCACCATTAAATAATCACCAGCTGACAGTTCACTATCATTAAACAAAATACGTTCCCTGATTTGCTTATTATATAGGTTAGCACGTTTATTACTCCTTACAATTATGGCGGTTTCTTCATAGCCTTCGTTACTATAGGCATCATTAATGGCATCCATAATTTCATAACCATCAACTAACCTTACGATGTCTTTGTAAGGGTTAACATTGAATTTAAAACTGTCATAAAAACTGGTTTCCAATACTGCTCTAAGCTCAGTAGCATTTTCTAAAATACCAGAGTCTTGTTCTTGTCTTACAACTTCGTCGAGTTCAATTCCCGTAACGTCTTTATTAAAATTAAGACTGAGTTTGTCAGCGTCTAAAGCGGGACTCAAATCAGACTTTACTGGTGGTAATTGGGCTTTATCACCAATAAGCAATAGTTTACATTGATGCCCAGAATATACATATTGCATTAAATCATCTAATAATGACCCATTTTCAAATAACTTAGAATCCGATGGTACATCTGGTATCATAGACGCTTCGTCAACTATAAATATTGTATTTCTGTGCTTATTGGGTTGCATTACAAATTTTACTCCACCGCCTTTATCTTTCTTTGGGTAATAGATTTTCTTATGAATTGTAAATGCTTCTTTTTTAGAATAGTTTGAAATTACTTTAGCTGCTCTTCCTGTTGGTGCCAATAAAACGGCACTTTTTTTTGTCTGCCACAAATGCGTAACTATAGTACCAATTATACTGGTCTTACCAGTACCAGCATAACCCTTTAATAAGTAAATGGAATTAGATGATTTGTCAAAAACAAATTGCGACAACTGCATCAGCACCTTATCTTGCTTGGATGTTGGCGTAAATGGAAACTTAGATTTTAATAGAGAATAAAACGCGGAAGCATTAGTAATCATAAAGAATTAAATATATAGCAAGATAGCATTATTATATATTCATCAATCATGCTTTTTGATATTTTCAATGATTTTTATTTAGATAATTTTTACCAACAAAAAAAAATTGTAGATTTGCGATAGACCTAATTAATATACTTTAACATGAATGTGATTATTTCAATTGTAGTTATTATTTTATTAACCATCGGTATTGTATGGTTAATTGACAAATTTGTACCTAAGAAATTAAAACCCGTTATTAACATAGTGCTTTGGGCATTAATAATTTTTCTTGGATACCTTACATTTATGTCAGTATATGAAGAGATAAAGTTTAATAAGCTAAAAGTTAAACGTTACGCCGTTGTTATAGATCGTTTAGTTGATATTAGGGATACACAATTGGCATACAAAGAAGTTAATGGAGAGTATGCTGGTGATTTTAATAAACTTATTGACTTTGTAGAAAATGGTCAAGTACCAATTACCCAAAGACGCGATACTTTAGTATTGGATGAAGAAAGAACACGTGCTTTTGGTGGCGTAGAAACCATGAAAACTATTACATTGATAGATACCTTAAGCTATTACACTGTTAGGGATTCTATATTTAAAGGTAATAATCGTTATAAAAACATGGCAGATGTAGGTGTTGGTAAGCCAGGTGCCAAGTTTAAGCTAGAAGCTGGTAAAATAGATGACATCCCTGTTTTTGAAGCCAGTGTCGATAAAGCCATTGTTTTATATGACCAAGAAAAATATCTTATTGAAAAAGAAAAGCAAGCAGTTTCAATAGCCGGTGTAAAAGGTGAGACTGTAAAAATAGGCTCAATGGAAGAAGTAAACACCAGTGGAAATTGGGGTAAAGATCTTTCAATTAAGGAATAAATTTTGAAACAAAATAATATTAAAGAACTGTCCATTCAAGTAAATTTGAATGGGCTTTCTTTTTGCATTTTAAACAGAACTTCAAATACAATTGAATTTCTTAACCATATAGCTTTTAAAAATAAGCTGACTCCTTTTGATGCGCTTAATCGTCTTAAAACCGAATTGAGTTCTAACACTGTTTTTTCCGATGAGTTTGATGCGGTTACGGTTATTCATCAAAATGAATTATCTACACTTGTGCCAAAAGATTTATATGACGAAAACCATAAGGCCGATTATTTAAAATTTAATGCCAAAATCCTAAAGACAGATTATATAACACATGATGAGATTGTAGTTAATGATGGTGTGAATATCTACATTCCCTATGTAAACATCAATAATTACATTTTTGAAACCTTTGGTGAGTTTGTTTACAAACATTCCTCTACCCTTTTAATAGATACGGTTTTACAGAACAAGAAAACGAAAGATGCCCCTGAAATCTATATTAATGTAAATACATCAACTATTGAAGTTTTAGTTGTAAATAAAGGTCAACTGCAATTATTTAACGCTTTTGAATATCACAGTAAAGAAGACTTTATCTATTATATCTTATTTGTTTTTGAGCAATTAAAACTCGATGCAGAAACCGCTAAAATTTATCTTTCCGGTAACATAGAAAAAGATGATGAGCTTTATGGTGTAGTTTACACATATATTAGACATGTAGAAATCATTACTGTTGATTTTAGCTACAAACTTTCGGAGGCCATTAAAAATGAAAAACTTCATCGGCACTTTTTAATTTTAAACTCATTTTAATGCGCATTATTTCTGGTTTATATAAAGGCAGAAAGATACAGGCTCCAAAAAAACTGCCTGTTAGGCCTACTACAGATATGGCAAAGGAAGCGCTATTTAATATCTTAAATAATCAATATTATTTTGATGAGATTTCTGTGTTAGATTTATTCTCTGGCACTGGTAATATAAGTTATGAGTTTGCCTCAAGAGGGACAGAACAGATCGTTGCTGTTGATGCTAATTATGGCTGTATAAAGTTTATTAATGAAACAGCAGAAAACTTTGAAATGCCTATCAGAACTACAAAAAGTGATGTTTTTAAGTTCTTGGAAAATTCTAAACAGCAACATACCATCATCTTTGCAGATCCACCTTATGATTTTGAGGTTGAATTGTTCTCTAAAATTCCACAGCTAGTATTTCAAAATAAGTTATTGGAAGACAATGGAAGTCTTATAATAGAACACTCCAAACATACAGACTTAAGCCATCTCGACCACTACTCACATTCAAAAAGTTATGGTGGCAATATGTTTAGTTTTTTTCAAAATAATTGATTTTCAGTATTGTAGGGCATTTCCTAATTAAATATATTCACTACATTTATAAGCCTTTGCAGATTTCGCTGCATTATTTCTACATGTATTATTTATGAATTGTTATGGTTTAAAAGCTATTAACCAAAACCAAACAATTATGAAAATTTTTAAAAAAGGGATGTTGGCCCTAATGACTGTTGTATTCGCATTCAACTTCTCCAACGCTCAAGACGAACAACCAACCATGTTCGCTGTACACACCGACAATGTCAAATTTAACATGATGGCCAAGTATGAGCAAATGGCTAAATTATTAAAAGACAGCTGTGAAGAGTACAAAGTTAAAGGTGCCAATTGGACCACTATAAGTGTAGAAGATGGTCGCTATGTGCACGTAACTCCAATAAAAAGCATGGCAGATCTCGACAAAAATCCAATGGGAAACTTAGGAGAAAAAATGGATTCAGAAAAAATGAGTGAAATGTTCGACGAAATGAACGACTGTTATGATTCTCACAGTGATGCCATTGTTTATTATTTACCGGCACTATCTTATATCCCAGAAGGATATAGCACCGAAGGTAAAAATCATAGAGAGTATCATTTTTTATATTATGCGCCAAAAGATGGTAAAGAAATGAGGGAAGCTATGACTAAAGTAAAGGAGATGTTTAAGACTAAAGGTGTTAAAAATGGTTACGAAGTATATCATAGCGGATTTGGTAGTGAAGAAAGCTACTTTATGGTTGCAATTGCTGGTGAAGACGACTTAGCTATTGCTCAAGGTGGTAAAGAAAACGATGAACTATTAGGTGATGATAAAGATGCTGTCTTTTATAAGGTAATTTCTCTTACTACAAAGTATGACCAGGTTGAAGGTACAGTAAGACCAGATTTGAGCTATTATTCATCAGATGAAGACTAATCAATACCTAAAAACCATTCAAATGAAAAATTTATTAGTTATTGGGTTGTTTCTTTTAGCGATGACCTCTTGTGAAGAACACAAACAACAATATTTTGCAGAATCAGACGAGACTAAAACTTTGGAAGCAGGTATTGCTGCTTACGAAGATGGAGATTGGGCAACATGGCGTGGTCATTTTGCTGATACAGCAAAAATCTATGTCAACTCTAAAGAACCCGTGACATTAGATGCCAGAGTTAATGAACTAAAAGCAATGACTGGTGCTTTTTCTTCTTATGGCTTTGACAAAGAAAAGGACCATATGGAAATGGTAATTGATAAAAACGATGAAACTTGGGTCTATTATTGGGCAACACACAATGGCTCAATGACTAATGGTACCAATTTGTCAATACCAGTACATTTAGCGGTTCAGTTTGTGGATGGTAAAATTACCAAAGAGCATATTTACTTTGACGGCACCGAGATGAACGCTGCAATAAGTGCCATGCAAGCTGAAGCTGCGAAAGAAAGTGAATCTACCGAATGATAATCTAATTTATCAATAAAAAAACCTTCTTACTTAAGAAGGTTTTTTTTATGTCTAAGCAAATCTATAAGCCGAATTCTGTATACTTTTCTTTTTAAGAAAAGATCCTTATCATTTATCTGCGTTTACTGTTACCAGCAAACTTTAGCTGCCTACCCTCCAACAATCGAGCGTGCCGCCCTCAAGCGTTGGTTTACATGACATTGCACCACATAGAGTTTACCTGGTTTCACTACAGCATTACCTGTACATACTTTCTGTTGCACTTTTCCTAACCTCACGGCTGGTGGCTGTTAGCCACTATGTTGCACTATGGTGTTCGGACTTTCCTACCTTGTGCTGAAGTAAATTCAGCATAAGATCGATAAGGCGATCTACTTGGCGTAAAAGTACATAAATTGTTAATAACTCATATTAAATTCTAAGCTTCATAAATGGCTATTTAGAGGTTATTCTTAAATTTGTATTTCAGTTAATTTTTCAATGGAACATTTCGTAGTATCGGCCCGAAAATATAGACCACAGACCTTTAAGGATGTTGTGGGTCAGCAGGCTATTACAAATACATTGCTTAATGCCATTGAAAACAACCACTTAGCTCAAGCCTTATTATTTACAGGTCCTCGTGGTGTTGGTAAAACCACCTGTGCTCGTATTTTGGCAAAGATGATTAATAGTGATGGTGATACTAAAGAGGACGAAGACTTTGCCTTCAACATCTTTGAACTAGATGCTGCATCAAACAACTCCGTTGATGATATTAGAAACCTAACGGACCAGGTCAGGATTCCGCCACAGGTCGGTAAATACAAAGTATATATCATTGATGAGGTACACATGTTATCTGCTGCTGCATTCAACGCGTTTCTTAAAACGCTGGAAGAGCCGCCAAAACACTGTATTTTCATTTTAGCGACAACAGAGAAGCACAAAATCATACCAACGATATTATCGCGTTGCCAGATTTTTGATTTTAAACGTATTACGGTTACCGATGCCAAAGAGTATCTTAAATATATAGCTGAAGAACAAGGCATTAATGCCGAAGATGATGCATTGCACATTATTGCACAGAAAGCAGATGGAGCCATGCGTGATGCGCTTTCAATTTTTGACAGAGTTGTTAGTTTTTCTGGTAAAAATCTAACCAGACAAGCTGTAACCGAAAATCTTAATGTACTCGATTACGAAACTTATTTTGAAAGCACAGATTTAATCCTGGAGAATAAAATACCCGAATTACTTGTGCAATTCAACACCATACTGTCTAAAGGATTTGATGGTCACCATTATATAGCTGGTTTGGCGTCTCACTTTAGGGATTTAATGGTTTGTAAAAATCAGGCAACCATTGATTTGTTGGAAGTTGGAGAAGAAACTAAACAAAAGTATGTAGAACAATGTCTAAAAACCTCCGATTCGTTTTTAATGCAAGGCATACAACTGGCCAATGACTGTGATTTAAAATATAAAACCAGTAAAAATCAACGTCTGTTAGTTGAACTGACACTTATGCAATTGGCCTCTATCACTTATGATGGAGAAAAAAAAAACAGTAGGCATTTCATAATTCCTGCTTCTTATTTTAAAGCTAAGGGCATTAAGCCTATTCCTGTTGATAAAACTTCAAAAGGGGAAAAAATAGCACAAGAGCAACCCACAGTTGAAAAAATCACACAAAAAGAAGAAACGCAAACTGCTGTCGCCGAACCTGTAGTTGTACCAAAAATTTCAATAGATAAAGCTAAGAAGACAACCTCTGGTCTATCTTTAAAAAGCATAAAGGAAAAGAAAGAACATCAAATACGTCAATTAGATGTTATTATTGATGAAGATGACTTACCAAAAGAGCCTGTTGATCAAGAAGCATTGACTAAAGCTTGGAATGCCTATGCAAAGTCTATAGATAAAAAGGGTGAAAAGATTTTAGCTTCCATTTTACAAATGGATAGCCCAAAATTACAAGGTACCACCATTCACCTTACCTACTCTAACAACACTAACAAAATAGAGCTAGAACGCGCACAATATCCTTTATTGGCACATTTAAGGAAAACGCTTATGAACTTCGATTTACACCTAGATATAAAGGTCAATGAAGAAGTAGCTAAAAAATATGCGTTTACACCAAGAGAGAAATACGAAAAATTAAAAGAGAAAAACCCGAACATAGAGTTACTTAAAAAAACCTTTGGTTTGGATGTTTAAGTTGAAAATAATAAAATGCTAGGCCTAAAATTACCAACAGACCCAAGATGGGTTAATATCGTAGAAAAAAATATTGAAGATATTTTAACCGACCATGCGTATTGTGAGCAAAAAGCTGCAAGTACGGCAATTTCCCTTATCGTAAGTTTTCCTGAATATACTGAGCTGGTACAAGAAATGATAGATTTAGTCGAAGAAGAAATAAGCCATTTTAAGATGGTGCACGACTTAATTCTTGAACGCGGTTGGATTTTGGGTAGAGATAGAAAAGATGACTATGTTATTTCCTTGTTGAAATTCTTCCCAAAAGGTGGTAGTAGAACTACACAATTAGTACACAGACTTTTGTATGCTGCTCTAATAGAAGCCAGAAGCTGTGAACGATTTAGATTACTATCGGAAGAACTGGAAGACAAAAAACTGGCCAAATTCTACAGAAAACTAATGATCAGTGAAGCTAATCATTATACCATGTTCTTAAACTTCGCACGACAGTATGGCGAACGCAAAGAAGTGGATAAAAAATGGCAGCAACTTCTTGATTATGAAGCCGAAATAATAAAAGGTTTAGGGAATAAAGAAACTATTCACGGATAAAAAAAAAGCCTCAACACAAGTTGAAGCTTTATTATAAGGTTATTCCTTTAAATCTTTATACCAAAACCAAATTGCATCACATGGTTTTTGGCTTCCAAGTCTGTTAAATCTTCATCAAGTATATTAGTTAAACCATAAGAAAATCTAGCATCAACAAAAAGTTCGCTAGTAATCATATACTCTGCTCCAATAACTCCAGAAAATGCAAATGTTGAAAAACCGTCGTTATTTTTCCAGGTTTTTAAAGCTATCTGTGGTCCAGCCATAAAAGACAAACGCTCTGATGTAGAAAGTTTCAACAAAATAGGCATTTGGATATAATCTGCTCTTATACTTTCATCCTTTCCACCTTCAGCAGACCATTGCAATTCTGTTGTTAAAGAAACGTCTTCCGATAGGCCAAAATCCACAAAACCAGCAAAGGCAAAACCATTACGGTGTTGGTTAACAAAAGTTGCGTCTGGTTCAAAATCTAGGTTAGATACATTCAGTGCTCCCCTTACACCATACTTTACATCTTGAGATAAACATATAGTAGTAAAACACACCAATACTGAGGCAAATAATATTTTTTTCATAATCATCAATTTGAGACTGCCAATATAGATTTAAATTTTCGAATTTTGAATAAATTTATTGATTTTTACCGACAATCAGTTAAATTTTGTAATATTTTTCATTCAAAATTATACAATTACACTCGAAACGGTTTCATAATATATACTTTTTATAATACCATCAGACAACCCGATTTTGGGTACATATATATCTTTTGCTCCGCTCCATTTCATCGCTGATAAGTATATTCTGGTTGCAGGAATAATAACATCGGCCCTATCTTGATTGAGGTTTAATTTAGTAATTCTTTCTTCATAAGAATAACTCTGCAATGTCTTATAATAACTTGTTAAGTAGAAATAGGTTAACGGTTTTCCTAGATCCTTTCCGGATATCTTGAATATCTTATTGATATTACCGCCAGAACCTATTAGCTCAATTTTATAGTAATCTTTAGTATTATCCTTTATCCAGTTTTCTAGTTCAACCCAAGTTTCATTTTTTACAATATCATTGAGCAATCTTACTGTACCTATCTTAAACGATCTCGATTTTATCTTTTCGCCGTTGTGAATTATGGAAAACTCAGTACTACCTCCACCAACATCAACATATAAATAGGTTTTGTTAGGATCTATAAATGTATGTAAATCCGTTGCCGCTATAATAGCAGCTTCTTCTTCACCATCAATAACATCTATGTTAATTCCGCAGGTGTCTAATATTTTCTGTGACAAAGGTTGACTATTATTAGCTTCGCGCATTGCAGAAGTGGCACAAGCCTTATACCTTACCACTCCATGAGATTTCATTAACAAACTAAAGGCTTTCATCGTATCTATCATACGTTCTTGGTTGTATTCTGATATGCTACCATTCACAAAAACATCCGCACCCAATCGAATTGGTACCCTCACCAATGAGTTTTTCTTGAATACTACGTTTTCATTATCTTGCTCAATGATATTAGATATTAGTAATCTTACGGCATTAGACCCGATATCTATCGCAGCATATTTCTGAATCTTCAGCATATTATCCTTCTAATTTGTTTTTATAATAGTTATAGGTATCAAATTGCGCTCTAATTTTTGGTTTATTATTCCTGCGATATGTATTATCTTGAGTTTCATTAATAATACGCGCTTTAACATTGTCTTGCCAGCATATTTCAAATAATTCCTGCAACTCTACCTTTATATCTTTATCATAAATCGGGCAACTTACTTCTACTCTATTATCTATATTTCTTGTCATCCAGTCTGCTGATGAAATATAAATTTTTGGATCCTCGTTATTTCCAAAAATATACAATCTCGTATGCTCTAAAAACTTATCAATAATACTGATGATTTCAATATTTTCGCTCATACCTTTAACTCCCGGAACCAAACAACAAAGCCCTCTTACTATCATTTGTATTTTAACTCCTGCTCTGCTAGCTTCGTAAAGCTTATCGACCATTTTATAACTGCTTATGCTATTCATTTTTAATTTGAGATAAGCTGGTTTACCATTTTTGGCATTCTCAATCTCTTTGTCAATTAATGCAAAGAACTTTGACTTGGTGTAATGAGGTGAAGTAATGATGTGTTTATATCTATTAACCTTATAGTTAACCTCAAAGAAATTAAATACTTTATTTAAATCCTTTAATATTTTTTGATTGGCAGTTAGTACTGTGAAATCCGTATATATTTTAGCTGTGGATTCATTAAAATTACCTGTACTAACAAATCCGTATCTTACAACTTTGTCTCCTTCCTCGCGCTCTATAACACACATTTTGCTATGCACCTTTAAACCTGGTACACCAAATAACATATTGACTCCAGCATCTTGCATTTGCTCTGCGTAATTAATATTTGCCTCCTCGTCAAATCGCGCTCTTAATTCTATAGATACAGTAACTTTCTTACCATTTTTGGCAGCATTGATTAGAGAACTAGCAACGTGAGAGATTTGGGCTAATCTATAAATAGTTATTTTTATTGTCCTTACCTTTGGATCCAAGGCAGCTTCTCTTAAAAACTTTACGATATAAGAAAATGTGTGATAGGGAGTATAGATTAGATAATCCTTTTTGGCGATAGTTTTAAAAATACTCTCTTCAAAACTAAGACCTTTAACGGGTAAGGGTACAATTCTCTCATAGAGCAAATCTGTACGGCCTAAACTCGGAAAATCCATATAATCTCTACGATTGTGATAGCGACCACCAGGTATTATACTATCTTTTTTATCTATTGACATACGATCTAACAGAAAATTAAGCGTATCACTATCTATATTTTTATCATGTACAAATCTTACAGGGTCACCACTTTGTCTATCTTTTACACTAGCAGATAACTTATCAATAAAACTCTTACTGAGGTCACTATCAAAATCTAACTCACCATCTCTAGTGATCTTAATCATGTGGGCAGATATCGTTTCATAATCAAAAATGTTGAAGATTTCATTAAGAAAGTGACGAATAACATCATCTACTGTAATGATATAATTTGCATCGCCTTTACTTGGCAACACAATAAATCTATCCATCGTTTTAGAAATCTCTATAAGCGCATACTGGTCTGGTCGATTTAAGTTAGACATTTTAACGGATAAATATCCTGCACTATCCTTTAGTTCTGGTAAATCAATGTCTTCATTCAATACAATAACAACCAGAGCTGGGCTAATTTCTTGGTAATAGTAATTCTTTATAAAATTATGTTGCTCAGCATCTATTTCAGTTTCATTAATGATAAAGATGTTCTCTTTTTCTAGCTCTTGCTCAATCTCATTTAATATTTCTACACTTTCACTCTGTTGATCAATGACAACTTTGGTGATTTCCTCAAGTAATTCCTCGGCTTTTATACCTCCAAGTTCACTCTTACCACCTTTGCCTGCATCAAAAATTCGCTTAACGGTTGCGTAGCGTACTTTAAAGAATTCATCTAAATTATTAGAAAAAATTCCTAAAAACCTTAAGCGTTCAATTAATGGTACATCTTTATCTGCAGCTTCTTGTAAAACACGAGCATTGAATTGCAACCAACTCAATTCACGGTTAATATATACGTTTTTGTCTTTTGTCATTTTTTCAATTCCTTGGGAATAATTACGAGTTCAGTGGTTCCTTGTTTAAAATCTTGCCAATTATCAATGTCAAAATTAAGCTTTACAAGTCCACTAGTAGGAAGATTATCAATAAATCTGTCCCCAAAAATATTGACTATTGATGTAAAAGCATGATTATGACCAAAAATCATGGCACTATCAATAGTATTAGGAAGTTTTTTTATAAAATTAATTACACCTTCACCACTAAAATCATACAAATCCTCATTAATAGTAAAAGAATTTTCTGACAAACCAAAAACATCAATAAAAATCCTACATGTAGATAGTGCTCTATTCGCAGGACTCGTAAAGATTTTTTCAGGCACATCATTAGACTCAAGATATTGATTGGCAACTAATTTAGCATCATTTACACCTCTTGATTTTAAAGGCCTTTCGGCATCTGAGACATCATATTTCCATGAGGATTTTCCATGCCTAACAAGTACTATTGTTTTCATATTTTTCCGTTTAAAAGCGATTTTTATCGATAAAATGTTGCATAATTCCGTTTTAACGAGTATTTTGCCCCTTTAACTCTAATGTTTGTTTTATACTTTAGTTATAAGTTCTTTTGTTTGTGTAAAATTAATGTAAATGACCCCAAATCAAAAATATATTAATCCATTCAATATTTCATTTACCTTAATAATACTTCCCTCTATTTTTTTGCAATTAACAAAACATGCAATGTTGCCAAATTTTTAAATGACTAATATTGGTCATTTTAGATTTAGCCACATTATGGACATTATAAGTTATTATGTACAATATGAAAAACAAATACAATTGTATTTCAGGCATAAGTATGGCTAAAACGCTCATAGTAGCGGTGTTAGTTATGCTTCCATACGTGCTATTAGGTCAGCAGTCACCTTCTATTCAAACTGGCGTTACTTTTCAATGGTCAGATAATCAAGGGCTTAATTTAAACCAACCAGCTACGATACAATCTGTGAGCATAGACGGAACCGTATATAACACTTTTGTTGTGCCTACGAGCTACGAGATGACTCAATTAGGCGAAGATGGACATAGTTCCAACAGAATAAGGCGAAATGGTGCTTTTGTTGGTGGTAATAGTGGTCAAGCTAATTGGGTTCAGAATGCAACTGCAGCTTTTCAAGATAAAAATTTGAATCATTATTTTAATTCAAGTAATAATGGTGAAGATTTTTGTTCAGATTTCGATGAACTAGAAGATATCGAAGAAGACTGGGAAGATGGTGAGGGTCCTCAAAAACAAACTATCTTTTACAATCCAGCTATTCCATCCAATGAAGGTGGTGTATTGGCCGTCACTGAGCGTGGTGGCAACAATTGTTTCTACATAGAAGTTTGGGGAATACCCGTTGGTGGAGGTCCAGAACAAAAATTAGGTGAAACTTTTGTCAGAAATGTAGGTAATTATACAGGTTGCCTTTTCGCTCCTCCAATTGCTGGGTCTGATTACTGGCAATCCGGACGATGCAATGAAAATGGACAAACTATCGGAGTTGGATTATTTTATTTAAACGATATCGCTCCTACAGGTTCGCGAATAACTAAGATTGAATTTGTTGCTGCTACGCGAGACCATGGAGATGGGAAATTTTTTATACTTCAAAAGTATGCTGTTGATCAGAATGAAACGGAATGTGTAGATGAAAAATTTAGTGGCGATTTAAACTATAATAACAATGTACCTAATAATTCAACTTACAGTTTAATTTCTGGTCCTACACCTGCTGGCCTAAACTTCAGTCTTGATTCAAATGGAATGTATTCTTATACACCAATGCCAGGTTTTACTGGTGATGTAACATTTGAATATGAAGTATGTTTACCTGCACCAAATAATACCGTTTGTGATTCAGCTACGGTTACAATAAATTTTGTGGATTTACCTCAAGCTCCAGAAGCTAATATAAGTTGTGGTTCTGTTAATGATGATTTTACTCTGTCTGTAACTAACCCTTTAGGTGCTGAGTTTGAATATTCTTTAAATGGTGGGACATTTCAAACTTCTCCAGATTTTACTAACCTCCCTGAAGGTTCATATACTATTACTGTAAGAAATACATTTACCGTATGTGAAAACACCAATGCAACACCATTTGTTTTAGATAACTTAGAACTTACTGGAACTGTCACTGATGTTTCATGTTTTGGTGATAGTACAGGTGCGATTGATATAACTGTATCTGGTGGTAATCCTCCATATACATATGCATGGAGTAACTCAGATACTACTGAAGATTTAGCAAATGTAGAAGCAGGAACTTATACTGTCACCGTTACTGATGCCAATGGTTGTACAATATCTGATGATTTTACAGTTGAGCAGCCAACTGAGGAGTTAACATCAATGGTTAATTCTAGCACGGATATTCTTTGTAGAGGAGATGCTACAGGTGCAATTGATATATTAGTTAATGGTGGCACAGCTCCTTACACCTATTTATGGAATACAGGAGATACAACAGAAGACCTTTCGGGTGTAGTTGCTGGTAATTATTCAGTGACCGTAACAGATGCTAACGGATGTACTTCAACAACCCAAATAACCCTAAATGAACCGTCAGCAGACTTAGAAGGTTCTATAACAAATATAAACGACGTTGATTGTTCTAGTGACGGTGATGGTAGTTTTACAGTTAGCGCAACAGGTGGTACAAGTCCTTATCTATACTCTATTGATAACGGAGTTAATAATCAAAATAGTGGACTATTTGAAAATTTAGATAATGGAACTTATAATGTTTTAATTACTGATGCTAATGACTGTACAACTACAGTTACTGCTGTTATTGGTGTTAATGATGTGGAATCACCACAAATATCTGTCCCTAGTACAATTAATTTAGAAGGATGTTCTACTTCGGATATTATTGCTTCGAATTCTGTTTTTGAATTTAATGATTCAGGTTCAGGCGATGTTCAAAGTACATTTGCAAGCAACCCAAATTATAATGCTTCGGATGATTTTAATATAGCTTCAATAACGTATATTGATGTTATCACTTCTACCAATAACTGCCCTATAATAGTTCAACGTACGTTTACTATAACAGATAACTGCGGCAACTCTGCTTCAGCTGTTCAAAGTATTACTGTTGATGATACAACACCTCCAACAATTACCGCTCCTGCCGATGTCACCATTGAGTGTACCGACGATGAGTCCTCTGCCAATACTGGTGTGGCTACGGCTTCCGATACTTGTGGTGATGTCACCATTACCGAATCTGACGTTGAGACGGCCGCTTGTGGAAACACGAAAACAATTACACGTACTTGGACCGCTACCGATGCTTGTGGAAACACGGCTTCCGATACACAGACCATTACCGTTGTGGATACAACACCACCTACGATCACGGCTCCTGCCGATGTCACCATTGAGTGTACCGACGATGAGTCCTCTGCAAATACTGGTGTGGCTACCGCTTCGGATACTTGTGGTGATGTAACTATCACTCAGTCTGATTCTGAAGTTGCAGCTTGTGGGAACACTAAAACCATTACTCGTACTTGGACAGCTACCGATACTTGTGGGAACACGGCTTCCGATACACAAACGATTACCGTCGTGGATACAACACCTCCTACGATTGACAGTTCAAACTCTGAAGATATCATTATCGAATGTGGTGTAACACCTGATGGTACGTTAGAAGCATGGTTGGATAACAATGCTGGTAATACAGCTACCGACACTTGTGGTACTATTACCTGGTCCAATGATTATGGTTCCAATACTGATGTTGATTGCGCCAATGGTGCTATTACCGTAACCTTTACGGCTACTGATGAGTGTGGCAATGCCTCTAGTACAACTGCGACATATTCTATTGTGGATACGGTTGCGCCTGTATTGACTGTTCCTGCTGACATGACCGTTGAATGTACGGAAAGTACAGAGCCATCTGAAACCGGTACCGCTACTGCAACGGATGATTGTGCGTCTCCTAACATAAGCTTCTCAGATTCTGAAGTTGCGGCTTGTGGAAACACGAAAACAATTACACGTACTTGGACTGCTACCGATGCTTGTGGAAACACGGCTTCAGATACGCAGACCATTACCGTTGTGGATACAACACCTCCAACAATTACCGCTCCTGCCGATGTCACTATTGAGTGTACGGACGATGAGTCCTCTGCAAATAATGGTACGGCTACCGCTTCGGATACTTGTGGTGATGTGACCATTACTGAAAGTGACGTAGAGACTGCCGCTTGTGGGAACACGAAAACGATTACACGTACCTGGACGGCTACTGATGCCTGTGGGAACACGGCTTCCGATACGCAGACCATTACCGTTGTGGATACAACACCTCCAATAATTACCGCTCCTGCCGATGTCACTATTGAGTGTACGGACGATGAGTCCTCTGCAAATACTGGTACGGCTACCGCTTCGGATACTTGTGGTGATGTGACCATTACCGAATCTGATTCTGAAGTTGCGGCTTGTGGCAATACAAAAACCATTACACGTACTTGGACCGCTACCGATGCTTGTGGGAACACGGCTTCCGATACACAGACCATTACCGTTGTGGATACAACACCACCTACGATCACGGCTCCTGCAGATGTCACTATTGAGTGTACGGACGATGAGTCCTCTGCCAATACTGGTGTCGCTACCGCTTCGGATACTTGTGGTGATGTCACCATTACCGAATCTGACGTTGAGACGGCCGCTTGTGGAAACACGAAAACGATTACACGTACTTGGACCGCTACCGATGCTTGTGGAAACACCGCTTCGGATACACAGACCATTACCGTTGTGGATACAACACCTCCTACGATCACGGCTCCGGTTGATGTCACCATTGAGTGTACCGACGATGAGTCCTCTGCCAATACTGGTGTGGCTACGGCTTCCGATACTTGTGGTGATGTCACCATTACCGAATCTGACGTTGAGACGGCCGCTTGTGGAAACACGAAAACAATTACACGTACTTGGACCGCTACCGATGCTTGTGGAAACACGGCTTCCGATACACAGACCATTACCGTTGTGGATACAACACCACCTACGATCACGGCTCCTGCCGATGTCACCATTGAGTGTACCGACGATGAGTCCTCTGCAAATACTGGTGTGGCTACCGCTTCGGATACTTGTGGTGATGTAACTATCACTCAGTCTGATTCTGAAGTTGCAGCTTGTGGGAACACTAAAACCATTACTCGTACTTGGACAGCTACCGATACTTGTGGGAACACGGCTTCCGATACACAAACGATTACCGTCGTGGATACAACACCTCCTACGATTGACAGTTCAAACTCTGAAGATATCATTATCGAATGTGGTGTAACACCTGATGGTACGTTAGAAGCATGGTTGGATAACAATGCTGGTAATACAGCTACCGACACTTGTGGTACTATTACCTGGTCCAATGATTATGGTTCCAATACTGATGTTGATTGCGCCAATGGTGCTATTACCGTAACCTTTACGGCTACTGATGAGTGTGGCAATGCCTCTAGTACAACTGCGACATATTCTATTGTGGATACGGTTGCGCCTGTATTGACTGTTCCTGCTGACATGACCGTTGAATGTACGGAAAGTACAGAGCCATCTGAAACCGGTACCGCTACTGCAACGGATGATTGTGCGTCTCCTAACATAAGCTTCTCAGATTCTGAAGTTGCGGCTTGTGGGAACACGAAAACAATTACACGTACTTGGACGGCTACAGATGCCTGTGGGAACACGGCTTCGGATACGCAGACTATTACCGTTGTGGATACAACACCTCCAACAATTACCGCTCCTGCCGATATCACTATTGAGTGTAACGACGATGAGTCCTCTGCCAATACTGGTATCGCTACAGCTTCGGATACCTGTGGTGATGTGACTATCACTCAGTCTGATTCTGAAGTTGCGGCTTGTGGGAATACGAAAACGATTACACGTACCTGGACCGCTACCGATGCCTGTGGGAACACGGCTTCCGATACACAGACCATTACCGTTGTGGATACAACACCTCCTACGATCACGGCTCCTGCCGATGTCACTATTGAGTGTACCGACGATGAGTCCTCTGCCAATACTGGTGTGGCTACCGCTTCGGATACTTGTGGTGATGTGACCATTACCGAATCTGATGTTGAGACGGCTGCTTGTGGCAATACAAAAACGATTACACGTACTTGGACCGCTACCGATGCTTGTGGGAACACGGCTTCCGATACACAGACCATTACCGTTGTGGATACAACACCTCCTACGATCACGGCTCCTGCAGATGTCACTATTGAGTGTACCGACGATGAGTCCTCTGCAAATACTGGTGTGGCTACGGCTTCCGATACCTGTGGTGATGTCACCATTACCGAATCTGACGTTGAGACGGCCGCTTGTGGAAACACGAAAACGATTACACGTACTTGGACCGCTACCGATGCTTGTGGGAACATAGCTTCGGATACACAGACCATTACCGTTGTGGATACAACACCTCCTACGATTGACAGTTCAAACTCTGAAGATATCATTATCGAATGTGGTGTAACACCTGATGGTACGTTAGAAGCATGGTTGGATAACAATGCTGGTAATACAGCTACCGACACTTGTGGTACTATTACCTGGTCCAATGATTATGGTTCCAATACTGATGTTGATTGCGCCAATGGTGCTATTACCGTAACCTTTACGGCTACTGATGAGTGTGGCAATGCCTCTAGTACAACTGCGACATATTCTATTGTGGATACGGTTGCGCCTGTATTGACTGTTCCTGCTGACATGACCGTTGAATGTACGGAAAGTACAGAGCCATCTGAAACCGGTACCGCTACTGCAACGGATGATTGTGCGTCTCCTAACATAAGCTTCTCAGATTCTGAAGTTGCGGCTTGTGGGAACACGAAAACAATTACACGTACTTGGACGGCTACAGATGCCTGTGGGAACACGGCTTCGGATACGCAGACTATTACCGTTGTGGATACAACACCTCCAACAATTACCGCTCCTGCCGATATCACTATTGAGTGTAACGACGATGAGTCCTCTGCCAATACTGGTATCGCTACAGCTTCGGATACCTGTGGTGATGTGACTATCACTCAGTCTGATTCTGAAGTTGCGGCTTGTGGGAATACGAAAACGATTACACGTATCTGGACCGCTACCGATGTCTGTGGGAACACGGCTTCCGATACACAGACCATTACCGTTGTGGATACAACACCTCCTACGATCACGGCTCCGGCTGATGTCATCATTGAATGTGGAGAGGATGAGTCTAGTGCCAACACAGGAATAGCTACTGGCACCGATACGTGTGGTAGTGTGATTATTACTGAAACTGATATGGAATCTGCTGCTTGTGGAAATACAAAAACGATAACCAGAACGTGGACCGCTACGGATGAATGCGGTAATTCTACGTCTGCTGTTCAAACAATTACGGTAGTGGATACTACACCACCGACATTTAATGAATCATTACCTGTTGACATAGAAGTGGAATGTGATGCTATACCTGAAGCAGCAACCTTGACTGCATCTGATATTTGTGGTGAGGTTACCCTCTTATTTAATGAGAATACTATTGCTGGAGCTTGCATAGGTGATTATATTATTGAGCGTACTTGGAAATTTACGGACAGCTGCGCTAATGAAATTGAGCATACTCAAATTATAACCGTACGAGATACTACTCCACCTGCTTTGGTTACACCTTTTGATGAAAATATTACAGTAGCTTGTAATGATATTCCTGAAGTTCCAAACTTAGTATTCCAGGATGAATGTTCTAACGATATAGATGTTGTATTCAATGAATCATCTACTCAAGCAAATGATTTTGAGGATTATGAAATTATTAGAACTTGGACTGTAACTGATGATTGTGGTAATGTCGCTGACTTTACTCAAACTGTTTCAGTAGAAATAAGCAATGTTATAGAAGCCTCTGATACAACACGCTGTATTTTAGATATTGAATTCGATTTATTCGATTTACTTTCTGGTGATTTTGACATGAACGGAACCTGGACTGTAGAATCTGGAGATGCAACTATAAATGGAAGCTTATTTGACCCTTCTACAGTTACAGTAGGCAACTATGTGTTTAAGTATTCTATAACGGAAGGGCCTTGCCCTACAGAAGCTGAAGTTACTGTTGCCGTTGATGACGAATGTACAGTATTACCTTGTAGTGATGAAAACAACGTTATTATATCCAAAACAGTAACGGCTAATGGAGATAATCATAATGAATTCTTTACAGTCACTGGACTTGAATTCTGTGGATTTACAATAGAAGTAGAAATATTTAATCGTTGGGGAGCAAAGATTTACGAATCTAGAAATTACCAAAACGATTGGAACGGTGATGCACACGGATCATCGGTAGGAAATTCCGGAAAAGTCCCAACCGGAACCTACTACTATATAATTAATTTTAGAGATAGTGGATTAAAACCATTTGCTGGTCCAATCTACGTAGCAACAAACAAATAAACTTGACCGATGAAGTTACCTAAATTATTAAGTATTGTAATATTTATCTTGGGAGTGTCTACTGCTTTTGCACAGCAGCTACCCCAATTTACGCAATACATGTTTAACACCATCTCTATAAACCCTGCCTATGCAGGCAGTAGAGAAACATTCAGCGCTGTTGGTTTACACAGAAGTCAATGGGTTGGATTAGAAGGTGGTCCTGAGACACAGACTTTATCCATTCATACTCCGTTGAGAAATGAAAAGATTGGTTTAGGATTGTCATTTATAAATGATGAATTGGGTTATGAAAACTTTTCATACATATATAGTGATTTTTCATATACCATTCAAACTGGAGTAAACTCTAAATTAGCTTTTGGATTAAAAGCCGGGTTTACGCATTACAATTTAGATGAAGAGCTACTCAACGACCCATCTGTAGTAAATGACCCATTTTTCAATGATGTTTCTAATCGTTGGAGTCCAAATGTTGGTGCTGGTTTATATTGGCATTCACAACGTTGGTATGTCGGTCTTTCAGCACCAAGAATACTTAACACAGATTATAATAATGGGAGACAAGGTACAATAGATTATGTCGCATTAGAACGTATTAGTTATTATATTACTGGTGGCTATGTTTTCGATTTAAGTGAAACGACAAAATTAAAACCTTCTGTATTATTAAAAGCGACCAATGGCGCTCCATTATCCTTTGATGTTTCCGCTAACTTTTTATTTAACGAAACCTTTTGGATTGGTGCAGGGTATAGAATCAACGAATCTGCGGCTGCAATTGGTGGTATAGCAGATTTTCAAATTTCAAAACAAATGAGAATTGGCTATGCCTACGAGTATCCAATTTCAGATTTAAGACCTTATACAAGTGGTACGCACGAAGTGCTGCTTATGTTTGAAGTATTTAAAAGTAAACGTATAAAATCACCTAGATACTTCTAAAAGAATTGTGTTATGAAGACAAAGATTATAACTTTCATATTTATTTTAGGCTACTCAATTTCTTATTCGCAAACTAAGTTGGCCGATAAGTTTTTTGAAAACTATGGTTACATAAAGGCCATAGAGCTATACGAAAAAGCGGTTGAAAATGGTGACAATAGTGCGCATGTACTAACGCGTTTAGGAGATGCTTACTATAATAATTCAAATTCTGAAAAAGCAGCTTATTGGTATGGAGAAGCCTTGAAAGAACATAAAAATATAGATGCCGAATATCTTTACAAATACATTCAATCACTAAGAAGTATAGGTAAATATGATGAAGCCGATAAATGGTTTAAAGAATTAAGTGCTGCACAGCAAGGCGATAGCAGGTTGAAAGGATATAATCCTGATGAAGTAGATTTGTACGCCAAACTTACCACTAAAAATAAGGTTATTGTAAATATTGAAAACCTTCCATTTAATTCTGAAAATTCAGACTTTGGAGCTTACATTTTTGACAACACCTTATACTTTGCATCTGCCAGAGGTGATGATAATAAAGTATACAGCTGGAACAAAGAACCATTTTTAGATTTATTTGAAGTACCTCTTACGGACGATAACGGTGTAATTACCTATGGTTCATCTGCAGAGATTTCATCTAGCGCTATTAATACAGAGTACCATGAAGCTTCTGTAGCTATTACCAATGATGGCAAAACTCTTTATTTTACCAGAGACAACATTAACAAGCGTAATAAATTAAAATACGATAACAAAGGAACGACACACCTTAAGCTTTATAAGGCAACTTTAGAAAATGATCAATGGTCTAATGTTGTAGAACTTCCTTTTAATGATGATGTGTATTCTACTGGGCATCCAGCATTAAGTCCAGATAATAAAACACTTTACTTTGTCTCTGATCGCGAAGGTGGTTTAGGACAATCAGACATTTATGCTGTAAAAATCAATGAAGACGGCACTTATGGCGAACCTGAAAATCTTGGAGAAAAAATTAATACAGAAGGACGTGAAATGTTTCCTTTTGTGGCAAAAGACAATACACTTTACTTCTCGTCTGACGGCCATTTGAACTTAGGTTTATTAGACATTTTTAAGTCCGATATTTTAAAAGGCATACGCACAGAACCTGAAAATATGGGATCGCCATATAACAGTGGTTATGATGATTTTGCATTCTTTATGGATTCAGAAACCGAAAAAGGTTATTTCTCATCCAATAGACCAAATGGCAAAGGTAGTGATGACATCTATAGCTTTAACGCACAACAATGTAAACAATACATTGCTGGAGTAGCAAGAGATAGTAAAACCAATATTATACTAACAGGTGTTATGGTGCGCTTAATTGATGAAACCGGAAAAGTTGTAGAAGAATTTTTCACTAAAGACGGTGGTGAATATACCTTTACTGTAGATTGCAACAAAACTTATTCTGTAGTTGGTAACAAGCCAGACTATAAAGAAGACCAACTAGCAGTGACAACGGCTTCCGATAATGAAAAAGTCAATACTGTAGATTTAATGTTAGAACCTCTGATTATTGATAACCAAATCGTTATTAACCCTATTTTCTTCGATTTTGACAAATGGAACATTAGAACAGATGCACAATACGAACTTGAGAACATAGTAGACGTAATGCGCAAACACCCTAACATGGTAATTAAAATTGAATCTCATACAGACAGTCGTGGTGGTGACAGGTACAACATGAAACTTTCTGACAGACGTGCAAAATCCACAAGAGATTATATTATCTCTAGAGGTATTGATGCAGATAGAATTGAAAGTGCAATAGGTTATGGTGAATCACAGCTTTTAAATAAATGTGCGAACCGTGTAAAATGTACTGAGGAAGAGCATCAGTTAAACAGACGTTCTTACTTCTATATTGTAAAAGAATAATTTTACCCTCAAAATTACTTAAGTAAAAGCAAGCTCTAACAGGCTTGCTTTTTTGGTTTATCTTTACAAAATCTAAACATAAAGTATTAATAGCATGACAAAAAAATTCACTCTAATCCTTTTAGTTCTTGCAATATTTTCATGTAAAAATTCAAATAGAGAGAATCAACTACACCAAAAGGAATTGGAGCTATCGGAAAAAGAAGCAAATCTTAACGAACAAAGAAAAAAGTTAGACTAAGAGAAGAATTATTAGAATTGAATTCTGTTGTTATAAGGAATCTTATTTTTTGTGAAAATGACAAGTTCACTATTAAAGTAGATCATTTGGAAAATAATAATTTAAGGTATACTTCATGGAATAAACCAGGCTCTACAATAGATAAACCTGATTTAATTCTATATAATGGAACGGTGGTAAAACATGGAACGGGTGGTGGGTACCATTTTATCTTTAAAAATGGACAATGGGAATACATTATAGAGAATAATCTAATGGGTGAAACTGACGAATCAATGGGGATTTTTTTAAGGCTATTAAAGAATAAAGAGGAAAAACTTTATACCAAAATGACAAACCTGAAAAAGAAACTATAGTTAATATAAATAAACTAAAAAAAGCCACAACTTTCATTATGGCTTTTTCTTGCTATTAATCAACTTTTATTGCGGTTTAACGCTTAATGAAGATATTGGTAAAATACCACTTCCCTTCACTATTCTGTTCGGCTGAGATGTCAAAATCTGTATAATCGCCTTCAATATTTTCTTTGTGACTTGGACTGTTTAGCCAAGCATTAACGACTGATGCTGCAGAGCTAAACCCATAAGCTACATTCTCAGAAACAATGTTAGCATTAGCATTAAGCTGTAAACTCTGCTTTCTCTGAAAAAAGTTATCATGAGATACATTTTCCTCTTCTATCATATAATCTGTATGTGTAAACGCCACAGCTTTAACCGTACTGTGGTCATTGAGCGGAGATAAGCCTTCATTAATTCTATAAGCATTAATGAGCTCCATGATTTCAATTTCAATCTGTTTTGCTTGTGGTGCCACTGGCACTTCTATAGCATTGATTTGATCATCAATACTATCTGTTGAGCAAGATGTAAAGCCTAAGAGGGCAACAATGGCCATAAATGGCAATAGTTTAGTCACTTTCATAAGTAGGTTAATTAGGTAATTTAGATTTGGGGTCTAAATTGTTTATTACTTACATTGGTTATTTAAATAATTGGGGCAATTAAATAACCAACTCATTTCATTGTGAATATACATTATTATTCGAATTTATACGTTTATAAGCGTTATAATTCGATAAAATGAATTATTTTGTAAGAATATTAGAATAAAAAGTTAAGAGAATTTGCATTTCATCGATAATGCAAAAGGAGAATCAAGGTGATAATCTTTCAATCTTCCAATCAAAGTTTGATTGTAATTGATAACGGATTCTATCGTGTAATCGGTTAGGTCTACCTTGCCAAAATTCAATTTCAACAGGCTTTACCATATAACCTCCCCAATATTTTGGTCGTTCTATGTCCTTACCTTCATATTTAGCCTCAAGTGCTTTTAGCTTATCCTCAAGTTCAGATCTATCCTTAACAACTTCACTTTGTTCTGAAACTATTGCACCGAGTTGACTTCCACGAGGACGTGATTCAAAATAACCATCGCTTAGATTTTCGGCAATCTTCTCTGCCCTTCCTTTAATAATGATTTGGCGCTCGGCTGCTTGCCAAAAGAACGATAGACATACATTAGGGTTGGCATCTATAGCTTTTCCTTTTTCACTATTATAGTTGGTGTAGAAAATAAAACCTTCGTGTGTGTACTTTTTAAGCAGCACTACTCTACTCTTTGGGTAGCCGTCTAATCCTAAGGTAGAAATTGTCATGGCATTGGTTTCACCGACATTGAAGTGTGTATCAACTTCTACAAACCAATTTCGGAATAACTCCATTGGATTAACAGGTACATTATCCAATAATAGTTCCCCTTTTTCGTAAGATTTTCTGTAGTTGCCTAAGTCTTTTTCCATATATGTACGAAGTTAGTTCAATATTTTGTTTCTGTCAAAAAAAGTGTAGATTTGAAAACCATCTTAAAAACCTAACTAAATTACTAAATGAGATTTGAAGACTCACCTCACTCAAAATCAATTGCTTACGATAAAATTGTTTTAGATTTTGGTTCTTATTATCTCTGTGGCGATTTCTTTATTATGGAAATCAATGAAGGTGAACATTTTAACGGGGAAAAGCTAAATACCCTATTGGATTCGCTTAGAGCTTATTACGGTACACATAAAACTTTAGCGTATATCGCAAACCGGGTAAATGCATATTCTATTGACCCTGTGCTTTGGTCTTATTTTGATAAAGATGATAGTATTTTAATAGCAACTTGTATTGTTAGCTATAGGGATTCTACATATATGAGCGCTAATATTGAAAAAAACATCGCTTCCATTCCTATGAAAAGAGCATTTAGCTTGGGCGAAGCTATTAATTGGGTACAGAATTTAAAAGAATTTAATTAAAACTCAAAAGACTTACCATCTTGTGCCAAAAGCACATTATCAAACTCTTCTTTGGCTTCTGACTTAAACTCATCATAACCGTTATATCGCGTTGAGAAATGCCCCAGAATTAAAGTTCCCACATTCGCTTTTTTAGCTATAAGAGCAGCTTGTCTGGCAGTACTATGCTTAGTGGGTATGCAAAGGGCTTCGTTTTTATCTATGAATGTAGATTCGTGATACAAGACCGAAACATTCTTTATCAATGGTATAATGGCTTCGTTATAAACTGTATCACTACAGAAGGCATAACTTTTTGGTGGTATAGGATCCTTGGTTACTGATTCGTTTTTTATAAGAACTCCTTCTTCATTTTCGACGTCAAAACCTTGTTTTAACTTACGATAATAAGCCACATTAATGTTAGCTCTTAAAACAGCAGCAATATCTAATTTGCGTTCGTTTTTCTTTTCCTTGAACAAAAATCCGTTGGTATAAATACGATGAATTAATGGAATGGTATGTACTTCCACATTGTCATCCTGATAAATCAGTTCGGATTTTTTTGATGTCAACTCATGAAAAATCAAAGGATAATTAGTCCATGAATCCGAAAGCTTTAACTGGAGGGTAATGACCTCTTTTAAGCCTTTTGGTCCATAAATATGAAGTGGAGTTTCTCGTGTTAAAAGCCTAAAAGTACTCACCAAACCAACCAAACCAAAATAATGGTCGCCATGAAGATGTGAAATAAAGATGTGTTTAATCCTTGAAAACTTAATTTTATTGCGACGCAATTCTACCTGAGTGCCTTCACCACAATCAATAAGAAACATGTGGTTCTTTATTTCCAATACTTGAGATGTAGGATTGGTATTGGTGCGTGGTGTAGCGCTGTGGCAGCCGAGAATGGTTAATTTCATAGTTTGTCGTTTAGTTGTTTAGTCATTTAGTTGTCTTTAATAATTCTACTTTACAACTTAACGACCAACAGCTTAACATTTTCAAAATCCTAAATCGCGTTCAATATCTTCCATTTCAATGATGTCGTAGGCTTCTTGCAAAGTAGGTACGACAACTAACTCATCTGGCATTTGGTCTAAATCCGCTTGACTAGTTACAATAACGAAGGATTTTTTTTCAGCGCGGTGGTTATTACTTAATCTTAAAAACTCTATAATATCTTTGAGCAAAATCTTTTCAAGACTAGATAATCTTACAATGAGGTGATAATCTTTATACTTATGATAACCAACCTCTATATTATTTACCAGTGTTTTTACTGAGGCTTTCTCTTGGGCGATTATGGTAATATTCCCATCTCTATCTACAATCATAACTTACTGTTTTATTTTGGCAGCGAGTAAGTAAATAACGGCCATTCTTATCGCTACACCGTTTTCCACTTGATCTAAAATAATGGCTTGCTTAGAATCCGCCACATCACTGGTAATTTCAACTCCACGATTTATTGGTCCTGGATGCATTATTACAATATCCTTTTTTAAACTATCCAGCAATTCTTTATTTACACCAAATTGTTGCGTGTATTCTCTAGTGGTTGGAAAATAACTTATTTCCATGCGTTCATTCTGTACGCGCAGCATATTGGCGACATCGCACCACTCTAGTGCTTTTCTAAGATTGGTTTCAACTTTTACTCCAAGCTCTTTAATATATTTAGGCAAAAGTGTTTTTGGTCCGCAAACCATAACATTAGCACCTTGCAACTGTAAAGCATAAATGTTTGAAAGTGCTACTCTGCTATGTAGAATATCTCCAACAATAACTACATTTTTTCCTTTTACACTGCCTAATTTTTCTCTAATGGAATACGAATCCAACAACGCTTGGGTAGGATGCTCATGCGCTCCATCACCAGCGTTTATAATACTTGCATTGACGTGTTTTGATAAAAACACACCAGCACCAGGATTTGGATGACGCATTACTACCATATCCACTTTCATGGACAAGATGTTATTCACGGTATCTATAAGTGTCTCGCCCTTTTTCACTGACGATTGTGATGCTGAAAAATTGATAACATCTGCAGATAGACGTTTTTCTGCAAGTTCAAATGATAATTTTGTACGTGTGGAATTTTCAAAAAATAAGTTGGCAATAGTAATATCTCTAAGTGACGGAACTTTTTTAATAGGCCTATTAATGACCTCCTTGAACTGATCTGCCGTTTCAAAAATCAGTTCTATATCTTGTTCGGTAAGATATTTTATTCCCAGTAAGTGATTTACACTTAGTTCACTCATTTGTTTTAGTATTCAGTTGGTAGTATTCAGTCTTTTTTATCTGTTTATTCACTAATTCCAACTGTGTTTATATTTTTCATTTATCAATTAAATACACAGAGTCTTCACCTTCATTTTCAGCCCAATTTACTTTTACTTTTTGATTATCTATGGCATCAACCTGTCTTCCTTTATAATTTGGCTGTATTGGCAAATGACGACTAAAGCGTCTGTCTATTAAAGTCAACAATTCTATATTATTAGGTCTTCCAAACGATTGAATAGCTGTAAGTGCTGACCTTATGCTTCGCCCTGTATATAAGACATCATCAATAAAAACAACATTCTTATCCTCAACAATAAAATCTATTTCGGTAGTGTTAGCTTCAAGTGGTTTTTCTCCTCTTCTAAAATCGTCTCTAAAAAAAGTTATGTCTAGATGCCCTAACAGAATATTCTTGATGTTGTAATCCTTTGTGAGCATTTGTGCCAAACGATTGGCCAAAAACTTACCTCTTGGTTGTATACCAATTAAAGCTGTTTCAGAAAAATCATCGTGGTTTTCAATAAGTTGGCAAGCCAATCTATGTAGTGTGATATCGACTTCCCTAGAGTTAAGTAATACTTTTTGACTCATGCAGTATCCAAACGTTATTGGTTTGCAAAGTTAGGGAATTTGATGTAATTTTTAGATTTTAATTTAACAAAGGTTTATTGTGATCCCTAAAAATTAAAATGCTTATTAATGTCCCTACAATGAATCCCATAAATAAATAGATTTCAAATTTTAGATTGACAATATCAAATTCTGGAATTAAACCATCAGGTAAATCGTATAGGGCCAATTCTTCAAACTGAACGTTAAGACCATAAATTCTCAGTCTCCAAAAGACTATTCCTGTTATTAGAATAATTGCGGCTGCTATTAACCCTTTGTAAATGAATTTGATGTTTGTAATTTTTTCAATAACTAAATAGAACAAAGGAATTAAACCTATACTAGTGGCAAATATTAAATCAGAATTAAACTGACCTGCCGTAGTTCTATTAATTAATGTGACATTCTCATTCTTTAGCAAAGAAAAAGAAAGCTCATAAAAACCTTTATGAAACCAAAAGCCCATAACAGCAAATAGAATTACTAAAATGATATAAACAATAACCTTCATAAGAGACAAATGTAAAATAAAAAAACCTCCCGAAAATCGAGAGGCTCTTATATTAAAAATATAAAGAAAAATTATTTCTTTTTCCCGTCCATTTTATCTTTGAGTGCTTGTAAAGCATCGTTTGCATCACCTAAAGTCGGTTTAGCTTCTGCCGCTTGTGCTTCTGCTTTCTTAACAGCTTGCTTAACGATCTTAGCTTCTTCTTCTCTAAATACTGCAGTATGAGATGCTACAACACGCTTGAATTCCTTATTGAACTCAATGATCTTAAATTCTGCTTCTTCACCTTTACCAAGTTTAGAACCATCTTCTTTTTCTAGATGACGTTGCGGAACAAATGCCGTAATGTCTTCATTGAAATCAATAGTTGCTCCTTTATCTACCATTTCAGTAATGGCAGCCTTGTGAGTTGTACCTAAAGCGAATTCAGTTTCATATTTGTCCCAAGGGTTTTCTGTAGTTTGCTTATGACCTAAAGATAATTTACGTCCTTCTACATCTAACTCTAAAACAACAACTTCTAACTCATCACCTACATTACAGAATTCCGATGGGTGCTTAATTTTCTTAGTCCAAGATAAATCTGAGATATAAATTAATCCGTCGATACCTTCTTCTAATTCAACAAATACACCAAAGTTTGTAAAGTTACGTACAATACCTGTGTGCTTAGAACCTACAGGATATTTCTTAGTTATATCTGTCCATGGGTCTGGTGTTAATTGCTTAATACCAAGAGACATTTTACGATCTTCTCTATCTAAAGTTAAGATTTGAGCTTCGATCTCATCACCAACCGATACGAAATCTTGAGCAGAACGTAAATGCGTTGACCAAGACATTTCACTTACGTGAACTAATCCTTCAACACCTTCTTCTACTTCAACAAATGCACCGTAATCAGCGATTACAACAACCTTACCTTTAACTTTATCTCCAACTTTTACATCTTCGCCTAAAGCTTCCCAAGGATGCTTAGATAATTGCTTAAGACCTAATTGGATTCTAGATTTATTCTCATCAAAATCAAGGATTACAACATTTAATTTCTGATCTAACTCAACAATCTCATTTGGATGATTGATACGAGACCAAGATAAATCTGTAATATGAACTAAACCATCTACTCCACCTAAATCGATAAACACACCATAAGAAGTAATGTTTTTCACAATACCTTCTAAGACCTGTCCTTTTTCTAACTGACCAATGATTTCTTTCTTTTGCTCTTCAATATCTGCTTCGATAAGTGCTTTGTGAGAAACAACTATGTTTTTGAATTCGTGATTGATTTTAACAACCTTAAATTCCATAGTTTTATTTACGTACTGATCGTAATCTCTAATAGGCTTAACATCGATTTGAGAACCTGGTAAGAATGCTTCTATACCAAATACGTCAACGATCATACCACCTTTAGTTCTGCATTTTACAAAACCATTTACGATTTCACCTGTATCATGTGCGTTGTTTACTCTGTCCCATGCTTTGATTACACGAGCTTTTCTGTGAGATAATACTAACTGACCTGTAGCGTCTTCACGTACATCAATTAATACCTCAACTTTGTCACCAACTTTTAAATCTGGGTTGTAACGGAACTCATTAAGAGAGATTACACCTTCAGACTTTGCGTTAATGTCAATAATAGCATCTCTATCTGTAATGTGAATTACTTCACCTTCTACAACTTCGTCATCTAAAGTGTCAACGAAATTTTCAGATACTAATTTTTCAAATTCTTCTAACTTCTTGTCCGCTACTTGCTCAATTCCTTCTTCGTAATTGTGCCAATCGAACTCCTTTAAGAATTTTTCCGGATTTTTTTGCGCTTCACTTACGTGAGGTGCAACAGCCGTAGCTGTTTCTTTAGCTTCTGCCGCAACTTCGGCTTCCGCTTGTTTTGTTTCTTTTTCAGACATGTGCTGAATAAAATTTGTATTCTGTAGCATTAGAAAGACTAGCGAATGACTAACAGAAGTTTATTAATTTAAATTTGTTTTATTTCCTTTTCTACTTTCAATACTTCGCTAAAAAGGAGCGCAAAATTAATCATTTTCAATCAATTAACAAATTACTGAGCCATTATTTAAACTACTTTACATTAAAATGATGCAATCATAACATTTCCCATTGTAGTGCAAATGATACAATTTTTAATTTTGAGAAAAACATATCACATGAAAAAAATTAGTTTATACCTGTTAATATTAGTACCTATATTAACTAATTGTAGTGATGATGACGCACCGATTAATCCTCTTATCAATTCAGGATTACTTGGCGAATGGGAAATAAGCGCACGTGGTATTAACATTGTTTCATCTACAGAAGCCTTATGTTGTGAAACAATAAAATTTATGGAGGATTCAAATGAGCGTGATTCAATTGGTAAATATACTTTTAATGATACTAGTGGTATTATTACAGATGGTGTTTTTACTTTAGATATTGAAAATAACAGATTACTATATACAACCGTAAATAATAATTCTTATACACAAGAGTATTCTTTAAATACAGATGTACTTGAAGTATGGTATTTTGAAAATGGCAATCGTATCTGGACACAATACGATAGATTATAAAAAGATTTCCTAATAGTGACTTTCCTCAAAAACCAGTGTCCTATAAATAGGATATACCATATGATGCTAAAAATTGGTATATTTACAAGAAGTATTAACACTAAATTAAAACAATAAATTATGGTTAGAGAAAAATACCAAGGCGTATTAGACTTAGGTGAAACACTAGGAATTCAAGATGGTGATGTAAAAGTGGAAGATGGTAAATTAAAAATATGGGGAACTGCAAAGACACAATATGAAAAGAACTTATTATGGGACGCTATAAAAGCTGCTGGTGGAGATAGTCCTTCTGATATAATGGCTGATATTAAAGTTGCTGACGAGTCTGTATATGCAAGACATACGGTTTCTTCTGGAGAAACTTTAGGTAAAATTGCTAAGCACTACTACGGTGATCCATCAAAGTACCAAAAGATTTATCAGGCCAATACTGATATTCTTAAGAATCCAGATTTAATTTATCCTGATCAGGAATTGATTATTCCTAATCTTTAATAGAAAGATTTACAACTTAAAAAGGCGACTGATCACTGAGGTTCTCGAAGTGCAGTCGCTTTTTTTATGCTATAGCTTTTGCTAGTTTTATCAAACTATCGAGTTGAGCTTCGATTGTTAAGTCTGAATTATCAATTTCAATAGCATCTTCAGCTTTCATCAATGGTGAATCTTCTCTTGTAGAATCTATATAATCTCTTGTCGTTACATTCTCTAGAACTTCATCATAGCTCAAATTATGTCCTCGTTCCAATAACTCCTTGTATCGTCGTTTAGCCCTTGTTTCAGCTGATGCGGTCATAAAGATTTTGAGTTCTGCATCAGGAAATACAACTGTACCAATATCGCGACCATCCATAACAATTCCTTTACCCTTTCCCATTAATTGCTGTTGTTCTACCAATTTTTGACGTACTTCTGAAATTGTGGAAACTGGACTAACATATTGAGAGACCTCAAGAGTTCGGATGTCCTTCTCAATGTTCTCTCCATTTAGATACACCTCCGCAAAACCAAGGTCTTCATTGAACTTAAACGTAATATTAATGTCATCAAGCCTTTCTATTAGTTTTTCAGAATGAAAGAAACCCTCACCAATTAAGTCATTTTTCAAGGCAAAGTAAGTCACTGCTCTATACATAGCACCAGTATCAACATATATGTAATTTAACTCTTTGGCTAACTGCCTGGCAACAGTACTTTTTCCTGTTGATGAAAATCCATCTATGGCTATAACAATCTTATTCATGTGTTTTTATTATGAAAATAATTTTGTTGTCTGGTTGAGCGCAGTCAAAACCTCTTAAAAGTAAAAAGCCTTTCGACTGCGCTCAAGGTGACAATTGAGAATATAAAAACTTTAATGATACTATCAACGTCTCCTTCCATCCAAATCTATTTGAAGTCCAAAGAAACTCGTATTAGAAGCACTGGTATATCTGGCGTGTGTATAACTAAATCGCATTTTATTCAACCTAATACCAACACCAACTGAAAGCCCTGAGAAATTTCTTTGGTCTACAATTCTTAATTCTTCTGCTCGTCTAAAGTTATAACCTAATCTTAAGTTAAAGCCACGTTCTGGCCATAATTCTGCTCCTAAAATTAAATGACGCAATGCGTTATTGAAAAAACCAACCTTTTCTTGCGTTTGATTGCCGTCTAAATCCGTGGTTGCTCTAGCTGGATTAGATACGCCTATAGGCCATTTTTGTAAATTTTCCAGAGTAAGATGCCAACGTATTGGAACGTTTTCTAAGGTCTGGGACATTCCGAAATTAACTTCAAATGGCAAAGGTTCATTTTGACCTGCATAAGTCGTGAACTGAGTGCCAATATTTCTTACAGTTAAAGCGGCATGAAAGTCTAAATCTTCATTAATATACATGGCTCCTAAATCCACTGCTCCACCTATGGAATTATATTGTTCTAATAAGGATGTAATGATTTTTACATTGGCGCCAACATAGAAATCCGTAAATGGAATATTGTAATTATAACCTGCAGAAATAGCCGCTTCGTTACCACTAAAGCTTCCTGTAGAAACTCCATTAACATCATAACCATCAAAAGTACCGTAATTGATATAGGTAACACCAAAATGAAAAGTTTGTACATGTCTATCCCAAGTATAGGCGTAAGCTGCGGTTCCGTAAGTTATGCCTCCTAAAAAACTAGACACGTTCACCGCCATTTGATTATGCATTTGCCAATTTAACGAAGCTGGATTGTAGAGCGCCTCCGTAACGTCGTGATCGAAATTAGTTATGATTTTACCTCCTAAGGCTGCTTGTCTTGGTGAGGATACTAAATTAAGAAATTGATAAGTAGATTCGCCACCCAATTGCGCAAACACTGGTAATGCCAATAGCATAATAGATAATTGGGTAAGCCTCTTAATCATAAACGATGCAAAATAACTAAATCTATCTTAAAACGATGATATGATTTTTTTATTTTTTGAGTGAGGTCCTTTTCTATTGTAATCGCAATACCTGACCAACTTTTATAAGATTACTGGTTAAGCCATTCAAGCTTTTAAGTTGCTCAACGGAAAGTCCATTTTTCTTGGCAATGCTGTAAAGCGTATCACCTTTAGAAACAGTCCATACAGATAAATCACTTTTACCAATATTAGAGTTAAAATTAGCAACTCTTAGCTCTTGACCAACCTTAATCAAATTTGACGTTAAATCGTTTTGCTGTTTAAGTTCACTTACTGTTAATCCATAACGATTGGCCAGACTATATAAGGTTTGTCCTTTTTCTACGATATGAAAATCGGAAGAACTTTTAGTTTTTGCTTTAGATTTTGAAGGTTGCGTTAAGACTTCAGGTTTGGCTTCTTCAATTTCAACTACATCAAAGTTTCTAACCTGAAGCTTTTGACCCTTTTCAACTAAGGTCGATTCTAAATTATTAACTCTTTTTAATTCCGTTAAAGTTGTATTGTATCGGTTGGCAATATCGAGTAAAGTTTCATTCTCTTCAACGATATGAAAATTGGAATTAATTTCCTCTTTCTCAAAATCATCAGCTGTCGAAACTTCAGGCTTTTTGTCTGGCTTAGGATCTACCAAAGTAATTTCACCAGTGACCACATTAAGCTTTGCAGGTTTACCGTCTAGAACCACATCTTTATATTCAACCTTTTCTTCTTGTCCGAAAGCAAGTGCACCTGCCAACAGAACAACAACTATGGAAAGAATTAATTTAAAGTTTCTTTGCATTTTTAACTTTCTGGTTAGTTATCGCGATATCTAAAACATCGCTCATATCCTTCACATAATGAAAAGTCAGCCCTTTTAAGTATTCGGGTTTAATTTCATCTATATCACGTTTGTTGTCTTCACAAAGTAGAATTTCTTTAATACGAGCACGTTTGGCCGCTAGGATTTTTTCCTTAATACCACCAACTGGTAACACTTTTCCTCTCAACGTAATCTCGCCAGTCATAGCAATGCTCTTTTTCACTTTACGTTGCGTAAATAAAGATACTAAAGAGGTTAACATTGTAACACCTGCGCTTGGCCCATCTTTTGGAGTGGCTCCTTCTGGTACGTGAATGTGAACATTATACTTTTCGAATACTTCAGGGTTGATTTCAAATTTATCTGCATTGGATTTAATATACTCCATGGCAATAGTGGCAGATTCCTTCATAACCTTTCCTAGGTTACCTGTGATGGAGAGATTGCCTTTTCCTTTAGATAAAATTGATTCTATAAATAAAATATCACCACCTACTCTAGTCCAAGCTAAGCCTGTGACAACACCTGCTACATTATTGTTTTCGTATTTATCGCGTTCTAACTTCGGACTACCAAGAATCTCAACTACATCTTCATTAGACACTTTTACGTTGTAATCCTCATCCATCGCAATGTTTTTGGCCGCATAACGTACCATTTTCGCAATTTGCTTCTCTAAACCTCTAACACCAGACTCACGCGTGTAACCTTCAACGATTTTTTCTAATTGAGGTTTTCCGATTTTAAGGTTAGAACTATCTAAACCGTGCTCTTTCAACTGCTTTGGCAATAGGTGACGTTTGGCAATTTCAACCTTTTCTTCAATGGTATAGCCCGTAACATTAATGATTTCCATACGATCTCTTAATGCTGGTTGAATGGTATTTAAACTATTGGCTGTAGCCACAAACATTACCTTAGACAAGTCATAACCCATCTCCAAGAAGTTGTCGTAGAATTCGTTGTTTTGCTCAGGGTCTAACACTTCTAACATCGCAGACGACGGATCACCTTGATTCCCTGTTGATAATTTATCTATCTCATCCAAAACAAAAACCGGATTGGAGGTTTGTGCCTTCTTTAAACTCTGTATGATTCGTCCTGGCATAGCACCAATATAAGTCTTTCTATGCCCTCTAATTTCAGATTCGTCACGCAAACCGCCTAAAGATATTCTCACATATTCTCTACCTAAGGCTTCAGCTATAGATTTACCTAAAGATGTTTTACCAACACCTGGAGGACCATATAAACAAAGAATCGGAGACTTCATATCATTACGCAGCTTTAACACCGCTAAATACTCAATGATACGTTTCTTTACATCATCTAATCCAAAATGGTCGCGGTCCAAGATTTTCATTGCACGCTTTAAATCGAATTTATCTTGAGTGAATTCATTCCAAGGTAAATCCAAAAATAAATCTAGATAATTACGTTGAATAGAATACTCAGCAACCTGAGGATTCATGCGTTGCATCTTAGATAACTCTTTATCGAAATGCGTTTTTACCTTTTTATCCCATTTCTTTTTCTTGGCGCGCGCTTTCATTTCTTCGATTTCTTCACCAGAAGAGACTCCTCCACCCAATTCTTCTTGGATGGTTTTCATCTGTTGATGCAAGAAATATTCACGCTGTTGTTGGTTCATATCGCTCTGCACCTTGCTCTGAATATCGTTCTTAAGCTCTAGCTTTTGATATTCGAGATTCATAAATTTTAAGGTTTCAAGCGCACGTTCCTTTAGATCATTTATTACCAGTAGCTTTTGTTTTTCATCAACCTTTAAGTTCATATTTGATGATACAAAGTTGACCAAGAACGAATTGCTCTCAATATTCTTTATGGCAAAACTTGCCTCAGAAGGGATGTTTGGGCTTTCCTTTATAATGTCTAATGACAAGTCCTTAATAGAATCTATTATAGCAGAAAACTCCTCATTTTGGGTTTCTGGCTTAACTTCTGGCAAATCTGAAATTGTAGCCGTCAAATAAGGCTTCTCTTGTATAACCTTATTTATCTCAAATCGTTTTTTACCTTGTATGATAACGGTTGTGTTACCATCTGGCATTTTCAACACCTTTAAGATTCTAGCTACGGTTCCTGCTTTATATATATCATTTGCTGAAGGATTCTCAACCGATTCATCTTTTTGAGCAACGACACCAACTACTTTTCCACCTTTATTGGCATCATTAATCAATTTGATGGATGTATCTCTACCAGCCGTAATCGGAATAACGACTCCTGGAAACAAAACCGTATTCCTAAGTGGTAAAATCGGCAAGGATTCTGGTAAAGTTTCATTATTTATTAACTCTTCATCTTCTGGTGTCATCAAAGGAATCAACTCTGAATTTTCGTCAAAATCCTGAAATGACAAACTGTCAAGTCCTAAAAATTTTTGTTTTCCCATAGTATATTTAAGCCATTCTGTCATTAAAATTTACAGACTAGCGTTTGTTTAAATGTATTAATAATTAACTTTATACTGAATATCAACAGATTAGAAGATATTCAAAGTTATTCACACTAGTATAATTTCAATTGTTATGCCATTACCTTTAAAGAAATTAAAAGTTTTTTATGCAAACTGTAACAATCTAAGTTCAACCTCATCTTTAGAATAAAGCAATTGTTTTTTTGACATCAACCAATCAAGATATCGAACAGTTATTATTGCTTTGTAAATCTAGTAACCAACGTGCACAGTTGGAAATTTACAATAGATACAACAAAGCTATGTATAATACAGCCTTAAGGATTGTAAAGGATTCTTACAGGGCTGAGGACATAATGCAAGAGTCTTTTTTAACGGCATTTACAAAGTTAAATACTCTAGAGGACACCAATTTATTTGGTGCTTGGTTAAAACGTATAGTAGTGAACAATAGTATTGCACATTACAACAAGACTGCCAAGCAAAATGAAGTGCCTTTAGAAACCGTAATATACAAAGTTGAGGATGACAACGGCATTGAAGAATGTAGCCAAAATTCGGATAAAGTAAAGCTCATATTAAAGGTGATGAAAACCTTGAGACCTAACTATAGTTTAGGATTGTCTTTACACCTTATTGAAGGTTACGATTATGACGAAATCTGTGACATAATGGATATTTCTTATGCCAATTGTAGGACAATGATTTCTAGAGCAAAAGAAAGTTTACGTAAAAAACTAATGCAAACAGCCTAAATTTTAAAGCGATGCAAAAAGATACTTTAAACGATTTATTTGATAACCTTAAAGGAGAGTTTGATATAAACGAACCTAACAAAGGACATGAAAACCGGTTTTTAGATAAATTAAAAGCCAGTGATTCAGCTTCTGTTGATTCTGAAATGACATCTCGCTTTAACTGGAAACCGTTTTTAGCCATTGCAGCTTCTTTGGTCATTTGCTTCAGTGTGTTTGCAACATTACAAAGCGAACCCGAAGCTATGGATTTGGCAAGCGTGTCACCAGAAATGTCTGAAGCCCAAGATTTCTTCACGGCTACAATTCAAACTGAATTAAAAAAGCTGAACAACGAACGCTCACCTTTAACCGAACAAGTGATCACAGATGCTCTAAACAGAATTGAACTTTTAGAAAAAGAGTATCAGAATTTAAAAACAGATTTAAATGAAAGTAATAATGACCAGCGTGTTATCTACGCTATGATTAGCAACTTTCAGAATAGGATTGATATTTTAAATACAGTCTTAGAACAAATTGAAACTATTAAAGAATTAAAAACCAACAACGATGAACCAAAAAATACAATTTAGATTAGCATTATTATTCTTGTTAATGCCTTTTATAGCATTGGCAAACACAGGAAAAGATGCTACGAAGACAGATAAAGAACGTAACATTAAAAAATCATTTAATGTGTCCCCTAACGCTACACTCAAAGTGAAAAACAGCTATGGCAACTTGGATATTGTAACATGGAATGAAAATAGAATTGATTTTGATATTACCATTAAGGTATCTGGTAATGATGCTGAAAAAGTACAAGAACGTTTAGATGGTATAGACGTAGAATTTTCTGCAAGTAACGATTTGGTTTCTGCCATGACCAATATTGAAAAGAAGGAAAAAAGCTGGTGGAACTGGGGCAAAAAGATGAACCTTAAGTTAGAAATCAACTACGTTATTAAAATGCCAATATCTGGCAACGTGGATTTAAACAATGACTATGGAGCCATTAACCTAGATAAGCTAGAAGGAAGAGCAAAAATCAATTGTGATTATGGTAAAATAACTACCAAAGAACTCATGGCAGACAATAATGAACTTAGGTTTGATTATACCAACAACTGTTATTTTGAGTATATCAAAAGTGCTAAAATTAATGCAGACTATAGTGGTTATACCATTGCAAAAGCAGAAAATTTAGAGATATATGCCGATTATTCAAAGTCGATAGTAGAAGTTGTGGAAAATGTAAAATACAACTGCGACTATGGTGCTTTAAAGATTGAAAATGTCAACAATGTTGAAGGAAATGGTGATTATTTAGGCTTGCGTTTAGGAAATGTTTTTAAGAATGTAGATGTAAAATCTAACTATGGATCCTTAAAAATTGACCGTATGGCTTCAAAAGCAAAAAACATAAATATTGATTCTGAATTTACAGGTATTACCATTGGGTATGACGCTGGCTACAATTTCAATTTTGATATAGATTTAGATTATTGCTCACTAAGAGATTCTGATGGTTTTAATTTCACACTAAAGGAAGCTAATCATTCTGAAAAGAAATATAAGGGCTATTACGGTTCTAAAAACTCTGGCAATATGGTAAATATTAAATCAGAATACGGAAGCGTTAGTTTTACGAAAAACTAAATCACAGCATCGAAATAAAAAACCAACATAAAAAAACGAACAAATGAAAGCATTACAATCAATCACAGTATTAGTATTCTTACTATGTGTATCAACATCTTGTGCACAGTGGGATAAATGGGAAAAAGTTAAAGGTGATGGCAACATCACTACAATAACAAGAACTACAGGATCTTACGATGGCTTAAAAGCTGCAGGGCCAATGGATTTTAAATTAGTTGAAGGTAAAGAAGGTACTATTACCATTAAGGGAGATGCCAACCTTATGGATTACATCGTAACCGAAGTTAAAGACGGGAATCTTGTGGTTAAAGTAAAAAAAGGCACTAATATAAAACCAACAGAAACTATTGTAGTCACCGTACCTTACGAATCAATAAATTCTGTTTCGCTTGCCGGATCTGGTGATATAGAAAACTCAGGAACAATTAATGCAGATGAGTTTGAAGTGTCATTGGCAGGTTCGGGTAATATTAACTTAAACATCAGTTCTAACACTGTAGAAAGCAGTATTGCTGGCTCTGGTGATATTAAATTGAGCGGCTCAACAAAGGATTTAAGTACTAAAATTGCCGGTTCTGGTGATTTTAATGGTAAAAACTTAAAAAGCATGAACGTTACAGCCAAAATCGCTGGCTCAGGAAACGTCAATGTGGTTTGTAATGGCAAACTAAAAGCCAGAGTTTCTGGATCTGGAAATGTAAACTATTCTGGCACACCAACAAGCAAGGATACTAAGGTTACTGGCTCAGGCAAAGTGAGAAATTAATAGCAAATCAATCAACCAAAAAATGAATGAGGACTGGCTTTGCTGGTCCTTTTTTTATTAAGCCTAAACTAATTTTAAAGAAATACTATCAGAAGCTGATTTCCTAATTAGACCTTAACCATTAACCTACAATTTATTAGTATTTTTCATAGACATAAGTCACAGGCTCTACAATGGTTGATGTACCATCTACTGTACTAGTGGCTGTAAACCCACCGTTTACTACAACGAATAAACTATCAGCATTTCTAAAATGGTTTATTGTAGTACCATCTGTGAAAGTAATAGCTACGGTATTACCGTTTTGTGTCCAGGTAAAAGCTATTGTTTCACTAATGTTAGTACAGTCTACAAAGAAGTCTTCACCTTCGGGACCTGTAGGTGTATAGGTTATTTCAGCTATAGATCTATAGAAAAACAAACCTGTTCCATCACCATTAAAAGTAATGGTTTCGTTATCATAACAGTCAATTTCCTCTAAATAGTCAAAGGTGACTTCTCCATCGTTATCAATATCAATACCTTGGTCATTTAGCCATGAAATCAGTCTCCAATTACCAACAAGATCTAGAAAAACAGGTGCGCAATCACCAATATCATCAATAATAGCTTGTAAAGTACCATCATCTCCACAGACTTCAATTTGATACTCCAATGCATCCACGTAGGCATTACAAAAATCTTCAAGGGTATCATCAGTGGCATTTTCATAGTCTTCTTGAGCTATTTCAGTTGCAGTTATAGCTTCTTCACATAGATCTTCATCCAATACGCAGGTTCCTAACACGTCAACTAGCGTTTGTAAACTACCATCTTCATCACCACAAATTTCTATTTGATCTTCTAAAGCACCTCTATAAACTTGGCATAAAACGCTGTAATTATTTTCAGTAGCGGAAGAAAAATTTACGGCAGCATCTGCAGTAGCCTGCATGGCCAAAAGGCAAGAATTGTCTTCTATAATAATCTCTCCCTCGTAAGGTTCGTTATGACAACCCACAAAGAACAGGATTACAATACATAGATATTGTAAACTTATTTTCTTTAACATAGCATCTAAAGTTAAGCATTAATTTTGAATCTCCGCTTTAGGCACTCTAAAGAGCATGATAATTCCCAATAAAAAGAACACAAATAAAAACAGAATAGAATTACGCATGCTTCCGGTTATCTGGTCAATAAAGCCATAGATTAGCATCCCTATAACTATGCCTATTTTTTCGGCTACATCAAAAAAAACTAAAGTAAGATGTGGTGTCTTCAGTTTCAGGTAAAAACTTAGAATATGTTGACCTTGCCAATGATTGAATTCCGCCCATTACTAATCCAACCAATGAAGCAGCTATGTAAAACTCAAGTTGAGTTTCCATAAAGTAGGCATAAAAGCAAAGTGACATCCAAATAAAGTTAACTGCAATTAGAGTTTGTATGTTTCCAAATTTTGCCGACGCTCTTGATGTTAGTATGGCTCCTAATATCGCAACGAGCTGTATTACCAAAATACTGACTATTAAACCTGTTGTTTTTGCCTCGTCACTTCCCCAAGCAATCTCTTCTTCTCCAAAATACACAGCTACTAACATTATAGTTTGTACTGCCATACTGAATACAAAAAAAGCATATAAGTAACGTTTTAATCTTAAGTTCTGTTTCAGTTGATTCCAAACTCCCTTTAATTCTTTAAAACCATTGAAAATAACTGATTTGGTAACTTTATGGCCAGAAGAGGTTCCTTTTGGAAGAATGTAAAATGTGTATTGACTAAATAAAGCCCACCATACACCGACTGTTATAAAGGAATAACGCATCATCTGCATTTTATCTTCGCCAGTGTCTTGAGTCATAACCATAGCCAAATTAACAACTAACAATAAAACACTCCCTATGTATCCCATACTAAAGCCCTTAGCACTAATACTGTCCTGTTGTTCTTCGTAGGCTATATCTGGTAAATAAGAGTTGTAATACACTAAACTTCCCCAATAACCTATAAGTCCCATGAAGTAAAACAATAAGCTCAAATGAATTCTATCTGGCTCTATGCTAAACCAATATAAACCGATACACCCAGCCGAACCTACATAACAGAAAAATTTCATAAAATTCTTCTTGTTACCAACATAATCTGCAATACCGGATAATATTGGAGATATAATCGCTACAACTAAGAAGGTGAAGGCCGTAACAAAAGTAATAAGGGCAGTACTCTTAAATTCGTATCCAAAAGCAGTAACTTTTTTTACTTCAGAAATAAATAACGCTGAATAAAAAATCGGAAATATAGATGACGCTATTGTTAGTGTATAGACAGAATTTGCCCAATCGTAAAATGCCCATGCATTTAGAAGTTTTTTACTTCCTTTTTTAAGTTCTCCCATAGATAGTTTAATAAAAAAAGCCGCTCTTATTGAGCAGCTTCTAAAGTAGTTAAATTATATTAACTTAATATTAATTTATAGGTCTAAAACTTGTGACACCATATTTTTTTGCCTCAGCTTTTGCATTAGGAACTAATTCATTTAGTGTATTAATACGGGTGTCTGGATGTGGATGTGTACTTAAGAATTCTGGTGGAGACTGACCTCCACTATTTGCTTTCATTCGTTTCCATAACTCTGGCGCTTCTTCAGGATTATAACCTGCAATTGCCATAAGAATTAGGCCAATTTTGTCTGCTTCTGTTTCGTGACTTCTACTAAAGGGCAATGCAAACCCAACTGTTGTTCCTATTCCATATGCTTGCATCCACATTTGTTGTTTTTCTGGGCTTTCGTTACCTGCTGCGACAGCTACAGCAATTCCTCCAGCTTGTTGCAGTATACCTGTACTCATTCGCTGTTGACCATGATTAGCTAGAGCATGAGCAACCTCGTGACCCATAATGGCTGCAACTCCAGTTTCATTTTGAGCTATAGGTAATATTCCTGTATAAAATGCAATCTTTCCACCTGGCATACACCAAGCATTTACCTGCTCAGAATCAATAAGCTTATATTCCCATTTGTAATCATCTAAATAGCCTTGATATCCATTTGCATTCAACCATCGTTCTGATGCTACAGCAATACGCTGACCTACTCTATTTATCATTTCTGCGTCCTTGGTGCCAGTTACCACTTTACTTTCACTAAGAACCTGGTTATATTGTGAAAAAGAAGAAGGGAACAATTGCTCATTGGAGACCAGTGCTATAGTTTTTTTACCAGTAAAGGGATTCGTTTTACAAGCGACAACTACTAATGTAATTACTAAAGTTAATATGGCTTTTTTCAAATTCATAGCTAATGGTTTTAAATAGAGTTACTAAAATACAAAAAACAGTTCGTTTATATTTTGACACTAAAATAAACTATAGGTCACTAAGATTTTGACTGATTTCCTTTTATATGTAACTCAGAAAAATTCTTATCCACCACAAAGGAACTCGTCCCATTGGACTTCAAATGGTTAAGGGAAATAGTTTCATTATCCAACTGAATTTCAGAAATATCAAAAGGCAAACCATGAATTTGTATTTTGAATGTTTCGTAAGGCGTAATGAACTTTCCTTCTTTATATTGATTGATAATTAATTCATTTTTACGACCAGTAAGTGTGAAATTCCTTAAGCTATAACGTCCTTTTGTGTAATCATAGCCATCATTGGCATCACTAAACAATTCACTTTCCTCTTTACCTTTTTTGTAATAGACATCTAAAGTAACCTCTTTAATTTCCTTTTCACCAACATATTGCTGTATGGGAAATTTTGGAATTATGGCACCTTCTTTTATAAAGATTGGCATGCTGTCTATATCAGCATCGATCCACATTTCTTTTCCACCTTTTACGACTTCATCATCCCAGAAATTGTACCACCTCCCTTTTGGAATATACATTCTTCTCCCTTTAGCATTGGGCTCTAAAACAGGGCACGCCAAAATTTGTTCACCAAAAACAAACTCATCCGTTCTATAGTGGGTATTAACATCATCTTGATCATAAAGCACCAGAGATTTAAGTAATGGTGTACCATGATCTACGTAGTTCCAGAATGCAGTATATAAATATGGTAAAAGCTGATATCTGATTTCAATAAATTTTCTAACAATGTCCGTTACATCTTCATCGAACGCCCAAGGTTCTTGGTCACCATGATCTCCTGATGAATGAACTCTAAAAAACGGATGGAAAATCCCAAGTTGAATCCAGCGTGTAAACAACTCTCCCTGAGGTTGTTCTGCAAATCCTCCAATATCACTACCAGCAAAACCGAAACCAGACATAGACATTCGCTGCGCTTGGATATTAGCTATCCATAAATGTTCCCAATTTGCAATATTATCACCTGTCCATGTAGACGTGTAACGTTGTGTGCCTGAATATGCCGCTCTGGTGATAACAAATGGTCGTTTTGGGTAAGAGTATTTTTTTAAGCCTTGGTATGTTGCCCTAGCCATTTGCATTCCATAGATGTTATGTGCTTTTCTGTGACTACATGGATTTCCATCATAATCGTGACGTACATCATCTGGAAATGTTTTGTTTGGCACTTCCATAACAGCAGGCTCGTTCATATCATTCCAAACCCCTTTAATCCCAATTTCTTCTATTAATTCCTTAAATAAACCAGACCACCATTCTCTTACTTCAGCATTGGTAAAATCAGGAAAATGACATTCGCCAGGCCATACTTTACCTTTCATATACGCACCATCTGCACGCTTACAGAAATAATCTTTCTCTAACCCTTCCTTGAAAACGGAATAGTCTTTATCAATTTTTATTCCTGGATCTATTATAGCGACAGTCTTAAAGCCTTGCTCTTTAAGTTCTGACACCATTCTTTTAGGATCTGGAAAATAATCTTTGTTCCAAGTGAAACAACGGAAGCCTTCCATGTAGTCAATATCCAAGTAAATAGCATCACATGGTATTTTTAGTTTTCTAAATGTAGAAGTTATTTCTTTAACCTTACTTTCAGGATAATAGCTCCATTTACACTGATGAAAACCTAATGCCCACATAGGTGGTAAATGGTGAGGTTTTCCTGTTAAATCGGTATAACTTTCTACAACATCCGTCATTTTAGGGCCATAAAAGAAATAATAATTCATCTCACCTCCTTGAGCCCAAAAACTTGTTACATTTCTACGCTCTTGCGCAAAATCAAATGAAGACCTAAACGAATTATCAAAGAATATTCCGTAAGCCTTGCCATGGTGTAAACCAGTGTAAAACGGAATGGCTTTGTATATAGGATCGGTATCTTTTCCGTAAGCGTATGAGTCCGTCACCCAATTGGTGTAGCGCTTTCCTTTAAGATTTAAGTGATTTGGTTTATCACCCAATCCGTAGTAGCTTTCACCATCATTGGATACTTTACTCATTTTTACAATGTTTCCGCCGAACTCATAACTTTCTTCCCAATGAAATCCAATCTCATCTTGATTAATAAGCACATTGTCCTTAACATCATAAATAGATACTCTTAGACTTTCCTTAGAAATATCGCAACGCAACTTAGACGTTGTAACAACAAAGTAATCTTCGTTTTCGTCTATTTTTAATCGGTTATACCCAATACTAGCGTACTTGGTTATGGCATAGGAAAAATCGTTATCAAAGTTGCCAACGGTAGTATATCTAAACCTAAGAAGGCTATCTCGTAAAACTGTTAATTGAAGAATAACATCATTATCTGTTGTAAAATATAATTTATCAACGTCCTTTTCAAAGCCTATTATTTTAGATGGAAATAAATTTCCTTTTTGTTCTAATTCTGTATTTACAATCATTGTACGAATTTGAGGATTTGTGCATGTAAAAAAAAGGAAAAATCAGAACATGAGAAAGCGTAAATACTAGTATTTATAATGAATTGTTAACTATATCGATTTCGATGACTAATTTTATGAAAATGATAATTTTTAAAACCCAATAAAACGAATCATACAGTTTTTTTATTTTGAATATTTTAATACAACTGCACCTAAAGGAGGTATATCAATTTCAACAGAATTGTCTCTAAATTGCCATGGATTGGCTTTAGTGGATTGTATTTTGTTTTTATACTCACCCGAACCGAAATATTTCTTAAGATCACTATTAAAAATTTCTTTTAATTTTCCTTTTCTCGGAACACCCATTTTGTAATTTTCCCTAGGTACAGGTGTCATATTACAAGCTATGACCAAATCATTGGTTTCGTCATTTCCTTTTCTAATGTAAACTAATACTGAATTTTCTGAATCGTTATAATCGATCCATTCAAAGCCGTCACCAGAAAATTGCTTTTCGTAAAGTGCTGGTTCGTTTTTGTAAAGTGTGTTTAAATCCTTTATTAATGCTTGCACCCCTTTATGAGGTTCATATTGCAATAAATGCCAATCTAAACTTTGCTGAAAATTCCATTCTTCACTTTGACCAAATTCTGAACCTTGAAACAAGAGATTTGTACCAGGATGCGTAAACATGTAGGAATATAACAACCTTAAATTGGCAAAGCGCTGCCATTCGTCACCAGGCATTCTTCCTAAAATAGAATGTTTCCCATAAACCACCTCATCATGACTCAGAGGCAACATAAAATTTTCCGTAAAAGCATAGGTCATACTAAATGTTAAGTCGTTCTGATGATGCTTTCTGTAAATGGGTTCTTTTGCAAAATACTGCAAGGTATCGTGCATCCATCCCATCATCCATTTCATTCCAAATCCCAGTCCACCTAAAGATGTTGGCTTAGACACCATAGGAAATGACGTCGATTCTTCTGCAATGGTCTGCACATCTGGAAAAGCACCATATACAGCCTCGTTCATTTCTCGCATAAATGAAATGGCTTCAAGATTTTCTCTACCACCAAAGATATTTGGCTCCCACTCACCTTCTTCCCTACTGTAATCTAAAAACAGCATAGAAGCTACAGCATCTACTCGCAACCCATCTGCATGATATTGATCTAACCAAAATATGGCATTACTTATAAGAAAAGACTTTACTTCATTACGTCCGTAATTAAAAATTAAACTCTTCCAATCTGGGTGATATCCTTTACGTTTATCAGGATGCTCATATAGGGCCGAACCATCAAAGAAACCTAGACCATGTGCATCTTCAGGAAAATGTGATGGTACCCAATCTAAAATAATTCCGATATCGTTTTGATGTAGTTTATCCACCAATAACTTGAATTCCTCTGGATAGCCAAAACGTGATGTTGGCGCAAAATAACCTGTGAGTTGATAGCCCCAAGATGGATCGTAAGGATATTCCATTACAGGCATTAATTCTACGTGTGTAAAGTTCATTTCCTTTACATAAGCCACTAATTCATCAGCAAGTTCTTTATACGAAAGAAATCTATTTTCTTCAATTTGTTTTTTCCATGAGCCTAAATGAACTTCGTAAACGGAGAAAGGAGCATCTAGTGCATTGTGGTTCTTTCTCTTTTTCATCCACTTAGAATCTTTCCATTTATAATTATCGTCCCAAACTATAGAAGCCGTATTTGGTGGATGCTCACATCTTCGCGCATACGGATCTGCTTTTTCAGTTTTTATATCGTTATGATGACTATGGATTTTGTACTTATAAATGTTGCCTTTACCAACTTCTGGGATAAATCCTTCCCAAATACCACTTCCATCCCATCTTACTGAGAGTTTATGGTCACCTTCTAGCCAATAGTTAAAATCACCTACAACGGATACCATTTTAGCACTTGGTGCCCAAACGGCAAAGTAGGTTCCCTTTACTCCATCTACAGTTGTTATATGAGATCCGAATTTTTCATAAAGCCTGTAATGCTTTCCTGATTTAAATAAATCAATATCAAAATCGGTAAATAAACTGTGTACAATTACTTCTGCCATAAATTAGTGGTTGATGATATTTGAAATTCCTTTTAAAGGAATGACTGCCCATAATGGACGCGAATTAAGCTCGTAACCCAACTCGTAAACTGCTTTTTCTAATAATGAATATTTTAATAAAAATATGCGCTCTTGCTCATATCCTATATTAATATTTGCGTTTTGAATCTCTACAACATAAGTTCCTAAAAATAAGCCGATAAAATATTGATATAGAATCTCGCCTGCTTCAAAGAGTTCGTCTTGACTTTGTTTATAGTTCTCTTGATTATTAAATATTGTTGCATATATGGCATAATGAAACGACCTAAATAAACCTGCAACATCTTTTAAAGGCGGCTGTTTCACTTTCCTATCTCTAATGGTGCTTTCTGGTTCGCCTTCAAAATCTATAATATAAAAATCTTCATCCTTTACTAGTATTTGCCCCAAGTGATAGTCACCATGTACTCGCAATCGTTCGCCTTTTAATTTGGTCCAATCAAAATTTACAAATCGTTTTCTAATGTCGTTTTTCTTTTCGAGAAACTCATTAGCGAGTTCCAAAGCCAATCCGTCTAACTTATGCATATTATTTTCTACAGCATTTAAACGATTTTGAAACTGATATAACAATCTATTTTTTAACCACACGGTATAATCACCATTAAAACGTGCAGGAGTAAAGGATGTGTCTTCAAACTCAGAGCCTAGTGCAATGTGCATCTCTGCAGTCCTCTTAGCTAGTGTTTGGATTTTATTGAACACATTAAGTCCTGCCCAATCTATTATTTGAGGTGGAATTTCCCTAATACTCAAACGCTTAAAGCGTTCTGTTTTGGGTAATTTATCTATTTGAATTCTTTTGTATTCTAAATTGCTAAATATTTTATGTAATTCTTTGAGCATATAGTCCCAAGCATCACCTTCATTGGGCACCAACTCGTTCATTAACGCAATGGTTATGTTAGTGTTTTCCTGATCTTTTATTTGCATACTTCCCAAGTATGCAGGTGTATTTTTAAATTCTTTCTTTTCAGACAAGAAACGGCTCATTTCATAATCAGGATTGCGATCTGCATAGATTCGTCTAAAGAATTTAAGCACACATTTATCGTTGTAAATTATGGATGTATTACTTTGTTCCATACCCATAAATCTCGAAGATTCGTACTCACAATCTTCAAACAAAGAACTCTTTTTATATTGAACTCTCGTCCTATCATTAGGAACAGCAGTTAATATCCTCTCAAAAACAACGCGCCTAAAGGCTTCAAGATTTATGGCATCAATTATAAAGCCTTCTTGATTTTGAATACTAATGGGAAGAATACGATCATCATTTGCAAAATCTTCATCCGTAACAAAGGCGATTGGTAGAAAATAATGTTGGTAAAAGGCCTCGGTAAAATTAACCTCTAAAATTAGTCCGTAATATACTTCCTCCTTTTGCTGGATTCTAAAATATTCTGAAAGTTCTATGTATTTTAGTTTGCTCGACTTGCCACCATACCAACGCTGCTTAACTATATATTTTTCTAAAACATCGGACAAAAAAACCTTTACAAAATCCTCATTTTCCATCAATTCTTCCCACGGTACATTAAAATTGTACGGTGTCTTAACATCTACAGCTAAAGGTTTTCTTGAAGACATTTCTATTTATTTATCTTAAAGATATGAAATGGTAAGGTGGGATGCAACTCAACAAAATTCCATTCGCTATGCCAATTATAGCTACTTCCTGTAACTAAATCATTTACAGTTATTTGATGCCCATGTTGAACACCAAGCTCTTGTAATGGCAGTTGAACATTTCCTTGTTGGGCGTAATACTGCTCCAAGCTTATAATGATTAAAAGTTCGTCGGTTTTGGCATCATTCCACTTATAAAACGCAATTAAATTGTCATTTTCAATATGGCAGAACTTAATGTTGTTGGTTTGTTGCAAAGCCTCGTGTTGATGACGAATGGCGTTTACTTTTGATATAATTGTAGTGAGTTTATTCTCAACATTCCAGTTGTAATGTTTTACCTCAAATTTTTCAGACATATAGTATTCCTCTTTACCAGGAATAGCATTATCTATCATTTGTTCAAAAACAGGACCGTAAATACCAATATTAGAGCTTAAAGTTGCTGCCAAAACATATCGCTGTATATATTTAGACTCATTGGCTCCTTGTAAATGATATGGATTTATGTCTGGTGTATTGGGCCAAAAATTCGGTCTCATATATTCACGTTGATCTGTTTGGGTTAACTCTGTCATGTACTCTATGAGCTCATGTTTTGTATTTCTCCAAGTGAAGTACGTGTAAGACTGCGTGTAACCTTGTTTAGCTAATTGTTGCATCACCTTTGGCTTAGTGAACGCTTCTGCCAAGAACAACACATCTGGGTGTTTCTTTTTAACTTCGGAAATCGCCCAATTCCAGAAATAATATGGTTTGGTATGTGGGTTATCTACTCTAAAGACATTGATTCCACAGTCTATCCAATAGAATAAAGTATCTAAACATTCTTGCCATAAATTCTTGTAATCTTTGCTTTCCCAATAGATTGGCAGAATATCCTGATATTTTTTTGGAGGGTTTTCAGCATACTGCACGGTTCCGTCTGGTCTCCATTTAAACCAGTCTGGATGTGCCTTTACCCATGGATGGTCTGGCGCAGCTTGCAACGCATAATCCATAGCGATTTCTATATTGAGATCCTTTGCTTTTTTTACAAGCTTTTTAAAGTCTTCTACTGTGCCTAATTGCGGATGGATATCCTTATGGCCTCCATACTTAGAGCCAATTCCCCAAGCAGAACCAACATCACCATCTTTTGCTTCGGTGGTGTTGTTTTTTCCTTTTCTATTGACCTCACCAATAGGGTGCACTGGTGGAAAATACAATGTATCAAAGCCCATCTCTGCTACTCTTGGCAATAAACGCTCACAGTCCTTAAATGTACCGTGTTCACCTTCCTTTTCTGACGATGACCTCGGAAAAAACTCATACCAAGTACTGAACAATGCCTTTTTACGATCTACATATATCTGAAGTTCCTTTGAGGTATTGACTAAATGTTTTTCAGGATATTTATAGAAAATTTTATGAAGCCTTTCACTTTTCGCTTCAGTTACTGCTTTGTCGTATTGATTTTCATTACCAAAAACATCAATACAGTGTTGTATATACTCCTTCTCTGTTACTGTTACTTTTTTCAACAGCGGTTTAAGGTATTCTATCCCTTCTAGAAGCTCTGATTTAACGTGTTGATTGTCATCAATTTTTCGTTCTATACCATGTTGCCAATTAAGCGCATAATCAACCCAACCTTCAACCTTATAGCTATAAAATCCTTGTTTCTCTACCGTAAATGAAGCTTTCCATTCGTCATTTACTGTATGATGCATTCTTGCTTCGCTCCATTTGCGTTCTTTTTCGTGCTTATAAAGCACAGAAGCTGCAATGACATCATGTCCATCTACTAAGACATGAGCGTCTACGTTAACAATTTCGTTTACAATACGTTTTATGAAAAACTCTCCGCAGTTTATTTGAGGTTTAACTGCATCTATAACTACTCGCTTTTGGTTATGCATAGTTTTGGTTGATTGTTATTATATCACGAAAGTACTATACATTCTCAATATATAAAAGACAATATGAGTTAAGTAAGTACTATAACGTTTGAAATGTCAACTATTTAGAAAACTTTTACAGAAATCTCTCAAATTTCAATATAGGTCGGTCATTTAAGACAGCATCCCTTTCACTTTTTCATCACTAGTTATTTTAGACAGGTTTATTGCTGTTTCAATTAAAGCTAAATGCGAATAAGCTTGTGGAAAATTACCCAAAAGGCGTTTGGTTTTAAAATCTAAATCTTCACTAAAAAGCCCTAGGTGATTGCTGTAGGACAATAGTTTTTCAAAATGCTTTACAGCCTTAGCTTCTTCACCTATTTTGTACAAGCTATTGATGTACCAAAATGTACAGATGGTAAAGGACGATGATGGCAACCCAAAATCGTCTTGGTTTTTATAGCGATATAACAAGCCGTCGAAAGATAGCTCTCGTCCAATAGCCTTAACTGTACTTACATATTTTGGATGCTTGGCATCTATAAAGCCGTAAGACTCCATTAGCAAAACCGAAGCGTCTAAGTCTTCTGAGCCATAAGACTGTGTAAAGGCTTTTGCTTTATCGCTCCAGGCATTGACCATAATATCTTCTTTTATGGCTTCCTCTAGCAATTGCCAACGTGCCAATTTTGAAGTTTTACCCAATAATTTAGCTACTTTTATGGCTTTGTCAACCGCTGTCCAGCACAACACTTTTGAAAAGGTAAAATGTCTGTCTTCTGACCTAAATTCCCATATACCTTTATCTGGTTCTTGCCAGTGTTTATTCACTACCCAAACAATACCTTTGGTAATATTCCAAAGTGCCTCTCCATCTTCAATATCGTTATTGAAATTCAATACTAATTGATGAATCATATCCATCAATATGCCGTAGATATCATTTTGTTTTTGCTTATAAGCCGCATTCCCAATTCTAACAGGACTGGAGTTTTCATATCCAGAAAGATGATCCAAGAATTCTTCGGTCAATTTTTTCTCACCATTGATGCCGTACATAATCTGCAGTTTCTCATCCTTATCTGGTATTAGATTAATGATAAATTTAAGATAGCGCTTAGCAATGTTCTTATGACCCAAAGTTGACATCACCTTTATTACCATAGAAGCATCCCTAATCCAACAGAAACGGTAATCCCAGTTACGAACTTCACCGATAGTCTCTGGCAAGGAAGTGGTAACGGCTGCTAAAATGGCGCCTGTTTTATCGTAACTCAGTAATTTTAGCGTCATTGCACTCCTAGCTATATGCGAGCCATAACGTTTGAAAGATGTGGTGCGCTCCATCCAATTCAGCCAATAGACTTTTGTACGCTCATATTCTAAAAATGCCATTTTTAAAGTTGGAACAAATAGTTTTTCATGGTATCCTACCAAAAAGAAATGATCAGAAGCAATCTCTAGCTCCTCCCCTTTAATTAGTTTTTCTTTATCTAAATCAGTGTATAAAAACAAGGTATCGTAAGCTTCATTATCGGTTAAGCTCACTACAAAATCATTTTTTATGTAGGTCTTTGTTTCCTCTTTGGCATATTCTAGTTTGGGATTGTAAATAACCTTTACCGTAGGCTTACCAGATATGTGTTTAATATATCTAATAAATTCTGGCGGAGAATGATAACTACCATTCTCCTTATGGTATCTTGGCATAAAGTCCCTCACCTCAAAAGCATCCAAACCATTGCTAAATCTGGTTACTAAAATGGCTGTGTTATCTACATAGTGTTGTTGTATACTGTAGCTGTCATCGACTTCGAATCCAAAAGATCCGCCTATATTTTCGTCCAATAATTTTCCGAAAACGGAAGGGGAATCAAACTGAGGCAAACAACACCAGTCCATTGAGCCATTTTTAGAAATCAAAGCGGCACTTCTACAGTTACCTATTATACCATAATCTAAGTTATTCATGAAATTTTTGTTTTTATAACGCTTTATTTTTTTTAAATTAACAAAATCCTGTCAATTAGCACAAAATATCTCAATGAATAAAACTATTATTGTTTCAAATCGCTTACCTCTTCAGGTTTCAATTCAAAAGAATTCATTAGAAATCTCACCTAGTGTGGGTGGCTTGGCTACAGGTATGAAATCGGTTCATGCTGATGGAAACGGAATTTGGGTAGGTTGGTCTGGCATACCAGAGAATGAGCTAAGTCCATCGCTTGCAAAAGAAGTAGAGAAAAAAATTAAAAAAGAAAAATGCGTTTCAGTATCACTAACAAATGAGGATATTGAAGATTATTATGAAGGATTTAGCAACAACGCACTGTGGCCATTATTTCATTATTTTATGGAATATACCAATTTTGAACAACACGAGTGGGAAGCCTACAAACGTGTCAACGAAAAGTTTGCTGAAGTAGTAATAGATAACTTAGAAGATGGAGATACCGTTTGGGTACACGATTACCAATTGTTATTGCTTCCTCAACTCATTAAGGGTAAAAAACCTAATACAACCGTAGGGTTCTTTTTACACATCCCTTTTCCTTCTTATGAAATCTTTAGAACATTTCCATGGCGTGAGGAAATTTTAACTGGGATGTTGGGTGCAGATTTACTTGGTTTTCACACCTATGATTATGAGCGTCATTTTCTAAGTTCCGTAAAGCGGATTTTAAGGTTGGATGTTAATTTCAATAAAATAAACTATCATGATAGAATTATAAAGGTTGATTCTTTCCCTATGGGAATTGATTATAACAAATTTCATAATGCCGCATTAGAGCATCGTAGTGGTTCTCTTGAAAAATCTGAACTCAGAAAACGACTAGAAGAACATGTCACAGAAGATAAAAAACTGATTTTGTCTATTGACAGAATGGACTATACCAAAGGTATTCCCAACAGAATAAAAGCGTTTGAATATTTTTTAGACAACTACCCAAAATACAAAGAAAAAGTTAGGTTGGTGATGCTAGCGGTTCCTTCGCGTTCCAACGTACCTCAGTATCAAAAGCTAAAGCGCGAAACTGATGAATTAGTAGGTAGAATTAACGGAAAGTTTGCTACAGTAAGCTGGACTCCTATTTGGTATTTTTACCGATCCATGCCCTTTGCGGATTTGATAGACCTTTACATTTCTTCTGATGTTGCTTTGATTACTCCAATAAGAGATGGCATGAATCTCGTTGCCAAGGAATATATTGCTACAAGAACCGAAGGTAATGGTGTTCTTGTTTTAAGTGAAATGGCTGGTGCTTCTAAAGAGATGAACGAGGCTTTATTGATTAATCCGAATAGCTTTCAGAATTTTGCCGAGAATTTAGAACGTGCACTAACAATGCCGTTAAACGAACAGGAAAACCGTATAAAGTTTTTACAAAAACGCCTAAAACGCTATGACGTAGAAAAATGGGCCGAGGAATTTTTTAAATCACTACAGGAAACCGAGCAGGACAGAAACACTATAGTTACTAAAAAACTTACAGGTGACTACGAAAAGAGCTTTGTGGAAAAATTTAAAAGTAAAAAGAAAAAGATGCTGCTTTTAGATTATGACGGAACACTTGTAGGGTTTAAGGACAATCCGCAAGATGCTAAACCAGATGATGAGTTATTTGAGTTGTTAGATAGCTTACACGAAAAAGCTACCTTGGTTCTCATTAGCGGACGAGATAAAGACACATTTCAGCGTTGGTTTGGCCATAAGTCATACAATTTAGTCACTGACCATGGAGTATGGTTATATCAAAATGAGGAATGGACCGCTTTAGAACGCTTAAAAACAGACTGGATGCAGAGTATTAGACCTATTCTTGAAACCTTTGTAGATAGTACACCTGGAACATTTATAGAAACCAAAAACTATTCATTAGCTTGGCATTACAGAACAGCAGATCCTGAACTTGCCAAAATCCGAACCATGGAACTTAACACCGTATTAACCAGTATGGTAGCAAACAATGGCCTATCTATTTTAGAAGGCAATAAGGTTATTGAAATAAAGAGTAGCAATGTTAACAAAGGAAGGGTGGTTAACAGACTACTCATCGAAAACGATTATGATTTTGTAACGATCATAGGAGATGACTGGACAGATGAATATATGTTTGAAGAAGCTCCTGATTGGGCTTATACCATAAAAGTAGGCTTAACCAAAACCAAAGCAAAATATCAAATAAAGGATCCTAAACAGGTACGTCAATTACTTCAAAAATTGATTTGAAAATTAAATAGTGGTACCGTGTTTAATCACGGCATCCTTTTTTACAACTACAATACCATCTTTTATAACATACTGATCTGTTTCAGTATCTTCGAGATGAGTACCACCATTTATTCTAACATCGTCACCAATGCGACAATTTTTGTCAATTATGGCATTTTTTATAAAGCAGCGTTCACCGATTCCCATTAAAATATCAATCTTTTTCTCTTCAATAGTCTCTAAGGATTCATAAGTATCGCTACCCATCATATATGTATTGATAATAGTGGATTCCTTTCCAATTCTAGAACGAATGCCAATTACGGATTTTTCTATGGTTGCAGCGTGGATTAAACAGCCTTCTGCAATAACCGCTTTATTAAGTGTGGTTCCAGAAATTTTTGAAGTAGGTAAAATACGTGCATTGGTATAAACACGATTATCTAAATCATATAAGTTGAACTTTGGGATTTCATCCGTTAAGCCAAGGTTAGCTTCAAAGAAAGAATCTATGTTTCCTATATCTGTCCAATAGCCTTCAAACGGATAACTCATTATTTTATAGTTATCAATATTTTGCGGAATGATTTCCTTACCAAAATCAACAGTACTCTCATCCTCCATGAGTTCAATTAATAGCTTTTTATTAAATATATAAATCCCTGTTGAACCTAAGTATTCACGACCTTGTTGCTTCATCTCATCGCTTACATCAGATTTCCAATCTACGATCACTTCTGCTGAAGGTTTTTCTATAAACGATGTAATTTGATTGCTCTCATCTGTTTTTAGAATTCCGAACGAAGTTCCATCCTTAGCATTTACAGGATAGGTACCAACAGAAATATCTGCATTTGCTTCAATGTGCGCATTAATCATCTCATTGTAATCCATTTGATATAACTGGTCTCCGGATAAGATCAAAGCATACTCAAAATCATGTTGAAGAAAGTGATGCATGCTCTGCCTTACGGCATCCGCAGTACCCTGAAACCATTTATCGCTCTTAATGGTTTGTTCTGCTGCTAAAACATCTACAAATGCCGAGCTGAAAAAACTAAAATGATAGGTATTTTTTATATGCCTATTTAGCGATGCCGAATTAAACTGTGTTAAAACGTACATTCTTTTAATATCCGAATTAATACAGTTAGATATAGGAATATCTACTAACCTATATTTTCCTGCAATTGGTACTGCAGGTTTAGACCTGTTTTCCGTTAATGGATATAATCTCGAACCTTGTCCTCCACCTAAAATTATGGATATAACTTTGTTGTTTATCATCAGTTGTTAATTAGTGATTGGTATATGGATTGCGTTTGTTTTGCTATTGCCTTCCAGTCGAAAAAATCCTCTACTCTTTTTCGACCTTTTTTTGCCATGGCATCTCTTAACTCTTTGTTGTTGATTAACCTGTTGATGCCTTCCGCCAGATCTTTTGAAAACTTATCAGGATTTACAGGCTCAAAAGGCGCAACATTTTGTTGCTCTAAGTTAATCAATAATCCGGTTTCTTCTGGTATGACGACTTCTTTTATTCCTCCTACCGCACTGGCGACCACAGCTGTTTCACATGCCATGGCTTCTATATTAATAATACCAAATGGCTCATATATTGACGGACAACAAAACACATCTGCATGAGAATATAACTGAATTACATCTTTTTTATCTAGCATTTTATCTATCCAAAAGATGTTGTCTCTGGTTTTTCTAGCTTCCTCAACGGCATCTTCCATTTCTTTAGCAATCTCCTTGGTGTCTGGTGCTCCTGCACACAATACTATTTGTGTATCAGGATCTATATATTTAATAGCGTTCACTAGATGAACAATGCCCTTTTGTCTGGTGATTCTTCCAACAAACAGAACATAAGGTTTTGATTTATCTATCCCATAGGTGTCTAGAACATCGGTCTCTTTAACAACGACATATTCTTTGAGATCTATCCCATTATAGACCACTTCTATTTTTTTTTCATCAACATTAAAATGCTTGATGACATCTTCCTTAGTTTCTTCTGAAACTGCGATAAGGCAGTCTGCCATTTCAATGGCAGTCTTTTCGATCCAAGATGAAGCATCATAGCCTCTTCCCAATTGCTCGCGTTTCCATGGTCGTAAAGGCTCTAAAGAATGTGTAGTTACTACCAGAGGTGTACCATAACACAACTTTGCCATAATACCAGCAAAATGAGAATACCATGTATGGCAATGAACCACATCTGCATCTATTGCTTCGGCATTCATGTGTAAACCTGTACTTAAAGTTTTAAACACTGATTTTAACTTTTCATCACTGTTCTTAAAAATACCATCCTCAAAAGGGTAACCTTTTAAAATTAGGCTGTCTTCACTGGTATCTTGATCTCCAAAAGCTCTTACCTCTATCTGCATCAATTCGGACAATTCTTTTGCCAAATATTCTACATGCACTCCTGCACCTCCATAAACATATGGTGGAAATTCTCTAGTTAGAAATAATGCTTTCATTGATTCGTTTCAGGTTAACATTCTAAAGGTTTAAAACTCAAACATAGTGCAAATTACGTGAGTTCACCTCGTATATTATAAAATTAGTAAACTTAAATATACTAAAACGATTTCGTAAGTTTTAATTTATGTGTACGACAAAATCAATAATTAAAAAATTGTAATTTTACGCTATGAAAAAGATAATATTTTTATTTACCCTTAGTTTACTCTTTAGCTGTAATTCTTCAGCACAAAAAAAAGACAAACAAGAAAAAGAAACTTTCCCTGTTACTAAAACAGAGGCAGAATGGAAGGAGCAACTTACGGACAAGCAATACTATGTTCTACGTGAAGCTGGTACAGAAAGACCTTTTTCCAGTCCACTAAACAAAAACTACGAAGAAGGTGTTTATCATTGTGCGGCTTGTGATACTCCTTTGTTTGAAAGCGAACATAAGTTTGACTCTGGTACTGGTTGGCCAAGTTTTGATAGAGAAATTGAAGGCAATGTTGCTTTTTCTACAGACTATGATATAGGCTATGCAAGAACCGAAGAGCATTGTGCAACTTGTGGAGGCCATTTAGGCCATGTGTTTAATGATGGGCCAAAAGAAACCACTGGGAAGCGTCATTGCATCAATGGCGTAGCATTAAAGTTTGTGCCAGCGGAAGAGTAAATTTCGTATGCAATATCTTATAATAGTGTTATAAAATCTACCTATGAATATTCGTAGTTTTAGTGGTTTTATAGCACTATTTTTATTGATATAAATCTAAAAGCATGGGAAATTCATATTTAACAAGCTGCATAAAACAATTTGAATATTACAAAAGTCTTGGCGATAAAACTTTTAACCAATTATCATTTGCTGAACTTAAAAAAGAATTTGAAAACGATTCTAATTCAATAGCCATTATAGTCAGGCACATTGTAGGCAATATGCTAAGCCGATGGACCAATTTTTTAACCGAAGATGGTGAAAAAACTTGGCGAGAACGGGATAACGAGTTTATTGATACTTTTCAAACCAGAGAAGCTTTAACTACCTACTGGAATAAAGGTTGGGACTGTTTATTCAATGCCCTCAAACCTTTAACAGAAGAGGATTTGGACAGTATAGTCTATATTAGAAATCAAGGGCATACAGTCACGGAAGCCATAAACCGACAAATGATGCATTATGCCTACCATATTGGGCAAATTGTTTTTATCGGTAAATTAATTAAAGGAGCTAGCTGGAAATCTCTCTCATTACCAAAAGGAAAATCATCGGATTATAACAAAAACAAGTTCTCTAAAGATAAAGCCAGGCAACATTTTACAGATGATTTGTAGGCATTGCATTGGAATATCCTTGAATATAAAAAACCCTTTCAAATCAATGAAAGGGTTTTGGTGTTTTGATTAACTTAAATGTTATCTTTTATAGATTACTTCAGCGTTTCTGATGCTCGCATCTAAATCATTCATGGAGTTAACATAGGTATAATTATTATTAAAAACTCTGTCAACCTTTTTACCAATAATGATATGCTTAACATCCAAATCTGGCGCATTAATATCTACCTGATCTTGAATCCTAACTGTTTTATCACCTAAATCAGTATCCAATTTCTCCAATCTAGAGATTACATATAAACGATTTTTACTTGCTCTTATTTCTTGTATCTCTATATCGTGCTCGTTACCAGAAACTTCGGCCTCAACCATTAGAGTTCTTTCTACTTTATCTTCACCAGGCATATTAACATCTATGTATGGAACTTCTACTTCTTCCTCTTCCATTACCACCACAACTTTTGGTATCTCTACCGTTCTTGTATTGGTTCCTACGTCCACATTTGCCCAATCTACATCGTATTCTGGTAATTCACCTGCGTCAGCATCTACATCTACATCCAACTCTGGCATCTCGCCAGATTCTTCTTTATCAATTTTACAGCTTGTTACTGAAAACGTAAAAGCTCCTATTGCAAATAATAATATTAATTTTTTCATTTTTTTAATTTTTAAGTTATTTAGTTGCGTGATTATGTTAGCTTATGTTATGGACTAATCACTTATCGCATAACATTATTGTAAAAATACTTTCATTAAAGCTTTTAGATTGTCCGAAACCAAATTAACATTTGCTCAAATGATAAAATTTGACATCTCTATATTTCAATATTGTTAAGGTATTTTCATATTTTTGCTACTCATTTTCAATATAAAATCACTTATGAGTAAATACGATATTATAGTTTTAGGAAGTGGTCCAGGTGGCTATGTAACTGCGATTAGAGCATCTCAATTAGGATTTAAAACCGCTGTAGTAGAAAAGGAAAGTCTTGGAGGCGTTTGTTTAAATTGGGGCTGTATCCCAACAAAAGCACTTTTAAAATCTGCTCAGGTTTTCGAATATCTTAAACATGCTGAAGACTACGGTTTAAAAGTAAAGGATGCCGAGCACGATTTTGATGCCGTTGTAAAACGTAGTCGAGGTGTTGCAGATGGTATGAGTAATGGTGTTAAATTCTTAATGAAAAAGAATAAGATTGATGTCATTGAAGGTTACGGAAAAGTAAAACCAGGAAAAAAAATCGAGGTAGATGGAAAAGAATATTCTGCGGACCATATCATTATTGCTACAGGTGCACGTTCTCGCGAATTACCGAGCCTACCTCAAGATGGCAAAAAAGTAATTGGATATAGACAAGCAATGACACTAGACAAGCAACCTAAGAAAATGATTGTTGTAGGTTCAGGTGCTATTGGTGTTGAATTTGCATACTTCTATAATTCCATGGGAACAGAAGTGACCATCGTTGAGTTTTTGCCTAAAATTGTTCCAGTTGAAGATGACGAAGTCTCAAAACAATTAGAGCGTAGCTTTAAAAAATCTGGAATAAAAATAATGACCTCTGCTGAGGTTACTACTGTAGATACTTCTGGTAGTGGTGTAAAAGCTACAGTAAAGACCAAAAAAGGTGAAGAAGTACTAGAAGCAGATATTGTTTTATCCGCTGTAGGTATAAAATCAAATATTGAAGATATAGGACTAGAGGATGTTGGTATTGTGGTAGATAGAGACAAAATTTTAGTTAATGATTACTACCAAACCAATATACCTGGTTATTATGCCATTGGAGATGTAACTCCTGGGCAAGCGCTGGCTCACGTAGCGTCAGCTGAAGGTATTTTATGCGTAGAGAAAATAGCAGGACAACACGTTGAACCATTAGATTACGGCAACATTCCTGGTTGTACATACTGTTCTCCAGAAGTTGCAAGTGTTGGATTAACTGAAGCACAAGCTAAAGAGCAAGGTATTGATGTAAAAATCGGTAAGTTTCCATTCTCAGCATCTGGTAAAGCGAGTGCTGGTGGAAATAAAGATGGTTTTGTAAAAGTGATTTTTGATGCTAAATATGGAGAATGGTTAGGTTGCCATATGATCGGAGCTGGTGTAACTGACATGATTGCTGAAGCTGTTTTAGGTCGTAAGTTAGAAACTACAGGCCATGAAGTTTTAAAAGCAGTTCATCCTCACCCAACAATGAGTGAAGCTGTAATGGAAGCTGTGGCTGATGCCTATGATGAAGTGATTCATTTGTAAGCACTTCCTATCCTTCCGAATGGGAGGTAATTCTTATTTTAAAAACAAAAAGCGATTCATCTAATAATTGAATCGCTTTATTTTTACAGCTTATAACCTAAGCCTAGAAATACCATATTAGGTGCAAGTTCCTCAAAACCTATGGTATATTTCATATGCATATCTAAGTTTTCAGTAAAGCTGTAGGCCAAGCCAAGATCAGCTCGTACTTTAAATTTGTTAGAAAAGAAGTCGAAAAAGTAATTTAGACTAGGACCAACAAGTATGTGAAAGTTTTTGTCAATATCATATTCCAGATAAATTGGTGCATTTAGAAATTGAAAATCCCGTATGTGAATATAGAGTAACTCTGGTTGAAGGTGGAGCTTATCCTCAAATTCAACATCAAAAAATACTCCACCGTAAAAGCCAACCTCCTCGCTTGGATTAGTACCAAAACTACCTTCGGTTACTTTAAAAAAAGTAAAATTCAGTCCTCCTTTAACGCCAAAATCAGTTTGAGCACTTACAGAAATACCTGATAAAAGAAAAGCTAGAACAAGTGTTATCCTTCTCATGCCTTATTCTATTAAACTTTGTATCGCTAAATCATAGCTTCTTAGCCCAAAACCAAGAATAACTCCTTTTGCATTTGGTGAAATATAAGACTGATGTCTAAATTCTTCTCTTGAAAATGTATTGGAAATATGAACCTCTACAACTGGTGCTTCAATAGCTTTTACAGCATCGCCAATCCCTACTGAAGTATGTGTATAAGCAGCGGCATTTAATATAATACCTTCATAGTTAAACCCAACCTCTTGTAACTTATCTATAATTTCACCTTCAATATTAGACTGATAGTAGTCAATCTTAACGTCATTGTGCTTAGACTGTAAGGTACCTAAATAGTCTTCAAAAGTTTTGTCACCATATATTTCTGGTTCTCTCTTACCTAATAAATTGAGATTTGGACCGTTGATGACTATAAATTTCTTCATAAGATAAAGGTATAAAAACCTAATAAAAAAAGCAGCCAAGTTGGCTGCTTTTTATAAAACTCTAATAGTTCTAGAATCTTCTTACAACTCCAAACCATATGTTTTTAAAGTCTAAATCTAGTCCAAAAGTGTTTCTGGCTTCTGCACCATCAAAATCTGCCTTTTCAGAAGTGTAAGACAGAGCACCAACGGAAGTAGTTAGGGCCCAATCATCATTTAAAAAGAAATTTGCACCTAAACCTACTCCAATACCAAAACCATTAAACTTTACATCATTTAATCCGTCATCTGTAGACATATAATTAATGCCCAATGAAGCGTATGGACTAAACCTTTTTTCTGGCATACAGAAATATTTAAGAAAGGCACCAGCCATAATGGTACTTTCGTCAAAAATATCTGTGTCATTAGCCTCTGCAGTATTAGACATATAGCCTAAACTTAAACCACCTTGCAAGTTTTCATTGAAGAAGTAGCCAATTTGTGGCATAATGCCAAAACTAGAATCTTTTACATCATCCTGAGATGTAGTCGAATAGTTTAAGGATCCGCTTAAAGCAATATCTCCTTCTGCCCAACCAGTAGTAAAACTATCGTTATCTTCGCCGGTTTGTGCAAAAATAATTGAAAAGCTAAAAACCGATAATACGGTAAACATTAAAAAATTTCTCATAATCTTTTGGTTTTAAATTAGTTACTACTAAATAAATGATTTTTTTGAAGAATTTATGGGATTTAGCACGAGTTATTAACAAATTAATAAACAAAATATATTTATCTTCTTAATTATCAGTCGCTTAAGTATGTTTTTAAAAATATAAATTAAGCTCCAAAACTCTATATTAACTAAATTCATAGTAATATACAGGATACCACGTGGTAAAAATTCTGGCATAAAAAAAAGGCAATTATTGCCTTTTTCCGTTGGTAGAATTAATGTTCTTAGAATCTATAGCCTAACCCTATTTGCAAATAATTAATTTTAAACTTTGCATCTAGATTATCATATTCTTCGTCTAAACGATCAGTTAAACCAAAAGAATACCGCATATCCATGAAAAGGTCCTGAGAAATATCAAAGCCTGCTCCTATAGCTAAACCTAATCCTAATCTTTTAATTCCTTCAGTATCTTTTTCTAGTATATAATCAAACTGTGGTCCAAATTGAATACTGAAGTTTTCCTTTATATTATACTTTCCCATCAATGGCAAAACCAAAACATCGCCATTTACATTGTCATGCGTAACTAAAACATATAACAATTCCGGTTGAAAATTAAATTTTTCAGAAATCGAAAAATCTGTAAAAAACCCTATATAAAATCCTGAGCCACTTGCAGAAACGGAATCTCCATCCAAAGAAAATCTCTCTATAAATGAATTATAACCTGCTTTTAGTCCATATTGAAAATCTGTTGATGAAATATTACTGTCGTCTTGAGCGTTAATAGCAATTACACTAAAAAAAGCCATAATTGCAGATATAGTAATTTTTTTCATTTTGATATCAGTTTAATTTTCCGAACACCAAATGTAAGATTTAGGCGACAATTGAAATATAACAGAATGTTAATATTTAATGTAAATAATCGAAATTCACATAAATAAAAAAAGAGGCCAGATGGCCTCTTTTATATATAATTTCAGATAGATTATAATCCGAACTCTACACCTAGAGTAATTTGACTCCAAGAAATACCGTCAAGGCTAATACCTCTATACGCCAAAACGATATCTAAAGCATCACTTACACCATACTGAACTCTTGGCGCATAGTAAAATCCGCTATCGATACCATCTGGAGCTACACCAATGGCATAACCTAAATCAGCACCTAAAGTAAACTCTTCTGATACAGCAAAACGACCAGCAGCAGCAATTGGTAACCAAGAGAAATCTTCGTCAATGATGTCGCTATCACCAAAAGAATGGTTGAATCCTACTGTTGGACCTGCTTGGAAATCTTCTGAAACATCAAACAAATAACCAAGCTCTACAGCAATAGCAAAAGTAGAAAAGTCACCAGCATCACCTATTGGTAAACCAGCATTAACACCTGCTTTAAATTCTTGTGCGTTAACACTTGCAAAAGCGAACACTGCAAAAGCAGCTAAAAATAATTTTTTCATAATCTTTAAAGTTTTAAAATTGATTAATACAAACTAATGACTTTTTTTTTAAATATTAAAGTTTCTTTACACAGTTATTAACATTTTTGTAAACACAGATGTATATGTTATTGATTTACAAACACTTATAAATTTTGTTATTAACAATTTATAATGAATATACGATAAATTGCGTAGTATTTTCACTTATTTGCGTTTATATTTTTCTATTTTTAGGCATGAAATGGTCCCAAGCGATTACTGATTATCAGCACTATCTCAAGATTGAACGTGGTCTTTCCAACAACTCCATAGAAAATTATAGCTACGACATTAAAAAATTGATCGCATACCTTGAAAATAATAGCGTAAGTAGCTCACCAATAGCTATTGACAATGAAATCATAAAACAATTCATCTATGCCATTTCAAAAGACATAAACCCAAGGTCACAGGCGCGTCTCATCTCTGGTCTTCGCAATTTTTTTGATTATCTCGTTTTTGAAAACTATAGAAAAACCAATCCCCTGGATTTAATTGAGTCCCCAAAAATCGGTAGAAAACTTCCTGACACTTTATCCATTGGCGATATTGACCTACTAATAAGCACTATTGATTTGAGCTACCAATACAATGGTGTAAATCTTGGAGAACGCAACAGAGCCATCATAGAGACTTTATATAGCTGCGGCTTGCGTGTGAGTGAGCTTATTGAGTTAAAGTTATCTGATCTATTTTTTGAAGAGGGCTTTATAAAGGTGACTGGTAAAGGTGATAAACAGCGTTTTGTACCCATTGGAGAAACCACCCAACAGTTTATCAACATTTGGAAAGACATAAGAAACCATATAGATGTTCAATCTGGTTCTAAAGATATTCTGTTCTTAAATTATAAGGGTAAAAAGTTAACTCGTGCTATGATATTTACCATTATAAAAAAATTGGTCGAGAAGTCTGGTCTGAAAAAAACGGTATCTCCACACACCTTTAGACACTCATTTGCTACGCATTTACTGGAAAACGGTGCAGACTTAAGGGCTATACAAATGATGCTAGGTCATGAAAGCATCACTACTACTGAAGTCTATATGCATGTGGATAGGACTCACTTAAGCGATGTTTTAAACAAATTTCATCCGAGAAAATAATATCTACTTTGATCTTAGAAATTTTTACATCACATACTTACTCGAGTAATGAATATAAATTTTACATAGTATGTGTTTTGTGCAGTATACATATAAAAAAAGTGCCTTAAGAAATTAAGACACTTTTTAATAAATTTAAATATACTATTACTCTACTTGGCTATATTCACGGCTCTAGTTTCTCTAATTACGGTTACTTTTACCTGTCCTGGATAGGTCATATCCGTTTGTATTTTCTGAGAGATCTCAAAAGATAAACTAGCTGCCTTATCATCAGAAACTTTTTCACTTTCTACGATAACACGTAGTTCTCTACCTGCTTGTATGGCATAAGCTTTCTTTACGCCGTTAAAACCAAAAGCTACGTCTTCTAAATCCTTTAGTCGCTGAATGTAAGAATCCAACACTTGGCGTCTCGCACCTGGTCTTGCTCCTGAAATAGCATCACAAACTTGAATAATTGGTGACAACATGGTTGTCATTTCTATTTCATCATGGTGGGCTCCAATGGCATTACAAACCTCTGGTTTTTCACCGTGCTTTTCTGCCCACTGCATACCAAGGATTGCATGTGGAGTTTCTACATCAGTTTCAGAAGATGGTACTTTACCAATATCGTGCAATAAACCTGCACGCTTAGCCAATTTTGGATTTAAACCTAATTCTGCAGCCATCACACCACAAAGCTTAGCGACTTCGCGTGAATGCTGTAATAGGTTTTGACCATAAGAAGAACGATATTTCATTCGTCCTACCATTTTTATTAATTCTGGGTGCAAACCATGAATCCCTAAATCGATAACCGTACGCTTACCGACTTCTATAATTTCTTGCTCAATCTGCTTTTCTGTCTTCCTTACTACCTCTTCAATACGAGCTGGGTGTATTCTACCATCAGTCACTAATTTATGAAGCGATAATCGTGCTATTTCACGTCTTACAGAATCAAAACAAGATAATATAATAGCTTCTGGTGTATCATCAACTATAATCTCAACACCTGTAGCTGCTTCTATAGCTCTAATATTTCTACCTTCTCTACCAATAATTCTACCTTTAACGTCATCAGATTCAATATTGAAAACAGATACACAGTTATCTATAGCTTCTTCTGTACCAATACGCTGAATGGTATTAATGATAATTTTTTTGGCCTCTTGTTGTGCAGTTAGCTTGGCTTCCTCTAATCGTTCTTGGGCATAAGCCATAGCATCTGTTTTGGCCTCTTCTTTAAGAGATTCTACCAGTTGTTCTTTAGCTTCTTCTGCTGAAAGTTGAGAAATGACTTCTAACTGTTGTATTTGGCTTTTATGCGCTTTTTCAACTTCATCCTTTTTCTTCTCAAGAAACTCCAATCTAAAATCGTAATCTTTGATTTTGCCTTCTAAAGATTGATTGGATTTTTTTGCTTTTGAAAGTTCATTGGAAATTTGGGACTCCTTATCCCTAATACGTTTTTCTGCCTCAGCCATTTTCTTATCGCGAGAAAGTATGACTTTTTCGTGCTCAGCCTTAAGTTCAATAAACTTTTCCTTAGCCTGAAGTATTTTATCTTTTTTTAATGATTCTGCATCTACTTTTGCTTGCTTTAAAATCGACTTGGATTCTTTCTCTGCATTTGCGATTAATTTAGATGCCTTTCCTTTTTCAAGGGATTTAGCGATTATATAGCCCAGTATTACGCCTAATACTACTCCTCCAACAATATATAAAATTGTGTTAGTATCCATGTTAGTTATTTAGTTTAGTATATAAAAAAAGCCTACATCAGTTTTGGATTCTGGTATAAACTCCTTAAAAACAAGTTTAGGGCTAACAAACTGATCAAGGATCCATTCTGAGATGGCTTGCTTTTACAATTTAAACTCACCCTTTTTAAAGAATTAACGTTGAGTTTATCAAAAAATATAACTAATGTAGGCAGTAACCTTATGTATTTTAAAGAACGTACGAGTTAGATGTGTTTTTGAAGCAGATCATTTAAAGCTTCTAACTTTTCCTGAACTTCCTCATTAACATACTCTTTATCTATTGACTTTTGCTCTACTTGAGCCGCAAACTGCAAAGCACACATTGCTAAAACATCTTGCTTATCTCTTACAGAGTAATTTTGCTCAAATTGCCCTATCATTGCCTCAATCTTCTTCGTGGCCTTTCGCAAACCTTCTTCCTGCTTTGGATTGATCGTTAAAGGATATACCCTGTTTGCAATAGAAAGTTTAATTTTTAATTGATCTGACATTCAGTCTAAATTTACAACTTTATTCCGAGATTTGAGCTATACAATGATCAATATCCCTAATAAGTGCATTTATTTTGAGCTTCGTTTCTCGTTTATTTTCGTCACTACCAAGCATTGAATTTGCTATTTTGAGTGTCTCATATTTTTCTGCCCAAGAAGCAACTTCTTCTTGTTTGCTAAGAAGTTCTTTTTGCTGTTTCTCTAATTGATCCGTAAGTTTCGCATTAGTTTGCTTTAAAACTTCCTGCTTGTGTAAAATCTTACTGATCTTATTCTCTAAAGCATCAACAATTTCTTCTATTTTACTCATTAAAGTAATTCAATACTGTAGAAACAAAGTTAACATACCTAATGAAAAAACACAATTCTTTTACAATTATTTTTAATTCACATAACATCAAAACAATTAGAACGTTAAGAAAATAACGTGATTAAAATAAACATTATACAAGAACAAAAATGTTTATTCTAACTCATCAACGATTCCATATGACAATATTACCACTGAAATTGTGGATATTTAAAATAATACAACATTACCATTTGTAAATTTTAATCTATTTGATATTTTAGCTGTATTGCTTAGTCTATGAAAAAGTTTTTACTCTTCTTTTTAATTACCTCGTCTGTGTACGCACAGTCAGAATACCCTCAAGATTATTTTAGAAACCCTTTAGACATCACCTTAGTGCTTTCTGGTACTTTTGGTGAGTTACGTTCTTCGCATTTCCATTCTGGCTTGGATATAAAGACCCAGCAAAAACAAGGATTGAAAGTTTACGCTGCTGCAGAAGGTTATGTGAGCCGAATAAAAATTTCGCATTACGGTTACGGAAAGGCCATTTACATCACACATCCAAATGGATACACAACGGTTTACGGCCATCTTCAAAAATTTTCTGACCGATTGGAAAAATACATCAAGGAATGTCAATACGATAAAGAAAGTTTTGAGGTGGAAGTTTTTCCAAGCTCTGAAGAACTTATTATTGCACCAAATGAAGTTATTGCATACTCTGGTAATACAGGCGGTTCTGGCGGACCTCATTTGCATTTTGAAATAAGAGACAACCAAGAACGTCCCATGAATCCAATGCTATTTGGCATTGAGGCAAAAGACACCAAAAGGCCATTTGTGTCAGCTGTATTTGCATATCCAAAAGATGAAAATGCCGTAATTAATGGTAAGAATAAACGTGTGCCACTTCGTTTGATACCGCAGAAAAGTGGTGATTATGAGGTTGAAAAAATTACCGCTTTTGGCAATATAGGTTTTGGAGTGACTTCTTATGACAAACAAGATTTGGCGCCAAACAACAATGGAGTAAGCAATATTGAAACATTTTTTAATGGCAATAAAAGCCTGGAAATAGATTTTAAGCGTTTCAGTTTTAGTGAGTCCAAGCATATTAAGCGTTTAATTGATTATGAATATTACAAAACCAAACGTTCTCGTATTCAGAAATTGTTTATTCAGAAAAACAATCCGCTGAGTCTATACAAAGATGCGTATGATGATGGCTATATACGTGTTGAAGATAGTACTTCGTCTGTTTATAAAATAAGAATTCGTGATTTTGAAGGCAACGAAACTTGGGTGAATATTCCTGTAAATGGAAAGTATGAAAAGCCCAATGAAACATTACTAGACATTGATGCCAAAAAGACATTGGTATACAGTAACCAACCGACAACGCTTCAATCTGGAAACGTTACCGTTAATTTCTATGAAAACACGGTCTATGATGATGTTTTTATTGATTTTAAAGTAAGCTCAGATACAATTCATCTTCATAAAGACAACATCCCACTTCAAAAGAATTTCTATATCAATTATGACCTAAGTAATTATAAGGTTGAGCATTTGGACAAAATTTTCATTGCGCGTTTATACGGTTATTACAAAAGACCAAGTTATGTACACACAAAGCGGAAAGGAAACATTTTGAGCGCTGGTAGTAAAACATTAGGTTTATATACATTAGTGATGGATACCGTTGCACCTACTATAAAACCCGTAAATTTTCAGAACAAGAAATGGTTGAGTAAATACCGTTATCTGAAAGTGAAAATTGACGATGAATTATCTGGAATCAGCAAATACAGAGCAACGGTAAATGGTGAATGGATCTTAATGGAGTACGACTATAAAACCAAGATGTTGGTGCACGATTTTAATGATAACATCGTTAAAGACACTAAGAACGAATTAAAGATAATTGTTACCGATAATGTTGGAAATAGTTCTACATTTGAAGCAACCTTTTTCAGAAAATAAATGAAATAACATTAAAATCTTGTCACTCTGAACTCGTTTCAGAGTCTCATTTTCTGTTTTTCATACTTTGAGATGCTGAAACAAGTTCAGCATGACAAAACTTGATCTTTATGATCTTTTTTAATGCTAACTATAAAAACTAATATTTGAAACGCTTACACTTTATTCTTCTATTTTGTTTGCTATTCAGCGTGTTTTCTTTTTCGCAGTCTGCAATTATAAGAGGTGTTATCTTGGATGAAGCTAATAACCCAATAGAAAATGTTAACATAAAAGCTTCTACTGGTGAAGGGAGTGCAACCAATAAAAATGGCTTCTACGAATTAAGAGTACCTTCAGATATTGAATTAACTTTAGAATTTACACATGTTGGGCACAGTCGTGTTGTTTCAAAATTCAATTTGAAAAATGGGCAGGAATTAGAGTTTAATCCTGTAATGAAAGTTGAAGTAGAGCAAATTGCTGAAGTGGTCATTTCTACCAATACAAGGCAAAGCGTCGACGGAATTGTCTCTGTGACTCCAAAAACTTTAAGAACCATAAAAGGCGCACAACCTGGTGTTGAAAATATTCTAAAAACACTACCTGGTGTTAATATTTCCAATGAGCTAAGTACACAATATTCCGTACGTGGTGGAAATTTTGATGAAAACTTGGTTTATGTTAATGAAATTGAAGTGTATCGTCCGTTCTTAATTCGTTCTGGTAACCAAGAGGGTCTGAGTTTTGTAAACACAGATTTGGTCTCAAATGTTGATTTTTCTGCTGGTGGTTTTCAAGCCAAATATGGAGACAAACTTTCTTCTGTATTGGATATTACATATAGAAATCCTGTGGATTTTGGCATAAGAACAGATTTAAGTTTTTTGGGAGGAAGCATTGCTGCTGAAACGATTTCTAAAGATGGAAAATTTTCTGGTATTGCTGGTGTGCGTTACAGAGACAATAGTTTAATATTAAACAACTTAGAAACCGAAGGTAACGTAGAACCTGTTTTTGCAGATGCCCAGACCTATTTAACGTATCGCTTTTCGGATAAGTTTCATCTCAACTTTCTAGGGAATATTTCTTTAAACAAATACAACTTTGAGCCAGAAAATAGACAGACCAACTTCGGTACACTACAAGAACCTGTTGCCTTGTTGGTGTTCTATGATGGAAATGAGGAAGACCAATACCAAACTTATTTTGGCGCTTTTAAAGCCAATTATTTTGTCAACGAAGATTTAACGCTAAAGATGATTGCTTCAGCATATCACACCATAGAGCAAGAGTATTTCGACATTTTTGCGCAATACCGTTTAGGAGAAGTCAATACTAATATAGGTGACGAGGATTTAGGTGAAGTTGAATTCAGCGAAGGCATTGGCTCACAATTAACACATGCACGTAACGATTTAGACGCCTTTATCGTCAATGCCGAGCATAGAGGTGATTACAAAATCGATGAAGAATCCACTGTAGAATGGTCTGTAAAATACACGCACGAGGATATTAGAGATCGTTTGGTAGAATATGAGATTATAGATTCGGCAGGCTTCTCTATTCGTCCACCGAATTTTAGCATTCCAAACTTACAACCTTACGAACCTTTTGAAGGACCTCTAACAGCTTTTGAAAACATTAGAGCGTTGAATAGAGTTCAAATAAATCGTATGCAAGCTTTTGCCCAATATAGTAAACGAACAGAATGGGGAGCCAATGAAGTGTTTTACAATGTTGGTGTTAGAGCACACAACTGGACTGTGAGTGGCAAGGATATAGAAAGCAATACACAAACGGTTTTTAGCCCAAGAGCTCAATTTGCCATTAAGCCAAATTGGGACAAGGATATGTTGTTTAGAGTTGCAGGTGGTTTGTATTACCAACCACCCTTTTACAGAGAATTAAGAGATTCCTCTGGTGTTGTGCAACCAGATGTTAAAGCTCAGAAATCCTTTCATATAGTTCTAGGTAATGAATATAGCTTCAAAATGTGGGACAGACCATTTAAGTTAGTTACTGAAGCCTACTACAAAGGTTTAAGCGATGTAAATCCGTACACTTTAGAAAACGTAAGGATTCGTTATAGGGCCAAGAATAATGCTAAAGCTTACGCCTATGGGTTGGATATGCGATTGAATGGTGAGTTTGTACCAGGCACTGAGTCATGGTTTAGTTTTGGCTATTTAAAAACCGAAGAGAATATTGATAATCGTGGTTACATTTCTAGACCAACCGATCAACGTTTAAAGTTTGGAGCATTATTTCAGGATTATGTACCAAACATGCCCAATTTAAAAATGTACCTCAATTTGGTGTACAATACAGGTGTTCCTGGTGGGTCTCCGAGTTATGCGGATCCATACGATTTTCAGATTCGATTGAGAGACTACAGACGTGCAGATTTGGGTATTTCCCTAGAACTAGTAAACCCAACCAAAACCTACAACGCTCGCTGGAAAAAGAAGTTTAGGGAACTTTCCTTAGGTTTTGAGATTTACAACATGTTCAACAACCAAAACTCTATTACCAATACTTGGGTAAGGGATGTTTATACCAAACGACAATTTGCCATTCCTAATTATTTAACGCCTCGCGTTTTTAATTTGAGATTGTCGGCTAAGTTTTAATCGTTAGTAAATTTAGACACTACCAGACCAAAATTATTGACTACACAATCTGTACCCGAAGTCTGGTTGGCTCTCGAATAAGCTATTTTAAGTTTTGCTCCGTTAGAATTAAATGTCCCTAACTGATATAGCAATATAGTTTCACTTATTTTACTTAGTCTGCCATTTCCTCTTAATAAAGGAATTGTTTTTTCAAAAATGATAATTTCACTTGTATCACCAATATCTATCGCTATAACTATAAAGCCATTTCCATTATTAGGAACAGCATCAAATGACAATCGTAATACAACAGCATCACCTACCACTAATGGGGTCAATTTATGAGTTGTACTATTATAAAAATCAGTAGCTGTGGTTCCTGTTGGTGCGTATGAACTTATCGTGGAGTCACCAGGGTCATTCTCAAAATCTAAGTCTAGGTCAACAAAATTACTATAGTCTGTTAAATCTGGTGAATTAACAAATGGCAAGGTAAAACTACTATCAAAATCGTTCAGAGCTACCCAACCTGCGGTTTTATTATTAGGCGTAGATGTAGATTCCATTTCTTCCCAAACTGATCCATTGTAAAAATAAAACGCATCCAAATCTGTATCAAAAACCAATAGTCCTTTAGCTGGCGAAGAGATAGAGTTTCGATCTGTAGTTGACATTCTAGGAGTAAGCATACCTTGGCTGTCGGATTCTAATTCTAGTAATGCAGATGCATCAGGGTCTGTTGTTCCAATACCCACTTGGGCATGAGCTTGAAATACAATAAAGAATGTTATAGCGGTTAAAATACGTTTCATAAATAAAAATCTGGGGCAAATTCTAGTGCAATAATATACCAATTATCGATTAAAACCAAATTTTAACGTTCAAGTACCTTATTTTTTTTATATTGCCAACTTTTATAACCCAAATCTTTAGGCCATGCGTATACTAACTTCACTGCTTTTATTAGGCTATAGCGCATCGATATTTGCACAATTAAATGTTAGAAACAATACCTATATATACGTAAAAGATGAAGTTGTCTTTGTCAAGGATAATATAAATCTCAACGATGCTGATTCTAAAATATATTTAAGGGATGAATCACAATTAATCCAAGGCGATGGAACTTCTGGCAATTCTGGTTTAGGAGAATTAAGTATTTACCAAGAGGGAAATGTGAATCAATGGTCCTATAACTATTGGTGTTCACCTGTTGGCGGCATTTTAACCGATAATTTTTTAAATAATTCTTTTCGAGTAAATCAAATCGATGACCCGTTGCTCTTAACAGTGAGCACTATAGATAGTGACGATAGTATTTTTACCAACAATTATAATGGAAACAGTACTCCACTGATTATTTCTAACCGATGGTTGTGGACCTTTGTTTCATCAGATTCAAATAGTGATTGGGTATATGTAGGAGAAACAGGAGATGTTTCACCAGGGCTAGGTTTTACAATGAAAGGAATGGGTTCTGCAGTTACTGGGGACCAAACATACGATTTTAGAGGAAAACCAAATAATGGAACCATAGGCAATTCTATAGCGGATGGTGTGTTCACTTTGGTAGGTAATCCGTACCCAAGTGCAATTGATGCTGCTCTATACATACATGATACCGACAATATAAACGCAATAGATGGTACTTTATATTACTGGGAACAGGATGGAACGGTTAACTCACACGTTTTACAAGACTATGTTGGTGGCTACTATGAATTCACCATAAACGCGACAGGAGATATGATAACAGATTCACCTGCTGTATTCACCACTTACGATGAAGATGATAACTCGTATCCTTTAATGATGCCATTGAATGGAGTTAAATCCGCTGGTCGTTACATCCCTATTGGTCAAGGATTTATGGTTAAAGGTATAACTAGTACTTCAGGAACTGTGTATGCTAAAAATGAGCATCGTGTTTATGAAAAAGAAGGTGGAAATAGTATATTCTTTAGAAATGGAAGTCATAATAGTGCTCAAGAATCTGATAACTCACAAATTATATATCAAGATAATGGTTTAACAATAGTTCCAGAAGATTATAAGCGTTTTAGAATTAATGTCGATTTTACTGTAAATCAGTCTAAATATACCAGACAATTGGTTTTAAACTTTCATGACAGTGCAACGGCTGGATTTGATCGAGGTTTGGAGTTAAGTCGCTCTGAAAATTTTGCTAACGATGCCTATTTTACAATAGATAACAAAATCTATTCTGGGCAAGCCTACCCTTTTGATCAAGCTCTTATAATACCTCTGAATGTAGATATTGAGGAACAACAACTACTACGATTTAGAATTTTTGATATTCAAAACTTTGAAGAAAATCAAGACATCTATATTCACGATGTGCAAACGAATACTTTCGTTAACTTAAGAGATGAAGATTATGAATTAAATATTGATGCCGGTAATTATACCAACCGTTTTGAAATTGTATTTATGCAACAAAACGTCTTAGATGTTAAGGATTATATTTCTGAATCTGTAACTGTAGTTCAAAATAATAATTTACAGGAGCTATCAATTTTAAACCCGAATAATCTTAATGTTAAATCTATTGAAATTGTTGACGTAAATGGTAAGCACATTTTAAAACGTCAGTTCGATGCGAGTACAGAGACATACAAATTATCTACTGCAAATTTGAGTGATGGCGTTTATATTGTTAATATTAGACTTAATGAAACAATTATGTCTCAAAAAATCTTGGTTAAGGAATAGCCAAATTTTAGCGCAACAACTCAAATACTCGTTGTATTACACCTAAGGTATCATTAAATTTTATAAATTTGTAACTGTCTAATACACTTTAGGTTACCCTACTAAGCTATAGTTATAAATTTATCAAGCATGAAATTTTCCCTCATCGCATGCCTAATGCTATGTTTTAGTTCGGTTTTTGCACAACTTAGTGTCAGAAACAACGCTTTTGTCTACGTTCATGATCAGGTTTTGTACGTAGAAGATGATGTTAACCTACAAGAATCAAATACAAATCTATATCTAAGAAACGAAGCTCAGTTATTACAAGGTACTGGTACTACAGGAAATTCTGGTGTCGGTCGCTTAAGTGTTTACCAAACAGGCACCGTAAATCAATGGAGTTATAACTATTGGTGTTCACCTGTTGGTAATAACTCTGCTTCTAATGGTAATGAAGCCGCTAGAGTAGAACTACTAAATGATGTAACCGGACTAATTACATCTTCACCAGCATCTTTTACAACAAATTATAATGGTACCGCTACACCACTAACAATTTCTAATCGTTGGTTATACACTTATGAAACTTCATCAAATTACTCTGACTGGGTATATGTTGGTGAAAGTGGCGCAATAAATCCAGGACTCGGCTTTACCATGAAAGGTAATGGTACCGGAACAACTGGCAGCCAGGTTTACGATTTTAGAGGCAAACCTAACAATGGCACCATAACAAATGCTGTTTCTAATGGAGATTTTACATTAGTTGGTAATCCTTACCCAAGCGCAATGGATTCTGCAGCATTTATACATGATACTGATAATGCTAATGAAATAATAGGAACTATATTTTACTGGGAACAAGATGGTACTGTAGCTTCTCACTATGTTGCGGATTATATTGGCGGATATCATGAATTTACAATTGATCCATCTGGTACAATAATATCTAACTCTTTCGCTCAATTTGAAACCTACGACAGTGCTGGTAACTCAGTAGGTATTCCTCCTGGTCCTCCTGGTGGCACAAAACAAGCAAGGCGTTATATTCCGATAGGGCAAGGTTTTATGGTTGAAGGACAAGCTGGAGTTACAAATGTAGTTACTACTAAAAATGCTCATCGTGTTTATGAAAAGGAAGGAGCAAATAGTTATTTCTTTAGAGATGGTAATGATGCAAGCTCAAGTTCAAATGATGTAATTGAATATCAAGATAATGGATTGCCTATCGTACCTGCGCATTGCCAAAGATTTAGAATTAATATTGATTTTACGGTTAGCCAAGGTCAGTACACGAGGCAACTTTTGCTAAACTTTCTTGATACAGCTACAATGGGCAATGATAGAGGTTTAGAATTGCATCGCTCTGAAAATTTATCAACTGATGCCTATTTCACCCAAAATAATGACATATACTCTGGATTAGCCTTCCCTTTTGAAGAAGCTTTGGTCATTCCTCTTGTAGTTGATATACAACAACAGCAGCCTTTACGTTTCAGGATATTTGATATTCAGAATTTTGATGATTCACAAGGCATTTATATTCACGATATTGAGAACGAGCTTTATGTCAATCTTAGGGAACAAGATTATGAATTAAACATCGAACCAGGCAATTACACCAATCGCTTCGAAATTGTATTTACACCTGGCGAGGCTCTAAGTATTAATGATTTTGAAGTTAGCAAGCTTGCCATAAGACAGAACAATGACTTACATCAACTTGCTGTTTTAAATCCAAATGGATTAGACATTAAGTCTATTGAAGTTTTTGATGTTGCAGGCAAGCGTATGCTTAATAACCAATATGATTCTGTATCAAATCGCTATGAACTCTCTACGGTAGATTTAAGCGACGGAGTTTATATAGTCAATGTGACTTCAAATACAAATACGGTAAAATCTGAAAAGGTGATCGTTAAGAATTAACAAAATCCTTTAGAACATCCACCACATAATCTAGTTCTTCTTTAGTGTTAAAAATACTAAATGAGAAGCGCACGGACGGTCGCTTTAGTTTATTCTCATCCAGAATTGCCGAAAGTACATGGGATTGTTGATTGCTTCCACTTTGGCAAGCACTTCCTTTAGAGCAAGCGATACCTTTAAGATCGAGTTGAAACTGTAGCATTGGTGCCTTCTCTGGAGCAATAGGCAAACAGACGTTCACCAAAGTGTATGTGCTATTTACTGTGTCTTCACAACCTCCATTAAAGCTGACATCATCTATATTTTCCTTTAATTGTGCAATGAAGTAATTCTTCAATTCAGAAATGTATTGTTTTTCGGTATCTAAATTAGTATACGCAATTTTCAGCGCTTCGTCCATACCAACAATATTATGGATGGATTCCGTACCAGCTCTATAACCTCTCTCCTGCTCACCACCAAAAATAAGTGGCTTCAATCCAGATTCTTTTCTTACATAGCAAAACCCAACACCTTTTGGTCCATGGAATTTATGTGCACTAGCCGCTAAAAAGTCAATCGGGATGTTTTGCAAGTCTATTTTAAAATGTCCTACAGATTGTACACAGTCTGACTGAAACAAAGCTCCAGATGCTTTACATAAATTGGCAACGCGTTCAATATTGAGAATATTGCCAACTTCGTTGTTGATATGCATTAAGCTGACCATAGCTTTATCTGAAGATTGCAATAAGTCTTGCAGGTGATTATAATCCACCAATCCACAATCATCTAAATTGACAAAACTAACAGTGATATCATATTCCTTTTGTAATTGTTCTACGGTATGCAACACAGCATGATGTTCAATCTTGGAAGTAATAATCTCTGTAACTCCCAAATCCCTTACGGCACTTCTTAAGGCCAAGTTATCAGCTTCAGTTCCACCCGAGGTAAACACAATTTCAGCTGCAGACACATTAAAATAACGCGCAATGTTTTTTCTACATTGCTCTAAAAGTGCTTTGGAAGCTCTACCAAAACTATGTGTAGAAGAGGCATTACCAAAGTTATTATTGAGGACTTCGGTCATTCGCTCTACAACTTCTTTACGAAGTGGTGTGGTCGCTGCATTGTCTAGATAAACGTGATTCATGTTGCAAAAATATTGCAAATAAAATTATTTAGTTAATGCAACGTTATAATTTTACAAATCCGTTATTTTTGTTCAAAATTGAATCTATGATGCGTCGAATCTTTATCGTAATTTCTTTATTGCTTTTAACTGCTTGTGATGATGGTGATATTATCACTGTAGATTTAGAGTTTGATAAAGAACTAGACTACTGTACAAATAGCACAGAGTCATTTTTAATATATGATTTACGTGAGGATCCCAATGAATCTTTATCCTTGATTATTCCACGAGGCAACGATCAAGAATTTCCATTTACAGAAGCTACTCCCGTAGATGATCCTATAGAGTTTGAAATAAATATGTCTACTGTTAGATTTATCTATAGAACCTACAATAGGTCTGTTGGAACTGACGAATTATGTGATTTGGTGCCTCCAGCCGATTTGACCATTGTAGAAGATTATGAAGCTGATAGTGGTACTGCCTTTGTTACGGTTACCATTGACGATGATGATAACGATGGTATTCCGAGTGAAGACGAATACGGACCAGGAGGTTTAGCAGATCCTCAAGATACAGATGGTGATGGTATTGCTGATTATTTAGATGAAGACGATGACAATGACAATGTAAAAACAATAAATGAACTCGATACAGAAAATGCTGATGGCGACGATAATCCTGCAACCAATCCTTTAGATACAGATAATGACGGTACTGCAGATTATCTAGACACCGATGATGATGGTGATGGTGTATTAACTCGATTTGAGGATGAAGATTTAGATAAAAACCCTATAAATGACACTTCTATAACTGAAGGTGTTTCCATTGCTCATTACCTTAATGAATTAGAAGCCACAGATTACGGTGACCCAGGCTTAACAGATGATAACGAATATTCCAGAACAGTAACAGCAAGTTTCTTGATTACAGGTTTCGATTTTGATATCTTATCAGCAGACGAACTCGATCTTGGTACATTGACTTATTCTTTTCCTTTACCGGAAGAAGATTAGGGTGCTACATTCTGAAATATTCTAACCTCAGTGGCTCCTAGCCCATAGGTTTTATAGTCAGCATCATAAAACTTTACGTTATTATATCTGCCGAATAAAGTTTCGAGCTCTTGTCGTAACACACCTTCTCCCACTCCATGAATAAATACAACCTTAGGTATGCGTTTACGTATCGCAAATTCTAGCTGTCCTCTTGCAGTATCTAGTTGAAGATTCAGCATATCGAAATTGGTCATACCTTTAGTAGAATCCGTTAGGTGGTGAATGTGTAAATCGACTTCAAATTTTGGTGCATTTCGTTCTTTAGGCTTTACGGTTGGTACTGATTTTCTCTTTACCGTTTCCTTCTCTTTTTTTACGGCTTCTATATCAGAATTATAAATGGCGTTTTTTAGTGTTTTTTCAGAGTTTATAATCACTAGTTCATTGGCTTCAAACTGAAGCTCAAAACCATCAGCATCTTCAATTGCAACTGAGTTACCAGAGGTTTTTGTCACAACACCTTTTATGGCATCGTCAATAGTTTCAACTGTATCACCAACTTTAATCTTCATCTGCCTTCTCGCTTTTTACGTAAGTTTCTTCCTCTTGCTTGTCATTTTTACTTGGAATATTTCGAGATGTTCTATAGATCCCAAACATCAATAAGATGATACCTCCCATTAATAAATAGGTGTTCTGCTTTTCTTCTGCTTGAGCATATATGGCAATAATTCCACCAGCTACAATACAAACAAAGTTTATGGTTCTTGAAATATTCATTTTAATTCTATTTTATGCAAAAATAAGCTTTAGAATAATTATTTAGAGCTAATAAAAAAGTATTTGCAAATTCCTATTTTAGCACTATGCTAATTTTGATTAAAGGAATAGAAGATTATATGTTGCCTTGCCTTAACAAAAAATTGTTTGGCTTTGAGTGTATGGGTTGTGGGCTTCAGCGTTCTTTGGCTTTGCTAATAAAAGGTGAATTTATTTCTGCCTTTTATATGTATCCTGCAATTTATACGCTTATAGCATTAATTGGGTTTATTGTACTCAATAGTTTTAAGAATTTTAAAAACGGAAATAAAATAATTACTATATTGGCAATACTGAATGTGGTCATTATCATAGGCAGTTATTTACTTAAACTTTATCTTAAATAAAATTCATTATGGAACAACAAAAACTCAATCCAGCAATTGTATATGTATTATCGATTATCGGATTATTATGCTGCTGTTTTGGCGGTGCTGGTGTTTTGCTGGCAGGACCAGCATACTTTATAGCTCAAAGTAATCTTAAAAAAGCTGCTGCTGACCCTGAAAATTATGATCAGAGTAGTATAAATGCAATGAAAACTGCTAAAATTGTTGCTCTCGTAATATTGATTATTAATGTGATTTATTTAATAATGACCGTTTACAGAATATATACTGTGGGATGGGATGAAATAATGCGTCAATCTGAAGAAATGATGCAACAATGGCAACAATAACCAACTAAAACCCAATAAATGGAACAAAAACCACAAAGACCAAATAGCTATTTGGCATTAGCGATAATCAGCACAATCTTGTGTTGTTTACCAACCGGAATAGTAAGTATAATTTATGCAACACAAGTTAATAGTGCCTATGAAGATGGCAACTATACAAAAGCAGTGAGTGCTTCTAAAAATGCAAAAACATGGGGAATTGTCTCCATAGTTTTAGCTGCTTTAGGCTGGTTGGTATATGTACTCATATTCGGATTGGCGTTTTTAGGCGCTGCTGCAAATGGTGAATTTTAACAAAACTATATATATAGTACTTATAGTGGTAGTGTTGCTTTTAGCACTACCACTATATTTTTTTATAGACCCATCAGTATCGGCATTTTTTCCAAAGTGTCCATTTTTAAGCTTTACAGGATTGTATTGTCCTGGTTGTGGAAGTCAAAGGGCTGTGCATAATTTTCTTCAAGGAAACATCATTACAGGAATAAGGCTCAACTATCTAATTTTACTGCTGGTTTTAGTTTTAGCGTATCAAGCTATATTATTCCTTTTTAACAAATTTGGGTCTAAAACCTATGACAACCTTCTACATAAATCAAAAATGACCAAAGCTATATTAGCAATGGTCATTATTTTTTGGGTATTGCGCAATATTCCTATTGCACCGTTTACTGAGTTGGCACCTTAATCTTCAAACTCTTTTAAAGTCTTAGTAATAATAGATACACAATCTAATAGTTGCGCTTTTGTCATAACCAATGGTGGTGCAAAACGGATAATATTGCCATGTGTTGGTTTTGCTAATAAACCATTATCTCTAAGCTTTAAACAGATATTCCAGGCGGTTTCGCTCTCTTCATCATCATTGATGACGATAGCATTTAACAAACCTTTACCCCTTACCAAGTTTACTATAGAACTCGTTTCTATATATTTGTTTAATTCCGACCTAAATAGGTTACCTAATTCAAAAGCATTTTCGGCTAATTTTTCGTCTCTTACAACCTCTAAAGCTGCAATAGCAACAGCTGCTGCTATTGGATTTCCTCCAAATGTACTTCCATGGTTTCCTGGTTTAATGACATTCATAATATTATCATTCGCCAATACCGCTGAAACCGGATATGCTCCGCCAGATAATGCCTTACCAAGAATTAATACATCTGGTTTTACTTCAGGCTCAGAAGAACAATTCTTATCTGTACAATCACAGTTGCCACAAGTGGCTAGTAATCGTCCTGTACGTGCAATACCTGTTTGAACTTCATCAGCGATAAACAGTACATTATATTTTTCACAAATAGCTTTAGCTTTTGTTAAATAATCTTCACTCGGAACATAAACTCCTGCTTCACCTTGTATAGGCTCAACTAAGAAACCTGCTACATTTGGGTTGTTTTGTAGCGCATCTTCCAAAGCGTTAAGATTATCGTATTCAATCTTAATAAATCCTTTGGTGTAAGGTCCAAAATTCTTTCGAGCTACTGGATCATTACTGAATGAAATAATCGTTGTGGTACGTCCATGAAAGTTGTTTTCGCAAACTACTATTTCTGCTTCATTTTCGTCAATACCTTTGACTTCGTAAGCCCATTTTCTACATAGCTTCAACGCCGTTTCCACAGCTTCAGCACCTGTATTCATTGGTAATAACTTATCGAAACCAAAATACTCGGTTGCAAATTTTTCGTACTTCCCTAACATATCATTGTAAAATGCACGAGAGGTTAAGGTCAACGTTTGTGCCTGATTGGTCATTGCACCAACAATTTTTGGATGACAATGTCCTTGGTTTACTGCAGAATATGCAGAAAGAAAATCGTAATACTTTTTACCTTCCACATCCCACACATACACGCCTTCTCCTCTACTCAATACTACTGGTAACGGATGGTAGTTGTGCGCACCATACTTGTTTTCTAAATCGATCGCTTGTTGCGACGTTAATTGGTCTAAAACAGCCATTTTAATAAAATTTTAATTGTGAATAAAATAACCATTCCTGCTCTACCTTTATTCCTTCAAAGACCTTGCGTACCATTATTGAAGTTATGGTGTAGCCCTTGAAAAAGCAGCGTGGGAGAGAAATCATCCCTAGAGGCTGTAAAGTTACTAAATTCTTTGATAATTTCCAGAAATGGCAAGACCCAATTAATATACGTAGATTAATTAAAGAAAGAATATCTTTGCAGCCAAAATTTATCAAAATGCCAAGAAGGGAACGCAACAAATTCGTAAAACGCGGACAAATTATTGAGATTTTAATCGAAGACTATGCCTTTGGTGGCAAGGGTATTGGTCGCATTAGAAATGAACATGGTGAGTTTGTAGTGTTTGTTCCCAATACTTTGCCTGGCCAGTTGGTTAAGGCTCAAGTAAAAAAATCGAGCAAAAAATACGCAGAATGTAAACTGCTCGACGTTTTAAAACCCTCGGAGGACGAAGTTGAAATGCCTTATCAAGACATTCCTGGCGCACCATACATTCAGTTACCTATTGAAAAACAACACGAATACAAAAAGCAAAGTACGCTAGAGTTGTTTAAGCGCATAGGAAAAGTTGCTGATATTGAAGTTAAGCTTGATGAATTTGTCAGTTCGCCAAACACCTTTCATTATCGTAATAAAATGGAATATGGTTTTTCAGCGATTGGGTACGACAGGGACCTAAAAACTGATGTAGATGAATTTACATTAGGGTTTAAAAGACGTGGACTTTGGTGGTGTGGTGAAAACTTGGAAAAAGACTCAGGTTTATTTGATGCTGAAGTTGAAAACCATTTAAAAGACATTAGGGAATATTGTAAAGCTACAGGATTGGCACCTTGGCATGCACCACGCAAAGAAGGTTTTTTTAGATATTTCGTAGTCCGAAAATCGTACAAAACAAATAAGTTGTTATTTAATTTGGTAACGACTTCTCACGACTTAGATCAATTTCACTTGGATAAGTTCGCCAACTACTTAGTTGAATTGTTTGGTGACCGTGTTGCAGGTTTATTACATACCATTAACGATGAAATTGGTGACCGTACCATAGCAACAACCGGAAGCATTAATCTTGTGTATGGTGAGGACAAAATTGTAGAAGAATTATTGGGCTTAAATTTTGAAATCAGTATGAAAAGCTTTTTTCAGACCAATCCTAAATGTGCTGAGAAACTCTATGATAAAGTTGTGGAGTATGCACTTGAAAACAAAGAAGCTGTAGATAATTCGGTGGTGTTAGATTTGTTTTGTGGCACAGGTACCATAGGACAAATAATTGCTAGCAAGGCTAATAATACCAAAATCGTTGGTGTGGACATTGTGGCTTCGGCCATTGAAGATGCCAAGGAAAATGCAAAGCGTAATGCTATTGAAGGTTTAAAGTTTTATGCTGCTGATGTTGGGAAGTTCTTAACCGAACATCCTGAGTACACCAATAAAATCAGGACAATTATCCTAGATCCTGCTCGAGCTGGTATTGCACCCAAAACCCTTAAAAAAATAATAAACCTTAATGCAGAACGTTTGGTTTATGTATCTTGTAATCCTGCTACACAAGCGAGAGATACTGAGCAATTAATGGGCTCTGGTTATGAGATAAAAAAGCTGAGTTTGGTGGATCAATTTCCGCATACGGCTCATATTGAAACTGTAGTTTTATTTGAAGCCCATAATGGGCCTTTGGCAAATCGCTCAAACTAAATTTAATGAAGAAAAAACAATTTTTACTTCTTTTTGCATTTCTAACGATACTGTCTTGCGAACGCGACGACATCTGTGCCGAAGGTACTGCAACTACACCTCGTCTTTTAGTAGAGTTTTACGACATAAACAATCCTGATGATTTAAAAAGTGTATCCAGACTAACAGTTTATGGTGAAGGTTTACCAGACCCTAATCCTCCAGTAGCAAATGTTGATGAAACGATTTTGTTTAATGAGAATACTACAGCCGTTGAATTACCCTTAATTGTTGGTATTGATGATGACACTACTATTACTACGCGTTTCATTCTAGAAAAGGACACAAACCTAAGGTTAGATGAAGATGATACCACACAATCTGATGTAGATATTATCGAAATTACATATACAACAGAGTTCGTATATGTCTCTAGAGCATGTGGCTATAAAAGTATATTTAATAACCTAGATGTTAATTTAGAGGAAGACAGCTGGATAAGTGCTGTAGAAACAATAGTAACGGAAGTAGAAAACGAAAATACAGTACATGTACGCATCTTACATTAAAAGCATGGCCATATTGCTGTTGTTCTCTACAATAGCTTTTGCACAAGAGGAAAAGAAAACCGTAACGGATACTTTGGTCTATAAGCAAAAGTATGGTTTACGATTAGGTGCTGATATCAGCAAACTGGGACGTACGTTTTTTGACGATAACTACACAGGCTTCGAGATTATGGGAGATTATCGTCTGACAAAAAAAATCTATTTGGCTGGTGAAATTGGTAATGAAGAACGTACCATAGAAAACGAAGTGCTGAGTAACACCACAAAAGGAAGCTATTTTAAAGGCGGAATAGATCTTAATTTTTACAAGAACTGGCTCGATATGGAAAACATGATTTATGTTGGTTTCCGTGCTGGAGCTAGTACCTTTAGTCAAACTTTAAATAGTTACAGAGTATATGATGTCAATCATCAATATTGGAACGACGATTTATTTTCTGTTGAAGAAGGTGAAGAATTCAAAGGGCTTACGGCAATTTGGGCAGAAATACAGATAGGTATAAAAGCAGAAATGTTCAATAATTTTTATGCAGGCATCAACGTACAACTAAAGGGACTCGTCACAGAAATTGCACCAGATAATTTTGAAAACCTGTACATACCTGGTTTTAATCGCACCTTTGATAGTGGTCGTTTTGGTGTTGGATTTGGATTTAACTTATCGTATTTAGTCCCTATCTTTAAAAAAGACAAAATTGTAGTACAAGAAAAAGAAGCTGAATAACTAATAGCTAATAACTAATAGCTAATAGCTAATAGCTAATAGCTAAATAAACAATTCAACAAAAATCCCTATCTTTTCTTTATCAAAACTACATTTATGGATAAAGAAGCAATTGCTGACTTAATTGATGCCAAACATTCTGACTTAATCTCTTGGTTAGAGCAACAACCCAACGACCATTGGACACAGGGCCCAGAAGGTAAATGGACGCAAGGTCAACAAGCATTACATTTATTACAAAGCATAAAACCTCTTAATGATGCTTTGAGCCTACCTAAACTTGTATTACGGTTTAAATTTGGAAAAGCCAACAGACCAGTAAGAGACTATGACGCTATTGTAAAACGCTACCAAGAACGATTAGAAGACGCAAAAGGCAAAACCTTTAAGGGTTCTCAAAATATGAAAGTACCATCAATTGCAGATAAGAAGTACTTACTCAATAGACTTCAAACCGAAAGTAAAAAGCTACAGTACAAAACAAAAAAAATCAGTGACAAGAATTTAGACACTGTAGTACTTCCACATCCACTAATGGGCAAAATGCCAGTACGAGAAATTATTATGTGGACAGCACATCATGTAGAGCATCATACTAAGATTTTGAAGGAAAAATACTGATAATCATTTAGCATTGTAGGGCAACCTTTCAAAAGTTTCAAAATCTCAACTCATATTAAATTCAAAATGCTGAAACAAGTTTTAGCCTATTTAACGCAACCCTTAGCAAATCTTCGCATCTTATCAAAAAAACGTCTTGTTATGAAAAAATTACTTTTACTATTTATCAGCATTTTCCTATTCAATGTGGTTATTTCACAAAATAACGCTATAAAAATCACGAACTTAAATACCAATAAAGAAAAAGTTATTAAAGAAAATAAAAGAATAAAATTAAAAACTTCTGATGGACAAAAGATTAAAGGTCGTTTTAAAGTAGAAAATGATAGCACAATTATTGTTGATGGTGCTATAATAAATTTATCTGATATAGAAGAAATAAAACGTAATCCCCTTTTAACCTCTGTTCTCACATCTGGGTTTCTTATTTATAGCGGAGTTATTATAACCGGAATAGCCGTTTTAATTGGCGTATTAGCCGATTCAACTGCGTTTTGGTTGGTTTTGCCCGCAGGAGGAATGATTTATACTGGCATAAAAACACCAAATATTAATAAAAATCATAAAAAAATTAAAGGTTGGAAATTTGAAATAATATCAATATCTGATTAAACCTGCTTTTATATTGTATTATCTCAATTACGGTAAATATGACTTTGCTTAACCAAGGCTAAAAAGATACTCAGAATTGTTAAGGTTAGTTTAATCTGGTGCTTTTGGATATTTTAATTCATAACTGATAGTCGAACGAACCTTTCGACATTTCAACTAATAAACAACTAAACACTTTCCAAATACCCTAAAACATTAGCCTCTATCCGATTCTGAATATCAGAAACATCTGCTTTTACAAAAGTTTCTCCTGTAATATTTTCAAAGAGTTCAATGTAACGTTCACTAACGGTTTCAATATAGTCATCGCTCATAAAAGGTACGGTTTGCCCTCCTAATCCTTGAAATCCATTAGATATCAACCACTGTCGCACAAACTCTTTAGAAAGTTGTTTTTGTGCCTCTCCTCTATCTTGCCGTTCTTGGTAACCATCAGCATAAAAATAACGCGAGGAATCTGGTGTATGGATTTCATCAATTAAAACAATACGACCATCCTTGGTTTTGCCAAACTCATATTTGGTATCCACTAATATTAAACCACGTTTTGCTGCGATTTCTGTTCCTCTCTGAAACAGTTTTCGGGTATAATCTTCAAGCACTACATAATCCTCCTCAGAGACAATACCACGCTTCAAAATATCTTCTCTAGAAATATCTTCATCATGGTCGCCCATTTCGGCCTTTGTAGCTGGTGTGATGATGGGCTCTGGAAACTTGTCATTTTCCTTCATGCCTTCTGGCATTGCTACTCCACAAAGTATGCGCTTACCAGCCTTATATTCGCGAGCCGCATGACCAGACATATAACCTCTTATCACCATTTCCACCTTAAACGGCTCACACAAATGACCAACAGCCACATTAGGATCTGGTGTAGCTACTAACCAATTTGGTACTAAATCTTCAGTATCTTCCATCATCTTAGTCGCTATCTGATTGAGAATTTGCCCTTTATAGGGAATACCTTTTGGCATTACAACATCAAAAGCGCTTAATCTATCCGTAGCAACCATTACCAATTGCTCATCATTGATGTTATACACTTCTCTAACCTTGCCTTTGTAAACACTTTTCTGGTTAGGAAAATTGAAGTTGGTATCTATTATTGTATTACTCATTCTATCTTTAAACGTTTATTCGTTTAACTGTTTTTTCATTACTGTAAACTGTTACTGCAAACTGCGACTAGTTCCTAGTCCCGATTCTCAATACTCTTATAAGCCGCAATAACTTTTTTAACCAACTTATGACGTATCACATCTTTATCATCTAAATAAATCATGCCAATACCATCAACATTCTTAAGAACAAGTAAGGCTTCCTTTAATCCTGAAATGGTTCGTCTTGGCAAATCTACTTGCCCTGGATCTCCGGTCAATAAGAACTTAGCGTTTTTGCCCATACGTGTTAGGAACATTTTCATCTGTGCATGTGTGGTGTTTTGGCCTTCATCTAAAATTACAAAAGCATTATCTAGAGTACGTCCACGCATAAATGCCAATGGTGCAATTTGAATGACTCCTTTCTCGATGTAATTCTCTAATTTTTCATGCGGAATCATATCTCGTAAGGCATCATACAGAGGTTGCATATAAGGATCTAATTTTTCCTTTAAATCACCTGGTAAGAACCCAAGGTTTTCACCTGCTTCAACCGCAGGACGTGTTAAAATAATACGCTTAACCTCCTTGCTTTTTAAGGCTTGTACTGCCAAAGCCACACCAGTATAGGTCTTCCCTGTACCAGCAGGACCAATGGCAAATACCATATCATTTTTACGGATGCTTTCAACCAGTTTTCTTTGGTTGACGGTTTGTGCCTTAATCAGCTTACCACCAACACCGTGAACTATAACCTCACCACTTTTAGCAGAGGTATTGTAATCTTCACTACTATTGCTGGTTAAAATACGTTCAATAACATTCTCATCGAGCTTGTTATATTTTCCAAAATGTTTCATCAACATCATCATTCTGGTATCAAACTCTTCTAGCAAACTCTCATCACCATAGGCCTTAATTTTATTGCCTCTGGCTACAATTTTCAGTTTAGGAAAATATTTTTTTAGAAGTTCTATATTGGCATTTTGCGCACCGAAAAATTCTTTAGGAGTTATTTCTTCGAGTTCAAGGATAAGTTCGTTCAAAAGGCTACTGAATTTAGTATGTTAATCTGTTTTCTTTTCTTAGTTTTGTGTATCACTAAGACACAGACAAATCTAATAATTTTAAGACCTCAATTCTAAAAAAAATATCAACAATTAATTCATGGCTATAATCACTTTAACGACTGATTTTGGAGAAAAAGATCATTTTGCTGGTGCAATAAAAGGTGCTATTTATAGTGAATTGTTAGACGTTAGAATTGTAGATATTTCACATTCAGTATCACCATTTAATATCTCTGAAGCGGCTTATATTATTTTAAATGCCTACAGTAGTTTTCCAAAAGGGACGATACATATTATCGGAATTGATTCTGAGTTAAACCCTGAAAACAAGCACATTGCAGTTAAATTAGATGATCATTACTTTATATGTGCCAACAATGGGATAATGAGCATGATCTGCGCAGAAATTGTACCTGAAAAAATTGTTGAAATTAATATACACGATAAAATAGAAACCAGTTTCCCTGTGCTGGATGTGTTTGTAAAAGTAGCATGTCACATTGCAAGAGGTGGAACTCTTGAGATTATCGGAAAAGTTATTAACACTATTAAACCCATTAAGAATTTAATTCCGTTTGTTAATGACGAAAAAAATCAAATCATAGGCAGTGTAATTTATGTTGACAATTACGGAAACGTAATTACCAATATTACTCAGAAGTTTTTTGAAGAGGTCCAAAAAACTCGTGATTTTGAAATATCTGCACGTAACCATAAGTTTAAAAAAATATATAGTAAATACAGTGATATTGTAAATTTTGAAATTGAGGAATTTAAACGTAACGATGAAGGTAAAGGCTTAGTTGTTTTTAATTCTTCTGGATATTTAGAAATAGCAGTATACAAAAGCAATTGTACCACTGTAGGTAGTGCTTCTACACTTATGGGATTAAAAACCATGGATACCGTGACTGTTAACTTTATGTCTTCCAAAAGTTAATCTAAATTTCAAATTTGAAGTTCTCTCCTAACTTTCTGTAGAATATTTTAGATTAACAAAATTTACAAAATTCTTACCACTTTAAAATTATTTTAGTCTTCAAAATTTTGTTAATCAATCAGTTACATGTTAACTTTTTTTAACAAAAAACCATTAACATTTTTTTAACGTATATCTATTAGACGCAATTAAATTTATTTTTAAATAATTTCTCATAGGGTAAAATAAGTTTAAGGTGTCTTATTGTTTTAAGAAAGCTATAAACCAAGATTTTTATAACTAGCAATCCCTCAAGTTAATCGGTTTTTGGCTTCTTAAATAAATTAAGTATCAAAAGTTGATACCTAATTAATCCTAAAACCAAGACTTATGAGAAAAATTCTACTTCTAGACACTTGCTCTATAATCTTTGATTTTTACAAATCGGATGTTTTCGAAAGAAAAGCTGAAAAATTCCTCAAATTCCAATTCCCCAAATCCAACATCCACTTTACCTAAAATTTAAAATCAATTCAAATTCCTATTGAGATCGTATCAACTCATCCAATATGATGTTTTAGAAGATAAAATACTTTCTTACATAGTAAACAAGCGTTTAACCAAATTCAAACAATTATGAAAAACCATTACACTTTAATTTTAGTATTACTACTTAGTGTACTAACAAGTTCCATTGGAGCTCAGAACGGCAAAAGCGATTGGAGTCCTTTGTCCGAAACTAAAAAAAGCCAAGTGCAAAATATTAGTTTCAATAAAGATAAAATGCCCACAACATTTAATTTATATACTTTAAATATTGAATCTGTAAAGGACAAGTTACAGAATGCACCAATTAGAGGTGAGTTTTTTGGAAAATCCCAAAATATCATTAGCGTTCCTAATGTAGATGGAACTTTAGATTCCTATCGTGTATTAGATGCTCAAATTCTTCACCCTACGCTCGCTGCACAACTTCCAAATATTAAAAGTTATGTAGGTCGAAGTATAGAAAACCCAGGAAAGTTTATACGTTTCAGTGTGTCTAAAGCTGGCTTTCATGGACAAGTATTTGAACCAGGGAAATCTACCTTTTTCATTGACCCCTACACCGAAGACAAATCAGTTTATATAGCTTATAGACGTGCGGATTTAGTTGATAACTCTGACGACATCTTTTTGTGTGAAACTGATAACACTATGTATGAGAAAGCTATGAATGCTCCACCTAATAATGTCTTAAGAGCAACTGATGATAGTAGAATTCGACTTTACGAATTAGCGATGTCTTGTACTGGTGAATATGGTGCTTTGTTTATAGGAAGTGCCACTACAGATTTTGACAGAAAATCAAACATTATGGCGCAAATGGTAATTACCATGACGCGTGTAAATGGTATTTATGAAAAGGAAATGGGAGTTACCTTTCAGTTTGTCCCAGACAATTTCGATATTATGTTCTACGATCCAGCAACTGACCCTTGGGATGGCGAATATAATGATAAGACACAAGAAGTAATCGATGCTACGATAGGCGATGCCAATTATGATATCGGTCATAATTTCAATACCGATGGTGGTGGAAATGCAGGTTGTATAGGTTGTGTTTGTAACTCAGGTAATAAAGGTAGTGGTTATACAGGAAGGTCAAACCCTACAGGAGATTCTTTCGATGTGGATTATGTTGCTCACGAGATTGGTCACCAAATGGGTGGTTACCATACACACAATGGTACAGGTACTTGTCTTAAAAGTGGAAATAACACAGAGGTTGAACCAGGAAGTGGTTCTTCAATTATGGGCTATGCAGGTATTTGCCCAGGTCAAGATGTTCAAAACAACTCTGATGATTACTTTAACTATGTAAATATTAGAGATATTAGTGCTAACATACAAGGTGGTGTTAGTTCTGTATGTTTTGATGAAATTCTTGTATCTAACCTACCTCCAACTGCCAATGCAGGTAGTGATTATATTATTCCTATTGGTACTGCATTTCAATTAACAGGTACTGGTAGTGATCCTGATACGGTTACAAATGGCGATGTATTAACATACACATGGGAGCAAAATGATAATGAAAATATGCAAACTCCATTATTGCCAAGCCCTACAGCTACCGAAGGCCCTATGTTTAGATCTAGACGCGGTACAACGTCACCAAGTCGTTATTTTCCGCAATTGAGTGATATATTGGATAATAATTTAGCGCCAACTTGGGAAGTAATTCCACAAGTTCAGCGCGATTTTGAATTTGCGCTTACGGTTAGGGATAATGTCCTTTATGGTGGTCAAACGGCAGATGATTTAATGCAATTAAGTACCGATCAGTTAGCTGGTCCATTTATTGTGACAAGTCAAAATGAAAACACCACATGGATTCAAGGTGAGACTGAAACCATTACATGGGATGTTGCAAATACAGATAATATCTTAACTGTAAATTGTCAATTAGTAGATATCTTCTTTTCTGCAACAGGTGATTTTACGGACACCGTAACTCTTGCAGCAAATACATTAAATGATGGTAGTGAAGATATAACCGTTCCTGCTACAACAACTAATTCCGGTAGATTGATGGTAAAAGCTGCTGATAATGTGTTTTTAGACGTTAATGACTCTACAATTATTATTGAGGAAGTAACTGTACCAACCTACTTTTTAACTGGTTTGGAACTTGCAAAAACAGTATGCGCCAACACAAATAGTACCACTTTCAATTTTAGATATACACCTTCAACAGGATTTACAGACACCGTAACATTTACTGCTTCTGGAAATCCAGCGTCTTCAACTGTAAGTTTTAGTCCTGCAACAGCAAGTGACACAGAAACCGTTGTGACAATGACTGTAAGTGGGTTTGCTCCAGACGCTGCTCAAGATTACACCATTGTTATAGATGGTGCATCAACGACAGAGAATAAAACACAAGATGTTGTGTTAACCTTAAAATCCGATAGTTTTGTTTCGCCAACATTAACTAGTCCTGCGAATGCAAGTACTGATCAATCTACATATCCCGTGTATAACTGGTCTGCAGATGGAAGTGGAGTAACAGAAGAATATGATATTGAGATTGCAAGCGATGCTGGGTTTAGCTCTATTATTGAGTCGGCTACTGTATCTTCAAATAGTTATACTCAAATGACAGAACTCGCTGAGCAAACGCAATACTTTTGGAGAGTAAAACCTAAAAATGAATGTGGTGAAGGTTCATTCACTAGTGGTAATGCTTTTACAACAGGGACAAATTCTTGTATTACAGCATCCAATAACACACCTGCACCTATAGTTTCGACGCTTACAACAACAAGTACCATCGAAATAGGTGATGATGTTTCAATATCAGATATTAATGTAAGCGTAGATATACTTCACCCATATATTGGTGATGTTATTTTAGAATTATTGAGCCCATCTGGTACATCGGTTGTCTTAATTTCTAGTCAATGTGGTGCCAACCCAGATATGGTAGCTACATTTGATGATGACGGAAGCCCAACAATTTCTTGTGCTGCAACATCTCCATCAATTTCAGGAACCTTAAAGCCTGCACAACCACTTTCTGGATTTAATGGTGAAAGTAGTGCCGGAACCTGGACATTGAATATTACAGATACAGGAATTGGTGACGACGGAACAGTTAACTCTTGGAGTATTGAGTATTGTGGTGTTCAAGAAGAGACGTTGTCCACACCTACTTTCGATGATACGAGTGTGGTTATGTTCCCTAACCCTACGAAGGAAAGTATCAGTATATCATTTTCGAATTTTGACTCTATAAATGTTGAATTTCATGACCTACTGGGAAGAAAGGTCTTTGAAGTATCAGATTATAGATCAAATAGCTTGATCAATGTTTCTAAGTTATCCGCAGGAACTTATTTAGTAAAAATTTCTACGGAAAATAACAAAACCATTGTGAAAAAACTAATTATAAAGTAAGCTTTGTAATTATTTAATAGCGGAAAGTGCACCATTTAATTATGGTGCATTTTTTTATGCGCTTCTATTAAGATAAATCCATCTTAATTTTAATACTTTTACGTGATAAATCTAAAAAACCATCTTAATAGATGTTAGTAAGAATTGTAAAAATGAGTTTTGATGCTTCTAAGATTGAAGAATTCTTAGCTAATTTTGAAACCAACAAAACAAAGATTAGAGCTTTTGAAGGTTGTAATTTTTTAGAATTATACCGCGATAAGCACAATACCAATATCTTTTTCACGTATAGTTATTGGGATTCTGAAGACGATTTAAACAATTATAGACATTCCGATTTGTTTAAAAGTGTTTGGTCTAAGACAAAACCATTGTTTAATGCAAAACCTGAAGCTTGGAGTGTCAATAAATTAGCGAGTTTAGATTGACGAATTACGAATGACTGAATACTGAATACTGAATACTGAATACTGAATACTGAATACTGAAATTAATGCTAGCAATTTTAAAAAAAGAAATAAACACCTTTTTCGCCTCACCAATTGGCTACTTGGTCATTGGTGTGTTTTTATTGTTGAACGGCTTGTTTCTTTGGGTCTTTAAAGGAGAATTCAATATTTTAGATAATGGCTTGGCGAGTTTATCGTCCTTCTTTTTGTTGGCGCCTTGGATTCTTATATTCCTTGTTCCTGCAGTGACCATGCGCAGCTTTAGTGATGAAAAAAAACAAGGCACTTTAGAGTTATTAGTCACTAAACCTATTTCGTATTTTCAGATTGTATTAGGTAAATATCTTGGTGCTTTTGCATTGATACTTTTAGCATTGCTTCCAACATTACTTTATGTATATACGGTCTCACAGTTAGGAAATCCGGAAGGAAATCTAGATATGGGAAGTACCATTGGTTCCTATTTTGGGTTATTGTTTCTGATTGCAGCCTATACGGCTATAGGAGTGTTTGCCTCTACCCTTTCAGATAATCAAATTGTGGCATTTATCATTGCGGTTTTTATCTGTTTCTTTATGTATTTTGGCTTCGAAGGGCTTTCTAATTACAACGTCTTTGGAGATCTCGTGTATATGGAAAACCTTGGGATGTCGAAACACTACAACAGTTTGAGTCGAGGTGTGATTGATACACGCGATTTAATTTATTTTATAAGTATCGCTCTGGCGTTTTTAATATTCACCAAACTTAGAATTCAAAAGCAATGATCATTACACCATTCTTAGTCATATTTATGATTGTAGTGTTTGTGCTACTCTTTTTGTTTTTGAATACAGTGGACAGGCGCAAATGGTTAACGGGTTTGATCAGTTTAATCTTAACGCCATTCGTCTATTTCTATATGTTTTATCCCTTTGTGAATATCGTAAGCAATTATCATCATCAAAAATATTTCAACAGCGAAGCTTGGGTAGAAAAACCAGCTTTACGCTACGAGATGATTGACAATACCATAGCATCAGACACTCTGATAGGATTATCAAAAACCGAAATTGAAAATCAACTTGGAAAGTATGAATGGCTAAGTTGGAATGATAAAAAACAAGCACATGATAACGATAAATGGAATTACGGATTAGGCATAGAACCTGGTGCTTTCAATGGTGAAAAGGAATGTGTAGAGCTTACATTTACAAACGATAAAGTTTCAGAAGTAAAACATTATCAAGAAGAAATTACATACGAGAATGAAGAAGAATAAAACCCTAATTTACATACTCGGTGTTATCATTGGCTTAATTGCCATAAATGCTATTTCAAGTGAAGTTTATGGACGTTTCGATTTAACTAAAGATAAACGTTACACACTTTCTGATGCTTCAAAAAATCTGATTACAGATATAGACTCCCCATTGATTATCGATGTGTTTTTGGAAGGAGAGTTTCCTTCAGAGTTTAGAATTCTTCAAACCGAAGTACGACAAATCATTGAAGAATTTCAACTGGAAACCAACAATATTAGAGTTAATTATATAGACCCAATTGCAGATGAAGCCACACGCGAACGCAATATTGAGGAATTGACCAAGTCTGGTCTTGAACCTTATATAAACACAGACAACAGTACTGGTAAAGTCACACAAGAGATTATTTTCCCATGGGCTTTTGCGAGTTATAAAGATCAAACGATTAAGATTCCGTTGCTGAAAAAAAGTATCACCCAAGGTTTACAGGAACAAATCAATAATTCTGTACAAGCTTTGGAATATGCCTTTGCTGATGGTTTTAGTAAACTGGTAAACCCTAAATCCCAAAAAATTGCAATACTAAAAGGTAATGGTGAACTTGGTGATATTTATATAGCCGATTTCTTAAAAACCATCCAGCCCTACTACAATATTGCGCCTTTTACTCTGGATAGTGTCGCTTCAAACCCACAAGGCACATTAGAAAATTTAAGACAGTATGATTTAATCGTAGCAGCTAAACCCAGCGAAGCGTTTTCAGAAAACGAGAAATTGGTTTTAGATCAATACACCATGCATGGTGGTAAAAGCCTTTGGCTAACTGAATCTATCATTATGGACAAGGACAGTCTGTATAATGATTCGGGTTCTGGTGTTTCCATTATGCGCGATTTGAACCTCAACGATTTCTTTTTTAAATATGGAGTTAGAGTAAACCCAAGCTTGGTAAAGGACCTCTTCTCTGCTCCAATAATGTTAGCGATTGGTGAAGGAAGCCAAGCGCAGTTGCAACCTATTCAGTGGCAGTATTCACCATTAGCGGCCTCCAACCCAAATCATCCAATCTCTAAGAATTTAAACCTGGTAAAGTATGATTTTGCTAGTCCTATGGACACATTGAAAAATCAGGTTAAAAAAACCATATTGCTTCAAAGTTCACCAAACTCTAAACTAGAAGGTGCTCCTACTAATATTTCTTTAGCTGATGTTACTAAATCACCAGATGAAAGCACATACAAAGCAGGACCTCAAAACTTAGCGGTGTTGTTAGAAGGTGAGTTTACCTCCGTTTATGATAAACGTGTATTGCCATTTAAAGTCAAGGATTTTAAATCTACAAGCAATACGACCAAAATGGTGGTAATATCAGATGGAGATGTTATAAAAAATGAGGTGATTAGAAATAGACCACAAGAATTAGGTTTTGACCAACTTACCGGAAAAGCTTTCGGGAATAAAGAATTTCTTCTAAACACCGTGAATTACTTACTGGATGATACAGGACTTATAAACATTAGAGCCAAAGAAATTAGTATCGCCTATTTAGATTCAGATAAGGTTAAAGAGAGTAAAGGTAAATGGCAGTTGGTTAATATTGCTTTGCCATTGGTGTTACTTGCATTATTTGGATTTGCTTTCAACTACATCAGAAAGAAAAAATACACTTAGAATTTGTTAATAAGTTTGTTTTATAAAACCCATTGATTAGGATATATTTGTATGACGAATTCAAAAGTTAAAAATACACTTATAACGCATGAAATTTATTGTTTCAAGTACTTATTTATTAAAGCAACTTCAAGTATTGGGAGGTGTTATTAATAACAGTAATACATTACCTATTTTAGATAATTTCCTTTTTGAGCTTAGTAAATCCTCATTGACGATTTCGGCGAGCGATTTAGAAACCACAATGTCTTCTACAATTGATGTAGAAAGTGATTCTGAAGGCAGTATCGCTTTGCCTGCACGTTTGTTGTTAGATACTTTAAAAACGTTTCCAGAGCAACCCTTAACATTTGTGGTTGAGGACAACAATACGGTTGAGATAAGTTCTAACCATGGTAAGTATGCCTTGGCCTATGCTGATGGTGCTGAATTCCCAAATGCTGTATCTCTAGAAGATGCCAGTAAAACAACAATTATGGGAGATATCTTAGCTACCGCAATTAGCAAAACTATTTTTGCAGCTGGTAACGATGATCTAAGACCTGTGATGAGTGGAGTCTTCTTTCAGTTTTCTCAAGACAACTTAACCTTTGTAGCAACAGATGCTCACAAACTGGTTAAATATACTAGAGATGATGTTACTGCAACTGAATCTGCAGAATTCATCATGCCGAAAAAACCTTTGACACTTTTAAAAGGAATTTTGGCTGGTAGCGATGATGATGTTTTGGTAGAATACAACGAATCTAATGCCAAGTTTACTTTTGAAAACTCTGTACTGATCTGTCGTTTAATCGATGGTAAGTATCCTAATTATGAAGCGGTTATTCCAAAGGAGAATCCTAATAAATTGGTGATTGCAAGAACTCAGTTTTTAAACTCTGTGCGTCGTGTTAGTATTTTCTCAAATAAAACCACACATCAAATCCGATTGAAAATTGCAGGAGCAGAATTAAATATCTCTGCTGAAGATATCGATTACAGCAACAAAGCTGAAGAGCGTTTAACCTGTGATTACCAAGGGGACGATATGCAAATAGGTTTCAATTCGCGTTTTTTAACTGAGATGATCAATAACTTAAGCTCTGATGATGTACAATTGGAAATGAGTTTACCAAACAGAGCCGGTATCTTAACACCAATTGATGGTTTAGATGAAGGTGAACATGTCACCATGCTGGTAATGCCAGTGATGCTAAACAATTAAAAATTTTGCTAACTCAACAGTTGAAAAAGGCTCATTATGAAAGGTGAGTCTTTTTTTGTGGAAGAAGTTTAAATAATAATAACTACCTTTAATGTACTAACTAAACTATTTATAAAATGGATAAGACTGTAAAAACTATAGTACTGATTGTTGGAGTTGTTTTAATTGGTTATGGTATCTACACTATGATTGCACCAGAAGCCTCAATAAGTATTGGTGATATAGGTATTGAGGCTCAAGACAATACAAACTCTTATATAACAATCGCGTTAGGTGTTGTAGCACTCTTGGCCAGTTTGTTCGTTGGCAAAAAAGCTAAGTAAACCTTATGAAGAATTGAAAAGGCATACATAATCGTATGTCTTTTTTCTCCTAAATTTACTATAGTAAACTATAAATTATTCTATTTTTATAATCTCTAACACCTTCCCCTTTTACAAGTGTATTTATATGAAAAACCATTTTTTGGTTCTATTTTGTTTTCTATATCTGACTAGTTTCTCACAAAACGAGGAGAAGAAACCTTTTTCATTGGATTTTAGTCCTTTTTATGGCACTATTCTAGAACACAATCCAGATATTTCACATTTAATCACCCATCATCCAACAGGTTTTGTTCTTAGTTATAATAGAAAAACCTATGGTTTTAATGAATGGGAACGTCGTTACAACTACCCAGATTGGGGTTTTTCATTGACTTACCAAGACATGAAGAATAAGCACTTGGGTGAGAACATTGGTCTGTATGGTCATTTTAATTTTTATTTCCTCAATCGGAATTTGGTATTCAGAATTGGTCAAGGGATTGCCTATGCCAACAAACCTTACGACAAAACGGATAACTTTATAAACAATGCCTATGGATCGCATTTGTTAAGTACTACCTATCTCAAATTCGATTACATAAAAGAAAACCTCTTTAAAGGTTTGGGCCTCAATGCAGGATTTACAATTATCCATTACTCAAATGCCAACGTTAAAGCACCAAATAACAGTACCAACACCTTTGCATTTTCCGCAGGACTAAATTATTTGTTCGATGCCGAGGAATTCCCGGATTACATTCCAGAAGGAGAACGCACCAAATATTCTGAGCCGTTTAAATACAACTTTGTATTTAGAAGTGGTATCAACGAGAGTGACGTTAATGGTAGTGGCAGATTTCCATTTTATGTGTTTACGGCATTTGTGGATAAACGTATCAACCACAAGAGTACATTTTTATTGGGTACGGAACTTTTCGTCTCTAATTTTTTAAAGGAATACATAAAGCACCAATCCATTGCTTTTCCTGAAAACGCAATTGAGGCTGATACGGATTTTAAACGCGTAGGTATTTTTGCAGGTCATGAGTTACGGTTTAACAAGGTAGCTTTTATCACACATTTGGGTTATTACGTGTATTGGCCTGTAGAGTTTGAGAATCGATTGTATAATCGCTTGGGCTTAAAGCGCTATTTTTCTGATACTTTTTTTGGTGTTGTAAATGTACATTCGCATGGTGCGAAAGCTGAAGCTGTTGAATTTGGAATTGGAATACGATTATGAAAAAGCTAATACTATTTACTTTCGGACTATTGTTAATCGCTTGCGATACGGAAAATGCATTGGATTGTTTTCAAACCTCTGGGAATATAATTCAAAAGGAATACGATCTTGATGGATTTGATAAGATCACAGTAATGGAACGCAGCCAACTTTATATTTCCGAGGGAGACTTTGCTGTAGTTCTAGAAACTGGTGAAAATTTACTAAATGACATAGATATACGAGAATTTGAAGGACGATTGGTCATAGAAAACGAAAACGCTTGTAATATCACTCGAGATTATGGTGTGACTAAGGTATTTGTTACCGCACCTAACATAACCGAAATTAGAAACAGTTCAGGTTTAAAAGTCATTAGCGAAAACACATTGACCTTCCCTAACCTCACTTTACTTTCTGAAGATTTAGAAGAGGAAGATGCTTTCCATATTGATGGTGATTTTGAACTGGACTTAAATGTTGCCAACCTCACCATTACCCAAAACGGATTAAGTAATTTTTTCCTGACAGGTAGCGTCACCAATTTAGATTTAAACTTCTTAATGGGTGATGCACGATTTGAAGGTAGAAATTTAACCGTTGAAAATGCCGATGTTTACCATCGTGGTACTAACGATATTATTATCAATCCACAACAACAACTCACAGGAAGCATCTTAAGTACTGGTGATATCATCCTCGTCAACATACCACCAATTTTAAATGTTGAAGAACTTTATACTGGCCAATTAATTATTGAAGATTAGCACTACTCCACATCATTCAAATCCCAATTGTATTCGATATAGCTTAATTCTACATTAGGATTAATCTTGGTGTCGGCATATTGATTAATGTAATCGATAATAGATTCCGATTGCAATAAAAAATCCTTTTTATACCATTTAAAAATTTCGGACACTTTGGCACTGTTTTCTGAAATATCGTTTTTATCAGAATTTATAAATTCCTTGGCAGCTCTATCCATCAGTTCATTCACATTTTCCGCCGTGTAGGCTTCTCGTAATAACTTCGGACAAGAAATTGAAGCACAATTAATAGCAAAATGAATGCGTGGTTCGTTCATTTTCTGTAAAAATCCTTTTTCGATATCCGCAAGTGAAAATTCTTTCTCACCTATAAAGATGAAGTTTTTAAGAAATGGAGAAATCGTAGCATCGACTTTTTTAATGCTCTCTACAGGATAATTATCTACTATAAGTTTTATGGTATTGGCATTATAAACATTGATGAAATAAGCTAATTGTTCTTCATAGCTCCAGCTTTTATCTGGCACTTGCTCACTGAGATATTGCACATAGTCATTAAGGATTTTTTGGTCAGCCTTAAAACCTTCATAGGCCACAAGGCCATCTTCTCTTACATTTTGTTTTAAAAGCTTGTCCCAAATACTATGGTCTAGTGAATTTTTTATAGTATCAGAATAAGCTTGGTCAGAATTCTTTTTATAGGGAACGCCTTTTGTAGATATACAAGAGCTGAGTGTAAATAAAATAATTAACCCGGAATAAATTAGTGTCTTTTTCATACCTAAATATAGAAAAATAGATGATTAAGACTGTTATAGATTTTATAAATGAAAAAATAACTTTATTAGAGCATAAAAAAGACCCATCGCAAGATGAGTCTTTTTAATTCCATTTCTTTAATAACTAACTAACAAAATTAAGAGATAATGGATAGCTAGGTAATTCTCCATTACTAGCTTTTATAGCGTTTACAATTGGCATTACAAACGCCAATATTGCAATTAATATTAATGTTATAATCCCTAAACCGAATACAAGGATTAACGGAATACTAATGATGCTATATATTAAAATACTCAACTGAAAGTTTAATATAGACTTACCATGCGCATCCATTTCTTCCACTCTGTCTTTTTGGGTGGCCCAGATAATAAGCGGAACTACTAATCCACCAAAACCTGTGATATACGTCAATAATTGCGTTAAATGCGTAATTACGATAAGTTGATTATCGTTACGCTTTAATGTGTGATAATTTGATTCCATGATTTTATTTTGATTAACACCTATAGGACGCAAATTGGGTGGAAATGTTACAGAAATTATTAGAAACTTTACTTCCCGATACAGAAAGTAACTTTGAAGTATCTGTAATACTTAGCCTTATTACGATACAAATTCGGTACATAAAAAATCAATATGAATCAAAATAAACCTAACAGTTTATTTTGATTTCCTGAGATATTCTAGAATTAACAGTAGTTTTTTTTCGGGCGACCAATTTCGCTAAAATAGTCCTTATCCTAAAATACTACTCAACTTAAACATTGGCAAATACATGGCTATCAAAATCAGCCCAACCAATAGACCAACAATCATTATTATCACTGGCTCTAATAATGTTGAAAGTAGTTTGGACTTTTGTTGAACTTGAGTATTGTACTGCGCATTTAAACGTTGAAAGATAAACTCATTCTGATTGGTTTCTTCAGCTACTTTAACCAAAGCTACCATTTTATCATCGAACAGTTTATGTTGCTTCAGACTGTCGCTTAAAGATTTCCCTTTTAAAATTTCTTGTTCAACGGATGCTAAAGCATTCTGTAGAGGATAAAAATTTATCATTTGTTTTACAAGCTGAATACTATTCACTACAGGAACTTTAGAAGCTGTTAATAGACTTACGGCCTGGGTAAACTGCGATAAATACACGGTTTTTACAAAATCACCAATAAAAGGTAATTTTGAAATGATCTTATCCTTTATCTTTTTATACCAACGTTTTTTGTTAAAAAAAACTCTTGATCCTACCAGAATTAAAAGAACTAATAATATTAACCAACCATAACTTTTTAGAAATTCTGAGCAGTTGATGATAAACTTTGTAATGGCAGGCAATTCTACTTTTTGTTGCTCAAAAATATCCTGAAACATAGGTACGACATAATTCAACATAAAAACAACGACTAAAACTGCTGTAGCTAATATAATGGTGGGATAAGTCAATGCGCTAACCAAATTACGTCGTTGTTCATTTTTTCTGGCATAAAACTCACCTAACTGTTGAGTTACTTCTATCAGAGTGCCTGTTTCTTCACCTATCTTAAGTGAGTAATATTCGTATTCTGAAAATTCTTTATGATGACTAATAGCTTCAGATAAACTTGACCCAGAAACTATCGCTTTAGAGATGTGGTTTAATTTATCTTTCTGAGGTTTCTTTTTTAACGCACCTTCAATAAGCTCTAAGCCATCTTTTAGTGTAATACCTGCTTTTAACAATACACTGAGTTCGGTATAAAAATCTTCTTTTATCTTATTAGAAAAACTATTGCTAAATAAATTGATTTCTTTTTGTAAAAAAGAAGTTCTACTAGCCTTTTTGCTCTGATCTTTCTTAACCGTTTGTATGTTATCTAATTGAAATCCCATTAATTCATGTAAAGGGTGGCGTCATTTTTCTTAAAGATAAATAATTCTCTATTTTGATACGCTTTTGTTACCCTCAATTTTATAGCATCTACTTTATTGGTTTCTGATGCAACACCATCAAAATAAAATTGCCTTGTTTCCAATGGAACTGCAAAGGTATCCTGGGCTTTAATAATAAAATCTTTTGAAAATGTATAGGAAATAGAATCCAATTCATGCTTTAATACTAATTGATCTTCTGTTGCATCATAACGAATGTTTGGGTAACGGTTAAAATCTAACCATAAACTAGTTTCAAGTTTTTGTAGTTCTAAGCTTTTATTATAATTAGCTTGGATAGCAATCATTTGCTTTTGCACCAGCCCTAATACCGAAAACGCCAACCCTACCACAATACTTGTAAGTATAAGTACTACTATGATTTCACTCAATGTAAATGCTTCTATTTTTTTATTGGTTTTCAACTTTAACTATACTTAAGTTTTTATTTGTTTTAGAGTTTATAGCTTCGAATTCAATATAGGATTGACTGTTTTCTTTATAGCTCTCTATGGTTACGTTCCAGTTTTGAAATGTTTCTACATAGGGCAATCGAAGTTGCTCGTTCTGCTGTAGATACTGCAATTCATTAAGATGGGTTTTTATAGCTTGATTATTATTCTTTATGGTATTTGAAAACAAGTTATTCAATATCATACTTGCCAACATGAATATCAAAACAATAAGTACTGTAGCTACAAGTGTTTCCATCAATGTAGACCCTTTTACACGATAATCGCGACTAAATACTTTATGGATAGTTTTTAGTACAGCCATTTCAAAATCTCTTTTCTAGAATCATTAAACATCAGCCCAATATATTCTTGCGATAATTCGTTAACCATTATTGTTCCATTATAAATATGATTCTGGTATATGGATCCGGCTTGGTTAGCGATAAAATTATTAGCATAGACCGTTCCATATACATTGCCTTGCAACTCCACATTTTGGTTGCAATAGAGCTCTCCATAAATAGTTGAATTTTCTTTTAACTCTATTTGTGCTTTATAGTTATTATGTTTTTCTTGCCCTAAGTACACTACCGATCCCTTGATAGAAGAATTTTCATCTATGACAATGGCATTTTGTTCACTTATTTGATTTGTACCGCCTTCTTGTACAATTTTCTGTTTTTCACTTATCACAAGTGCTGACGGATAGTTGAGCTGCACATTGCTACCTATTACAATTTTCTTTGTTGCAACAGCTTGGAAGTTTCCAACAACATTATCCCTAATTTCTATTTCTGGTGCAATTAGTAAAACATCTTTTAAATTTGAAGATTGATGAACAATAATTTTAGTTTCAGATTGTATAAGAATATGTCCAGTAAGATGGGTAGCTCTTAAAGCTATCACATTATTTGAGAAAACAACCTGCATGGGACTTAAAAATGAATTGTTTGTAACGTTGACCTTCTTCAATACTCAAAAATTGGTTTTGAGGCAGCTTAGAAGCTGAATATTCTAATGATTTTATCTGGCTTATTGTTTCTGAAGATAATTTTGGCAATGCTGAAGAAGACCTTATAGATCCAAAAATTAATCTTGAACCATAATATGACTGTCCAGAAATATAGCCTGGTTTTACACCTTGTTTTGGTAAATACGCAACGCCTTCAATTTTAGTATTACCTACCAATACCAATGGCTTGTTATTATCTTGAACATATAAAGCCGTTCTGTTATTTTTTGGTTGCTTAGAACCTACAAGGGCTATTTTTTGAAAGCGCTTATTCTTAATGGTTGCTGTGCTCACAACTTTTTCAAAAAAACCCCAAAAACTACGATGTACTTTTAAGTTCTTATAATCCTCATCATAAAGGTTGATAATTGTTGTATCATTTAGTTGAATAGGATTTTGTAACGCATAATCAATACCATGGCTAGACTGCTTCGTGGTTTCAATAATGAAATTGGATTGTATTTGAAATTGCCTATGTGTATGTACCAAAAGAATGAAAGCGGTCAGCAATAAAGCAATAACAACAATGATAAATGTTGTGAGTTGTAGTGCCCCAGCTTTTAACTTTAACCTAAACATGGCTAAAGTTTTATAGTTTGATTCTTACCATCATAACGAATAATAATTGACTGCTTATCACCACTTATGAGTTTGACATTATTAACAGTTTGGCCAGGCTTTAGCAAATATTGTTGGTTATTAATATTAACTACAAATACTTTAGATTTAGAATTTTGGTTTTGAATTAAACCTCCATAAGTGATATTTAGCTGTGGTAATGGCTTTTGTTGCTCTTTTATAGACTTAACCTTTTTTCCTGAAGTTTGTTTTCTAGTAGATAACGTGCCTAAGAATGGATCTCTATCAACATCCTTTATAGAAAACGTATCTAGTGCATTTTGTTGTTTTGGGTTAAACGCTACATCAAAATTCTGTTCTGCGATTTCTGGCTCTTCTGGGCTGAGACCATTTACAATTTTGTAGGCAATGGTTCCCCAAACACCAAGCACTGCTGCTAATAATAAATATGTCTTGGCTTTATTCTTCAATGGTAAAGCTTTGTGTACTATATTCTGTTTGATAATCAGAATTCTCTGCTCTTACTCGCCACTGGTAATCACCAAGTTCTAAGGTTTGATTAAAACTTATTACTGTAATCGTAGTATCCATTACTATTTGATTTGCCATTTCAAAGCTAGGTGTAGCTATTTGTAATTTATATTTCTCGGCATCTTCAACAGCATCCCATGAGAAATTAATATCCGTTATGGCTAATGTTGTAGCATCGCTTGGTGCTAAGATAGTAACCGAATCATTAGATATATCCTCAACTTCTATGATCTCTTCACAACTCACAAGTAAACCAACAACTAAAATCAATTTTATATACCTCATAATTAAAATTTAAAGTAGTCAACTTTCTTTTTTGCTCGCTTGGCACTTCTATAAGTACCTTTAGGGCATTTATCAGTACTTTCCACAATATCCACAACTTCTAGTTGATGTCTATCATCTTCTAGCCAACAGAAATTTGAAGCTTGATATGCAAACACCACACCGTCACTAAACTTTAAAGTGATGTGTATTTGATTGTTTTTATAGGCTTTTAAAACAAAGGTCTTATTTACTTCTTGCTCTAAAAATAGAGCATCAGCTTCTAAAACAGATCTCATTTTTTCATCACCAAGAGCAATTGAAACGGCTGAAATAATATGTGCGTTTTTTTTATTAAGTATATAGTCTTTAACGTCCTTATTGTGAACTTCATTTATTGTATTTAGAACGGTAACTCTATCCGCAATCTCAAGCTTTAAAAATTTTGGCTTATGTTCTAAAGAGTCATCATAAGCTATAATTATAGGAACGGCTTTACTATTATTGGCTTTGGAAAAAGCTTTATAACTCGATTTACCAAATTCTATAACGTTCATTTTAAGCTTTACAGGTTGATCATAGATTGGAAGTGCAATACTATTGTAATCTTCTTCTAGAAGAAACAGTTTTTCCTCACCAATCATTCCTAACTCCTTGTGGTGTATGGTTTTTGTTTGATTTTCGTTTGACACTGAAATAGTTTTACAAGCAACAAGTAATAAAACCATAAGTATAGAAAATCTTTTCATAATATTTATCGTACAATTCATTTTTAAAAAACCATATAACCAACATTAAAACTAAGCGCAAAATTTCTTACATTCAATTCACCAACAACTATTGGAGGATTTCGCTCAATTTCAAAGATGTTAGAAAAACCTTGATAAACATTCAACGAAATTCTAAAATCTCTAATTTTATAACCGATTTCAAAATTTACCCCTATATCTAAACTACTATCCACATCCCCTAAATCCAAACTTTCATTATTATCCGAAATTAAAATACCCAATTGTGGTCCAACTTCAAAATACACTTCATTAAAAAATCTAATGTTTAGTGGAATAGAAATATAGTTTAATTTATAATCAATGGTACTTATTTCTAAACCACGTTCCTCAACATCACCGTAATCTTTTTCTCTATCCCCCATTTGGTTAAATATCAGTTTTGGAGAAAATAGTATTTTCTCTTTTAAAGGAATCTCCGCAAAAACACCAAGTTTAAATCCTATAGAGCTAGTATTGAAATAACTGCCATTTGTTGCTCTAAATTCATTAGTAAATCTTGAAGAATTTAAACCTGTAGAAATACCGTACTCGACTTGAGAGTTACTAATCATAAACGACATAAATAACGTAGTGTATAATGTATTCTTTAAAAACTGAATTAGCATTTTATGCATAATATATTAAAATTTAATTTAGACATCTTGAAGAGTTAAAAGAGGTAATGACATCAAAAATACAATAATGAATAATATTATTTTGTAAATTTTGTTTGTGAAAAGCTTAAAAATATTAAAGCTTAGATAAGCTATCAAAAGTGAAGTAAAAACACCAATCAGAATACTATTCATATCTTTTGGTCTCATATTTAACCCAATAATATTATGAATTAGACCTGAATAAATATAGTTAATACTAAGTCTATAATTAATAAATGGAACAATAGTAAATACAATTAAGTTTATAAAGAAAATTATACCACTAAGTATTATATCATTTTTCTTTTCTTTCAATTATTATTGATTTTATGATGATCTGGATTCAAGTATTCTTCATAAGGCCCTGTTTCATAAATACCTGGATGGCCAGGAACCCCATCATTTGCTTTTAGTTTTATATTATCTGCCTGTAGCAAAAGAAATTGTACAAATCCATTTGAATTAGGTCCCCAGGGGTCATAGTCTGGTAAATTATTAAAATCATAAATACCGTCTTCATTCTGCTCTCTATTAATAAATTTTGAAAATACCTGAAATATACGGCGCTCCACTTCATATCCAGGTGAATCTGCAGAAACCAATAGTGGTTCACTAACTGGCCCTCTACCATCTTTATAATGTTTTGGCCAAAATCTTCTCATTAAAGGAATTCCTGTTCTGCCTGTATATTCTTCTTTTTTACCATCACCATCAAAATCAAACTTTGTTTTTTGGCCTGTCAACTCTATAGTAACATCAATTTTATCTGTCTTTACACGTAAAAATAAATGTCCAGCTAATCCTAGTACTGGCCATTTAGTAATTGTTTCGGAAAAAACCCAAACACTATCGCCTTTCTTATCAACAAAACTTATGGGATCGTTACCCAAACCCAAATATGGACTATTAAATTCATGAGCAGGATCTGGATTTAACCACCTTCCTATCCTGTTGTCCCATAGCCTAAGCTCAAAGGCCTCCTTGCCGGTCTCGGGATCCTTCTCTGCATACTCGCCTTGGTAGCCGTAACGGTAATTCCCCTCAACATTGCGGTCCGGCATCGCCATCCCAAAGGGGTAGTAGTCCGTCTTGTTGGTCAGGGACAGGGCATTGTTACCGTCCTTTACCATCACCGCCCTCACGTTGCCCAAGTGGTCACTGACCTGGTAGGCATAGGTGCCCTCGCCGTTGTCCCTGTAATAGACCCCAAGCCTTCCCGCACCGTACACGGGATGCTCCTTCAGTGCCTGTGGCTGCTGTACCGTTGGGCCTGTAGCCTCGTCATAAATTGCTAATGGATTGCCTGAGGCATCCCGTACATATACCGTTCTAAAGGTGTTACCATTATCATCATAGGACTCCTTCCTTACCCTGTGCCCCCTGTCGTTGTAGTAGAACGCCACCTTCGGCGCCTCGGCGACCTCCAGCTTTATGTTGTCCACATAAATGGCCGCCTCCGGGACACTGGCATCATAGTAAGCCGTTACCTTCAAGTCTATCGTGCCCGTGCCCGGCGTAAATTGCAGACTGTGCCCATTGGTATAGAACGCACTGCACGGCTGTATGTCGTTCAGATCGGGATCGTCTATAAGGACGGGGTTCGGATAATTATAGGTCGTCGCTGCCAGCACCTGCCCGTTGGCATCCAGTACCTCCAACTTGTACCCCATAGGGTTGTCCGCCAACTGCGGTGGCGGTTGCGGGTCGTTGGGATCAAAAGGGCGAAGCCGTTGCTTGTGCTCTATCTGCTTAACGATCAGGTCGGCCGAGAGCCGGTGCAGCTTACCGTTCATCGCCGTCAACTCGCGTGATGCGCTAAGCTCACCAGGGTACTGCGGGTTCAGGATATTCCCGGGCTTTACAATGCCCATGCTGTTCCCATAGGTGTCCTGCAGCTCGCCGCAGTGCACGTTCACCGTATTGGTGTAGTAGCTGTTGTAATTGACAAACGCGCTGCCCTCCTCTACGTCCCAGAAGCCCTGCTCGGAAAACGTCGCCGTAGTGAAGTCCTGGCTGTAGATCGTTGACCAGTCGCCCGTATTGCTGTCCGTAAAGCCGTTGATCCTGGTCACCAGGCCAGAGGCACTGTACTCATAGCTGATTCCGTCCTGCACATTGGTCTCCAACTGGCCTATACCATTGTAAACGTAATTGTCCTGTGACTGTACCGTTTCGTCACCAAAGGGGCCGCTTACAGTCGTCGTTATGTATTGGTCCCTTAAATCATTGTAGCGAGCGGGATCGACATTGTCCCCTGTGTCCTCAACGGCAGTCAATTGGTTCTTGCCGTCCTTGTAATGGTAGGTGAACTCGTCCATGTCGTTACTGCCACTGGCGTTGGTCACACCGTTCCTGGTAAGGGTCTTGATGTTACCGTTGGCATCGTAGGTGATGTTGTCCACCCTATAGTCACCGTTGGCATCGGCACTGAAGGTAGAGTTGCCATTGCTTGTCGTGGTCGTGCCGAAATCGGCACGGGCCAGCCAATTGTTCTTGTTGTAGCTGTAGGCGTATGTATCTACCGTGCCCGCAGCAGGCGTGTCGTTGTTCCACCTCGCACTGGCTATGTTGCCGTTGAACTGGTTGTTTGCCGACGTGTTCTTCAGCCCATTTAAATAAGTGCCGCCCCTTGTATAATCTTGGTCATGGTAGTCCAGTATCATCCCGAACACATCGGTCATGAACCCATTGGTCCCTGGACCGTCGTTCCCGGGGTCCTTGAACCCTTCGCCCAATGGTGAGTTGATCGCCTTTAGCTGACCATTGATGTTATAGACATAATCGATGCCCTGTAGGTTCTCTGCTATCTCGGTACGTCTCAACGTCCCTGTTTCTGTATAGAAATACCTTGCGTTCTCCGCATAGTCAACATCGTCCCTTGACGTGCTGACCATGGTCAGCTGCCCCGCAACATCATAATCGTACTTGTGGACAAAACGCTCGCTTGGTACGTGGCGTTGGTAATCGACCTTGGTGACCTGTCCCGTTAAAGGGTCGTAACTGTAATTGATGGTCTTTACACAGTCCAGTCCCGCTGTTTTTTGCACCAACCATTTTACGCGCCCGTACACATCGTAGCTGTACCAGGTCTGGTTGGTGAAGGGTTTGCCCGTAACGCTCATCGACACGTTGCCGTACAAAAAGTCTGACGATAGAGCTTACCATCTATATTGCATTCGTCCAGGACACCTGTAAACTGTGGGTCAGGGATGTCATAGAGTGTCTCGTGCAGTTCCTTGAGCTGGTTGTCCAACATCGAGGTGTCCGCATCCAACGCATCGAAATCGGCTGTACCAACACCACTGCGTATCGGCCGTCCCAGGTCGTCATAGTCCGTAAAGCTCACCTCACCTAATAGTGCCTGTTTGCTGTTCTGAGAAAAACGGATCTGGCCGTCCTTGCGGTATTTAAACTTTGCAGTGCCCTCATCCGGTGAAGTCGCTTCCAACAACTGTCCCAAACTGTTGTACCTAAAGGTGCTCTCCAGCTCATCCCCCAATGGCTGGGTGCTGCTCAGCAGCCTGCCCGCGCGGTCGAAGGTGTTGAGGCTGTAATCGTAGTAGTTGATATCGTAAGTGATCGTTATCGGGCCGGAAGCGTCGTACTCAAAGTTGACGGCGTCCACGGCTATCCTGTAGCATCCCGGCGGCAGGGTCGGATGGCTCCAGATGGCCACCTGTGTCTCCGTGGCAAGGTTCCATATCCTAAGGGGATGGCCCGTCGGGTTATTGATGTCGATGCCCGAGCAGCCCACGGGTATGTGAAAGTCCAGATAGCCCTGTTCGTTTACGCTGGAGGTCATACCGTACTTCGCAAGGCTCGGGTTCCCTCATTGCCGCTGCGTGCCACGGCAAGCGTGTTACCCTCGCTGTCCGTAAAGACCACCGTCTCCACACCATTGACGTCCCTGCTGATGTGTTTTGTGATGCGGTCGTCGTTGTAGGCACTGCTGCCAAAGGCATTGGGCCTGGAAAGCTCCTGTGCGGCCGGCATACTGAAGCTATACGCCTGTAGCCACTGTCCGTTGACCTTGTTGCCGCCAAGCACCTTTTTCGTGTTGCCGGGACTGAGCCTGCTGTACACCAAGCGCGTAAACGGGTATTGCGTATTGTCCTGAAAATCATAACCGCCATTGTCAAAGTAATAGGATCCCAACAAGCTGCTCGATGATACCGGTCTCGGATCATCGATATAGTTCCCCTCGTCAAAATCGGACAGCGTATAGCTCGTATTGAGGTCGTCCTTGATGAAGTTTGTCTCATTGAGCCCAAAACCTGTACCTATCGGTGCACTGAGCGTCTGAAGTGCGGGCCTGCCATGGCTGTCGTAGAGCACCTGGCTCGCCCAGACCTTATCGGTCAGTATATCCCAGCTCTGGCTCTGGGTGCCCTTGCCAAGGTGTTGAAATAGGATATCCCCTTGCTCAATGTATTGCCCAATAGATCATAGCTGATACTGCTCGTCCAGTTCCTGTCCGAATCGACCGTTGGATCAGGTGGCAGCTCCTGAGCGTTCATAACCAAACCCAAAACCGTGAGTAAAACCAATATTATGTGCCTTGATGCTCCCATGTCAATTACTTTTTGTTCGTGTCAATTACTGATACTATTTTATATTTATTTCAAATAATTCAAAATATCTTCTTTTGCTTTTTCTCTTAGCTCAGAATAAGGGAACACAAATTTTTTACTTTGTAAAATTTCTTTTAACGATTTAAAGCCTTCTTGACCTTGTAAAACTGTTCCATCGATAAATATCTCTTTAGGAACTTTATAGCCTAAATCAACTATCAAAAATTTTAAAGCCATCAAATTTTTGTGAGTACTTAAACAAAGATAGACCACATTTGCCCTATAATTTTCAGTATTATTGTACATAAATAATAAATCAGGGTTATTTATTTTTGATAATAACAATTCTAAAATTTCAAGCCCACAATCTATTTCTTCGTCACTATAGTATTGGATAGTCTCATTTATAGGATCGTGAGAAAAATAATTACATTTTTGAAAAAATCTAGGGGTAATATTTGCTCCATATTCTAATAAATGCTTTATATAATACAAATCACAATCTTTTTGGTACCTTATTGCTGATATTAAAGGACTTATGCAAGAACTGTTCTCAATATTAGGATTAGCTCCAGATTCCAATAGCTCGTCAAAAGCTTCTTTTTTTTGATTTACCAAAGCTAATTCAAGAAGTGATACTTCATATTTTTTATCTTCAAAATTTATATCAATGCCTTTTGAAATTTCCTTTTTAATAACATTCTTATCATTCATTTTAATGGCTTTAGCAATATTTTCCGCAGATGTTCCATAAAAGTTTGAAAACTTAAATGCAGGATTTTCATATTCGCATGAAAAGAGAATAATAAAAAGCAAAAGACAAATTTTTAAATTTTTCATAATTAATAATTCTTTTTTAACGACAACCACAATTTGCTTTTTCATCTTTACCTCCACCAAATTCGTAGAATACATTTTTAATGATATTTATTATATCATGAACTTCTAAAAGATTAACTCTAAAGTTATCTTTAAATTCCCCTACGAAAACTGTTTCGCCAACAGGCTTTGCTATAGCTGAAATAGCGGTTTTATGTTGTACCTGATGTAAAGAAACTCCTTTAGGGACATAATTGGTTTGTTGTACTACAGGTCTTATTGCTAGTGGAATTTCAATATTCTTTTTTTCAATTTACGTATACTAGCTTTAGACACCCATGCTGGATCAAAAGTGATAGAATTTCTACCTGTAGCCAAAGAAGAATAGTTTGCTAAACCGCCACCAAGTGAATGTCCAACAAATGTAAGCTCTTGCTGCTTTAGTGCAATAGATAAATTATTTGACACTTCTAAAGCTTGATCATATTGCTCAGATCCAGCCCAAGCTTGTTTTATATTATCATCCCCATCCGCTGACCAACTCCAATCATCAGTTCCTTTATATACATATGCATATTCAATATTCCCATTTTCTAATTCCCTTGAAAATAAAGCCGCTTTTAATCCTGTACGTGAATCATCTCTATTATACTCAGTTATTTGAGATAATTTCCAACCACCAACTAAAGTAACACTGGGGTCATAAATAAAAGCAGCCATTAATGATGCTTCTAGTGGTGTTGGGTAACCACCACTAGGGTCAATAAATACGATAGGGTTATTTGCCATTCCCAGATATGGTGAATAATGTATTCCCATAGGATCCGGATTCAACCACCTACCGATCCTACTGTCCCAAAGTCTTAGCTCAAATGCCTCCTTACCGGTCTCGGGATCCTTCTCTGCATACTCCCCCTGGTACCCGTAACGGTAATTCCCCTCTACGTTCCTCTCTGGCATCGCCATCCCAAACGGGTAGTAATCCGTCTTGTTCGTTACCGACAAGGCGTTGTTCCCATCCTTTACCATCACCGCCCTCACGTTGCCCAAGTGGTCGCTGACCTGGTAGGCATAGGTGCCCTCGCCGTTGTCCCTGTAATAGACACCCAGTCTGCCCGAACCGTATACGGGATGCTCCTTTAGGGTCTGTGGCTGCTGTACCGTTGGACCTGAGGCCTCATCGTAGATCGCCAATGGACTGCCACCTGCATCTCTTACATAGATCGTTCTAAATGTATTACCGTTGTCATCGTACGATTCCTTTCTTACCCTGTGCCCCCTGTCGTTGTAGTAGAACGCCACCTTCGGCGCCTCCGCGACCTCCAGTATTACGTTGTCCACATAAAAGGCCGCTTCCGGTACACTGGCATCATAGTACGCCGTCACCTTTAAGTCGATTGTGTCCGTGCCCGGCGTAAACTGCAGGCTGTGCCCATTGGTATAGAACGCACTGCACGGCTGTATGTCATTCAGATCGGGATCGTCTATCAAAACAGGGTTCGGATAATTATAGGTTGTCGCTACCAGTACCTGTCCGTTGGCATCCAGCACCTCCAACTTGTAGCCCATAGGGTTGTCAGCCAACTGTGGTGTCGGTTGCGGGTCGTTGGGGTCAAAAGGGCGCAACCGTTGCTTGTGCTCTATCTGCTTAACGATCAGATCGACCGAGAGCTGGTGCAGCTTACCGTTCATCGCCGTCAACTCGCGTGATGCGCTCAGCTCCCCAGGGTACTGCGGGTTCAGGATATTGCCAGGCTTGACAATGCCCATGCTATTGCCATAGGTGTCCTGCAGCTCTCCGCAATGTACGTTCACCGTATTGGTATAATAGCTATTGTAATTCACAAAGGCACTGCCCTCCTCTACGTCCCAGAAACTCTGCTCGGTGAACGTAGCCGTACTAAAATCTTGGTTGTAGATCGTTGACCAGTCGCCCGTATTGCTGTCCGTAAACCCATTGATCTTGGTCACCAGGCCAGAGGCATTGTACTCATAGCTGATTCCGTCCTGCACATTGGTCTCCAACTGGCCTATACCATTGTAAACGTAATTGTCCTGTGACTGTACCGTTTCATCGCCAAAGGGGCCGCTTACCGTCGTCGTTATGTATTGGTCCCTTAAATCATTGTAGCGCGCGGGATCGACATTGTCCCCTGTGTCCTCAACGGCCGTCAATTGGTTCTTACCGTCCTTGTAATGGTAGGTGAACTCGTCCATGTCGTTACTGCCACTGGCGTTGGTCACACCGTTCCTGGTAAGGGTCTTGATGTTACCGTTGGCATCGTAGGTGATGTTGTCCACCCTATAGTCACCGTTGGCATCGGCACTGAAGGTAGAGTTGCCATTGCTTGTCGTGGTCGTGCCGAAATCGGCACGGGCCAGCCAATTGTTCTTGTTGTAGCTGTAGGCGTATGTATCTACCGTGCCCGCAGCAGGCGTGTCGTTGTTCCACCTCGCACTGGCTATGTTGCCGTTGAACTGGTTGTTTGCCGACGTGTTCTTCAGCCCATTTAAATAAGTGCCGCCCCTTGTATAATCTTGGTCATGGTAGTCCAGTATCATCCCGAACACATCGGTCATGAACCCATTGGTCCCTGGACCGTCGTTCCCGGGGTCCTTGAACCCTTCGCCCAATGGTGAGTTGATCGCCTTTAGCTGACCATTGATGTTATAGACATAATCGATGCCCTGTAGGTTCTCTGCTATCTCGGTACGTCTCAACGTCCCTGTTTCTGTATAGAAATACCTTGCGTTCTCCGCATAGTCAACATCGTCCCTTGACGTGCTGACCATGGTCAGCTGCCCCGCAACATCATAATCGTACTTGTGGACAAAACGCTCGCTTGGTACGTGGCGTTGGTAATCGACCTTGGTGACCTGTCCCGTTAAAGGGTCGTAACTGTAATTGATGGTCTTTACACAGTCCAGTCCCGCTGTTTTTTGCACCAACCATTTTACGCGCCCGTACACATCGTAGCTGTACCAGGTCTGGTTGGTGAAGGGTTTGCCCGTAACGCTCATCGACACGTTGCCGTACAAAAAAGTCTGACGATAGAGCTTACCATCTATATTGCATTCGTCCAGGACACCTGTAAACTGTGGGTCAGGGATGTCATAGAGTGTCTCGTGCAGTTCCTTGAGCTGGTTGTCCAACATCGAGGTGTCCGCATCCAACGCATCGAAATCGGCTGTACCAACACCACTGCGTATCGGCCGTCCCAGGTCGTCATAGTCCGTAAAGCTCACCTCACCTAATAGTGCCTGTTTGCTGTTCTGAGAAAAACGGATCTGGCCGTCCTTGCGGTATTTAAACTTTGCAGTGCCCTCATCCGGTGAAGTCGCTTCCAACAACTGTCCCAAACTGTTGTACCTAAAGGTGCTCTCCAGCTCATCCCCCAATGGCTGGGTGCTGCTCAGCAGCCTGCCCGCGCGGTCGAAGGTGTTGAGGCTGTAATCGTAGTAGTTGATATCGTAAGTGATCGTTATCGGGCCGGAAGCGTCGTACTCAAAGTTGACGGCGTCCACGGCTATCCTGTAGCATCCCGGCGGCAGGGTCGGATGGCTCCAGATGGCCACCTGTGTCTCCGTGGCAAGGTTCCATATCCTAAGGGGATGGCCCGTCGGGTTATTGATGTCGATGCCCGAGCAGCCCACGGGTATGTGAAAGTCCAGATAGCCCTGTTCGTTTACGCTGGAGGTCATACCGTACTTCGCAAGGCTCGGGTTCCCCTCATTGCCGCTGCGTGCCACGGCAAGCGTGTTACCCTCGCTGTCCGTAAAGACCACCGTCTCCACACCATTGACGTCCCTGCTGATGTGTTTTGTGATGCGGTCGTCGTTGTAGGCACTGCTGCCAAAGGCATTGGGCCTGGAAAGCTCCTGTGCGGCCGGCATACTGAAGCTATACGCCTGTAGCCACTGTCCGTTGACCTTGTTGCCGCCAAGCACCTTTTTCGTGTTGCCGGGACTGAGCCTGCTGTACACCAAGCGCGTAAACGGGTATTGCGTATTGTCCTGAAAATCATAACCGCCATTGTCAAAGTAATAGGATCCCAACAAGCTGCTCGATGATACCGGTCTCGGATCATCGATATAGTTCCCCTCGTCAAAATCGGACAGCGTATAGCTCGTATTGAGGTCGTCCTTGATGAAGTTTGTCTCATTGAGCCCAAAACCTGTACCTATCGGTGCACTGAGCGTCTGAAGTGCGGGCCTGCCATGGCTGTCGTAGAGCACCTGGCTCGCCCAGACCTTATCGGTCAGTATATCCCAGCTCTGGCTCTGGGTGCCCTTGCCCAAGGTGTTGAAATAGGATATCCCCTTGCTCAATGTATTGCCCAATAGATCATAGCTGATACTGCTCGTCCAGTTCCTGTCCGAATCGACCGTTGGATCAGGTGGCAGCTCCTGAGCGTTCATAACCAAACCCAAAACCGTGAGTAAAACCAATATTATGTGCCTTGATGCTCCCATGTCAATTACTTTTTGTTCGTGTCAATTACTGATACTATTTTGCCTCCCTGTTTTATAATCATCATCCCAGGACTTGTATATTTTGGATCTGGTGCACTACCTAGAATCAACTCATTGTTAACTTCTCCAGAAACACAATTTAAATAAAATTCATAAGTATAATCTGTTGCGTCAGAGTGTATCGGAGTTATACTTACATATTCAATATAATTTGATTTACACGAAGCACTTTCAACATATTTTATTTGAGGGCAGAAAAGGCCATCTCCTCTAACTAAATCAACAAAATTTGTATTACCGGTATTATTATCAATATATCCTATATTATCAGGTAATGGCAAACTTAAATCCAAAGGATACAAATGGAATTTATATTTTGAATCCTCACAATTACCATGACAATATGAAGCTTCAACACCTAACATCAATTTAGGGTTTATAATATAACCAGGGCAGCCGCTTGTACTATAGTCATTATTAGCAGTGATGGATTCGCCTGTTACTAAGTCTGTTACTTTAGCTTTAACAAACCATAATTTATCAAACTCATTTTCAGAACAATATTTATTTTCATATGGAATAAACTCATATTCGGAGCCTTGATACCAATTTGTATATTGACCAGTATCTATATCTGTAAGGTATTGCCATTCGTATTTGTAATTCCCTGACCCACCATAAACGTGCATAGCATACTGAATATCATAAGGATAATATTGTGGTGTACAGTTTCTAACTAAGCCCTTTAATTTTAAAGGATCAAAACTTTGAGTGATGCAGTTGTTAATATCTTCATTATAATCTATATTTATACCAGAGGTATTTTGATAATGCTGTTTATATTGACCCATAATCTTGAATCCGCCCTCAAAAACATCAGTGCTTTCCACTTCCTTGTATGTCGCTTTTAAACGACCTGCTTCGTCATATCTAAATGCAGATCCCATATTATTTGCATCCATGATATATAATAGCTCATCAGTATTTTTATCATAAACAAAACTATTCATACTAGAATAAACAGGATGCATTCTAAAATCATCAAAATAAAAGCCCCCGCCACTTGTATTTGTTACAAATAATTCAAAATTCGAATTAGGCTGAAGCTCAACATAAAAATTAAATAGTTTCCAACATCCCGCATCTACAGTTTCTGCAAAAGGAACAGTTGAACCATTTATTATTACCGATGCTGCCTCCACATCTTTTTGATCGTGAGACCAAAAAGACACTTTATATTTTCCGGGTCTAAAGTCATTAGATAAATCATTATGGTTAGCAGATGTTACACCCGAGACCTCAAAAACTTTGTCATTAGCACTATTATTCTTAACTGAATATTCCCCTGTGTGTGCTATGTCATTAGTCCTAAAATTTGCTCCATAAACTTCACCTTCAAAAGTATTACCAGAACTTACATATTCCGCACCTGAATAATACATTTCTGTATATCGGGCATTCCCGCCTGCAATGACTTTAGATTTATTGTCAGCCATTTTAGATGAGGCAAAGTTGTTATTAATATCTCTAGTTTCAAGTGGTAAAGACCAATGGTTATATCGTGTTATTTCGGAGATATTTTGCCATTTATCGCTTGTTGGTGTACCAGTACTCCAGTTAAAATATGGATTGTAGTCACTAACAGTGGTAAGGTAAGTACCCGTTACAGGATTTATATCATCTTTCCAAACAAAAGTCTTATGCTTTCTCCATACTTTTTCGTTAGAACTAGATGGTGAGTATTCATTACCAGAGTCATCTCTATATATCCAATCGTCATTCCATGTATTTATCGAAGCATTTAAAACATAAGTATCTACTGTTGTAACAGACATAGCCTCTTGAGTGAGCATATTTTTATTTGTAGGATTTAGAACTTTGGAACCCATTTCAGGATATTTTGTATATGCAGGATAACGAGAATCATATTTCACTGAACCATTAGATAATTCCGTTCTACTTGTCCTAAAACTCCCAAGCCAAGGATCAACATTATAAAATTCTGTTTCTTGCGAATGTCCTCCCGCGGTAGTAATCGTAGTTTTTAACATATTGTTGTATTCTGTTTTAGAAGATACACTTAGCAGACGCTTTACGTTATTTACTACATTTCCATCATTATTTGTTTCAAATACACTTTTCATAGAATTAAAAGACTCTCTAGCATATCCTTTATTTGGTTCTACACTATTAAGACTATTACCATTAATATACTTGTTTTCAGTTTTAAAGAGTAATTGATTTTCACTATTAAAACTTTCTATACTCTTTATTTGCCCTATGAGAGCTGTGTTTATATTAATGTCTATTTTTTTACCCTCAATTTTTCTAGTATTGGTGCCATCTAAACCGCCATAATTTTCATCTACACTTGCCCAAAATATACTTTCTTCACCAGAATTTGGGTCCGCACTTAATGCTTCCATTTCAATATCTGGACTAAAAATATTTGGAACGGGTTTCAGCACATGATGTCTGTATCTTGTTTTAGAGTAATATTCGCCATCACTCGAGGTTTCCTTCATTGTAATGTATTCATACATAACGCCTGGAGGTGGAACTTCTGTTTGATATGGTACAAATTTAGCACCATTAACAGGCGCATATGAGGTTATACCCGAGCTTCTTGGATTTCCAAAATTATCCGTGTTAAATGGATTTGTATAGTCATAATTCACTTTATATGACTTTGTTCCATCATAAGTTATAATTTGTTTAACTCTAAGGCCTCCACCTGTTTCATCTTCAGGAACTTTATTAGCAAGCAACTTATAACTAAAGTGTTTATTACTGTTACTTTCCCACCCACATTTTTTACCAAAAGAATCTCTATAATTTACAAATCTATCAACTACACTAGCAGTACTTGAGGTACAACAATAATTTCGGGTAAATGCCCACGGATAGGTACCACATGTACTATTATTTCTATATGTTGAGTTTGTATCGCTAGGAAGAGCTATTTTTACTTCTGTCGCGGTTACCCAAACAATATCAAATAATCCTGCAAAATCTGCCACCCTATGACTGCAACTAGAACAGGATGGATTTCGAAAATATTGTGTGTCTAAATAAACTTTTTCACTACCGTCAAAATACTTGTTAAAATAAATAGTTTCATCAGTTATTACATCATCATTTTGTCTAAAGTATATGAATTTCTGTCCATTTTCCTGAGTGAATTTTGCCTCAAGTCCCTGTGTCCAATAACGTCTAGAGAATGCTTCAGTCCAATAATCATCTTCTTCGTAATCGACTTCAATTGAAGCCCCAGTAGGGGTGTTAATTTTCTTAAGACTCCATGCCTTTATCTCATTATCACTTGAATAATCGGTATCTTGTAAAAATCCCCAAGCGTCTATTTTAGACTTTTTTTCTTCAATATGATCTTGTATCGCCTGAGCATCAACCGCATACTCATATGTAGGCCAACCTAAATTAACTTTTTGAGGTATTGGTGTTTCAACATTAGGCATTTCCTCCATGTAATACTCAAAAGTTGTTGCTGGAACATAATCAGCTCCTCCTTTGCCTTTAATTTTGACAGATCTCAAAGTCAATTTGGCATGAATGTCGTTTCCATATGAATCCTTACCATTAGGCGAATTATCAGGTGCATCAGTTGAGGAATCAGAATGTTTGGCTAGTTTATATTCATGACCTAGCTCAACAACTTTTAATGCATTATTTTGCACAAATTGACTTGGCAAATCATTTGTAGTAAGCACATCTTGTTCGTTATGGATTACATATGAATATTTGATACCATCATTTAGATTTGAATCATAAATTAGATTGAAGTCCGCAGAATCCCAATTTGGTGTACAAGTATCATTGGCAGAGTAATTTGAGCCATAAAATGTGCTCATCGATCCAGGAGTGTTTTTTAATAAATTCTTACCTACATCACTATTTACTAAAACAATTTTATCAAGTTTTAAGGAGTATTCTCTTTTATACTCTACACCAGTTTCTCTAACATTAACGTCTCTGTTAGTTTGATTTAAAATTTTGGAAGAACCAACAGTAGTACCAATCGTTGGCCCTCCACCTGCATTAGAATTACTAAATTTAAACTTTAAGTTTTTGCCTAATGCATCATATCGAATATCTTTTATGAATAGTGCTGTTCTATTGCGAGTATTGATTTTGTCTAGATAATACATCTGCTTTCTTCCAAATGCATAACCGCCTTTGTCTTTGTCCTCTATCTTACCTTTTACGTTAGTATTGTAATTGTATGTACCATCTTTATATGGTGTTCTCCAAACAAAACCATCTGACCATTTGCCATATTCTAGTTCCACCCAATACCCATAATCTTCCTTATTAAATGTTCCAATGACATTTGCTCCATTAGGATCAGGTCTGTCAATATAATCTGGACCAGTAATTGCTGTAAGAAGCCAATGCGTAGCAAACCGAGAATACTGTCGTTTTTCATTAACGTTTCTGATATCAAATGTATTTGATTCTTGTGCATCAATCTGAGCTCTATGTACTTGTTCGAAATGATACACTGGCAAAGCAAAATGGTACGTTTTACCATCTGGGGCCGTTATTTTATAGGCTCCGATACCATTTGGATCAAACAAAGCTTGGTCTTGCCTATCTAGAGCGTCTACTGTAGCTGGATTAATTAACCCTCTTGCTTGTGCATGACCACTAGCAATTTGTTGATTGGTAAATGTTTCGACATATCTTGGAGTTTTTGCTCTTCCATAATAACCAGAATCACCATCAGCAACACCATTATGAATACCTGGATTAATTATTTGATTCATATATGTAGAACTACTAACAGAAGAGCTATTTATTGTGGCATCCTGAGTTAGCTCTCTACTTGAGAATTGACCATCAAAATAAAAGTAAAAGTCATTTTCATTATATCCGTTTGAATGGTCACCAAACTTCCTGTTGACAGTTTGTGCCAAATTTCCATGATGCCAAAATACATGGATATTATCTTCTGCTTGGTTTTTGGTCCTCTGCCCTTCACCAAATATTGTTGAAGATTGAAATACCTTTGGAGACATATTACCCATCATCCCTTGTGAAGCCACATTATAATTATCATAACTCATGAATGTGAAATTGATGTTTTCTATAGTTTTAGAGTAATCAGATATAAAATCTTCTTCAGCCTGAGGCAATCTTGTTGAATAGGTATCCAAGGATTTAGTTCTCACAACGTAGTCACCATATATATGATTATAATTTAATTGACTATTAGTAATTAATGGTGACCCAGAAGAATAGCCGTAATAATCAGAGGAATATAATGCACCCCATTTTTCATTATAAAAACCTTTTCTGATTTTTATTGTAACTTTTCTTTTACTAAAGCCAAGTGTAAGCGGGATACCTACTATATGTAGTGGTAAGGCTACCGCAGTAGACTGTACATCTACACTTGCATCACCCTGAGAAAAGCTTGCGCTACTCATCCCTACACCACCACTAGCACTTCCTTTGTCACCATAAGCATTGTAACCTGCACCAATTGCCATGCCACCACCTTCTGACATGGACACTCCAAGACCAACAGAAGAATTTTCAAAACCCTTTACGCCACTATCACCGGTAGACATACCTACCCCAACACCTAAAGAAAATTGTTGCTGTGTTAAAGAATAAGAAACTGATGCTCCGGCACCAAAAGAACCTATTTGAACACCTGCTCCAACACCAACAGTAACATCCCCTGAAGTACTGGCAGAAACTGATGCACCTACACCTCCCATATCACCTAGTATAGACCCTAATCCTACACTAGCTCTAACAGAACCAGACATTCCTTGACCACTACCCCAATTCATTCCCACACCGACTGAAGCTCCAGGAAAACCTACATCCACAGTTACTCCAGATGTGGTAACTTCATCTTTAAAACTATTAAAATTGATACCTATTCCACCTTTCCAATCATCAGGCGTACCATTAACAGACCTGTTTATAGCACCTGGGTTTAGATACCAACCCAGACCAACCCAAGAAGCATCTATATCTTGGGACATACCCGCATGGTATGACAGGTTTACAGGAAAGCCCTCAACATCCAACAAAGGTAACACATATGTAAAATCACCTGTCGATAAACTCACCATATCAGAAGCGTCTACGGGCTCAAAGCCTGCTGCTTCAGCAGAGCCAGGTCCATTATTACCTGCATGCAACAAATTAAAAGGGATGATTGTCGTTAAAAAATTCAGTGTTAGGAACACTGCAATAACTTTGTGTGAAAACTTTACTTTTGTCATTTCTTTATTCTTTAAATGTAAGTCTTGGATAGTAATTCAGTATTTCACTATCTAATTTAAATTTAACTTCACCTGTACCAAGTTCAATATTCTTTATTACAAAATATAGATTTTGATTATCCATTTTTTCTTTATCTCTATGAAAAACAAATAATATTGAGGTAGAACGGGTTGCGCCGTACATTTTTGGGTATAAATAATCCACCATATCTAATGTATCTTTTCTAGTAGTAATAAGAAATATACTTTCATCCATTTCAAAGGAAAGCTTATTAGACAAAGTAGAAAAATCACTTATACTTTCAGGTATTGCACTTAATAATTCTTGGTTATCCTTACTAATATTAAGATTTAGGTACAAATAATTACTATATTTATTCCTGAGTGAATCAATATTTTTTTTATTGTTGTTTTTTATATCTTTATCTATTTCTTGTTGTATAAGTAAATCCACTGGGCGGTACATCAAACCAAAATCAACGCCATTGATTGATTTATATTGGACATACCCATTAGATTCATCATTTATAAAATTCATTAGCTCATTTTTAGAACTAAAAGTGTTTTGGCTACACCCTAAACAAAGAGCGAGAGCTAATATCAATAAGTACATTGTGCCTCTTATTAAAATGACACTATTCTTTACCTCTAAATTCTGCATTTAATCCCTTTAATATATCTTCCGTTAAATCGCTAACATCATCAGCATACATGATGTTACCACCACCGCTTGCTCCAAAAATAATTTTAAAGCCATTATCCTTACCAAATTCTTTCACATAATCATTTATGTCATTGATCACAGTCTGGGTAGCTTTTTTATCCTCTTCCTGTATTTGTTTTTGTATAGCCTGCTGATAATTATTTAGTTGTTGTTGTTTGTTAGATAGAATTTGCTGCTTAAGCTCTAATTCTTTCTTGGACATTGAAGAACGCTCTTTTTCATAAAGCTTCAATTCATTTTGCCAATCGACCATTAAGCTATCCACATTGGCATTTAAAGTTTTCGCTTTAGTTTCAAAATCTGCTCTAACAACTTTGGTACGTTCATAACCTTCCATAAGTTTATTGACATCTACATAGACAAGTTCTGATGAAGTATTAAGATAAAAGAAAGTAAATATGGACAACACTATTGCGAGTATTGCCAAAGGAAAAGATAATTTATTCATAAATATAGGTTGACTAATAGTTAGTGGCAATAAAATTAGTTAACACATTTTTAAAATTTCCAAAATCAGCCTTACTTTTGGTAAGGTTCAACCTTACAATTGGTAATGTTGAGGCATTTCTCAATCATAATTCTTTTTTTGGCGAATTTAAAAGACCTAAAACCGTAAAAATTGCCTTACGTCGAAATAATAAAATAAATTTTTGAGAAATCTATTCTATCAAATAAATTAGGTATAATTTTTGATTCGTCAATTATTACTACTAACTAAATTGACACTTAACGATTTATGAAAAAAACCATCAACGCGCTCTTGGTAGATGACCATTCGTCTATCCTAGAGGCCTATTCCAATTTTCTGTACCAATATGAATATGCGAATGCCAAGTACCGCATCAATGTTTCAACGGCAAATTGCTGTGAATCCGCTATTGAATCTATTAAATTCAAACAAAGACTTGATAGTAGTGGTTTCGATTTAGCACTAATAGACATGCGATTACCAAAATCCAAAAATGAAAGATATACTTCAGGTGAGGATGTATGTGTTTTCCTAAAAAAGACCTTTCCGAAGGTAAAAACCATAATCATCACAGGGCATTTTGAAACTCTTGTTCTAAGTGGTATTTTACACAATGTTAACCCTGATGCAATGCTGCTCAAAGGAGATATTGATAGCATGGTGATGTTTGATGCTTTAACAAAAGTCCTCAATGATGAATCATATTACAGTAAAGGTGTTTTGCACATATTGCGCAAAAAACTATCGAGCAATACTATTTTGGAAGATGTTGATAAGCAAATGCTTTATGAACTCTGGAAAGGAACTCCAACCAAAGATTTAGTTAAATACATTCCCTTATCACTTGGTGCCATAGAAAAAAGAAAACGAAAATTAAGGACTACAGTGGGTATCAAAGGCAAAAATGATGCTTTGCTCGTAGATTTGATATTGAGAAAAGGGTTTCGTTAAATAAAATCCAACCTTACCAAAAGTAAGGCTGGATTTAGATATTTATAAATCTCTATTGATATATTTACAAATGATAATCACAAATTATGAAAGTCTCTGGTTACAACCTCCAAGAAGTCCTAGTCGTTTTGGTAATAATTGGCATTCTGCTATTATTAGCCTTACCTAACCTAATGCCCTTAATAAGTAAAGCAAAAAGTACGGAAGCACAGCTTCAATTGAGTCATATTTACAATTCGCAAACAACCTATCGTTATATGTATTCAAAATTTTCCACGGATTTAAGTGAAATAGACTTTGAAGCACCAAAAACAGTCAACGAAGATGGAAGAGCCAATTACCAATATGAAATCCTAAGCGCAACCAATAATAGTTTTAAAGCTAGAGCAACAGCTATTACGGATTTTGATGGAGACGGTATTTTTAATGTATGGGAAATTGATGAAAACGGAGCACCAAAACAAATCGTAAAAGATTAGTGGCCATTGTAAAAATTATCTTGATTATGGGTTTATTGATGGTGTTTTATCAAGATATTAAAGAACGATTGGTCTATTGGTTTTTGTTTCCAATTATAGCACTCTGCTCAGGCATATTATTGTACAAAAATATGTTTCAAGAACTATTTATAACGACTTTAGCCATCAATATTGCCTTTGTGTTGTTTTTACTATTGGTTGTTTTTGGGTACTCAAAATTTAAATTAAAAACGTCGATGAAACAAACATTTGGTTTGGGAGATGCGCTACTGTTTTTTGCGCTAGCGTTCACATTTGCAAGCGTTTCTTTTTTGATATTGTTTGTATTTGGATTGTTGTTTTCATTGGTACTACATCTATTTTTAAAGAACAGGTCCAATCTTAAAACCGTTCCTTTGGCTGGCTATTTATGTTTTTTCTTTGCCATTGCTTATATAACTCATTGGCTGGGTATTCTAAAATCTGTTTACACCATTTAATTTGACAGACAACTTTAACATAGCAACGGATTTATTGCAGCTGGTTTCTAGCGAGCAAGCCTATCACTATAGAATCATCCCTATTGAAAAACAAAACGGAACACTTAAGTTTAAAACCGACCAAGTTTCTGACACCTTAAAACAAGAACTACAGATTGTTCTCAATAAAGACATTGAGCTGATTGAAGAAAGTCAAGAGAATATACAACAGTATTTAGCGGTAAACTTTAGACAGCGCAATAAAAGCCAATCCGAGGATTTACATTATAGCACTGATTTTTTAGAAAAGCTCTTACTAACAGCTAAGGATATAGGCAGTAGTGATATTCATTTTGAACCTTATGAACATAAATGTCGTGTACGTTTTAGACTGGATGGCAAACTAAAGGAACAATTTATTATTTCTCTACAAGAATATCCTGTCATAGTGAATAAATTAAAGATCAAGGCTGGATTGGATATTTCTGAAAAACGATTACCACAAGACGGAAGAATTACGGTAAAAACGAATACGGACGAATTTGATATCCGTGTATCTTCGCTTCCAACATTACATGGTGAGAAGATGGTGTTGCGTATTTTGAGTAAAGATGCCAACCATATTAATTTAGAAGATTTGGGTTTTACAGAAAGTGAGTTAAAAGCATACAAAGAAACCATTAAAAAGCCTAATGGCATTATCCTTATTTCTGGTCCAACTGGTTCAGGTAAAACAACAACATTATATGCCACTTTAAAACTTCTAAACGATGACAAGACTAACATCTTAACTATTGAAGACCCGATTGAATATACATTAGAAGGTGTAAATCAAGTACAATTAAAAGAAAATATTGGATTGGATTTCGCCAGTACCTTACGTACATTTTTACGGCAAGACCCTGACATTATCATGGTAGGTGAAATACGTGATGCCAAAACCGCAAATATGGCTATCAGAGCTGCCTTAACAGGACATTTGGTGTTATCAACTATCCACACCAACTCTGCGTGGGCAACAATTTCGAGATTGGTGGATATGGGTATTCCCTCATTTTTAATTGCTAGTACTTTAAATGTGAGTGTTGCGCAACGTTTAGTTAGACAACTTTGTAATGACTGCAAGAAAGAAGTTGAAGTGTCTAAAGAACTTTTTCCTTCTAATTTTGATATTCCAAAAGATCTATTAACACACTTTAAAGCTGTTGGATGTCACAATTGTTATCATACTGGCTATCAAGGCAGAAAGGCTATATATGAAATTATACCTATAAATAAAACGCTCACAAAACATATCAGACAGAACGAATTAGAAATTGACGACTATATAGATGAGCTCCAAATAAAGACTCTAAAAAGTAATGCTGTAGAACTTGTAAAACAAGGTGTTACTTCTGTTGATGAGGTTTACGCACTGCTATCAGATTAATGTAGAAATAAAAACGTCCCGCTTTTGCTGGAAATGAATATGAAGAAAATACTCTATGTACTATTACTAACCGTAAGCATTTCATTCGCTCAAAACGAAGAAAAGCAACGTATCGACCAACTTAAAAATCAATTGGAAATACTTGCTACTGAGGTTTCTGGTCTTAACGAAGTTTATGAGACAGAAATTAGTGCTACCAATTTAACATTATCTAATCTACTACGTGGTGTAGCTGATATTCACAATCTCAACATTAATCCATCACAAGAATTGGACAATAAAAATATCTCACCCAGCTTTCCCAGTGTAATTGTATCCGATTTATTAATCTTTTTATGTAAGGAATATAGCCTAACTATTGATTTTACCGGAACCATTATGGCCGTAAAACCTTTTGTTAGAGAAGTTGAAAAACCTCAGGAACGTATTATACCAGTAACTTACTATCCAAGCAACAATACGATATCAATTGATGCAAAAGGAGATAAACTTTATGATGTTTTTAAGTTAATAATGGATAAATCTGGTAAAAATTTAGTGTTTTCACCTGGATTGGAGAATAATTCCCTAATAGCTTACATACAAGAAACCCCTTTTGATGCCGCCATGGAAAATTTGGCTTTTGCTAACAATTTATATGTAGAAAAATCAAAAGACGGATTTTACCTTTTTGAAGACAATAGTCCAACTGTTGCGACAAACACAAACGGTTCTGGTGTTACACAACCAAAACAGCGTCCGCAAAGAAGACGTAATTCTAATTTTTTCTTTAAAATAATAGATAAAGAACAACAGCTTGTAGAAGTTGATTTTATCAATACACCAATAGCGGATATTATAAATGATATTGGTAATGAATTAAATATTAACATTTTTACGGCTACACCATTAAACGAAGCAGGATATGCTACGTTTAAGGCAAAACACATCACTTTCGACAATTTACTAATTAAACTTTTTGAGACTACAACAGTAATAAATGATACAGACCCAAACAACGGTTCTAACCCAAGTAGAAATCCTACTACTGGCACTGCTCCATCAATTCCAAAACAATTCAGTTATAAAAAGGAAAATAATATATACTATTTTGGTACTGTGGATCAATTAAGTATCCAAGAAGTAGCCGTCATAAAGTTGCGACATCGTACCATAGAATTATTGTCTGACCCTTCTGGTGGTTTTAGTAGTAGAAGTGCAGGAAGAAATTCTTTCTCTTCAAATAGAAATTTTGGCAGGAATTCTTCAATAAATAATTTTGACTCAAATGGAAATAGAGATTTTCAAGGAACCCAAAGAAGCTACGGTGACAGTGGTAGCGAACCTATTGACCCAAACACATTATCACTAAAAAGCATAATACCAGCACAATTAACCAATCCATTAAAAATTCAAGAAGATTATGAATTAAATAGCTTTTATGTCACAGGTCCAAGTGCAGCCATACAACGTTTTAGGGAATTTATAGAACAAATAGACAAACCTATTCCCCTTATTCAAATTGAAGTTATGATTTTAGAAGTCAGTAAAACATCAACTGTAGAAGCTGGTGTTAGTTGGGGAATTGGAGAAGAGCCAACAACTACTCAAGGAGGTATTTATCCTGAAACAGACCTTACACTTGGTGCGAATACCATTAATAAGGTTATAAGTGGTTTTAATGGATTTGGAAGTTTAAACCTTGGTAGAGTTGTACCAAATTTCTTTGCTACGATTAAAGCCATGGAAAGTAATGGCGATTTAAAAATCCGCTCTACACCAAGATTATCTACCCTAAATGGGCATCGTGCTTATTTTTCCAATGGGCAAACATCATACTACGCTATTACTGACCAAGCCATAATTGGCTCTGACAACCCAGTAACGCAAACCGCCACTAATTATGTGCCTATAGATGCCGAGTTAGGTTTAACAATTAAGCCAACGGTTTCTGGAGATGGACAGGTAACCTTGGATATTAGTGTTATACAATCCTCTTTTGGGAATAGAATTTCTGAAGATGCACCACCAGACATCAACTCTAGAGAGTTCAGCTCTTTAGTTAGAATGAAAGACCAGGATATAGCTGTTCTCGGTGGTCTTGAAGAACAATCTCGAAGCAACTCTGGTTCAGGCGTACCATTCTTAGCAAGAATACCCATTATAAAATGGTTGTTTAGCAAACGTGTAAGAGAAGGTAAAAAAGCTAAGCTAACAGTTCTTATTAAGCCCACGGTAATTTATTAATGAAGGATAGATTACTTACATACCTCAAGTACGGGAATCATTTTTGTGGTATAGAACATACTACAAAAAATGGAAAAGATGTTATTTATGCTACTCAACTAAAACAATCCAAAAGAGAATTACTGGTTGAAGAGTTTTGGGAAGACGACTCAATTAAAGACATTGCCAAAACTCTTCCTAAAAATCAGTCTGGTTTTTTGGTTTTAAATAATGACAAAATCCTTTCAAAAACGCTTCAAAGTGAGCAACAAGATAGTTTAAAGTTGGTTTACAAAGCTTTTCCTAATATCAATTTAGATGAATTTTATTATGAAGTTTTATCTCAAGGAAATAACCATTTTATCGCTTTATGCAGAAGAGATTATATAGATAACATTATCAATACCTATTCAGAATTAAAGCTTACTGTTATAAATATTTCGCTAGGGAATACCTTAATTGGCAGTATTTCTAATTTTGTTGATCAAAGCCGGGTTTTTACTTCAAATGCTCGAATAGAAATAGAAAATCAACAAATATTACAAATTGAAAAAAAGGAGACTATATCTGAATCTTATAATATCAATGGTTTAGATATTACAAATAATCAACTACTCTCCTTTACTGGCGCTTTACAAACTATTCTAGATAATAATAGGGCACAAAACAATTTATCTGAGAAAAAATTTGATCTGGAAGATGATTTTAAGCAATCACGTTTTTTTAATCTGTTTTTAAGAATTGGAGGCTTATTTATTTTAGGTTTATTACTGGTTAACTTCTTTTTCTTTAATCATTATTTTAATAAGGTTGAAACATTGAGCCAACTATCACAGGTTAATCAATCTACAAAAAGACAGATTCTTAAACTGAACGAGGTCGTTTCCAAAAAACAGAAAATGGTTGATGATCTTCTAAAAAGTAATGGATCTAAAAGTTCTTTTTACAGTAACACTATTATACATAGCCTACCTAGCTCTATTTTATTGCAAGAGTTGAACTATCAACCTTTGCTAAAACGTATAAAAGCAGATAAAGCCATTGTCCTAAATGAAAATATAATAATTGTCGAAGGTGAGTCTAGTGATAGTGAAGCGTTTTCTAATTGGATAAATCTGCTCGAACGTATGGATTGGGTTGCGCATGTGGATATCATTGATTATGGGAGTACTTCTTCTAAAGTATCCGGCTTTAAAATAGAACTGATTTTAAAAGATGACTAAACGGCAAAAAAACATAGTGCTTATCCTTGGCTTTATTGTAGTGCTTTACATCTGTTATCAATTGGCAATACAAAAAACGCTGGAACAAAAAGAACAATACAATACCTTAACAAAAGAAGTTGTACTATCTAAAAATGCACCAAAACAGTTGTCGCTGCTTAAACAAAAAGAAGTGTACTATGACTCCCTTTTAACCAAATATCAACTCGATGGCTCTTCTATACAAAATAATCTTTTAAAAGTTATTAATGCTTATGCAGAAGCTAACAATCTTAAGGTGGTCAGTTTTTTAGAACCTCATATTACTACAAAAAACGACCTCACCATAAAAACCTATGATTTTACGCTACAAGGGCAGTACAATGCCATCAACCAATTGATTTATCAATTAGAACAACAAACTAAATTTGGTGAGATTATTAGTCTGCATTTTGAGAAAAAGAAAAACTTTAGAACTGGCAGGCATTATCTGCAAGCTCGGGTTTTATTGAAGAGTTATGGATGATTATTAAATTTTATTATTCTCAATTGTAATCAAGTTACTCACTAAGTGAATCATTTTCTGCCTTAAGCTTGCAGATTTTATCTTTTTACATTTAATTCAGTCTCATTGTATTTGTTAAATTTGGCTCATATTTTTCCATCAACCAATTTGAACCATTAAGATTGAAAAAACGCATTTAGAAGCCTCTAAATGGGTTTAAAAAGAAAAGGACAGACATTACGTCCATCCTTTTACAACTAAATTTATATTTTAAATTATTGTTTTACAATTGTTTAGGTTTTAAAATTAATTCATCAACTAATCTGTACTATTATCAATCTGTACCATTACCCTACCTTAGATTCTAATAGGTAGCCTAATACTATTTTCTTTAAAATAACTGTCGATAATATTGTCGTCATCAGTGACGAATATTGGTAATGTAATATGACTATGCCTTGAAATTATTCTTAATTTAGATGTGTCTGAATCTTTTAGGTAAACTTTATCTTCCAATACACCTTCTAAATAATTAACTCCAAGCTTTTTAAATTTATACTTAATAGGAATATTGTTACTATTATTTGGAATAAAGGTGTCAATTTCTTTACTATTCAATATATGTTCATAACTATCTTTAATATGTCTTTCATTATCTTTTAAAAATAGAGCCATAATTCTCATTGTGTCTCCTTTTTTTAAAATCTCGGTTGTTATTGTGTCTAACGGACTCATATAAATTATTTCACCTTCATAAATATTATTAATACTTACTGTGTCAGGAAAATATAAATCCAAGTAATATTCCTTATCATTATTAAGTTCTTTTTTTTGTTTTAAAAATTCACCCTTATTCTTCTTACAACCTTCAAAAGAAAATATTAATAATATTATAAATATGATGTTCTTAGTTATTGTTGATTTCATCTCTTCTTTTGTTTAATTTTTCTAAATCATCTAATGCTTTTTGCTCAACTTTTTGTGCGTCTTTAGCATAAACTGAAGTGTCTTTCTGAACTACATTAACAGCAGCTGGAGAACTAACTCTTGAATTACCAGAATAACCACTAGTTGCAGGTGATAGAGTTCCTTTAGGGATTGTAATATCTACCTTTTCTTCTCCTGCAGTGGTTTCTGAATTCATAGTTTTATCACTTCCTGAATCATCATCAACATTATCAACAATAACACCTGTTATTTCAGTAGCATAATTTACAGCTTGCAAAGGTTCTGGTAATTGAGGTCCATAAACTGCAGCGATCGCTTCTAACGCTTCGCCATCAACAGGAGTAATATTTGTGGCTTTTTCGGAAGCAATGTCTTGCTTTTCCACAATTCCTTTATTACTAGTGTCACCTACAATTGTGACTCCGCCATCTTTCGGTGTTGCATCTCCAGTTCCATTAGTAATACCATCAAGTTTTTTCGCCAGGTTTTTGAGTCTCTGTTTGGCTCTATTAACATCTCGCTTAAGAGTTTGTTTTTCTGAGGATCTATCACGCGTAAACGTCTTTTTAATCGATTTATAAATCTTTTTATACCAAGGATCACCGCCTTCCGATGGCATCATTCCATCATAATCTATAAAAAATACAGGGTTATTAAAAGCATAATTATAAGGACTATGACGTCTCATCTTCTCTGCCAACGGGTCAATGTTCATCCATTTACCCAAAGCTGGATCATAGTTACGGGCGGACACATCATACCAATCCAGTCCAAGCTCATCATTGAACTCTTTACCCCCGAACATAAACTTACTCGCCATCGAGTTTCTAAAAGCAGAGTTCAGCTCATTATACCCTTTATGTTTCAAGCCCGAAGGGATATAACTTTACGCGTTTTTTTCAAGAATAGCCCACTTTTGAGCGGTTACACTTCCAAAATTTTTAATAAGAACGTTCTTTCCGCATCATCTTTTCAGGTCATAAATATACATTAATTTAACAAAGTCCTCGCAGTAGCAATCCAGTATTTTCGTTCCTCAAAAACCTCTGTATTGCTACTACTCCCTTTCCCTCGGTATGTTACATAAAACGGGTTATAATACTTGCTCGCACCATCAATGCCGTAGTTATAACCAGTTTTATGTAAAATACTCCCATTCGCCAAGCTTCCAACGCTCACAGCGGAACTTGGATTGAAGTTTTTAGATTTGATTGTAGAAGATTGTGAAGACTGAACGCCCTGCGGTTGTCTCATTTTAAAAGCTTGCGGAACTCATCCGCATCAGCCAACAGCTTCCGCAACCTTTTAAAACGTTTTCCCGTTCGAGTGGGAACAAACGTTTTTAAAAGGCGAAGATTTACAAGCCTATAATCTCGGATTTGGCAACGACCTTAATCAATCTTCGGCTTTTAAAAATGATAGCCTAAATGGCGATTGAATGTCACGCTCCAATTGGTTTTTTCAGAATTTTTGTCGCAAAAAATTGCCTGTTTACAGGGCTTTCAAGAGCATTTGTCGCAAATTTTCAGAAAAAGTGATTTTCAAGTATTCCGTTAATCCTTGATTTTAAAGGGATTGTAAAACATAACATCGCAACTGCGTGTTATCCTCTTGCTATACGTTTCCGCTTTTTGTTTTTCAGTTCGGATGTTTCTTTCCGTGTTCGGGTTTCAAGCGTTGGAAGAGCGGATATTTTACATAGTTTACATTATAACGACAGTTTTTTATCCAAAAAAATAACAACGCTAAAAACTGTGCGAAGCGGACTTATAATGCAAATTATGTAACATAGCTTGGGATGGTTTTTATGGCGGATTTTTTGTTTCGAGCGTTGGCACAGCTCTTTACTTTTTTAAGATTACTGCTTTCTTTAAACGACTAAATTTCTTAAAAAAGTAATGTGCTGTATTTGGGTTGGCTACAAAAAATATGACATAAAAGCCATAGAAGTGGTGGCGAGCGGAACAAAACAAAAGACAGAGGATTTTTGCTTTTCGCAAAAAACTGGGTTTTGTTTTGTGTGGACTTTTCAGCTTATCGGATGGAAGTTGTTCACTATTTCGTGCAAGCTCTCTAAATCGTCCTGTAAATACCTTTCCGTTGAACTTATGTAACGATGTCCAGCTAATACTTGAACTTGCCTTAAATTGTATTGCTTTAACCAATTCGTAATAACCGAAGCTCGTAATTGATTAGCGTTGGTTACTTTGTGATTTGTTCGCTTTAACTTCTTTAAAATAAACTGTATCGTGTTTCCCAGTCTTGCATTGTTTGGGATAAATAAACGCTCACTTTCCATATTCCATTTCAATTTTATTTCTTCCCTAAATTCCTTTACATATTCCAATAATTCTATGACTTGCCACGATTTCAGTTCTAATGTTCTGCTGTTACTTCTTGCGCCACTTTTTATATAGATTTTTCCTTTGTAAAGTTGTAAATCTTCAAGTTCTAAATGTATCAGTTCGGTTGTATTCAGTCCTTGATAAACCATTAACCCAACTATTATTTTATTGCGTTTTGATGTGTATTTATGGTATTCTTCTTGATAATTCTCTGTGTCAAAACTATAATATAAATCCTCTAATTCATCAGCTTCGAGTAAATTGTAATTGATGATTCTTTTTACGCCTTTGATGTTGATATTTTCTATTGGATTATCAACTCTATAATTCTCTGATAACAGATATTTAAAGTAGTTCTTTACGATTCCTATTTGATGCTTTACCGTTTTTTTAGTGTTGTTCTTTCGTTGCAGATGCTTGATATATTTTAGGATGGTTTTGTAATCAATAAGCTCTGGATTTGTATGGTTTCGTTTGCACCATTTTAAAAAGAACTGAACACCATTTACATAACTTTTTATCGTGCTTTTGCTGTAACTCTCTTTTTCTAAATAAACTTTATATCCTGTCATTTTCAATCGTTTTTAAAAGGTGTGTATAGATTTGGGTAGATTCTAAACTGCTATGGCCTAAAAAGGTTTTTATGCTTTCCAACTTTACTTCGTGCTGTAATAAATGTGTAGCGATTGAGTGTCTTAATGTGTGAAGCGTAATCTTTTTATCAATGATATTTTTATTATCTGTTGCTTCTACAATCACTTTTAAACGGTTGGCAAAGGTCATTCCCAACATTCGTGTTCCTTTTTGGCTTACAAACAAAGCTTCGCTTAAATAGGCTTCCTTAAATTGTGGTCGAGCTTCGTAAATGTAATCCTCTAATATTTCTGCGTTCTTTCGGTTGATTGGTACAAAACGCTCTTTATAATTCTTTCCCTTTCTAACAAATATGCGTTCCTTTTCAAAAAAAATATCGCTCGTATCTAAATGTACTGCTTCGTTTCTTCGTAGTCCACAGCTGTACAAAACCACCAACATTGCTTTATCTCGTAATTGTATTCTCTGTGAGTGATGGCTTTGATTTGTAGCTTTAAACAACTCCTTAACTTCTTCTTGGGTCAATATATTTAGCTTTTCTTCTGTTGGCTGTTTCTCGGATTTCAGATGTATATTAATGCCTTTGTGGTTGTGGTTCTGCAAGTATTCCTTGAACTTTTTTAAAGCCTGTTGATGCTTGTTCAGATAGCTTTTACTTAATCCTCCGTTTCTTCTTTCGTTAACTCTCTGCTGTAAATGGTTGTAATATTCTTTTACGGTTTTGGTAGATATTTGATTGATGTTTTTAATGTGATTTTGCTCTAAATAATAGAAGAACTCTTGCAAGTGATTTGGCAAGTAATAGACTGTACTTTCTGCATATCCCAAAATATCCAACCATTCTTTATAGTTGGCAACGAACATTCTAAAAACTTCGTTTTGTAGCTTTAATTTTTTCATACCCTTGACCTTTTTTGGGATTTCGTGAACCACTTATTTAAGTAATTGATTTACAGTATTGTTATTAGTCCATTTTGTCCATTGAACCATTATGAACTACTTTGAACCTCTTAACCTATCAATGATACTTTGCAATAGGTCTTTTATCTGCTTGTTCGTGGTTTCGTAATCCTCGTAATTCAAGACTTCGTACACATAGCCTTTTCGTTTATCTCCTTTGGCTCTTTTTACCAGTTCCGCTAATTGTAGTTGCAACATATACCGCTTTTGATTGCTTGGATTGATGCGTAATGTTCTGCGGATTTCCACGTTTGTAAATGTGGTCTGGTTGTTCGCTTTTAGATAGGCTTTTAGCAGTTCAAAAAAACTTCTGCACGCTCCATTGAGTAAATCACTTTTACGTAACAAAACTTCCTGTATCAGTTCGTTTGCTTCTTCAATATCTTCGATATTTGTTTCTATAAATACTTCGCCTGTTTCCTCGTTTACGTGTTGCTCTCGTTGGTATTGTTTGTAATATGTAATCGCTTCAATGAACTGTAAATAATGGCTGTTGGTTCTTCTCGGTTTAAAAACTGATTGCGGAAGCTCTAAATGTTCTGCATACGGATTGATTACTCTAATTGGCTTTAAAACTCGCTGTACATCTTTTAATAATTCCCTCGATTTGTGTTCTTGTTCCTCGTTGATTTTTCCAGCACTTATAAGCCTTTGATAATTCATTATTCTAATATCCTGTTCTGAACTTTCATCGATATATAAAAGGAAGTTTCTATTTGAGTTATCTTCGTAAATGCTTTCCTGTGTGGTACAACCTGCAACACTTACAGGACCTTCAACCGTTAAATGGATGGTCTTTGTATTTCCTCGTGCATCTTTATGGACTACCGTTTTTGTAATTCGTTTTTTAGATTGCAGTTCTCGTAGTGGATAGAGTACACTTTCAGCACCATCTAAATCCTCAATCAATATTAATCTGTGTTGTAGTTCTGTACGATTGAAGTAATAAAAAGCGTTTGCAGATAATACGGTCATTTCTATTTTATCTTCCTCTGGCATCAACTCTGATACTTTGGATTGCAGATGTGTCTTGCCAACTCCAGAACTTCCCAAGCTGATGCAATGCAATGGATTGTTTGTTTTTCTGCTCGTGAAGATTAGATACATTAACAGTCTGTTGGTCTGTTCTCCAATAACTCCGGACTTTCCTATAAGCTCGTTTGTTTTAGATAGTAAATCCTTGCGTTTCAAAAACTTTATGGCTTCTCGTTCTTCTGTTGCAGATAGTTCCTTGTAATACGGTTTATGGGCTTCTTCGTATTGTTCTATGAGTAAAAATCTATAGTTCTCTAATTCTTTGGTTACATCTTGTAAGGTTCTTCTAACGATACTTGTTCCAACCTCCAAACGTTCCGCTACTTTTCGAGCAAACTTCTCTACTTGGTTATCGTTGTATAAATCGAGTGTATGGCGTAGAACGTTATTGTGCTTTAGCTTTTGGATGCTCAATGTAATTCGCATACTTTCCAGCTTGTTCGTTTTGATTCCGCCCAGAATGTGAAGCTCTAAATGTTTGGTGGTGTACTCGTAGCTGTTCGGATTGGTAGTATCTAACATTTATAAAAAATATTTAGTTGTTCATATCTGCATCAAAACTACTATATATAACTTATTTAGCAAAACCTTATTACACTTTTTTAAGTCATTTATGAACAGTATATTTGTCAAAGCTGTTTAAATAAGCATTATAACTATCGATATGAGTACATTTGGTAAGCGTTTGCGTGATTGTAGAAAGGAAAGAGGCTTATCTCAAAATGAGGTTGCCAAGCTTCTTAATACCAACCATTCCGTAATTGGTAAGTATGAGCGTGATGATGTAAATCCGTCTATTGATGCTGTAAAGAGATTAGCCGAACTTTTAGATACTACTGTGGCTTATTTGGTTGGCGAAGCTGATACCAACGAACTTTTTAAAAATGCGGATATGTTGCGTAGGCTAAAGGATATTAGCGAACTGCCCGAACAGGATAGGGAAGCAATACTTTACAATATTGATGCGTTGCTACGTGATGCCAAAACTCGATTGGCTTATAAATAAAAAAACCACCTCGTTAAAGGTGGCTTTTAAATTAGTGTAGCAATTATAAATTAAAGACTTGATATATCGAGCATCTCTGCTTTTCTAATAGCTTGTCTTATTTCTTCTTCATTCCCAATATAATGAAGTGAAAAACTTACAAATTCAGTTCCAGCTAAATTTTTATTTGCTTTACCTACTGAACCACCAAAAGCATTAACATCTTTAGTTGATACATTTTTAATATCTGGCTTATATGGTATTTCATTATTTCCAATATTACCATAGTAAAATTCAGGATAATGGGATGTTCCGTAATTTGCTTTGAATTGAGTTTTTAGCACTCCGTTTTCTGGCACTTCGTATATCCTTTTACCATTTTCGTATTTTTCTGGAACACCATTTTCTTGGTCGTAAATAATTACTACATATCCTGTATATCCTTCTGGGATTACAAATATTACATCTTCAGCTTTATCACAACTTAAGGTTAATGAAAAAAACAATGTTATTAAAAAATGTTTCATACTTATTAGTTATTGAATGAGTCTTTTACGTGTTGATTCCACTCACTTACTGTATATGTTTTATCGCCTTGTGTTACGCCTGTAAAATTACCACTACTATCTATGTTGACTTGCATATTTACAGAAAACGTAGGTCTTTTATTTTCTCCAAATAAATTTCCTAAACCACCTTGTTCTTTATGAGCTCCTAACAGTAGCCTTCCTTCTCCAGATTGGTCGGTTATAAATGCTTCTGTGCTTGGGAAAGCATCTCCAGTAAATTCGCCCGTAACATTCAAAATACCAGCATCTAAATCTTCCGTTATACTTAAATTCGCTTGAACATCTAAATCTGGTGTAATTATTCCTGGCGTTATAGGGTCTTTACCTGAATGCTCAAAATCCAATGAAACACTATTTTTTGAAGTTTCAACATTAGTTATTGATGAGCTTGGTTCTGCTGTTTTTTCAATAGGTCTCAATAATGGTCCTGTGTTAGTTGGATTTGATATTCCATTAAATCTTGTAGGGTCACTTTGTGATACAGGATTGGAAACAGAGCCTTTTGCTGGGTCAACTACAAAAGTTGTTCTAACTCTCGATGTAGCTTCTGGTGAGCTTTGTGTTGATGGTCCTCGTCCATCTCCTTTGAACTTACCGCCAGCTACAGAGCTTGGATTGATAAAAGACCTAATGTGTACTGGCCAAGGTAGAGCGCCATCAGGGTCGATGAAAAATAGCGGACTATTTAAAGCATAAACATAAGTCGATTGGTCTGGCATAACTTCTGCCATTGGGTCAATATTAAACCATCTTCCTAAAGCTGGGTCGTAATTTCTAACACCAAAGTCATACCAATCGAGACCAAGCTCCTCATTCAGTTCCTTACCGTTGTATTTATATGGATGTTCCGTGCCATTCACGACATTGTTGTACCCTTTATGTTCAAGTCCAAAGGGAT